>NZ_SBIM01000025.1:0-53220 GCF_004348885.1 Bacillus sp. CBEL-1 | reverse complement strand
GTCATAGAAGCAAGCTTCTAATCAGTTCGCTCGACTTGCATGTATTAGGCACGCCGCCAGCGTTCATCCTGAGCCAGGATCAAACTCTCCGAAGAAATGTTTGACTTGCTCATAAAAGTTTAAAAAATTAACGTTGACGTTTGTCGCTTTGTTCAGTTTTCAAAGTTCAACCGCCGCTCTTAAGCGACTTTTCTATCTTATCAAGTTTACAACTCGATGTCAATAGTTTTTTTATTTCCTTTGAGATTCGTTTGTGTCTCTCAAGGACATTTATAAATATAACAGACATATTATCATATAGCAATACCAAAATAATAAGTTTAAATTTTCTAATATCTTCTATTCGTTATATCGATTGGATAAAAAGGAAAAAGACAGCTTTTTAGCTATCTTTTTCTAATTAATAATAAAATTTACTTCCCAGACGCATTCCCTTCTAAAATAAAGGTACTAAAAGCTGGTACAGTTACATTGTCACTTTTTACTTTCTTTATAGGCTTTGTACTCGCTTTTTTCCCATCAGCAAGCAGCGATAGATTACCTTTGGTAGACAAGTTGATCTTTATCTCTTTCGAATTAGCGTTGTGTATGATAGTTAGTTGCTTTTTGTTTTTATCCTTCAACGTATATGCTACTACATTTTTAGGTGCATTTAAAAATGATAGATTCTGACTAATCTCAGAGGCAGTTGTTGAACGAAATGCTGGATACTTTTTACGAATTTCAATCAAGCCTTTCATATACTCAACTTCTTGATTAAACGCTAAACGTCTCTTCCAATCTAGTTGATTTACAGAGTCTGGTGATTTATAGCTATTATGATCTCCACCTTTAGTTCTCATAAACTCTTGACCAGCGTGTATGAAAGACATGCCTTGTGAAGTTAATACCATAGATGAAGCAAGTTTATGCATTTGCTTACGCTCAGATTCAGTAGCAGTAGGGTTTGTTAATAGTAACTTATCCCATAACGTATGATTATCATGAGCTTCTACATACGTTACTACTTGTTCCGGATCTTGATAAGTAGCTGTTGATGAATCATATTGAAGTCCACCTGCTATACTCTTTTTCATTGTGTCTTCCATACCTTGTCTGCCATTTACAAAACCATTATCTTCATCATAAAATACGCTACCCTTTAAACCATCGCGAATAACATCATTAAAATGCGCTACACCTGGCATTTTCTTTGCATTCTTCTGGTTTGCTTTTTGATCAGCAGATAAAGGCGTGTTTAAGTCCCAACCTTCTCCTAAAACAATAATGCTTGGATCAACTTTATTTAAAGCTTCTCGAACCTCTTTCATGGTTTCTACATCATGAATTCCCATTAAATCAAAACGAAAACCATCTAAATTATATTCTGTTGCCCAATATGTTACCGAGTCTACAATAAACTTCCTCATCATTTTACGCTCTGAGGCTGTATCATTTCCAACTCCTGTTCCATTAGCTAACGTTCCATCTTCATTATATCGGAAGTAGTAACCTGGTACTAACTCATTAAAGTTTGACTCATTTACAGCATACATATGGTTATAAACAACATCCATAATTACACGTAAATTATTTTTGTGCAGTGATTGTACCATCTGCTTCATTTCTTTAATTCTCACTTTAGGTTCATATGGGTTTGTTGAATAAGAGCCTTCAGGCGCATTATAGTTCTTTGGATCATAGCCCCAGTTATACTGAGCCACGTCTAACTTGGTTTCATCGACTGTACGGTAATCATAAATAGGAATAAACTGCACGTGCGTTACACCTAAGTCTTTAATATGATCTAACCCTGTTTTCACTCCACCAGGACCTCTTGTTCCTTCCTCAGTAACACCTAAAAACTTACCTTTGTTTTTAATTCCACTATTTTCATCAATTGATAAATCTCGTACGTGAAGCTCATAGATAATCGCATCTTCACGATTTTTTAGAAAAGGTTTTTTCGCTGGCCACTTCTCTGGATTTGTAGTTTTTAAATCTACTACTACACCTTTATCTCCATTTACAGTTACAGCACGTGCATAAGGGTCAACAGCTTCATTCCATTTATCTCCAATTTTAACTTTATACGTGTAGATTAATTTATCTTGATTCCCTTCTAACTGTGCAGTCCATGTACCTCTCTCTGCTTTTTTCATTGAAATTTCAGTTCCGTTAGTTGAGTCCCACTTTTGATATGTAACTAGTTTCGCTTCAGTAGCAGTAGGAGCCCATAAGCGGAAAGATGTTTTTTCTTTTTTATACGTATTTCCTAGGTCGTTTCCATCGTAATAAAACATATCATCGAATTCTTTTGAGCGCACTGCTGCCCCAATTTCAACTGTCGCACTTCCAAACAAGGACTTTGAGATTTTATATACCTTTGTTAAATCTAAATTATTTTTTGTCACAATGCGGACTTTGTTCGTTGTTTTTTCACCCTTATTAAATGGTATCACTTCTTTAATTTCTGCTCCTTCTACTGTAATACCAGAGTTATCTGCCTCTGTTATAGGGAATGGAACATTTGTTTGAAGCGTGATTTCATTCATTTTGTCAATGCTCGCTCCAATAATCTTTGGATTTAAATCTATTTGGCTTGGATCATAAAATACACGCTCGATTCCTTGAGCAATCCAAATTTCAGCTGATCCATCTTCTTTAAATTTCGTGATATAGCGATTATCTAACTCTTTATTACCCCACTCATTTCCATCTATGCTTTGTCGAGCAACAAACCCTACCTTTTGAATACCCTTTGGATCATTTAATTCGACCGTAGCGACTTTTCCAAATTTATCTTCTCCTTTAAATTGAACAGCTTGACCATCCTTTCCATCTGGCCAAACCCATAAGTCCCATCCTTCATAGTTTTGATCATAACGTGCATAATGAATGGTAACTTTAACGTTTTCATAAGATGGTAAATCACGATATTCTCCATCGGGTGGTTCGTTATACACCGTATTATCTCCACTTTTTATCCATACTTCACCTTCACCATTTTGGATATCAACCCAGCGGTCTTCCCCATCTTTCTCCCAAGTATCTGTGCGAACAATGAACCCTACCCTTTTAGTATTTGTAGGAATTTCAATCTCAGCAACTTTTCCAAACGCATCTTCTCCTGTAAAGTCGTAAACTTTCCCTTCTCCACCTTCAGGCCAAACCCACAGGTTCCAATTTTTTGCGTTATTCGGTGCTTCTTGATAATGAATAACTACTTTCGTTGTATTTGCAATCGTTTGCACAGGAAAGCTCGAAAAAACTGATGCAACCATCGCAAAGACAATTAGAATAGCAAACCATCGATTAATTTTCATAACACCCATCCCCTTTGTTTATAGTCAATAACAAATCTATTATATAAACACTGAAAACGTTTGCACAATACAAAAAATTGAATTTTCGAAAAATGAATCCAAAAGACCTATTTAATGACAAATAAAAGAGACAACCAATTGGTTGTCTCTTTCTGTTAACGATGGCGCATTTGTGGGAATAATAGTACATCACGAATAGACGGAGCGTTTGTTAACAGCATAACTAAACGGTCAATACCGATTCCTAAACCACCAGTTGGCGGCATGCCATATTCTAACGCTTCAATGAAGTCATCATCCATCTCATGTGCTTCATCGTTACCTTGTTCTTTTTCTTTTAACTGCGCTTCAAAACGTTCACGCTGATCAATTGGATCGTTTAACTCAGTAAATGCATTGGCATGTTCTCTTGCTACAATAAACAACTCAAAGCGATCTGTAAATCGAGGATCATCCTCATTCTTTTTCGCTAATGGTGAAATTTCTACAGGGTGTCCGTAAATGAATGTTGGTTGAATTAATTGCTCTTCTACTTTTTGTTCAAAGAATTCATTTACAATGTGCCCATATAACATGTGCTCTGTAATTTCAACATTATGTTCTTTTGCAAGAGCACGTGCTTCTTCAACAGATGTTTCTTTCCAAAAATCAACGCCTGTATATTGCTTGATGGCATCTACCATATGAAGTCTTGTCCATTCTGGAGTTAAGTCTACTTCATGCTCCCCATATTGGATTTTAGTCGTTCCTAATACTTCTTTCGCAATATGTGCAATTAGGTTTTCAGTTAATGCCATAATATCCTTGTAATCAGCATACGCTTCATACAGTTCAATCATTGTAAATTCTGGGTTATGGCGAGTTGATACACCTTCGTTACGGAAGACACGGCCAATTTCGTACACTTTTTCTAAGCCACCAACAATTAATCGTTTTAGGTGTAGCTCAATAGCAATACGCATATAAAGTTCCATATCTAGAGCATTGTGATGAGTAACGAATGGACGAGCTGATGCACCACCAGCAATCGAATGCATCATTGGTGTCTCAACTTCTAAGTAGCCATTATTATCTAAGTAGCGACGCATTGATTGGATAATACGGCTTCTTAAGATAAATGTTTGTTTACTTTCTGGATTTGTAATTAAATCTAAGTAGCGCTGACGATAGCGTTGTTCAATATCTTTTAAACCGTGATATTTATCTGGTAAAGGACGTAAAGCTTTTGATAATAAAGTGAATTCTTTTACCTTGATTGATAATTCACCCACTTTTGTTTTAAACAATACACCTTGTACGCCGACATGATCACCAATATCAACTGTTTTAAAGATTTCGTATTGTTCGTCCCCTACTGCATCTTTACGAACATAAAGCTGAATTTGACCTGTTAAATCTTGAACATGAGCAAAGCCTGCTTTTCCTTTTCCGCGCTTTGTCATAATACGTCCTGCTAATAAAACTGAAACTTCGTTTTCCTCTAAAGCTTCTTTCGTTAGTTCTTCGTATGCGTTAACGATCTCTTGTGATGTATGTGTACGTTCGAAGCGTTTCCCAAATGGATCCATACCTTGTTCTCGAAGGTTGTTCATTTTTTCACGACGAACGAGAAGTTGATCATTTAATTCTTCATGATTCATTATGTGCTCATCTCCATCGTATTAATAAATTTTCTAAAACAGAAAAAAGGCCAGCTTTTCCACTGGCAATTCCTACGTTTCTTTAAAATTATTATAAATTCAGTCGTTTCTCTATGTCAAATCGCTTTAGACTTACAGTATTTTCTTGTCTCAAGCTAAAACAACTTAATATAGTAACACAACTGCCTTAACGCGTAGTTATATTACTTCTTTCCCTTACGCACTTTCGGCCTTAACGAATTCTAAATAATGTTTGGTTATCAATTTCTTATTGTAACGAACTAAGAAAAGCAAGTAAACCTCCTCGCTCTTAAAAACAAAAAACGTTTTTATGGAATCGTCACGTCATGTAAGTCACCAATTAATTTAATCCCTTGTTCTGCAGCTAATCGTTCCGCTAAGTATAATGTAGGTATATCTTCAGTAGGCATAATAAAGTCACTAGCAATTTCTGATAGAGGGACCATTACAAATGCTCTTTCTGTCATTCGAGGATGAGGAACGATAAGCCTAGAACTATGTATAACCTCTTCATTGTAGAGAAGAATATCCAAGTCTAACGTTCGTGGCCCCCATACAACCTCTCTTTTTCGATTTTGCTGTAGCTCAATCTCCTGCAAAACATCTAGTAACCCTAAGGGAGGAAGTTCTGTTTTAATTTCGGCTACCATATTTAAGAAAGCACTTTGGTTAGTGTAGCCAACCGGATCTGTCTCGTATACTGAAGAAAGATTTTCTAATAAAATACCTTCATGACTGTTTAGTGATTGGACAGCTTGCTTTAAATAGTTACTGCGGCTTTTAATATTAGACCCTAGGGCTATAAAAGCTCTATTGTTCATTAGCGGCTCCTTGTAATTTCGACGGCAACCGAATCATAATGACCTTGAATCGGAGGGTCGGGCTTATATACTTTTACGGTACAACTTTGAATCAGGTGGTAAGAGGATAAAACTGTTGTCGCAATAGTCTCAGCAATCGTTTCAACTAGCTTAAACGTTTCTTTCTCTACAATATTTTTACATACTTCGTAAAGCTCTGCGTAGCTTACAGTTGCCTCTAAATCATCCTCTTGACCAGCTTTTTTCAAATCTAATTCTACAGTTAAGTCTACATTAAAACGTTGACCTAACTTATTTTCTTCAGAAAAAACGCCGTGATAACCATAAAAGCGCATATTGTTTACATGAATTTTATCCATGCTCGATTACCCCTTTACCAACTAGAACATCCATCATCTTTGTGAAGCGAGCGATCTCTTTCACATCATGTACTCTTGTCATATGAATACCTTTGGAAATACCCATTCCAATAGTGGCAGCAGTTCCTTCCACACGTTCTTTTGGAGGTAGATTAAGAACATGTCCAATTGTTGACTTTCGAGATGTAGCCAACAAAACAGGGTAACCTAGTGCTGTAAACTTATCCATATTTTGAATAACTTCAATATTTTGCTCTACCGTCTTAGCAAATCCAACCCCTGGGTCTAAGATAATGTTCTCATCTTTTACACCAGCATTTTTAACGATTTTTATGCTTTCATACAAATCCCCAATCATATCTGGAATGAGGTTTTGGTAATTTTTATTGTCTCTATTATGCATGAGGATAATAGGTACATTATAATGAGCAGCTACTTCTGCCATTTGTGGATCTGCCTTAGCTCCCCATACGTCATTGATAATATGTGCACCTGCTTCAATTGCTTGCTTTGCTACCTGAGACTTATACGTATCAATAGAGATAGGAACGTCTAGGTTCCGAGATAACTCTTTAATAACAGGAATCGTACGCTTTAATTCTTCTTCCATACTTACTTTGTCGCTTCCTGGACGTGTTGATTCACCACCAATATCAATAAGGTCTGCACCATCTATGACCATTTGTTTAGCATGCTCAACTGCTTTATCGATATGATTAAATGAACCACCATCTGAAAACGAGTCTGGGGTTACGTTTAAAATTCCCATGATTAACGTCTTTGTAGAATAATCTAACTTATGGGAACCACAATCAATAAATTGACCATTTACTACCGTTTTTGTCATCTAAGACTTCCTTTCGTACATCTTCTTTACTCCATAAATAAGAAGTATACTTCTCATATTGTCGCTGTAATGTATAGGTTAGCGTTTGTTCACCGGTTTTAAACTCTTTTTCCCCAACTTTATGGATAGCAAAAATTTCTTGAATTGAATTTGTCATAAAGATTTCTTCGCTCTCCAAAAGCTCTGATAATGTAAAGAATCCTTCTTTAACAAAAATCCCTTTGGCGCTCAAAAGCTTACATATAAATTGGCGAGTAATACCATTTAATATTCCCGTTTCAATAGCAGGAGTAAAGACGGTTTTACCTTTCACAAAGAAAAGGTTTGAAACAATACCTTCAGCTAAGAACCCTTCCTTTGTTAAGAAAATCCCTTCCTTATTCATATCGTTTCCAACTTCCCTTTTGGCTAAGATATTATTTAAATAATGATGGGATTTCAGACGTTCATTACTTTCAGGTGTATTTCTTTTTGTTTCAAGAATAACCCCCTCTTTTACAAGAGGGGTTTTCTTATCAGGCATAGGCTTTACATAAACAATGAACGATGGGTGAGTGTATGCTTCTACCTGTAGTCCAATTTCACCTACACCTGCAGATACGTTTAGACGAACATACGCATTTTGAAGATTATTCTTTTGCAGCAACTCGTTAAGAATTGTAAGTACATCTTCCTTTGAATATGTCCATTCAATATTTAAAAGCGATAAGCCGCTTTGTAATCGACTCAGATGATCATCTAATAAAAATGGATGACCATTATAGATTCTCATCGTTTCAAATAAACCTAGGCCATACATATAACCATGGTCAAAAGGAGAAATAGTTGCTTTGCTTCTTTCTAAGATCTCTCCATTTACATAAATGTACAAAGGTTACACGCCCTTTTTTTGATACGTATTAATAAAATTCCCCAGCATTTCTCGACCATATGAAGTCATAATGGATTCAGGGTGAAATTGGACACCCTCAATTGGCATAGTTTTATGACGAATAGCCATAATCTCATTTTCATCTGTCCATGCTGACACCTCAAAGCAGTCAGGTAGCGATTCGGTCTCTACAATTAAAGAGTGATAGCGAGTAGCTGTAAAAGGATTATCCAACCCTTCAAAGATTGTTTTTCCATCATGGTGCATTTCGGACGTTTTACCATGCATAAGTTTATCAGCTCTAATAACATTTCCACCAAACGCTTGACCAATGGACTGATGTCCAAGACAAACCCCAAAAATCGGAATTTTACCAGCAAAATATTTAATTGCTTCCAAGCTAATACCCGCTTCGTTGGGACTACATGGTCCTGGAGAAATCATTAAAAAGTCAGGGTTAAGATTTTCAATCTCCTCAATTGTAATTTCATCATTACGCTTGACCACTAACTCATGACCTAGCTCACCTAAATACTGTACTAAATTAAATGTAAATGAATCGTAGTTATCAATCATTAAAATCATCTGTTCTCATCCTCCACTCAGCTCTTTTTCACTCTGCTCTTTTGCTTTCCACAAAGCCATAGCCTTTTTTAAAGACTCTTTGTACTCATATTTAGGGTTCGAGTCAATAACAACACCAGCTCCCGCTTGTACATGTACTTGACTATCTTGGACGACCATTGTGCGAATTGCGATGTTAATTTCCATCTCACCATTATAGCCTATCCAACCAATTGATCCCGTATAGATACCTCTTCGAACAGGCTCTAGTTCTTCAATAATTTCCATTGTACGAACCTTTGGTGCACCTGTAATGGTTCCTCCTGGAAATACGGCGTCTACTACATCTACAAAATCTTTATTCTCAGCAATTTCACCTTTGACATTTGATACGATGTGCATAACATGGGAGTATTTTTCAATCACCATAAATTCATCTACACAAACAGTCCCATACTTACTTACTCTACCTAAGTCATTTCTCTCTAAATCAACGAGCATCACGTGCTCAGCACGCTCTTTTTCATTTTCAATTAACTCTTTAGCCAGTGCATTGTCTTCTTCATTTGTCTTTCCTCTAGACCTTGTTCCTGCGATTGGCCTCGTGCTGAGCTCAACTCCCGACTTTTTAACTAACAACTCTGGTGAGCAGCTCACTAAATGAAACTCATCCGTTTGCATATACGACATGTATGGAGAAGGATTAATCTTTCGGACCTGTTCGTAAATATGCATTGGATGTGTATTAAGAGGCTGTGACTGTCTTACAGATAAGTTAACTTGAAATACATCACCTTGTCCAATGTATTCTTTTATCTTTTCAACAGCCACACCAAACTCTTCCTCTGACATTGACAAAGTTGTTTGCGTATTAACACTCTTCACCTTTTCATAAGCAAGGGTATAATTTGTTTTAGCCAACCATTGATTTTTATATGAAGTTAAACGAGCTTTAGCATGTTCTTCATCTGTGTGGTTCACTATTATCCATAGCTCTTCTTTATGGTGGTCATATACAAAGACATCATCAAAAATTAAAAAATAAATATCAGGCATCTTTAACGGATCATCTGCTATTGTTGGTACATGTTCTACGTACCTCACGTAATCATAGCTGATATAACCAATGGCCCCACCTTGAAATGGAGGCAGTTCTTTACGTTGAGATGTTTGGTACTTCTTCATCCATTTACGCATCAAGTGCAGTGGATTACCCTTTTCAACACTTCGTCTTTCTTGCTCTATAATATGAAGCTCGTTAGACTCTCCTCGTAGAATAGCGATAGGGTTAAGGCCCATAATATGAAAGTTACCGCCTCGCCCACTCTCCAACAATATGTGATGCGGCTCATCTACAGATAATTCTTGATACTTACTAAACCATTTATCCTTCGGAATCGAAATCGATTCACCCCATGTCATTCGTTGCTGCATTTGCTCACTCTCCTAAAATGAATCACCTATCTTTATTTTACATGATTTTTGAAAGTTATTCACTAGATGAAAAAAACTACCCCTTTAAGCCACAAAATTACTGTGGCTTAAAGGGGTAGCTAAATAAAAACGATTTATCGTAGCTTATCAAGACTGACCTTGTGTTTGCTCCTCAAATTGGAATAATGGTGTGCTTAAATAGCGCTCACCATTACTTGGAATAATGGCTAACACTTTCTTACCTTTTCCTAATTCTTTTGCTACTTTTAATGCTGCAAAAATTGCTGCACCTGAAGAAATTCCGACTAATACACCTTCAGTTTTAGCTACTTTTCGAGCATAGTCAAATGCTTCTTCATTTTTCACAGGAATGATATGGTCATATAGGTCTGTATTTAACACACCTGGTATAAAGTTAGCACCAATTCCTTGAATTTTATGAGGCCCTGGCTGACCACCACTTAAAATTGGTGAGTCTGCTGGTTCTACAGCATAAAGTTTGATCTCTGGGTAAGCTTCTTTCAATACTTCTCCAGCACCTGTAATCGTTCCCCCTGTTCCAATCCCAGCTACAAAAGCATCAAGTTGGTCACCAAATTGTTCAACGATTTCTTTACCTGTTGTTTTACGGTGCACTTCAGGGTTTGCTTCATTTTGGAACTGTTGAGGAATAAAATAACCATGTTCTTTCGCTAATTCAGAAGCCTTATTAACAGCTCCTTTCATTCCTTCAGGTCCTGGTGTTAAGACTAACTCCGCTCCATATGCACGAAGTAGGTTACGACGTTCAATACTCATTGTTTCAGGCATTGTTAAAATCGCACGGTATCCTTTTGCTGCTGCAACCATCGCTAAACCGATACCTGTGTTACCGCTTGTAGGTTCAATAATTGTGTCGCCAGGCTTTAAAACACCTTTAGCTTCCGCATCTTCAATCATTGCTAACGCAATACGATCTTTCACGCTGCTTCCTGGGTTCATAAACTCTAACTTTAAGTATACATCTGCCATATCTTCTTCAACTAAACGATTTAATTTAACAATTGGTGTTTGACCAATTAATTCCGTAATTGAATTTGCTACGCGTGCCATATCTCCACTCCTAATCCCGAGTAATTTTATTGAATTTGTATAAAATTTATCAGTTATTTTCTAAATTGTCAATCATTTTGTTTTGTGACAATGACTTTTTTTTCTATTTTTCTAGACCATTATATCCTTACTGTATCACTTTCAGACCAAACTTCAAAAGAAAAAGACACCGGCTGTATGCGATGTCTTTTTCAAAGGATTATATAGCTTCTTCTTTCATTTCTTTAAGTTCTTCAGCAGGGAAGTGATACATTTCATTGCAGAAGTGACACTGTGCTTCAGCTTTGCCATCTTCATCAATCATTGATTGAATTTCATCTTTTCCTAAGCTGATAATTGCATTGCCAATGCGCTCTTTAGAACATTGACATTTGAATTGAACAGGCATGGTTTCAAGAATTTTCAGGTTATCTTTTCCTAGAACTTCTTCTAAAATCTCTTCTGGTGTTAATCCACGTTGGATAAGTTTAGAGATTGGTTCAATGGTTTGTAAACGCTGTTCAATTGCTGAGATTGTTGCTTCATCTGTTCCTGGTAACAGCTGAATAATAAAACCACCTGCAGCTAAAATTGAATTATCTGGGTTTACTAAAACACCAACACCCACTGATGAAGGAACTTGTTCAGATGTTACAAAATAATAGGTAAAATCTTCTCCTAATTCACCTGATACAATCGGTACTTGACCATTAAATTGATCTCTCATACCAACGTCTTTTACTACGCTAAGCGTACCTCCCGTACCTACTGCACGAGCAACATCTAGCTTACCATGTTTGTTTAGGTCAAAGTGCGTTTGTGGGTTTGTAACATAACCACGAACTTCCCCTTTGGCATTGCTATCTACCAGGATTGCGCCAATTGGTCCTCCACCTTCAACCTTTATAGTTAACTTTTGTTCTCCCTTTAACATTGCGCCCATCATTACACCAGCACTCATCGTACGACCTAGTGCTGCTGAAGCTGTTGGCCACGTATAATGGCGACGCTGCGCTTCGCCTACTGCTTCCGTTGTTTTCACAGCGTAGGCACGAACTTGATTATTATATGCTAAAGCTTTGACTAAGTAGTCACTCATAATAATACTAACTCCTCTTATTCCATATTTTTCGTATAGATAATCTGTAGACCTTTTAATGTTAAAAACGGATCTACAATGTCAATAATATCTGACTCTTTTGCGATTAATGTTGCTAAACCACCTGTTGCAATTACTTTAGGGTTTACGTTTGATTGCTCTTTCATTCGTGTAACAATACCTTCAACTTGCCCAACATATCCATATAAAATTCCTGCTTGCATCGCAGAAACTGTATTTTTGCCTACAATGCTATTCGGCCTAGCAATTTCAATTCTTGGAAGCTTAGATGCTCTAGAATACAGCGCTTCCGTAGAGATGTTAATACCAGGTGCGATAGCTCCTCCCATATACTGCTTATCTTCGTCAATATAACAGTAAGTTGTTGCTGTTCCAAAATCGACAATAATTAGTGGGCTGCCATAAAGCTTAATACCTGCTACTGCATTGACGATACGGTCTGCTCCAACCTCTCTTGGGTTTTCATATTTAATATTTAAACCTGTTTTAATACCAGGGCCTACTATAAGCGGCTTTAAATGAAAATATTTTTGGCACATACGTTCCAATGCAAACATAATTGGTGGTACTACAGAGGAGATAATAATACCATGAATATCTCTAAAAGATAAACCAACGTGCTCAAGGAGTGCCTTAATTGTCATTCCGTATTCATCTTCTGTCTTATTACGACTCGTTTCAATGCGCCAATGATATTTTAGTTCATCACCATCATATACTCCTAATACAGTATTCGTATTTCCAACATCTAATACAAAAATCATGTTAATCACCACTTCGCCTTTAATCAATATTTACACTGAAACCATCATACCATAACTAAGAAAAAGGGGTGTACAGTAAAAGAAGCTTTTCCTTTTTCTTACTAATATTCATATAGAAACAAAAAAAAAGTAAGATGCTCATAGGAGCATCTTACTTTTTTATTCTTTAGGCTCTTCTTCTTGATCTGGCTTTGATTGAATGTTTACTTTTACATCTTCATCACTGCTTTTTGGAGAACGATCTGGAAGCGTGCCATGATCAACCAAGTGCTTGATTTGCTCAGCATCTAATGTTTCAACTTTTAATAACGTTTGAGCAACAAGTTCTAACTTATCACGATTTTCAGTTAGGATTTGTCTTGCACGCTCGTAGCTATCTTTAATGAACTGTTGAATTTCTAAATCAATTTGATGAGCAATTGCGTCACTATAGTTTTGTTCATTTTGGATGTCACGTCCTAAGAACACTTGGCCACCTTGTGACTGACCAAACTGCATTGGACCTAACTTATCGCTCATACCGTATTCAGTAACCATACGTCTTGCGATACTTGTTGCACGTTGGAAGTCATTATGTGCACCTGTACTTACTTCGCCAAAGATTAATTCCTCAGCTACACGTCCACCTAATAAACCAACGATCTTATCTAAAAGCTCTGGTTTTGTCATGAAATAGCGATCTTCTTTCGGAAGCATTACAGCATAACCGCCTGCTTGCCCACGTGGAACAATCGTTACTTTATGTACCATATCCGCTTCATCTAATACAACACCAATAATTGTGTGACCAGCTTCGTGGTACGCGACAATATTGCGTTCTTTTTTAGAAATAACGCGACTCTTTTTAGCTGGTCCCGCAATTACGCGGTCCGTTGCTTCATCGATATCACTCATATCAATTTTTTTCTTATCTTGTCGTGCAGCTACTAAAGCAGCTTCGTTTAACAAGTTTTCTAAGTCGGCTCCTGAGAAACCTGGTGTACGCATCGCAATAGCATTTAGATTCACATTTTCATCTAAAGGTTTGTTGCGGGCATGTACTTTTAATACCGCTTCACGACCATTTACATCTGGACGATCTACAGTAATCTGACGATCAAAACGTCCTGGACGTAATAAAGCTGGATCTAAAATATCAGGGCGGTTTGTTGCTGCAATGATAATGATTCCTTCATTAGCACCAAAGCCATCCATTTCAACAAGCAATTGGTTTAGAGTTTGTTCACGTTCATCGTGACCTCCACCTAGACCAGCACCACGTTGACGACCTACAGCATCAATTTCATCGATGAAGATAATACAAGGTGCATTTTTCTTTGCGTTTTCAAACAAGTCACGCACACGTGATGCACCAACACCAACAAACATTTCAACAAAGTCTGAACCACTGATTGAGAAGAAAGGCACGCCTGCTTCACCAGCTACAGCTCTCGCTAATAATGTTTTACCCGTTCCTGGAGGGCCTACAAGAAGCACACCTTTTGGAATTCGAGCCCCTAAGTCGGCAAATTTACGAGGGTCTTTCAAGAACTCTACAACCTCAACAAGTTCTTGCTTCTCTTCGTCTGCACCTGCAACATCTTTGAACTTAACTTTCTTCTTTTCTTCACTGTAAAGCTTCGCTTTACTTTTACCAAAGTTCATTACACGGCTACCGCCACCTTGAGCTTGGTTTAGTAAGAAGAAGAAGAGAATGAAGATAATGACAAAAGGTATAATTGATGTAAAGAATGTTACCCAACCACTTGTTTCATCTGCTGGGTCAACCTTTACCTGAATTTCCTTACTATTTGCAGCGGCATTAATACGCTCTAACGCTTGATCACCATCTACAATGTAAGTTTGGAATTTCTGATCCTCATTATAAGATTCTAATTTCCCTTGTACAACATAAACCCCACGTTCAGGCTTCAATGTTAATGATTCAATATCTCCACTTTCCAAGTGTCCTACAAATGTGTCATATCGCATTGCTTCAGTCTTTTGGTTGGAACCACTGAAGAAACTGACCACGCCAATAATGACTAAAAATATAAGTAAATAAAAGATGGTATTACGGAAGATCCGATTCATTTCTTACCTCCTCCCACGATAAACAAATACTGTATTCAATAGTACCATAGAACCTATATCCTATCCAACAAATTGCATTTGCAAATATGCTGATTAGTTACTATACACTTCTGGTTTTAGCACGCCAATGTAAGGTAGGTTACGATACTTTTCCTGATAATCTAACCCATACCCTACTACGAAAGCATCTGGAACTTCAAAGCCAACGTAATCTGCTTTAATATCCGCTTTACGACCAGTTGGTTTGTCTAATAGTGTTACGATTCTAATTGATTTTGCTTTGCGATACTTAAATAACTCTACTAAATAGCTTAGCGTTAATCCACTATCAATAATATCTTCTAAAATTAAGATGTCTCGACCTTCTACAGAAGTATCTAAATCCTTTAAGATTTTTACTTCACCAGAAGAAACCATTTCTTTACCATAGCTTGATACATCCATAAAGTCCATTTCTAAATATGTATCGATGCGTTTAATTAGGTCAGACATAAAAGGCATGGCACCTTTTAATACACCAATTACTAAAGGAAAGCGATCTTGATACTCTTCAGTGAGTAGTTGTCCTAAATCCTTTACCTTTGCCTGTATTTCTTCCTCTGAAATTAGAATTTCTTTAATATCATGCTTCATTCCTTGCTTGCCTCCTAGAAGTTTTCCCTACTTATAGTATAAAATAACATATCTTAACTTATGAGTGTGTAATTCATAAGCAGATTTTTTTAATTTTGGCAGCCATAAAATTGTACCATTACTATCTTCTACAATAGGCCACGCATTTCTTTTCTCTAAAGGCACTTTTTCATCAATAAAGATATCCTTTACCTTTTTATGCCCCTTCATGCCTTTTAATTGAATTTTATCTCCTGGTTTTCGCGTTCGAACCCGAATCGGAAACCTAACCTTACTATCATCTACTAAAAAGATGTCAGCGTCTTGCTTATCATATTCTCCATTATGTATGCTAGCAGTAAGGGAATGACCATTCGGAAGCTGAATAACCCCTGGAATGGGAATATCATATTCATATGCTGGAATAGACTGCGTAAATTCAAAAGTGAACATACAGTCGTCATACGAACGAGAAATTGTCAGCTTATTTGGAAAGTGAAGCACACCAGAAGGTTTATCAGCTTCTAAAAACCTCAATAAATTATTAATATGAACTGAGGAAAGATCTGAAGGGATTTTTTTATAGAGATAGTTTAATATTAGTTGAATCCCACGCCTTTGTAAAGGTTTGCTTATATTAAGGAAAGACCCTCGACTCATTAAAAGATACCCTTGTCTTTGCTGTTTAATTACCTTATTCATTTCTTGTGTTGTTAATTCCTCTAAATAGACTTGATCTTCATATAAGTTTTCACTAAAAGCCTGAAATTTTTCATGTATATCGTGATATTCATCCTTTAAAAAAGGTAATATATATTGCCTAATGCGATTACGAGTATATGTATCCTTCTCGTTAGTAGGGTCTATTCTAGGATTTAAGTTAAATTTCCTGCAATATAACAAAATTTGTTCTTTTGTAACAGATAAAAAAGGGCGAACGAGAGACCCTGTGGCATAAGGACGCTTTGCCTCCATACCTCCATACCCTTTCATCGTACTACCTCGCGCTAACCTCATAAGTATGGTTTCTACTTGATCATCTCCGTGATGAGCTAAAGCTAGTACCTCTGCACCGTACTTATTCATCATTTCTTCAAAGAACGTATATCGACATTCTCTAGCTGCTACTTGAGCAGATACTTTGTTCTTTTTTTGATAAGCTGTTACATCGATACTAACACCTTCAAAAGTAATACCTGCATCTCTGCAATAAGCTTGCACGTATTCTAAGTCACGTCTAGACTCTTCTCCTCGAAACATATGGTCAACGTGCAGCGCCACTAGGTGTAAATTTCTGTGCATCTGCTCCTTATGTAAAAAATGAAGCAATGCTAAGGAGTCTGGACCTCCAGAAACACCAACTAAGACCGTTGCATTAGTTGGTAAAAGGTTATGTTTATCAATAAATTCTGTTGTTTCCCTTTCCATTATCCTGTTCATCCTTACGTGATTAAGACTAGTTACCACTATTCCCTTCTCATTTTACGGATATTCCATTAAAAAGTTTCACATTTATAGTACTTGAATGAAAAGATATAACAAATACATAAACATGACGGATGCTCCTAATAAAACAGTTTCTAGGAAATGTGTACGCTTCTTCTTTACTTTAACACGCTTTGGACTATGCTGACGAACCTTTTGATTCCCTACAGATGTAACTGATTCACCGCCCTTGGTTCCTTCAATCAGATCTTGCTTCATCTCATAAGCTGTACGATAGTTGCCATGAACCGCTTTATACAAAGTAGAACGATGTGCTAACAGAGCGTTATGTGTTTTTAATAATTTCTTTAGTTGTTCATTAGGTTTATCGGTTTTATTTAAACGTTCGCCGATTAATAATTCGATTATAATCATGGCCATAGCAAACAAGTCATATGTTGGCTCAGCTTTTCGAGAGCCAAACCCCCAATATGCTCGATCATAGTAATCTGTAAACTCTTTGATAGCTCTCCCTTGCATTGTCGTTCCACCTACATCGATTAAACGAACCTTGACAGGCTGGTCACTTACAACCAAGTTCTCTGGCTTTAAGTCTCCAAAGACCCATCCTTCCTTGTGTAGTTCATGTAAGTCGCCTAATAGCTGTATGGCCAGTACATTTACCCATTCCTTGCCTCTTTTCGCAATGAAAGCTTTTAACGATGTTCCCTTTACATATTCCATTACATAAAAAGAGAGTGCTTGATTACGATAAACCCAGTCGTCTACATCGAATAAGAAAGGTCCAACAGACTTGCCATGGACCTTTGAGAAGTTACGTAATACATTTACCTCAGCTGTTACAGAGTTGTTATCAAAGCTTAACTTTAACGCTGTCATTTCTCCATTTGGCGAGTGAACCAAATAGACAACTCCGGTTGCACCTATGCCTAGTTGCTTTACGATGGTGTAATGATTATGATGCCACTTCCCTGTTAGTGTTGTACCAGCTGTTAAGTTACATACCAGATTCTTCATTGTAGTGTTCATCACTTCTTAACATCCCCCTTAAGGAACGTTTCTTCTGAACAAAGTGGTTTGTTGCCTCTTTAATCGCTGGGCCCGTAGGTGTAATGCCACCAGCTGTTAACTTCGGAAATATAGTAGATAATGATTCTAGCTTTGGGTTCCAATCCATAAGTTTTTCAACATCTTTCTTTTTCCCTGGAAATAAAAATACTGAAAATTGATTGTATCCAATTCTAGCATTGAGACTGAGAGACAAATCTAATAATGCTTCTTTAACAGTTGGAAGTTTCGATTTCATGCTTCCACTCATATCAACTAAAATGAGAATCTCTAAATCAACTGTTTCACCTAGCTCATCGACAACTTCCATAATTTCTCCACGCTTTTCCGGAGGTAAATCTTCCATCTTTGAAGCTGATGCACCTAATATTTGTTGAAGCTCTTTATTTACTACACCTTGCAAAGTTTGAGTCATTGCTTGTCTTGTAACCATCTGAACGGTTTGAGAGAGTTGCTTTACATAAACGATTTGGCTAACCCCTCCACCTGACATAGCTATACCTTCAATTTCATTTTGACTTTGTTCATCAATCACGTCTTCTTCCATAACGCCAATAACATTTACACTGATACCCTGTTCCTTAGCTAGTGCTGCCATTGCAATTGGATCTTCTCCCGTGTTAGAGCCTCCATCTGTAATAACCAACATTTGCTTTAACGTTCCTTTTTTCATAAATAAAATCCCCTCCTCATTATCAGTATTAACATGATAGACGAGGAAGGGATAATTTATACTCTATAATCTACTGTGCTTTTTTGCGATACGCATAGGTTGGAATTGAAGACCATTTTGGCGTATTATGCTTCAGTTTAGCAACCACCACGGTCATATCATCTTCAATTAAACCAGACCTTGTTCGAATGACTTCTTCCATAATTAAGTCTGCAATTTCCTGTGGATCATCGGTTTGTAATTCTCCAATTTTACGCTTCATCCACATCTCATAATTTTCAACATGTCTTGGGCCTTCAAACACTCCATCACTCATCATAATGAGTAAGTCCTGTGCTTTCATTTGCTCACTCACAACGTCTACTTCAAACTCTTCGATAATTCCCATTGGTAAATTACTTGCTTGTACCTTTATTACTTTGTCACCACGCTTAATAAAGCTTGGTGTCGAGCCGATTTTCAAAAAGTTTACGTTCGCATCTTGTAAATCAATCATTGCCAAGTCAAGTGTCGAAAAAATTTCATCACTCGTTCGTAATGAAAGAATAGAGTTAATAGATTTTATTGCTATAGTCTCTTCAATGCCTGTTTGTAAGATTTGTTTAAGGAGCTGTAGTGTTTCACTGCTCTCATAATGAGCTCTTTCACCGTTTCCCATACCATCGCTAATTGCTAATGCATATTTACCAGCATTTAATTCAATCATTGAATAGCTATCTCCTGAAACAAATCCTCCTCCTTTTGCCGCATGAGCCACCCCTGTATCTACAACATAAGCTTTTGTTGAACCAAAAGAAACGTGACAATAACCTTGAGGATATTTTGCACAGTCTTCATTTTTCACCACAATACTTTCACCAAGTATATCTGTAAGCATTGGCGCAATTATCTTTTCACACTCTCCTCTGCCATGACAGTACGGAACCCACATTTCTACATCTACATTACCAGGCTCTAAACTATAAATTTCAATTTGATTAATCTCCATGCCAAAGCTTCTCAATGCTTCAACAATCTGTTCTTCTTGGACATTTAAATTTTCTCTTTCTCTTTTAATTTCTTGGGCGAAATTATTCATAACCTGAGAAACTCCATGTAGCTGCTCAGCTACAATCCGACGACTTTCATGAATCTGAGATTTTAACTGCTGGTTGGCTTTAAAGTAAGTCAGCTCATGTTCAATGACGTCGATTACTTTTTTCGACTTTACACAATGCTTATCCATTTCTCTGACTAGCTTGGGATTTCTCTCTAACGAGTTGTTATCAATTTCCAGCATAATTTCTTTCATATATTCATAGGTTGTATCAAACTGCTGTGCCCAACATTGCTCTTTTTTGAAACAGAATTGACACGTCCTCTCCGTTACGCTACTGAGGAAATAGTCTATTTCTTTTTCTTCATTTCGCTTTTCCTCATAAAAGCCATTTTGAGTAAAGCTATCGGATAAAGCTTGAAATACATTTGAGAATTGTTCCACTCGATTTGCGGTCACATCTCTTACTTTTCGAATATATTGCTGTTGTTCCATCATGTTTTCCGATGTACCTGGAACGAGTTTACTTAAATTTTTCAAAAGGAATGTCGGCGTTAATAGAAATAAAGCAACAGCAATAAGCGACTCATATAAATTAGTTGAAAGTGCCTGTTCGGCTTGTGAATAGAGGCCAATTAAAAGAGATCCAACAATCAAACCCAGAGATGCACCAATTTTTTTGCCATCTTTTAATAACCCTCCTAACAAGCCTGAAAAAGCTAGTAAACTCATTTCATATAAACTCGTTACGTTAGCAAAGCTTAAAATTAATCCCGTTACTACACCCACAGTAGCTCCAATTGTTGGACCTGACACAAAAGCAAAAATCAATACTAAATAACGTGATAACACGTGCTCTGCTGATAAACCGTACATAACCCAACCAATAGTTCCTGTCATAACAGATGCTAAAAGGATAATGAGAGAAATAACCTCTTCTGTCTTAAGAGACTGTTTTCGCTTCCGATATGAAATAAGAGGTACACTTTGTAGAAAAATCATTGTTAGGATAAAACTTAAGCCCGCTTCCACAGCTATAAATGCAAAGTCATACATTGTAACTCCTTGTGAAAACAAGTAGAAAATCCCTAACTTCGTTAAAAACATAGAAATAAACACGGTAAATGGTAACTTTTTAAGAGGATCGATGGTTATAAAACCACTAAAGCGATGAAGAAGTAAAAATACGAATAGGGAACAGAAGACAACCCCACCGTTTTGTAAGGATAGACTAAATGCTCCAGCCAAAATGGCTAAGCCTGCAAGAGCTGCCTTATCTTTTTTAATAGCAAGTACAGCCGCAAAGAAAGGTAATGCAAACGGCATAATTTCCATTAAAATTAAAGCTCGTCCTAATAAAAATCCTACTGCTAATAAGATTAATCCCCACTGGAACAATACCTTTTCCGTTTTCAAACTCGTTTTCGTAAAAATGCGTGACATTTCTAACCTAGTACGATTAAAAACAGCTTCAGTTGCTGGACCGGCAAAATTCCGCTCAGTTTTTTGCATTTTTCCACCACCCGCTAATTATACTTATAAGCTATTATATCCAGAAAGAAGTTAAGATTTTGTCAAATCGACTCTCTCTAGTACAAGAATCGTTCGACGACTTTCTAGTTGGAGAGCGAAAACTATACAAAAAAATATATAATATTACATTGCAGCTTAAAAAAATTTAGAAGTTATGCTCTAAACTAGTATTTTCTTGTACTAATTTATTTAAATTGATTAGGTTTATTATTTATATTTTTTGGTTTCCCATTATTTTTAAAAATGTTATTGACAAGCAATGGAGATTTTTATATTATTATACATGTCTTTTATAAAGAATTTATGGCGGTGTAGCTCAGCTGGCTAGAGCGTACGGTTCATACCCGTGAGGTCGGGGGTTCGATCCCCTCCGCCGCTACTTATTATAAAGGCCCGTTGGTCAAGTGGTTAAGACACCGCCCTTTCACGGCGGTAACACGGGTTCGAATCCCGTACGGGTCATCCAAAAACATGTACATCATTGTACATGTTTTTTATATGCAAAAAAAGCACCTTCAATGAAGGTGCTTTTTAGAACTCGCTATCTATATCGTGATAAGCAGCAAGTTAGCCGCGTTTCGCGCCGCGTCCGCCACGTTTTGATTCTGTATGGCGTTTTAGGGAAGATAAACGTTCTTCACTATCTTTTAAGAAACGATTCATTTTTTGTTCAAACGTTTCTTTTGAACGGAAGTCATTACCACCACCGCGATTATTACGCTGTGGGCGATGTGAGTCACGAGGTCTGTCAGAACGTGGTGCACGCGCTGGTCTCTCTGGTCGCTCTGGACGTTCTGGTCTCTCTGGACGATCTACAGCCTTCTTAATTGAAAGGCCAATCTTTCCATCTTTCTCTACGTTAATAACCTTTACTTCAACTTCATCGCCGACTTTTAAATGGTCGTTAATGTCTTTTACATAGTTATCAGCTACTTCACTAATATGAACTAAGCCTGTTGTTCCCCCTGGAAGCTCAACAAAAGCTCCAAAGTTTGTAATACCTGTTACCTTTCCCTGTAACTTGCTGCCTACTTCAATTGACATAAAAAAAATGCTCCTCCTTAAAATGATAAAAGAAATCAATTTACTCTATTATACAAAAAGCGAAAATATGCTGTCAACGCACCGTGAATTTAGTCTTTTTTGATGTTAAAGATAATCTCACCGTCTTCTGATAAGAAGTAATCTCTTCTCGCAATTTTTTTAATATACTCATCATCATTTAACTTAACAATTTCAGACTCAAGCTGCTTTTCTTTGCTTTCTAGTTTTGTTAATTGTTGTTCTAACTTTTCTTTTTCAGCTTTTTTATTTTCAATAGCTGATGCTTGAGTAATCAACGTTGTAACGATACCTACACCAATAAGCAGAGCTAAAACACCAAAGAAAGTTAGACGTCTAATTAAGCCAATGCGCTTTCGATCTGTTTGTTTTTTAAGACTTTGTTGTTGTTGACTATATTCTGTATTTAACTTTGTTACATTTTTCTTACGTTCAGCACTCATTAACCTAGTCGTCCTCCTTATTTTTAAAAGTGTTTAACCATGATACAGCCCTCATTATGGTATTCTTTACACGTTGAAAAACTCCTTCTAGATACGTAAAACACCTCTGTAAAAATCGTCTTACAGATTTAGGCATAATTCTCCAAAATACCAAGAATATCCACCTTATTGGTAGAAAAATCACCTTTAGTATAAATGAAACAAGGCTATATCCAAAGCGATAACATAATAAGCCTAAAGCAATTATACACCTTAACAGCATTCGAGCAGGCTTGACCAATATAATAATAAGAATCGTTAGTAAGGCTCGATAAACGGCTAATACACTTGAAACAATAAATTTTAAAGCCTTTAAATAAATAGATTGGATTAAGCTTTGATAAGCTGCAAATCCACATAATAAGGCAAGAAATGCATAAAATCTTAACTCACCTTCATTAACTAAAAATAACACGTAAAAGATGAGTAATGCTTGAACTACCCAAAACAGTAAGTCGCTAATAAAGACAAACCACCTTACTGTTTGAGCCCGATTTACAAAGTAGCGATATGTATCCAGTGATGCTCCAATACATCCACCCATCGAAATCATTGCAAGCATAGTATAGAATTGTATATTAAGGCTCATCGAAACAACTTACTAAAGAATCCTTTAGCTTTCTCCGATTGGTTCTCATCTAAGTAAACTATATCAAAGATTTTTCCTTTTATCGATACAATTCCTTTTTCAACATCCAAATTTTTCATCTGAAGGTTTTGACCTCGTACAGATAAAAATCCCATCACAGTTTCCAGTAAAAATTCCTCATTGTCAAAACTCTCTACTTGCTTGACTCCGGTAATATCTAAGAGGCGTCTCCCCTTCATTACTAAATCATGATTTGGAGTTTGATCTTTATTTGCACTGCCCATTTCGTAAAATTGACTCATCTTCATCCCCACCTCATTATTAAGCTCTTCATTACGTTTGGTTTAAACATATGAAGTGAGAATGAAGTTTAGAACAAGCTCACAGATGTCCTAATTGTTCTATGAGTTTGTTACTTTTTCTTCTTTTACTAAAGAGTATAAATTTGCAGCTTCTTCTTTCTTAGCGTTTTCTTGAAGAGTTTCTACTTTTACTGTCACAATCTTTGTCCCAAATTGAATGGCTAACTCATCACCTACTTTTACGTTTGAGCTTGCTTTTGCAACGATTCCATTAATAGAAATTCTTCCTTTGTCTGAAATCTCTTTTGCTAACGTACGACGTTTAATTAGACGAGATACCTTTAAGAACTTATCTAATCTCATAATTCCCTCACCTTTCGTTATTACAAACCTATTTTTTTCGCTTCATTCCAAAATTGATCTAGCTCTTCTAAAGTAAAGTTTGCAAATGAATGACCAGATTTCTTTACCTGCTCTTCAATATAGCGAAAGCGCGCACCAAATTTTTCATTTGTTTTAGCTACTGCGGTTTCCGGATCAATTTTATAGTAGCGAGCTACGTTTACTAACGCAAATAAAAGATCCCCAAACTCATTACTCATTTCTTCCAGATTCTCTGCCTGCACTTCTTCTTCAAATTCCTGAAGCTCTTCTTTTACTTTATCCCACATCGGCTCAATCGTTTCCCAATCGAATCCAACTTTAGCAGCTGCCTTTTGATATTTATATGCTCTCATTAAGCTAGGCATAGCAGAAGGCACATCATCTAATAACGAAGCTGGCTCTTCCCCTTTTTCTTGCTTTTTAATTTCATCCCAGTTTTGGAGAACCTCTTCTTCATTACCTGCTCTTACATCGCTAAACACATGTGGGTGACGTCTAACCATTTTTTCTGCTACGGTAGAAATTACATCCTCAATGGTAAACATCCCTTCATCTTCACCAATTTGAGCATGTAGCATTACTTGTAGCAGAACATCTCCTAGCTCTTCAACAATATGATCGTCATCCTGTTGATCGATAGCATCTAGCAGTTCATAAGCCTCTTCGATTAAATAACGCTTTAATGATTCATGCGTTTGTTTTTTATCCCATGGACACCCATTTGGTCCCCTCAGCACTGCGATAATACGGCGAAACTCTTCAAATTGATGATATAACAAGGTCGAATCTTTTACAGGTGGAACATAAATCGTTGTTAAATTATTGAGCTCCATCCCATGGTCAAGCTCATAAAGTTTAACCTTTTGAATATGCTCATCTGAGCTACCTGCTGCTGTTACAATATATACTTCATATTCATCTGGTAGCTGTTCCATTAACGTAAGTTTTACATCAGAAGCTACAAACTGATCATATACTTGTCCGATTAAGATATGCTGCTGTAACCTTATTTCATCTCGTTGAAGCGCAGTACCATCTAAAAGTTGAAATCCTTCAATCGGGTCAATTTTCAACGAGGTAAAGATAGGGTCTAGAAAGCTTTGACCGCCTTTTACATCCACCTCTACCCCTTCTCTATTTTGTAATAATAGTTGAACTGTTCGCTCAGCAACTAGTGGATGCCCAGGAACAGCATAAAGAATTTCTCCATTCTTAGACTGTTCTAACAGTTGTTTTGTAATGCTCTCGTATACATCATCGAATGTATCAAAGGATTCATAAACATTATCAAAGGATTGATATACAAAACCCTCCTCTTCTAGCGCTTTAACAACTGGGTGTTCTTTTGTTCGTAAAAATACGTTGTTTTTTTGTTGTAACAAACGATAAATTCCTACTGGAAGCTGATTAAGGTCTCCTGCACCCAAACCAACAATGGTTATTTTATTAGCCATGGAATCCTCCTTCATATTCTAGTTAAACTATAAAATGTACTTTATAATTGACTTCCCTAGCGGAACGTCTCTTAATTCACTTTTTGTAAAAGTATTGCTCTTAATAATCAAAACCAAATAAAAAACCCCGCCAAATACAACACCTAACAGTGCTATACCGACATTTAGCCCTCTACTCGAATGTGCATCTAGTATACCATTCATTGTCCATAAATACCCTCTTAATACCATCAGCATTAAGAGACCGACTGCTATAATCTTTATTGCATGACGAATAAGCTTATTTTTTTGGCCAAGTGCTCTATACAAAAATACGCTGTTCATAACGGTAATAATTAAAAAGCTAACAGCAGACGAAATCGCGGCCCCTTCTGTATACATAATAGGCACAAGCCACATATTAAGCAAAATTTTAATAACGACACCGATACAAATGGGGTATACAGGTGCTTTCATTCGACCAATCCCTTGCAGTACAGCAGCTATAGTAGCGGAAATCGTCGTAAAAATGACGAGCATACTTAAAATTTGAAGCACCTGTGAACCTTCCATGTTTCCGTATAACATATGGTTAATAGGTTCCATTAAGCCTGCTAGTCCACAAGATGCACCAACACCAACAACCAACGAAAGCTTAATTGAAACATTAACCTTACTTTTTACGAATGCCCAATCATTTTGAGCAATAGCTGAAGATATAACCGGAACAAGTGAAAGTGAAAATGCCGTTCCAACAACCGTTCCAAGCTGAATTAAAGGAACACCTCGATCATAGACACCTTTCATGCCCTTAGCTTTTTCAGCATCAATTCCGCTTGTAAGGAGAGAAGGATATAAGGTAAAGGAATCAATAAGTTGAATTAACAGCAGCCCCATCCCGCTAATACAAATGATGATTCCTTGAATGGCTATTTTTTTTAAAATTGGAGATGCTCCAGCAAACGTTTGTTTTGAGAAGCCCCATGTATTAACTATACGACTTCGAAATAAAAAGAAGATGAGTACCATTAATGAAAAAGTAATACCTACAACTGAACCAAAGATTGCTCCTGCACCTACTATATAAGGATTGTAGTTGTTTTTAACGAGTACAAAAGATAACAGCAAAATTGTGGCTACGCGAAGCGTTTGTTCTGATACCTGGGAAACAGCTGTTGGGAGCATTTCATTTAACCCCTGATAGTACCCTCGAATACTCGCTACAAATGGAACAAATAGAAAAGAAAATGAAATAATTTGAATTAATAACGTTAACTGTTTATCTCCCATTAAAGTCGCAATATCTTCTGCGAATCCATACTGCAAACCAAAAAGCGCAAAACTTAAAATGCTCAAAAACAAAAAGCTAACTTGAATAACTTGGATGGCTTGATTCCTTTGATTGTTTGCCATATATTCTGAGACCAGCTTTGAAATAATGACGGGAAACCCGTACGTACTAATTTGCAGAATAATTCCATATAAAGGATATACCTGTTGATAAATATAAAAGCCAACATCACCTGCAATATGATGATATGGAATGCGATAACTAGCACTTAGTATCTTTGTAAAAAGACCAGCTAAAGTTAAGATAACAGCGCCATTTAATAACACTAAAACATTTGATTTCTTCTGCATCGTGACACCTTTCGTATTATACCAATTCTTTATGATGACCTTGCAATATCAACCGCTAAAGGGATATGCAGTTAAGCTGGTATTGTAAGACTTTTATATTATAGCACGTTCTCATTACATGCTCTTTATGTGTTTTACAGAAAAAACCACATAGAAAAAAGACAGCGGTTCTGCTGTCTTTTCGTAAATAAATTAAAATAACATTGATTAGATCTATCGCTTATTGCTCCATTTGACGAGATAAGAAACCTGCAGCCGTTTCAGCTGCTTTATGCTCTACTTCACCAAGCGATTTCTCTTTTGAAAAGAGAATTACTGCTCCAATCGGGTCCCCATTCGCAATAATTGGACCAATTGTATAAGATGAAATTGCTTCTTCATGCCCATCAACGAACTCTAAGCTCTTGCCTTCTGTCACTAACGTTGAGCTTCTGCTTTCCATTGTAGACTCAACTAGAGAGCTGATGTTTTTATTTAAGTACTCTTTTTTTGAAATACCTGCAATAGCAATAAATGTATCGCGATCACAAATTAATACTGGATGACCTAGGCTATCGTAAAGAGCTTCACCATATTCTTTAGCAAAATCACTTAACTCACTGATTGGTGAATACTTTTTCAAAATGACTTCTCCATCACGATCAACAAAAATCTCTAATGGATCACCTTCACGAATACGGAGCGTTCTTCGAATTTCCTTTGGAATTACGACACGCCCTAAATCATCAATACGACGAACAATACCTGTTGCTTTCATTGGTTAAAGCCTCTCTTTCATCTGATGATTAAAAATATTGGATGAATGCGTGGAATAATTTATTAATCATTCACCCGTGTTGAGGTTAGTATTCGTTACTATGCAACTTCTATTCACCAACCATCTCTTTTTTTGTTAAAAAGTTCCCTTTTTTCAAAAAAACAAGCCATTTGTCAACGACAAATGGCTTTGTTTTTTAATTTGGAACTTGTTCTTTCTTAACTTTTGCTAAATCACGTGTTAAATGGTGAACAATTTTTAACCATTCTTTTTGTGCAAGGCCTTTTGTATTAATAACAACCTTCACTTTCTTTCCTTCCATACCTAGGCTAACCATTCTGCCAAACTCATTACCTAACATAAATAGCTTTTGACCGTCCACAGTGGCGCTAGCTTCTTCAGATAATAAAATTGTAACGTCTTGTTTTGATTGAGTAACGGATTCCACTAGGTTCGTATTGGCATATACTTTTGTTTCAGCTACCGTAAATAAATGCATCACTTCAACTGGGTATTCACCAAAACGATCAATCATCTCATCTTGTAAGTCTTGAATATCGTCAAACGTTTCAATAGCACGGAAGCGCTTGTACATTTCAATTTTCAAACGTCCATCTGTAATGTATTGATCCGGTATATATGCATCTAGGTCCAGATTAATTTCAACTTGTATTTTCTTTTTCTCCTCATCTGTGCCGCGTCGTTCCTCAATAGCTTCCTTAAGCATTTGGGAATATAAATCAAAACCGACTGAATCAATAAATCCATGTTGCTGTGCCCCGAGAAGGTTTCCGGCACCTCGAATAGATAAGTCACGCATTGCAATCTTAAATCCTGAACCAAGCTCTGTAAACTCTTTAATTGCTTGTAACCTTTTCTCAGCGACTTCTGTCAATACTTTATCTTTATGGTACGTAAAATATGCGTAGGCAACGCGGTTAGAACGCCCCACACGCCCTCTCAGCTGGTACAGCTGCGACAATCCCATTTTATCTGCATAATTAACAATAAGTGTGTTAACGTTTGGAATATCAACACCTGTTTCAATAATTGTTGTACTAACCAACACATCATATTCGCCTTCTAAAAAGCTTAAAATAACAGCTTCTAATTCTGTTTCATTCATCTTACCGTGAGCATACGTTACGCGAGCATCAGGTACTAACATCGAAATCTCTTCAGCTTTTCTTTCAATATCTTCAACCCTGTTATATAAAAAATATACCTGGCCATCTCGAGCCAATTCACGTTCTATTGCTTCGCGAACTAATACAGGATTATACTCTACTACATAAGTTTGAACAGGAAAGCGATTTTCAGGCGGAGTTTCAATGACCGATAAATCCCTGACACCCAGCATTGACATGTGTAGCGTACGTGGAATTGGCGTAGCAGTTAGCGTTAGCACATCTACATTTGCTTTCATTTGCTTGATTTTCTCTTTATGAGTTACGCCAAAACGTTGCTCTTCATCAATGATTAGTAACCCTAAGTCTTTATATATTACATCTTTTGACAATAAACGATGAGTTCCAATTACAACGTCAACCGTACCGTCCTTTAAACCTTTAATTGTTTCTTGTTGCTGCTTTCGACTTCTAAAGCGACTCAAAAGCCCAATATTAATTGGATAGTCTTGAAATCTTTCTCGAATCGTTTCAAAATGCTGTTGAGCTAGAATCGTTGTTGGTACCAGTATTGCGACTTGCTTCCCATCTGTAACCGATTTAAAAGCAGAACGAATAGCGACTTCCGTCTTTCCATATCCAACATCACCACATAATAAGCGATCCATTGGACGCTCTTTTTCCATATCCTTTTTGATTTCTTGAATAGAACGAAGCTGATCTTCAGTTTCTTGGTATGGGAATGAAAGTTCAAATTCACGCTGTAGATCTCCATCTGGAGAAAAAGCGTACCCTTTGCTAGCTTCACGCTCTGCATATAGTTTAATTAAATCATCAGCAATATCTTGGACAGAAGATTCTACTTTACGTTTAACCTTCTTCCAATCGTTACCACCTAATTTATATACTTTTGGTTCTTTGCCTTCAGATCCAACGTATTTTTGCACCTGATCGATTTGTTCAACAGGAACATATAATTTATCAGAGCCCTCATATTTAATATGAATATAATCTTTATGATTTCCATTTATTTCAAGAGTCTCCATACCTAAGTATCGACCAATTCCGTGATTGACGTGCACAACATAGTCGCCAACATTTAACTCAGAATAGCTCTTAATACGCTCAGCATTAGATAGTTTTTGACGTCTTTTTGTCTTTTTCACACGCTTTTTAAACAGTTCCTCTTCTGTTAACACTGCGAGCTTTTGCATTGGCAGTTCAAACCCAGCTTGAAGATCTCCTTCAATGACTTGAACAATTCCTGGCATTAGCTGGCCATCACCGTCTAAGATAGCGGCTTCAATATCATAATCAGCTAATACACCTTCTAATTTAGTAACTCGTTCACGGTCTGCTCCAAGCATAACAATTGTGTAGTTTGCTTTTTTCCATCGCTCAATTTCGCCTTTTAACAAATTCATCTGCCCATAGAACTGTTGCATTTGCTTATATGAAATAGTCACGATATTTTGCGGGTTTGTATATGAAACATGCTTTAGAAATAAAGATGTATAAATGAGCTGATGCGGTGTCGATTGAATTAACCCTGCCAACGGATGTGAAAGCTGTACATCTCGCACAATCTGACCTTGTCCCAAAAGCTCTGTTATCCATTCACCTTCTTCATTATCTAGTTGTTCGGAAGTCTCTTGAATGCGAGTTGTCTCATCAAAGATAACAACTCCACCTTCTGGAAGATAATCTAGCAAACTAGCAGGCTGCTTATAGAACAGAGACAAGTACTTAAACATGTTATCTAATGACTGTCCTTGTTTTAATTGTTCAATTTCCCCTTGAATGTTTTCAACCAGTCTTTCCTTTATGGTTTTGTCTTTTACTTTGGCTAAGCTATCACTTAAACGCTTTTCAAGCTCGACTGTTCCATCTTTTAACTCATCCTCTGAAAAAATGAACTCTGTAGCAGGCCCAATGCTAATTTCATCTAGTTGCTTTTGAGAACGCTGGTCTTCAAGCGTAAAAGTACGAATAGAATCAATCTCAGTATCAAAAAGCTCAATTCGAACAGGAAGTTCCTCCGTTAACGGGTAAATATCAATAATTCCCCCACGTACGCTAAAATCCCCTGGAGCTGAAACCATTGACACCCGTTCATATCCTAGTTGAATTAACTTTTGCAAATAATGGTCAACATCAATATCATGACCGCTTTGAAATACTAACTGAGTTTGTTCCCATCTGGCTTTAGGTGGAAGGATTTTTCTTACTCCTGATACAGTTGTTACAACAATACCAGATTGTTTATGACTCCAATGATTTAGCGCTTCAATCCTTTGTGCTTTTAACTCTGGGCTAGCAATTCCTACTTCTGTTGCTACAAGATCATTAACCGGATAGAGAAACACATCTTTGCTCGGTAAAAGATGTACTAAATCTTCATACACCTTTTGAGCCTGAAATAAGTTATGGGTAACCACTAATAACGGATAGCCTTCGTTTTCATTCAGCAATCCCATCAAAACTGAACGTGCTGAACCAGAAATTCCTGTTATTAATTGTTCTTTTAGACCTTCTTTTAAGCTATTAACAATTGTATTTATTTCATTATTCTCAACAAAACGTTGTATAATCCCTTTCAAGGAATTCCCTCCTCCCATGTTGCTATGTAAGTAAATAGAAAAATGCTTTGGTATATAACCAAAGCTTTTTATTGTATAAATGTTTCATACTGATGATAGTCTGGGTTTCGATCTAAAGCTTCCTGGCAATCTTCACAAATTGTTTTAACAGTTAAATCGCCATTTGCTTGGTATTGAACTAGCTCTTGCCTTTCATCAGCTGTTAAATGATGAAAGCCTAGTTTTTCTGTGCTATATTCTTTCCCTTCTATCATACCGACTTTTGCATGACAATGTCTACAGAAATAATGAATAGACAGAATAAAGCCCTCCTAAATGTTTTATTGTTAGTATTAGCATTTAGGAAGAGCTTTATTCCTGTTAATTATATCGATTCATTACTTCTAGGAATGGTTTAGACAACCACTCTTCAGTAGCTTTAACGGATTTCTCTATAGCTCCATTCATTTCGACCATCTCTTCAGATGTAAATCGTCCAAGTACATAGTCCACAACTTTCATGCCGTTTTTAGGGCGATCAATGCCGATTCGAATACGGTTGAATTCTTGTGTTTTTAAGTGCTGAATAATTGATTTAATTCCATTGTGGCCACCTGCACTACCTTTTGTTCGTAAGCGTATTTTTCCACAGGGCAAGTCTAAGTCATCGTAAATAACAACCAAATCTTCCACATCAATATCATAATATTCCATCAGTGGACGAATGCTTTCTCCTGAGAGGTTCATATATGTTAATGGTTTTAATAAAAGGACTTTCTCTCCTCGTACCATTCCCATGCCATACAATCCATTAAATTTTGTGCGATCCAACTTAATATCAAAGTAATCTGCAAGTTCATCAATTGTCATAAAGCCAATGTTATGACGTGTTTGATCATACTCTTTTCCAGGGTTACCCAATCCAACAATTAATTTCAACGAAATGCTCCTTTCTCTTTAAACACTCTATCCTTCTTATTATAATCAATTCATCATAAAAGGCGTAACCTTTTGGTTACGCCTTTGTATTATTCTTCGTCTTTTTGTTCAGTTGCTTCTACTTCTTTATTTTCTTCATCACCTTGTTGTTCTCCACTATCAGGTAATTCCTCTTGTTGTGGAGGTAATACTGAAGCGACTGGCTCTTCAAGATCTTGTGTAATTTCAATTTTACCATCTACTTTTACATCCTGTAAAGTTAATACATCATTAATCCCCAGCTCAGTTACATCTACATCAATTGATGATGGGATATTTTGCGGTAAACCTTGAACTGTTACTTCGTATAGTGACTGCTGTAATACGCCACCTTCTTTTGTACCTTTAGCTTCTCCAACTAATGATAGAGTAACTGTAGACTCAATTTCTACCGACATATCAACAACTTGAAAATCAGCGTGTACGATTTCATTTTTTAATGGGTCAGTTTGAATATCATGCAAGATAACTGAATGTTTGTTCTTGCCGACATGTAACGTTAATACGCCATTTCGACCTGCTTCGCGAATTGTTTTAATAAACTCAGCGCTATTTAAGTAAATTGACGTAGGTTCTACTTTATTACCGTAAACAACTGCTGGAAAATTACCCTCTTCACGAATTTTTCTATTTACAGAGTTTTGAAAGCTTGTTCTTTCTTTTGCCTCAATTGAAATACTCATATTTTTCACCTTCCAGTATGTTTTCTATATTAAAATGTACCCTATTTAGAAAGTGATTAAACCTCAAAATCAAATTAATTTGTAGCAATGTTGTGCTTAGCATAAAAAAAGAAGCCTCTTTCACAAGGAAAGAAGCTTCTTTTCAACCCATTAATCGAATAGTGTGCTCACTGACTCTTCTTCATGAACACGAATGATTGCTTCAGCCATTAAAGGTGCAACTGAAAGCTCTGTTACTTTATCAATTTTCTTTTCTTCTGTTAAAGAAATTGAGTTTGTAACTGCTAATTCTTTAATCTTAGAATTTTGGATACGCTCAATTGCAGGTCCTGATAGGACTGGATGTGTACAACATGCATATACTTCTTTTGCACCTGATTCAATAAGTGCGTTTGCTGCCAATGTAATGGTACCAGCTGTATCGATCATATCGTCAATTAAAATTGCCGTTTTGCCTTCTACTTGACCGACAATATTCATTACTTCTGCAACGTTTGGACGCGGACGACGCTTATCAATGATAGCAATTGGTGCTTTTAAACGTTCTGCTAAACGACGTGCACGTGTTACACCACCATGGTCTGGAGACACGATGACAACATCATCAAGGTTTTTGCTCTTGAAGTATTCACCTAGAATTGGAACACCTACTAAGTGATCAATTGGAATATCGAAGAAACCTTGAATTTGTGGAGCATGCAAGTCTAATGTGATGATACGAGTCGCACCAGCTTTTTCAATAAGGTTTGCTGTTAATTTAGCTGTGATTGGTTCACGAGCGCGTGCTTTACGATCTTGGCGAGCATAACCGTAGTAAGGAATTACAATGTTAATTGTTTTAGCAGATGCACGTTTTAAAGCATCAATCATAATAAGTAACTCCATTAAATGTTCGTTAACAGGTGCACTTGTTGATTGAATAATAAATACATCGCAACCACGAATACTTTCTTCAATGTTAATTTGAACTTCTCCGTCGCTAAAACGGTCTACAGAACACTTTCCTAATTCAACACCAATCACCTTAGCAATTTCTTCAGCTAAAGCCTTATTAGAATTTAACGTAAACAATTTCAAATTTTCATCAGCATATACATTTGGCATTTTGTTGTAAAACCTCCGTTAGGATTTTTTATTAATATCAAGCTTTTCAGCGTAGTTCTCTTTATTAACTTGTTTTGCACGAGCAATTGATAAAGCTTTACCTGGTACATCATCTGTAATTGTAGATCCAGCAGCTACATAAGCGCCTTCTCCAATCGTTACTGGTGCAATTAGATTTGAATTGCAACCAACAAATGCACCATCTTGAATCTTAGTTAAAAATTTGTTTTTTCCATCGTAATTAACGGTAATTGATCCGCACCCCAAGTTTACATCCTGACCTACTTCTGCATCCCCAATATAACTTAAATGTGAAGCTTTACTTCCTTTACCAAATGATGCTTTCTTAATCTCGACAAAATTTCCTATTCTCACTTCATCATCAATCATAGACTGTGGGCGAATATGCGCAAACGGTCCAATTGTTACAGATTGACCAATTTCACTGTTATGAGCGACCGAATGGCGAATAGATGTATTATGTCCGATTTGGCAATCTTTGATTTCGCTGTTAGGTCCGATTTCACAGTTCTCACCAATAGATACAGCACCTTGAATGACTGTTCCCGGGTAAATAACCGTATCGCGTCCAATGACTGTATCCGCTGAAATATATGTGTTAGAAGGGTCGATAATTGTTACTCCGTTTAACATATGTTTCTTATTGATACGCTTCTTCATTGTTTCTTCTGCCTGTGAAAGCGCAAAGCGATCATTTACACCTAATGTTTCAGCAAAGTCACTTGTTTGATAAGCAGAAATGATTTCACCTTCATTTTTTAAAATCTCAATAACATCCGGTAAATAATACTCACCTTGAACATTGTTATTTGATACTTTTGAAAGCGTCTCAAATAGCTTTTCATTATCAAAGCAATACGTACCTGTATTAATTTCTTTTACTGCTCGCTCCTGTTCAGTTGCATCCTTGTGCTCAACTATCTTTTCAACTGACGCAGAGCTATTACGAATAATTCGCCCATATCCAGTTGGATCTTGAGCATGAGCTGTTAAAATTGTTGCTTTGGCATTTGTCTCTTCGTGATGCTTAAGCAACGCTTCAATTGTTTCCGTTGTAATAAGTGGCGTATCACCACAAACAACAATTGTCGTACCCTTTTCATGTGCAAGTAAAGATTCTGCTTGCATGACTGCATGAGCTGTTCCTAATTGCTCTTCTTGCAAAGCAAATAAGCTTTTATCTCCAACATGTGATTTCACTTTTTCGGCACCATGGCCTACAACAGTAATTAGTTTACTTAACGAAACGTTTGACACTTGGTCAATTACATGTTGTACCATTGGTTTTCCACACACAGGGTGTAACACTTTATATAAAGATGACTTCATACGTGTACCCTGACCAGCTGCCAATATGACTGCATATCTTTTTGACATAACAGGCCTCCAATTTTACCTTTTTATCCATTAAGAATATTATATCAAAAATGACCTCATTTCAAGAAATCATTCGAAAGTCATTCATTTTATTTTAAAATTTTGTTAAATTTTTATAATGAAGAAATTTTATGGATAAAAGAGAAGAACAAAATAAAAAGCCTACTGTTAAGTAGGCTTTTAATCTATCATATTTTATGAAGCACCCGCTTCTTCAAATTCAACTTCTAGTTCACCTAATCGATGATACTCTGCTAAAACAGCATCTTGAATTTTTCCGCGAGTATTAGAATTAATTGGATGTGCAATATCGCGGAACTCACCATCAGGTGTACGTTTACTTGGCATTGCTACAAACAAGCCGTTATTACCATCAATCACTCGAATATCATGAACAACAAATTCACCATCTAATGTGATTGAAGCAATCGCTCTCATACGTCCTTCAGTGTTTACGCGGCGTAATCTTACGTCAGTTACTTCCATTTTGTTCACCACCTTTTCCTATGCGAAGCTTTACTACATAAATTCCACGGAATTTTTGTTTTTCCTGCCTCTACAGAAAAGTTTTTAGAAAATTTTCGCAAAAAAAGTGAACAATTGGAAATAATTTGGTTTTAGTTCGTTAATTTACCCTTTGACTAACGCAACTACTTCAATTTCAACTAAAACATCTTTTGGTAATCTTGCTACTTCCACACATGAACGTGCAGGCTTATGATCACCAAAGTATTGTCCATAGACTTCATTAAGGTCAGCAAAATTATCCATATCCTTGATGAATACCGTTGCCTTTACTACTGTATTTAGTGAAGCACCAGCTTCTTCTAGAACAGCTTTAAGGTTTTGAAATACTTGTTCAGTTTGTGTTTTGATATCGCCTTCAACTAGCGTGCCATCTGGGCGTAAAGGAATCTGTCCTGAACTGTAAAATAAATTATTAACAACAATCCCCTGAGAATAAGGCCCAATAGCCTGCGGCGCTTGCTTTGTTTGAACTTGTAACATGATTCTTTCCTCCCCAACCTTAGATATATTTCAAATAATTTCCTTCCTGTACGGTGATATGTTTCTCTTTTATGTTAACATCTTTCAGTTGTACAAGAGAAATGTATTCATCAACTAGGCGCTCTTCAATATCCTCTGACTCAACTAATACACCGATTCCAGCAACCGTTGCATCAAACTCTTCAAGCAAGCTAATCATCCCATTAACTGTTCCGCCTGCTTTCATAAAATCATCAATAATTAAAACGTTCGAACCCACAGCTAGACTTCTCTTAGCTAGCAGCATGGTTTGAATACGCTTTGAAGAACCCGATACATAATTAATACTTACAGTTGAACCTTCAGTTACTTTACTATCTCTTCTTACCACCACAACCGGTACATCTAGATATTGCGCTACTGCATAAGCAACCGGAATTCCTTTTGTTGCCACAGTCATAACTACATCAATTTTGCGATTAGCAAATAAAGACGCATATAAACGACCAATCTTATTAACAACACGAGGATCTCCTAAAATATCTGTGAGGTACAAATATCCACCGGGTAATAGTCGCTCTGGTTTTTCAATCATCCCACATAGCTCTTCAACAAGTTGACTCGCTTCTTCATTCGACATCTTTGGCATAAATTTAACGCCGCCAGCTGCCCCTGGTAAAGTAACAAGCGTACCAATACCTTGTTGTTCAAAAGTTTGCTTTATAATCGCCATATCTTCACTTATAGATGATTTTGCAGAGTTATATTTATCTGCAAAATATGTCAGAGGAATAAGGCGCTGAGGGTTTTGAATGAAATAATTCGTCATATCAATTAAACGTCCACTCCGTCGAAACTTCATAACTTCCTCCCTAAAATCCGAATATTATATTATAAATATAACATTAATATACGGATTTATTCAAGCGTTATTCGTTCTCCAATAAGTCGGACAGCATATACCTTATCACAGAAACCTCGTAAACCGTTATAAATACGGTGCATGCGAGAATCATGCTGTACAAGGCCAAAAACTGTTGGTCCGCTACCGCTCATGAGAACTGCATCTGCTCCAAACCTCTTCATTTGTTCTTTAATTAATGAAACTTCCGGATGCATCTTTAACGTTACTTCTTCTAATACATTTCCTACAGATTGACACATCTTTTCGTAATCTCCTGTATCAATTGCTTTAATCATACCTTCTACATTAGGATGACTCACATTTTGCACCTTTAAATTACGATATACATCTGCTGTGGATACGCCTATTTCTGGCTTTGCTAATATCACCCAGCAGTTTGGAGGTGCTTCAATATGTTTGATTACTTCTCCTCTTCCTGTTGCAAGAGCTGTGCCACCATATACACAAAACGATACATCAGAGCCAATTTCTGCTCCAAGCTCTGCTAGCATGTCTAGAGACAAACCTAAGTCCCATAACTTGTTTAGCCCTCTAAGAGTAGCTGCTGCGTCACTGCTTCCTCCTGCTAATCCCGCTGCTACAGGAATTTGCTTATCAATTAAGATATTGACACCCTTATCCACTTTATAACGTTTTTTAAGCAGCTGTGCAGCTTGATATGCTAAATTTCGCTGGTCATCAGGAACAAAACGATTATGTGAATAAATAACAATTCGACCATCTTCACGTTCAGAAAGTTCAATACGATCTGCTAAATCAATCGTTGTCATGACCATCTTAACTTCATGATAACCATCCGTACGCTTATGTAACACATCAAGGGATAAGTTTATTTTGGCTGGTGCCTTAACCATTAACTTCATAAATCTTTCACCTACTTCATCTAATCAATTGTAAAGTTATTTTATCACAAAATGAGAAGGTTTATATATCTTTACATAAACAGTGTATAAAAGTATGAAAACCACTAAAAATCCGAAGTGATTTCCACTTCGGATTATCATTACTTTATTCTAGAAAAACAAGTAGAGTATGTTTATCACTTACGACTTAGACAACTGTTCTTTTGCTATTTCTATGGCACGCTTTACCATATTACCTGCATCTTTGGAATGAATAGCACCCCATCCATCGCTTTTTACAACATCATAAAAGTTAAGTTCTTTAGCCAATTCTTCTTTACATTTTGTTGACATAATACCTCTACGTCTGCTCATTTAGTAAAGCCTCCTTTAAAACTCCTCAAACCTTACTTATAGTATAAATCACCAAAGAGGGAGTATGTTTTGAAAAAAAGCCCAATAAAAAAAGCAGCAAACCAAAAACGTCCACTGCTCATCGCTACGTACTATATTACTTTTGGTTTAAAAAAACTTTAGCTCAACTGTTTCAGTTAACACGTCGGCATAGCTATAAGAAACTCTCTCTAAAGAGTTTTCTTCTTGATCTAGCTCCACAATAAAAACAGAAGGATACGTCTCAGTTAAGACTCCTGAACGCTCTACCGTTTTTCTTCGTCCACCGTTCGCTTTTAAAGTCAATCGTTGACCTAGGTGCAAATCCAGCGCTTGCTTAATATCAGATAAAGTTTTCGCCATATTGGTCCACCTCACTATACGTAGTGTAACACGAAAAAATAAAAAAGTCAAAAACATAAAATTATAACAATGTATATCTAATGATGTCAACAAATAATTTTCTACATAAATCTACATTTCCTTTCTATTTTGTGCAAACAACTCCATAATATGTATAAGTTTTACATTTATTTAAAATAATTCTTCTAAAAGAAACGTATAACACTGAAATTTATTTATAATATAGATAAAAAAACTGCTATACAAAAGGGGTGAAGCCTCTTTTGCATAACAGATTGACGTTCATTATTCAGCTTCATAAGGCATTCCCGTTCGTAAAAGACCTCTTGTTTCTATTCCACCTAATCCCTTTGCACCTGTTAGTGTATTACGCAATACATCCCACACATTAATGCGATCATTAAAAGGGGTGAAGCTTAGCTTTGCTACAACATATACAGGGTCTAAAGCATGAATGTTGACCCTAGATGGAGAACTTGCAAAATTTGCACCTGCTTGTATTAGCTGTTCGAAATGAGATTGACAAGCGCCGGCAAAAATCACGAGCTGATCTAGATTGGCAATTTTACGCCTTGCCTCGTACACCGTTTTCACATAATATTTCGAGTGGCGATAGGCTAATAAGTCATTTTTATTACCTTTTGATTTTGAATAGGCATCATGGCCAGTTAACACTAAAATATCAGGTCTCACTTCTTCTAACAAAGCACCTATTTTATTTGGCATTTCTGCTTCTGTACAATGTACACCATATACCGGAACACCTATCTTTTCATACACTGCTAAACACTTCTGTAAATAGTTAGGGTCTCCATCTACATGTAGCACCTTACCTGGCATCTGAAAAAGGCGGTGTGAATGATTATACCCATTTGTCATACCATATTCGGCTTTTTCTCGAATGAGGTCGTAATCTTGGCGTAACAGCTTTAGAGACCTCTCTAACAGTTGCTCTTCTTGTTCTTTTCGTCGCTGTTGCTCTTGAACATCTACAACTTCTAAATCGGATAAAGGAGCATCAGCAATAAGGCGGATATCTTCTCCAATTAATGTTGCATATTGTTCCTCACCTTCATTAACCGCAATTACGCGAAATAACAAATCACGATCATAAGAAGGACGTGTTACAATATCACCAATTTTGATATTCATAAACTTCACTCCGTCTTTACTACTTAAAAGCTAAATATTCAACTCTCTTCATAGCCTATGAACACGAAGCAAAAAGGTGATTATTCTATGCGAACGATTTTCCTAGCTCATCGCTTAACTTGCCAAACTCTTCAATTGATAATGTTTCTCCTCTTCTTTTTGGGTCGACTGAAGCTTCCGAAAGAGCTTGTTCAATGGCAGCTTTATTTGCTTTTCCATTTGGTAGATTATTTACTAAATTATTTAAAATTGTTTTACGTCTTTGACCAAAGCTTGCTCTAACAACTTTAAAGAAAAAGGATTCATTTTTCACCTTTACGGCTGGTTCATCACGTCGAATTAAACGAATAACAGCTGAATCAACGTTTGGTTGAGGGTTAAACACTGTCTTTGGAACAATCATAACAGTTTCAGCTTCTGTATAATATTGAATAGCAATAGAAAGAGAACCATATTCTTTTGTTCCTGGCTTTGCTGCAATACGGTCAGCTACTTCTTTTTGCAACATAACAACAATTCCTCGAACTGGAATCTGTTCCTCTAACAATTTCATTAAGATTGGGGTTGTAACGTAATAAGGCAAGTTCGCTACTACCATTAAGTCTTCAATACCTTCAAACTCTTGTGCTAAGGTTTCTTTCAAATTAGCTTTAAGTACATCCTGATGAATGACTTTAGCGTGTGGGTACGGTGAAAGTGTATCAGCCAAAATTGGTAACAAACGCTGGTCAATTTCAAAAGCCAATACTTTTTTTGCACGCTTCGCCAATTGCTCAGTTAAAGCCCCAATTCCAGGACCAATCTCAATAGCTCCTGTCTCTTCTGTCAACTCAGCATGATCAACAATACGATTTAAAATGTTAGTGTCAATTAAAAAGTTTTGTCCTAGGCTCTTTTTAAACGTAAATCCATATTTCTTTAAAATTTCTTTCGTACGAGTTGGGGTTGCAATATCTTTTGTCACGACTTTTGTTCCTCCTGATTAATTTTCTGAACAGCTTTGATAAACTCATCTTTTGAAATTTGAAACATTTTTAATCTTTTGTGTAGCTGCTTTCCGTTCGCATAACCAATTTTAAGGAATTTACCTATTCTCTCACGTCTAATTTTTGCTTCGCTATCTCCTACTAAGCGAGCAACAATTAAATCCTCTTGTGTAATTTGCTCATCAATTCCCTGCCATTCTTGCTTTACGTCTTGTAAAGCTTGTCTAATATCTTCAATAGACGCATGCTCAACGCCTATACCTTTTCCATTTTTACCTTTTGCTTGTTCTTTTGATAAAAATGCATGCTTACATCCCGGAACTTGCTCTGAAACAATATTACGAATACGCTGACCTGGATAATCAGGGTCTGTAAAAATAATAACGCCTCTCGTTTGTTGTGCTAGCTTTATCTTTTCAATGGTTTCATCGTTTACGGCTGAACCGTTCGTCTCGATTGTATCAGCTTGTACTGCTCGACGAATTGTAACAGTATCATCCCTACCTTCAACCACAATTATTTCCTTAATCTTCATTATGAACCTCCTCAAAAATGAAGCCTTTTTCTTCATTTTGCATCTAACCTGTCAGTATGAAATCAACTGAAAAAAAGCAGAGGATTGTAAGACCCTCTGCAAGTGTTACTACATTTTAATACTTTTTATTTTAACATTGTTTTAAGCCAATAGATATGTTAAACATTTAATCATGAATTCGGAATAATTTTAGCGCATTTTCAGTAGTATGCTTTGCTAGTTCGTCGTAACTAATACCTTTTAATTCTGCAATCTGCTCTGCTACATATGAGACATATGCTGGTTCATTTCTCTTTCCTCGATAAGGATGAGGTGTCAAATATGGACAGTCTGTTTCTATTAATAATTTATCAAGAGGAATTTCAGTTGCGACTTCTTTCGGCTTCTTCGCATTTTTAAACGTGACAGGTCCGCCGAATGAGATATACATATTCATATCCATACACTGTTTGGCAACTTCAATACTCCCTGTAAAGCAATGCATGATGCCACCAACTTCTTCAACAGACTCTTCTTTTAAAATAGTTACAACGTCTTCTGTTGCATCACGGTTATGAATAATGATTGGAAGATTTACTTTTCTTGCTAAACGAATTTGTCTACGAAATACTTCTTTCTGTATATCTTTAGGTGACTTATCCCAATGATAATCTAATCCCATTTCTCCAATAGCTACTACTTTAGGATGTCCTGCTAATTCTTCAATCCAAGCTAAATGTTCATCTGTCATATCAATAGCATCTACAGGGTGCCAACCAACACTAGCATACATAAAGTCATACTTTTCAACAAGTTCCATCGCTCGATTAATGGTTGGTTCATCAAATCCAACCACGACCATTTTTTCTACATTACGTTCTTTTGCTCTTGCAATAACGTCTTCTAAATCATTATTAAATTGTTCTGCATTTAAGTGTACATGTGTATCAAATAACATATTACTTCTCCTTCCATTTACGAAATAAAAAAGGGCTTTCCCGTGTTCCACGTGAAACGCCCCCTTTTTTATTATTTTACTTTAGTTCCGTTACTTAGAGATTGGTCAACCTCGGCAAGTGATAAGCCATTCGCATCTTCACCCGCTAAGATCATTCCCTGTGAAAGTTCACCACGTAATTTGACTGGCTTTAAATTTACAATGCAGATAACTTTACGGCCGATGAGATCTTCAGGCTTGTAGAACTTCGCAATACCTGATACAACTTGACGTTTTTCATAGCCTAAGTCTAGCTGAATCTTTAATAACTTATCCGCTTTCTTTACAGGCTCAGCATGAATAACTTCCGCTACGCGTAAATCTACTTTTAAGAAGTCATATAAACCAATTTCTTCACTTTGTTCTGGCTGAACATCTTCTTTCTTCTCTTCCTGTGTTGGTAACGAACTTAACATTTTTTCTTTAATAAATGTGATTTCTTCGTCACGATCAAGGCGTGGAAACATTGGTTCACCTTTTTCCACTTTTGTTCCTTCACGAAGCATATTAAATGCTTCAATGCTTTCCCAACTCTTTAACACATCTTCTTTTACTCCAATTTGTGCAAAGATTTTTTCTGGTGTTCTAGTTAGGAATGGCTGTAACAGAACAGCAGTATGGCGAATAGCTTCTGCTAAGTGTACCATTACTGAAGCTAACTCATTATGCTTCTCTTCGTCCTTAGCAAGAGCCCAAGGTTTAGTTTCATCAATATATTTATTTGTACGACTTACATATTGCCAAATCGCTGATAAAGCTACAGAGAACTCCATGTTTTCCATGGATTCTTCGTATTTTTTCACCATATCTTTTTGAGCTTGCACAAGCTGACCATCAAACTCTGTTACATTACCTTCATACATAGGAATGACACCGTCAAAGTATTTGTTAATCATTGCTACTGTACGGTTAACTAAATTCCCAAGGTCGTTGGCTAAATCAAAGTTAATACGCTCTACAAACGCTTCAGGGGTGAACACTCCGTCTGAACCGAATGGGACTTCTCTTAATAAATAATAGCGTAAAGCATCCAAGCCATAGCGATCAATTAATGTTACTGGATCAACAACGTTTCCTTTTGACTTAGACATTTTACCGTCTTTCATTAATAACCATCCGTGTGCAAATACTTTTTTTGGAAGAGGCAAATCTAATGCCATTAAAATAATTGGCCAATAAATTGTATGGAAGCGAACAATTTCTTTTCCTACAAGATGAACATTAGCCGGCCAGTATTTTTTGTATAACTCGTCATTTTCAGTACCGTACCCTAGTGCTGTAATATAGTTTGATAATGCATCAACCCATACATAAATAACGTGCTTAGGATTTCCAGGTACTTTAATACCCCAATCAAAAGTTGTACGTGAAACAGCCAAGTCTTCTAACCCTGGCTTAATAAAGTTATTAATCATCTCATTTTTACGAGATTCCGGCTGAATAAAGGTCGGATTTTCTTCATAAAAAGCTAATAAGCGATCTGCATATTTACCCATTTTAAAGAAATAAGATTCTTCTCTTACTAATTCTACCGGATGACCGCTGTCTGGACTTTTTCCGCCCACTACTTTTCCATCTTCAATAATCGGATCTACTAACTGAAGTTCTGTATAGTAAGTTTCGTCAGGAACTGAATACCAGCCCTCATATTCATCTAGGTAAATATCACCTTGTTCTAGTAAACGATTGAAGATTTTATCAACAACCTCTTTATGTCTAGATTCTGTTGTACGAATAAAATCATCATAGGATATATCCATTTTCTCCCACAACTCTTTAATCCCTGCTACAATATTATCTACATACTGCTGAGGAGTCACATTATCTTCTTCTGCTTTGCGCTGAATTTTTTGTCCATGCTCATCTGTACCCGTTAAATAACGAACATCAAATCCTCTTAACCGTTTATAACGAGCCATTGCATCTCCTGCAACTGTTGTATACGCATGTCCTATATGTAATTTACCACTTGGATAATAAATTGGTGTGGTAATGTAAAACGTGTTATTTCCCATTTATATAACCTCCAAAATCCGTTTAAGCACTTCCAAAATACAGAGTGATGTATTTCAAGAAAAAATGAAATCAACTATTTATTCTATCTTCTATAATACTATTTTCTAGGACGTTTTGAAAACCATCTAGCTAAAGACATTAGAAATTTAAATAAAAGCTATTTACTCCTACCATTTTTGCCTCTTTCATAGATAAAATACCCTATTAATTTTTGAATCAACTTGAATGAAAGTAGCTTTTTGTCTTTTTTTGTCGAAAGAATGAATTTTCGATTAAAAATGCTTGAATTCAATCATCTTTACATCAAATATATTATGTTATTTTTTTCAATATACTACCTAAAAATATTACTTATATCTTTCATAAACCCTTTTATATAAGTGTTTTTATATTTTTTTATTTCCATCTACATTTTTTTACATACAAAATGATTGACTACTTTTGGAAACGTTGGTATTATAAAAGTACGTTGAATTTGTCGAATAATGACGAAAGTAATGACATAGAAAACTAAGAGTTGAGAGGGGAAAACAAGATGAAATCTACAGGTATTGTTCGTAAAGTTGATGAGTTAGGACGTGTAGTAATTCCAATTGAATTACGCCGTACATTAGGGATTGCTGAAAAAGATGCGTTAGAAATTTATGTTGATGAAGAGCGTATCATTTTAAAGAAATATAAACCAAACATGACTTGCCAAGTAACTGGTGAAGTTTCAGATGAAAATATTCAATTAGCTGGTGGTAAGCTAATTTTAAGCCGTGAAGGTGCAGAACAAATTATGAAAGAGCTTGAAAATAATCTACAATCTTCAAACTAAAAAAAAGCTGTCGTTAGACAGCTTTTTTAATTTATATGATATTCACTATATATCTCTCTTTTTGATTGATTACGATCTTTTGCTACTTGTTTGATAGCATCCTTATTACTGAATTGCTGATCATTTACATAATAGTCCACATGTTCAATAATCGTTAACTCTGTCCACCAAGCCTCTGTTTCTTCTACAATTTCTTCAGTTGTTCCTGAAACAATGAAACAAAACTCTCCTCTCAGCTCTGTTTCGTTAGCCCAAGTTATTGCTTCTTCGATATTCCCTCTCAAAAACTCTTCATAACGCTTTGTTAACTCTCTACATAATACAATTTCTCGGTTTCCAAATGCTTCAAACATCAACTTCAACGTCTCTTTTAAACGGTGAGGTGCTTCATAAAAAATCATCGTTTCTTTTTTCATAGATAAAAGCTGAAGTTCTTCCTTTTTATGTTTTTTATTTCGATTTAAAAAACCGTAAAAATAGAATTGATAAGTAGGTAGTCCCGAAGCAATCAGAGCTGTCAATGCAGCATTAGCACCCGGTAAAGGAATAACAGTACAACCTTTGTTTGCCGCTTCTCTTACTAATTCATATCCTGGATCAGAGACACATGGCATACCAGCATCGCTCACAAGACCAATTTTAAGACCTTTTTCTAAATCTTGAATCAGCTTTTCTGTTTTCGTCTCTTTATTATGGTCATGATAGCTAACAATTGGTGTCCCAATCTCAAAATGATTACACAGCTTTTTTGTATGTCTTGTATCTTCTGCAGCAATATAATCTACTTCCTTTAATAATCGAATTGCGCGAAATGTCATATCTTCTAGATTACCAATAGGTGTTGGAATTAGATATAATACCCCTTTGTCTTCAATTCCTTCATAGCTTTTTTGTGAGTTCATGACTTTTCTTCTGCTCCTTTAGGATATATTGCTCTTTCTGCTTACGACTTAACTGTTTAAACCAGTATTCTTTTCTCATAGCTTCAGTTTTTGTCTTGTACTCTTCATGCCATAAAAGGACAACTGGTAAACGACTTTTAGTATATTTAGCGCCTTTGCCACTGTTATGAACAGCTAAACGCTTATTCAAATTATTTGTGTATCCTGCATAATAACTTTGGTCTTTACATTCTAATACGTAAAAGTAATGCTTAGTTTGTTCCATACAAAATTTCCTTTAGCTCGTTTGTATATTCATTATCTTCCTTATAAACAACGAGTGGTGGAAGGATTTTCAAGTCTGCATTACCATCTTTAATCCCTTCAATTAAAATGGTATTTGCCTCTTTGTTTTTCTTTGGGTAGATAAACTGTAAGCGTTTTGGCTCTAAGCGGTATGCCCTCATTAACGTAATAATATCAACAAGTCGACCAGGTCGATGTACAAGTGAAACCTTTCCTCCTTGCTTTACTAATTGACTACTTACACGAATCACATCTTCTAGATTACAATGAATTTCATGTCTAGCAATTGCATAGTGCTCATTCTTATTTTGTTCATCAACTTTAGGCGTAGGAAAATAGGGTGGATTACATGTTACTACATCATATTTTCCATGTCCTAATTTCTGTGGCATGTCTTTCAAATCGCCTAGAACAACGTTAATTTGATTACTTAAATTATTGTAATCAACACTTCTAGTAGCCATGCTAGCTAAACGCTCTTGAATTTCTACACCTGTAATCTTAGCATTCGTTCGTTTTGATAAAAATAAAGGTATAACGCCGTTCCCTGTACATAAATCAATGATATTACCTTTCTTTATCGGTACATAAGCAAAGTTTGATAGCAAAACAGCATCTAATGAAAATGAAAAGACAGAATGACTTTGAATAATACGCATACTTTCATCCGCTAACAGATAATCAAGTCGTTCATCTTCATATAATTGAACCATGTTCCATTTCTCCTTATATAAAAGCAGCCTCTCCTTGTGGAGAGGCCTTGTTATTTTTTATTTAAAAATGATAAGCAAAACAAACAATCCCCATCTTGACGAACGCTACCATAATGAATGTTACAAATGTGGAAGCCTTCTTGATACAATCTAGCTAGATTATCGTAACCTTCACCGATATCTATTTGCTTTTGTACTTTTGTTTGACTACTTACCTTTTGATTATGACTTTTTGGCTTTGTTTCCAAATTGGTTTGGTCAAGGCGGCGGCGCAAATGGTCATTTTCAATCTGTAAGTGATGATTTTCTTCAATTAGTTCAGCTAAATACTCTTTTAAGTCTCCTAATTGTTTGTATAAGTGACCAATTTGTTCCTCCATATTTGTAACCGAATCAAAAATCTCTTTTTTATCCACCTTTACCCACCTCGTTAATCTGTGGCTTGAAACGAAACAGCACCTTCATTAAGAATTTCATCTAATGTATACTCTAAGATTTGCTCACGATTTGATAATTCTACCTGTATAATACGCTCTAAAATATTTAGACCTATTACACGACCCGAACCTTCAGGAGTTTTAATGGTAGATCCAATATCCGGAAGCTGCTCTTTTGCTGTTTCGTATTCATCATTTTCGTATTTAAGACAGCACATAAGACGACCACACAACCCTGAAATCTTTGTAGGATTTAACGATAAGTTTTGGTCTTTTGCCATTTTAATTGAAACTGGCTCAAAATCTCCTAAGAAAGTTGAACAACAAAGCATTCTTCCACACGGGCCAATACCACCCAAGAGTTTTGCTTCATCTCTAACACCAATCTGACGTAATTCAATACGTGTACGGAAGATGGCTGCTAAATCCTTTACTAATTCTCTGAAGTCGATACGTCCATCTGCTGTAAAATAAAAGATTACCTTATTACGGTCAAATGTATATTCTACATCTACTAGCTTCATATCTAGATTATGTGCCTGAATTTTTTGAACGCATACATCATATGCTTCGCTAGCAGCTTGTTTGTTTTCTTCAACAATGAGCTTGTCTTTAGGCTCTGCAATACGAATGACTTTTTTAAGTGGTAGAACAACATCATGTTCACTGACTTGCTTTTTATTAATAACAACCCTACCGAATTCAACACCACGGATTGTTTCAACAATAACAAACTCCCCATCCGGTATTGTTAAATCACCAGGATCAAAATAATATATTTTACCCGCTTTTTTAAAGCGAACACCTACTACATCATACAAGCTTTTATCCCTCCTGCAAATCCAACACCAGCTGTTCCATTAATAACTGTATATTCATATTTGAATTTAATTTATTTTTAGCTCTTAAAATTACTTCAATCTTTGCAATAATTTTTTGTTGAGTAGCTTGAAGTGCATGAGATTTTAATTGGTCTTCTTTATAAAAATAAATAAGCATTGGCTCTTCTTCTACTTGCAACGTTAAAACATCGCGATACAGAAGCATTAGTAAATTTAACCCAATATGAGCTTGTTCTTTTTCTTTAAAATGAGGTACCCATTTTTCATGAATAAAGAGAAGCGCTTGTTGAGGTCTAGTTGTTAACACTTCATATAATTGTATCACTAACTTTCTTGCAAGTCCAAACCATTCATCTTCACTTAATTCAATTGCTTCTGTAATACTATTCGTTAAGTATGGCATTAGCGTTGCGTCTGCTTTGGAAAGATTATGGTTCATTAGTTGTTCAGCTAATTGTTTTTCTGTTAAAGAACGCAGAGAAATAACCTGACATCTAGATATAATGGTATCCAACAGCTTCTGAATAGTTTCCGTTAATAAGATTGCATATGTACCATCCGTTGGCTCTTCTAAAAACTTTAATAAGCTATTAGAGGCACTTACTGTCATCTTATCAACATGATTAATAATATATAACTTTTTATTGGATTCAACACCAGTTTTTGTGAATTCAGCTTGCAAATATTGTACTTGCTCTTTTTTAATAGATAACCCATCTGGTTCAACAAAATGTACATCCGGATGATTGCCGGAATCAATTCTTTTACAGTTGATACATTCATAGCATGGTTCATGTTCATGAGGGTTTAAGCAAAACAATCGTTTTGCAAATAAAAAGCTAATCTCCTTTTTACCAGTTCCTTTACTTCCTTCAAGTAGGTAAGCATGAGCTACTCTATCTTTTACAATACTATTTTTTAACATCTTAAGAGCAGTTGGCTGGACACCTTCTAGCTCTCCCCACTTTTTGTTCATTTCATCACACTTTCTACTTCAATTGTAAGGCATTTTTTAAAATTGATGAAATTGGTCAATTGGCAATACAAATACCGTTGCGCCTCCAACCTCTACTTCAACTGGATAAGGAATATATGAATCTGCATTACCACCCATTGGAGAGACTGGGGAAATAAATTGATTGCGATTTTCACATTCACCTTTAATAATATCTAAAACAGTTTGAACTTTTTCATCTTCTGTTCCAATCATGATAGTTGTATTTCCAGATTTTAAAAACCCACCGGAACTAGATAATTTTGTTGAGCGAAAACCTTTTTCAACTAATGCATTTAACAACTTTGTACTATCCGAGTCTTGTATAACTGCAATTACTAATTTCATGAATATGCACCTCATTATGAACTTATTTACTTTATTATATCAAGAATTATTAGCTTTCAAAAATCTTCTTAACACATCACATATATCATTGTATACATCATCAACGCTTTGTTCAGCATTAATTTCCTTAATACGATTTGGAAATTGATTTAATAAAAGTTTATATCCTTCTCTTACTTTATAATGGAAGTCGATTTTCTCTAAGTCTAAACGATTAATTTCATGACTACGGCCTTTTTCTATTCGCTGCAATCCTATTTCAGGCCTTATGTCTAAATAAAAAGTTAAATCTGGTATAAGATCATCAATAGCAAATTGATTAATTGTCAATACTTCTTCAATCCCTAATCCTCTTGCGTACCCTTGATATGCGAGAGAACTATCAATAAATCGATCACATATTACTACTTTACCCTGTTCTAACATGGGGATAACTTTTTCAACTAAATGTTGTCTTCTAGCTGCCGCATATAAAAGGGCTTCTGTTCTACCGTCCATTTCTTTATTTCTAGGACTTAAAATGACTTCACGAATTTGCTCTGCAATTGAAATACCACCCGGTTCTCTTGTCAGAACAACCTCTACTCCTTTTTCTTTTAACATACTTTCAACCATTTGAATAACCGTTGTTTTTCCAGCACCTTCAGGCCCTTCAAATGTAATAAAAATTCCTGTTTGCATCTCAATTCCCCTTTTATGTAAATACACGAATGAATCCATGTCTTATATTTTTACTTCCTTGTATTTTACCTTTAAAAAATAAGGTTTGCTTTAAATACTTTAAATGATGCAGTGAGATTTTTTCACCTTCTAACAACAGTGGAATACCTGGTGGGTAAGGTATAATGGTTTCGGCACATATCTTTCCTAAAGCATTTTCTAGTGAAATTATCTCTGTTTCATTTGTATGATTATATATTTTTTGTGTAATTTTTTCAGGGTAGTAAAGAGTATCAATCTTATCCTTTTCAAACCCACTTTGTGCCTTTAATCCAACTGCTTTTTTTATTCGAAATAACGTATCACTAAAATCAAATGATGATGATAAAGGTAGCACTAATAAGACATACAAAGGATCTGCCAGCTCTGTATATACTCCTTCCGCTTCTAAAGCTTCCTGAAGCTCATAACCAGTTAATTGTGTAGATGATAAGGTAAGTTTTAATAAATCCACTTTAAGATTCTCCTGCTTTAACTTTACAATAGAAAGAGTATCAAGCAGATTGACTTCCTCATAAAATGCTTTTAAATTAGCTTTAATTTTTTCCGTACCTTCATTTTTTAAGCACTGTACATAATAGCGTGCAATATCTAAAGAAACCATAATAGGATAAGAAGGACTACTGGATTGTAAAGCTCCTAAAAGATAAGATAATCTAGGTTTATTAATAAGGTTTCCCTTTACATGTAAATATGAGCCCATCGTCATTGCTGGTAGTGTCTTATGAGCGGATTGGATGACAATATCTGCACCAAACTCTGTAGCTGACTTTGGAAAAGGAGCTCCTAAAATAAAATGAGCACCGTGAGCTTCATCGACAACAACTGGAATAGAATGTTTGTGTGCAAATGAAACAATCGGAGCTAAGTCAGTTGAAACACCGTAATAAGTGGGGTTTGTTAAAACAATTGCTTTTACCGAACTAGGTGCGGTTTTAAGGGCTTGTTTGATATCTTCAACATTTATACCTATCGTTAATTGTGAAGTCAAATCAACGTCAGGAGAAACAAAGATAGCATTAGCTTTTGCTAAGTTAATTGCATTAAAAATTGATTTATGTGAATCCCTTTGAACAATAATACTATCTCCTTCTTCACAAAGAGATAATATAGCAGATAAATTACCTACAGTAGAGCCATTCACTAAAAAATATGTTTGATCTACGCCATATAGATTGGCAGCTAATATCTGAGAATCTTGAATAGCCTCTTCTGCTTCATGTAAATCATCTAATCCTGTTATTTCTGTTAAATCATATTTTAAGAACTGTAGAAAATCTTTTTCAATGTCTTCAGGAAAGACATATCCACTCTTATGTCCCGGTACATGATAAGATAATGGCTTTTTAGCAATATGATTTAGAACACAATTATATAAAGGCAGTTTGCTTCGTAGATATTCCAAACTTATAATCTCCTTTTATTTCTTACACATTTATAAATAAAGACTGTGTTTATTATAACAAATTCATAAGAGTTTTTTCATCATGCAAAAAAGCCCTTAAAAAGGACTTCAGCTTTATTTATAAATTTCTATTTTCTTTAATTGATTTAAAATATCATCATATTGTTGGTTTGATAAATTTACTTCTGTAATATCTTTTTCACAGTGTTGACATATCAATGAAGAAAAAATTGTAATACCCTTAACCGTTTTTTCATTACAAACTAAGCAAACCGTATCATGATTTTTTCCGTTCATTATTCTACACCTCCACTATGTCATTGTGGACCATTTATTTATTTCCTATACCTATGCTACATTTAAGTCTACAATACATTATACGCAGATAGCTTATACCTTGTTAAACTAAAATAAAAAGACTAGCTAATTTTAGCTAGTCTTTTAAAAGTGCCTGGCAACGTCCTACTCTCACAGGGACAAAGTCCCAACTACCATCGGCGCTAGAGAACTTAACTTCCGTGTTCGGCATGGGAACGGGTGTGACCTCTCTGCTATCGCCACCAGACATGAATTGAGATTATTCTCTCAAAACTAGATAACATTTTGCTGAGTACTTCGTGTACTATCATTTGGTTAAGTCCTCGATCGATTAGTATCAGTCAGCTACACACGTCGCCGTGCTTCCACCTCTGACCTATCAACCTGATCATCTTTCAGGGATCTTACTAGCTTGCGCTATGGGAAATCTCATCTTGAGGGGGGCTTCATGCTTAGATGCTTTCAGCACTTATCCCGTCCACAC
>NZ_SBIM01000009.1:0-58259 GCF_004348885.1 Bacillus sp. CBEL-1 | reverse complement strand
GCTAACGTCATAGAAGCAAGCTTCTAATCAGTTCGCTCGACTTGCATGTATTAGGCACGCCGCCAGCGTTCATCCTGAGCCAGGATCAAACTCTCCGAAGAAATGTTTGACTTGCTCATAAAAGTTTTAAAAAATTAACGTTGACGTTTGTCGCTTTGTTCAGTTTTCAAAGTTCAACTGTCGCCCAGAAGCGACTTTTTTATATTAACAAGTTGCAATCAACTTGTCAACACTTTTTTATATTTTGTTATCGCTCACTTGCGACATTTAATAATTTAACAGATATAAATAAAAAGGTCAATACTTTTTCAAAACTTTTTTTTAAACCCTCTGGTTATTTAACTGGTACGCATTAATAAACGAGTTAACAGTGCCTTTCTCTCCTTAATAACACGCGCAATAAACGGGTTAGATTGATATGTATCAGCCTGTATCGATAAATCCTTTAATTCTTTTAATAAAATAGTGTGCATTTCTACTATTTCTTGTTCATTTAACGATAATCTTCTCACGTACAGCACCTTTTCTTTTTTATTCTAACCATTGCTAGCAACTTTATATCATCTTTTATAAGAACTGATGATTATTTGTTATTTATCTTTCACACTTTGCATAGAAATTAGACAAGTACTACTTAATTAAATGAGGTGAAAATGTGAATGGATTTTATACAATAAAAGCGAAGCGCTTAAAACAAACCATGATTATCGTTTTATCCGCTTTGTTTACAAGCTTCTTTCTCTATGCTCAACATATGTTTGACTATCCAGTGTTCTCAACTGACGATGGGCCGCGCGCTGTTTATAAGGCTGAAGAAAAAGATTTAGAAGTAGCCTTAACTTTTAATATCAGCTGGGGAGATGAACGTGCTGTTCCTATTTTGGATGAACTAAAAAAACAAAAAATTAACCACGCCACGTTCTTTTTATCCGCTTCCTGGGCAGAGCGTCATCCAGATGTTGTTGAAAGAATTAAAAAGGAAGGCCATGAAATCGGAACCATGGGATATGATTATAACTCATATACTTCTATGGAGCCAAATGAAATTAGACAAGACTTAGCCAAATCACAGAAAGTTTTTACCTCTTTAGGTATTAAAGACGTAAAGCTTTTACGCCCACCTAATGGACATTTCAATAAAGATATTCTAAAGCTTGCGAACAAGATGGGTTATACAATTATTCACTGGAGCATTGATTCAAAAGATTGGACAAATCCAGGTGTTAAAGAAATTGTATCAAATACAACTAAACCATTACATGGTGGAGACATTGTATTACTACACGCATCAGATTCGGCTCAACAAACTGCAAAAGCACTTCCTTATATTCAACATGCTTTACAGTCTAAAAAAATATCTAATGTGACCGTATCCACTCTTATTTCTAATACAAAAAGCGAAATTCAGGATGTAAAATAAAAAACAACCGGGGGCTATTAGCCACTGGTTGTTTTCACTACTTTTTTATTTGTTGTCAATTTCGGTAAAATCAACAACTGATATGTATTACAAATTAATAAGGGAAATAGCATTAAATACAGCCAGCTTTCTTCATTGGTACGAAGTGCAGGAAACCATTCCACTGTTGTAATCACAATGATAAAAAACAGAGCCGGTATAAAAGCTTCTTTCTTCGTGCTTCTAGCCTTTAAGTACGCTACCACTAAGCCATAAGCTAAAACAAAAATACTAACTAAAAGATAGCTCAGTATAGATTCTCCTTCTTCAGCAAAAAATCGATAGCGAAAATAAACTAAATCAAATAGTACAAAAACAATTAATACCGATTGTACACTTGACCATAAGGATAATGAACGAAAAATTCCAATCCCAAATCGATGGATTGTTAAATATGCAAAGAACCCCATCTGACTAATAAGGCTAAAAATAAAGCCTACACCTATTAGCCATGTTAAAATTGATAAGATCTCTGTCACTTCTCCACCAGCAAATAACTCTTTATACTCATTCCATCTAACCGCAAAGCCAACGATAGATGTGCTAAGCCCACCTACTATTAAGGTTGATAAAAAGAGTCGAACCCAATTTCGACTATTCACGTTCATCCTCCCCCCCCCATAAAACCGTTAAGTAATCCCTTTCATAAATTGTACCAATCGTTTTTTAAAAAATCTAGAGGTGAGCAATGAATAAAAAATGCTCATTATCTCATATTAAGCGTAAGCGTATGTTGAAAGGAGCCCATCATCCATGAAAAAGCTACTCTTGCTCCTCTCTTATGTAGGGATATGCATGTTTTCATTAACTGCCTGTGCCCCTCAAGACGAGGAAAGTAACGGGATGGATTATGATCAAACAAAGAAAATGGTTGTTGATATTTTAAAGACTGATGAAGGAAAGAAAGCCATTGAAGCTATTATGGATGATCCTACACTTCGAGAAGACCTCGTAATGGATCAAGCAATGGTTAAAGAAACAATTTCTGAAACGTTAACTTCAGATACTGGCGTTGAATTTTGGAAAAAGGCCATGAAAGATCCAAAATTCGCTGAGAGCTTCGCTAAAAGTATGGAAGCAGAGCATGAACGAGTATTAAAGCAACTTATGAAAGACCCTGATTACCAAGCTATGCTACAGGACGTTTTAAAAGATCCAGCAATGGAAAAAGAACTGTTAACTGTACTTAAGAGTAAAGAATATCGCACTCATTTACAAAAAGTAATGAACGAAACGTTTGAAAGTCCTCTCTATCAATCAAAGATTCAGGATATTTTATTAAAAGCTGCTGCAGAAAATTCTGAACAGCAAGGTCAAAAAGGTGAAAATAGTGGGGAAGGATCTTCAGAAGAAGCATCCGCTGACGGTGAAGAACAACAACAAGAACAAGGATAAGGATAAAAAACCCCAAAGATACCTTTGTATCTTTGGGGTTTTTTTAATTATAGACGTTTTGTTCGCAAATATCCGCTACTTTTTGAGCAATTTCTTTATACACTTTCCCTAAACGATGGGACTCGTCATACACAGACGGAGCAAAGTCTTCTTCATTCCAGTCTGGTTGACTTAAAGGAAGCTGGCCTAATAGCTTGGTTTGAAGTTCTTCAGCTAATTTTTGACCGCCACCTTTTCCAAACACATATTCCTTCTCGCCAGTCAACTTGCTCTCAAAAAAGGACATGTTTTCAACGACTCCAATTACTTCATGATTCGTCTTCAATGCCATTGCACCAGCTCTTGCTGCAACGAATGCTGCAGTTGGATGAGGAGTTGTAATAATAACTTCTTTACAAGATGGAAGCATCGAATGCACGTCTAACGCAATGTCACCCGTACCTGGAGGTAAATCTAATAATAAGTAATCTAACTCTCCCCATTCAACTTCTGTGAAGAAGCTTGTCAGCATTTTACCAAGCATGGGACCACGCCAGATAACTGGTGAATTGTCCTCAACAAAGAATCCCATTGAGATTACTTTAACCCCTAATCTTTCTACAGGGATAATACGTTCCCCTTGTACCGTAGGGCGCTGAGTAATCCCCATCATATCCGGAACGCTAAATCCGTAGATATCAGCGTCAATTAAGCCTACTTTTTTCCCTAAACGTGCTAGAGATATTGCTAAGTTTACAGAAACCGTTGATTTTCCTACTCCACCCTTACCACTCGCAACAGCAATAAATTGCGGAGGATTAAGACTCGTAAGTAAATTACCATCGCTCTTTTGCTCAGCGCGAAACGGTGCTAATTCTTCAGGAGTAAATTCAATAAACCGAATTCCTACTGTCGCAGCACCGATTTCTTTTAGTTTTTCAACGAGAGTTGATTGTAATGAAAGCTGTTCGCTCGTACCAGTTTTAGCTACGGCAACTTTTACACTAATATGCTTTTTCTCTTCTTTGATTGAAATTTCTTTAATTGCATCTGTTTCGTTTAATGATTTGTTTAAAAATGGATCTACAATTTCCCCTATTGCATCTTTTACCTGTTGTTCCGTAAGCATATTCCCACCACCATGTTAAAAGTCATTTTCCACTTTTAGTATACCATACTCTAATACATACAAGGTTATATGTTACTCTATTTTGGTCTTTCACCTGCAAAATAGCGGCTTATTCCTTCGTAGATAGATTCGGATACCTTTTGTTGATACTTTTCAGTTTCTAACAGTTCACGCTCAGAAGGATTGGATAAAAAGCCAACTTCAACTAAGGCACCTGGTGGATCTGCATGCTTTAATAAGTAGAGAGTTTGCATGACTTTAGCTTCTCTAGTGGTGTTCGCTAGGTTTGCTTTTAGTTCATTTTGAATCAATTTCGCTACTTGCTCATTCTCTTTTAAAGAACCATGATAAAATGTTTGAGCACCTCTCCAAGCCGGAGATGGGATAGCATTAAGATGTATAGTTAAATACAAATCTGCATTAGATTCATTAATGATATCAAGTCGCTTTTTTAAATCTTCAACCTTACGCCTGCTATATCCTTTTGTTTCTTTTTTAGCTAAGTCTTTGTCTGTTTCTCGCGTCAAAATAACCAAAGCACCTTGTTCTTGAAGGTAGTCTCTAAGTTCAAGTGACATTTTTAACGTAATATCTTTCTCTAAGGTTTCTTTCCCACCAACAGCTCCACCATCAGGCCCTCCATGACCAGGGTCAATTACAATGATTTTCCCGCTTAGAGGTAAAGAGAAAGAGCCCGACGATATCTTGGTACCAAACTGATATTGAATGATAAATGCAATAACAACAAACGCTAATAGCCCGCTTATAATTTTTGCTTTAGACAAAAAATCCCCTCCCATTCCCACATATCTATTTACTTCTATATGGGACAAGGAGTGAATTTATGATTGTTTTTTAACTGAGGCGAAGACGATGTCTACGAATACCTGTTTCGTACCCTTCGTTCCACCACTCTTCTACATAAGACTGGCACAGATAATAAAGGCTATCTTTAGACACTTGATTTGAAGCGGAACATAGCACTTCAAATAGTGTATCGGCTAACAGCTTCTCTTCATTTACACTGCGAAGTTTTGATTGTTCCAATGTTTCTCCCCAAGTGAAGAACTTACTTGTTCGTGCTCCTAGCAAAAATGATTCAATAGCAATATCCATACAGTACTCTTCAACATGGTATTCACTCATCACATGCCACTGAAAAATAGGTCGGAATGTTTTATCAGCTTTTCTGTGTAGTTCCTCAATGGACAAATCTCGTAAAACTTTGCGCTCATACTTCATTTCTCTTTCGTATCGCTTCTCTTTAAACGTGTTCGCTTCATACATAAATATACAAGACTCCTTTTTCTCATATTGTCTACACAACCTTTAATCTCATTCATTAAAAACATAGACAACATAAAAAAAACCCTCGGTCTTTGAGACCAAGGGTTGAAACGATAATAAAATTAACGTTTTGAGAATTGTGGTGCACGACGAGCGCCTTTAAGACCGTATTTTTTACGTTCTTTCATACGAGCGTCACGAGTTAATAGACCAGCGCGTTTTAATGTTACGCGGTATTCTGGATCAGCTTCTAATAAAGCACGAGAAATACCGTGACGGATAGCGCCAGCTTGACCTGCATAACCTCCACCATCAACGTTTACAAATACGTCATAGTTACCTACAGTTTCAGTTAAAGCAAGTGGTTGCTTTACTACTTCACGTAGTGCAGCGAATGGGATGTACTCTTCGATTTCACGACCGTTAATTACAACGCGACCGTTACCTGGTACTAAACGTACACGAGCAACAGAGCTTTTACGACGACCAGTTCCATAATATTGTACCTGTGCCAAGATAATAACCTCCTTATTAATTATCCGCGAAGTTCGTAAACTTCTGGTTTTTGAGCTTCATGTGGATGTGTGTTACCAGCATATACATGAAGTTTTTTGAACATTTGACGACCTAAGCTACCTTTTGGAAGCATGCCTTTGATTGCTAATTCAAGCATTTTTTCAGAGTAGTTAGTACGCATTTCTAATGCTGTACGTTGCTTTAAACCACCTGGGTGCATGCTGTGACGGTAGTAAATCTTGTCAGTTAATTTCTTACCTGTTAATTCGATTTTCTCAGCATTGATAAGGATAACGTTATCACCTGTATCAACGTGTGGTGTAAAAGTTGGTTTATGTTTACCGCGTAAGATAGATGCTACTTCACTAGCAAGACGACCTAAAGTTTTACCTTCAGCATCAACAACATACCATTTACGCTCTACTTCGTTTGCTTTCGCCATGAAAGTTGTACGCATGAGTTTCCCTCCTAATTTTCATCAATAATAAAATTATTTCAACCTTATATTTCAACACGATTAATTTCCGGGGCTAACCGTGGGGTTAAAATACATACCATATGATATATTATATGTTTACACTACTAATGTCAAGAAAATGTTACACCAGGTTTAGTTGTCATAGAAAACTTGCCACAAATAGAGCCCTTCCGCTGGAGCTGTTTTCCCCGCTAAAGGCCGTGACTTGCTCTCTAATACTGCTTTTATATCAACAGGATCTATTTTACCTTGTCCTACATCTAACAATGTACCAACAAGGATACGTACCATATTGTATAAAAAGCCATTTCCCTTAAACGTAAGTACAAGCTGGTTATTCTCTTCAACCAAACCTATATCATAGATTGTCCGCACTTTATCCTCTACTTCTGTTTTTGCAGAGCAAAAACTCGTAAAATCATGAGTGCCGGTGAGATAGTGACTTGCTTCTTTCATCTTCATGTAATCAAGTTTATAAGGATAGTGGTATGCATAATAACGAGTGAAAGGATTGCGATTTTCCTGCCTATCAATATAATAACGATACTCTTTCGCCTTCACATTGAAACGAGCGTGAAACTCAGAATCGACTTCACTTACATACTTAATTACAATATCATCTGGGAGCATTGAATTCAATGCTTTTTTCCACTTATTGAGTGGAATATTTAGGTCTGTGTCAAAGTGAATAACTTGACCTTGAGCATGAACCTGTGCATCCGTTCGACCAGATGCATAAATGGTTATTTTCCTCTTATGCATCTGGGTTAAAACCTTCTCTATTTCACTTTGGACTGTTCTTTTTGCTGGCTGTACCTGATAGCCAGCAAAAAGAGAACCGTCATACGCTACGATACATTTTAAGCGTTTCATTTTATTCACCAAACCAGTTTAATTTCGAATAAATAATAGACCAACAGCTAAACAAATGAGGGTAATTAGCATAATGGTATCAACTGCTCCCCAGGTTAGCTGTCGATATTTTGTACGCCCTTCGCCCCCTCTGTATCCTCTAGCTTCCATCGCGATGGCTAGCTCTTCAGCTCGCTTAAATGAGCCAATAAAAAGAGGGACCAACAGCGGAACTACTGCTTTTAGTCGCTCCATGATAGGACCGCTACTAAAGTCTACACCACGGGCTGTTTGAGCTTTAATAATCTTATCTGTTTCATCCATTAAAGTTGGGATAAAGCGTAATGATATAGACATCATTAATGCTAGTTCATGAACAGGAAATTTTAGCTTCTTTAAAGGAGCTAGTAAACTCTCAATACCATCTGTTACTTGAATTGGCGTTGTTGTCAACGTTAGCAAAGTAGTAATTAAGATTAAAAATAAAAAGCGCAGGGATATTAATAACCCCTGAATAACTCCTCCTTGATGGACAGATAAGAAACCTAATTCAAACAGGACAGGCCCTTCTTTGGTCATAATGATATGCAAGATAAACGTGATAATAATAATCCATATAACCGGCTTTAAACCTCGTAAGATAAATGAAAATGGAACCTTGCTCATAAAGACCAAGACAGCCGTATAGACCCCTAGTAACAGGTAACCACCTGCATTATTAGCTAGGAATACGATTAGAATATAAGCAAATACGAGTAAAAGCTTAGCTCGAGGGTCCATTCTATGAACAACTGACTCCCCCGGGACATACTTCCCTATAATCATGGAATTCATCATGGCTTCTCACCCTTTAACATTAATCCTTGTACCTGGTGAATAACCTCTTGAAAAGTGAGGGGAACCTGATTATCCTTATGCATGAATTTCTCTTGTAGCTTTAAAGAAAAACGAAGCGTCTCCGGAACCTGTAGGCCGTATTCATTCAATTTCTCATACTGACTGAATACTTCTTTAGGAGTACCCTTGATAGCAATAGTCCCTTTATTCATAACCAAGACTTCATCTGCATACATTGCAGCATCTTCCATACTATGAGTAACGAGAATTGTTGTAAGGCCTTTTTCCTTATGAAGCGTATAAAGCATATCCATAATCTCTTTTCGACCTCTTGGATCTAAACCTGCTGTTGGCTCATCTAGCACCAGAACTTCAGGCTCCATTGCTAGAATTCCCGCAATAGCTACCCTTCTCATTTGTCCTCCACTCAAATCAAATGGAGAGCGCTGAAGCATATCTTGTGATAAACCTACCAATTCAATTAACTCTCTTGCTTTTTTCTGTGAATCTTCCAAGCTTGCCCCGTAATTCATTGGCCCAAAGCATATATCCTTCTCAATTGTTTCTTCAAACAGTTGATGCTCTGGAAACTGAAAAACTACTCCTACCTTTTGACGAATTGGCTTCAATTGCTTTTCTTTACGGTTAGACTCTATGGTACGATCGCCGATTTTAATGGAGCCAGACGTAGGCTTTAAGAGAGCATTTAGATGTTGAATAATCGTTGATTTACCAGAACCTGTATGTCCTATTACTGCTAGAAACGTCCCTGATTTAACAGTGAGGTTTAAATCATGGAGTGCCAAACGTTCAAAAGGAGTATTTAGTTGATAACGATGCTCTACGTCTTTGAATATAATGTCCATAGTTCGTTCACCAAATCCTCGTCCGTTAAATGAATTTTTGATAGCGGAATTCCTAAAGATGCAATCTTTTCACTTAGCTTCACTGAAAATGGTAAGTCTAAGCCAATTCTTGTTAATTCAGAGCCTAAAGCAAAAATCTCACTAGGTTTTCCACTCGCAAAAACTTTTCCTTTGTTTAAAACAATTACACGATCAGCCATAGCTACCTCATCTAAATCATGAGTAATTGAAATAACTGTGAGTTTTTTTTCTTCTTTTAATTTTCGAACAGTTTCAAGCACTTCTGTTCTTCCTATTGGATCTAACATTGAAGTAGCTTCATCTAAAACAATAATATCTGGCTGCACTGCTATGATGCCTGCAATTGCCACACGCTGCTTTTGACCTCCAGATAAGGAATGAGGCTCTTGATTAACATAATCGCTCATATTGACGAGCTTAAGAGCTTCAGGAATACGCTGAGCCATTACCTCGTACGGAATACCGTTATTCTCTAATCCAAATGCAATATCGTCTTGTACAGTAGAACCTACAAATTGATTATCAGGATTTTGAAACACCATACCAATTTGTTTACGAATTTCCCAGATAGTATCAGCATCAAGAAACGTATCCATTACTTTAACATGTCCAGATTCAGGAAGAAGCAAACCATTTAAAATTTTTGCCAGCGTTGATTTACCAGAGCCATTATGCCCCGCAATTGCCAACCATTCACCTTTATAAGCAGAGAAACTAATTTGATCGAGTGTTAGATCATCATTTGACTCATAGCGAAAACATAAATCCTTTACTTCAAGTGATGTCTCTTTCAACGTAACGATCCCTCTAATCTTTACTCTTCATATAAAAAGGTTGAAGAGTTAATGGTATAAAAAAAGGGCAACGACTAGTTTCAAACTGTCTCGCCCTTTTCCACATGTATAAATTATTAAACTAATTCAATGATAACGACTGGAGCACCGTCACCACGGCGTGGTCCAACTTTTAAGATACGAGTGTAACCGCCTTGGCGATCTTCATATCGAGTAGCGATATCGCTGAATAGTTTTTGTAATGCGCTTTGGTTAGCTTCTTCGTTAGCTACTTCGTTACGGATGTAAGCTGCAGCTTGACGACGAGCATGTAAATCTCCACGTTTACCTAAAGTAATCATTTTTTCAACAGTTGAACGTAACTCCTTAGCGCGAGCTTCAGTAGTTTCGATACGCTCGTTGATGATTAAATCAGTTGTTAAATCACGAAGAAGCGCCTTACGTTGTGCGCTTGTACGACCTAATTTACGGTAAGACATGTGAGGTCCCCTCCTTTGTTAAGTAGTTAAACAGATTAGTAAGATATCAATCGTCTTTACGTAAGCCCAAGCCTAGCTCTTCAAGTTTAGCTTTCACTTCTTCTAAAGATTTACGGCCTAAGTTACGAACTTTCATCATATCTTCTTCTGTTTTGTTAGCAAGCTCTTGTACAGTATTAATGCCTGCACGTTTTAAGCAGTTATAAGAACGAACAGATAAATCTAGTTCCTCGATAGTCATCTCAAGAACTTTTTCTTTCTGATCTTCTTCTTTTTCTACCATAATCTCTGCTTTTTGGGCTTCATCAGTTAAGTTAACAAAGATGTTTAAGTGCTCAGTTAAAATCTTTGCACCTAAAGCTACTGCTTTTTCTGGCTCGATGCTTCCATCAGTCCATACATCAAGTGTTAACTTATCATAATTCGTCATTTGACCCACACGAGTATTTTCTACATAATACGAAACACGCGTAACAGGAGTATAAATAGAATCAATTGGAAGAACTCCAATTGGTTGGTCTTCACGCTTGTTTGCATCGGCAGGATTATAACCTCGACCAGTGCGAGCAGTTAGTCTCATACGGAAATGAGCATCTGATTCAAGTGTAGCAATATGAAGATCTGGATTTAGAACTTCAATATCACTATCTGCTTGAATATCAGCAGCCGTGACAGTACCAGGACCTTTAACATCAATCTCAAGAGTTTTCTCTTCATCAGAGTAAATCTTTAACGCTAATTTCTTAACGTTTAAAATGATGTTTGTTACATCTTCAACAACCCCAGGGACTGTTGAGAATTCATGTAATACACCTTCAATTTGAATAGATGTTACAGCTGCACCAGGGAGTGAGGATAATAGGATACGACGTAAGGAGTTACCCAAAGTAGTACCATATCCACGCTCAAGTGGTTCGACGACGAATTTACCGTACTTTCTATCATCGCTGATTTCTACCGTTTCGATTTTTGGCTTTTCAATCTCTATCACAATAAACCCTCCTTCAAAACGTCGAAACCTCGGCTAGACTGAGTGTTCTCAAGGCCTAACCGAAATTCCCTATTAGACAGTTCCCGAATGTGCACAACAAATGAAAAAACATTTCGTTGCATGAATAAATTCTATACCATCATCATTATCGACAATTGTACAGAATCTATACATATTAATTATACACGACGACGTTTTGGCGGACGGCATCCGTTATGAGGAACAGGAGTAACATCTTTAATAGCTGTTACTTCTAAACCTGCAGCTTGAAGAGCACGGATTGCAGCTTCACGACCTGCACCAGGGCCTTTTACTGTTACTTCTAAAGTTTTCATACCATTGTCCATTGATACTTTAGCAGCTGTTTCAGCAGCCATTTGAGCAGCAAATGGAGTAGATTTACGAGAACCTCTGAAGCCAAGTGCACCTGCACTAGACCAAGCGATCGCATTACCGTGAACATCTGTAATAGTTACGATAGTGTTGTTAAACGTAGAACGAATGTGAGCAACACCAGATTCAATATTCTTTTTCACGCGACGTTTACGTGTATTAGTTTTACGTGCCATCTGTTAATGACCTCCCTTACTAATTATTTCTTCTTGTTCGCTACAGTACGGCGTGGGCCTTTACGTGTACGAGCATTGTTTTTACTGTTTTGACCACGAACTGGTAAACTACGACGGTGGCGGATACCACGGTATGAACCAATCTCAATTAAACGTTTGATGTTTAAAGAAACTTCACGACGAAGATCGCCTTCTACTTTATAGCTATCTAAAATATCACGAATTTTACCTAATTCTTCTTCTGTTAAGTCACGAACGCGAGTATCTTCAGAAACTCCAGCTTCAGCTAGAACTTTTTCAGCAGTTGGACGACCAATACCGAAAATGTATGTTAAAGAAATGACTACGCGTTTGTCACGAGGAATATCAACACCAGCAATACGTGCCATGTGAACAGTGCACCTCCTTATGATTAACCTTGTTTTTGTTTATGCTTAGGGTTTTCACAAATTACCATTACTTTACCTTTTCTGCGGATTACTTTACACTTTTCGCAGATCGGCTTTACCGATGGTCTGACTTTCATGTTTCATACCTCCTTGATAGTACGGAGTGCATAGGTTTTATTTGAAACGGTACGTAATTCTACCGCGAGTTAAATCGTATGGTGATAATTCTACAGTTACTTTGTCTCCAGGTAAAATGCGAATGAAGTGCATACGAATCTTACCAGATACATGAGCAAGTACTGTATGACCATTTTCTAATTCTACCTTGAACATTGCATTAGGTAAAGTCTCTAGGACTGTACCTTCTACTTCAATTACATCGTCTTTTGCCATTAAAGTGCTCTCCTTTCTTTGCAACAGTAACAAGCTATCATTAATTGACTTAAAAAGAACCTGTTCTGAACATCCGGAGATCGTAATCATTAAATTCATGATGGATCACGTTTGTAATATACATCTTTACCATTTTAACAGCAATTCAGACGAAAAACGAGCACCGTGAATTTAGATAATTACTGTTTAACTGTCCAGTGCATCTAGCGAGGAATGGATAGAGATAACCTTAACTACCAACTACAGCGTTGTTAGAATTTCATATCCCGTCTCAGTGATTGCAATTGTATGTTCGAAATGCGCACACATCTTTCCGTCGACTGTTACAACAGTCCAGTTATCAGATAATGTTTTTACATATCGAGTTCCAGCGTTCACCATTGGCTCTACTGCCAACACCATGCCTGGACGTAGACGCGGTCCTTTGTTTGGTGGACCATAATGTGGAATCTGCGGATCCTCATGTAAATCTTGGCCAACACCATGACCAACATATTCTCTTACAATTGAAAAGTTTTGAGATTCTGCATACGTTTGAATAGCATGTGAAATATTCGATAATCGATCGCCGGGCTTAGCTTGCTCTAAGCCTTTATAAAGAGATTGCTCTGTAACATCTAGAAGTCGTTGATTTTCTTCTGAAATCTTTCCGACCCCGTACGTCCAAGCAGAGTCACCGTGATAGCCATTGTATTTAGCACCAATGTCAATACTGATGATATCTCCCTCTTGCAGCTTTCTGTTTCCTGGAATACCATGAACTAATTCTTCGTTTACAGAAGCACAAATACTACCGCGAAAACCATTATACCCTTTAAAAGACGGAATTGCATCATGTTGACGAATAAATTTTTCAGCAATTGCATCCAATTCTTCCGTCGTAATACCAGGTTGAATATGTTTTTTTAACTCTTGATGAGTTAAAGCAACAATTTTCCCTGCTTCACGCATGATTGCAATTTCACGCTGCGTCTTGCAAATGATCATTGCTTGACTCCCCCGAGTAAATTACGGATGTCGTCAAATACAACGTTAATATCTTGATTACCATTAATATTGCGTAAATAACCTTTTTCTTCATAGAAATGAAGTAACGGCTTTGATTGTTCAACGTTGACTGAAAGTCTAGTTGAAACAGTTTCCTCATTATCATCTGCACGCTGGTATAGCTCTCCTCCACACTTATCACAAACGCCTTCTTTAGCAGGAGGGTTGAACACAAGGTGGTAAGTAGCTCCACAGTCTTTACAGATGCGACGCCCTGTTAGGCGTTCCATAAGGATACTTTCATCTACATCAATATTAATAACATAATCAATCTTTTTGTTTAATTCTTCTAAGATTGTTTCAAGAGCGTCTGCCTGTGCTACTGTTCTTGGGAATCCATCAAGTAAAAAGCCATTTTCACAATCTTGCTTGTTTAAACGTTCACGAACAATACCGATTGTTACTTCATCTGGCACAAGATTACCTTGGTCCATAAATGATTTAGCTTTTAAGCCTAGAGGAGTTCCTTCTTTAATTGCAGCTCGGAACATATCTCCTGTTGAGATATGAGGGATATCGTAATGCTCAACGATCTGTTCTGCTTGAGTACCTTTCCCAGCACCAGGAAGGCCCATTAACACTAAATTCATTTCTTGCTTCCCCCTCAGTATCTATCTGTTTAATGGGAAAGCAAGCTGCTTCCCACTAAACCTTTTATTTAATAAACCCTTTATAATGTCGTTTCACTAATTGACTCTCAAGCTGTTTCATTGTCTCAAGAGCTACACCGACAACGATTAACAAACTAGTACCACCAATCTGTGCAGACTGAGGTAAATTTGCAACCTGAATAAAAATCACTGGCAATACAGCAATTAACGCAAGGAAAATTGAACCGATTAATGTTAAGCGGTACAACACTTTTGTTAAATATTCTTGTGTACTTTTACCAGGGCGAATACCTGGAATGTATCCACCTTGCTTCTTCAAGTTTTCTGCTACTTGCTCTGGATTAACCTGAACAAATGTATAGAAATATGAGAAAGCAATGATCAACGCAACATATACTATCATACCAATTGGCTGAGTATAGTCAAACGTCTTTTGTATCCAATCTGTCACATCATTCGGACCGAAGAATGATGCAATCGTTGGTGGAGTAATAATGAATGAAACTGCAAAGATAACAGGGATAACCCCAGCAGCATTTACTTTTAACGGTAAATGTGTGGACTGACCACCAACAGGATTACGACCGGCTGAACCCTTTGCATATTGAATAGGTATTTTTCGTAATGCTTGTTGGAAGTAAATAACACCAACGACAATAGCTAATACAGCAAGTGCAATTAAAACAACTGTCACAATACGAATAAATAACTGATCCCCAACATCTTCAAATTGCTGAGCGTAGATCTGGTTGAGTGTTGTAGGAATCCCAGCAGCGATACCAGCAAAGATAATGATAGAAATACCATTACCAACGCCTTTTGCTGTAATCTGTTCGCCTAACCACATTAAGAACGCTGTTCCTGCCGTTAATACGACAGCAATTAAAAGATAAGTAGCGACTCCGGGATTAGCAATTAATTGCCCACCCGACATATTGTTAAATCCTATAGACATACCTAATGCCTGGATAAATCCAAGCACAATTGTTCCGTAACGAGTTACTTGAGCAAGTTTACGACGTCCAACTTCTCCTTGCTTTGACCATTCCGTAAACTTAGGTACAACATCCATCTGCAATAATTGAACAATGATGGATGCTGTAATATAAGGCATAATGCCCATTGCAAGAATAGAGAAGTTTTGAAGAGCCCCACCGCCAAATGTATTTAGAACTCCAAATACATTTAACTCGTCTTGCAACTTCAGTACATCCGTATTAACACTAGGTACAGGAATAAAAGTACCGATTCGGAAAATAACTAACATTAACAATGTGAAAAAGATTTTTTGTCTAATTTCACGTACGCGCATTAAATTGGAGATTGTTTGAAACATTATTAGATCACCTCTGCAGTTCCGCCAGCAGCTTCAATAGCTTCTTTAGCAGATGAGGAGAACTTAGCAGCTTTAACAGTTAGCTTAGTAGATAATGTACCGTTACCAAGTACTTTAATACCAGCCTTCTCTTTGCTTACTAAACCAGTTTCGATTAATAGTTCTGGTGTTACTTCAGTTCCATCTTCAAAACGATTTAAAGCTTCAAGGTTAACGATCGCATATTCTTTGCGATTGATGTTAGTGAAGCCACGTTTTGGAAGACGACGGAATAAAGGAGTTTGACCACCTTCGAATCCAGGTCTTACGCCACCGCCAGAACGAGCGTTTTGCCCTTTGTGACCTTTACCTGAAGTCTTTCCGTTACCTGAACCAGTACCACGACCTACACGGTTACGCACTTTACGTGAACCTGCAGCTGGTTGTAATTCATGAAGTTTCATTCCGGAGCACCTCCTTAGAGTGACAATTTATAATTATTGCTCTTTTACTGTAACAAGGTGAGCTACTTTGTTAATCATACCGCGAATTGCAGGATTATCGTCTTGAACGACAGTTTGGTTTACTTTACGTAAGCCAAGTGTACGAACAGTTACACGTTGATCTTCTGGACGACCAATTACGCTACGAGTGAGGGTAATTGCTAATTTGTTTGCCATTCTGTGTCCCTCCTTATCCTAACAGTTCTTCTACAGACTTACCACGTAGTTTTGCAACTTCTTCTGCACGCTTTAGGTTAGCTAAACCGTTAAGAGTTGCACGTACCATGTTAATTGGAGTATTTGAACCTAAAGATTTAGATAGAATATCACTTACGCCAGCTAATTCTAATACCGCACGAACTGGACCACCAGCGATAACTCCCGTACCTTCAGAAGCAGGTTTCAAGAAAATTTGACCTGCACCAAATTGTCCAAGGATTTCGTGTGGAATTGTAGTACCAACCATAGGTACAGTGATTAAGTTTTTCTTCGCATCTTCAATTGCTTTACGGATTGCATCTGGTACCTCTTGTGCTTTACCAGTACCAAATCCAACATGACCGTTTTTGTCACCAACTACTACTAAAGCAGCAAAGCGGAAACGACGTCCACCTTTAACAACTTTAGCTACGCGGTTAACGGTAACAACACGTTCTTCAAGCTCTAATTTATTTGGATCAATACGACGCATGATTTTCCCTCCTTTTACAATTAGAATTGTAATCCAGCTTCACGAGCAGCGTCAGCTAAAGCTTTTACGCGACCATGATATAAATAACCGCCACGATCGAATACTACTTCTTTCACGCCATTTTCTACTGCGCGCTTAGCAACTAATTCGCCAACTTTTGTAGCAGCTTCAACGTTACTAGTACCTTCTAAAGAAAGATCTTTATCTAGAGTAGACGCACTAGCGATTGTTACTGAATTTAAATCGTCAATGACTTGTGCATAAATATGTTGGTTAGAACGGTACACGTTTAAACGTGGACGAGTTGCAGTACCAGACAATTTAGCACGAACACGAGCATGTCTTTTCTTACGAACCTTGTTCTTATCTTGCTTCGTGATCATTTCGGTCACTCCTTTCTTTTACCTAACTGGCATTACTTCTTAGCAGTTTTACCTTCTTTACGACGAACATATTCACCTTCATAACGAATACCTTTACCTTTGTAAGGCTCTGGTGGGCGAACGTCACGGATATTTGCAGCTAATGCACCTACACGCTCTTTATCGATACCTTTAATAACAATTTTAGTTTGAGAAGGAACCTCAACCTCGATACCTTGCTCTGGAGTAATCTCAACTGGATGAGAGTATCCAACGCTCAATACTAATTTGCTACCAGATTTTTGCGCACGGTAACCAACACCGACTAATTCTAAACCACGTTCGAAACCATTTGTAACACCTTCAACCATGTTACCTAATAGGCTACGAGTAGTTCCGTGAAGAGCACGGTGCTCCTTGTTGTCGCTAGGACGAGTTACAACTAATACGTTATCTTCAACTTTGATTTCAATCTCAGGGTGGAATGTACGAGTCAATTCACCCTTTGGCCCTTTTACAGTTACAGTGTTGTTTTCGTTTGTAACTGTAACACTTGCAGGAAGTTCTAAAGGCTTTTTACCAACACGTGACATAACTTACACCTCCATTCACTTTAAAAACTTATTACCAAACGTATGCTAATACTTCTCCACCTGTTTGTTTTTGACGAGCTTCTTTGTCAGTTAAAACACCTTGAGAAGTAGAAACGATTGCAATTCCTAAACCGTTAAGTACACGAGGTACTTCGTTTGTTTTTGCATATACACGTAGACCAGGTTTACTGATACGTTTTAAGCCTGTAATTACACGCTCATTGTTTGCACCGTATTTTAAGAAGATACGGATGATACCTTGTTTGTTATCTTCGATGTATTCTACATCACGCACAAAACCCTCACGCTTAAGGATTTCTGCAATTTGCTTCTTAATGTTTGAAGCAGGAACTTCGATTTTTTCATGACGAACCATGTTCGCATTGCGGATACGAGTTAGTAAATCTGCAATAGGATCAGTCATTACCATATTAATTTACCTCCTTCCCAAACTTGGGTTTTACCAACTAGCTTTTTTAACACCAGGAATTTGACCTTTATAAGCAAGCTCACGGAAACAAATACGGCAAAGCTTGAATTTACGTAGTACTGAGTGTGGACGTCCACAACGTTCGCAACGTGTGTACTCTTGTACTTTGAACTTCTGCTGGCGTTTTTGCTTCGCAATCATTGATTTTTTAGCCACATTTTCGCCTCCTCTGCTTAACGTTGGCAGTTATTACTTCTGGAATGGCATACCGAACTGAGTTAAAAGCTCACGAGCTTCTTCATCAGTATTTGCTGTTGTAACAATAACGATATCCATACCACGAACTTTACTCACTTTATCATAATCGATCTCTGGGAAGATCAATTGCTCTTTAACACCTAATGTGTAGTTTCCACGACCATCAAATGCTTTTTTAGATACTCCACGGAAATCACGTACACGTGGAAGTGAAACTGAAACTAATTTATCGAAGAACTCATACATGCGCTCGCCGCGTAAAGTTACTTTAGCACCGATTGGCATACCTTCACGTAGACGGAAACCTGCAATAGATTTCTTAGCACGAGTTACGATAGGTTTTTGACCAGTGATTTCTGCTAATTCTTCAACAGCGTTATCTAGAGCTTTTGAGTTAGAAACAGCTTCACCGATACCCATGTTAATAACGATCTTTTCGATCTTTGGCACTTGCATTACAGATTCATAATTAAACTTGCTCACTAGAGCAGGTGTAATTTCTTTTGTAAACTTCTCTTTAAGACGGTTCATGTGAACTATACCTCCCTTCACATTTCAATAATTATTTATCTAAAGTTTCACCAGATTTTTTTGCTACACGTACCTTTTTGCCGTCGATTACTTTGTAACCAACACGTGTTGGCTCACCAGATTTCGGATCTAATGGCATTACGTTAGATACGTGGATAGGTGCCTCTTGGCTAACGATTCCACCTTGTGGATTTACTTGAGAAGGTTTAGAGTGTTTTTTCACTACGTTTACGCCTTCTACAAGTACACGGTTTTTCTTTGGAAAAGCAGCAAGTACTTCGCCTTGTTTGCCTTTATCTTTACCAGAGATAACCACTACTTTGTCGCCCTTTTTTACATGCATCCTATTCGCACCTCCTTAAAAGGCATTTTGTTTTTATTCATTAATATATAATTAGATAACTTCTGGAGCTAAAGATACGATCTTCATGAAGTTGTTGTCACGTAATTCACGAGCAACTGGTCCAAAGATACGAGTACCACGTGGACTCTTATCGTCACGGATGATTACGCAAGCATTTTCGTCGAAACGGATGTATGAACCGTCGTTACGACGAACACCACGTTTTGTACGTACTACTACTGCTCGAACAACGTCACCTTTTTTAACAACGCCTCCTGGTGTTGCTTGTTTCACCGTACAAACGATAACATCACCAATATTAGCTGTCTTACGACCAGAACCACCTAATACTTTGATAGTAAGTACTTCACGCGCACCAGAGTTGTCTGCAACTTTTAAACGAGATTCTTGTTGAATCATGTACGAAACCTCCCTTCGGATGAATCATTCTTATCCGATCTGTCTTTCACTATTAGATAATAACAGCTTCTTCTACAACTTCTACTAGACGGAAACGTTTAGTAGCTGATAACGGACGAGTTTCCATGATTTTCACGATATCGCCCACTTTAGCTGTGTTATTCTCATCGTGAGCTTTGAACTTTTTTGAGTACTTTACACGTTTACCGTAAAGCGAATGCTTTTTGTAAGTTTCTACAAGAACAGTAACAGTCTTATCCATTTTGTCAGAAACTACGCGGCCAGTGTAAACTTTACGTTGATTGCGTTCACTCATTCTGAAAGCCTCCTCTCAGACTTATTATTTATTAGCAGCGATCTCTCTTTCACGAACTACAGTCTTCATGCGAGCAATCGCTTTGCGTACTTCGCGAATACGAGTAGTATTCTCTAATTGTCCAGTCGCTAATTGGAAACGAAGGTTAAATAACTCTTCTTTTAAAGCTTTAACTTTTTGTTCAATTTCGGCAGTGGTAAGGTCACGAATTTCATTAGCTTTCATTAGATTCACCACCAATTTCTTCACGTTTTACAAACTTACACTTTACTGGTAGCTTGTGAGCTGCTAAACGTAATGCTTCACGAGCAACTTCTTCAGATACACCTGAGATTTCAAACATTACTTTACCAGGCTTAACAACAGCTACCCAACCTTCAGGTGCACCTTTACCAGAACCCATGCGCACTTCTAGTGGTTTAGCAGTATAAGGTTTAGAAGGGAAAATTTTAATCCATACTTTACCGCCACGTTTCATGTAACGAGTCATAGCGATACGAGCAGATTCGATTTGACGGTTTGTAATCCAAGAAGCTTCTAAAGCTTGTAAACCGAACTCACCGAAGTGTACTTCAGTACCACCTTTTGCACGTCCTCGCATTTTTCCGCGGTGTTCGCGACGATATTTAACGCGTTTTGGCAATAACATTATTATTTTCCTCCTTCCTCAGATTTCTTTTTAGTAGGAAGGACTTCTCCACGATAGATCCATACTTTCACGCCAAGCTTACCGTAAGTTGTATCTGCTTCAGCATGAGCATAATCGATATCAGCGCGAAGTGTATGAAGTGGAACTGTACCTTCACTATAGTATTCAGAGCGAGCAATGTCAGCTCCGCCTAGACGACCAGATACCATTGTTTTGATACCTTGTGCACCAGCACGCATTGTGCGTTGAATTGATTGCTTTTGCGCACGACGGAATGATACACGATTTTCAAGTTGACGAGCGATGTTTTCAGCTACAAGCTTAGCATCTAAGTCAGCTCTTTTGATTTCTAAAATGTTGATGTGTACACGCTTGCCTGTTAATTGGTTAAGAGCTTTACGAAGTGCTTCAACTTCAGTACCACCTTTACCAATTACCATACCAGGTTTTGCAGTGTGGATCGTTACGTTTAAACGGTTAGCAGCACGCTCGATTTCTACTTTAGAAACAGCTGCATCGTTAAGACGTTTAGCGATATATTCACGTACTTTTAAGTCTTCATGTAATAAGTCAGCATAGTCTTTACCAGCGAACCATCTTGATTCCCAATCACGGATGACGCCGACGCGTAGACCAACTGGATTTACCTTTTGACCCATGAATTATCCCTCCTTCTTTTCTGATACCACGATTGTAATGTGGCTTGTGCGTTTGTTAATTTGGCTTGCACGACCTTGAGCACGTGGACGGAAACGTTTTAAAGTTGGACCTTCGTCAACAAAAACTTCAGAAACAACTAAGTTGTTAGCGTCCATTTCATAATTGTGTTCTGCATTGGCAATAGCAGATTTTAATAGTTTCTCAACAACCGGAGAAGCAGCCTTAGGCGTGTGAAGTAGCACTGCTAATGCTTCACCCACTTGCTTACCTCGAATTAAATCTACAACTAAACGAACTTTACGAGGAGCAATACGTACTGTTCTCGCAACAGCTTTAGCTTGCATTTAAAAGCCTCCTCTCATATTAGCGTCTTGTTTTCTTATCGTCACTTGCGTGACCTTTATAAGTACGAGTTGGTGCGAATTCACCAAGTTTATGACCTACCATATCTTCAGTTACATAAACAGGTACATGTTTACGACCGTCATATACAGCAATAGTGTGACCGATGAATTGAGGGAAAATAGTTGAACGACGAGACCAAGTTTTAACAACTTGTTTGCTGTCTGTTTCGTTTAACTTCTCAATTTTATTAATTAAGTGTCCATCAACAAAAGGTCCTTTTTTTAAGCTGCGACCCATAAGTGAACCTCCCTTCGTGATTGTTCTACGGTTCGTTTGAACCGTAGCTCAATCCCGTTATTTTTTACGACGACGAACGATAAATTTATCGGATTTATTTTTCTTCTTACGAGTTTTAAATCCAAGTGTTGGTTTGCCCCATGGACTCATTGGAGACTTACGTCCGATAGGTGAACGTCCTTCACCACCACCGTGTGGGTGATCATTAGGGTTCATTACAGAACCACGAACAGTTGGACGGATACCTAACCAACGAGAACGACCAGCTTTACCAATGTTGATTAGTTCGTGTTGCTCATTACCTACTTGACCTACAGTAGCGCGGCAAGTAGCTAAGATCATGCGAACTTCACCAGAAGTTAAACGTACTAATACGTATTTACCTTCTTTACCAAGTACTTGTGCAGAAGCACCAGCTGAACGTACTAATTGTCCACCTTTACCTGGTTTTAATTCGATGTTGTGTACTACTGTACCAACAGGAATGTTTGCTAATGGAAGAGCGTTACCTACTTTAATGTCAGCTTCAGTACCTGACATAACTTCCATACCTACTTTAAGGTTTTTAGGAGCAAGAATGTAACGTTTTTCACCATCAGCATAATTGATTAATGCGATGTTCGCTGAACGGTTTGGATCATACTCGACTGTAGCAACGCGTCCAGGTATTCCATCTTTATCACGTTTAAAGTCGATGATACGGTATTGACGTTTGTGCCCACCACCTTGGTGACGAACAGTGATTTTACCTTGGTTGTTACGACCACCTTTGCGTGTAACAGGCGCAAGTAACGATTTTTCTGGTTTGTCAGTAGTGATTTCAGCGAAATCTGAAACAGACATACCACGACGACCATTTGAGGTTGGTTTGTACTTTTTAATCGCCATCTCAATTTCCCTCCTTCTCTATTAATCTTAAGCTTCGAAGAATTCGATTTCGTTGCTTTCTTGAGTTAGCGTTACTACCGCTTTACGACGACGGTTTGTAAGACCGCTATAACGACCTACACGTTTGAATTTACCTTTGTAGTTCATGATGTTTACTTTTTCAACTTTTACGTCAAAGATTCTTTCGATCGCATCTTTAACTTCAGTTTTATTAGCTTTAACATCAACTTCAAAAGTGTATTTCTTCTCAGTCATTAAGTCTGTTGAACGTTCTGTAATTACGGGGCGCTTAATAATATCACGAGGATCTTTCATTATGCAAGCACCTCCTCTACTTTTTCAACTGCGTCTTTAGTAATTACAAGCTTATCGTGATTAACAACGTCTAATACGCTTAATCCGTTAGCTGTAACAACTGTTACACCAGGAATGTTACGTGCTGAAAGTGCAACATTTTCATTAAGATCAGCAGTTACTACTAATGCTTTGCGCTCTACTGTTAGGTTTTTAAGAACTGCTACCATATCTTTTGTTTTTGGAGCATCAAAAGATAAAGCTTCAAGTACAACAATGCTGTTATCTTGAACTTTTGTAGATAAAGCAGACTTAATAGCTAAACGACGAACTTTTTTAGGTAACTTGTAGCTATAGCTTCTTGGAACTGGACCAAATACTACGCCACCACCACGCCATTGTGGAGAACGGATAGATCCTTGACGCGCACGACCAGTACCTTTTTGACGCCATGGCTTACGACCACCACCACGTACTTCAGAACGATTTTTTACTTTAGAAGTACCTTGACGCATCGCTGCACGTTGCATGATGATTGCATCAAAAAGTACTTTGTTATTAGGTTCGATACCGAAAACGGCATCTTGTAATTCGATTTCACCAACGTTTTTACCGTCTTGGTTAAACAATGCTACTTTTGGCATTGGTTATTCCTCCTTTCTCGAAGAATTATTATTTAGATTTAACCGCAGATTTTACAGTTACTAGAGATTTTCTAGCTCCTGGCACGTTACCTTTTACTAATAAAAGGTTGCGTTCTACGTCAACTTTTACGATTGATAAGTTTTGAACTGTAATGCGCTCTCCACCCATGCGTCCTGGTAATAATTTACCTTTGAATACGCGGTTTGGAGCAACAGGACCCATTGAACCTGGGCGACGGTGGTAACGAGAACCGTGAGACATTGGTCCACGAGATTGTCCGTGGCGTTTAATAGCACCTTGGAAACCTTTACCTTTTGAAACTCCTGTTACATCGATTACATCGCCTTCTGCGAAAATATCAACCTTGACTTCTTGACCAACTTCATATTCTGAAGCGTTCACTCCGCGTAACTCACGGATGAAGCGCTTAGGAGCAGTATTAGCTTTAGAAGCGTGTCCTTTAGCAGGTTTATTAGATAATTTCTCACGAATATCTTCAAAACCTAATTGGATTGCTTCGTAACTGTCTGTCTCAGCGTTTTTAACTTGAAGAACTACGTTTGGAGTAGCTTCAATTACTGTTACAGGGATTAAATCACCGTTTTCAGCGAATACTTGAGTCATACCGATCTTTCTTCCTAAGATTCCTTTGGCCATTAGTCACACCTCCTAAGTATGTCTTCATTCTTTATTTTAAATTAAAGTTTAATTTCGATATCTACACCAGATGGTAAATCTAAACGCATTAATGAATCAACAGTTTGTGGTGTTGGATTCACGATATCAATTAAGCGTTTATGCGTGCGCATTTCGAATTGCTCACGAGAATCTTTATATTTGTGCACAGCACGTAGAATTGTATAAACTGATTTCTCAGTTGGTAACGGAATCGGACCAGATACTGTAGCGCCAGAGCGTTTAGCAGTTTCTACGATTTTCTCAGCTGATTGATCAAGAATTCTGTGATCGTATGCTTTTAAACGAATGCGAATTTTTTCTTTTGCCATTATTTTCCCTCCTTTTTCGCCTATCTTTCTAAATAGACATTCTCCGCGGAAATTTCCCCACACTCGCCATGGCAAAGCGGCCGGGTGTATCGGCAACCTTCCGCATCATCGCAGTCAAAGACCAACATTCTTATTGTACTAAAAATGGGCCGGCATTGCAACAGTCTTTATAAAAAATATAAAACTTTTTTTCTGTTGCGCACTTTTCTCATTATATATAAAACAAATACACAATGCAAGTGTAATAATAAAATCTCTATTTACCTTTTATGACCAAAAAAAAGAAGCAGGAAATCCTGCTTCTTTTTTAAGAGTAAGAGATTACTCAGTGATTGTAGCTACAACGCCAGCGCCTACTGTACGTCCACCTTCACGGATTGAGAATTTAGTTCCTTCTTCAATCGCGATTGGAGCGATAAGTTCAACAGTCATTTCGATGTTGTCGCCAGGCATTACCATTTCTACGCCTTCAGGTAGGTTACAAATACCAGTTACATCAGTTGTACGGAAGTAGAACTGAGGACGGTAGTTGCTGAAGAATGGAGTGTGACGTCCACCTTCTTCTTTAGAAAGAACGTATACTTCAGCTTTGAATTTAGTGTGTGGAGTGATTGTACCTGGCTTAGCAAGTACTTGTCCACGTTGGATATCTTCACGAGAAACACCGCGAAGTAAAGCACCGATGTTGTCACCAGCTTCAGCATAATCAAGAAGCTTACGGAACATTTCTACACCAGTTACAGTAGTAGATTTTGATTCTTCAGCTAAACCGATGATGTCTACAACGTCACCAACTTTAACTTGTCCACGCTCAACACGACCAGTAGCAACTGTACCACGACCAGTGATTGAGAATACGTCCTCAACTGGCATCATGAATGGCTTTTCAGTGTCACGCTCTGGAGTTGGGATGTACTCATCAACAGCGTCCATAAGCTCGATGATTTTAGCTTCCCAATCAGCATCTCCTTCAAGAGCTTTAAGAGCAGAACCTTTGATTACAGGTACATCGTCACCTGGGAAGTCGTATTCAGAAAGAAGGTCACGTACTTCCATTTCTACTAATTCAAGTAACTCTTCGTCGTCTACCATGTCACATTTGTTTAAGAATACAACTAGGTATGGAACACCTACTTGACGAGAAAGAAGGATGTGCTCACGAGTTTGTGGCATTGGGCCGTCAGCAGCAGATACTACTAAGATACCGCCGTCCATTTGTGCAGCACCAGTGATCATGTTTTTAACGTAGTCAGCATGTCCTGGGCAGTCAACGTGTGCGTAGTGACGAGTGTCAGTTTCGTACTCAACGTGTGCAGTTGAGATTGTGATTCCACGCTCGCGCTCTTCTGGAGCAGCATCGATCATGTCGTAAGCCATAGCTGCACCTTTACCACTCTTCTTAGCAAGTACAGTAGTGATAGCAGCTGTTAAAGTTGTTTTACCATGGTCAACGTGACCAATTGTACCAATATTGGCATGTGTTTTTGAACGGTCGAATTTTTCTTTACCCATTCGTAACGCCTCCTTAATTTCTTATAATGTAAATTTATGAGGCCGTGAAAGGGAATCAACTCCACTTTCACAGCGTACATAAGTAGTTATACTTTAATAAAGGGTGAAAATCAATTATTCACCTTTATTTTTTTTAATAATTTCTTCTGAAATTGATTTTGGTACTTCTTCATAGTGATCAAAGTGCATAGAGTAGTTTCCACGACCTTGAGTATTAGAACGTAATGCAGTTGCATAACCAAACATTTCAGAAAGTGGTACGAATGCGCGTACTACTTGAGCGTTTCCGCGAGCTTCCATACCTTCTACACGTCCACGACGAGAAGTGATGTCACCCATGATGTCACCTAAGTACTCATCAGGAATTACAACTTCAACTTTCATCATTGGCTCAAGAATAACTGGGTTACATTTTGAAACTGCGTTTTTAAGTGCCATAGAAGCGGCAATTTTAAACGCCATCTCACTTGAGTCAACGTCATGGTAAGAACCGTCTACTAAAGCAGCTTTAACGTCGATTACTGGGTAGCCTGCTAATACACCATTTTGAAGTGCATCTTCAAGACCAGCCTGAACTGCAGGGATGTATTCACGTGGAACTACACCACCAACAATTTTGTTTTCGAATTCGAAGCCTTTACCTTCTTCGTTCGGTTCAAATTCAATCCAAACGTGACCGAATTGTCCACGACCACCAGATTGACGTGCAAATTTACCTTCAACTTTCGCAGAACCACGGAAAGTCTCACGGTATGCTACTTGAGGAGCACCAACGTTAGCTTCTACTTTGAACTCGCGACGCATACGGTCAACGATAATATCTAAGTGAAGTTCACCCATACCAGAGATGATAATTTGACCAGTCTCTGTGTTAGTTTCCGCACGGAAAGTTGGATCTTCTTCTTGTAGCTTTTGAAGAGCAGTTGTCATCTTATCTTGGTCAGCTTTTGATTTAGGCTCAACAGATAATGAAATAACTGGCTCTGGGAACTCCATAGACTCAAGAATAACAAGATTCTTTTCATCACATAAAGTATCACCAGTAGTAGTATCTTTCAAACCTACAGCAGCAGCGATATCTCCAGCATGTACAGATGAAATCTCTTCACGAGAGTTAGCATGCATTTGTAGGATACGTCCTACACGCTCACGCTTACCTTTTGTAGAGTTTTGTACGTATGAACCAGAGTTAAGAATTCCAGAGTATACGCGGAAGAATGTTAATTTCCCTACGTATGGATCTGTCATTACTTTAAACGCTAAAGCTGAGAATGGAGCATCGTCGCTAGATGGACGTACAACTTCTTCATCAGTATCAGGAGTGATACCTTTAATTGGTGGTACATCTGTTGGAGCTGGTAAGTAATCAATTACCGAGTTCAACATTAATTGTACACCTTTGTTTTTGAACGCTGATCCACAAAGAACTGGGTAGAATTCAACGTCACAAGTACCTTTACGGATAGCAGCTTTTAGTTCTTCAACGCTAAGCTCGCCTTCTTCAAGATACTTCATCATTAATTCTTCATCAAGTTCTGCAGCAGCTTCTACAAGTTTAGCATTATATTCTTCAGCTAATTCCTTGTATTCTTCTGGAATCTCGATTTCTTGAATATCAGTTCCTAGGTCATTACCGTAGTGGTAAGCTTTCATTTCCACTAAGTCAATGATTCCTGTGAATTGATCTTCAGCACCGATTGGCAATTGGATTGGGTGCGCATTTGCACCTAAACGATCATGGATCGTTTTAACAGAGTACAAGAAGTCAGCACCAATTTTGTCCATTTTGTTTACGAATACTACACGCGGTACACCGTATGTAGTAGCCTGACGCCATACAGTTTCTGTTTGAGGCTCAACACCAGATTGAGCATCAAGAACTGCCACCGCACCATCAAGTACACGAAGTGAACGTTCAACTTCTACAGTGAAGTCTACGTGTCCAGGAGTATCGATGATGTTAACACGGTGACCTTTCCAAGAAGCAGTTGTTGCAGCAGACGTGATTGTAATACCACGCTCTTGCTCCTGCTCCATCCAGTCCATTTGTGAAGCTCCTTCGTGAGTTTCACCAATTTTATGGATACGACCAGTATAATAAAGAACACGCTCAGTTGTTGTTGTTTTACCAGCATCAATATGAGCCATGATACCAATATTACGAGTGTTTTCTAAGGAGAACTCTCTTGCCATGTTAGGTATTTCTCCTTCCATATTATAATTAGTTTTTTTAGTTGATTCGTTAAAAGATTACCAACGGTAGTGAGCAAACGCTTTGTTCGCTTCTGCCATTTTGTGAGTATCTTCACGTTTCTTAACTGCAGCACCAGTGTTGTTAGCTGCGTCAAGGATTTCGTTAGCTAAACGCTCTTCCATCGTTTTTTCTCCACGAAGACGAGCATAGTTTACTAACCAACGAAGACCTAGAGTTGTACGACGCTCTGGACGTACTTCTACAGGAACTTGGTAGTTAGAACCCCCTACACGGCGTGCTCTAACTTCTAATACAGGCATGATGTTTTTAAGAGCTTGGTCGAATACTTCCATAGCTTCTTTACCACTGCGCTCTTGTACTAGATCGAATGCTCTATAAAGAATAGCTTGTGACTTACCGCGCTTTCCATCAAGCATCATTTTGTTGATTAAGCGTGATACAAGCTTTGAATTGTAAATTGGATCTGGTAATACGTCTCTCTTTGCGACTGGACCCTTACGTGGCATTCTAATTTCCTCCTTTCACTTATGAGAATAGTTCTATTTGTTGTTTATATTATTTTTTAGCTGCTTTTGGTCGCTTAGTACCATATTTAGAACGACCTTGCATACGGCCATCCACACCAGCAGTATCTAACGCACCACGTACGATATGGTAACGTACCCCTGGTAAGTCTTTTACACGTCCACCGCGGATAAGTACCACGCTGTGTTCTTGTAAGTTGTGACCGATACCTGGGATATAAGCAGTAACCTCGATACCGTTAGTTAAACGTACACGAGCATATTTACGAAGAGCCGAGTTCGGTTTCTTCGGTGTCATAGTACCCACACGTGTACATACACCACGTTTTTGTGGAGAAGATAGGTTAGTTTGAGCTTTTTTGAAGCTGTTGTAACCTTTGTTTAAAGCAGGTGAGTCAGATTTTTGAACCTTGCTCACACGACCTTTACGGATTAATTGATTAATAGTAGGCATTTGAATTTCCTCCTTTCGGCTTTTGTAAGACCACACATCCAGGTGGTTCATTTTTTAGCAAAAAACAAAGTCTTTGAACACTAGTCCAAAAACGTGTTAACTAATAATTGCAACAGCTGCCGCATCTACTTCTATTCCACAAGCTTTTCCAAGCTCTTTCATAGAATTAACAAAACTGTAGGGAGTGTTTTCTTGCACAGCAACTTTCACTACCAAGTCGGTAATGTAGGTGTCTGCATTATCCGCAAGTATAACTTCCTTTACAATTCCTTTTTTTAAAGCTTTCACTGTCTGCTTAGTTCCTACAATAATATGATCAGCCTGTGATACTTTTTCATAAGACATTATCATATCCTCCAAAGCAACAGGTAGTTTATAGGAGCACCTTTGATATAGTATCATTCCCTAGAATGGATGTCAACTACACGATGCAGTTTTTTAAAAAAAACATCCATTCTAGAAAAATGATTACTTATTAATCGATTGTTACTGGCTCTTCAACTTGATTCTTAACTGGTTCAGCATTACGATATCTCGTCATACCAGTACCAGCAGGAACAAGTTTACCAATAATAACGTTCTCTTTAAGACCTAATAACTCATCACGTTTTCCTTTAATAGCTGCATCTGTAAGAACACGAGTTGTTTCTTGGAATGATGCTGCTGATAAGAAGGAATCTGTTTCAAGAGATGCTTTTGTGATACCAAGTAGTACAGGGCGACCAGTAGCTGGACGATTACCCTCTAGTAATACTTTTTCGTTAGCATCTGTAAATTGGTGGATGTCCAGTAGTGAACCTGGTAATACATCTGTATCTCCAGAATCCATTACTCTCACTTTACGAAGCATTTGGCGTACCATTACTTCAACGTGCTTATCACCAATTTCTACCCCTTGCATACGGTATACTTTTTGTACTTCACGCAGTAGGTATTCTTGAACAGCAGTGATATCTTTTACTTTTAATAATTCTTTCGGATCAATTGAACCTTCTGTCAACTCTTGACCACGAGCGATCTCTTGGCCTTCAGTTACCTTCAAGCGTGCGCTATAAGGAGCTGTGTAAGAGCGCGTTTCAATGTCACCTTGAACTGTAATTTCATGTTGACGGTCACGTCCTTCAGTAATTGAAGTAACGGTACCTTCGATTTCTGAAATAACAGCTTGCCCTTTAGGATTACGAGCTTCGAAAATCTCTTGGATACGAGGTAAACCTTGAGTGATGTCATCTCCGGCAACCCCACCAGTATGGAATGTACGCATTGTTAACTGTGTACCTGGCTCACCGATTGATTGAGCAGCGATGATACCAACTGCTTCACCAACTTCAACTTCTGAACCAGTCGCCAAGTTACGTCCGTAACATTTTTTACATACTCCATGACGAGTGTTACAAGTAAATGCAGAACGAATCCATACTTCTTCAACACCAGCATTTACGATTTCTTCAGCTAGATCTTCTGTAATTAATTCATTTTCTGCTACAAGTACTTCGTTTGTTTCTGGATGAACAACAGTTTTACGTGCATAACGTCCAATTAGACGCTCATCCAGCTTTTCGATTTCCTCCGTACCTTCTTTGATTGCAACAGCCAAGATTCCTCGGTCTGTACCACAATCATCATCACGAACGATAACATCTTGAGCCACATCAACAAGACGACGAGTAAGGTAACCTGAGTCAGCTGTTTTAAGGGCTGTATCGGCAAGACCTTTACGCGCACCGTGAGTAGAGATAAAGTATTCTAATACTGTTAAACCTTCACGGAAACTTGATTTGATCGGTAACTCAATGATACGTCCAGACGGGTTAGCCATCAGACCACGCATACCAGCAAGCTGCGTGAAGTTAGATGCGTTACCACGGGCACCAGAGTCACTCATCATAAAGATTGGATTTCGTTTATCTAAGGATTCCATCAGCTTACCTTGGATAACGTCTTTCGCACTACTCCAAATTGAGATTACGCGATCATAACGCTCATCTTCAGTAATTAAACCACGACGGAACTGTTTTAGAACATTATCTACTTTAGCTTGCGCTTCTTGTAAGATAACCTCTTTTTCACCTAATACAACGATATCTGCTACACCAACTGTAATACCAGCTTTAGTAGAATATTTGAACCCTAGGTCTTTCATGCGATCAAGCATTTTAGACGTTTCAGTAATCTTGAAGCGTTTGAATACTTCAGCAATGATATTACCTAAGATTTTCTTCTTAAATGGTGCAATTGCAGGTTGATTTTTAATAAATTCTTTTACGTTAGCACCTTTTTCAACAAAGTATTTATCCGGTGTCTTAACTTCAAGATTTTCTCTTGTTGGTTCGTTAATGTACGGGAACGATTTTGGTAAGATTTCGTTAAATACAAGCTTACCTACAGTCGTCACTAATAATTGTTGGTTTTGTGCTTCGGTAAATGTTTGGTTATTTAAAGAACCAGCGTAGACACCAACACGAGTATGTAAGTGTACATATCCGTTTTGGTATGCAAGCAATGCTTCGTTTGTATCTTTAAATACCATACCTTCACCCACTGCGTCTTCACGCTCAAGTGTTAAGTAATAGTTACCTAATACCATATCTTGAGATGGTGTAACAACTGGTTTACCATCTTTTGGATTCAGGATGTTTTGTGCAGCTAACATTAGGATACGAGCTTCTGCTTGTGCTTCCGCAGATAGCGGTACGTGAACGGCCATTTGGTCACCATCAAAGTCCGCATTGTATGCTGTACATACAAGTGGATGTAGACGGATTGCACGCCCTTCTACTAATGTAGGTTCAAATGCTTGGATACCTAGTCTGTGAAGCGTAGGTGCACGGTTTAAAAGAACTGGATGCTCTTTAATAACCGATTCTAATACGTCCCATACCTCAGGTTGGACACGCTCAATCTTACGTTTCGCACTCTTAATATTATGAGCTAAACCACGCTCAACTAACTCTTTCATAACAAATGGCTTAAATAACTCTAACGCCATTTCTTTTGGTAAGCCACATTGATACATCTTTAAGTTCGGTCCTACAACGATTACAGAACGTCCAGAGTAGTCAACACGTTTACCCAGTAAGTTTTGACGGAAGCGTCCTTGCTTACCTTTTAACATGTGTGAAAGAGATTTTAACGGACGGTTACCAGGACCTGTTACAGGGCGACCACGACGACCGTTATCGATTAAAGCATCTACAGCTTCTTGAAGCATACGCTTTTCGTTTTGAACGATAATGCTAGGAGCTCCAAGATCAAGTAAACGTTTTAAGCGGTTGTTACGGTTAATTACACGGCGATATAAATCGTTTAAGTCAGATGTTGCAAAACGTCCACCATCTAATTGAACCATTGGACGAAGTTCCGGTGGGATAACCGGTAAAACATCTAAAATCATCCAAGAAGGTTCATTACCAGAATGACGGAAAGCTTCCAACACTTCTAAACGCTTAATTGCGCGCGTACGACGTTGACCTTGAGCAGTTTTAAGCTCTTCTTTTAGAGCATCTACTTCTTTGTCAAGATCGATGTCTTGTAATAATTTCTTAACAGCTTCCGCACCCATCGCAGCATGGAAAGTTTTTCCGTACTTTTCACGATATGCACGATATTCTTTTTCAGATAACAGCTGTTTCTTTTCAAGCGGTGTATCACCAGCATCTGTCACAACATATGAAGCAAAATAGATAATCTCCTCTAGCGCACGAGGGGACATGTCTAAGACAAGTCCCATGCGGCTAGGGATACCTTTGAAGTACCAAATGTGCGAAACAGGTGCAGCTAGTTCAATATGTCCCATACGTTCACGACGTACTTTTGCTCTTGTTACTTCTACTCCACAGCGGTCACATACTACGCCTTTGTAACGAACACGTTTGTATTTACCACAGTGGCACTCCCAGTCCTTTTGTGGACCAAAGATACGCTCACAAAACAAACCATCTTTTTCAGGCTTTAATGTACGATAGTTGATCGTTTCCGGTTTTTTTACCTCACCGTATGACCAAGAGCGAATTTTATCTGGCGAAGCTAGACCAATTTTCATATACTCAAAGTTATTTACATCTAGCAAGGAGCCTACCTCCCTTTTAATCTACAGGTTTTTTCCCTTAACGTGCGTATAGCTTTTATATGAAAGTAATTCCTTACTCTTTAATAACAGGGTCTTTTTGACCTTCAGAAATTCCTTCTGGTTCTACATCAGACATAATAGATTCCGACTGCTGTTCTTGATCATCCTCTGAATCTACAATGTCAATCTCTTGCTCGTCAGCTGAAAGCATTTTTACATCCATACCTAAACTTTGTAACTCTTTAATTAATACTTTAAATGATTCAGGTATACCTGGCTCTGGAATGTTTTCACCTTTTACGATGGCTTCATATGTTTTCACACGACCTACAACATCATCCGACTTCACAGTTAGGATCTCTTGTAGTGTATAAGCAGCACCATATGCTTCCAGTGCCCATACTTCCATCTCTCCAAAACGTTGTCCACCAAATTGCGCTTTACCACCTAATGGCTGTTGCGTAACAAGTGAATATGGTCCAGTAGAACGTGCATGAAGCTTATCATCTACCATGTGAGCAAGTTTAATCATGTACATAATACCTACTGACACACGATTATCGAAAGGCTCACCTGTACGACCATCGTATAATACAGTTTTCGCATCACGTGACATACCTGCCTCTTCAATCGTAGCCCAAACATCTTCTTCACGAGCACCATCAAATACTGGAGATGCAACATGAATTCCAAGTTTACGAGCCGCCATACCTAAATGAAGCTCTAATACTTGCCCGATGTTCATACGAGAAGGTACCCCTAATGGGTTTAACATGATATCGATTGGCGTTCCATCTGGTAAGTAAGGCATATCTTCCTCTGGTAAAATACGCGAAATTACACCTTTGTTACCGTGACGACCGGCCATTTTGTCACCTTCAGAAATTTTACGCTTCTGAACGATATATACGCGAACAAGTTGGTTAACACCTGGTGGTAATTCATCGCCATCTTCACGATTGAAGACTTTAACGTCAAGGATAATTCCGCCTCCACCATGTGGTACACGTAATGAAGTATCACGAACCTCACGTGCTTTTTCACCAAAGATCGCATGTAATAAGCGCTCTTCAGCAGTTAGTTCCGTAACACCTTTAGGCGTTACTTTACCAACTAAAAGATCACCATCTTTAACTTCGGCACCAATGCGAATGATACCACGCTCATCTAGGTTACGAAGAGCGTCTTCACCCACGTTTGGAATATCGCGTGTGATTTCTTCTGGTCCTAGTTTTGTATCACGAGACTCAGATTCATATTCTTCAATATGAACAGAAGTATATACATCGTCTTTTACAAGACGTTCACTCATGATAATAGCATCCTCATAGTTATATCCGTCCCAAGTCATGAAACCTACTAAAACGTTACGTCCTAATGCAAGCTCTCCTTTTTCCATAGAAGGGCCATCAGCTAGGATTTCACCTTTTACAACTTCATCGCCAACTGAAACAATTGGACGTTGGTTGTAGCAAGTACCTTGGTTAGAACGAATGAACTTAAGAAGCTTGTATTTATCTAAGTTTCCTTTAACCTTTTGTCCATCTACTTCTTCATAACGACGAACAAAAACTTGTTTTGCTTCTACGCGCTCAACAACACCAGGATGCTTACAGATAACTGCAGCCCCTGAGTCTTTACCAGATACATATTCCATACCTGTTCCGACAAGTGGTGCTTCTGGATTTAACAACGGCACTGCTTGACGTTGCATGTTGGCACCCATTAATGCACGGTTTGAATCATCATTCTCTAAGAATGGAATACAAGCTGTTGCCGCAGATACTACTTGCTTTGGCGATACATCCATGTAATCTAAACGATCGCGACGGATAACTGTATTTTCACCACGGAAACGAGCCACAATATTTTCATCTAAGAAAGAGCCGTCTTCGCCTAGGCGTGCATTTGCTTGGGCAACTACATAGTTATCTTCTTCATCAGCAGTTAAGTAATCAATTCTTGACGTAACTTTACCTGTTTCAGGATCGATACGACGATATGGCGTTTCAATAAAGCCAAATTTATTCACTTTTGCATAAGAAGATAATGAGTTGATTAACCCAATGTTTGGTCCCTCAGGCGTTTCAATCGGACACATACGGCCATAGTGAGAGTAGTGAACGTCACGAACTTCGAATCCAGCACGCTCACGAGTTAAACCACCTGGTCCTAATGCAGACAGACGACGCTTATGTGTCAATTCAGCTAACGGGTTTGTTTGGTCCATAAACTGAGAAAGCTGAGAACTACCAAAGAATTCTTTAATAGCAGCAATTACAGGGCGAATATTGATTAACTGTTGAGGAGTAATTGTATTCGTGTCTTGAATAGACATTCTCTCACGAACAACACGCTCCATACGAGATAACCCAATACGGAATTGGTTTTGTAATAATTCCCCTACAGAACGAAGACGACGATTTCCTAGATGGTCGATATCATCTGTATCTCCTACTTGATGAAGCAAGTTAAAGAAGTAGCTAATTGATGCTAGAATATCAGCAGGTGTAATATTCTTCACTTCTTCTGTTACGTAAGCATTACCTGAAACTGTAATTACTTTTTCTCCATCCGGATCGTTTGGAGCATAAATCTTAATAGATTGTAACGTAACATCGTCTTCTAAAACTCCGCCAACTGGGCTATAAGTTTTGAAGTTTACTCCACTTTCAAGCATTGGAATTAAGCGATCTAACGTACGGCGGTCAATCATTGCACCTTTTTCAGCAATAATTTCACCCGTCTCATGATCAACTAATGTTTCTGCTAATTTTTGATTAAACAAACGATGTTTAATATGAAGCTTTTTATTAATCTTGTAACGACCAACATTTGCTAAATCATAGCGCTTTGGATCAAAGAATCGAGATACAAGCAGTGATTTTGCATTTTCTACAGTTGGTGGCTCACCTGGACGTAAGCGCTCATAGATTTCTAGCAACGCTTTTTCAGTACTTTCCGTATTATCTTTTTCAAGCGTATTACGGATGTACTCATTATCTCCAATTAGATCAATAATCTCTTGGTCTGAACCAAAACCTAATGCACGTAACAATACTGATACTGGAAGTTTACGAGTACGATCAATACGCACGTAAACAACGTCTTTTGCATCAGTTTCATATTCTAACCATGCTCCACGGTTAGGAATAACAGTAGCTGTATATCCTTTTTTACCGTTTTTATCTACTTTTCCACTGTAGTAGACGCTTGGTGAACGTACCAACTGTGATACGATAACGCGCTCAGCACCGTTAATAACAAACGTACCAGTTTCCGTCATCAATGGGAAATCACCCATAAACACATCTTGGTCTTTTACTTCACCTGTTTCTTTATTAATTAAACGCACCTTAACACGAAGAGGTGCTGCATAAGTTACATCACGTTCTTTAGATTCTTCTACTGAATACTTTGGCTCACCTAAGCTGTAGTCAATAAATTCTAGTGATAAATTACCAGTAAAATCATCGATTGGAGAAATATCCTGGAACATTTCTCGTAATCCTTCATCTAAAAACCATTGGTATGAAGCCGTTTGAATCTCGATTAAGTTTGGTAATTCTAGAACCTCACTGATACGAGCATAACTTCTGCGCTGGCGGTGGCGTCCATACTGAACTAGTTGACCTGTCAACTGATTCACCCCTCAAATCAAGCGTTATTATTCAAGACATATAATAAACTATTGTTTATTATTGAACAAAAGAAAAATGGTTTCTTTAAATAGAAAACCACAATTTCATAAAACGTACTATTGATTTTATTAGTTTTCCCATACATTCTCAAATTATACGTGTAATTTTATGTATAACAGAGGCCTATATGGAATATTTATATATTGGCATTTTATAATGCTAACATACTAAAAAATATTAGTCAACATTTTTTAGCACGTATGATATAATAGCCTTTTTTCTTCTCTACTACCTCTACTTCCTCAAATAGAGACTCTAGTTTCGCCAAAGCGGAAGGAGCTCCCTGCTTTTTTTGAATAACGACCCATAATTCACCTTGTTCAACGAGGTGATTATATGCCCCTTCAAGGATTTCATGTACAATTTTCTTACCAGCACGAATTGGTGGGTTGGTAAGAATAGTAGAGAAATGATTAATTTCCACATTACTGTAGCAAGAGCTTTGATAAATTTGAACATTGTTAATACCGTTAGCTTTTGCATTTTTTTCTGACAAAGCTAATGCACGCTCATTAACATCAACCATATGCACTTGCTCATCCGGACGAAGTTTAGCTATTGTTAAACCGATAGGTCCATATCCACAACCGACATCTAGAATAGGACCTTTTACATTATTAACTTCAAAGCTATCAATTAGTACCCGCGAACCGAAATCAACTTCTTTTTTAGAGAAAACACCTCGATCACTAGTGAAACGGAAAGTTTGTCCTCGAAGTTCAAACGAAAACGTCTCTTCATTACTACTAGCCGATGGTGTGTTTGAAAAATAGTGTTCTGTCAACTGAACTCCTCCTTCTAAAAGGCATCCTCTATTACTATAAACGAATAGAGAAACAGAAGCAAAAAAGCTCGCTTGAATAAGCGAGCTTTTTCATATCAAATGTTAAGTAGTAATTACTTAACTTCTACAGAAGCGCCAACTTCTTCAAGTTTAGCTTTTGCTTCTTCAGCTTCTTCTTTAGAAATACCTTCTTTAAGAGCTTTTGGAGCGTTATCAACGATTTCTTTAGCTTCTTTTAAGCCAAGACCAGTGATTTCACGTACTACTTTGATAACTTTGATTTTTTGGCCGCCAGCACTTTCAAGTACTAGGTCAAATTCAGTTTTCTCAGCAGCAGCTTCACCAGCAGCACCGCCAGCTACAGCTACAGGAGCAGCAGCAGTTACGCCAAATTCTTCTTCAATTGCTTTTACTAAATCGTTAAGTTCTAAAACAGTCATATTTTTAACTGCTTCAATGATTTGTTCTTGAGTCATTGTTAATTTCCTCCTTGTGATTGTGTTATATATAACAGACTAAATTATGCACCTTGTTCTTCTTTTTGATCTGCCACAGCTTTTGTAGCAAGAGCAAGGTTGCGGATTGGAGCTTGAAGAACGCTAAGTAACATAGAAAGTAAGCCTTCGCGAGATGGAAGTTCAGCAATAGCTTTAATTTGTTCAACAGTTGCTACGTTACCTTCGATAACACCAGCTTTAATTTCTAATGCTTCATGCTCTTTAGCGAAGCTGTTAAGAATTTTAGCTGGAGCAACAACGTCTTCTCCACCAAATGCAATTGCGTTTGGACCAACTAGCGCTTCGTTAAGGTCGTTTAGCTCAACCTTTTCTACAGCACGGCGAGTTAAAGTGTTTTTGTATACTTTGAACTCAATACCCGCGTCACGTAATTGCTTACGAAGTTCAGTTACTTCAGCAACATTTAAGCCACGGTAGTCAACTACGATTGCTGATCCACTTGCTTTAAGCTTATCAGCAATTTCATCAACAACTTGTTTCTTTTGTTCAATTACGTTGCTCATTTTTACACCTCCTGTAGATTTCCTTCCGTACACTCATACAAGGTGCAAATAAAACACCTCCATGACAACTAAGACATGGAGGTGTTATAAGCGAATCAGAACGTTCACTAATTTATCACACACACCTCGGTAGGAAATTAAGCCTTGTAGGCACCTACTGTCTACGGTACAAATGTTATTTTTTTAACAACATTATCTATTGTAATCAGTTCGACTTAGAAAGTCAACACCAATTTATTTCCAATAATTAGTTAGCTGCGCTGAAAGTTGCGATATCAACTTTGATACCAGGGCCCATAGTTGAAGATACAGCTAAGTTCTTCATGTATGTTCCTTTTGCAGCTGCAGGCTTAGCTTTTTGCATAGTTTCGAAGATTGTAGTGAAGTTTTCAACTAACTTGCTATCTTCGAATGATACTTTACCGATTGGCACGTGGATGTTACCAGCTTTATCAACGCGGTATTCTACTTTACCAGCTTTGATTTCGTTAACTGCTTTCTCAACATCAAATGTTACAGTACCAGTCTTAGGGTTTGGCATTAAACCTTTTGGTCCTAATACGCGACCAAGTTTACCAACTTCACCCATCATGTCTGGTGTAGCAACGATTACGTCAAACTCAAACCAACCTTGTTGGATTTTGTTGATGTAATCAGAATCGCCAACGTAGTCAGCTCCAGCAGCTTCTGCTTCTTTCGCTTTCTCACCTTTAGCGAATACTAATACACGTTGAGTTTTACCAGTACCATTTGGAAGTACTACTGCACCACGAATTTGTTGGTCAGCTTTCTTAGGGTCAACACCTAAACGGAATGCTACTTCAACAGTTGCATCAAATTTAGTTGTGTTTGTTTTCTTTACTAATTCAATTGCTTCTTGAACTGAGTAAGCTTGTGTACGATCTACAAGCTTCGCAGCTTCAATGTACTTTTTACCTTTTTTAGCCATGTTCTTTTCCTCCTTATGTGGTATTAACGGAATAACCTCCCACTAATAAAGGTTGCGAAATGGAAGCTATCCCCTATCTCGCAACCTTCTAACACCTAATCATTTGGGATTAGTCTTCAACTACGATTCCCATGCTACGTGCTGTACCTTCTACCATACGCATTGCAGACTCAACGTTAGCAGCGTTTAGGTCAGGCATTTTTGTTTCAGCAATCTCACGTACTTTGTCACGCTTGACTGTTGCAACTTTATTACGGTTTGGTTCACCAGAACCTGACTCAATACCAGCCGCTTTCTTAAGTAATACAGCAGCAGGTGGAGTTTTCGTAATAAATGTAAATGAACGGTCTTCAAATACCGTGATTTCAACAGGAATGATTAAACCAGCTTGATCAGCTGTGCGAGCGTTAAATTCTTTACAGAATCCCATGATGTTAACACCGGCTTGACCTAATGCAGGACCAACTGGTGGTGCTGGGTTTGCTTTACCAGCAGGAATTTGTAATTTTACAAGTTTAATTACTTTTTTAGCCACGAGACACACCTCCTTAAGTCCGTGATGTGGTAATAGGGCGATGCCCTCCCACTCCAAGTTCTTTATATATAAAATAAAGAAATAGTTGTTTTAGTCTCAGGATTGAGACATACTGACTTATGAAATATTAACATTAAAACAAATGAATTGCAAGGTTTTAAAGGTTATATTTTTTCAATTTGTGTAAACTCTAACTCAACAGGTGTTTGACGTCCAAACATATCAACATGAACCTTAATTTTGCGCTTGTCTGTGTCGATTTCTTCAATTGTACCTTCAAAGTTTGCAAACGGGCCTTCTTTAACTAGAACAGTTTCTTTTAGTTCAAAGTCAAATCCAGCATGGCTTTCATCCATACCCATTTGTTTTAAAATCATTTCCACTTCTTCTGGTAATAGAGGTGTCGGTTTAGAACCTGAACCAGCTGATCCGACGAAGCCTGTTACACCAGGGGTATTACGCACCACGTACCATGAATCATCTGTCATAATAATCTCTACTAACACATAACCTGGAAATACTTTTTTCTTCGTTATCTTTTCTTTATTGTTTTTAATTTCTCTTTCTTCTTCTTCAGGTACAACTACACGAAAGATTTTATCCTGCATGCCCATTGTTTCTACACGCTTTTCTAAATTTGTCTTTACTTTATTTTCATACCCTGAATAAGTATGAACAACATACCAATTTTTCTCCATTTTTGAGGACGTAATGTCCTTCCCTCCCAGCTTCCTGTAAAGTGTTCAAGTATCTATTGCACAGAAGATAAACTAGAATATAAATCCACTCTAGTTCATATCATTCTCAAAACAAATTAAAAAACCCGTAAACGGGCTTTTTAAGAAGAAATCATCATTTAGTTTCATTATACCATGATTATCATTAAATTATTCAAGGGATTAAACGAATCAATGATGAGATTCCATAATCGACAATTGCGAAAAAGACGGTCATGAAAATAACTGTAGAAACAACTGTAATTGTATAGCGAACTAGTTCATTTCGTTTAGGCCAGCTGACCTTCTTCATTTCACGACCAACGTCACGCAAAAATTTCCCTACACGGTTCATGTTTGTAACCTCCATTAAAATAAAAGGGGTATTAATCTGTGCAGCTTTTTGATCTATTTTGTTTCACGATGCTGGACATGTGAGTTGCAAGATTTGCAAAACTTCTTCATCTCTAAACGAATGTTGTTTTGCTCTGTACTTTTCATCGTTGTATAGTTACGACTACCACATTCTACACATGCCATTACAACTTTTTTACGCATTTTATTAGCCACCTATATAAGTGATAATGTCTATAAGAAAGTATCACACACTTTCTTCCTGTGTCAATACAGGCTATGTGGTAATTTCACGGATTTCTAAGTAGCGCTCTAACTTACGCTTAACTCTTTGTAAAGCATTATCAATCGATTTTACGTGGCGGTTTAAATCTTCTGAGATTTCTTGATAAGAACGACCGTCTAAATACAATACTAATACTTTTCTTTCTAAATCACTCAAAAGTTCTGCCATCTTTAACTCGATATCATCGAACTTTTCTCTGTTAATCAAGAGTTCTTCCGGGTTCATGACCTTGGTTCCTGAAATAACATCTAGCAATGTTCGATCAGATTCCTCATCGTAAATAGGCTTGTCCAACGACACATAAGAATTTAGCGGAATATGCTTTTGTCTTGTAGCCGTTTTTATGGCTGTAATGATTTGCCTCGTAATACATAGTTCAGCAAATGCTTTAAATGAAGTAAGCTTATCTTCTCTAAAGTCACGAATAGCTTTATACAGCCCTATCATGCCTTCTTGAATAATATCTTCTCTATCTGCCCCTATTAAAAAGTACGACCGTGCCTTAGCTCGAACAAAATTCTTGTACTTGTGAATCAAATACTCTAATGCATCAATGTCACCTTTATGCACAAGCTCGACAACTTCTTCATCTTCTTGTTGTTCGAAATGAGCATGAAGTTTTCTCCCATAGTTATCGCCCATATCGATCCCCCTGACCGCACAGTAGATAGAAATATTATACAGTAGCTAATTCTTCACCGTCAACAGCGTCACTTCTCACCACGTCTCCATTTTTCGAAAATTTCAGCAACTCCGTCAGACAATTTAATCCTCGCCGCTGGTTTTTGCGTTTGAATGGACTTTACTTCAATTTTAATAAATCTTTCAATCTCTTGAATTTCATTATATAATTCCCGGGCTGATTTACGTAATGCTCCTTGACCAAATATCGCCCACTGTTCAGTAAAGTCTGATGTCGCAACATGAACCTGCGTGGCTACATTATTTAAATCTTGAGCCAGCTTTTCAATGTATTCATCAGCTGTTTCATTTTCACGTGTAAACACGACTTCAATTTTATAATTATGAGCTTTCTTTTCAATCCCTTGAACCATATGCGCATCAAATACCACAATGACACGGTAGCCTGTATAAGCTTGGTACTCGGCGAGCTTTTCAATAAGTAAATCTCGGGCTCCCGCTAAATCATGATCACGTAGATTCCGTAAGTTAGGCCATGCACCAATCATGTTATAACCATCTACTAATAAAATGTCCATTTTATCTTCCTAATGGGTGACGTTTACGATACACTTCATACATCAATAAACTTGCTGCTACTGATGCATTTAAAGATGTTACGTGACCAACCATTGGAAGCTTTACTAAAAAGTCACACTTTTCTCGAACAAGGCGACTCATTCCTTTACCTTCGCTTCCGATAACTAAAGCCAGTGGCATTGTACCATCTAAATTTCGGTAGTCATCACTTTCTTTTGCATCCGTACCAGCTACCCATACTCCTCTTTCTTTTAATTCATCAATGGTGCGAGCTAAGTTCGTTACGCGAGCAACTGGAATATGTTCAATAGCTCCTGTTGATGATTTAGCCACAGTTGATGTTAGCCCAACAGATCTACGCTTTGGAATAATAATGCCGTGAGCACCAACTGCATCCGCTGTTCTCATAATTGAACCTAGGTTGTGTGGATCTTCCAACTCATCTAGTATTAAGAAAAAAGGATCTTCATTTTTTTGTGCTGCTTTTTCAAACAGTTCATCAACTTCAGCATATGAATACGCCGCAACTAAAGCCAATACACCTTGATGTGTCCCCTGAACCATTTGTTCGATTTTCTTTTTAGGCACATACTGCACCAATACGCCATTTCGTTTAGCAAATTTTACAATCTCTCCCATAGAGCCACCCTGAGATCCTTCTGCAATCCATAGCTTGTTAATTTCTCTTTCTGATTTTAATGCTTCTAATACGGCATTTCGTCCGATAATATAATCTTGTTGCTGCATATTAATTTCCTCCCTCTCCTTCAAAGATGAAAGAGATTGCTTTTGTAATAATTTCATGAGCACGTTCATCGTTACCCAATAAATAATGGTAGCCAACTAACGCTTCAAATGCTGTGCTATAGCGATATGTTTGTACATCTGTGTTTTTAGGAACTGTTCCTGATTTTGCATTACGCCCTCTTCTTAGCACAGCTAGTTCTTCATCATCTAAAAAATCATTTTCTTTGAAATGATAGACAATTTGAGCCTGCGCTTTAGCAGACACATATTTTTTAGCTTTATTATGAAGTTGGTTAGGGCGCACTGTCCCTAACCCAAGCAAATGTTTACGAACATGTAAATCGAATACTGCATCACCCATATAAGCTAATGCTAGACTATTCAACTGCTTTACATCTAACTTCTTTTCAATCATCAAACAATCATCCTCTTTTCCAACGCGTTCCTTGAGCCGTATCCTCTAAAATAATATTTTTAGCTTTTAATTCGTCGCGAATTTGGTCAGCTAATTTAAAATCACGGTTTTTACGGGCATCAATTCGCTGTTGAATGAGATTTTCAATTTCCTCATCTACTAATTCTTGAGCACCAAATGTTAAGCCCAAAGCTCCACCTAACTGGTTAAATTCATTAATGAATGCTTCAATCACTTCTTTTGATGTCGTACTCTCAAGCAGATACACATTTGCTTGCTTAGCTAGTTCAAACAATACAGAGATAGCATTTGCTGTATTGAAGTCGTCATCCATTTCTTTGATAAAGCTGTTGTGAAGCTCATCAATTTTAGCTGCCCATTCAGAATTATCATCACTTAAGTCTGTGGCTGCATCCAAACGGTGCTTTAAATTCATATAAGCCGTTTGTAATCGTTCATATCCTTTGCGAGTATTCTCTAGAATTTCTTCGTTATAATTGATTGGATGACGGTAATGTACTGATAAAATAAAGAACCTTAGTAGTGATGGGTCATGCTTTTGAATAATGTCATGTACAAGTACAAAGTTACCTAATGACTTCGACATTTTTTCGTTATCAATATTAATATAACCATTATGCAACCAATATTTCGCAAATGTCTTACCCGTCAATGCTTCAGACTGCGCAATTTCATTTTCATGATGCGGAAACGATAAATCCTGACCACCGGCATGAATATCGATTGTATCCCCTAAGTATTTGCGAGCCATTGCTGAACACTCGATATGCCACCCTGGTCTTCCTTGTCCCCATGGGCTATCCCATGCAATTTCATCATTTTTTGCTGCTTTCCATAACGTAAAGTCTAACGGATCTTCTTTCTTTTCCCCAACTTCAATACGAGCACCTGATTGCAGCTCATCAATTGACTGGTGTGAAAGTTTGCCGTAACCTTCAAACTTTCTTGTGCGATAATAAACGTCTCCATCTGACTCATATGCATAGCCTTTTTTAACTAACTCATCAATAAAATCAATAATAATATCCATATTTTCCGTTACGCGAGGATGTATAGTCGCATGTTTGCAACCAAGTGCTGTCGTATCCTCAAAATAAGCGTTAATAAATCGTTCTGCAATCGTTGGTACATCTTCACCTAGCTCTTTAGCTGCTCGAATTAGCTTGTCATCAACGTCCGTGAAGTTTGAAACATATTGTACTTCATACCCTCTAAACTCTAGATAACGACGTACTGTATCGAATACAATAGCAGGTCTTGCGTTTCCAATATGAATATAGTTATAAACAGTTGGACCACAGACATACATTTTAACCTTGTTTTCTTCTAAAGGTGTAAACACTTCTTTTTGACGAGTTAATGTATTATATAGCTTAATTGTCATGATAAATCTTCCCTTCTTTGAGCTGCTTAATTTCTTGTTGTAGTTCACTTAATTGGTATTCAAGCTGCTTAAATCGTTCTGCATCTGGATCTGGTAAATCTTGATGATTTAAATCTTTAATACGAACCCCATTTTGAATGACGACTCGACCTGGAATTCCTACAACCGTTGAATTCTCAGGAACGTCATTTAAAACAACCGAACCAGCACCAATCTTTGAGTTCTCGTTAATGGTAATCGATCCTAAAACTTTAGCACCCGTGGCAATAAGAACGTGGTCTTTAATAGTTGGATGACGTTTTCCTTTCTCTTTTCCCGTACCACCTAAAGTTACTCCTTGATAAACCGTGACATTGTCTCCTATTTCACAAGTCTCTCCAATTACAATTCCCATTCCGTGGTCAATAAAAAAGCGTCGTCCTATTTTTGCCCCCGGATGAATTTCGATTCCTGTGAAGAAGCGACTGATTTGTGAAATTACACGTGCTAAAAAGAACCATTTGCGTTTAAACAACGCATGAGCTAAACGATGTGACCAGATAGCATGGAGCCCAGAATACGTTAAAATCACTTCAATGTAGCTCCTAGCAGCAGGGTCTTGTTCAAATATCACCTCAATATCCTCTTTTAACATCTTTATCACTTTCTCACCCCCCATTTTTTATAAAAAAAACGTCTCTGTGTCAACTGACACAGAGACGTTTCTTATACGCGGTTCCACTCTGCTTGAATGCAAATATGCACTCCAACTCATCTCGTGTAACGGCGATACCCGCTCCTGCTTACTAACCTCTGTTTTCAGCAAAAGTCTCTAAGGTGCATTTCAATAGGTATGAGCATGGATTACTTTCAGCCGATGGTAATCCTCTCTAAAAAAGCCATAACCTATTTACTTCTCCTTATCAACGATTTCAATATATATTAACTATATGGGTTTTAAATCAATTTGTTAACCAGAAACTTTTGCTAGACGAGCTAAAACTGTGTCTTTACCAAGTAGTGAAATAGCTTTTGGTAATTCTGGCCCATGTGTTTCACCCGTTGTAGCTACACGGATTGGCATAAATAGTTTCTTACCTTTGTGGCCTGTTGATTTTTGAACAGCTTTTGTTGCTGCTTTAATTTCTTCAGGACTAAATGTTTCCATTGCTTCAATTTCCGCTGCAAAAGCTTGTAGGACTTCGGGTACCTGCTCTTCTGCAAGTACAGCTTTCGCTTCTTCATTGTACTCAATTTCTGTTTTAAAGAACATTTCTGTTAGCTCCACGATTTCTGCACCGTAGCTCATTTGTTCTTGATAAAGGGCAATGAGTTCTTTTACCCACTTCGTTTGTTCTTCCGTCATTTGCTCTTCTACACGACCAGCTTTTACAAGGTGAGGAAGAGACAGGTCTACAACTTCATCTAAATCAAGCTGTTTCATATATTGATTGTTCATCCAACGAAGTTTATTCGTATCAAACAATGCTGGTGATTTAGATAAACGAGCAGGATCAAAAATTTCAATAAACTGCTCTTTTGAGAAGATTTCTTCTTCCCCTACAGGTGACCATCCAAGCATTGTAATAAAATTGAACAGAGCTTCAGGCAAGTAGCCTAATTCTTTATACTGCTCGATAAATTGGATAATAGACTCATCACGCTTACTTAGTTTGCGACGACTTTCATTTACAATCAATGTCATATGACCAAATACAGGTGGTTCCCAGCCTAACGCATTATAAATCATAATTTGTTTTGGTGTATTTGAGATATGATCGTCTCCACGTAAAACGTGCGTCATTTCCATTAAATGATCATCAACAGCTACAGCGTAGTTATAAGTTGGCGTACCATCTTTTTTCACGATAACATAGTCACCGATACCATCAGACTCGAATGCTACTTCATCTTTAACAATATCGTTGAACTTAACTATTGTACCCGTTGGAACTCGGAAGCGGATGCTTGGCTTACGACCTTCTGCCGCTAACTCTTTTTGTTGCTCTTCTGTTAAGTTACGGCATTTGCCTGAGTAGCGTGGCATTTGACCATTTTCAGTCTGTTCTTCACGTTCTTTTTCTAATTCTTCTTCTGTACAGTAGCAATAGTAAGCTGCACCTTTTTCTAATAGTTCGTCCGTATATTTTTGGTAAATTTCTGTGCGTTCGGATTGACGATAAGGACCGTATTTTCCACCGATATCAATACTTTCATCCCAATCAATACCTAACCACTTTAAATAGCGAAGCTGGCTTTCTTCTCCACCTTCAATGTTACGCTTTTGATCTGTATCTTCAATACGAATAATGAATTTACCGTTTTGATTGCGAGCAAATAAATAATTAAATAAAGCTGTTCGTGCGTTTCCGATATGAAGGTGCCCAGTTGGACTCGGTGCATAGCGAACGCGTACTTCTTTTGACATAAGTAGGATAACCTCCAGTTTATTTTACGTAGGTATGTAATTTATTATTTTTCGACATTGTTAATTTTATCACCAAATGTAATTCTGTTAAAGACTCTGGATTATTTTTGATATACTAACACCGCGGCTTGTGAAGCAATCCCTTCTTCACGGCCAGTAAAGCCTAGTTTTTCTGTCGTCGTTGCTTTAACATTAATCTGTGACACTTCAGCTTCTAATAATTCGGCAATACGCTCTCGAATTGGCTGGATGTACGGTGCCATCTTAGGCTTCTGTGCAATAATTGTACAATCTACATTGCTGAGTGCATAGCCTTCTTCTTTCACTAGTTTCCAAACATGTTGTAAAAGCTTAGCTGAATCTGCATCTTTAAACTCAGGATCAGTGTCTGGAAAATGCTTACCGATATCTCCTTGAGCTACTGCTCCTAACAGTGCATCTGCAATCGTATGTAGAAGTACGTCCGCATCAGAATGGCCTAGTAACCCTCTCTCATATGGGATTTCAATTCCTCCAATAATTAGTGGACGTCCTGTTGCAAATTGATGAACGTCAAACCCTTGCCCAACACGTATATTCATTTCCTTCACCTCTTAGTTGTTTTGTTCCAACTTTGTTAAAATAGCTTCTGCATAAATCAAATCTTCTGGTGTTGTTAATTTTATATTATCGTAGTCTCCTTGTACAATCGCGACTTTCTGCCCTAACTGTTCCACTAAGCTTGCATCATCTGTTCCTAGATAGCCAGTTTCTTTCGCTAAATGATGAGCTTTTTGAATCGTAGACGAAAGAAAAGCTTGTGGGGTTTGAATAGACCACAAGCTAGAGCGTTCAATCGTTTCCACTACGATGTTGTTTTCTACTTTCTTAATCGTCTCTTTAACAGGAACGCCTAAGGTTGCCGCTTCTTTAAGTGCTGCTTCTTGTACAAGTTTGTGGATGTGGTGATGTTTCACAAATGGCCTAGCACCGTCATGGATAAGAACCACTTTGGAAAGCTTAAGGGCTTTCAATCCATTATACACGCTATGCTGACGTTCTTGACCACCCGATACCACTGACTTAACTTTACGCATCGGATATTGCTCTAAAAGTGATGTAATATCCTCTAGTTCTTGGTCATTGATAACTAAAATAATGCTGTTACATGTATGATCAGTTTCAAATATATTTAGTGTATGAACAAGAAGAGGTACGTCTCGAATTAATAAGAACTGCTTATTGCGCCCTGCTTTCATCCGCTTACCTTGTCCTGCTGCTAAAACAATTACATCGTATTGCATGTTCCTTCTCCCTTATAGCTGAAAATTAGAGGGCTTTTTCTAAGAGCTTAGGCTTAGCAAAAATCATTCGACCAGCTGATGTTTGGAGCACGCTTGTCACAAGCACATCAATTTGCTTGCCTATATAGTTGCGGCCTTCCTCTACAACAATCATTGTACCATCGTCTAAGTAGGCAATACCTTGATTATGTTCCTTACCATCCTTAATGACAAGTACATTCATTTCTTCTCCTGGTAAAACAATTGGTTTGACAGCGTTTGCTAAGTCATTAATATTTAAAACCCCTACATTTTGCAGTTCGCATACTTTGTTTAAGTTAAAATCATTTGTTACAACGAGGCCTGAAGTAACTTTTGCTAACTTTACAAGTTTACTATCCACCTCTTGAATGTCTTCAAAGTCACCCTCGTAAATCTCTACCTTCATAGACAATTCTTTTTGAATTCGATTTAAGATATCAAGACCTCGACGACCTCTATTGCGCTTTAAAACATCTGATGAATCTGCGATATGCTGAAGCTCTTCTAATACAAAGCGAGGAATGACAATCGTTCCATCTAAAAAGCCAGTTTGACATATATCTGCAATGCGTCCATCGATAATAACGCTTGTATCTAAAATCTTTAAAGATTGCAAGGATTGATTATTCTCTTGCTCTTCTTCCGAGCCTTTTTTCTTACCAATACGAGTAGGCATTGAAAAAACATTAACCAACTCATCTCTCTTTTTAAACCCTACTTGAAAGCCTAAGTAACCTAACAAAATACTTAAGAAGATTGGTAAAACTGTACTAACTACTTGTAGCTGAATTTTCCCTAGGAACGTACCAACTAAATAGGCCACAATTAAGCCTAATATTAAGCCTAAACTCCCAAATAAAACATCTGTTACTGGTGCCTTTACAAGAGACTCTTCAATGCGGCGAATGAAGCCTACAACATAATCTACTAGCCAGAATGTTATCACATAAAAGAGAATTGCACCTAAAGGGGCGTGAATGTATGACTTGTCTAGTAATGCAATATCTTTTAGACTTAATAATTCAATAAGTTCTGGAATAAGAAAGATTCCTAATGTACCACCTGTTATGATAAAAAACAATTGAACAAAACGCTTTAACACGCCTTCACCTCCCTTTATCATTATAAACAGTTTACAATGATTGAAACCTTTTATTTAATTGAAAACATAATTTGTAAACAAAATGTCACTCTTTTAGTATTTTCACAATATCCTAATCAAGATTAAAAAGTCAATTAATATCCTAGAGCTGACGGTTTAGCAAATGTTGTTCCTTGAGACGCTTTAATCCTTGTTGAATTTTACGAGCACGTATTTCACCTATACCCTCTACCTCATCAAGCTCCTGAACGGTTGCATCCGTAATAGATTTGAGGTCACCTAGTTCTTCAATTAAGTTCTCAATAATAATAGACGGTAGTCGCGGGATTTTATGAAGCATTCGATACCCTCTCGGAACAACTCCCTCTTCAAAGCTCGTATAGATTGGGTACCCCATTAGTCTTAAGAGAGTTTGATCATCTAATAACACGTTATTAGATGGTTGCTGCATCTTTTCAATTACTTTTGTTGGCTCTACGCTTGTATCATACATATAATCTTTCATTAATAGAATTGCTTCTTCTTCTAGGTGAGACAGCAATTCATTCATCTGAAGACGAATTAACCTTCCTTCGGTTCCTAACTCACTAATATAACTTAAGATTTCGTTTTTAATTCGCAATACCATTTCAATGCGATGCAAAGATTGCAAAACGTCTGTATGAGTTACTTGTTCTTCAAACTCTAAAGCACTTAGGCTATTAATGGACTCATCTAAAACTGCTTTATATTTCTCCAAGGTACCAAGTGCTTGGTTTGCTTTTGCTAAAATAACACTAATATCTTTAAGTACATATTGAGACGACCCTTTATACAGCGTAATAACATTTCGACGCTGTGAAATAGCAATAACCAATACTCCTGACTGCTTCGCAACCCGCTCTGCTGTACGATGTCGCATACCGGTTTGTGAAGAAGGAGTAGAAGGATCAGGCATTAATTGAGCATTTGCGAACAAGATCTTACTACCACTATCATTTAAAATAAGTGCTCCGTCCATTTTAGCCAACTCATACAAATGAGCTGGTGTAAATGCACAGTTAATTGAAAACCCTCCGTCTACCATCTTTTTCACTTGATCATTGTATCCAATTACGATTAACCCTCCAGTCTTAGCTCTTAACACATTTTCAATACCATCGCGAAAAGGGGTTCCAGGAGCCACAAATTCTAAAATATCAGAGATTTGCTTTTGCTCTGTTGTCTTTTCATCATTCATCCGTTTTAACCTCCTAACGTGTACTGTAACGCTTCTGACACAGTGGACACCCCTACTACGTCAATGCCTTCTGGTATTTTCCAACCACCTAAGTTTTTTTCAGGAACAATGATTCGCTTAAACCCTAACTTTACAGCTTCTTGTACTCGTTGTTCAATTCGAGACACTCTTCGAACTTCACCTGTTAACCCAACCTCTCCTACTACTACATCTGTAGGATTTGAAGGTGCATCTTTAAAACTAGATGCAATGCTAACTGCAACCGCCAAATCAATAGCCGGCTCATCTAACTTTACTCCACCTGCTACTTTTAAGTATGCATCTTGATTTTGCAAAAGCAGTCCTACTCGCTTTTCTAATACCGCCATAATAAGCGATACACGGTTATGATCAAGCCCTGTGGACATCCTCCTAGGATTTCCAAAACTTGTTGGACTAATCAGTGCCTGTAACTCTACCAATACAGGACGAGTCCCCTCCATCGAAGCCACAACTACAGAACCGGCTGCACCTTGAGAGCGTTCTTCTAAAAAGATTTCAGATGGATTGAGCACTTCTTCCAAACCACTTTCCTTCATTTCAAAAATACCCATTTCGTTTGTTGAACCAAAGCGATTTTTTACTGCTCTTAAAATTCGATACGTATGGTGACGTTCTCCTTCAAAATACAAAACACTGTCTACCATATGTTCAAGTAACCTTGGACCGGCAATAGCTCCTTCTTTGGTAACATGACCTACAATAAAAATGGCGATGCCGTTTGTTTTTGCAATTCGCATTAACTCAGCAGTACACTCACGTACTTGAGAAACGCTTCCTGGCGCTGACGTAACGTCACCGTGATAAATTGTTTGAATTGAATCAATAATCACAAGTTCTGGATTCATACTTGAGATAGCTTCTGTAATTGACTCTAAGTTTGTTTCTGCATGCACATACAAATCTTCCGCTTTAATACCTAAGCGATCGGCTCTTAGCTTTGTTTGCTTTGTTGACTCCTCACCAGATATATAAAGCACTTTATGCTTATTCATAGCTAACTGAGCTGACGTTTGGAGCAATAAAGTTGACTTACCTATACCAGGATCTCCTCCAATTAAGACTAGTGATCCTCTGACAATTCCTCCGCCTAAAACACGGTTTAATTCAGGCGATTTTGTATATATCCTTGGTTCAGTCGTTGATTCAATACTTGTAATAGATTGAGGCTTTTGCACCTTTGTAGAAGTTGCGCCAGAAAAAGCTCCTCCTCGCCTTGAAGACTTTGTCTCTTCAATTTCTTCTACCATCGAATTCCAACTGCCACACCCAGGACACTTTCCCATCCATTTAGCCGATTCATATCCACAATGTTGGCATGAAAATTTTGTTTTTCTTTTACTCATTATTTAGTATATTCTCCTCGTTCTTTATAAAAGTCCTTGATGCTATTGTACACTATCTTTATATGGTAAATAAAAATGGAGGCATACGTATTTTGTCGTATGCCCCACATGTTCTTAACTCTTTAGCTAATGCTGCTCGGTGAAGAAGATTTAACAGTAAAGTTTTCACCTTCTACATCTAACGTTACCTTTTGACCTTTTTGAATTACGCCTCTTAGTAACTCTTCAGATAAACGATCTTCAACATGCTTTTGAATTGCTCGACGTAAAGGACGCGCCCCATACTCTGGATCAAAGCCTTCTTCTGCAATCTTATCAATTGCTGCAGTCGTTAATTCCAACTCAATTTCTTGTTCTTTTAAGCGTCTAGTTAATTGATCAGCCATTAGCTTCACAATTTCAGCTAGGTGTGGTTTCTCTAACGAATGGAAGACAATAATCTCGTCGATACGGTTAAGAAACTCTGGGCGGAAAGCACGTTTCATCTCACTCATTACTTTCCCTTTCATATCTTTATAGTCCTGACCCTCTGCTTCAACCGTAAATCCAAGGTGCTTGCTACGTTTTAACGTATCTGCACCAACATTTGAAGTCATGATTAAAATTGTATTTCGGAAGTCTACTGTACGACCTTTTGAATCAGTTAAGCGGCCGTCTTCTAGCACTTGTAGTAGGATGTTAAATACATCCGGATGTGCTTTTTCAATCTCATCTAGCAGTACAACAGAATATGGCTTTCTTCTAACTTTCTCAGTTAACTGTCCACCTTCATCATATCCAACGTAACCTGGAGGAGACCCTACTAAACGAGAAGTAGAATGCTTTTCCATGTACTCTGACATATCAATGCGAATCATCGCATCTTCGTCACCAAACATTGATTCAGCTAAAGCCCTAGCAAGTTCTGTTTTACCTACACCCGTTGGTCCTAAGAAAATAAATGAACCGATTGGACGCTTTGGATCTTTCAAGCCTGCTCTTGCACGACGAACAGCTTTTGCCACTGCTTTTACAGCTTCTTCTTGGCCAATAACACGAGAGTGTAAAATCTCTTCCATGTTTAGCAAGCGCTCTGATTCTTCCTGAGCTAATTTTGAAACTGGTACCCCAGTCCAGCTAGATACAACCATCGCAATATCTTCTACTGTAACAGCTGAATTTTCTTTACCTTGCTCTTGTTTCCAAGCTTTTTTTGTTTCTTCTAATTCTTCTCTTAAGCGTTGCTCTGTATCACGTAATGATGCTGCTTTTTCAAATTCTTGACTTTGAACAGAAGCATCTTTTTCATTTCGAATAGATTCTAACTTTTGTTCTAACTCTTTTAAGTTAGGTGGCGTCGTAAATGAACGTAAACGAACCTTTGAACCAGCTTCATCAATTAAATCAATTGCTTTATCCGGTAAAAAGCGATCTGAAATATAACGATCGGATAACTTTACTGCCTGTTCAATAGCTTCATCAGAAATCGATACACGGTGATGAGCTTCATAACGATCCCTTAAACCTTTTAAAATTTGAATAGATTCATCTAGAGTTGGCTCATCAACTTGAATTGGTTGGAAGCGTCGCTCTAAAGCTGCATCTTTTTCAATATATTTTCGATATTCATCGAGAGTAGTAGCACCAATACATTGTAATTCACCACGTGCTAAGGATGGTTTTAAAATGTTTGAAGCATCAATTGCTCCTTCTGCACCACCAGCACCAATTAGTGTATGCAACTCATCGATAAATAGAATGATATTACCAGCTTGACGAATTTCGTCCATTACTTTTTTCAAACGATCTTCAAATTCACCACGATATTTTGTTCCAGCAACTACTGTTCCCATATCTAAAGTCATAACGCGCTTATCTCGAAGAATTTCCGGTACTTCGTTATTAACAATTTGCTGGGCTAACCCTTCTGCAATGGCTGTTTTACCTACACCTGGTTCACCGATAAGAACCGGGTTATTCTTTGTACGACGACTTAACACTTCAATAACACGTTGAATTTCTTTACTACGCCCAATAACTGGATCTAGACTTCCTTCACGTGCTACCACTGTTAGATCACGAGCTAAACTATCAAGAGTTGGTGTATTTGCATTTGAAGTTCCACCACCTTGATGGCTAGAAGCAGCTTCGTTACTACCCAATAAGTGTAATACTTGTTGACGAGCTTTATTTAAGCTCACTCCTAAATTATTAAGTACGCGAGCTGCTACACCCTCGCCTTCACGAATCAAACCAAGTAAAATATGCTCAGTTCCTACATATGAATGACCTAGTTTTCTTGCTTCATCCATTGAAAGTTCAATTACCTTTTTAGCGCGAGGCGTATAATGAATTGTTTGAGTTAACTCTTGACCTCTTCCGATAAGCGCTTCAACTTCTTTTTGAATTTTTTCAGTACTTAATCCTAGTGCAGATAGTGCCTTTGCAGCAATACCTTCACCTTCACGCACAATACCTAATAAAATATGCTCAGTTCCAATATTGTTATGTCCAAGTCGTAAAGCTTCTTCTTGTGCTAACGCTAATACTTTCTGTGCACGCTCTGTAAATCTTCCAAACATCATACGGCTGTCACCCTCCACGTTTAATCTATATTTTTAATATTGCTAAGGCGATCTCTAATTAAGGTAGCTCTCTTAACATCTCGCTCATGGGCATCTAATGCTGAGCCTGAATACTTTTGTAAAAAGCCTGGCTGCGTCATTATAATAAGTTCATTTAGAATATTTCTAGGTATGTCTGTTATATACCCCAAGTCGATTCCTAACCGAACATCTGACAAGCATTGAGACGCTTCTTTAGATTCAATTATGCGACTATGAGCTAATACTCCATATGATCGATGAACACGATCTTCTAATTCTAAATGAGATGTTTTAAATAATGCATCTCTTGCAGATTTTTCTTGAGCAATTAACTGTGTTACAACGCTATTCAAGTCTGATACAATATCAGCTTCAGATTTTCCTAGCGTAATTTGGTTAGAAACTTGAAAGATATTACCTAGTGCTTCGCTACCCTCTCCATAAATTCCTCTTACAACTAAACCTAATTGATTAATCGCAGGAATAATTCGATGAATTTGACGAGTCATAACCAACGCAGGCATATGCATCATAACCGAAGCACGAAGTCCTGTACCAACATTCGTGGGACAGCTCGTTAAGTAACCTCTTTGTTCATCAAAAGCGTAATCTACACGATTTTCAATCAAATTATCTACTTCATTAGCTCGTTCCAATGCTTCAGATAATTGAAGGCCTGGAAATAAACATTGTATGCGTAAATGATCTTCTTCATTAACCATAATACTTAAATCTTCTTGTTTTGATAAATAACAAGCTCCTGCATTAGATTCAGCTAATTGAGGGCTAATTAAATGCTTCTCTACTAATACTCGTTTCTCTAGTGACTTTAATTCACTCATTTTTAAAGAAGATAACTCAAAATCTTCCGCTTTTCTTATTTCTTCAAATACTTGATCAAAATCGTTTACAATTTCATCAGCTTTTTCTTTTGCTAACATTGTAGGAAAAAGAAAATTTGTTAAGTTTCTAGCTAGACGAATTCTGCTGCTTAGTACAATATCAGAGTCCGGTGCTTCTTGTTTCATCCAAGAGCTTACGGGATTTGTGAAGAATAGTTCAGACATTCGGCTATGTCTCCTTTCCCGTAGATTCATTAATTTTTTTCTCTAATAGGCGGATTTCATCTCGAAGCTCTGCAGCCTTTTCGAATTCCTCTTTTTCAATATACTCCTTTAAATTCAATCTCAGAGCCTGTAATTCCTTTTTTAAATGAAGATTACTTCCAATTCTCTTTGGAATTTTACCATGATGTAAATAATTCCCCCCATGTAACCTCTTTAAAAACGGAACAAGTGGTTGTTCAAAAGTTTCATAACAATTCGAACAGCCAAAACGACCTACTTTAGAAAATTGATGATACGTCATTCCGCATGTAGGGCAACGTAGTGGTTCTTTTTTAATTGTATTCGGACCTGTAGCAGAAGGTTCAAAATTTAATAGTCCTGCTAATAGACTATTAATTGAAAAGCCTTGCTGAGATGATATAGAAAATACATCTCCACTCTCTGCAGCGCATTGTTCGCAAAGGTGTACTTCTGTCTTATTCCCATTCACTACATTTGTAAAGTGAAGTGTTGCAGGTCGAATCTCACATTGCTGACAAATCATGCAATCATCTCTCCCTGTCTACATAAAATCAATTCAATTAGCGATACCTCAATGAATTTAACATAGCTTTTAGTAACTTGGCTCGAAGTTCATCACGATATGGTAGCTCAAGATCAATAACCGATCGATGAATTACGCTAAGCATTATCTTAGCTTCTCGCTCTGTAATGACCTTTTCTCCAACTAACCTGAAAATGACGCTTTCAGCATAGGACTGTGAAATTTGTGATTCGATAAGATCAATGACTTGTTGAAATAAATGAGAAGCATTATGAGTTCGGACTTTAGCAATTCTAATAAAGCCGCCTCCACCTCTTTTACTCTCAACCACATAACCTCTTTCAATTGTAAAGCGAGTATTAATAACGTAGTTGATTTGAGACGGAACACATTGAAACTTATCGGCGATTTCGCTACGTTTAATCTCCACAATTTCTCTGTCACTTAATTCAAGCACTTCTTTTAAATACTGTTCAATGATGTCAGAGATATTTGGCACATTGCACCCTCCTTCTGACTTTGACTATATTTGACCTTATTAAGTTAAATATAAAAGGAAATGAAAGAAATTTCAACTATGTAGTTTGATAAGTTTTGTCTTACTTTTATGGTTTCCACTAAAATAGGGTTCAAAACGTAATTTATTGAAATTAATGAGAAATAAAAAAAGGATTAGCTATAAGCTAATCCTTTTAAATGTGCCTGGCAACGTCCTACTCTCACAGGGACAAAGTCCCAACTACCATCGGCGCTAGAGAACTTAACTTCCGTGTTCGGCATGGGAACGGGTGTGACCTCTCTGCTATCGCCACCAGACATGAATTGAGATTATTCTCTCAAAACTAGATAACATTTTGCTGAGTACTAAGTTTACTGTCTAGCTACGGCTCCTTTCACAATTGAACAGTCGCCTTCGCTTTTCTAATTTGGTTAAGTCCTCGATCGATTAGTATCAGTCAGCTACACACGTCACCGTGCTTCCACCTCTGACCTATCAACCTGATCATCTTTCAGGGATCTTACTAGCTTGCACTATGGGAAATCTCATCTTGAGGGGGGCTTCATGCTTAGATGCTTTCAGCACTTATCCCGTCCACAC
>NZ_SBIM01000010.1:0-88517 GCF_004348885.1 Bacillus sp. CBEL-1 | reverse complement strand
GCTATATTACGTATTATAACCATGCCCGTATTCAAACAAAATTAAACAACCAGTCTCCTGTACAATACAGAAAACTGGTTGTTTAAAAGGTGTTTTGATTCCTGTCTCAAAAACAGGGGTCAGTCCCTGAGCGTTCAGGTTTTTTGTTGATTGTGAAAACAGTGTTGGAAACAGAGTAGCTGTAGCGCATTGGAACAAACTTGAAATTGGTTCATAAAGGTTTTATTTACTTTTTATGGTATTATGAGTGAGAGATTAGGTTTTAATTGTGAAAAGGAGAGAGAGTAATGATAGAATCACTGATTTTTGATATGGATGGAACGTTGTTTCAAACGGATAAAATTTTAGAGATATCACTGGATGATACCTTTAACCATTTACGTTCACTAAATGAATGGAATGCTGAGACGCCTATCGATAAATACCGTAACATTATGGGGGTACCTTTGCCGAAAGTATGGGAAGCTTTATTACCTAATCATTCGAATCAAATAAGAATGCAAGCAGACGCTTATTTCTTAAATAGATTAATTGAGAATATCAAAAGAGGAAAAGGTGCTCTGTATCCTAACGTAAAAGAGATTTTTAATTATTTAACAGAGAATGATTGTTCCATTTACATAGCGAGTAATGGTTTAAAGGATTATTTAGAAGCTATTGTAAGTTACTATCGTTTGGATAATTGGATCACTGAAATATTTAGTATTGAACAAATAGAAACCTTAGACAAAAGCGATTTAGTTAAAGAGATTATAAAAAAATATGATATAAAACAAGCGGCAGTAGTAGGAGATCGACTATCGGATATCAACGCTGCCAAAAATAATAGTTTGATTGCAGTAGGATGTAATTTCGATTTTGCACAAGAACATGAACTCGCTCAGGCTGATATCGTAATAAATGATTTAATTGAACTCAAAGCAATTGTACCTATGTGTAAAGGGTTAGTGGTCAGTGAAAATCACGCCAAATAAAGAGCGTTCTCAGAATAAAAGAGTAGCCTCATTAAAAGTTGTTCCTATAAAAAGCCCGTGATTGGAATGAAGGATGCACCACTCCAGCAAGACTAGCGAGGTAGGTGAGACCCCGCAGTATACGAGGAGGCTCAGCGCTCGCCCTGCGGAAAGGGAGCAATCCGAAGTGAAAATCACGCCAAATTAAGAGTGATTTTTAAATTATACTAAGAAAAGAAGTCATCCCTACTAACTAAATAAGAACTACTAATTACCATAAAAAATTTATATATATGCAATTGATTTTTATAAAAATACATAGTAGAATAAAACGGAAATGTTATTCTATCAAAGTTTTATTAACAGATTAAAAAAGAAGAAAAGCATAAAAATAAAACGAATCTACTTTATATACAAATCCTATAGAGTCGTAGTTTAGGGTGCAATCAATATTCTTAAAACCCTCATTTACACCGGCATACACATCATTTATGATAAAGACATCAAATTTTTTTAGAATATTTTAAATAATTTGTTAGCAAACAGGAGGATTACTATGTCAAACGATTGGAAACATCTATTTAACAGAATGCCTGAGCTTTTAGCACCTACTATGGCAAAAGATCATCCGAATCTACCCGTTGTAAAAGAAGAAGGATGCTACTATTACGGATTAGACGGCAAACAATACCTAGACTTTACATCTGGAATTGCAACAACCAATGTTGGACATCGTCATCCAAAAGTTGTGCAAGCTATTAAAGATGGAGCTGACCAGTTACTTCATGGACCTTCTGGCGTTATCATGTATGAGTCTATCTTGAGATTAGCTGACGAATTAGGAAAAGTTACGCCTGGTAACTTGGACTGTTTCTTCTTTGGAAACAGCGGAACGGAAGCAATTGAAGGCGCTTTAAAGCTTGCTCGTCACGTAACAAAACGACCTTACGTCGTGTCATTCTTAGGCTGTTTTCATGGACGTTCAATGGGAGCATTAAGCGTCACAACTTCAAAAAGTAAATACCGTCAGTTTCAGCAGCCTTCTGGGTTAACATATCAAATTCCATATGCCAATCCAAAAGAATGTCCAGACGGTGTTGATGTAGATGCTTATTTTGAAGACAAGCTTGAAAAAGACTTTAATACTTTGTTTAAGCATCAAGTAACGCCAGAAGAAGTGGCTGCTGTTATTTTAGAGCCCGTTCTTGGTGAAGGTGGCTACATCATTCCACCAAAAAGCTGGATGAAAAAACTTCGTGAAATCTGCGATCGTCACGGCATTTTACTTATTTTTGATGAGGTACAAACGGGATTTGGACGTACTGGCGAATGGTTTGCTGCGCAGACATTTGATGTCGTACCAGATATTATGGCAATTGCAAAAGGAATTGCTTCAGGCATTCCACTAAGTGCTACCGTTGCTTCACAAGAGCTTATGAAGAAGTGGCCTCTTGGGACGCACAGTACTACGTTTGGCGGTAATCCAATCGGATGTTCAGCTGCGCTCGCTACGCTTGAAGTACTTCAAGAAGAAAATCTTCTCGAAAACGCAAAAGAAATGGGTGCTTATGCGCTCAAACAATTGGAGCTGTTAAAAGAAAAGCATTCGCTAATTGGAGACATCCGCGGAGTGGGACTCATGATTGGAATTGAGATTGTACATCCTGAAACAGGTGAACCGAATGGGGATGCACTATTTGAAATTCTAGACTTAGCTCTTGAACAAGGCGTGCTCTTCTATTTCTGTGGCAATGCAAGCGAGGTAATTCGCATGGTTCCACCTTTATCCGTAACAAAAGAGCAGATTGATGAAGGTCTTGCTATGCTGGATCATGCCATTTATTTATATGAGCAAAAAGTTGCTATTAATGTTTAAAGAGAGTGCTTAAAGCACTCTTTTTTTTGGTCTAGCCATGATAGCGGTATCATATTGTTAGAAAGAAAAATCTTTTCAGAAAAGTCATTGACATTCCCTTGTTCAGCGTGTAACATAGGATTTAAGTTATCAACAAGATTCTACAATATTCGACAAACTTCTTATCCAGAGAGGTGGAGGGACTGGCCCTGTGAAACCTCGGCAACGGACATTTGAACCGTGCCAACTCCAACAAGCGGTGCTTGATAGATAAGAAGAGAGCTGGTTCTTACATTACGTGATCCCAACCTCTTCTTACAGTCATTAAGCCACTGTAAGTGGAGGTTTTATTATTTTACAAATACATACTGTACGTTTTCTTATCTAGAGAGGTAGAGGGACCTGGCCCGATGACACCTCAGCAACAGGCTGATTGCACTGTGCTAATTCCAGCAAGCTTTTAGAAGCTTGAATGATAAGAAGCAGGTTCTTTAGATAAGGAAGCTTCTTCTATGAAGCTTCCTTTTTATTTTTAGTAAATGAGGTGTAGGAATGAATTCACAGATAGAAAAGCTTAAAGAAAGCATTATTGAGTATATTAACCAACAAGCTCAAACTTACATAGATACAAGTCATGCGATCCACGACCATCCTGAAATCGGAAATGAAGAGAAATTTGCATCTTTTCTTTTATGTAAGCTGCTAGAAGAAGCAGACTTTACCGTAGAGCGTGGGGTAGCAGGTCATGCTACGTCCTTTTTAGCAAGAAAAGCATCTGCAAGGAAAGGACCGAAAATTGGGTTTCTTGCTGAGTATGATGCGCTTCCAGGGCTTGGACATGCTTGTGGACATAATATTATTGGAACAACTAGCGTAGGAGCAGCAATTGCACTTAGCCAAGTTCTTGACGAAGTAGGAGGAGAACTCGTTGTGTTAGGAACACCAGCTGAAGAAGGTGGACCAAATGGAAGCGCAAAGGGAAGCTTTGTAAAAGAGGGTCTTGTGCAAGACTTAGATGCTTGTATGATGGTTCATCCAGGGAAAGAAACGTGTATTACAGGGACAACGCTAGCTGTGGATCCTATTGATTTTGAATTTTATGGACAAGCATCTCATGCAGCATCAGCTCCTGAAGAAGGTATTAACGCGTTAGATGCTGTTATTCAGTTATTCAATGGAATAAATGCACTTCGTCAACATGTAAAGAGTAATGTGAAAATTCATGGTATTATCACAGATGGAGGAACAGCTCCCAATATTGTTCCCGACTATGCAAAAGCTCGCTTTTATATTCGCGCACAAACGCGTAAAGAGTGTGATCAAGTCACAGAAAGAGTACAGCAAATCGCAAAGGGAGCTGCTATGGCAACAGGAGCCAAGCTCAACGCATTTTTTATCCAAAACAAAGTAGATCATATGCAGCTAAATCGCGCTTTTGATCAAGTATTTAAAGAAGTCTTTACGGAATTAGGAGAAAACGTAGGTACGGCCCATAAGCCTGGAATTGGTTCATCTGATGCAGGAAACATTAGTCAAGTGGTGCCAACGATTCATCCTTATATTAAAATTGGTCCCGAAACGCTTTCATGGCATACAGATGAATTTCGTGAAGCGGCTAAATCTCCAGAAGGCGATAAAGGATTGATTCAGGGAACAAAGGGCCTTGCTATCATCGGTTTGCGCTTATTAACGGAAGGGGATACGCTTTTTACTATAAAAGGCGAATTTAATAAGAGACATAAAAATCTAGGTTAGAAAACACCTCTTCTTTCATTCACATAAAAGCTTCCTTTCACTCGTATGATAAAGAGAAAGTGAGTGAAAGGGGGACGCACTTATTATTATTGTGCAGGGTCGTGCACTAAATGTGAATGCCGTACCATATAGCATGCTTGAAGCGAATAAAGCACAGATTTTGAGAAAAATGGCTCAGTATCAAACAATCTATCGTTATGATAATATCGTGCAGTTAGATTTTGAGCTTACTACCCGCTTGCGAATTGTAGAAGCATCGTATTTGTTATATAGAAGTGGTGCAAGGTTTGCAACTTTTAAAGAATCTAAATGTAACGAAGCATATTGGCTTCGTACTGAAAAGGGAGGGTTCAAGCTAAAAGAGAACGTGTTGCCATCCGTCGCGTTAAACGATATTTTCTTTAACGGTTCGCTTTATGCATTTGAATGTGCAGTTGCCATTGTCATGGTGTTTTATAAAGGCGTGTTAGAGAGTATCGGAGAGAGAAATTTCAATCAATTATTTACGAATCTAGTGTTATATAGCGGTAAGTTTGATGAAGATCTGAATCTAAAAAATCATAATGGTTATGATTTTTTAGAAGGGGACTGCGCTTATTTCAAGAACCCTGATTACCATGAAGATACCCCTCAGTGGCAAGGTGAAAATACCATTATCGTCGGGAACGACTTGTATTTTGGACACGGCGTAGGCGTTAAATCCGCTGAAGGAATTATTGAGCGCCTAAATGAAAAAAGAAAAGAAAACGCAACGGAGTCTGCCTACTTAACGTCATACATTACGCGTGTTGGTTTCCGCTACCTTAGCCAATTTTATATTCATCGAGATGTCTTGGTTGACGTTGACTATGATAAGCTTCCGCTTGTTATCAGTCAAATTGGCTCAAGCACATACATTGGTTAATAAAAACCCCCGCTTTCACAAAGCGGGGGTTTCTTATAATAAATGATAGTAGTGAAACAATAAACATGCCAACATGCCTTAGTTGCTATAGAAAGAGGCATATCCTGCTATAATAAATAAAAGAAGTAGTGCAATTGTGATACTAATAACCCACAATGACAATTTCTTCATAAAGAATACCTCCTCAATTTATTTAAAGAGTAGAAGATGAACCACCTGATGAACCGCTAGCTGTGCCGTATACAGTTTGGCGTTTTACACCAGCTGTTTTAAATCCAACCTTCCAATTCCAATCAATTTGTCCGTAAGCACGGTTAGAAGAAATCCATGTCTTGGAGCTTTGTTTTGAAATTGAAACTAGAGGATTGACGTTTTTCACTACTTTTCCACTAACGCTTTGTACAGATGTAACCTTCGATCCACTTGTAGAATAATAGACTGTAGCTTTCACTTGCGTTGTAGTAAATCCCGCAATTGTATACTTTGCTGTATAGGAAGCTGTGCGTGATATACTAGACGGTAATGTGGCAAAACGTGGCGTTGCATATGCAGATGCTACGGCTGTATTGCTTGTAGGTGCGTCATCGTAAACAACGGTCTCTGTAACTTCAATCGAATCAAGTAGTTCGTCTGGGTGATTTAAGTAGTAGATAACTTTTTCTTGCTTTTCAGGAGATAAAGCTGAAAATTGTTCTGCTGAATCCGACTCCCCTTGGCTATTAAGATAAGCAATATATGAAGAGATAGTATATCGCTCAGACTCTGTGCCCATTGCTGAAGCAGGTTTTGTTGCAAGAAAAGAGAAGCCTAAAAGCATGATTGATAAACAAAAAATCATTTTCTTTTTTAACATTTGATGTCGGCCCTTTCCATAATTACTAGGTAAATAGAATCGTAACGACTATTACTTTACCATATTTTCCTGAAGAAACGACAAGTTTCTTTTAAAACAATCTAGAATAACTAGGTTAAGGTGCCTTTAAAAAATTTCAATGTGCAAAAAAAGTATGTAAGGTTTTCTAACATTTTTCTGGCATTACTGTTAAAAAGAGAATATGATGTATTCAAGATCACATTATTCTCCTGCGATTTCGTATAACCTCTTGAAAAAGGGACTTAGGATTTTTCGTGAATCCACCTTCCTAGCTGTGTAAAACCAGCTAGGAATTTTTTTTACCTTTTCAATAGACAGAATAATTAGTTATTTGTTTATATATAATGAAACGCAAGAGAACGATGGATTTAAAGAGAGATTAGGGGGCTTGAAGAAATGCAGCACATTTTAATTAAAAATGCAGAAATTATTACAATGAATGAAAGGAATGACATTGTATATGGAGACCTATACATAGTAGGAGACCGAATTGCTGCTATTGGTAAAGAATTATCACCAGAAAAGGTCGATAGAGTCATTGATGGAACAAACCGGACAATTGTTCCTGGTTTCATTCACACTCACATTCATTTATGCCAAACAATGTTCCGTGGTCAAGGCGATGATTTGGAGTTGATGGATTGGCTTCAAAAGAAAATTTGGCCTTTAGAAGCTGCGCATGATGAGGAATCCATTTATTACTCCGCATTATTAGGTATTGGAGAGCTAATTAAAAGTGGCACCACAACCATTGTAGATATGGAAACCGTGCATCATACCGATTCAGCATTTGAAGCCATTGCACAAAGTGGTATTCGTGCTATCGCTGGCAAAGTAATGATGGATAAAAAGGCGGACAATATGCCAAAAGCATTACAGGAAACAACGGCATCTTCAATTGCGGAAAGTGTTAGGCTGCTTGAGAAATGGCATGGCTCTTATAACAATCGCATTCAATACGCGTTTTCTCCCCGATTTGTTATTTCGTGTACGGAAGATTTACTAAGAGAGGTTGCCCATTTATCTGCAGCATATGATGTGCATGTACATACGCATGCGTCTGAAAACCAAGAGGAAATCCGAATAGTAGAAGCAGAAACAGGCATGCGAAATATTTTATATTTAGATCATTTAGGATTAGCTAATGAGCGGTTAATTTTAGCGCACTGCGTCTGGCTGAATGACCAGGAAAAGGCAGTGATTAAAGATAGAGGAGTGAAAGTGAGTCATTGTCCAGGTTCCAATATGAAGCTTGCTTCAGGGTTTGCTGAGATTCCACATCTTCATGAGCAGGGTATTTGCCTCAGTTTAGGAGCGGATGGTGCGCCTTGTAACAATAACCTTGATATGTTTAATGAAATGCGCCTTGCGGCAACGATTCATAAGCCTTCCTATGGACCTACAGCGATGAATGCAAAGCATGTATTAGAGATGGCGACCATTGGTGGAGCAAAAGCTGTTGGGCTTGAAAATGAAATTGGAAGTATTGAAGTTGGAAAAAAGGCAGACTTAGCGATGCTGAATCTTTATCAGCTTCATACATTTCCATCTTACGGAGTCGACCCAATTTCACGCGTTGTTTATTCAGCTACGCGAGGAGATGTGGAAATAACGATGGTGGACGGCCAAATTGTGATGGATAACCGAGTTTTAAAAACAATTGATGAGAAGATTGTTTTAAAAGAAGCAAATGGCTCCATTGAACGTTTATTAAAAAGGGTATCGCTGCTTACGTCATAAGTAGCTAAATTTTTTATTCCTATTTTAATTTGAAAATTAAAAATAAATCGAATATAAAAAGTTTTATTATGATAACGTTTTCTGTCTTTGCATCTTTTAGAATTAGGACTATAATAGGACAAAAGATTTTACTTCAAGATGTGAAAAGTGTACGTTCTAGCCATAATAAGTGGTGGAGTTTTCTCTGCCGCTTATTATGTTTTTGTATGAGCTCTAATGAAAAAATTAGTTGTTCAAGACGCCTGATCACCACAGATTGAGGTTATTTTATAACAATAAACAGGGAGGCGCATGTTTTGGAGCGTAGTAGTATATTAGAGCGCGTGTTTAAACTCTCAGAACGTCAAACAACGCCAAAACAAGAAATTTTGGCGGGCTTAACCACCTTTATGACCGTTAGTTACATGGTTATCGTCAATCCGCTTATTTTATCTGACGCTGGGATTCCAAAAGAAGCAGCGTTAGCGGCAACGATTTATGCTATCGTATTCAGTACGTTACTAATGGCGTTATGGGCTAACTTTCCAATTGTTACTGGTCCTGGTATGGGATTAAATGCATTCTTTACGTATTCGGTTGTGTTAGGACAAGGTCTATCTTGGCAAACGGCTCTTGGTGCAGTCTTTATATCTGGTATTTTATTCTTTTTATTAACCGTAACTGGTATTCGTAGCAAAATCGTTGATGCCATTCCGAATGTTTTAAAAGCATCAATTGCTGTTGGAATTGGCTTGTTTGTTGCGTTTATAGGGTTAAAAAACGCAGGGCTTGTTGTAGCCAATGAATCAACATTTGTTGGTGTTGGAAACGTGTTGGACAAGGGGCCGTTATTAACAATATTCGGCTTGATTTTAGCCGCTGTTTTAATGGCTAAACACGTAAAAGGTGCGTTAATTATTAGTATTTTTGCTACGACTGCAGTAGCAATGATTGTTGGGTTTCAAGCTCCGCCAACCGCTATTAGCGACGTGTTTTCAGCAACTCCGCCAACAATTGGTGACACGTTTATGCAGATGGATCTAAAAGGTGCCATTGCATATGGAATTTTCTCTGTTGTTTTCTCATTTACAATTGTAGAACTTTTCGATACGCTGGCAACGCTAATTGGTTTATCTAAAAAAGCAAATTTAGTTGATGAAAATGGCAAGATTCCAAACTTAAATCGTGCGCTAGCAGCTGATTCAGTTGGAACAATGGCGAGTGCTATATTTGGTAGTACAGCTTTGAATACGTACATTGAAAATGCAACAGGAATAGCAGAAGGTGGACGTACTGGGTTAAAAGCATTAACAGTAGCTGTGTTGTTTTTATTTACCCTTTTCTTTGCTCCGTTAATCGACTTTATTCCATCAGTTGCAACGGCTCCAGCATTAATTATTATTGGTTCCTTAATGCTTAGCGATATCAAAAACATCAACTTTGATGATTTTACGGAAGTAGTTCCAGCGTTTTTAACCATTATTATGATGCCGTTAACTTACAGCATTGCTGAAGGGTTAGCGTTCGGTTTTATTTCATATACTGCTATTAAACTCTTCACTGGACGCTACCGAGAAATTCACTGGATGATGTACGTTATTACAGTTGCTTTCTTTATTAACTTCTATATGATGAGTCATTGAGAAAAGACGCCTTCTGCACAGCAGCAGAAGGCGTCTTTTAGTTTTTCTTAAGAACAAAGCTAATAATTTCATCAGCTACTTCTTCAGGTGTTAAGGTATCAGTTACAATTTTTTGATGATAGGATTGATAAATGGCTTGGCGATTATAAAATAGTTCTTCTATCTCTGCTAAACTTTTTCCTTGTAGAATAGGGCGTGTTGGAAGTAAATCATCCAATCGTTCTTTCCACGCATCAAAAGACAGAGATAAACAGATAACAATGCCATCTTGTAAGCAAGCATCTCGAATGGCATCTTGTAAAAAAGCGCCTCCTCCAAGAGACAAAACGGTCTTTTTCTCTTTTACGAGCTGAGAAATCGTTTCTTTTTCTTTTTGCCGAAAAAATGCTTCTCCATGAACACGAAAAATTTCCGTTGTTTGCATGCCCATACTTGCTTCAATACGCTGGTCCGTATCAATGAATTGAAAATCTAGTTTGCGTGCAAGTGCTTGTCCAATCGTTGTTTTCCCTACGCCCATAAACCCAACTAAAACGATGGTTTGCTCCATGTTGTAACCTCTTTCTATCTATGAAATATTAATGGAATTATAATATAGGTTGAAGTATTTGTAAAAGTGAGACAAATTAGTTCGCTTGCTTTAACTCCATTGATAAATAAACCCGCGTCGTTTTACGATTCGCATATTTAGGGTTATTGCTTCGATTATATTCAGGGGACTGGTGTTTGATAGTGTAATGTTTTTCGAAGCTTTTAATCATTTCTTCAATTTCTTTGGCGTCCCCTGCGAGCCGTACCTCAATCATGTATAAGCGCTCCTTTTTCTGTGTAATTGCTACGCTATCATATCACGAAGAGTCGATTTTCGTAATTATTTCGAGTAAAGAATATCTAGAAATTCAACTATATTAGCGTTACAATAGAGAAGTTGAAAATAATGGATAAGAGCAGTACGTTAGGTGGGAGAGTTATTGAATAAATATAAAATTTACGGTGTTTTGGTATTCGTCATGTTGTTGTGGGGAGTGAACGTTGTTGCGCTCAAGCTACTTGTAGGCGCATTTGCTCCTGTTACGATGACGGCTTTTCGAATTCTTTTTGCGGGGATTGCCGTTTTGGTTTTTCTTAAAATTACAAAATCACTGCGTAAAATTACGTTAAAAGAGCTTGGATTTATTACGATGGTTGGTTTTTTTAACGTTGTTTGTCATCACTTCTTTTTGTCAACGGGATTAAAAGAAACCAGTGCGTCAAACGGAGCGTTAATTTTGGGGCTAAGTCCAATTTTAACGACGATTTGTGCAGTTTTCTTTTTAGGCACGAGGCTAACATTCTTCCGTTTTGTTGGCGTAGTGAGTGGGTTTTCTGGAGTTGCTTTTATCGTATTAGCTGGAAGCGGAGCGGTCACGGGTGGAACAAAAGGTGATTTGTTTGTCTTTTTATCTATCTTAACGCAAGCCATTAGTTATGTGTTTATTCGACGTGCTTCAACAACATTGGATGCACGTTTAATGACAGGATGGATGCTAATAACAGGGTCAGCGTTTTTACTTGGAATTAGCTTCATTATAGAACCACACGGATTGCAAACGATGGCACAAACAAGAATAGACTTATGGCTATTGTTCTTAGGTTCCGCACTGCTAGCAACAGCATTTGGACATATGGTTTACAATCAAGCCGTCCAACATATTGGACCGGCAGAGTCATCCATTTTTGTAAATTTAAATCCATTTTTTGCGCTTGTTAGTTCAGCTGTTTTTTTACAAGAAGAAATTCAAGCAGCTCAGCTGTTTGGCTTTCTATTTATTGTAGCAGGTGTATTCTTAGGTAGTGGCTTAATTGATAAATGGTTCAATCAAAAGAAAAATACAATACATTCACATGTGTAAGAGAGGCATTCTTTTAAAGAATGCTTTTTTATTGTTGACTAACTTGTATATACAGGTTAGTATAGAACACGTAATACATGTATATACAAGTTTTAGTTACGCTATGTTTTATACGTTAGCGCAATTAAAAATATGGGTACCTCTTTTATAAGAAATGAAAGCGATAACAAGGAGGAAGAGGATTATGGCTGTGAATCGTACATCTGTCGAGCAAATCATTGAAGCCGTTGGGGGAAAAGAAAACATTTCAGCAGCAACTCACTGCGTGACGCGTTTGCGCCTAGTGCTGCATGATGAAAAGAAAGTAAATGAAGAAGCGCTAAATAATCATGATTTAGTCAAAGGCTTCTTTTCAACAAATGGACAGTTCCAGGTGGTCATTGGCCAGGGAACAGTTGATAAAGTTTATAAAGAAATGGTAACGATTACAGGTATCGGAGAATTATCAAAAGACGAAGTGAAAAATGAAGCTGCGAAAAATTTAAACCCGTTGCAGCGAGCTATTAAAACATTAGCTGACATCTTTATTCCAATCTTGCCTGCCATCGTAACGGCTGGTTTGTTGATGGGGATTAACAACATCTTAACGGGGCCAGGGATCTTCTATGATGATAAGTCGCTAGTAGATGTTCATACACAATGGAAAGATTTAGCGAGTATGATCAACTTGATTTCAAATACCGCATTTGTCTTTTTACCGGGTCTTATTGGTTGGTCAGCTGTGAATCGTTTTGGAGGAAGTCCACTGCTCGGTATTGTGCTAGGGTTGATGCTTGTTCACCCAGACTTATTAAATGCATGGGGATATGGTGAAGCACTTCAAAAAGGTAACATTGATACATGGAACTTATTTGGTTTAGAAGTTGAAAAGGTAGGTTATCAAGGTCAGGTCTTACCTGTACTAGTTGCATCATTGGTGCTTGCTAAAATTGAAATCTTTTTAAGAAAGCGTATTCCAGATGGTTTTCAGCTTTTAGTTGTAGCACCTGTTGCGTTATTACTAACGGGATTCCTGGCATTCATTGCAATTGGGCCTGTAACGTTTGCAATTGGAAACGCTATTACAGCAGGAGTTGTATGGTTGTTTGAAACAGCTCCGTTTATCGGTGGTATCATTTATGGTGGACTGTATGCACCTCTCGTTATTACCGGGATGCATCATACGTTCTTAGCTGTGGATCTTCAGCTCATTGGTAGCATCGGTGGTACGTTCTTATGGCCAATGGTGGCATTATCAAATATTGCGCAGGGGTCAGCTGCATTTGCCATGATGACATTGGCTAAAAATGATGAAAAACTTCGCGGGTTATCACTAACATCAGGGGTATCTGCATGGTTAGGAATTACAGAACCCGCCATGTTTGGAGTAAACTTACGTTATCGATTTGCGTTTATTTCAGCCATTATTGGTTCTGCTATTGCAGGTGTTATCGTTACAATGAATGGTGTAAAAGCAGCATCCATTGGAGTGGGTGGAATTCCTGCACCGCTATCCATTTTACCAAGCGATTGGGGAGCTTTTTTAATCGGAATGGCAATTGTAATTGTTGTGCCGTTTGTTTTAACGCTACTTTTTGGAAAGCTACAGAAGAAAAAAGTATAATATCAAAATGAATTGTAAAGAAAGTGATGGTGATGAAGATGACGCAGCCGTGGTGGAAAAAGTCGGTTGTTTATCAAATTTATCCGAAGAGTTTCTATGATACGTCTGGCAATGGCGTTGGAGATATTAATGGAATTATTGAGAAGTTAGATTATTTAAAAACACTTGGGGTTGATGTCGTATGGCTTACTCCAATTTATCAATCGCCACAGCGCGACAATGGATATGATATTAGCGATTACTTTTCAATTCATAGTGAGTATGGCACGATGGAAGACTTTGAACGCTTATTAAAGGAAGCTCATAGCCGCGATATTAAAGTTATCATGGATATTGTTGTGAACCATACTTCAACAGAGCACAAGTGGTTTCAGGAAGCACGAAAATCGAAGGAAAATCCGTACCGTGATTTTTACATTTGGAAAGATCAAAAAGAAGATGGTTCGGCTCCTACGAATTGGATTTCCAAATTTGGTGGATCTGCGTGGGAGCATGATGAACTAACAGATCAATCTTATCTTCATTTGTTTGACGTAACGCAGGCGGACTTAAATTGGGAAAACGAAAAGGTTCGTAAACAAGTGTATGATATGATGCACTTTTGGTTTGAAAAAGGCGTTGATGGCTTTCGATTAGATGTTATTAACTTAATTTCAAAAGATCAGCGCTTTTTAGATGACGATGGGAAAACGCCTCCTGGAGACGGTCGTAAATTTTATACGGATGGACCTCGCGTTCATGAGTATATGAAAGAAATGAATGAACAAGTATTTTCAAAATACGATAGTATGACAGTCGGAGAGATGTCTTCAACAACGATCGATCATTGTATTAACTACACGCGTCCCGACCGTCAAGAGTTAAGTATGACGTTTAATTTTCATCATTTAAAGGTTGATTATCCTAATGGTGAAAAGTGGTCAGTTGGTGACTTTGATTTTCTAAAGCTTAAAGATATTTTATCAACCTGGCAAGTTGAGATGAATAAAGGCGGAGGGTGGAACGCACTATTTTGGTGTAACCATGATCAGCCAAGGGTAGTTTCTCGCTATGGAAATGACAAGGAGTTTCACGACAAGTCTGCTAAGATGCTTGCCACAACTATTCATATGATGCAAGGTACGCCCTATATTTATCAAGGTGAAGAGATTGGGATGACTAATCCAGGCTTCAATGATATTTCCGATTACCGTGACGTAGAATCACTTAACATCTATGAAATTAAGCGTAAAGAAGGCATGAGTAAGGAAGAGATTATTTCAATTTTAAAAGCAAAGTCTCGCGACAACTCACGCACACCCGTACAGTGGAACGACAAAGAACACGGTGGGTTTACGTCAGGAACACCTTGGATCAACGTGGCTTCTAACTACAAAGAGCTAAACGTAGAGGGTGCTTTAAAAGACAAAACATCCGTTTTTTATCATTATCAAATGTTAATTGCGCTTAGAAAAGAATATGATATCGTTACAAGCGGAGATTACGAGCTTCTTTTAAGCAACCACCCAGAGATATTTGCATATGTGCGAAACGGAACGAATGAAAAGCTTCTCGTAGTGAATAATTTCTATGGTAAAGACGTAACGTTTGAGCTACCTGAAACGGTTGATGTCGAAGGCTATAAAAGCGAAATCTTATTATCAAACTATGATGATTCATCATTAGAATACGCTAAGGTGCAGCTTCGCCCTTATGAATCAATTGTATATCGTCTTAAAAAGTGAACGATGAGTGACAACTCATCGTTCTTTTTATAAAATAAACGAAGGTAGGTGAAGTCATGAAAGAAAATAAGTTTATGCAAATCTATGAAGAACTAGTGGAAAATATTAAACAAAAGAGATGGCCACCTCATACAAAGCTACCTTCTGAAAATGAGCTAGTGGTGGCGTATCACACGTCTCGTGAAACAATTCGAAAAGCCTTGAATCTTTTATCACAAAACGGTTATATTCAAAAAATTAAAGGCAAGGGATCTTATGTGTTAGAAGTATCGCGATTTGATTTCCCTATTTCAGGACTTGTTAGTTTTAAAGAGATGGCTGAAAAACTTGGACATGAATCAAGAACAGTGGTTGAAGACTTTGAATTAATTAAGCCTGATAGTGAACTGTGCACGCAGCTAAACAGTACATCGCGAGACTCCATTTGGAAGGTGGTACGTGCGCGTGAAATAGATGGTGAGAAAATTATCTTAGACAAGGATTTCTTTTTACAAAAAAAGGTTCCTCATTTAACTCGTGAAATTTGTGAAGGGTCTATCTATGAGTATTTGGAAAAAGAAGTAGGTTTAAGCATTAGCTTTGCTAAAAAAGAAATTTCGGTAGATGAAGTAACGGAAGATGATGAGCGCTATTTAGATTTAAAAGATTATACTCACATCGTCGTTGTAAGAAATTACGTTTATCTTAATGACGCAAGTTTATTTCAATATACGGAATCGAGACACAGGCTGGATAAATTTCGGTTTGTAGATTTCGCAAGAAGAGGCATTTAAAGAGCAGAGGGGGAAAATTCTCTTAATTCTTTAGTGCTTTTTCTTTTGCTTTGCCAAATCATAATCCGTGTCTTTTGGCACAATTATGATCGAAAGCTTGAAATAACGAGATTATTTTGATTAATTGAAACGTAGTGTGTAATTTTTTTGAGGTAGGAATTGAACGATTACATTCAAGAGACAATAGAAGGGAAGAAAGGAGTGGATAACGAGTGAACACTGAATACAACATTTATCCATTGGGAGATAGCGGTATCGTTGTCTCATTCGGTGAGGTTATTCATCCAGCAATACATACAAAGGTCCAACAGTTTATAGCGACTCTTGAAGCTAATCGTTTTGAAGGCATAATTGAATATGTACCTGCTTTTACAACAGTAACGATTTACTATAAGCCTTCTAATTTTGCTAATCGAGTTGGAAAAACCCCCTATGAAATCGTAAAAAATAAAGTAGAAGCCCTTCTTCAGCTCCTAAAAACTGAAGGCGAATCAACGTCTCGTATTGTTGAAATACCGGTTTGCTATGGTCATGAGTTTGGGCCTGATTTAGACCATGTTGCAAATTATCATCAACTTACGGAAGAAGAAATAATTAAGATTCATTCATCCGAAGACTACCTAGTTTATATGATTGGGTTTGCACCCGGCTTTCCATACTTAGGTGGAATGAACAAACGATTAGCTACTCCACGAAAGGGAAATCCTCAAGCGGCCATACCAAAAGGGTCAGTTGGTATTGCAGGAGAACAAACAGGAATTTATCCGCTTGAAACACCAGGAGGATGGCAAATCATTGGACGAACGCCCCTATCATTATTTAAGCCACTAAATCAAAAGCCAGTTCTTTTAAAAGCGGGAGACTCCATTCGTTTTATACCGATTACCAAAGAAGAATATGTGGCTCAAAAGGAGGGTGACCATGAGTATTAATATCATCCGGCCAGGGTTACTAACAACTGTTCAGGATTTGGGAAGACAAGGATTTCAAAAACAAGGAATTATCGTGAGTGGAGCTATGGATGCTCTTGCTTTTCGAATTGCAAATTTGCTTGTTGGAAATGAAGAGGGAAAAGCAGCACTAGAAATCACCTTAATGGGACCAAAGATTAAGTTTGAAGAAGATACGCTTATCGCAATTACGGGAGGAGATTTGTCACCAACAATTGATGATGAACCCGTTAAGATGTGGCGTCCTGTTTTTGTATCAAAGGGCAGTATGTTAGCATTTGGTTTTCCAAAATCAGGATGTCGTGCTTATTTAGCTGTATCTGGTTCATTTGCTATGAACCCAGTGATGGGAAGCTTATCGACGTCATTACGTCCAGAAATCGGTGGCTTTAAAGGGCGTGCGCTGCAGGCGGGAGATCGGCTACTTTGTCACCCTAAAACAAAAGTAGGAGAACTAATTCGTAGTCGGCTTATAACCAAGCAGACGGATAAGCCTTTCAAGCAAGCATTTTGGACCATTCATCCAGATTTTCTGCCGCGATACGAAGAAAATCCAATAATTTCAGTAATTGAAGGACCGGAATACAGTTGGTTTACGGAAGAAAGTAAGGTGTCTTTTTTTAATACAAGCTATTCAGTTACTCCTCAATCAGATCGAATGGGATATCGATTGCAGAATGAGAGTACAGTACTGAAGCAAACAAACCAACGAGAGCTGCTATCAACTGGGGTTACGTTTGGTACTATTCAAGTTCCAAATGACGGTCAACCGATTATTCTATTAGCTGACCACCAGACAACAGGTGGTTATCCGAGAATTGGTCAAGTAGCGTCAACTGATTTTTCTACACTTGCACAAGTACCGCCTGGAAAACAGCTGACGTTTAAAATGATTTCATTAAAAACGGCGCAAAAGTGCTTAATGAAACAAGAGAAATTACTTGATCATTTAAAGATAATGCTGAGGATGAAAAACTAAGGGAGGTGTCTTTTTGGTAACAATTGATTTGAATTGTGATTTGGGTGAAAGCTTTGGTGCTTACATTATTGGAAATGACGAAGCGATATTACCGTACGTAACGTCTGCTAATATTGCTTGTGGCTTTCATGCTGGGGACCCTTCTGTCATGCAAAGAACCGTCGAGCTAGCGCTTCGAGAAAACGTCGCAATTGGTGCGCATCCAGGACTGCCTGACTTAAGTGGATTTGGTCGAAGAAACATGGCTATTTCCGCACGCGAAGCGTTCGATATAACGCTGTATCAAATCGGTGCCTTATCAGCTTTTTGTCAAGCTTTAGGAGCACCGTTGCATCATGTAAAGCCTCATGGTGCATTATATAATATGGCGGCAGTGAACACAGAGCTAGCAGAAGGAATTGCAGAAGCGATTTACACAATAGGTGAAGAGGTAATTCTGTACGGACTAGCAGGAAGTGCGCTTGTTACAGCTGGAAAGCGAATTGGCTTATCAACCGCAAACGAAGTGTTTGCAGACCGAACGTATGAAAAAGATGGTACGTTAACGCCTCGAACGATTAAAGGCTCTGTTATTCATGATACCCAACAAGCCATCAATCAAGTTATTACCATGATCAAAGAAGGAAAAGTACATACCCGTCAAGGGGAACAAATAAAAATTGAAGCAGATACAGTTTGTATTCATGGGGACGGACCGAATGCTATTGTATTTGCAAAATCCATTCATCATCAGCTTAAGGAAGAAAGAATTATTATCCAAACAAGATGAGGTGACAGCATGAAAACAAACCGCAATTGGAGCGTCTTGCTGGGCGCTGCGTTCTTAATGGCTACATCAGCTGTAGGGCCAGGCTTTTTAACTCAAACTACGGTGTTTACCCAAGCATTAGCTGCTAGCTTTGGGTTTGTTATTTTACTTTCTATTTTATTAGACATTGGTGTTCAGCTAAATGTTTGGCGAATCATTGCAGTTTCAGAAAAGCGAGCGCAAGATATTGCCAATATGGTTGTACCGGGACTAGGTTTATTTCTAGCTATTCTGATTGTAATTGGAGGTCTAGCGTTTAATATTGGAAACGTAGGCGGAGCTGGATTAGGACTAAACGTATTATTTGGCATTTCACCACAGGTAGGAGCGATTATTACGGCAGTTATTGCCATTGGTGTGTTTCTTGTAAAGGAAGCTGGCAAGCTAATGGATCGATTTGCACAGCTGATGGGAGGCATTTTAATTTTACTTATGATTTATGTTGCCTTTTCGTCTTCTCCACCGGTAGGAGAAGCAATTGCTAAATCGTTTATGCCAGATCAAATTGATGTCATCGCAATCGTAACGTTAGTAGGTGGAACAGTAGGAGGTTATATTACGTTTGCTGGTGGTCATCGCTTGTTAGATGCTGGGATTAAAGGGAAAGCTGCTATTCCAGAAGTGACAAGAGGTGCTGTATCGGGTATTACCATAGCATCACTCGTTCGAATCTTTCTTTTTCTTGCAACATTGGGCGTCATCAGTCAAGGGTTTACGTTAAACCCTGATAACCCACCCGCATCTGTATTTCAGCTCGCAGCAGGAAATATCGGGTATAAGCTGTTTGGCGTAGTAATGGCGGCAGCTGCAATTACATCCGTCATTGGTTCAGCTTATACGTCTGTATCATTTATTAAATCATTTAATAAAAAAGTTGCTCAATATGAAAACTGGGTCATTATCGGTTTTATCACTATATCAACATTGGTGTTTTTAACTATTGGTCAGCCCGTTACCCTCTTAATTTTAGCAGGTGCTTTAAATGGGCTAATCTTACCAATCTCGCTTGGTACAATGCTTGTAGCTGCCTATAAGAAAAAAATTGTAGGAGACTATCAGCATCCACTTTGGCTTACCATTTTCGGCACCTTCGTTGTAGTTATTATGGCTGTTATGGGTGTGTATACGCTTTTTAAGCAGCTAGGACAATTATTTTAACGTAGCAGAGAACTGAGACATAAGTAGTGAAGTCCCTACTGTACCTGAACAATCAAAAGTTTTATAACTTTTGATTGTTCAGGTTTTTTATTTATTCGAAAAAAAATATTTGGAAACAGGAATGGACCGCAGCGCAATGGAACGAAGTTGTCTAGTGAACCCAAAGGTATGGCCATAGTTATTGTTTGTCTTCTAGAAGTAATCATTTTGTTGTGTCCCAAACTCTTTTTATGATTTCTAGCATAAATACTCTACTATTCCTCATATGGTAGTTAATAGATTCACATAAAAGTACTTAATGGAAATGATAGAACAGCCGGAGGTGGATGATAGAGTATGACGCTATCAAAAGTAAGTAAAGAGTTAGTTGGATTGTTGCTGCTGCTGTTGTTTGGGTATTGTTTTTTCTTTGTTGATATAGATACAAGTAACTTAGCTATTCCCACATCTTTACTGAATGTCAATACGATCTTTCTAAGCATTGTTTTTGAAGCTATACCATTTATTTTGCTTGGTGTGTTTGCATCAGCTCTGATTCAAGTGTTTATATCAGAGCGAGCGATTCAGCGAATGATTCCAAAAAATCCATATCTTGCACTCGTATCGGCCGTCGTAGTTAGTGCCATCTTACCGGTTTGTGAATGCGCCATTATTCCGGTTGTAAGAAGGCTTTTGAAAAAAGGAATGCCGTTGCATGTTGGAATGGTTATTTTAGTTGGAGCACCCATTCTAAATCCAATTGTATTTGCTTCTACGTTTTATGCATTTCAATCCGATTTGTCTATTGTATATAGTCGAATGGGACTTGCTGTGATTGTGTGTTTGCTCATTGGGTTAGGGATTTATTGGACGTTCCGTAATCAAAATCAGCTTAAGGATGTCCACGTCCACGTTCATTCAGATCATGGAAAAGGAAATCGTCTGAAGCAAACACTTTATCATGCGAGCGATGAATTTTTTGATATGGGAAAATATTTATTATTTGGCGCACTCGTTGCCAGCCTTTTTCAAACGTTTTTGGATCGACAGGTTCTTGTCAGCTTAGCCAGCAATGAATACGTATCGTCTGCAGTCATGATGGGGTTTGCTTACGTGCTTTCCTTGTGTTCAGAAGCAGATGCATTTGTTGCTTCATCTTTTGCTCATACGTTTACACCGACTGCGCTGCTTGCCTTTTTAGTGTATGGACCTATGATTGATTTAAAAAATACAATTATGCTATTTGCTTTTTTCAAAAAGAAGTTTGCTATTCGATTTATTTTAATGATCACGGTTATTGTTTACGGAGTTGTGATGATGTATGGATGGCTAATGGGATGAGGAGGATATTATGAAGCGAATGGATGAACAGTTTATCACCTATATCCGAGGCATTTTCTTAATTGGGTTTGCGCTTTTAATGTTTAAGCTTATTTTGACTGAGCAAATGGTTTACTTTATTGCTCCAAAAATGATGCCGTTTATTTATTTTTCTAGCATTACATTCTTTCTCTTAGGAGTTGTGCAAATTTGGCGAAGCAGTATAAAGGTTGAGGAGGGGGGAAGCTGCGCTTGCGAACATGATCATTTTGAAAAAGGGAAGGTTAAGACCTTGTTTATTTATCTCTTATTTTTACTGCCAATTATGACCGGCTTTTTATTACCTAATCATTCATTAGGAAGCTCAGTGGCTGAAAAAAGAGGAATTAAGTTTGCAGAAGGAGTAAAAGAAACTCCTACGCCAGAGCAACGCCAAGAATTGCAAGAGAGCGCAGATGCTGAACTAGAAGACTATATGAACCAAGTATTAGGAGCGGAAGTTGAAGAGCCACAGGAAGATGGAGGCGTTCCTTTGGAGCATCCCAAAGGGTTCGTACCTCAGCAGGCACCAGAAGGGTATTATGAAAAACTAGAAGCTAAGCTAATGAAGCAAGATCATATTGTAGTAAGCGATAAAGAATATATTCCAATCATGAATATCATCGAGACAAACGTTGAAAAATTTGTTGGAAAGACGATTGAAGTAAAAGGTTTTGTGTATCGGGAAGAAGGGTTTAAAAGAGATCAATTCGTAGTCGCCCGCTTTGGCTTATCTTGCTGCGTAGCGGATGCATCCGTATATGGAACGCTTTCAACCGCTTCGAATGCTACAAAACTGGAAACGGACGAATGGATTAAAGTACAAGGAACCATCGGCCAACAAGCTTATAACGGCGCTTCATTGCCATACGTAAACATAGAAAAAGTCGAATCCATTGATCGTCCAAAAAATCCGTATGTCTATGAGATGTATCAAGGTGAACAGCTTGTAGCACCTGGTGGGTCTTAAAATAAAAAAGAGGCGATAAATCGCCTCTTTTTTATTGAATTGCAATCGGTAGTACATATAAAAGAACCGCAAGAAAATGCGTGACTGTTCCCCCAAGTACAAATAAATGCCAAATCATATGATGGAAGCGAAATCCTCGCCAAACGTAAAAAATAGCGCCAATCGTATAAAGAACTCCACCGATAACAAGCAAAACTAAGCCTGGTGTTTCTAATGTTGCTTTTAGAGAATTCCATGCAAAGACAATCATCCAACCCATTAATACGTATAGGACTGTTGAAATAAAGAGGAATTTTTTTACGAAGAAAGCTTTAAACACAATTCCTGCAATCGCAATCCCCCATACAACAGCAAAGAGGGTCCATCCCATTGTTCCTTTCACAACGACGAATAAAAACGGCGTATAGGTTCCAGCGATAAATAAATAAATGGAGGAATGATCAAAGATTTCAAATAAATCTTTTACCTTGCCTTCAGGAAAGCTGTGAACAAGCGTTGATGATACGTATAGTAATAACATGGTAATGCCATAAATCGTAAAGCTAACAATATGCCAAGGTGTACCTTGTAATGAAGAAAATACAATAAGAAGAGTGAGTCCAACAATGCTTAAGATGACTCCAACTCCGTGCGTGATTGCATTTGCAATCTCTTCACCTTTTGTAAATGTATGTGTATTCGCCACTTACAAAATCCTTTCTTTATCAGAATATATGGTCTTATTATAGACCATTTTTTTAAAATTATCTAATTTAACAACAACTTGTACCAATAGATGAATGTGATTCATAGCTGTAAAACACATGTATGAGAAGGTAAGATAAATTTTTCCAAAAAGATAGAAAAGTTGTCATGCCTTTGCTATTTCAAAATACATATAGAATGAAATGATAGAGAAGAGGGTGATTGGGAAGTGAAAAAAGAAGCGATATTCGACGAAGAAGGAACATATCAATATTCTTTTAAAGTAGCTTGGAGTGCAAAAAATGATCGGACCGTAACGTTCATCTTATCATCTCCAATGAATACAGGTACTCAACAAAGTGAAGAAGAATTGCAGAAATGTATGCAGTTAGCACAACAGTGGGGCTTTGGTTCTTTAGAAATTGTCTATTTATTTAGCTATCAAGCTGAAGATGAGAGATTATTAGCGAAGCTCTCAAAGCAAGAAGCCGTCGGAATTGGAACCAATCAATATTTGACGCAGGCCGTTAATCGTGCACATTTAGTAATTGCCGCATGGGGAGATAAAGGTGAAATTCACAATAGGCAAGAGGATATCTGTACAAATGGAAAGACACCGATGTACTGCTTAGGGATGACTGATAATGGCTGCCCTATAGCCGTTGAAGATATTCCACAAAGTGTTGAACTACAAAGATGGTCTTTCTCAGAAAGTGAGAAAGAAACAAAAGAGATTTACTCCTATATTGAAGAGGTAAACGATCAATTTTCTGAGCCTACATTTACTGAGATAAAGTCGTTTGCACAAGAGGAAGATCCTTCTGCTGTTATTGAAGAAATTATTGATATTTTCCGCTGAAGACCGTAATGAAATGAACTCTTGCATCATAGAATTGTATGAACCATGCTGTATAGGAGGTCATTACATGACAATTGATGAAGCGCTCAAAAGAGTGGAAACGTTGTATGAAATCATTTATACAACTTGCTTTCAATATGTAGAAGGAGCCAATGTTCAGGAAGTAGAAATTGATTTAACTATCATTGATGAACTTGGAAGTTTATTAAACTATTTATATGAATTAGATGTTCATGACGAAGCGTTATTACGCTCCATTTTAAATAAATTAGAATATGGACAACCTGTTTATGATCTCGCCATTTTGAATCCAATTTCTTTGGATGGAAATGAAGAGAAAATTGATGTTCTGTATGAAGAAAAGATTAAGGTTGAAAAAATGCTGCATGAAAGCTATAAGAAGCAACACGAGAAATTATTAACAAAAGCCATACCGCACTTAAAGCAGATGCAGTGTGAACTCCAAGCATTTTTGTATATTTGCAGTGTCAAACAATAATATATACAAATAAAATACTGCGTGTTAGAATGAAAAAAAGACCTTTCTTAATACAGAAAGTCGTTACAACGGTATAGGTAATCATCTAAAGCATGAAGGTGATGGTAATGATAGTTACCTTTTCCTTTGTGCTTTATTTATTATTGGCCAATTAGGTGAGTTACGGCTGCTTGCTGGGTCAAAAAGGAACGTTAAAATATGGATCAATATTGGTGGCGCTCCTTATCGTATTTTCATCTAGTAAGGCGTAAATATCATAGATTGACATCACTCTAGTTAAAAAATATTGAGGTGAAAAAGTCATGCTTAATCATGAAGAAAAAGAAGCAGTATACAAAGCTATTTATGGTCGACGAGATGTTCGAACATTTTTATCTAAGGAAGTATCAGAAGAAAAAATTAATCGTATTTTAAATGCTGCTCACCATGGGCCATCCGTAGGGTTTATGCAACCTTGGAATTTTATTTTAATTTCGTCAAATAGCGTAAAAGAAAAATTAGCTTGGGCAGCTGACAAGGAAAGACGAGCGTTGGCTATTCATTATGAAGGCCAAAAAGAGAAAGATTTTTTAGAGCTGAAAATTCAAGGACTGAAAGAAGCGCCGCTTACAATTTGTGTCACATGTGATCCAACAAGGGGAGGTTCACACGTCCTGGGGCGTAATTCAATACCTGAGACGGATATTATGTCAACAGCCTGTGCTATTCAAAACATGTGGCTTGCTGCTTACGCTGAGGGACTGGCAATGGGGTGGGTAAGCTTTTATAAGAAAAATGATGTACGAGATATTTTAAATATCCCGCCGCATATTGATCCCGTAGCGCTCATGTCCGTAGGGTATACGGAAAATTATCCGGAAAAACCAATTTTAGAACAAGCGAATTGGGCTCAGCGCCGATCTCTAGAACATCTCATCTATGAAGATGTGTGGGGAGAGAAAAATCAGTAAATTGATTGATTCAAAATCAGTTGAGCTCGTATAAAAAACGAACGAATTAACAATTATAAATTAAAATATTCGTTTTTATTGTTGACAAGCATGTCGAAACGAGGTATCTTTATATCAAGAAAAAGCTGAATACGGTCACTCATATATGTTTGAGAATATGGCTCGAACGTTTCTACCTTGTTACCGTAAATAACAAGACTATGAGTAAAAAGTAAATCTAGGTTCCCGCTTTTCAATATGAAAAGGTCTGGTCCAAGCGATTTACATGCTTAATGTTTTTTGACAGAACGGCATGACACCGAAGGGATAAAAGCCCAGGCGGGTAGGTTTTTGCTCATCTATTATGAGATACCTACCTTTGCTTTGGGCTTTTTCTTATTGTATCTATTGCAACACTGTGTATGCTTGTCGTTGGGTGTGCCGTTAGCTTTCTGGGGAGACAAGCTAGCGGAGGGAGACGAAGCTACACGCTTTAGCATTTCTGCAAGCCCTCATTAACCATTGGAAGTACATTTATCTATTTTCTAGCATTTTTCTTTGTGTAAGCAGTGTGGGGACACTGCTTCTTTTTTTTGCTTGAATTTGTCGAGTGTTCGAATGATTTATCGAAAGAAAAAGAAGGTATTTTGGGTAATTTAGCGAATTAGTGCAAACAAGAGCTTCAGCTCCCCAATATGCTGAAGAGATAGTATCGCTTGCAAAAAAGAAAAGATTATAGAGGAGAGGGTTAAGATTGTTACATTTAGTTAACGTCCGCTTACCATTAATTCATGATCATGCACTTTTTGAAGTGAAAATTACAGACGGAATGTATACCTCAATTGTGTTGCAAAACGGCTACATGGAAGATGATGAGTTTGAAGAGCTGCACGCAGATATTTTGGGAAAAGAAACGGCTTTAGATGCTCAAGGGAGAGTTATGCTACCTGGATTTGTAGATATGCACATGCATTTAGATAAAGCTCACTCTTTACCTCAAGTGCCTAACCTTTCTGGTACTCTAGCTGAAGCAGTTGAAAACTATGCGTCTAGCATTGCGCTGTTTTCTGAAGAAGAAATTAGACAGCGTATTGTAAAAACAGCACTACAGGCGTTAGCAAACGGAACGACAGCTATACGCACACATATTGATTTTAATTGTTTATTAGAAGAAGATATTCTATTTAGAGGGCTTCAAGCAGCAGCGGATGCACGAGATGAGCTCAGTCCGTACATGGAAATCCAGCTTGTTCCGTTATTTGGATCGGTAAACATACATGATGACCATATTATGAGAAAAGTTGAGAGAGCAGTAGAGTTAGGAATCGATGCAATTGGAGGTTGTCCTCATTTAGCTAGTGATCCTAACGAAGATATAGACGCCTTGTTTATTCTTGCTAAAGAGTATGACTTGCCACTGGATTTGCATATTGATGAAAGTGACAATCCGGATGTCGATACAATCATTTATTTAGCTGAGCAAACCATTGCTCATAAGATGCAGGGAAAAGTAGTAGCTGGTCACTTGTGTTCGTTAGCAGGAATGGATGAAGATAAAGTTCAGAAAATTTTAACTTTAATGCAAGATGCTAAAATTGGAGCAGTAACGCTTCCAGCTGCAAATCTTTATTTACAAGGGCGTGAAGATCGAGGCATTATTCGAAGAGGAGTAACGCGAATTAAAGAGCTCCAAAAATCAGCTATTCCCGTAGCAACGGCTTCAGATAACGTTCATGATCCCTTTCATCCGTTTGGCAAAGCCGATTTATTACAAATTGGCTTGTTAACAGGATATGTTGCTCATATGGGGAGTCCTGAAGAACAAAAGCAGCTTCTTCGAATGATTACTAGTATTCCAGCAAAATTAATTGGAAAAAGAAAATATGGAATTGAAGAGGGAAATGAAGCAAACTTCGTCCTTCTAAACGTGCAGTCAATGCCAGAGATATGGACTGAAATCCCAGAGACACGCTTTGTTTATGTTCAAAACAGGTGGGTTAGTGTGAAAGAGACGCATCAGCGCTTAGCTGATCATAACTTGACAGCTCTATGGAAAGAGAATCAGTTATTAATTGGATAAAAAAAGAAGCACTCACGCTGTGAGTGCTTCTAAATTATTACTTTTGAACGTTAGCAGCTTGTGGTCCACGAGCGCCTTGTTCGATTTCAAATGATACGTCTTGACCTTCTTCAAGTGTTTTGAAACCGTCGCCTTGGATAGCTGAGAAGTGTACGAATACATCGTCTTGACCTTCAACTTCGATGAATCCAAAACCTTTTTCTGCATTAAACCATTTTACTTTACCTTGTACCATTGTAGTACCTCCTGTGTGGAACAATCCACGAATATATTACTATCTCTGCTCAATTTCAATAAAAATCACTTTAAAGAAAGTCTTTCTATTTCCAACACCGAACAAGAAATAATATACCTAGTATAACACTTTTTCTTTAAAAAGAAACCTTTTTTTCGAAAAAAACTATGTTAACTTCAAAAAAGAACTTAATATGTTACAATTTGGATAAAGAAGGGGAGGCGACTAGAATGGAAGACTTGTTTTCTCTATTAATATTTATTTTTGTTTTAATTTATGTTGTAGTGGCAAATCGAGAAGTGGTGGAAAAGCTAACTTGGCAACAGCGTATTGGAGTTGCTGCTACTTTTATCATGACCATTGGACTTGCAGTTGGTTGCTTTTACATAGTTGGTCATGTGCTTCAAAGTTATATTGAAAATAGGCTTGTACAAATGATGGGCAAAATCATCACTGTTGTTGCTGTTATGCTAGGAGCAACTAAATGTATGCATATGGTTTTTAGAAAGATTACGAACGGTTTAGTAGGAAATGATGTATGAGAGGATATAGAAATTAATTATTTTAACATATAAATACGTTATTTTTTATATTCATAAAGAGCTGTTACTAAGTGGTAAGAAAGACTGTTAAATTAAGAATATATAAAAAGCTGCATAAAGAATAAATTTAGAAAGCAAACGAGCTCTTATGTATCCAGGGCTCGTTTTTTTCTTTTTTGGTAAGTTTCGGAAATAATATTTATGTAAACTAGCAATATATATGATATACATAGTAATTAGAAGTTATATTATTGATAAAATGGTATAAAATCCAACGTCGAGGTATTCGTATGTATTTATTTGAACATGAACAAAAAAGAAAAAAGTTAATTCACAACTCATATTTGTCCATTTTTATTCTTTCTTTGCTGCTAAGTTTATGCTTTTTCCTGACAGACTACGGATTAGGAACGCAATTTATTGCAAGAGGGACAATCTCTGTATTGTTTTATGTTGTTGTTTTTTACTTTGCCATAAATGAAAAGAAGTGGGCCTTATTCCTAGTTAAAGTTAATGTATTAATGCTAATTTTTATGTTAGTTGTAGTTATTATTAGCTTAATATTTGGGCGTTAAAAACAATATGTTTAGTTTATTTAGCTTGAGTAACCTTTATTATACAGAATTTCTCATAAGAGAAGCCTTAAATTTATATACCATCTAAATTTAAGGCTAAGTCAATTAATGCAAAGATAAGACCTAATATGAATGAAAGGATAAATATGAATTTCCATTTCATTTTTTTCTCTATCTGATAAAGATTTAGTTTTTCTAACGCAAATGAAACAAGCCACATTATAATAATTGTTTCAACGAATTCAACTATAAAATTAAAAACAAAGTTCATTTGTTCTCCCTTTCTTGTTTTGAAATATTTACTCTTCTATTAAAACACTTTTATCTCTATAAAAAAATTATGTTAATCACGAATGAATACAAAATGATAAAATGTAATTATTAGGAAAATAATGGAATAGAGGAGTTGTTTACTTGTTTTTAAATTTTCTCGGTATGTTAGCAGGACTTATAATAGCTTTAAGCCACATTTTTGATCCTAGATTCGATGGGTTTATGCGTTGGGTAATGGTTACTTGTGGTTTGCTGATATTTATCTATCATTTAAGCATAGCTCTAGATAAGAAGAAAAATAGAGTAGTTAACCAAAATGAAGAAAAAAATTAAAACGTTATGAAAAAGCATCTAATACTGCGATTAGATGCTTTTTTGCTTCCTAAGCTTTTTGTTATTGAAAGAAATTACTATGCTTCCTTAAAATATATCATCAGGCCAGCTCACAAACGTTTATACCAAGAATTAAGGAGCATAACCTTATGTGTGAAGGAAAAGAGTGTAAGCAATATATTGCAGAACAGACTGATTTATATGCTATAAAACAATTTGTAAGTAAACATGGATACCTCTTTAATATAGGAATCCAGCAGTAACGTGAGATTTTCATTCAACCATTACCACTTCTCACTATCTAAATATCCTCAAGTCTAAAAGTCTTATTGACCTACACATCTAAAAACCTAAGAAGCATCTGTATAAAAAATACCGATAATTTACAATTTGAATATTTCAAAGTACCAAAGGGTGGATGCTACTTAAATTTATAAAGCCTAGTATTTCATGAATTAGAATACATTATTTAGGTTTTTATTTACATTTATTTCTAAAAGTGATATCATAATAATATGAAAAAGATATAAAGACAAAGGGGAGATTACTTTGCAGGAGCGTCAAGCGTGGATTTTAAATGGTTTTGTGGGTATTCTGTTGATTTTAGCAGCCATCATAGGCGGTATTTTTATGCTCATTCAAGAGGTGCCGCTTGTAGGACTTCCGCTTATTGCTATTGGTGGATTGTTAGCTTCCGGTGTGACGGTTGTACAGCCAAATCAATCTCAGGTTGTTATTTTCTTTGGAAAATATTTAGGAAGTATTCGTAGCAGTGGTTTGTTCGTAACTGTTCCGCTAACAATTAGACGTACCATTTCACTACGAGTTCGAAATTTCAATAGCAAAAAGTTAAAAGTAAATGATGTAGAAGGAAACCCAATTGAGATTGCCGCAGTTGTTGTGTTTAAAGTAGTCGACTCTGCCAAAGCGGTGTTTGACGTAGATTCGTATGAAGAGTTTGTGGCGATTCAAAGTGAAACAGCAATTCGAGCAGTAGCGACACGTTATCCTTATGATACGTTTGAAAATGTAGAGCTTACGCTTCGCGGAAACGCAGATGAAATTTCTGATGAATTAGCAAAAGAGCTGCAAGACCGTCTTGAGGTTGCCGGTGTAGAAGTAATTGAAGCGCGCTTAACACACCTTGCATACTCAACAGAAATTGCAAGCGCTATGTTACAAAGACAGCAGGCAACAGCTATTTTATCAGCTCGTAAGAAGATTGTTGAAGGCGCAGTATCCATGGCACAAATGGCAGTTGAGCAATTAGAACAAGATGGTATACTAGACTTAGATGAAGAGCGTAAAGTCAATATGGTTAACAACTTGATGGTCGCAATTATTTCAGATCGAGGAACACAGCCTGTGGTGAATACAGGTAGCTTATACTAATTGGTTGTGAGAAGGAATGGCAAAAAAGAAAAGTTTCCCACTGCGAATTGACCCCAAGCTCTATAAGCTATTAGAGCGTTGGGCACATGATGAATTTCGGAGCGTTAACGGACACATTGAATTTTTACTCCGTGAGGCTGTGCGTAAAGAAGGACGGCTTAGTAAGCAAAAAGAGCAAAGTGACGAAACCTAGCAAGCTGGCGATATGCCAACTTGCTTTTTTCGTATACAAAGGAAAAGTACCTATTCGTAAATATGAAGATACCATGCCAAACAGAGAATGTTCTTTGATTTATCAGAAGAGAGACCAACCCTCATCAAAGGCTGATCTTGCCCAAAAGCCTGTGACTAGAATGAAAGATGCGCCACTCCAGTAAGATGAGCGAGACAGGTGAGAACCCGCAGTATACAAGGAGGCTGAGTGCTCGCCCTGCGGCAAGGGTGCAATTTGAAATGGAAATCAGGTCGAGCAGAGAAAATGTTTCATAGAGCTGAAAAGAAAGTCATATTCCGCTCATTGTGAATTATTAAAACGATTTCATTGCACTTTTAATTTGAACCAGGCTACAATAAGACGTATATGTAAAAAAAGGAGTGAATCAAATGATTCGTTTTGGCGTTATCGGAACAAACTGGATTACAGAATCATTATTAGAAGCAGCAAGTCACGTAGAAGACTTCAAATTAACCGCTGTGTACTCAAGAACAGAAGAGCGCGCACAGGAATTTGCTTCTAAATATAACGTAACAACAACGTTTACTAACCTAGAAGAAATGGCTACAAGCGATCAACTCGATGCAGTTTATATTGCGTCACCTAATGCGTATCACGCTGAACAAGCAATCTTATTCATGAAAAATGGAAAGCATGTTCTATGTGAAAAGCCACTTGCAGCCAATGCCACGGAAGTAACGCAAATGATTCAAGCTGCAAAAAACAACAATGTTTTATTAATGGAAGCAATGAAATCTACGCTTATGCCAAACTTTAAAGTCATTGCAGAAAATCTACATAAAATTGGGCCGGTTCGTCGTTATTTTGCGAGCTACTGTCAATACTCTTCTCGCTACGATAAATATAAGGAAGGCATTGTACTAAACGCCTTTAATCCTAAATTCGCTAACGGTTCTCTTATGGATTTGGGCGTATACTGCTTATATCCGCTGATCACATTATTCGGTGCTCCAAAAGAAGTTAAGGCAACTGGTGTTATGCTGGAGTCAGGTGTTGATGGAGAAGGTGCTGTAGCCCTATCATATGATGATAAAGACGCTGTCGTGATGTACTCTAAAATCACAAACTCACACCTTCCAAGCGAAATTCAAGGTGAAAAAGGCAGCATGATTATTGATAAAATCAATAGTGCCGAAAAAGTAGAAATTCGCTACAACAATGGTGAAGTAGAAGAACTTACAGTCGAACAGAATCATCCGTCGATGTATTATGAGATAAAAGAATTTGTCGACCTGTTAAAGAGTGGGCAAACAGAATCAACTGTAAACTCATTTGAAAATTCATATGAAACAATGCATGTGATGGACAAGGTTCGCAGTCAGCTCGGCCTCGTTTTTCCAAACGATAACTAATACATATCAACAAAGAAGCAGAAGGATTACCTCTGCTTCTTTTTGATTTTTGAAATAAACGCTCCCCACTAAGAAATACGTAAGCTCGATTAGAAATGGTAGGGACTAATTTTTAAAGTAAGTATCTCCTAACAGAGAAGCGAAACTAAACACAAAAAGAAGAAGCCAGTCCAAAATGTCACTTTTCCATTAATAATAGATGTTTTAACGTCGGAATCTTTTTATCCATATTTTCATATATAGGATTAATTTATTGGTAATAACATGCTTGAAAACCACAGTTTGACTTTTAACATACTTATCCTTTAATATAAAACAAGAACAAATGTTCTTGTTTTTGTTGTTTTTTTCTCAGCTTTCCCCTTTTTATTTACTATATTTAAAAAAATAGGAGGTTATTTATATGGTTAATGAATCTGTACATCATCTTATCCCCCCATATTTAGAAACATCTTTTTCTGCATTTTACCGAAAAAATAGAGCAGCACTTTCTTCTCCTTTATTAAAGAACTTTTTAAAAAATGATCATCACTACGATTTATTACAAATGACGTTTCGCCACAAGAGTGAGCACTACGCTTCGTTAGTGGATGAAGTGTTCAAAGAATTTTATAGTGAAATTCGCTTTTTGTCTTACATTTCAATGTTATGTAAGCACTTTGTACGGGATAAAGTGCAGCTTTACCAGAAGACACAGTATGTAAAAAGCTTGGATCAGCCGATTGTAATGGAAGAGCAGCGAACGTACGGCGAAATGCTTGGTGTAGCAGATCGAGACTGGTGGAATAGATCATTTTTAAGCCATCAAATTGAAGATGAAGAGCTTTATAAAGCATTCGTATCCTTGCCTTGGAAGCAGCAGCTTATTTTGCATCTTCGCATTGTTGAAGGATGGACCAATGGTGAAATTGCTTCTTTCTTTCATGTTTCTCCTCAGGCCGTTTCTTTTAAGTATCGACGCTCACTTATGCACTTAAAACAACAATTAGAAGGAAGGGATGCACATGGTTGAATGGTTATCCGTTATTAATCAAGTTGGCTTTCCTATCGTGGTTTCGTTTTACTTATTAGTGAGGCTTGAAGCAAATATTAAGCAGCTAGAAGAAGCTGTAGAAAATCTTTCAAGTGACTTAAGAAAGAAGTGATGATGAATGACAACTCTTTATAAATTAATTGAACGAGTGAAAAAAGATGATGAAAAAGCTGTTGAAGAACTTCTGCAAAGACTATCCCCGAAAGTGAAGAAAGCAGCTCAAACAGCGTGCACAACAGAACGCGAAGACATTAAGCAAGAGCTGAATGTTAAAATTGTACAAGCAGCAAAAAAATTTAGTGTTGAGTATACACCAGGCTTTTGGGAAACTGTCTTAAAAGAAGAGCAGCAAAAGTAGTAAATAAAAAGCAGATGTCTACATGGACATCTGCTTTGTTTATGTGTTATGACTAAGAAGTAGGGTCATACTTGCTTTTGTGTTTTCTTTGTCTTATCATCTTCATCGTCTTCCATCATTCCTTTGGTAGCAAGCTTAAACTCTCGCAGCGTTTTTCCTGCTGCTTTTCCAAGCTCAGGCAGCTTTTTCGGACCGAATAAAAGCAAAGCAACAAAGACAATTAGCGCAATTTCTCCAAAACCAAGGTTCATGGTCATCGTCTCCTAGTCAAAGAATAGATACAAGTTCATTATAGCATGGATTATGTTGTTAAGATGTGAATTTTAATCCAATTACGCCAATGACGATAAAGGAGATAAATAAAAGACGCTTCCAATCTTTCTTTTCATTAAAAAGAAACATCCCTAACAATACGCTTCCTACCGCCCCAACACCAGTCCAAATGCTATACGCAGTACCAATTGGGATTTCGCGTAGAGCTAATGAAAGTAAATAAAAGCTCGCAAGGCTAAATACGCTAAACCCAATAGAAGGAAGCAGGCGCTTAAAACCATCTGACAGTTTTAAAAAGATAACAAAACCAACTTCACATATTCCTGCTCCAATTAAAGCAATCCAAGCCATATTAGCCTTCCTCCTTTACATCGTCTTCGCTTGATACCAGTTTAATGCCAACAATACCAACAAGCATCAATACCAAGAAAAAAATTCTTGTTAAGCTTGCATCTTCGTTTAAGGCAACCATTCCAATGACAGCTGTTCCAGCTGCGCCAATACCTGTGAAAATGGCATAAGAAGTCCCAACTGCAATGTCTTTTAGTGCTTTTGAAAAGAAGAAAAAGCTGATGACAATCGCGATTAATGTTGCAACAGAAGGCCAAAACTGCGTGAAACCTTCTGAATACTTCAACCCCATCGCCCACACAATCTCAAACAAACCTGCAATAATTAAATAAATCCAAGCCATGAATAAAACTCCTTTATTATTCTTTTATTCCTTTTTAATACCTAACCAAAAAATGCTCCAAGCATCTTCTATTTTGGTAGAATAGCGCTCTTGGTCGTAGTAAAAGCGTTGAACAAATAGCCCATCCGTTAAGCAATAAAAACTGTTAATGTAGCGGTCAATTTTCTCGTTTCGCATCGTTCCCTCTGTAATACCTTGTTCAAAGATGGAGGTTAATAATCGATCAGATAACTCTTCACTTGCTAAAAAGCGTTCTTTTACAAAGGTTTGCAAATGAAAAGGAGGAAACATAATTAAGCGCCTATACATTTGCCCAAAGCTATCTTCTTGTAGCGCAAAGCAGAGCTGAAATAAAAATTGCTTTAACTGATCAGGAGCGGGTGCATCTTTCTGTTCATCAAAAATCTTCTGCATCTTTTGAGTAAAAACAGCTACTAGGTCATCGACCGTAGCTAAAAAAAGCTCATCTTTATTTTTGAAATGTGCGTATAACGAAGGTTTTTTTATGCCTACTTGCTCAGCGATATGGGCTAAAGAAGTGTCAGTGTAGCCTTTCTCGCCGAAAGCTGTCATTGCGACAGCTTTTATTCTGTCAACGGTTGATGGATGCTCCATACTTTATAACCTCCCTTTTAATCTACCTAACGTTCGGTAGGTAAAACTATATCAAACTATAAAAAAAGAAGCAAGGCTTATCCTGCTTCTTTTGGAAGGAATTTTGACATGGTCATAAATAATGCTGTCATAAAAATAAGTTCAAATGTATTCGTTACGGCACCGCTCTCGATTGGAAGCGGCATAGCACTTCCTAGAATCATTAAAATAACGCCAAGCATCATCACGCTCCATTTAGTATGACGAAAAAGTGAGATGCTCACTAGCAGTAAAATAAACGTAACGATTAACACCATAATTGGTGGTCCACTGCTCCCACCAACTAGTGTATAACGAAGCACGCCGTATTCTACTACTGGTTGAAGGGTTTGGTGCGTAATTTCTGTGAGTTCATACAGAATTAAGGCAATGGTAATAAGGAGAAAGCTATAAAGAGTAACGCTTTTCTTGGCCCATTGCAGTTCCGCATGCCTCCCAATACCCAAAGCAAAAAGCACAAGAGTGGGAGTGAAGAAAGCATGACCTAGAAACCTCCATAAGTTTAGCGTCTCAAGAGTTGATCCTTCGCCGATAAATATGCCTGTTGCTAATAGACCGTTATCATAAATGAGTCCCAGCGTCACGACTAATAAAAAGTATGCAAAAGATTGATTTATACGATTCCTATAAAGAAATAAGCCCCAGCCTAACAAAGCGATGTATAAAGCAGTAAAAGAAAAATAAAGCGCGGTATCGACCATTAAGTATTCACCCTTTTTATTGAATTTATATTTGTCTACGAGCTTTATACCCAAAATATTTAAAGCCCAATCCTAAAAAAGAACATCTATCTTCCTAAAAAAGAACTGGTTATAAAGTTTGTCTATGTATGTGAATTTGGTAGTTAGTGTACCCTTTCTGACTACTCTCTTTATGAGTCTATTACATTATATATTTTACTTTTTCTTTAATGACTATAGGAATATGTTCATTTTAGTGAAAAGTCAGTATTTTAACAGTTTCTTTAGAAAGATATGAAGCAAAAAGTAAAATTAAGTTCAGTTTTAATCTTTTTATGGGTTTTACGTTACAGGAATGTTTCATGTGTTAAAGATATTGCATCTTCGTAATGTAGATGTGTAAAAAATATAAAAAAAAGATAAAGGATTAAAGGGCTTTTATTAGGCGAATGGTCACAAAGTATAGAGGAAATGCTTAGAAACAACAGGGTTATGAAAGTTCCTTGACCTTTCATAACCAATACAAAAAACATGTATCGTTTGAGCTATTGACCGTTTCTTCGTACGAGTGGTAGGTTTAGACCTGTTGAATTTGGTGCTCGAGCCCAAAAGTAAAAATGAAATTAGACAAAGAGAAGAGAAACGAAATCGCAGATGAACGCTAACAGTTTCAGCGGTCAGCGCTATTTTGGAAGGAGAAGGATAAGAGATGATCTTAATAGTCCTATGCTGCTTATTTTTACTAGGCTATGGCATTTGGGAGTATCGTAGACATTTGCGTAAACTACGTTCAATTCCAGTTCGAGTAAATGTTAACGGTATTCGAGGGAAATCAACTGTTACGCGTCTAATAACAGGAATTGTAAAAGAAGCAGGTTATAAAACAGTTGGGAAAACAACTGGTACCCAAGCACGAATGATTTATTGGCACACTTCAGAAGAAGAACCGATTATCCGTCGTAAAGAAGGGCCAAATATTGGTGAGCAACGACGCGTTGTAAATGAAGTTGCTGATATGGGAGCCGAAGCACTTATATGTGAATGTATGGCCGTTCAGCCAGATTATCAAATTACATTTCAAAATCAGCTTATTCAAGCCAAAGTGGGCGTTATTGTAAACGTACTAGAGGATCACATGGATGTAATGGGCCCAACTTTAGATGAAGTTGCCCAAGCTTTCCTAGCAACAATTCCTTATGATGGACACCTTGTTACAATTGAAGGTCCTTATTTAGAGTATTACAAAAAGGTTGCAGCAGAGCGAAATACAAAAGTAATCGTTGCTGATAATGATCGTATTTCTGAAGAGTATTTACGTAAGTTTGATTACATGGTATTCCCGGATAATGCTTCAATCGGTTTAGCTGTTGCTGAAGCACTAGGTATTGATGAAGAAACGGCAATGAGAGGAATGCTAAACGCTCAGCCAGACCCAGGTGCAATGAGAATTACGAAGTTTGGAGATACAAGCAATCCAGCGTTCTTAGTAAACGGATTTGCAGCCAATGACGCTTCATCAACACTTCGTATTTGGGAGCGCGTAGATTCTATGAACTACAGTCCTAAGCTTCCGATTGTCATCATGAACTGCCGCCCTGACCGTGTGGATCGTACAGAACAATTCGCAGTTGATGTAATGCCTTATATAGAAGCAGACGTGATGATTGCTATTGGTCAGACAACCTCACCTATAGCGGATGCTTATGCAAAAGGAACGTTACCAACGAAAGAGTTCTGGGATATGGAAGGTGCATCAACAGAGGAAATCCTTGAGCGCATGAAACCATACTTAAAAGATCGCATTGTCTATGGTGTCGGAAATATTCACGGTTCAGCAGAGCCGCTTGTAGAAGCGATTATTGAAATGAAAACGATGAAAAAAGCAGTTTAATCTAGGAGGCCATTTCATGTTCGGATCAGATTTATATATTGCCCTTGTATTGGGTATAACGCTCAGCTTAATTTTCACAGAAAAAACAGGTGTATTGCCTGCTGGATTAATTGTTCCAGGTTACTTGGCACTGATTTTTGATCAGCCAATGATGATTGTGGTTGTATTCGTTATTAGTTTACTAACCTATGTAATTGTTGTTTATGGTATTTCAAAAGTAGTTATTTTATATGGACGTCGTAAGTTCACCGCAATGTTGATTACAGGAATTGCAATTAAAGTTATTTTTGATTATTTCTATCCAGTCCTACCATTTGAAATATTCGAGCTACGCGGTATCGGGGTTATTGTACCAGGATTAATCGCTAACTCTATGCAAAAACAAGGTGTACCATTAACAGTTGGGACAACAGTATTACTAAGTGGAATCACATTTGGTGTAATGCAAATTTATTACCTGTTTTAATAAAAAGATAGAAGAAAGGAGGGCCAACGTCAGTGAAGAAAAAACAGCTTAACTTTCAAGAGAAAGTATTAATGTTTATTAAAAAAACAAAGCCAAGCAGCGGAAAGCAAGCACTTATCCTTACACCTATTTTAATCCTTGTTTTGGCACTAGCAGGCTGGGTTCAGCGTTCGGATGCGCTTCAAGATCCTAATCTTGCAAAAAAAGAGTCCAGTGATGATATCACCTTAACAATGGTTGGAGATATTATGATGGGTCGACATATTAAAGAAGTGACAAGCCGTCACGGAGAAGACTTTGTATTTCGCAATGTTCAGCCTTTCTTTGATGAGTCTGACTATGTAAGTGGAAACTACGAGTCCCCAGTTTTAACAAATAAAGAAAGTTCTTATGAGAAAATTGATAAAAGCATTCACTTATACAGTGAAGAAGAAGATTTAAAAGCTGTAAAAAATGCAGGCTTTGATGTATTAAACCTAGCCAATAACCATGCGATGGACTACGGGACAAAAGGTCTTGAAGATACGCTTGCATCTTTTGAAAAAAATCGTATGAACTATGTTGGTGCGGGGCGCAATAAAGAAGAAGCAAAGCATGTTTCATATAAAGAAGTAGATGGTGTAAAGATTGCCTCTGTTGGGTTCACAGACGTATATGTTGCCGGAATGAAAGCAGGCAAAAACAACCCTGGAATCTTGGATGCAGATCCAGATGTTATCTTTGAAACGATTCAAGAAGCAAAAGAAAATGCAGATTTAGTTGTTGTAAATGCGCACTGGGGTGCAGAGTACGACGTAGAACCGAGTGAACGTCAACAAGGATTAGCAAAAGCGATGGTTGATGCAGGTGCAGATATCATTATTGGACATCACCCACACGTTTTACAATCATTTGATGTTTATAACGGCTCAATTATCTTCTATAGTCTAGGAAACTTTGTTTTTGACCAAGGATGGTCAAGCACGAAAAATACAGCAATGGTTCAGTATAACCTAAACAAAGAAGGTCAAGCTACGGTAGACGTCATTCCAATGGTGATTAAAGAAGGTACTCCAACGCCAACGGATAACCCATGGCGTATGAAGCGAATCTACAACGACTTAACAAAGTATGCATCAAATGAAGGTCGTTTAGAAAAAGAAGATAAGAAATTCCAAATTAAGCTTGATCACTCACACGTAATGAAACGATCACAGGAACGCCAAAATCAAAGTGAAGACGCTCCTGTTAACAACAAAGAAGAGGTATACACACAACAATAATTCAGCTAAAGGAGATGAAAGATGATGAAAAAACGAAAATTGCTTTTTGTAGCTGTTATCATCTTCTCTCTCATTATTAGCGTCGTAGCGTATCAATTTTTGTTTCCTAAAAAAGAATATGCCGTTAGTACGTCCGACCCTTATGCAACAAAAGTGGGGATGGATGTACTGAAAAACGGTGGTACTGCTGTTGATGCAGCGATTGCAATCTCCTATGCACTAGGCGTTGTCGAGCCATATGGCTCTGGTGTCGGTGGAGGCGGTGGCATGCTGATTGATCCAGCCGATGGAGATTCTACGTTTATTGATTATCGCGAAGTCGCTCCGAATTCAGATAAAGATGAGCAAGAAGGAGTTCCAGGATTTGTAGCGGGAATGGAATATATTCATCAGAACTATGCAACAAAACCAATGGGTGAACTAATGAACCCAGCCATTTCCTATGCCAGAGATGGCTTTAAAGTAGATCAAGATCTTCATGACAGGTTAATTTCCTATCAAAAAAACTTAGATGAAGATGAGCTTGAGCAGTTTTATCCGAATGAAGAAGCCATTAAAGCAGGGGAAATTTTGAAGCAAAAAGATTTAGCTAAGACCCTTACAGCGATTAAAGAAGAAGGTGCTTCTGCTTTTTATCGTGGGGATATTGGTGATGAGCTTGCTGATGAGACGGAGATTTCCAAAAAAGACTTGCGCGATTATGAAGCAATTGAGCGAAAGCCTTTAGAAACCAACTATAAAGGTAATCGCATTATAAGTGCTCCGCCACCGTTTTCAGGCGTAACGCTTATTCAAATGCTAAAGCTAGCAGATGAAGAAAAGATTTGGGAACTAAAAGGTGAGAAACCAAGCTTATTTAATCACTATTTAGGTGAGATTTCCAAAGTAACTTATCAAGATCGATTAGATAAAGTGGCTGATCCATCTTTTATTAAACAGGCTCCTGAAGACTGGATTGATGATCGTTACGTTCATTTGTTAGGCAATAAAATTAATGAAACACGCACGAAAAAAACGAAAGTTAGCGATGTGGAAGAACACGAAAGTACAACACATTTTGTTGTAATTGATAAAGAAGGAACGGTTGTTTCTACAACTAATACGCTAAGTAACTTCTTCGGAAGTGGAAAAAACGTTGAAGGCTTCTTTTTAAATAACACGCTTGGTACTTTCGGTGAAGGCATCAATAAAATCGAAGAAGGTAAACGACCACGTACCTTTACAGCGCCTACTATTATCCGCGGTGACGACGACGAGTGGGTAATGGGAATCGGTACACCTGGAGGAAATCGAATTCCACAAGTATTAACGCAGGTACTAGGCAACTATTTTGATGGTGGTCAATCAATTGATAAAGCAGTGCAGTCAAGCCGCGTCATCTTTGATTCTGACAAACTTTACCCTGAGAAAGAGCCAGAAAATAATGTGAAGGATCGCCTTAAAACGTATGGTTATGACGTCAAAGAAAACGATAACCCAATGTTTTACGGAGGCGTACAAGCTCTTATTCAAGACAGGAATGAGCATACGATTTCGGGGAGTGCAGATAAAAGAAGGCATGGTTTGTGGGATAAAAGTACAGAATAATTGAGGAGGAATAGTCATGGTCGTTAAACGTATTGTAGGAGTAGTAGCTCCAGTTGTTATTGTAGCAGGAGTTGTTGTTACGTTAGGAGCTTTAAAGCATCCAACAACTTTATCAACAATTGAAGAGCAAAAAATTGAGAAAAACTTAAAGATGATGGAGCAGACTGAACAACAAACAACAGCTGAGCAGCCTTCATTATCTTTAAACAAGTAAGTAAATCATCGCCGGTTAGCATGATAAAAAAGGCATCGTCATACACGATGCCTTTTTTATACTACATACAACAAAGAAAGAAGTGAACAGCATGTGGAATAAAAGGAGAGCTCTTATAGGAGGAGTTTCTTTATGTGTATTAATTGCGGGTTCAGTATGGTTTGTTCGTAATAACGATGAAAATAACACGCCTTTATTTAGCAATGGTGACTCATCTTATGGAGTTAGCTCTTCCAACCCCATTGCTGTTGATGTAGGTATGAACGTATTAAAAGAAGGAGGCAACGCTGTAGATGCAGCAATTGCTGTATCTTACGCGCTGGGTGTTGTCGAACCGTATGGCTCAGGAATCGGTGGCGGTGGTGGTATGCTGGTTGCTAAAGAAGGTGAAGAGCCAACATTCATTGATTATCGCGAAGTAGCACCAAGCTCTTTAAGAGGGAAAACAGGAGTTCCTGGCTTTGTGGCAGGAATGGAATATGTGAGTAAAAAGTATGGAACAACGTCTATGACAAAGTTAATTGAGCCTGCTATTGAGTATGCCGAGGAAGGTTTTAAAGTAGATGACCTCTTAGCGAGTCGGTTATATTACGCAAGTGGACGAATGGACACTGGCAATTTACCGAACTTCTTTCCAAAGGGAGAAGCCATAAAAGCAGGAGAAGGGCTAAAGCAACCTGAACTTGCCGAGCAGTTAACGTACATCAAACAAAACGGGGCCGCAGGTTTTTATCAAAAGGACATTGCTAAACGTCTAGAAGAAGAAACAAACATAACGTTAGAAGACCTGCAAAATTATGAAGTAGAAGAAAGGCAGCCGGTTATTTCAACATACAAAGGAAATGAAATCATTGCCGCTCCACCTCCATTTTCAGGTATTACTGTTATTCAAATGTTAAAAATGATGGAAAAAGAAAACGTTAACATAGACGAGCAAGACGTAGATTATGGGGCTATTAAGAAAATCAAAGAAATAGCGTATGCTGCTAGAGTAAAAGAGGTTAGTGATCCTGCTTTTTACCCGCAAGATGTAGAGCGTTTCCTTAGCAATGAGTATATTGAAAGCTTATTAGAAAACTCGGAAGAACGAGCAGTGGAGAGTTCTGACCAAGAGCATGAAAGTACAACGCATTTTGTCGTCATTGATAAGGAAGGTACAACCGTATCTACAACCAATACGCTAAGCAACTTTTTCGGGCTCGGTAAGCAGGTGGATGGATTTTTTCTTAACAATAATGCGGATACCTATGGTTCAATCGGCGTGAATAATCCTGAGCCTGGAAAAAGAGCGCGAACGTTTACAGCTCCTTTAATTATTCGTAAGGAAGGCGAGTGGATAATGGGGGTAGGAACGCCAGGAGGAACGCGTATTCCACAGGTATTAAACCAAGTATTAGCCCGCCATTTTCAAGGAGGGGAAGAATTGGAAAAAGCGGTGGAAACGCCTCGGTTTATCTTTGATCAGGAAACTCTTTACATTGAGCCAACTACGCCTGAAGAAGTCATCGAGAGAATGAGCGCTTTTGATGTACAAAGCAAAACAAGCGACGTCTACTATGGAGGAGTTCAACTTCTTATGCAGGATTTTGATAGTGGGAAAGTAACTGGTGTCGGTGACTCTCGCCGAAACGGTGTGTGGAAGCATAGCTAAAAAGGTAGCAGACGCTACCTTTTTATCGTTTCATAGATTGATGGGGTTTGCATGTAGCGAATCGTATGAAACTCGGAATAATTCGAATGATAATGAACGTAGATTGGAGCTTGATCTAAATTGTGCACTTGTTTAAAAAAGAAATGGTCTCCATATCGCAAAGCAGTTAAGAGCACTGGCATCTCTTTGTTGAAAATCGCGTAACGAATGGCTTGAATTGATTTATCAGTACGATGATCGCCAATAAAAACATACAAGTAAAGAGCGGTTGCATCTTTGTAATGAATCCACTCTCCAAACAGCTCGTTTCGCTGTTCATTGAGAACGTCTTTAGCAAATGAAGATCCGATAATTAAATACAAGGAATCCGTTTCAGAGACATAAGTCAGCGTATAGCGCCTTTTTAAAAGAGGTTGGGTAGGAGTTGCTCCTTGTCGGTACGTAACGCTAAACTCTTCAGGATTAAATGTAGCCATCCTGCGTCATCCTTTCATGCTTTTAAGTAGTGTATGCCCGCAGTAGGAAAAAAAGTCATGCAAAACCCTATCCTTTACAACACCTATCTAAAACAGCTAATCTATAAAAGTGTAGGCGACTAACGGGCGCTAAAAACAAAGTGGAAAAGGGGGAGGCAGATGGAGCCATTCTATATCGTTCTATCCATATTCTTAGCAGCGATGCTTTCATACGACATCGCAAAATTTGTTCGAGGAGACAGGCCCGACTGGAAAGAAGGTCTTGTGACGTTTCTCGTATTTATTGGATTTCTGGCAGCCATGCAAATGGCATTTCAGATTGTATAGAAAAGACCCCTTATAGGTGGTCTTTTTTTATTTTAGACTGTGATGATTGTTAGCGATGACTATTTTTTATTCAATGAGCTATGGTGGAAACAAGTGAATTCGAACAAAAATCATCCCGAGCAGGGTAGTGGTATTTACATTACTCAAAGAGAGAAAAGTCCTCATCAAAAGGTGCCAGATAAAAAAATCCATGATTGAAATGGAAGTTCCACTAAGCAGAAAAAGCAGTGATCAAACGAAGTCCCGTCTTACTCTGCGTTTATTCAATGTGCTAAATGCTTGTTTAGATGAATAAGCTTTATAGTAGAAAATTAAACTACAACTGGCGAAGGAGCAGAGCTTTTGTATAACAAACGAAGGCGATTCATAAAACTAGTGCTCATTATTGGAGGACTGTTATCCTTACTAACATTAGGAGCTTGGGGATTTCAATTTACGTTTTTTTCTTCTACATATCATGCTAAGCATGTTGTTAAGGAATTCTATGATCTTGAGCAGAAAGGGAACTTCTCTGATTCATGGGAGTACTTTCATCCCGCTATGAAAGTTCGTTTTGAGAAGGGAGCTTATATTCAAGATCGGGCACACGTCTTTTTAAATCATTTCGGTGTCGAAACATTTTCCTATGACATTACCGAAGTAGAAAAGCTAGATACGTGGAAAATCACGGCTGATGGTGAAGAGTGGACGGATGTTTATCAAATGAAAGTGATTCAAATTTATAAAGGGAAATACGGAAATTTTTCCATTAATCAATGCGTGTTTGCAGTCAAAACTGAGGGAGAATGGACCATTGCATGGGATTATAATCAATAAAAAAGTGCACAAACTTGAACTGCATCTCTAACTTTTAGACAAAGTTTAATAGTTAGAGATGCAGTTTTTTTTATGGAAACGCCGTTATGTTTTTTAAAGAGGGGGTACAATGAATAATGGAGGAGGTCAGTTAATGAAGTTTAAAGCCATTTTATTTGATGCATACGGAACATTATTTGATGTACATACCGTCATTGAAACCTGTGAAGAATACTATCCTGATAAAGGAACAAAAATAAGTCAGCTGTGGCGTCAAAAACAAATCGAATACGCTATGCAAAGTCAAATTATGGGGCGCTATGTTGATTTTTATGAACTAACAAAAAAATCATTACGCTACGCGGTGGATGTTGTTGATGAAGGGATAACGCCTGGAAGTGAAGAAGCGTTACTTCATGCCTATTCCAGACTAAACCTTTATTCTGAAGTGAAACAAGTACTGGCGTATTTAAAAGAAAAAGGCTATCTGCTTGCCATTTTTACAAACGGACCTAAGCACATGATTAATCCGCTTGTAGCTCATCATAGGTTAGCACCTTTGTTTGATGATGTCATTTCTGTTGATGAAATCAAACAGTTCAAGCCAGCGATGGCTAGTTATCACTACGCAGCTAATAAGCTAGAAGTAGAGCGTGACGAAGTGCTTTTCCTATCATCAAATCCGTGGGATATTGCTGGAGCAAAGAATTACGGATTTTCAACCGTGTGGGTAAACCGCCATCATCAAGTACCTGAGCATCGTGAATTAACGCCTAATCGCGTGATTCATGACTTAACGAATTTAGTCAAATAAAAAAACAGGACGCGCGTCCTGTTTTTTTATTCTAGCTGTAGGCCTGTTGATCTGTTTTGGACCTTGATCGTAACTTGATTAAGCGAACGATATTAAGCACCAATGTCTTAACAACCGCATAGAACGGCACGGCTAAAATCATTCCTAAAATTCCTGCTAAGTTTCCAGCTACTAAGAGTAGTAAGATAATGGTCAGCGGGTGGATATTAAGCTTTCTTCCCATGATAAGAGGAGAAATAACGTTTCCTTCTAGCTGCTGAACAATAACCATTACAATAATAACTAAAAAAGCCTTTGTAGGAGAGTCTAAGATTCCAATAATAACGGCTGGAGCAGCTCCAAAAAATGGTCCTAAGTATGGAATGATATTTGTTACGGCACCAATTAAGCCAAGTACAAGTGCAAATGGTAGCCCAATAATTAAGTAACCGATGGAAGCACATACGCCAACAAACAAGGCAACAAGCATTTGGCCTTGGATATAAGTCGCAACAGTTTCTTTCGTTTCCTCTAAAATCTTTAGACCTTCGTCACGATAAGACGGTGGAAAGAGCTTAACGATATACTTAGGTAAGCTATGTCCGTCTTTTAACATATAAAATAAAATAAAAGGCACAGTGACGATTGTAAGCGTGATGTTAGTCAGAACGCTAAAAATTGTTGATAAGCTGCTTGTGACACCAGTAGTAAGCGTAGATGAAAAGTTTGCAAGAGAGTCTTCAATTTTTTCAATTGATACATATTCCTGCTCAACAATCCACTGAAAACCTTTTGTTTCTGATAAATTATTAATCGCTTCTTGACTCTTATCTACATAAGTTGGGAGCTTGTCCGCAAACTGATTGGCTTCTTTCGAAAGAGCTGGTCCCAATGTTCCAACCGCAAACGAGATGATGCCGATGAAAATGGCATATAATACGAGAATTCCAACCGTTTTAGGAACTTTCTTTTTCTCAAGAAAAAAGACAATAGGACTAAATAAGAAATATAAAAATCCTGATACTAAAATAGGGAAAAAGAGCGTTGTGAAAAAGACAACAATTGGTTCAAATACAAATGAAATTTTCGTGCAAATGTAAATGAACAATGCAATTAGCACAAGCTGAATCGTCCAAAATTGAAACTTTTTTGCTTTTGACACTTCATTACCTCCAAATAACCAATTCAAATAATATCACTATCATACCCTTATTCAATTACTGTTCAAACGTTTTCTTTAACTCCCAGCTATTATAGACTTCTGAGTCATGGGGCCAAACTGAAAGTGAATGAGCTTCAATCGCTTTTAAGACGAGAGGAGAAGCATTGTTTTTATCCAGTTTTTTAATGGGCATCCACAGTGCTTCAGCTGCATCTTGTCCTTCAAATTGACTCGGCATATGTAGCAATTCTCCACCTTTAATCATGACGTAATAAAATACCGCAATATGGTGAACGTGAGTAAACTCTTTCCAAATGCATGGGTACTGGAAGTCAGCTGCACCTGCTTGCTTCGTAATACTAACCTTAAAGCCAGTTTCTTCTAAGAATTCTCGCTGCATCGCATCCACCAGCGTCTCGCCATGCTCAAGCTGACCACCAGGTAAATCAAAACGATGAATATAAGGTCCGCGATTTTTGCGAATTACGAGAATCTCTTCATCTTGTATGCAAATGCCATACACTCCAAAGGCACGATCATATCGATCCATTCTATATTCACCCACTTTCTCCAATGGAATAATTCCCATTTTAACACATGTTTCAACTTAACTTTCTAGTGAAAAAGAAGATTCCTGACGAGCTCAGTATAGGAAATTTCATCAAATAATCCTTATTAAAAGTTTTCTCAATAAAGAAGCCCTTGATTGGAATGAAGAATGCGATCCCTTCAGAAAGGGAGCAATTTGAAATGGAAATCACGCTAAGCAGAGAGAAGCACTTTACTTAACACAGAAAAGAATTAAGCTTCAACCTATCTAGTAGGGTGTGACAACGTTTTAGTTAGTTGAATAACGGTTATTTCAATTTATTAGAAAAGCACTCTTCACAAATAAATGTACCTTCATTTCTTAAATATGCTTTAATTTCGGCAAAACCTTTTCGCTTCGGATATTGCATTTTTACATAAGTAACGTCGTCTTCTTTAATTTCTTTTTCACAATATATACATTTAGGTTTAGCCCACAACATTTAATAGTCCACTCTCCTTAGTCTAATCAAAAGTCTATATCTATTAATTAATAATACTATAACTTAGGAAATAACCCCCTTTTATTTACCAGTAAGAAAACAGAATATTTATCTAGTGTCATCCTTATATGCCAAGTAGAGAGTGTTTTTAAAGTATTAGAGAAAAGAGCAGCCCTCATCAAAATGTTCCCGATAAAAAAGCCCGTGATTGGAATGAAGAATGCGAGCCTCTAGCAGGACTAGCGAGACAGATGAGACCCCGCAGTATACGAGGAGACTCAGCGCTCTCCATGCGGAAAGGGAGCAATTTGAAATGGACATCATACCAATATGAAAGAGTATCACCATGGAAATCACCGCTCGGTAAGACTATTTTTATGCTCAGATGGAAATGCTGATTTTACAAGGGTTAAACGTATGCAGAAAAGGGAATACAAGAGTAACTAATCAATAGTTTGGAGAATACACAATGAAAAAAAGAAGAGTCGACTTTATCTTTTTATTTCTTATGCTCGTATCTTCCTATCTTTTTTTCTTTACAGATTTATCGAAAGAATGGAAAATCGCGCTAGTTACTTTATATGCGGTGCTAATCTTCGTCAGCATCTATTCCTTAATGCTTGAAAATCGGACGCCTCATAGTACGCTACTTTGGATGTATGTTCTCTTTTTCTTTCCTGTTGTGGGGTACATCTTTTATTTATATTCAGGTCAGCTTTACCTTAAAGGCTACTTATTTAAATCAAAGAGAATGAACAATCGTGAAACACTGAAGCGCATGACGGAAAAGGAAAAAGAAGCAAAGATAGACTTGTCTTCTCTAAGCCCTCATCAACGTTCATTTGCCGAGTATTCGGAACGGGTTTCATTTACAAAGGTAAATAACGGTACGAAAGCAAGAGTGTTAAAAAACGGACAGGAAACCTTCTCTGAAATAACCGCCAGTTTAAAAAGTGCAAAACACTTTATACATATGGAGTATTACATGATTCACTCTGATAAGCTTGGAAAAGAAATTATGAGCTTACTAATTGAAAAAGCTAAAGAAGGCGTCGAAGTTCGCTTCACCTATGATACCGTTGGAAGCATTTCACTATCAGGAGCAGATGTTAAAGAGTTAAGAGACAACGGCGTTAAAGTCTATGCCTTTTCGCCAATTCAAGCCGGCTTTTTTAATCAAAAATTTAACTTCCGCAATCATCGAAAAATCATTGTCATTGATGGTGAAGTTGGTTATGTCGGCGGCTTAAACATCGGCATGGAATACTTGGGGAAAAACAAAGAAATTGGATTTTGGCGCGATACGCATTTAAAACTAGTAGGAGAATCCGTACAAACTCTCCATGCAGTTTTTTTATTTGACTGGGAGTACGTTTCCGGAGAAAATTTAATTATTGAAGAGCGCTACACAAAGACCGTTCCTGTCGTAGGAGATGGTTTTACACAGATCATTGCGACTGGTCCTGATACTCATGAGAATATGAGCGAATACTATTATGCTATGATTGCATGTGCCACAAAATCAATTTGGATTTCAACTCCTTACTTAGTTCCAAATGAAACGATTCGAATGGCTCTTCAAGTCGCTGCTAAAAAAGGGATTGACGTTCGGATTATGGTACCAGAAATCAATGATGGTTTTCTGACTCAGTACGCAACAAGGTCTTACTTTGGAGAACTAATTCGTTCTGGAATTGAGATTTATTCTTATCAAAAAGGCTTTATGCACCAAAAAATTGTCATTATTGATGATGATTTTGCTTCTGTGGGAACAGCTAATATGGATATGAGAAGCTTTCACTTAAACTTTGAAGTAAATGCTTTTTTAATGAATTCAAAAGCTATTCAAGATTTAATCAAACACTTTGAAGAAGATATGGAAGACAGCGAGCTCATTAAGCCCGTTGCTTTCTATAAGCGAGGTCTTATGGAGCGATCAAAAGAGTCCTTCGCACGCTTATTTTCAGGAATATTATAAAGGGGAGGTACGTTTATGGTTGAAAAACAAGCCGTCGGTGAAAAAGCTGCTGAGTTTGTAAAAGACGATATGATTGTTGGTCTAGGAACAGGCTCAACCGTTTATTACACAATTTTAAAGCTTGGTGAACGAGTGAAAAACGGCCTTCGCATACAAGGAGTACCCACTTCGAAAGAAACGGAAAAGCTTGCCCGCCAAGTTGGCATTCCTCTCGTGACGCTGGCAGATGTTAATAAGCTTAACCTTGCCATTGACGGAGCAGACGAAGTAGACAATCAGTTTTCACTTATAAAGGGTGGAGGTGGGGCGCTTCTACGTGAAAAGATGATTGCCAAAGCATCTGAGCAATTTATTGTCGTGGCAGATTCAACGAAACTAGTTCAAACGCTTGGGGCGTTTCCTTTACCGGTTGAAGTGGTTCGTTTTGGGTGGGAAATGACAGCTAAGCACATAAGAGACCTTGGATGTGTGCCACGTCTTCGATTGTTAGAAGACCATACGCCTTTTATTACGGATAATGGAAACTATATAATTGACTGTCACTTTCAAGAAATTAAACGCCCTCATGAGTTAGAAGTAACGCTTAATATGATGCCGGGAGTAGTTGAAAATGGTTTGTTTAATCATCTGACTAGTCGAGTCATTACAATCCGTAATCAGCAAGTCTGTATGATAACACCATAAAAAAGCTATGGCATCTGCCATAGCTTTTAGTCTTTAACGAGATAGAACGTTCCAATTTTGTTCTAGTTTATATATGTACTGGCGGGCTTGCAAAACGTTAGGGTGCACGAGCGTATCAACCGTCTTTGTTGGGCACGCTGCGCTGTAAAGCGTAAAAATGGTTATCTCATTATGCTTTAATGGAGCAACGATATGAGATAAGCACCTGTATGAAGGATTTACTAAACTTTGTACTAATATTTCTACATCTTTTTGATCATAAAAGTCCACTTCAATTTCAGTCTTCATTAAGTAACGTGTTTCCATTGCGCTGCTTCGATAATAATTGTAGCGACCGCCGATAAACTGTGAAGGGTTTGAAATGGATACATCAAGCGCCGTATAGGTTTGATCCTGGTTGCTGCTGTAGAAAATAGAGTCGTGCGTATATTTCATAAACTCTTGATAAGAGTCTTCATCTTTCCATAATGCAATAATGCACGTATCTGTTTCATCTTCAACATTCCATCCCCCTAGCTGTCCAATAAAACCATCGACATGGGCAAGTGCTGCCCAATGCTGTTGAGCATAGGAAAATGACCCCTTTTTATTCACCGGTATGCTGCCTTTTATAATTTTTGTCAACATGCTCTCATCACCTCTTTATCAAAGGTTCGCTCTTTGTTATAAAAATCCTGCCTTCATCCCGAAAATTACAGACATACATACTTCCATCGTCCCATACATTTCAACTATAAGGTCTTGCGATAGAGAGTGGGGGAGATAGAATGAAGTTTTTTCGAGCAAAAGCTTTTCCATCCGTTAGCCGAAAAGGATGGTGTGTGTTGTTTCAGCATCCTTTTCAAACAGATAAAAGCGGAAACAAATACCCGGTTGTGAAACGTTATCTATGTGCTGAACAAGAGGAAGTAGATGTGCTTGTTGAAGAACTGAATGAACTGTTACGTATAGAAGAGTATTGGACAAGCACCGTAAAAGGGCGAGCAAAAGCACGCTATGATCAGCGCGTGGTGAACGCATTTTATGATGAAGTGGACGAACCAGATACTTCAACAGTGAACAAAAGTACGGATGCTTATCACATTTCACTAATCGGGGAAGCGGAAAGTGGGAAAACATCCATCGTTCGTGCGATTTTTGGTATTCACCCTGCGCGTGAAAAATTTCCAATTCGTTTTCGGAAAGCAAGTTACGATACGGTTTATGAAATGACGCATAGCGCCGCTTATGAAGCAAAAGTGTCATTTCTGTCACGCCAGCAAGTATATGAAACCCTTGAAAAGACGGTAATTGAAAGTGCTTTGGTTTATGCGAGTGGAGGAACGGACTATGATCTTGCAGTTGCACTTGTGCATGGGAATCCTGAGTTACACTTTGAAGCTTTATTTGGAGAGGTTCCTTATAGTCCTCGCTATTTTACAGAACAATCTTCCACTGCAAAGAGCACAAAGCGAATCTTTCAGTATGTTGAATCCATTAAAAGTCTCACAAATACCGTTTTAGAAGAAAGTACGGAAGTAACAGAGGATTTTGAACAGCTGTTTTTACAAAAAACGGAGTACCGGCAGCTAATTGAAACGCTCTTAACGTGTATTGAAAGGTCATTTAAAGAAAAATGTGATTTTACTTGGTCATATGGAATTGATGACTGGCCTAAGTTTGCATTCATTTCAACGGAAAGTCGGGCTCATTACTTTACGGCCTTACATCGCTTGACGACAGAAGCGGAAAAAGCAGATGGAGCGAGCTGCTATCCTCTTATTACGTCTATCCATGCCACTATTCCTTCAGTAAAAGAACAGCTTATTGTAATTCAAGATAGTAGAAGAGGAACCAGTCTTCATGATCAAGTGAAAGAAGCGGATCATATTATATATACTCATGATGCTTCACGTGAAATAAAGATTGATAAGTTAAAACAGCTAATTTCATATGGATATGGATATAAGCTGCAGATGATTTTTACTCATGCTGAACGTTTGCAAGGTGAAAGATACGCTGAAGAACGAGCGAAAAAGCATTGTTTATCTGCAGCAATTCAAGCGTGTATTCAGCGAGAAGAACAAGCTGTTGCTACCCAGCTTTCTTATTACCTCACGGCTGTACGTGTAGATATCGCCTCCTATTTAAATCGAAGTGATGAAGACGATCATCAGCTGTCAAAAATGGTTTGCATCAACCAGGTGAGCAGCACTCCAAAACAAGTTGGTGCAGAGCTTAACCCCATTTATCTTAGTATATTGGCTCCTCCAATCATAACGAAGGCTATTAGTCATTTGTATTCGCACCTTCTGCAACAAGACGATAAAGTATTTCCTGAAGAGTTGACGAGTCAGCTAGCGACTGAGCTTTACTATGGATTTGTGACCGAGCCTTCAGGGTGGTCTACATCTTATCATTCAGCGACCGATCGTCAGCGTACGTTCCAAGCCATAGCGAATTCTCTTTTCTTAGCGATTCAAGCATACGTTTTAGAAGAGGGAGTAAATAGAGAGGGTAAGGAATGGGCAGCTATTCAGCGTACAAAAGGTGAAGAAAGAGAGTACTGCGTGAAAAAGTTACTCCAAACAAAAATGAACAAAGAGTTTGAGCGTGGTTTATATTATGTGGTGAAGCACGTGGTGGAAAGTCATGGAGGAATTTTCATTCATTAAAAGCAGCTGATTAAGGCTGCTTTTTTCGTGCGTTCATAATTTGTGCTGAAAACGTACATATTACTACTGGTAAAAAAACTTTTAAGGTGGGCAAATAGCATTGGAAAACTATTATGATTGCATTATTATTGGAGGCGGAATTGCTGGTCTCCAAGCAGCGATTCAGCTTGGGAGATACTGCCACAAAACTTTAGTGATTGATTCCAATGACGGTCGTTCAAATCTATGTAACAGGTATCATAATTTATTGGGGTGGCCAGAAGGTGTAAGTGGAGAAGAACTAAGAGACCGCGGGAAGAAGCAAGCTATGCGCTACAACGTACAGTTTGTAACTGACCGCGTAATATCGGCAGCTAAGCACGAACAAGCTATTGCTTTAACCACAAAGGCTGATGAGCGTTATCAATGTAAAACGGTTTTATTAGCAACAGGTATTAAAGATCACTTGCCAAGCTTTCCAGAGCTGATTGGTTGCCTTGGCATTAGCGTGTATATTTGTCCGGACTGCGATGGCTATGAAGTAAAAGACAGTCGAGTCATTATAATTGGTAGAGGCGAAGCGGGAGCTAGCCTTGCTTGTACATTGACTCATTGGACAAAAGATATTGTCTATGTTGACGAAGAAATGAAGGTCTTGCCTACTAAGACAAAGCGAAAACTCCAGGAGCAAAAGTTAACGTATAAAAATGAACAAATTAAAAAAGTGTTGGTTGAAGGGAAAAGTCAGTTTAAAGGGATAGAATTGCAAAGCGGTGAAATAATTCATGCCAATCATTGTTTTCTAGCGTTGGGTGGCAATAAGGTGCGAAGTCATCTAGCAGAACAGCTGGGTGTGTATACGACAGAGAATAACCATGTGTTAACGAATCATCGAACCAAAGAGACAAATGTGGAAAACGTATGGGCAGCTGGAGATTTAGTTGCTCATTCTGAGCAAGCAGCAGTAGCCATGGGGGAAGGAGTCCAAGCAGCGATTTGGATTCATAAACGTTTGCTAACATAAAAATAACAACCTTCTTTTTTTAAGAGGTTGTTATTGGCTTGTATAGATATGGTGCTTAAACAGATTTACTGCCCCGATAATCGTTCCGATAGGACTAAAGATAAGCAGTGTCCAACCGATTAAGGGTGATACATAAATTTGCATTAAAATGAGTGGAATACTTAAAGAAATAATGACAAGCATCGTGTTTAAACCTAAGCTTTTTCGTAAATTCTCCATTGTTTCTTCTCCTTTTTGAAAGTTCGCCAGCGTTCGGTGCAGACATTCAAAGAAATTGTTAAAATTAAGCGTTAGAAAAAGAACTCAATCATAGACAGTTTCGACTTGTTTCGTAAATCCTTGTGTCTTTTTTCACTATTGAAAATAAGAGTATGTTAAGGTTTTGCAGGCGATAAACAATCTCTTTGTTACGTGAGGTGAGTAGCGCTTGTAAACTTTCACATTCACTTGTATTATGCTAGTCACAATAAAGGTTTATACATAGAGACCATGAAAAAGCAGAGCCTGTAAAGACTCTGCTTTAATTAATCGTATTATTTAGAAGAAAGAGCTTTATATGTGTTTGGACCAACAATGCCATCAGCAGCTAAGCCGTTTGCGCTTTGAAACTTTTTAACAGCAGCGCTTGTATTAGAACCAAACATGCCATCTACGCCGTTTGTATTAAAGCCAAGAGAAGTAAGTTTTTGTTGTAGAGCTTTTACAGCATCTCCTTTGCTACCAAGCTTTAAAGTTGGCCCTGATGTTAAACTAGGGCCTTTGCTGGGTGAAGAAGGCTTGCTAGCTGTTGTTCCGTTTAGTGCTTTTTGTGTAGCCGCATCAACGACTCCAGTGACAGATAGTCCGCGAGCTTTTTGAAACTGACGCAAAGCAGCATCCGTATTGTTACCAAAAATGCCGTCAATTCCTTTTGTACTAAAGCCAAGAGAGGTAAGCTTTTGTTGAAGAGCACGCACTTCGTTACCACGGCTTCCTTTCTTTAAACCAGTGCTTGTTGCTGGCGGTTTGACACCTGGTTTTGCTCCATTTAGCGCTTTTTGAGTAGCTGAGTCAACCACGCCGTTTACAGATAAACCGCGATCTTTTTGGAATCTTCTTAAAGCCGTATCTGTATTGTTACCAAATACTCCATCTACCCCTTTTGTATCATAACCAAGAGAAGTGAGCTTTTGCTGAAGAGAGCGAACTTCATTACCGCGACTTCCTTTTTTAAGACCACTAACTGTCGGTTGAGAAGGCTGGCTGCTGTTAGATACTTTGTATCCATTAGCGGCCGCAATCGCGTCAAATGATTTTGAAGAATTGGTAATCACAACTGGAGTTCCTACTGTTACTTGACTAAATAACCATTCCACTTCGTTATCGTACATACGAACGCATCCGCTGCTTATGTACTTTCCAATGGAACTAGGATTATTGTTACCGTGAATAGCATACGTTGTACCGTTTGTACCGCGAGCGTTAATCCCCATCCAGCGATTACCCAATGGATTTCGCGGATCTCCTCCCGGTATTTTACCCGTATAATAAGGACGATTTACAATCTTATTAACAATACGAAACTTACCCTCAGGTGTAAGTGAATTCGTACGCCCAGTCGCAACTGAAAAGGTACGAACGAGCTTATTGTTCTTATAATAAGCTAATTGATTGTTTGCTTTGTTGATGACAATGAAGTGAGTTGTACTTCCTGCAGCTTCTGTTTTATTTGCGCTGAAGAAAAGAGTTCCCATTACTAAAATTATCGCTAAAAATAAGACACTTACCTTTGTTTTTTTCTTTGCCAACTGACCATCCCCCTTTTATTTTTTGGTCGTTTACACGTGTTGACAACTGCAAATGATTCAAAAAAGATAGCGCTTGCTTTTTCAATATCTAGATGATACCTTGCGTAAAAATAGTACGAGAATGAACGTAAGTGTATAAAGTGAGGAGTATAGGAAACGAATGTTTATGGATCACGTTCACTCCATTTCTAGGAGTAGAATGGCCTAATATATTTGTGTAGGTAATCACGTCCTTTCATAAAAAACTCTAAACTATAATAGTTTTTAATAACTATTATTATACCAGATATAGACAAAATAGGAGGAAGTATCTATCTCTAATTCTCTGTATGAACCTACTATTTTCGACATCTTTTTCTTGTGTGTATGTCAAAATAACTAGATTTTTAACGTCGTTCTTTGACAAGCGTTCGACAGGGGGAGTTGACAGAAAGTCTAAAAAGGAAAAGAGGGAGGTTTTTTTCCTTTGTATTAATAGTAAGAGCAGCACCAAGTATCGGTGCTGCTCTAGTGTAATAGCGTAACGCTTAAATAAGCTATGTACAAAGCTTGAACGAAAAATAAAAGTCCCCAAATTCGACTTGAAACCATCGTGAGTTCTTTTAAGCTGGTTGCATCACCAGCATGATAAGGTTGCTTGACACTTAATACAAAAATAACAGCTGCTGATAAAACAGACTCAACCAACAAAATAGCTCCAACAAACATCATGCTATACATAATGAGAGTGGGTGAGTTTAGGTAGTAAACGCCTCCTAAAATGGCAAGGATAGAAACAAGCCAAAGTATTCCGTAACGGTTTCTTACTAAGAAAAGAAGGTTAAATAACAAAATGCCTCCTAATCCATAAAACAGTAGGTCGTAGCGATGTTGTACAAGCAGGTAGAAGAATAAATAAGTCATAGCTGAACTGAAAGGGTAACCGGCCAGTGCAATGATAACGCGGGGAAGCCAGCCGCGAGCACCAGCATAGGTGGACGTAATTGCTACTCCTTCTGTGTTTGTGTATAGCTCAATTCGCTTTACACCTTTTCCGAAAATCATCCCCATAAGAGCATGTCCATCCTCATGCAAAAGCGTATTTAAATTGGAAAAATAACGTCCTATATGTGTGAGGCCTTGGTTAAGACCGTGCATTTGCCGGCCGGCTAACGGAATGCCTCTCGTTAAAACAATGGCAAGAACAATAAACGCATACAAAATGGTGTGTTGTGACATAGTATTCTATTCCTTTGCGTATAAAATCAAAAACTACTATTACTTTACCCTGTTTAAAACAGAAAGAGCAATTTTAAATTATTATCTTTACAGTCTTTAAACGTTTGTTAGAAGTTATTACACATTCGTTGACCAATCATCCTGCAAGTTATTACGCTTAAAGGAGACATAAGCGAAAAGGGAGCGGTGATGATGAACGATAAATGGAATGCATTTCTTAATAAAGAAATAATCGTAGAGCCGATGAACGCCGGATTGTTAAGTGGAAAAACATTTGCTTTAAAAGATGTTTTTGATGTAAAAGGACATACGGCTAGTGCGGGAAATCCTTATTGGTTACGTACTCATGAACCAGCAAGTAATCATGCTGAAGTCGTTACAAGTTTGCTAGCTTCAGGTGCTAAGCTGACGGGCGTAACGCATACGGATGAACTAATGTATGGATTAAATGGTGAAAATTTTCATTATGGAACGCCTCTTCATCCAATTAATCACAACCGAATTCCAGGGGGGTCATCAAGCGGTTCAGCGGTGGCAGTAGCTGCTGGTCTCGTCGATTTTGCAGTTGGAACGGATACAGGTGGTTCAATACGAATTCCAGCGAGCTATTGCGGTATTTACGGATTTAGGCCGACGCACGGGAGACTATCGGTTGAAGGATTAATACCGTTAGCACCTAGCTTTGATACGATTGGATTTATGGCAAAAGATATAAACACGATGGTTGATGTTGCATCCGCTTTATTTGTGTCTCAAGCTCATGAACCTTCTTTTGAGAACATTGTTGGAGTAAGCAACTTGTTTGAACTAGCAGATGAAGAAGCAGGTAAGAACGTGAAGGCATTATTACAAGATCATCCTGTTGGCTACGAGAACATACAGCTTTCTTATAAGCTAAGTGAGTGCATGGAAGCATTTCGTATGCTGCAGGGAATTGAAGTTTGGCGCGCTCACGGAGAATGGATTAAACGATTTAACCCTACATTTGGTCCTGATGTAGCCGAACGTTTTGAATGGGCTAGTACACTAAAAGACGAAGAGATGTCAGATGCTAAACAAGTTCGTGAAACGATTACCAAAGAGCTTACTCATCTTTTAGATGAGAAAACAATCTTAGTACTACCAACAGCTCCAGGAGTAGCCCCTGTAAAGAATGCAGTCGGTCCAGAACTTCAAAATCGAAGGCTACATACGCTGCAGATGACATGCTTAGCTGGTTTAGCAGGGTTACCACAGCTTACGATTCCAGCTGGTTATGTTAATCAGCTTCCTGTTGGTTTATCCGTTATCGCAGGAAGAAATCAAGACCAGCAATTATTAACATGGGTGCAAGCATGGATGGGAAGTAAAGAAAGAGTCACCTTGAAAGAATAAAATATAAAAATGATAAAAAATCGCTCACTACCAAAAAGTGGGCGGTTTTTTGTGTTAAAATAATCAAGTGTTTTGCCGATTTATAAAATGATAGTTGACTAAACAAGTTTTGTTTGAAGAGTTGATTGCGCACAGATAGACCAGCAGCGCACGAAATGCAATGATTATGGAAAGGAATAAGGGAGCAATATGGAAGCTTATTTTTCAAAACAGTTTGACAAAGAGGAATTTACGTTTGTTTATCAGCCGATTTATTGTGTGAATAAATGGAGTAAAGTTGGGTTTGAAGCACTGTTAAGACTACAATCTTCTCATGCACCTATTATCGATTTATTTTTACAAGCACATGAAGATGAAAAGTTGGCGGAACTTGACATGATGGCGATTGAAGGAGCAATTGATTGTTTTCCATTTGAAATTTTACAAGGTAAAAAGCTATTTGTGAATCTTTTTCCATCTACCGTAATAGATAAACAGTTTCACTTTTTTATTCAGCATTTGTTAGTTATGTATCCAAACAGCTTCAAGCGCGTGGTATTCGAACTAAATGAAAGTACGTTTGAGCACAATATTTGGTCATCTCCATTGTTTAAAGAAGGGCTGAGCTATTTACGTCAATGTGGATTTCAAATTGCTATAGATGATGTAGGTACAGGGATGGGAAGTCTTCAACACGTTGTGGAGCATCGTCCAGACATTATTAAGCTAGATGGCTATTTTTCAAAAGGGTTAGCACATTCAAAAGAAAAGCAAGAAATGGTGAAGTGCTTATCGCAATATAATGAAGGAAACACTACTCTCATTTTAGAAGGAATCGAATGTGAAAAGGACTTGGCAATCGCGCTTACATTAGATATTAAGGTAGTACAGGGCTATTTACTAGATCGTCCTGCAGCAATCGATACGTTTTTAAAGAACCACCAGCTTAGGGAATCGTTGAGCTTTGGGGGTATTCGTTGAGGAACGTGAACTGTATTAAGTGGTGTGGGTACATAATAGGTTTACTATTTCTGTTAGGATGTACGATGGTCGTTTATCTATCCACTAATCTTCCATTTTTATTTTATGGCATCTCGTATTTTTTTGCTAAAAAGACCGCTCGTTTGCCCATCATCATTGATTCTTTAGCACTTATTTTGCTTCTTCTCTTCTTACTAGTTATTGGGTTGATGAGTGTCACTCCTTATGAATAATAGGGAAAAGTAGCTCGGTAGCTGTTGAGGTAACAAAATCTTGCTATAATAAATAGAAAGAGGACTGACAAAAGTGAGGCGAGGGAGATGGGCAGTTTTTTCAAGCGAACGGAAGAGGAAAAGAAAGAATCTGCAACAACGGCTTGGATTGTAAAAGCAAAAAGCAGCCAAAAAGAAAGAGAAGTGGAATATGCTTCGGCACAGCTGCTAGGCATTATTCAAAAAGCGCAGCGTGAGAACCGGGATATTGTCTTTCTTTGTATTGGGTCCGATCGCTACGTAGGAGATTCTTTGGGTCCGTTGGTAGGGACTATGCTAGTAGAAAGAGACATACCTTTTGAAGTATATGGTACGCTAGAGCAACCGGTTCATGCTTTTAATTTAAAAGAGATGATTAAAGACGTGAATAAGCGATTCATAAAGCCTTTCATTATTAGCATCGATGCGTGCCTTGGGGAACAAAGCCAAGTGGGTGACGTAATAATAAAAGAAGGGCCGCTAGTGCCAGGGCAAGCGCTAGCAAAAGTGCTCCCTGAAATTGGCGACTATCATATAAAAGGAATGGTCAATTACGTGGATCCATTTCCTGCTACGCAGTTTCTAAATGACACGAGATTGTTTACGGTTATGACCATCGCAAAAACAATTGTCGATGTAATTAAGACAATACCTCAACATAAAAAAGAGCTGTGAACTTCGTTTCACAGCTCTTTTATCGTTATAAAACGGTAATGGCACCTGTTAGAATTGCGATAATGGTAATGGATAATGAACAAATAATGGCCCATTTAAATCCGTAGCGCTGCAGTTCTCCAATATCCGTTTTTACCATTCCAACAAGAAGCAGTGTAGAAGCAACTAATGGACTTAAAAAGTGAACAGGCTGCCCAAGAATAGAAGCTCTTGCAATTTCAACAGGGTCTACGCCATAAGCCGCACCGGCTTCAGCTAAAATTGGTAACACGCCAAAGTAATAAGCGTCGTTTGAAAGCACGAAAGTAAACGGCATGCTTGTTAACGCAACGACGACTGGAAAGAAAGAGCCTAAAGAATCTGGGATAATCGCAACGAGTGAGTTAGCGATTGCGTCTACCATTTTGGTACCTGAGAAAATGCCAGTGAAAATTCCTGCAGCAAACACAAGCGTCACAACGGTAAGCGCATTTCCCGAATGAGCCAGTAGGCGTTCTTTTTGTTGTTCGATGTTTGGATAGTTAATCATGGATGCTAGGACAAATCCAATTAAGAAGAGAACAGGTACAGGCATAACGCCCATAATAAGCACAACCATTACGACAATCGTTAACAATAAGTTGATCCAAATTAATTTGGGGCGTTTTAAACTTTCTGTTTGAGCTACTTCATAAGCAGCTGCTAATTCAGGCAGTTCCCCCGCATGATTTTTCTTATATTCAATATCAATAACTCCCAGACGCTGTCGTTCTTTTCTACCGAGAGCGTAAGCAACACCAATGACGGTTAATAAACCACCAAGCATTGTTGGAAGCAATGGGATAAAGAATTCGTTAGCATCTAATCCAAGTGAAGCAATTGCGCGAGTAGCAGGGCCTCCCCAAGGTGTCATACCGCTCATAATGCTTAAAGATAGAAGTGAAATAATAGCAAGAATTAGCGGATTCATCCCCAAGCGTAAATAAAGTGGTAGCATAGCTGAAATGGTAATCATATGCGTTGTTGTCCCGTCTCCATCTAACGCAACAGTAGAAGCTAAAATAGCTGTTCCAATCGCAATTTTAACAGGATCTCCTTTTACAATTTGCAGCATCTTTTTAATAAGCGGATCAAACAAGCCTGCATCTATTAAAATACCAAAAAATAAAATAGCAAACAGCAGTAGAGCGGCTGAAGGTGCAACTACTTTTAAACCTTCTAGCATCATTTCCCCAAGTTTAGATCCAAATCCACCTATAATGGCGAATACAATTGGAACAATTGTGAGCGCGTTAATAGGTGATAACTTTTTTGTCATAATTAAGTACGTAAAAACAATAACCATTGAGATTCCTAAGAATGTAAGAATCGTAATCCCCTCCTCTTTTTTTAATAGAAACCGCTTTCAAATAAGAGTTGTGAAACAGTAAGAATTTGCGTGGTTGTTAGTCGTTTAAAAATTCTATGTTTTAAGAATATTACACGGTAGGAGATAAGTGAAATATATATTTTTATCAAAAAGTCAAAAAAAAAACTTATAACCTCACGCAGAAGTTATAAGTTAAATGGTGAAATGTTCGCAGTTTCTCTATTTAAAAAGTCGATGAAGTGCTTAACAGTTGATAGGTTTAAAACATCTTGGTGATACATAAGCCACGTATTTCGTAGCACGGGCTCATCGTTTTTATAAGAGAGTCCATAGACAAAAAGATTATCTGAAGGTTGTAAACAAATTTCAGGTAAAATAGAAAAACCCAAATCATTCTTTACCATTTCTTTGCACGTCTCTTGACGGTCTGTTTCCATCGTCACACGAGGAGGCTCAGCAAACTGATCATGCCACCAGTCATTAATTAAGTTTTTTAATGAGCTGTCAGTTTTATAGTTGATAAATGGGCGGCTGGGCAATTCGTCAATCGTTAACTCTGTTTTTGAAATTAGACATAACCGTTCCTTTGTTAGTAGAGACTTTACGCCGTACCAATCATAGTTTCCTCTTAAAATACCAAGCTGAACAGCAGATGTATCAAGAAGGTTCATAATATCTGTGCTCCAGCCGGTATTGACGTTAAATTGAACGTGAGGATATTGAAGCGAAAACTTCTTCAGTAACTTTGGCAGGCGATATTGTGCAAAGTTGCTAGAGACACCTAAGCGTAGCGTTCCACGCACTTCTTGTTTCATATTTAGCATATAATCTTTTGTTTTTTGAAGCTCAGCCAGCATATCCTGTGCATACTCAGCAAGGTAAATACCTTCAGATGTGAATTCAATTCCTTTTTTCGTTTTAAAAAACAAACTTGTTCCAAAGTCTTTCTCTAAATTCTTCAAGCGATAGGTTAAAGCTGGCTGAGAAATATATAATCGTTCAGAAGCTCGGCTAATATTTCGCTCCTCAAATAGTATTTTTAAAGCAATCCAATCTTTTTCATCCATAGTTGACACCCCAAACTAAGTTATAAGTTTTTTTTCTTATTTTTGAAATAAATTATCTATTGTACTTATGAACAGATTTATCATACTATATTTTTGAAGAAAGAGATAGGAAAATTAAGAATAATTAGAATATAAAAGAAGGTGTGATGAATGAGAATTCCTGTAACGATTATGCGTGGAGGCACAAGCAAAGGAATCTTTCTAAACATGGACCATATGCCAAGTGATCAAGCACTTTGGAAAGATTTTTTACTAGATATTATGGGAAGTCCTGATCAAAGGCAGATTGATGGATTAGGTGGAGCAAACTCGTTAACTAGTAAAGCGGCAATTATTAAGCAATCAGAAATTGAAGGAGTAGATGTAGAGTATACGTTTGCTCAAATTAGTGTCGATCATCAACTCGTTGATTTTAAAGGAAACTGTGGGAACATCTCATCAGCTGTTGGACCATATGCAATTGCACAAGGATTTGTGACACCAAAAGAACCAATCACTACCGTAACGATACTTAATACCAATACACAAAAAATTATTAAAGCCGAAGTGGAAGTAGAAGATGGACAAGTGAAGACGGAAGGAACCTATGAAATCCCTGGTGTTCCAGGTACTGGCTCACCTATTTATCTTTCATTTACCCAAGCTGAAGGAGCCGTAACAGGAAAGCTTTTTCCAACCGGAAATGCTATTGATATGATTAAAACATCCAAGGGACTTATACCAGCATCAATTGTCGATGTAGCTAACCCTCTTGTATTTGTAAAAGCAGAAGATATCGGCCTTACAGGCTATGAGTTACCTGCTGAATATTCGGAAGACACTCTTTATTATTTAGAAGAAATCCGCTCACAAGCAGCTGAAATTTGCGGATTCGCTAAGAAAGAAGAGGCAACAATAAAATCACCAGCTGTTCCTAAAATGACAATTATTGCTCCTCCGAGAAATTATAAGGACAGCTCAGGAAGGGAACGGAAAAGTGAAGAAATGGATGTGGCTATTCGTATGATGTCTATGCAAAAACCACATCAAGCATTAGCTATAACCGGTGCGATTTGTACAACAGCTTCAGCATTTCTGGAGGGAACAATTGTTTCAAAACTCGTTGATATTCATAGCCCTGTCATTCGCTTGGCTCATCCTGCAGGTATCATGGAAACAAAAGTAGATTTCATTGCCGGACAAATGCAAGGCATTAAGGTGATGCGTACAGCAAGGATGATTTTAGAGGGGTACGTATATACAAAGCATAACTACCAAGTTGCGCACCAGTTAGCGTAAGCGGTAACTATCAAAGCTGTTCATAGAGAACAATAATTTCATGAAAACGGAGGGGTTCGAAGGATGTGGGTTGTGACCATCTATTCTAGTCGAAATGAAATGAGAATGTTTGAGTTTGAATCAGAACAAGAAGCACGTACGGTATTTGAGCAAGAAAAAGGGTACAAGATTTTATCTCAAGTTCTGTATCCAAGCAATCCTTCGCTGGCGTTAACGGTTGTGTGAGGAAGAGCCACATGAAAAAATTTCATGTGGCTTTTTTATATCTTTTTTTTCACAAACTATTATTTCATACAATGAATAGTCTTTTTTGTTTTCAATAGATACGCAAGAGAAAGTTTTTAATACATAACTACTTGGAGAATATGGGAGAGATAATTAATATCTTAGAATATAGATTTGCTTAGAAGAAAGCATGCCTATAATTATAAAAAGAGAAAATTTTCTGAAAAAAGTTGTTGCTAATCTCCATAAAACTATTTATAATTCAAATCAATTAGGAAAGCGCTTTCTTTAATTAGGAGATGAAAGGGGTCTTTACATGATAGGTGACAATCAAGCGTTGCTTATAATGAAAGGAATTAAAAAGAGTTTTTCCAATAACCATGTTCTAAAAGGCATTGATTTAAATGTTAAAGCTGGAGAAGTACACGTTCTGTTAGGAGAAAACGGAGCTGGAAAATCAACTCTCATTAAAATTTTAACAGGGGCTTACGAAAAGGATGACGGAGAGATTTATTGGGAAGGAAAGCTTGTGCAGATTAACAATCCGGTAGATTCTATGAAGCTTGGAATCGCAACAATTTATCAAGAGCTTAACGTTATTCCACAGCTGAAAGTCTATGAAAATATCTTCCTTGGCAGGGAATTAAAGCAACGTGGAAAGGCTTCTCTTTTAAATCATAAACAAATGAGAGAAGAAGCAAAGCGCTACTTGACCATGCTAGGACAAAGCCCAGATCTTGCAGATAAGCAGCTCAGTGAATTAGGGATTGGTCAGCAACAATTAGTAGAAATTGCTAAAGCGCTTACCTTGGATGCGAAGTTAATCATTATGGATGAGCCAACTGCCAGCCTAAGTTCTACAGAAGTTGAACAGTTATATTCAACAGTAGAAGGCCTTACGAAAAAAGGTATTGCAATTGTTTTTATTTCTCATAGGCTGGATGAAATTAAGCGAATGGGAGACCGAATTACTATTTTACGAGATGGTTTTCAAATTGATACGCTACCAGTTCGCACAACAACAACGGATAAGTGGATTGAGCTTATGGTTGGAAGAACTCTAGATGAAAAATATCCAAAGCAATCATTTGTACTTGGAGGTGAAGGTTTTCGTATCAAAGATTTTCATGTCAAAGGTTTTAAAGAAAAGCTTAACTTTACCCTGAGATACGGTGAGATTGTCGGCATTTCCGGATTGGTTGGAGCAGGAAGAACAGAGTTGGCTAGAGCAATCTTTGGCGCTGACCAAAAAGAAAGCGGAAGCGTATATATCGATAAGAAAGAAGTTCATATTAAATCACCTAAAGACGCCATCAATGCAGGCATTGCATTCATTACCGAAGATCGAAAGAATGAAGGGTTACTGCTGGATCAACCTCTAGATTTTAACATCTCCTTAGCTAATACAAAAATGTTCAAGCAAAAAAACAATCTTATCAATTTAAACACCATTAAGAAAACAGCAGACAACTATATTAAAGAACTTCGAGTACGTCCTGATAATATTGAGCTTCATGCTCGTAAGCTAAGCGGTGGCAATCAGCAGAAAGTCGTTATTGCCAAATGGCTTTGCACGCAAGCAAAGGTTTTCATTTTTGATGAACCGACTCGAGGGATTGATGTAGGTGCCAAAGTCGAGGTATATCGTTTAATGAATGAGCTTGTAGAAAAGGGTGCAATTGTTCTTATGATTTCATCTGATTTACCAGAAATTCTTGGAATGTGTGATCGTGTACTTGTAATGAATGAAGGTAAATTTACGGCTGATTTAGAGATTCAAGAAGCAAATCAAGAAATAATCATGAAAGCAGCGACAGGAGGCTGAACGTAATGAGTGAAGTTATTATTCAAAAAAAGCCAATGCATAACGAAAAGAAGTCACTTAAGCACTACTTAGGTAAGTTTGGTGCCTTAATTGGTCTTGTTATATTAAGCGTTATTCTTACAATGCTATCTGACAAATTCCTTACTGTAAATAATATTATGAATATCGCTCGTCAGTCCTCTATTAATGCTCTATTAGCACTTGGAATGCTTTTACCTATTTTAACAGCAGGCATTGATTTATCTGTTGGATCAATACTAGCTGTTTCAATTATGGTCATGGGTATTGTCTCTGTTACTATGGGATTGAATCCAATTCTAGGTATTCTTGTTTGTTTATTAGTTGGTATATTCTTTGGATGGTTAAATGGAATTTTACTTACAAAACTTCGCTTGCCTCATCCATTTATCTCAACGCTTGGCACGATGAATATTGCTCGTGGTATTGCGTTAATTATTACTGCTGCAGCTCCTATTGCAGGCTTTCCTTACATGATTCAATTTTTAGGTGGAGAGTTTGTTGGGCCGATTCCAATCAGTTTTTTACTTGTCATTGTGATGTACGTTATCTTCCACATCTTTTTAACAAGAACACAAACAGGCCGATATATTTATGCAATTGGGGGCAATAAAGAAGCAGCCCACTTATCAGGAATTAATGTAGATCGCGTTCTCATTATAGTTTATACAATCAGCGGCTTTATGGCAGCGCTGGCTGGACTTGTTATGGTTGGACGCGTCAATTCTGCGTTCCCGCTCGCTGGTTTATCTTACGAATTAGATGCAATTGCAGCCGTTATTATCGGAGGAGCAAGCTTCTTTGGAGGGGTAGGTACTGTATGGGGAACGCTAATTGGAGCCATGATCATTGCCGTATTAAGAAATGGACTGAATTTACTCAATGTTTCAGCTGATTTTCAAATGGCGGTTATTGGAGTCGTCATTATCGCAGCAGTATATGTAGACGTACTTAGACAGAGAAAAAGTAAAAAAGGCTCATGAAAATTAAGCGTTTACATTTTGGTTATCTATTCTAAAGGGGGAAATGATGATGAAAAAAGGATTCAGAAAGTTAGGGATGTTAACAATGGCAGCTGGGTTACTAGTTGCGGCAGGGTGCAGTGGTGATAAAGCATCTGGAGGAGGAGAAGAAAGCGTAACGGTCGTGTTAAAAACGCTAAGTAGTCCTTATTGGAAGTACGTTGAAGCAGGAGCAAAAGAAGCCGGAAAAGATCTAGGTGTGGATGTAAATATAGTTGGACCAGCTTCTGAATCGCAAGTTATTGAACAGGTAAATATGATTGAGGATTCTATCAATCAAATGCCGGGAGCAATTGTAGTATCACCATCTCAGCCTTCAACGGTTGTACCTGTCTTAAAGCAAGCAACTCAAGGTAATTTACCAGTACTGTTAATTGATACAGATGCTGATTTTGAGGAAAAAACGGCATTTATTGGTACAGATAACTATACGGCTGGTCAAGAAGGCGGAAAACTTCTTGCATCCATGCTAGAAAAAGGAGATAGCGTTGCTTTAATTGCAGGAGCACTTGGGAATTCAGCAATGGATGCTCGTATTAAAGGAGCGAAAGAAGAACTTGAAAAGGCAGGTATGAAGATTGTAGCTGAACAGCCAGCTGATAGTGATAAAACGAAAGCGATGTCGGTTATGGAAAATATTATGCAAAAAAATAAAGATGTAAAAGGTGTATTTTCTGCAAATGATGATATGGCACTTGGCGCTTTACGTGCTCTTGAAGGCAAAGGAGATATTCCTGTAATTGGTACGGATGGAACGGTTGAAGCTGTTGAATCAATTATTGCTGGTAAGATGGCTGGTACGATTGCGCAAAGTCCATACGACATGGGATATCAAGGTGTAGAAAATGCGTTAAAAACGATTAAGGGTGAAAAAATTGAAAAACGCATTGATAGTGGAATTGATATCATCACACAAGAAAACGCTCAGGAAAAGCTAGAGTTCTTACAGAGTATTTCAAAGTAATAGCAGTGTTAAGCTCTTAATGTGCGATAGAAACTCTTAATCGGGCGTGTTAAGAATCCATGTAGAAAGCGCCTTGTAAAGGATATGAATAACTCATTCATGATAAGATAATTAAAAGAGAAGATTAAGAGGAGAAGAACTAGAATGAAAACAACAATTTATGATGTAGCGAAAAAAGCTGGAGTTTCTATCGCCACTGTATCAAAAGTTATTAACGAAACAGGTCGTATCGGTGAGAAGACGAGAAAAAAAGTTCACAAGGTCATGGAAGAGCTCGATTATCAACCAAGTAGCGTAGCTGCAGCTTTGACTGGAAAGAAAACGTATACAATTGGTGTGTTAGTACCAGATATTTCAAATCCCTTTTTTGCAGAGGTAGCGCGTGCTTTTGAAAATAGTGCGCGATCTGCAGGATATACATTGTTTCTTTGTAGTACGGATAATCAGCCAGAACGTGAAAACGAATATGTAGAGCTCTTGTTAAAAAAGCAAGTAGATGGCATTGTGGTTGCTACTGAGCTAAATAATTTTAAGTTAGTAAACAAAATTGTAAGCAGGGAGTTGCCACTTGTTCTGTTTTCTGTAGATCATCCGTCAGTTTCCACTCATGTTGTGACCACAGATGATGTAAGAGGTGGTTATTTAGCAGGAAATCACTTAACAAGTAAAGGGCACCGTCAAATAGCAATTATTATGGAACAAGATCGTAGCAGTAGTAAAGCACGTTTAAATGGGTTTACACAGGCATTAAACGAAGAGCAGGTTCTTTTAGAAGATAGTGATGTAATTAGCTGTCGTTCAGTTATTGAGGATGCCAAAAGAGCAGCGCGTGAACTTTTATCAGGCCCTAAAAAACCTACCGCTGTCTTTGCCTGTACGGACTTAATTGCCGTAGCGGTTATGAATGAGGCTCGAAAACAGGGATTAGCTATCCCTGGGGATTTGTCGGTTATTGGATTTGACAATACAATCTATGCTGAAATGGCTGATCCGGGATTAACAACCATTGAGCAACCGATTACGCAAATGGCTGAATACACGTTTGCGCAGCTCTTAAAGACTATTAACGGAAGTGAGTCCATTAAACAAAGGGTTATGCTAACTCCTGAACTTATCGAGCGGGGGTCTGTTAAAAACATATTGGAGTAAAAGGGGAGAGATTCTGTGAACAAAGTAAAGGTAGGAATTGTAGGGTTAGGCAGGCTTGGAATTCAGCATGCTGAGAATTTAGCTTTTCGCATTCCAAACTGTGAATTAAAAGCAATTTGCGGCTTAAATACGGAGCAGTTAGCCGAACTAAGTGATAAGTGGAATATTCCATATACGTATACATCCTATGAAGAAATGTTACAGAACAGTGAGCTCGATGCCATTTTTATTGCTTCACCTTCTAATTTCCACTGTGATCAAATTCAGCAAGCATTAGAAGCGGGGTATCATGTGTTCAGTGAAAAGCCATTAGGGCTTTACTTAGAAGAGGTGGAAAAGATTGAGACAATTATTAATCGCCACCAAGACAAAGTATTTATGCTGGGCTTCATGAGAAGGTATGATGATTCATATGCATATGCCAAAAAACAAATTGAACAAGGGGCAATAGGTGAACCTGTGATGGTTCGTTGCTACGGGTTCGATCCTACGGAAGGCTTGGAATCATTTTTGAAATTTGCCCAAAAAAACTATAGCGGCGGTATATTCTTAGACATGGCTGTGCATGATTTTGACCTTGCCAGATGGTATCTTGGAGCTGAAGCCGAGCAGGTGTGGGCAATTGGAGGAGCATATTCAGTTCCAGCATTCACAGAGTTAAATGATGCAGAAACAGGAGCGGCTCTTGTAAAGTTTTCAAATGGTACGATGGGTCTTTTTGCAGCAGGAAGAAATAGCCGTCACGGGTATCATATTGAAACAGAAATTATCGGTACAAAAGGAAGTCTGCGAATTGGAACTGTTCCTGAAAAGAACGCGGTAACCATTTTTAACGACGCAGGTGCTTTGAAGGAGTGCGTATCCAATTTTAATGAACGATTCGCACAGGCATATTTGTCAGAGGTTGAAGAATTTATTCATTGTATTCAAACGGGGAACAAGCCAACTATCACTGCTAAAGATGGCGTGCAGGCTTCGCTATTGGGATATGCGTGTAAAGAATCATTTGAAACGGGTGAGCTGGTTTATGTTAAATCTTACTCTAGCACAAAGTAACAATAAGACGCCTCACATTATGTGAGGCGTTCTCTACACCTTTTATGGAGTTATACGGACAGCCTTTGGTGTTGATCTGCAGGTTGATAACTCGTGGTTTGCTCAGGTAATGCTAAAAATCTTGTTAGGAAAGCGCCAACAAAGTAAAGGATGGCAAAGATCCACATTAAGCCACCGACACCGACAGGACCGATAAATAATGCCACAATAGCTGGGCCAACAAATGCAGCTAGACCAGACCCTAAGTTCAATACGGACATTGCAGCTCCTTTATTATCAGGAGCAAGAGATGGGACAAGAGCAGTTAGCGGCACGTACCCAGCTAAAGCCGCTCCATAGAAGCAGGCAACTAGCATCAATGCCCAGTAATTATGGCCAAAAATTTGGGGCGTATAGTAAAGTGCAAGTGTAGCTAGTCCGCATCCAACGCCACCGAACCACGTTACGGTGTTAACCCAGCCGAACTTATCGCCAATAACACCAAAGATGAGGTTAAAGACAATATTGACAAAAAATAATGTGCCCCATATTTGGAGCCATTCTGTAATCGTAAAGTTAAAACCAACCATATACGTTGGTAAAAAGACCACAAAGCCAAATTTTGCAGCGGAATTAATAATCTTTACTACGCCACCAATCGCTACTTTCGGCTTCTCAGCCATAATAGTTAAACCTTTTAGAAGTTCTTTTGTTTTGTTATCGCTTACAATTTTACCGTTAAATCGATCTTTGTTAATGACGATAGATAAAATAGCACCAATCGCAACGAACACTAAAGCAGTCCATAGCGTCGCAACTTCTCCAATTCGGCTTACCATTATGCTAGAGTATAAAGCGCCGATAACGCTAAGACCAAGCTCAAAGACAAACCAAAACCAGCCAACAGCTCTAGCTAATGATTGCTGAGGCGTGTTATAAGAAACCCAAACTAAAAATGAATAAGCAAAAAGTGGATAGCCTAACCCGCGAAGTCCATAAGATAAGAGAATTAAAGGATAGTTCAAGCTTGGAATAGCTATGCCAATAAAAACAATAGAACCAATAATAAATGAAATAACGCCAATAATCATTGTCTTTCTCGGGCCCCACATTTGAACAAGGACACCTGAAAACCATGCGCTAATGGCAACAGTAATACCATAAAGGGAAAATAAAAAACCAGCTTGTTCCATTGATAAACCACGTTCTACTAGATAAGGTGATAGCCATCCGTGCTCAAGGCCATCTCCAATCATGAATATAACGATACCTATGTAGCCCCAAAATAGATTAGAAGGAATGCCCATTCTGTCAATCCATGAGTTCTTCGTTTCAAGCATATTCATTTGTCCATCCACCACTTTCAAAGTTTTTAAGAAAGGAAAGCGCTTAACTCTATTCATAAAAAGAAGTATACGGTTACATTTCTGAAAAGTCAATTAAATTTATGGGGTTTTTGGACTCTTTAAAATTCATTTTAACTTTGATAAAGGACAATTGAATGTTTATATAATAAGGTTAGAAAAAGATAATTTAGTTTTTCTCAGAAATTAAGTTATTTAAAAATTAAAAAAATATTGAGATTCACTAGAATGTATGTATAATAGAATTTAAGAAAGCGCTTAACTTAATTTTAAATTGAGCAATGCGTACTAGAGTTAACAGTATGGATGGGAGGATATAAAACAATGACTCATATTTTAACGGTGGGGATAATAGGAGCAGGAAGAATTGGAAAGCTTCATGTTGATAACTTAAAGCTAATTCCACAAATTAAAATTAAAGCGGTTTCAGATGTGGTGGTAGATCACCTGCATGATTGGGCTAAAACAAATGAAATTGACGTCTTAACAACGAACTATCAGGATTTATTAAATGATGGTGAAATTGATGCAGTGTTTATTTGTTCACCAACCAATACACACGCAGCTATTATTAAAGAAGCTGCTCAAGCAAAAAAACATATTTTTTGTGAAAAGCCGGTTAGCTTCTCTGTTGAAGAAACACACGATGCGTTAAAAGCAGTAGAAGCAGCTGGAGTGAAGCTTCAAGTAGGGTTTAATCGCCGCTTTGATCCAAACTTTAAAAAGGTACGAGAGCTTGTAAAAACAAATGAAATTGGGCAGCCTCACGTCTTAAAGATAACGTCTCGTGATCCACAGCCTCCAAGCATAGATTATGTGAGAGCATCTGGCGGCTTATTTATGGATATGATGATTCATGATTTTGATATGGCTCGCTACATAATGGATAGCGAAGTCGTTGAGGTTTCCGCTCATGGAACGGTACTAGTAGATCCGGCAATCGGAGAAGCAGGGGATATTGACACAGCGATTGTAACGCTAAAGTTTGAAAACGGAGCGCTTGGTGTCATTGATAACAGTCGACAAGCAGTATATGGCTATGATCAACGACTCGAAGTTTTTGGAAATAAAGGGGTAGCGACAGCTGATAACTGCATTCCGACAACGGTTCAGGTATCAACAAGTGAACACGTGGTAAAAGAAAAACCATTATACTTTTTCTTAGAGCGCTATACGCAAGCCTATGTTGAAGAAGTAAAAGAATTCGCGACAGCGTGCTTAACAGATCAACCTGTAACTTGCAGTGGAAATGATGGGTTTCAAGCAGAACGAATTGCGAAAGCAGCAAAAGAATCACTGTTATCAGGAAGACCTGTACGTCTAGAAGAATCATACGTAACAAATGGATGAATTACGTTTTATCATGCAAAATGATTAAGCGCTTAACCTAATTGATAAAAAGCAGGAGGATAGATAATGAACAAACTACAGTTTAAGCAAGACCGTCCCCTTGATTTTGTTGCCCTTGGACGATTGTGTATCGATTTAAATGCTAATGAAACACAGCGTCCGATGGAAGAAACAAAGACGTTTACGAAATATGTTGGAGGTTCTCCAGCGAACATTGCAATTGGCGTATCTCGCCTTGGTTTGAACACAGGATTCATCGGTAAAGTTTCTGATGATCAAATGGGGCGTTTTATTACATCCTATCTCACAGAGAACAATATCGATACGAATCATGTTGCAATTGATCGTACAGGAGCGGTAACAGGATTAGCTTTTACCGAAATTAAAAGCCCGACGGATTGTAGTATATTGATGTATCGTGATAATGTTGCAGATTTAAAGCTTGATGTCCACAACGTATCAGAAGCATACATCAAGCAATCAAAAGCACTTTTAATTTCTGGTACAGCACTCGCACAAAGTCCATCTCGTGAAGCCGTTTTCTTAGCGTTAGAATATGCACGAAAACATGAAGTAGTAGTGTTTTTTGATATAGATTATCGTCCGTATACGTGGGCTTCAGAAGAAGAAACGTCAACTTACTATAACTTGGCCGCAGAGAAATGCGATGTGATTATCGGTACACGTGAAGAATTTGACATGATGGAAAAGCTATTAAACTTAGAAGCTTCTAGTGATGAGGTAACGGCAAATAGATGGTTTTCTTATAATGCCAAAATCGTGATTATCAAGCACGGTGGTGAAGGATCAATCGCCTATACGAAAGATGGCAACTCCTATCGCGGCGGCATTTTTAAAACAAAGGTGCTGAAAACCTTTGGTGCTGGCGATTCATATGCATCAGCTTTTATTTATGGCCTGATGACTGGGATGAATGTAAAAGAAGCCATGAGGTTTGGAAGTGCATCGGCTTCGATTGTTATCTCACGTCATAGCTGCTCTGACGCGATGCCAACCGCTGCCGAAATTAAAGAGTTTATGAGCTCAGCGGAAGAAATTTTACAGGAAACTTATTAATAACAAAGGGGAGATTTCACGATGACACAAACAGCCGTCAAAGACGTTAAAAACTATATTGGTGGACAATGGGTAGAAGCTTCTACTTCGAGAACGGAGCCTGTTTACAATCCTGCAACAGGCGAAGTGATTGCTAACGTTCCGTTATCGACAAAAGAAGATGTAGATCGCGCAGTAGAAACCGCAAATGAAGCGTTTCAAACTTGGTCACAGGTAGCCGTGCCAAAGCGTGCGCGTATTTTGTTTAAGTACCAGCAACTTCTTGTTAATCATTGGGATGAGCTAGCAAAGCTTGTAACGCTTGAAAACGGTAAGTCTTATAACGAAGCATACGGTGAAGTTCAGCGTGGAATTGAGTGCGTTGAGTTTGCTGCAGGTGCACCTACGCTTATGATGGGCAAGCAGTTGCCTGATATCGCAACAGGAATTGAATCAGGAATGTATCGCTATCCAATCGGCGTTATTGGCGGAATTACGCCGTTTAACTTCCCGATGATGGTGCCATGCTGGATGTTCCCATTAGCCATCGCTTGCGGAAATACGTTTGTGCTGAAACCATCTGAGCGTACACCGCTTTTAGCAGCACGCTTAGTAGAGTTATTTGAAGAAGCTGGTTTGCCAAAAGGCGTGCTAAATATTGTAAACGGTGCACATGATGTAGTAAATGGACTATTGGAACATAAGCACGTGAAAGCAATTTCGTTTGTCGGTTCACAGCCAGTAGCCGAATACGTGTATAAAAAAGGAACGGAAAATCTAAAAAGGGTTCAGGCTTTAGCCGGTGCAAAAAATCATTCAATCGTGTTAAACGATGCTGATTTAGACGTAGCGACAAAGCAAATTGTAGGCGCCGCGTTTGGGTCTGCTGGTGAGCGCTGCATGGCTGCATCTGTTGTTACAGTGCAAGAAGGCGTAGCAGATGAATTGATCAATCGACTAGTTGAAGAAGCAAATCGCATTGTGATTGGAAATGGTCTCGAAGAAAATGTTTTCTTAGGTCCAGTTATTCGTGAAGGACATAAAGAGCGCACGCTTGGCTATATTGAATCAGGCATTGAGCAAGGTGCTAAGCTTGTTCGTGATGGGCGTAGTGACGCTGCGGTTCAAGGGAACGGATATTTCGTTGGCCCAACTATTTTTGATAACGTTACGCAGGAAATGAAAATTTGGCAAGATGAAATCTTTGCTCCGGTGCTATCAATTATTCGAGTTAACAATCTTGGAGAAGCCATTGATATTGCAAACCAATCACGCTTTGCAAACGGTGCGTGCATCTATACAGACAGCGGTTCGAGCGTTCGTGAGTTTCGTGAAAAAATTGAATCCGGTATGTTAGGGGTAAACGTAGGTGTTCCAGCCCCGATGGCATTCTTCCCGTTTTCAGGATGGAAGGATTCATTCTATGGTGATTTGCACGCGAACGGAACAGATGGTGTAGAGTTCTATACAAGAAAGAAAATGGTAACAGCACGCTGGTAAGTTGTAAACAAAAAATAAGAGGGGAGTATTAGGAACAGCTTGTTCTGAAGACTTCCCTTTGTTATGAAAGGGGAAAAAGAAATGACGACGGAAAGAATGACAACGGCACAAGCTCTTGTAAAGTTCTTAAACCAGCAGTACGTCGAAGTGGATGGAAAGGAAACAAAGTTTATCAAAGGAATCTTTACGATTTTTGGTCATGGTAACGTGGTAGGAATTGGGCAAGCTCTTGAACAACATGCGGGAGAACTGGAAGTCTATCAAGGAAGAAACGAGCAAGGTATGGCAAATGCAGCGATGGCATTTGCCAAACAAAAGCACAGAAAGCAAATCATGGCGTGCACTTCTTCAGTAGGGCCTGGTTCTGCCAACATGGTAACAACAGCTGCTACTGCTACTGCTAATAACATTCCTATTTTATTGCTTCCAGGTGATGTGTTTGCTACTCGTCAGCCTGATCCTGTTCTTCAACAAATCGAACAAACTCATGACTTATCCCTTTCAACAAATGATGCTTTTCGAGCAGTGAGTAAATATTGGGATCGCGTTAATCGACCGGAGCAGCTCATGACGGCAATGATCAACGCTATACGCGTATTGACCAATCCAGCTGATACAGGAGCCGTGACAATTTCGCTGCCGCAAGATGTACAAGGAGAAGCCTTTGATTTTCCTAGCTATTTCTTTAAAAAACGCGTGCACAGAATGGAAAGGCGTTTGCCTACGAGAGAGTGTGTGAGAGATGCCGTTCAGCTTATTGTAAGCAAGAAAAAGCCTATTATTATTTGCGGTGGGGGAGTTCGTTATTCGGAAGCAACAGCTGAATTAAAAGCTTTTTCAGAAGCATTCCATATTCCTTTTGGTGAAACACAAGCTGGTAAAAGTGCTATTGAGAGTGATTTCTTTTATAACCTAGGTGGGATAGGTGTAACCGGTAATCTCGCTGCGAACTCAATTGCTCGTGAAGCAGATCTAGTCATTGGAATTGGAACGAGGTTTACGGATTTTACAACGGGTTCAAAAGAATTGTTTCAGCATCCAGACGTCGAGTTTTTAACCTTGAATATCTCTGAATTTCATGCCAATAAGTTGGATGCCGTAAAGATAGTGGCTGATGCGAAAGAAGCCCTTCGAGAGCTAACAGCTGAATTAATCCAGCATGGATATCACTCAGGTTACGGAACGGAAATCGTTGAGGCTAAGCAAAAGTGGCAAGCAGAGCTTGAACGTTTACATCACGTGCGTTACCAAGAGGAAGCATTTGTTCCAGAAGTAAGCGGACAGCTTGATGAGGTGCTTTCTGAGTATAAAGAAGCGCTCAGAACGTCATTAACGCAAACAAGCGTTATTGGTCAAGTAAACCATCTACTTGATGAAGATGCAATTATCGTAGGCGCAGCAGGCAGCTTGCCGGGGGATCTTCAGCGGATGTGGACATCGCGCACGCCCAATACGTATCACATGGAATACGGATATTCATGCATGGGTTACGAAATTGCAGGAGCACTTGGAGCTAAGCTAGCTGAGCCAGATAGAGAAGTTTATGCAATGGTTGGAGATGGAAGTTATCAAATGCTTCATTCAGAGCTGGTGACCAGCTTACAGGAGAAAAAGAAAATAAACGTTTTATTGTTTGATAATTCAGGGTTTGGCTGCATCAACAATTTGCAGATGAGCAATGGAATGGGAAGCTTTGGTACAGAGTTTCGCTACCGAAACGAACAGTCGAATAAGCTAGATGGTAACATTCTCCGCATTAATTTTGCACAAAGCGCAGCGGGATACGGAGTGAAAACGTACGAAGCGCGCACGTTAGAAGAGCTTAGATTTGCTCTTGAAGACGCGAAGAAACAAGAAGTGTCTACGCTTATTGATATTAAGGTACTGCCAAAGACCATGACAAATGGATACGACTCATGGTGGCATGTTGGAGTGGCAGAAGTTTCGGATAATAAAAGCGTACAAGAAGCGTTTGAAGAGAAAAGAACACATTTAACAAAAGCAAGATTGTATTAGGTACAACTGAATAAGAGCTTGAAGGGGAGAAGGGCTATGTTTAAACAAGGTGTAATTAAGCTTGGTATTGCGCCAATTGCGTGGACGAATGATGATATGCCGGAACTTGGTGGAGAAAATACGTTTGAACAGTGTATTAGTGAAATGGCGCTTGCTGGCTTTAAAGGAAGTGAAGTGGGCAATAAGTACCCACGTGATGTGAAGGTTTTAAAAAAAGCGCTGTCTCATCGTAGATTAGAGATTGCAAGCGCTTGGTTCAGCACATATTTGACGACAAAGCCATTGGAGGAAACGGTGAGTGCTTTTATTGATCATCGTAACTTTCTACACGCAATGGGTGCAAGCGTAATTGTTGTGTCAGAGCAAGGACGTAGCATTCAAGGACTTATGCATACTCCGCTTTTTGATGAAAAGCCCCAGTTTACTGAAGAAGAGTGGGAGCGACTTGCCCTGGGCCTAAATCACTTAGGGATGCTTGCCAACGAAAAGGGCATGCATATCGTGTATCACCATCATATGGGAACCGGCATTCAAACGACATCTGAGATTGATCGACTAATGGAGATAACTGATTCTGACTTGGTCCACTTGCTGTTTGATACGGGACATCTAGTGTTTTCAGGTGAAGATCCTCTGTATGTTTTAAAAAAGTATCTGCCACGTATTAAGCACGTTCATTTAAAAGATGTGCGACGCGACGTAGTCGAAGCTGTGAAAGCGAAGAAATGGAGTTTTTTACAAGCGGTTCGTCAGGGAGCATTTACTGTACCAGGAGACGGGAGCATCAACTTTGATCCAATCTTTGCAGAGCTTGCTAAGTCTGATTACGCGGGATGGTTTGTAGTTGAAGCCGAACAGGATCCCGCTATTGCTAATCCGTTTGAATATGCGTTAAAAGCACGTCAATTTATTAAAGAAAAAAGTGGACTATAAAGTAGGTAACGTAAGGAGCTGGAAGAAATGTTTGAAAAGCTTGGACAGTTAAAAGAAGGCTACAATGAATTAACGAATATGGCAAGCAAGCATGAGAATATGATGCTTGATATCGGAATCTATAGTTTAAGAGAAGGTACGGAGCAAGTATTGCGAGATTCGAAGAAAGAAACAGCAGTACTTTTATTAGAAGGGAAAATCCGCATTGAGTGGGATGGTAATGTCCAAGAGATAGAGCGTGAAAGCGTGTTTGAAGAAGATCCATGGTGCCTTCACGTTGCATGCGATAATGAAGTGAAAATTACGTCGCTTAGAAAAAGTGAATTCCTTGTTCAAAAAACAGACAATGATCGTATGTTTTCTTCTAAGCTTTATATACCTTCAGATTGTCAAAGTGAAGTAGCGGGAGAAGGTGTATGGGACGGAACAGCTCAGCGAGTAATTCGTACCATATTTGATTACAATAACGCGCCGTATTCAAATATGGTTATTGGTGAAGTGATTTCTTATCCAGGTAGGTGGTCGAGCTATCCTCCCCATCATCATGACCAGCCGGAAGTTTATTACTATCGCTTTAATAAGCCTCAAGGGTTTGGCTGTGCAATGGTTGGTGAAGATGCTCATCGCGTTGTTCATAATAGCTTTATCACCATCCCGGGAGAACTAGACCATCCTCAAGCGACCGCTCCAGGGTATGCAATGTACTTTTGTTGGATGATTCGTCACCTTGACGGTAATCCGTGGAATGCGCGCATTATGGAAAAGGAACATGAGTGGTTACTTGAGCCTGGAGCCAAAATTTGGCCGGAAAAAGAGTAGTGAAAAGCGCCTAACAAAAGTTGGGCGTTTTTTCACAGTTTATGAGGAAAGAAAAGGGGAATATCTACACTAACAACTACTTTGATTGAAAAGGGAGAGTGGATAAGATGAAGCAGGTAACGACTCAGGAAACACAGGCGATTCAAGGGCAAGATCCTTCTCAAAAGGGAAACAAGCTTCTAACAGGTATTGCGGTAGGAGCAGCGGTTGGAGGTGTGGTAGCACTGGTGGATAAGCGTACCCGAACAAAGGTTATATCCGGCGCACAGTGCGCTAAAAGTTCGACAACAGATTTTGTCACGCGTTTACGAGAGAACCCGTCTGAGGTAAAAGGTGAATGGCAGCATCGCATTAAAGTAGCTTCAGGTGTTATTAAAGAAGTAACGTCAGATCTTAAGAGCTTATATGAGAAAGTGAACAATGAACTAAATGGTTCCGTACAGTCTATTAAAGAAGAGTCTTCTCAACTAGTAGAGTCTGCGCAAGCTGTACAAGAAGACCTGCAAGAAATCGGTGATAAAGTAAAGCAGGCTGGTGAAGAAGTGGCTACTCCGACAAACCCTGAGCTCAAAAAAAATCCAACTCCTCAGCCTGAAACAATACCAAACAAACCAGCCTACTATCAATAAAACACAAAAAGGCTGGGACATCAGTATTTCAGTCATTTATCCGAGCTATCGCAAGTTAATTAACTTGCGATAGCTCGGATGTTTTTTTGTTGGTTTGAAAAGCGAGTGTTTGTAGCGTAATGGAACGAATTAAATTGCTCTTACAGCCTGGCGATTGTAGAAGCGTCAGGCTTCGTCTTTGAGAGGAAATCATTTAGCTATGTCTCAGTCTCTTTTATATGAAAATCTCCGGAATACGAAATTTTTTAAAATAATAATATATACCCATAACAAAACAACTTATAGTTCAATAGGTCTGTTTAATATTCTTATAGTTATATATTAATAGTTTTTTTACATTTTTTATCCTCTTTTTAGCCTATAATGTCGAGTTGTAAGACGACCTAAATAGAGGAATATGTAGGATTTTAGCGGTGTGTAATGCTTTATTACAAAAGCAAAAACTATTGACCGACAAGAAACTTCAGATTAAAATAAATTTTGCTAATAGTGTGATAATTTTGAGGGGGGTATTATCTTTGGTTACATGGAAAAAAGTACTAGGAACATCGTTGCTAGCAACGACCGTTGCAATCGGTGGAGGACTTCCGCTGTTTAACGCCACAAGTGCATCAGCGAAAACAGCTGATCAGCTTGAAAGTCCACCGCTTGATATGAATATCGTTCCAGAAGAACGATTAGGGAAGGCGCTGCAGCAGCAAGGCATCATTTCGAAAAAAGCATCAAATCAAGAAGTGAAGAAGGCTGTCCAAGCATACATAGAGAATAAAGACAGTCACAAAGAGAGTGTGAAAGGTCAAAAACCAAATAAAATTGATCTTAAAGCAAAGCAAGCACGTGCGAAAAATGTGGAAAAAGTAAAAGAAGCAAAGAACGTGAACATGAACGCTGTCACAAAAGGAAAAGGTGACGGAGTAAAAGTTCAACCTGCTAAAGATGCAAAATATAACGGTAAAGTTCGTACAGACAAAGTGCTTGTCCTGTTAGTTGAATTTGCGGACTTTAAGCATAATAACGTGGTTCAAGAGCCTGGTTATATGTACGCTGATGACTTTAACCGGAACCATTATGAAAAATTAATGTTTGGTGATAAAGAATTCAAGTTGTTTAACGGTAACAAAGTTCAAACATTCAAGCAATATTACGAAGAGCAATCTGGCGGAAGCTATACAATGGACGGAACGGTATCAGAGTGGTTAACAGTTAAAGGAAATGCTGCTGAATATGGTGCTGATAATCCAAGAGGTGGCCATGATAACCTTGGACCAAAAGGGCCTCGTGACCTTGTAAAAGAAGCGCTTCAAGAAGCAGTTAAAAGCGGCATTAATCTAAAGGAATTTGATCAATTTGATCAATATGATTTAGATGGTGACGGCAACCTAAACGAGCCGGATGGTTTAGTTGATCACTTAATGATTATCCACGCTGGTACAGGGCAAGAAGCAGGTGGCGGTAAGTTAGGAAATGATGCAATTTGGTCACACCGTTGGACGCTAGGTCAGCCTTATAAAGTACCTGGTACTGACATTTCTGCTTATGATTACACAATCCAGCCGGAAGACGGAGCGGTTGGTGTTTTCGCTCATGAGTATGGTCATGACTTAGGTCTTCCAGATGAGTACGATACGCAATACTCTGGTCAAGGTGAGCCGGTTGGAGTATGGTCTATCATGAGTGGTGGAAGCTGGGCTGGAGAAATTGCTGGAACAGAGCCAACGAGTTTCTCTCCGCAAAACAAAGAGTTCTTCCAAAAGGTAATGGGAGGAAACTGGGCAAACATTAAAGAAATGGATTTAAAAGATATTAACAAGACTGGCGCTGTAAGCATCATTGATCAAAGCGTAACGAAATCTAAAAACCCAGGTATTGTGAAGATTAATCTTCCTCAAAAAGCCGTGCAAGGGATGAAAACTGATTTCGGTAAGAAGTTTTATTACAGTCAAAAAGGTGACGACCTGCGCACAGCAATGACAACAAAAGAGTTAGATTTAACAAATGCAACAAAAGCGTCATTTGATTTTAAAGCAAACTATGAAGTGGAAGCAGAATATGATTACTTATATGTAAATGCTATTTTGCCAGATGGATCTAAGGTTCTTTTAGATACAATTGGTGATAAAGCAAATAACGCTGATCATTCGGCTGAAACAACAAATGGTAAATGGGTAGATGTAAGCTATGATTTAAGTCAATTTAAAGGTAAGAAAATCAAGCTTCAGTTTGAATACGTAACGGATGGTGGACTAGCGCTAGAAGGTTTTGGCCTTGATAACGCATCACTTGTTGTAGATGGTAAAGTAATATTTACAGATGATGCAGAAGGACAAACAACGTTTACACTAGACGGATTCGAGCAAACAGATGGTTTAATGTACAAGGATAATTACTACTACGTTGAGTGGAGAAACTATGCTGGAAATGACAAAGCGCTGCAATTTGCGCGCGGAGCGAAGTACAATACTGGAATGCTATTGTGGTATGCTGATGATAGCTACTTAGATAACTGGGTTGGACAGCACCCTGGTGAAGGTTTCTTAGGGGTTGTGGATTCACATCCTAAAAAGGTTCTATACTTTAATGGAAACGGAATTAGCACAACGGCAAACACAACGCGTTATCAAATTGCAGACGCTGCGTTCTCATTCGATTCAACGCTTCCATGGACATATACACATGCAACAAATGGAACAATCTCTTCTAAAGAAGCAAAAGGCGTAACAAGCTTTAACGATGGTCGCTCTTATATTGATGAGCGTATTAAAGATGCAGGCCGCATCCTTCCAAAACACGGTTTAAAAATCGATGTAATTGGCGAAGCGAAAGATAATTCAGCTGGCGCGGTTTGGATTCATAAATAAGAGATTCAGAAGCGGTAAGTGAAAAACTTACCGCTTTTTTCTATGGAAAATATTGAAATGAGGAACACAATGTGTATATAATGTATATAAAGTATATATACATTATTTAAAAGAGGTATGAATATGCATATTGTAATTTCAAATCAGTCAAAAGAGCCTATATATGAACAAATTTACCATCAGATTCAAAAGCAAATCTTAGCGGATGAATTAAAACCGGGAACCTCGTTACCATCGATGCGTCAGCTTGCTAAGGATTTAGGTGTTAGCGTCATTACAACCAAGCGTGCTTATGAAGAACTTGAAAAGGGTGGGTTTATCTTTTCAATTGTGGGAAAAGGCTCATTTGTTTCGGAACAAAATCATGAGATGATTCGGGAGCGAAAGCGAAGAGTTATCGAAGAACAATTAGCAGCTGCCATTCAAAACAGCAAGGGGATTGGAATTGAGCTGCAGGAACTTCAAGAGCTTTTAATTATTTTATATGAGGAGGAAAGGTAATGAATAGCGTGATTGAATTGAATAATGTAACCAAGTCCTTTAACGGATTTCAGCTAAAGGATGTATCTCTGTCAGTAAACAAAGGTTTTGTGACAGGATTAATTGGTGGAAACGGAGTAGGAAAGTCGACGATTATTAAAATGATTATGAATTTATTACAGCCTGATAGAGGGAGCATTTCTGTATTTGGCTTGAACTACATCAAGCATGAGAAAGAGATCAAACAACGGATTGGATTTGTATGCGATGAAAATATGTACTACGAAAACATTACGTTACGTGAACTTCATCGTATTATTAAGCCCATGTACAGAAACTGGGATGATACGTTGTTTACACAGTACGCGGAACGCTTTGAATTGCCTTTACGTAAAAAAATCAAAACATTTTCAAAAGGGATGCTGATGAAGGCTTCTTTAACGATGGCATTGTCTCATCATGCAGATTTAATTGTGATGGATGAGCCAACATCTGGCTTAGATCCCATTTTTCGAAGAGAGCTGTTAGAGATTCTACAAGAGCTCATGCTCAATCATGAGAAAACAATCTTCTTCTCCACGCATATCACCACAGATTTAGATAAAATCGCAGACTACATTACCTTTATCCATAACGGACAGCATATGTTTACAAAAGAGCACCATCAAATCTTTGAAGAATACGCCCTCGTAAAAGGGACAGCTGATTTATTAGATCGTGACACGAAAAAAGAATTTCTAGCCATTCAAACGTCTAATCATGGGTTTGAAGCGCTCACTAACAAAAAGGACCGCGTACACGATATCTTCGGTGCAGAAGTGCTCATTGAAAAGCCGACGCTTGAGGACATTATGTTCTATACAAAAAAGGGGGAGCGTGAACATGCTACAGCTTATTCGTAAAGACTTTTTATTACAAAGAAATGTATTTATTATTTTACTACCGATATTATTCATCTATTTACTAATTGATACGTCGACTACTTGGGTAGGTATTATCTTTAGCATTGCACTCATCATGAATGCTTTTTCAGAGGATGAGAAATCCGCTGTGCGGCTTTTGCTAAACTCACTTCCGTACACACGTAAAGAGATTGTATCAGCTAAATACCTTGGTGCGTTCCTGTTTGCAATTATTACACTTTTGGTCATTGCTATTTCAAACCGGATTATTCACGGTGAAGGGATGCAGTGGGGGCAATTAGTGTTTAGTATCAGCGTCGTTTTGATCTTTGTTTCCATTGCCTTTCCAGTTTCGTATATCTTTCACAGCAAATATTTAGGAATAGCTTTTATTGGGCTGTTTGTTATCTATATGATTATTGCTAATACCTTTGTTCATAATCTACAGGAACAAGTAATTAACGTTGCACGCACAATCATGTCTTTTAATGTTTCAGACCTTTATCTGTTTGTTCTTTTACCTGCGTTACTTCTCTACCTCTTATCGTGGCTTACATCGATTTTTATCTATAAACAAAAAACATGTTAAGTGGTCCCTTTTCTCTAGCTCTCAATGAACATACTATTCTTAAGAAAATAATGACAGTTTTGTAAGGATAGTCTTGCAAAATGAAACTGAACCTTTACAATTAAAAATAAGACTGATAGAGCGAGGAGAAAAGAGAACTAGATGCATGATTCATTTTTAAATCACATCGTATCCTCTAGTAGACAAGGCGCGATGAACGTTCATACTTTTAATACAGCACTCATAGAAGCTAGCTCATATGCTATTTTTTTGTTGGATAAAAAAGGGGATTTACTTTTTTATAACGAACAAGCTTCAGCTTTTGTATGTACTGAAGTGCAAGGACGAATCTCTTTTTTTCAACTTGCAAAGTACGGATTAGATCATGAAAAGTATTTTGCATATGCACTGAACGGTGAAGTTGTCCAATTTACAGCAATGTTAAAAACAAAGTGTGGCAAGAATATGAGGATGATGGTGAGTTATATTCCAGTCTTTATCCATGAACAATTACAAGCGGTGTATGCAATCTGTAAAAAACAGGCGGAAGAGCAGTGGCATTTAATAACGCTTCAAAACCAGCTGGATATGGAACAAAAGCTAGCGAATATCGGAAGCTGGTATTATGATGTGCTAGAAAATCGATTCTGCTGGTCGAGACAAATGCATTCAATTTTTGGAGTTAAAGAACATAGCGGTTTTCTTCCTTCATATGATAAAGTGCTGGAGTTTGTTCATCCGGATGATCAAGAATATATGAATCAAACTGTCAAACAAGCTATTAACAGGGGTGATAGCTATAGTATTAAATATCGTTTAATACAACCAAATGGTGATTTACGTATCGTATTTGAAAAAGCAGACCCCGTCATGAATGAGCAAAATCAAGTTGTGCAGCTTCTTGGTGTTTTATATGATGTAACTGAAATACATCATATAAAAAAACAGTTTAAGCAGGTTAAACAGAGGTTTTCTGTGAGGCAAGCTAATTTAGAAGTTGGGATATGGTCAGCAGATGTGCGTGAAAGCAAAGTGACGTTTTGCTCTGATGGCATTGCCGATATCTATGAAGAATCAATAGAAAAGATTATTGAAAATCGATCGTTTTGGAAAGAGCGTGTACATCCTGATGATTTAGAAAAAGTAGAGTTAGCACAATTAAAGTTGATGAAGGGTGACCCTATCTGTCATTACTACCGTATTATTACGAAAAAAGGAAATGTTAAATGGTTAAAAGATCAGATAGTTCCTGATGTCGATGAAAAGGGAAACGTCATTCGATTAGATGGAATTATAGAAGATGTTACGGAGAAAAAGCATTATATAGACGAAATTGAATATCTAGCACACTATGATTACTTAACCAATTTACCGAATCGCCGTAAGTTTGAACAAACATTAACTGAAGTAATTACGCATGCTAAAAACAACGAGGCTTCTATTGCTGTTTTTTATCTTGATCTTGATCGCTTTAAGCATTTAAACGATAACCTAGGTCATGATATAGGTGACCGCATGCTGCAAAAGATAGCGCTTCGGCTTCAACAAAAAACACAGGGGAAAGGGTCTCTTGCGCGAATCGGTGGAGATGAATTTGCACTGTTTTTTGAATCAGCAAACTGCTTGGAAGATTGTATACCAATTGCCAAACAGCTTTTTGAACAGGTAGAAAAGGAAGTTAAAATGGATGAACTTGACTTGCATACGACAACAAGTATGGGGATTGCAATTTATCCACGTGATGGAGAAGATGCGAAAACTCTTTTGAAAAATGCCAGCCTTGCCTTGCATCGAGCAAAAGAGTTAGGGAAAAATGAATGGCAGCTCTATTCACCTTGTATGGATAGTCAAATGTATACAAGCTTTCATTTAGAAAAAGAGCTGCGCAGTTCGTTTGAACGCAATGAGCTGTTTCTTCAATATCAGCCAAAGATTAACGCGCAAACGAGAGAGATTGATAGTTTTGAGGCACTGATTCGCTGGAAACACCCAGAGCGGGGATTTGTATCACCTGGAGAGTTTATTCCAGTCGCTGAGGAGTCTGACCTTATTGTCAAGATTGGTGATTGGGTACTAGAGAAAGTATGTCAACAGCTGAAAGAATGGAAGCAGTTGGGGCTGACGGTTGTGCCAGTGTCGGTTAACGTATCGTCGAAGCGCCTTTTGAAACCGCACTTTATTGAATTTATCACAGAGCTCTTAAAACGCTATGACATCGATCCCTCGCTTATCGAACTAGAAATTACGGAAAACTCTATCATTCATCATGAAGATCAGGTGAAAGAAATGATGACAACCTTAAGAAAGCAGGGCGTAACGTTTGCTTTAGATGATTTTGGAACAGGGTTTAGCTCGCTATCTCACTTGCAGAAGCTGGAGTTCGACGTACTAAAAATAGATAAGACATTTATCCAATCTGTTGTTGAAAATGAGAAACATCAAATGATTACAAAAAGTCTGCTCTACCTCGCACAAGGGCTGAACATGAAAGTTGTAGCTGAAGGTGTGGAAACGCATGCGCAGCTTTCGTTCTTAAAGAATCGGGGATGTTCTTTTATTCAAGGCTATATCTTTAGCAAACCTGTGTGCGAAGACAAAGCGGCTGACTACTTGAAAATGAAGTATTTAACGCCAAACGTATAGCATAGATAAGATGAAAAAACACTTGGACGTATCATCCAAGTGTTTTTAATTAGCTTTCTGAAAAACCAGTTGCGATAACGGTTACCATTACTTTATCTTGAAGGTCTTCGTTGATAACGGAACCGAAGATCATGTTTAATTCTTGATCAGAAGCAGACGTCACGATATCAGCAGCTTCCTGAACTTCAAATAAGCTGAGGTTAGAGCCGCTTGTAATATTCATGAGAATTCCTTGTGCTCCGTCAATTGAACGGTCTAACAGTGGACTAGAAATTGCTTTCTTTGCCGCTTCAGCAGCACGATCAGGACCGCTTGCAATCCCAATTCCCATCAGCGCATAACCTTGGTCAGACATAATGGTCTTTACGTCAGCGAAATCAAGGTTAATAAAGCCTGGGATAGAAATTAAGTCCGAAATGCCTTGAATACCTTGACGAAGTACGTTATCAGCTTCGCGGAAGGCATCAAGCATTGTCGTACGCTTATCACCAATTTCTAATAAGCGATCGTTTGGAATGACGATCAGCGTATCAACCGCGTTCATCATTTCGTCAACGCCGCCTGTTGCTTGACGCGTCCGTTTTGTTCCTTCAAAACGGAACGGTTTTGTTACGACACCGATTGTTAGCGCACCGAGCTCACGAGCCATTTCCGCAACAACAGGTGCTGCACCTGTTCCTGTTCCGCCGCCCATGCCTGCTGTTACAAACACCATGTCGGCACCTTGAAGAGCATCTTGGATTTCTTCTTTGCTCTCTTCCGCAGCAGCGCGTCCAACTTCAGGATTTGCACCAGCACCGAGTCCGCGCGTTAGGGCAGCGCCAATTTGCATGCGCTTTTCTGCTTTTGATAGATTAAGAGCCTGAGCGTCTGTGTTTACAGCCATAAACTCAACGCCCTGTACACCGTGTTCAATCATGCGGTTAACGGTATTATTTCCACCGCCTCCCACACCAACTACTTTAATTTTCACTAGTGGAGATCCTGTATCAAAATCAATCATATGTTCAGCCTACTTTCTCTCATTCGATTGTTCAAAAAAGGTAAGTGATTGTTTAAATAATCATCATCTTTATTGCCGTTGACATAATGATGTTAAATTCACTGTTTTATCGCCATTGTACCATTAATTAAGGTTGTCTGTCTGTATTTGACGAAAAACGTTATCAAAACGCAAAAAAGATGACCAAATAACTCGACTTTGGTCATCTTTTGAATGTATCAACATACTGTTTTGCTTGAAGCAAACCCCAACCTGAATCTTGCCTGATAGCTTTTATAATTTCTACATTTGTTTTTCCTTGTTCGATCATAGCTGAGGTTTTTGCTGTAAGTGCTTCTTGTTGGCCTTTTGTGAGTGGTATTGATTTAATTTGATTTTCGAGCATACGAATCTTAGAATTTAACGCAAGAATATAGAATACTAGAGCGGCAATAATGATAAATAATGCTAGATTCACCTTTTCTTCACACTCCTTTTATTTACTGCTATTACTAGTGTACAAGAAAAAACCTTCAGATAATGGGACTGACCCCTGTTTTTGAGACAGGAATCAAAACACCTTTTAAACAACCAGTTTTCTGTATTGTACAGGAGACTGGTTGTTTAATTTTGTTTGAATACGGGCATGGTTATAATACGTAATATAGC
>NZ_SBIM01000014.1:0-131129 GCF_004348885.1 Bacillus sp. CBEL-1 | reverse complement strand
ATATAATATGTCTGGTGGCGATAGCAGAGAGGTCACACCCGTTCCCATGCCGAACACGGAAGTTAAGTTCTCTAGCGCCGATGGTAGTTGGGACTTTGTCCCTGTGAGAGTAGGACGTTGCCAGGCTTTATAAGATTCCACAGTAGCTCAGTGGTAGAGCAATCGGCTGTTAACCGATCGGTCGTAGGTTCGAGTCCTACCTGTGGAGCCATTTGGAGAGCTGTCCGAGTGGCCGAAGGAGCACGATTGGAAATCGTGTAGGCGGTTAACGCTGTCTCAAGGGTTCAAATCCCTTGCTCTCCGCCATTTATTTATTAAATGGCCCGTTGGTCAAGTGGTTAAGACACCGCCCTTTCACGGCGGTAACACGGGTTCGAATCCCGTACGGGTCACCATTATTCTTATACATAGTTGGAGGATTAGCTCAGCTGGGAGAGCACCTGCCTTACAAGCAGGGGGTCGGCGGTTCGATCCCGTCATCCTCCACCATTTACATTCTTATTATCGCGGGGTGGAGCAGTCTGGTAGCTCGTCGGGCTCATAACCCGAAGGTCGCAGGTTCAAATCCTGTCCCCGCAACCAAAGTGGTCCCGTGGTGTAGCGGTTAACATGCCTGCCTGTCACGCAGGAGATCGCGGGTTCGATTCCCGTCGGGACCGCCATTATAAGAAGGCTCGGTAGCTCAGTTGGTAGAGCAAAGGACTGAAAATCCTTGTGTCGGCGGTTCGATTCCGTCCCGAGCCACCATCTTATGAAAACATGCCGGTGTAGCTCAACTGGTAGAGCAACTGACTTGTAATCAGTAGGTTGGGGGTTCAAGTCCTCTTGCCGGCACCATGTTTTTCTGGAGGGGTAGCGAAGTGGCTAAACGCGGCGGACTGTAAATCCGCTCCTTCGGGTTCGGCAGTTCGAATCTGCCCCCCTCCACCATCTTATAGGGGTATAGTTTAAAGGTAGAACTACGGTCTCCAAAACCGTCAGTGTGGGTTCGATTCCTACTACCCCTGCCAATTAATACGGCGATTGTGGCGAAGTGGTTAACGCATCGGATTGTGGTTCCGACATTCGTGGGTTCGATTCCCATCAGTCGCCCCATTTTTATTGGGCTATAGCCAAGCGGTAAGGCAACGGACTTTGACTCCGTCATGCGTTGGTTCGAATCCAGCTAGCCCAGCCATACAATATGCGGAAGTAGTTCAGTGGTAGAACACCACCTTGCCAAGGTGGGGGTCGCGAGTTCGAACCTCGTCTTCCGCTCCATATTCTGAATAAAGTGGCGGCATAGCCAAGTGGTAAGGCAGAGGTCTGCAAAACCTTTATCACCGGTTCAAATCCGGTTGCCGCCTCCATTATTCACAATAAGTCCTGCCGGGGTGGTGGAATTGGCAGACACACAGGACTTAAAATCCTGCGGTAGGTGACTACCGTGCCGGTTCAAGTCCGGCCCTCGGCACCATTTATATTATTTCTGCCTTTTTTTATTTTGCCAGTGTGGCGGAATTGGCAGACGCGCACGACTCAAAATCGTGTTCCTTCGGGAGTGTCGGTTCGACCCCGACCACTGGTATTAGTTTTTACATAAACGGTAATAAAGTCAAGACTTCAACATCTCTGTTGAAGTCTTTTTTGTTTTCTTTATTTACTCAACCGCTTAAATGTTATGGCAGGTTAAATAAAATTTGTAAATTAGTTAACAAAATGTAATTCATCTCTCTAGAAGTCGAGTCTGAAGAGGTGTACAATAAGTACTAAAGATTAAAGACTCATGCAGTAAGCATATTTCGCTGCTGAGGTGATAAGTTAGTGTGAAAGGGGATACATAGTTTTGAACGTAAATTATTTAGATTTACTGGCTAAGAAGTACGATACGGAAGAGAAAGTTGTCACGGAAATTATTAATCTAGAAGCAATTCTTAATTTACCAAAAGGAACAGAGCACTTTGTAAGTGATTTACACGGCGAGTATCAGGCCTTTCAGCACGTATTACGAAATGGGTCAGGAAACGTAAAAGAAAAGATTAAAGATTTATTTAAGGATACTTTATCTCAACAAGAAATCAATGAATTTGCGACGCTTGTTTACTATCCAGAAGAGAAGCTGAAGATTATCAAGGCAAACTTTACTCGCAAGCAAGAGCTACGTGATTGGTATACGACAATGATTAATCGCATGCTTGATTTAGTGTTGTATGCATCATCGAAGTATACACGTTCAAAGGTACGTAAAGCCCTACCGGAGCAGTTTGCTTATATCATTGAAGAGCTTTTATATAAAACAGATGAATTCACGAATAAAGAGCATTATTATCATAAAATTGTGCAGCAAATCATTTCGTTAGGACAAGCTGATAAACTTATCTCGGGACTGGCTTATACCATTCAGCGTTTGGTTGTCGATCATTTGCATGTCGTTGGAGATATTTACGATCGTGGTCCGGAGCCTGATAAAATCATGGAAACTCTTATTAACTATCATTCTGTCGATATTCAATGGGGAAACCATGACGTTCTTTGGATTGGAGCTTTTGCAGGTTCGAAAGTATGCTTAGCCAATATTGTTCGTATTTGTGCACGTTATAATAATTTAAATATTATTGAAGATGCGTATGGTATTAATTTACGACCACTGCTAAACTTAGCAGAAAAATATTATGAAGATAATCCTGCTTTCCGCCCAAAAGAAAATGTAGGTTCGCAGCTGTCTGAGCATGAGCGTTTACAGATTACAAAAATTCATCAGGCTATCGCAATGATTCAGTTTAAACTTGAAATGCCAATTATTAAAAGACGCCCTTATTTTAATATGTCAGAGCGACTCTTGCTTGAAAAAGTTAACTATGAAACAAATGAAATTACACTTGGAGATAAAACGTACCCTATTGAAAACGGATGCTTTGCAACTGTGAATCCTGAAAATCCACAAGAACTCTTAGAAGAAGAGGAGCAGGTTATTGAGAAATTATTGTTTTCAGTTCAACATTCTGAAAAATTAGCAAGACATATGAACTTTCTTATGAATAAAGGAAATCTTTATCTAAAATATAACGGTAACTTACTTATCCATGGGTGTATTCCTTTAGATGAAGAAGGAAATATGGAAAAGATGACGATTGAAGGCAAGTCTTATTCTGGTCGTCAGCTGTTAGATGTGTTTGAGCAATATTTACGCTCTGCTTTCGCCCATCCGGATCAGACGGATGATTTAGCAACTGATATGGTTTGGTATTTATGGACAGGTGAATATTCATCGTTATTTGGAAAACGAGCGATGACGACGTTTGAGCGCTATTTTATTAAAGAGAAAGCAACGCATAAAGAAAAGAAAAATCCATATTATTACCTTCGTGAAAAAGAGGATATGTGTCGTCGAATATTAGCTGATTTTGGGTTAAATCCAGACCATGGTCATATTATTAATGGTCACACGCCTGTGAAAGAAATAGAGGGTGAAAATCCTGTTAAAGCAAATGGCAGAATGATTGTCATTGATGGTGGATTTTCAAAAGCATATCAATCACAAACTGGAATTGCAGGATATACGTTATTGTCTAATTCTTACGGCATGCAGTTAGTTGCTCATAAGCACTTTAACTCTAAAAAAGATATCTTATTGGACGAAGCTGATGTACTATCCGTTAAGCGACTGGTTGATAAAGAGTTAGAAAGAAAAATGGTAAAAGAAACAAATGTAGGTGAACAGATATTAGAAGAAATTTCAGTTTTAAAAGCTTTAAGAGATTATCAATATAGCTAAGAAATGTGCTTTGCAAGATGGCTTGCAAAGCACATTTTTTATAGAAAATTAATAGTTCGTTAATATCTTCACATAAATTTAATAGAAGGGTTGCAATTCATGTCGAAAGATATTATAATTAACGTTGTTAAGAGATAATACAACTTTATCTGCGGGTGTAGTTTAATGGTAAAACCTCAGCCTTCCAAGCTGATGTCGTGGGTTCGATTCCCATCACCCGCTCCATACATATTGTGATCACAACGCAGTATCTTGTTTACCAAAAACAAGGTGTTGCGTTTTTTATATTTTTAGGGTTATAGTGAATGAAAAAAGACGTTTATCTATTATAGATAAACGTCTTTGTGATTAGTCGATAAGCGAGTAGGAAGCTTCTCCACCATGAATTTGTGTAAACATAGTGCTCAGAGACTCAGTTAGCTTTAAAGAGCTTTCATTGGATAGAGAAGGTTTTAAGAAGATGATTTGAAGTGCTTCAGATGTCTGTTCAGAAACAGGAGCTCGATTGGAGTCCACATAAGGGCTTCCGAACGGACCTTTTTCATCTGATAATACAATTTTATTGTGCAGAGATACTTCTCGACCATTAATTGCACGATAGCTTTCATCTTCATTCCCAAGACGTAACGAAATGTTTCCATTTAAACAGCTTTTATCGTAAATACCTAAAGGTACTTCGTATTGAAGAGAAAAGAAGTTATTTAAGTCTACAGCTGAATTAATGGTCGGCAAGTACGTTTGTTTTTGAATTCGACGAAATAATGCTTCAATTGAGGGACGATATTTGCTTGGATCCGTTCCAAACTCCTTAAACACGCTTCTCCATTCTTTAATTCCTTCAAAAGAAGTGATGGCTTTATCTTGTAAATCAAAATAAATTGATTCTTGAAAGAGTCGTAATCTGCCTTTTAACATTTGTGGAGCTTCGCTTACTTCAATATTTTGATACTGAATAATACCTAGTTTAATATCATTATTTTTTTCTTTGATTTCTGATGAAATGATAACGTTCATATAAAATACCACCTTTTCATTTGTAAGTTATGTATAGAGTAGAATTGTTCCAGTGAAAATGATAATAAAAGCAATTCTACGCATTGAATTTTAAAAGGAGAATAGCATAAATGGATTTTCAACAGTTAAAAAAAGAAGTAATTGCCTATAGTAAAGAGATAGGTATTGATAAAATTGGTTTTGCTAGTGCTTCAACATTTGAGACTTTAAAAGATCGCTTATTAAAACAACAAGAATTAGGCTACGCTTCAGGGTTTGAAGAACCTGATATTGAGAAACGCACGAATCCAACGCTCCTGGTTCCAAAAGCGAAGTCAATCATTGCCATTGCTCTTGCATATCCTTCTAAAATGCCTGGTGCACCAAGAAGTACAAAAGAAGATCGAAGAGGCATTTTTTGTCGTGCTTCTTGGGGACAAGATTATCATACCATTTTACGAGATAGGCTCCAAAAACTTGAATCGTTCTTAAAAGAAAAGGTTCAAGGAGTTGAAGTGAAATCTATGGTGGATACGGGTGAGCTATCTGACCGTGCCGTTGCTGAGCGAGCTGGGATAGGCTGGAGTGGAAAGAATTGCGCGATTATTACGCCGGAGTTTGGTTCATACGTCTATTTAGGTGAAATTGTTACGAATATACCATTTGAACCAGATCAGCCAATTGAAGATCAGTGCGGTACTTGTAATAAATGTGTTGAGGTATGTCCAACAGGTGCATTAGTCACAGGAGGACAGCTTAATTCTCAGCGCTGTATTGCATTTTTAACCCAAACAAAAGGTTTTTTGGCAGATGAATTTCGAGACAAAATTGGCAACCGCCTATACGGTTGTGATACGTGTCAAACGGTATGTCCTGAAAATAAAGGAAAAGACTTTCACTTTCATCCCGAAATGGAACCAGATCCTGAAATCGCAAAGCCGAAACTAAAGCCATTATTAACAATGAGCAATCGTGAGTTTAAAGAAAAATATGGTCATGTATCAGGCTCTTGGCGTGGAAAAAAACCAATTCAACGTAATGCAATTATCGCACTTGCTCATTTTAAAGATGAAACGGCTATACCTGATTTGATTAAAGTAATGAAAGAAGATGTGCGCCCTGTAATAAGAGGAACAGCAGCTTGGGCATTAGGGAAAATTGGCAACGACGAAGTGTTGCCTCTGCTGGAACAATTAAAAGAAAAAGAGTCAGATGAAGAAGCAAAGCAAGAATTTGAAAAAGGCATTGCCCTTTTAATAAAGTCATAGAAGTTGAAATTGTTGTGTTAAAAGGTAAGCTGTTCATCATAGCGTATAGTAAAAGCAGAGAAAAGTGGTGAACAGATGCTAGCAAAGAAAAATGTTCTATATACATTGATGAAAGCCAAAGCAAACGGCTACGTGAATCAAGTAATCAGCGAGGACTTTAAGCCTTTTATTGAACATGAATACGAGCTTAAGCAGTCTTTACTGAGAAAAAGAAAAGTAGAAGTTGTGAAGTGTACGGTTAAAGGAGCTATTCATAATGTTCAGAACGAAAACGAGGAAACAACTGTTACGTATCACGTACACAAACGATTTCTATGTAAGCAAGATGATTTATTTTATGTAGAAGAAGACGTAGAAGAGCGATGCGCATTATTTTATAAAGATACGCTTATTCATGATAAATTGCTTCCTATTCATATAGATGAAATAGATGAGTTAGAATTCATTATTGATGATAAGGAAGAGGTAGCTGATCGAAATGGATACTATAATCGTCTAGCAGCAGTACAGTATGCAGAAACATATTGGAATACGCCTAATCCAGCTTATAAATATTTTGAGGTAAACTGTACGAATTATATCTCTCAGTGTTTACGAGCAGGAAAAGCACCAATGAGGGGGCAACATAATCGAAGCAAAGGCTGGTGGCTTAGTAAAGATAATTGGAGCTATAGCTGGGCAGTGGCACACTCAATGCATAGTTATCTTCAAAGCTCAAAACAAGGACTGCGAGCCATTAAAAAAAGCTCAGTTAAAGAGCTAGCAATGGGAGATGTCATTTGCTATGATTTTGAAGGGGACGGCAGGTGGAACCACACGACAATTGTGGTGGCAAAGGATGCGGACGGGATGCCTTTAGTTAATGCTAATACGTATAATAGCCGCATGCGCTATTGGGCTTATGAGGATTCGACGGCCTATACACCAAATATAAAGTATGCTTTCTTCCACATTACCGATCAATAAATAGCTCTTTTGTTTTGAAAAGTTAATGGTATAATGATGAATAGATTTGTATTTAGAGGTGACTATTTTGGGACTACATGTTGTTTTATATCAACCAGAAATTCCAGCTAACACTGGTAATATTGCGAGAACTTGTGCAGCAACGAACACAACTTTACATTTAGTTCGTCCACTAGGCTTCTCTACGGATGATAAAATGTTAAAGCGCGCAGGCTTAGATTATTGGGATTATGTTGAGGTTGTTTATCATGATTCGCTAGAAGAAATTTTTGAAAAGTATCCAGAAGCAGCATTTTACTTCATTACCAAATTCGGAAAGAAGCCGCATTCATCATTTGACTATAGCAATGTGGAAAACGATCACTTCTTTGTGTTTGGGCGCGAAACAAGTGGCTTACCTGATGAAATTATTGAAGCGAATATGGATAGATGTTTGCGTTTGCCAATGACGAAAAACGTTCGTTCTTTAAATTTATCAAATACGGCAGCTATTTTAATTTATGAAGCACTACGACAACAAGAATATGGCGACTTATTAAGAGAAAATCCCCTTGATTAAGGGGATTTCTTTTTTTTACAAGGATGACTGTTCTATGTAGGTTAATCCTATTTGCGCTTTACTCCAGGCTTGTCATTGTATCCAGCCGTAAAAATTGCTGATAAAAAAGCAAGTGATACACCTAAAACTAATAGTAACCTCATCGATAGAGCCTCCTTTATTTTTCTTTCATGCTCCTACTAATTATTATAGCTAATTCACGGGATACTGTGAATCTTTAATGTAGACAAAATTCTGAATTTCTTAATTTAAAAAGCATGTTCAAACATTTTACTGCATAGATTGTATTAATCTTGTTCACTAGCACCAGAACTAGTAGGGGAGGTCCTTTAATGGATATATTAAAGAAAATTGAAAAATACCGTGAAGCAGAGAATCGACTTAAATGGGAAGGTACATTTGAAGAATATTTAAAACTAATTAAAGATGAGCCTTTAATTGCTCAGCCAGCGCATTCAAGGGTCTACAATATGATTAAAGATGCAGGAATTGAAGATGTCAATGGGAAAAAGCAATATAAATTTTTCAGTGAACAAATGTTTGGTCTAGAAGAATCGCTTGAAAGGCTGGTTGAAGAGTACTTCCATCCTGCAGCGAAACGGTTAGATGTCCGGAAGCGTATTTTATTACTTATGGGGCCAGTTAGTGGCGGGAAATCAACGCTTGTTACAATGCTAAAAAGAGGGTTAGAAGCGTATTCGTTAACGGATCGTGGAGCTGTTTATGCCATCAAAGGATGCCCAATGCATGAAGATCCGCTTCATTTAATTCCACATCATCTGCGTCGAGACTTCTATGAAGAGTACGGCATTCGAGTTGAAGGCAACTTATCACCTTTAAATACAATGAGATTAGAAGAAGAATATGGCGGCAGAATTGAAGACGTCATTGTAGAAAGAATCTTCTTCTCTGAAGATAAGCGTACGGGGATTGGTACATTCAGTCCATCTGATCCAAAGTCTCAGGATATTGCTGACTTAACAGGAAGCATCGACTTTTCAACTATTGCCGAATACGGATCAGAATCAGATCCACGGGCATATCGATTTGACGGAGAGCTAAATAAAGCCAACCGAGGAATGATGGAGTTCCAAGAGATGTTAAAGTGTGATGAAAAGTTTTTATGGCATCTACTATCTCTTACCCAAGAAGGGAACTTTAAAGCAGGACGATTTGCTTTAATTAGTGCAGATGAATTAATCGTCGCACATACAAATGAAACGGAGTATCGCTCCTTTATCTCGAATAAGAAAAATGAAGCCTTGCATTCACGTATTATTGTTATGCCGGTTCCATATAACTTAAAGGTTAGTGAAGAAGAGAAAATCTACGAAAAAATGATTCGAGAAAGTGACGTATCCGACGTGCATATCGCACCACATACGCTGCGCATTGCTTCCATCTTTACAACGCTAACCAGACTAAAAGAACCGAAAAAAGGCGATATTGATTTATTAAAGAAAATGAGATTATATGATGGCCAATCTGTTGAAGGCTATAATGATGCAGACGTGGAAGAGTTGAAGAAAGAACATTCGGATGAAGGCATGAGTGGAATCGATCCGCGTTATGTCATTAACCGAATTTCATCAACCATTATTCGAAAAGATATTAAATCAATTAATGCATTAGATGTATTGCGTTCGCTAAAAGAGGGATTAGATCAGCATGCATCCATTTCAGCTGAAGATCGTGAACGCTATTTAAACTACATTTCATTAGCACGTAAAGAATATGATGAAATCGCGAAAAAAGAAGTTCAAAAAGCATTTGTATATTCATATGAAGAATCAGCGAAAACGCTTATGGATAACTACTTGGATAACGTTGAAGCGTACTGCAATAAAAACAAGTTGCGCGATCCGTTAACAGGCGAAGAAATGAATCCAGATGAAAAGTTAATGCGCTCAATTGAAGAGCAAATTGGTATTTCGGAAAATGCGAAGAAAGCGTTCCGTGAAGAAATTTTGATCCGTATTTCTGCATATGCTCGCAAAGGGAAACGCTTTGACTATAATTCGCACGAGCGTTTACGTGAAGCTATTCAGAAAAAATTATTTGCAGATTTAAAAGATGTAGTGAAAATTACCACATCGACGAAAACGCCAGACGAACAGCAGCTGAAAAAAGTAAATGAGGTGGTTGCTCGCTTAATTGATGAGCACGGCTACAATTCAGTCTCAGCGAATGAACTTTTACGCTATGTAGGAAGCTTATTGAATCGATAAAGAATGATAAAAAAACATGGCACCGCTGATATGTGCCATGTTTTCTTTATCTTTTTATATTAGCAAAATAGGCATTTATCTCATTCACAGTAGATGCTTTTTCATATGATAGTGTACAGCCGGGCTTTTTAAAAGCCGAAGCTAAATTAATTAGCAAGTATATCATTTTAAGACATAGGATAGAATAAACAACCTTTCAAAAGCAGCTTGAACAAGGAGGGGAAATACGTGGGTAAAGAGATTGATAAGAGTTTTGCGATTTCCAAGGAAGACTGGTCCCTCCACCGTAAAGGTCATGACGATCAGAAGCGACACCAAGAAAAAATCCAAGAAGCGATAAAGAATAACTTACCGGATTTAATTACAGAAGAAAACATTGTCATGTCAAATGGGAGAGACGTTGTTAAGATTCCAATTCGTTCATTAGATGAGTACAGAATTCGCTACAACTATGATAAGAATAAACACGTGGGGCAAGGGGATGGTGAAAGCAAAGTAGGAGATGTTGTAGCCAGAGATGGATCTGGCGGTGATGGAAAAAAAGGTGCTGGTAAAGGTCAAGGCGCAGGTGATCAAGCAGGAGAAGATTACTTTGAAGCAGAAGTATCGCTTATGGAGCTACAAGAAGCACTGTTTGCACAGCTTGAATTGCCGAATTTACAGCGCAAAGAATCTGATAATATCGTTGTTGAACACATTGAATTTAATGATATTCGACGCACTGGCTTGATGGGGAATATTGATAAAAAGCGTACGATGATGTCTGCATATAAGCGCAATGCAATGACCGGAAAGCCTGCATTTCATCCTATTTTTCCTGAAGATTTAAAGTTTAAGACGTGGAATGAAGTGACAAAGCCTGAATCAAAAGCTGTTGTGCTTGCGATGATGGATACAAGTGGATCTATGGGAATTTGGGAAAAGTATATGGCGAGAAGCTTTTTCTTTTGGATGACTCGCTTTTTACGAACAAAGTACGAAACTGTTGAAATTGAATTTATTGCCCATCATACAGAAGCCAAAGTTGTTTCAGAAGAAGACTTTTTCTCTAAAGGAGAAAGCGGGGGAACTATTTGTTCATCTGCTTATCGTAAAGCGCTTGAATTGATTAACAAAAAGTACGATCCTAGCCGTTATAATATTTATCCATTTCATTTTTCAGATGGCGACAATTTAACATCCGATAATGCAAGATGCGTTAAGCTTGTAAATGAACTAATGAAGGTTTCAAATATGTTTGGATATGGAGAAGTAAATCAATATAATCGTCATTCAACTTTAATGTCTGCGTATAAGAACATTGAGGATGAACAGTTCCGCCATTTTATTCTTAAGCAAAAAGCAGATGTATTTCATGCGATGAAAAGCTTTTTTAGAAAAGAACCAGAAGGAACAAAATATGCATAGGTATCACTTAAGAAGCCGCTTCTATACGAGAAGAGGCTTTTTTTAATTGACAGCTAGATATCTCTATTATATATTTTATCTAGTTAAACTGTTTAAGTTAATAAACTAGAGGTGGAGAGATGAAACAAGCAGATAATTTAAAAGAAGCTATTTCATTATTTAATGAAGTCAATAACCATTTAATGAACACGCATTTTTCTTCATTGAATAATGATATTACGCCGAAGCAGTTCATTATTCTGAAGTCAGTTTATGAAATGCAGCCTGTAAATGTGCAAACGATTGCGAAAAAGTATCATTTATCCATGAGTTCAGTTAGTCAGCTCATTACAAAGCTTGAAAAAGAAAATTATCTACATCGAGAGCTTAACCCCGAAAATCGTCGAGAAATTTTGTTAACGCTTGGGCCTAAAGGACAGGAGTATTTTAATGAGTATGAGCGAATTGACCAACTCATTATAGAACAATACTATTCTCGTCTATCTCTGCAAGAAACACAGCAGCTAAGAGAGATTGCCAATAAGCTTTATGAAGTTGTAATGGGAGAAACAAACGCTAAATGAATGCGGATATAAAAGAGTTTATTATTCAGCTATTTGAAAGCTATGAAAGTATCGCATTGGTATTGAGTATCTTGTTGAACCTACTCATTAGCATTGCTGGTGTTTTGCCAAGCGTATTTCTAACAGCAGCTAATTTAACTGTCTTTGGTTTTTGGGAAGGAATGATTATTTCGTTTATTGGAGAATCCGTTGGAGCAGTTGTTTCGTTTTGGTTGTATCGAAAAGGCTTTCGAAAATTAACTGCTCATAAAAGTTTGTCTACTCCTAAAATTCAACGACTTTTACATGCAAAAGGAAAGGAAGCTTTTCTACTTATTCTTTCTTTGAGACTATTACCTTTTGTCCCTTCAGGCCTTGTTACATTTATTGCGGCCATTGGAAAAACTTCTTTAGGGATTTTTATTTTAGCAAGCTCAATTGGGAAGCTTCCTTCAATTCTTATTGAAGGCTATTCTGTTTATCAAGTCATGAACTGGACAAGTACTGGGAAGGTATTGATTTCTTTCATAGGCTGCGTACTTATCATACTTGTAGTTCGAAAACTTTATGCAAGGTCTGCCATATGAAAGGAATGTTATAGGATATGATTAATCAAGTAGTAAAGAAGATCATTGAATTATTACCGCAAAATACGATTTCGCGTGGGGTAGGAGTTTTTGGACGTTCTTCTATTAGTAGGCGTATTATTAAACCATATAGTAAAATTTATAGGATTAATTTAGATGAAATGGATCAACCTCTAGACTCTTATCCTAATTTCACGGCATTTTTTACGCGAACGTTGAAAGCAGAAGCCCGACAAGTAGCAGCTAATCCGTATACGCTTGCTAGTCCGGTAGATGGAAAGGTAGCGGAATATGGTGACATTAAAGAAGGAACGCTTATTCAAGCAAAAGGCATCGACTATCGAGTAGAGCAGCTGCTTGGGTGTACGAAAGAAGAAGCTGAAAAGTTTGACGGTGGAACCTTTTTAACGATTTACTTAAGTCCTAGCGATTATCATCGAATTCATATGCCACTTGCCGGAGAAGTGACAAAAGCAACATATATACCAGGTCGATTGTTCCCAGTTAATCGTATTGGTGTTGAACATGTTCCTGGGCTATTCACAAAAAATGAACGACTTGTCACATATATAGATACCAAAGCTGGGCAGGTGGCACTTGTGAAAGTAGGTGCTTTTATTGTTGGAAGTGTCCAAGTACCATATGGAAATCATACGACCAATGTAAAGTATGGAAAATATTATACAACATCTGTTAGTAATGCCTTTTATGAAAAAGGTGAAGAGGTAGGACTGTTTGAATTTGGTTCGACGGTAGTTCTTTTATTTGAAAAAGATAAAGTAAAGTTAGCAAAAACGTTGCAGAATGGAACGAAATTAAAATACGGGGAAGCAATTGGAACCTATGATTCAGGAGATTTGGTATAAAAACCAAATCTTCTTTTTTATGTTTAAATTACATAATATTTCTAAATATAGAAACACTAAAAGTATAACTATTTAGAACCGAGGTGGATTTGATGCTGATTAAACGTCATTCAAAAAAGAAAAAGCAAAAAAGTGAGCCAAAACAAGATCCAGCATCCATCAACATTCCACTAAAAACAACAATTGAAGAAAATAAAAAGTATCTTCAAGAGTACTTGGATTACACGAATGATTTAGGTGAGCGTTGGCTTACGTTTAACGGTAAAAAAGCGCTATTAATGTATTTTGTGCCGCTTATGGATTCGGTAAAACTAAACGAACATGTTATTAAACCAATGCTACTAGAGAAAAAAGGAGACCCAAAAGAGGTTATTCAGATTGGTTCTGTGAACGAATCACAAGATCTACATGAAGTGATTACGTTGCTTTGTCGAGGTGGGGCCATTTTATTTCTTGAAGACGTTTCAACCTTATATATAATTGATGCTACGCTTCCTGCATCTAGGGAAGTTAGTCAAGCAATTGATGAAAAAGTTGTGCGCGGTTCTCACGAAGGGTTTGTTGAAAATCTAGATAAAAACATAAACTTAATGCGCCAGCGCTTTTTAGATGGAAGCTTAATCGTTAAATACCTTGAAGTCGGTACGATTTCGCGTACGAGAGTAGCTGTTTTATACCTTAAAGGAATTTCAAATCCAGAATACTATGAAGAAGTATTTCGACGATTAGAATCAATTGACGTGGATGCGGTGGAAAGCGGGAGTATTATTGAAGAAGCTCTTGAAAATTCACCGTTTTCACCTTTTCCACAGCTGCTTAATACAGAAAGACCAGATCGAGTGATGGGGAATCTATTGGAAGGGCGAATTGCGATTATGACAGCTGGAAACTCATCCACGATTGTTGCGCCTTCCTGCTTTTTTACGTTCTATCAATCGCCAGAAGATTATAATACCCGCTCTTTGTACGGATCTTTCTTTCGCTTGTTGAGGATTTTTAGTTTTTTTGTTGCAATCAGTCTACCAGCGTTATATATTGCTACGATTTCATTCCACTATGAGCTTATCCCTGTTGATTTAATTTTAACGGTGAAAAGCTCTGTTGATAACGTGCCTTTTCCGCCGATAGCCGAAGCGTTTATTATGGTTCTTATTTTAGAGCTTCTAAAAGAAGCAGCAATTCGATTGCCATCGTCCATTGCGCAAACAATTGGCGTAGTGGGAGGGTTAGTTATCGGGACAGCGATTGTAGAAGCAAATCTTGTTTCCAATATAATGATTATTGTTATCGCCCTTACGGCTATTGCTTCGTTTGTGGTACCAACAAATGAAATGAGTACGACGTTACGTATTCTAAGTTTTCCAATGATGGTAGGAGCAGCATTATTCGGTTATTTAGGCATTATCTTTGTGCTGACCCTTATTATTATGCATCTGGTAACACTAGAATCTGTAGGGAAACCTTATTTAATACCAATTGCTCCATTGCGTGTGGCAGATTTAAAGGATGTCTTTGTTCGGGTCAATCAAATGTATATGAATGATCGTCCGGTAGGTCCAAAGCCTCTAAAGCGCAGAAGACAGCGAGCATTAAGGGATTGGCAAAAAAATGAGTGAAGCTAAAAAAATTACTTCAACACAATTATTTTTTATTATCCTTCAGACACAGATTGGTATTGGAATTTTATCACTTCCCTATAACTTATTTAAAATCGCTGAAACAGATGGATGGTTATCGCTCATTATTAGCGGAGCTATTGTACAAGTTATTACTCTTATTCACTGGGGTCTCACGTACCGCTTACCGGGTGAAACTGTATATAGTATGGGAAATACGTTGCTAGGCACTTTTTTGGGGAAGGTATTAAACATAGGCTACATAGGATATTATATTGTCATTTCAAGCGTTATCATGGTTTTATATGTAAATGTTTTACAAAGGTGGGTTTACCATATTACTCCTGCTTATATATTGGTATTGTTATTAGCTATTATCGCTCTTTATTTTGCAAAAGAAAATATTGTAAACATTGCACGCTTCTATGTAATGGTGTCAGTTTTATTAATTGTAATTATCCTCCTCGTGGCAAGTGCATTTAAGTATGCTGATATCCGGTATATCTTTCCTATTGGAGAAGCTGGAATTCAAAAAATTATGCTCGGTGCAAAAGAAGGCACCATTTCCATGCTTGGATTTGAAGCAGTCTTAATTTTAGCACCGTTTGTAAGAGCCCAGAGTAAAACTACCACGTTAAAAATGGTGGTGTTTAGCAACTTTGCAGCAACCATGATTTATGTCTATGTCACATTAGCTTGCTTATTATTTTTTAGTCCAGATGAAATGCCGCTTGTACCAGAACCTGTTTTATATATTTTAAAAGCAACTCAAAACTCTGTCATTGAACGAATCGACTTAGTATTTTTAGCGTTCTGGATTATTTCAGTTATTACGTCTTTAATTATGTATGTTTATATTGCGAGTGTCGGTATGAAGACGTGTTTTAAAAAGAAAACGCATAGACCCTTTGTCCCTATCATTGTATTTTGTGCTGCTATCTTATCGATTTACTATTCAAAGAGTGATGATTTAACAGCTGTCTTGTCAAAAATAACCAATTACTTGGTGTATATCTTTATTTTTATCATTCCAACTTTGCTTTTTATTCTTTCATTATTTAAAAAGAGGAAGAGGACAACATGAAGAAACAGTGGAAAATGTGGGTGTTACTTAGCAGTACGCTAGCTTTATTAACTGGATGTTGGGATCAAAAGATGCTTAAGGATACGATCTTTATGTCTGCAGCGTCGTATCAGATAGCGCCGGATGGAAGAATTGATGGAGCAATAGCGGTACATTCCTATATTTCAAACCAAGAAGCGCCTGTTAGTAAAATATATCACGCAACGGCTAGTTCGCCTCGAAGCGGTCGAGTTCAGCTAAACGAACAGCTTTCTGGAACGTTAATGACGGCTAAAAATCGTGTGTTTTTAATTGAGGACGATTTAGCAAAAAAAGGGATCATCCAGCTAAGTGATGTATTGTACCGAACACCTGAAAGCCCTCTTATCGCTCGATATGTAATAATCGACGGAAAACCAAACGAAATTATTAATATGAAGCAAGTGGGGGAAGAGCTGATTGGAGAATATTTATCTGGCGTTATTTTAACGGCTGAAAAGCAATCACTCGTACCAGTAGAGACTCTTCAAACGATTTGTACATTGTTATTTGATGAAGGAAAAGGATTAGCTCTACCTTATGCAAAATTTAATAAGGAAAACATGTCTGTAGAAATAAAGGGAATTGCGTTATTTAATGGGGAAAAATTTTCGGGAATAACGTTAAAAGATGAGGAAGCAAAAGCATTATTATTACTATCAAATAAAAAAAACAAATATATGACGATGACAGATAAGGTAAAGATGAATGGAAAAGAATATATTGTTTCTTATGACGTGGCAAAAGCAAAATCAAAACTGAAGATAAAAGTACGTTCTAATCACCAGTTAGAAGTAAAAGTCCCTGTTTCACTAAAAGTTAGTATTACTGAGTTTACGTATGGAGAAGTTGGATCAGATGATCTTATTAAAAAAATTGAAAATACGATTAACAAAAATGTTCAAAATAAAGCTGAGAAAGTTGTCGAAAAGCTTCAAAAAGCAAACTGTGATTTCTTAGAGGTAGGAAGAGAACTAATGGCTTACCACCCCGATGTATGGAAAGAATTAGAATGGAAAAAAGATTATGCTCAAATCGATATTAAACCAGACGTAACTGTTGAAGTGATTCATCGAGGAATCATTAATTAATTAATTACAAGAGGTTGAGACATAAGTGCTTCAAACAATGATATACCCCAACTATCACGAGTTAACTGCTTTTGATAGCTTGGGTATTTTTTTGTTGGTTCAAAAACAAATTCAAAAAACTAGCGTAAGGGAACGAACTTGTGCTTACAATCTAGCTATTATAACAAAGTAATGATTCGCCTTTGAGAAGGAATCATTTCATTGTGTCCCAGTCTCTTTTATTTTTAAAGTTTGGTATCCAGAAAAAGAGGTAACGTGATAGGATAAGGTAAGCTGAATGTTTCATAAATACATAGCATGTACAATATGATAGAAGTAAAAGCAGACGGTAAGGACAGAGAAGGTGTGGAAAAACATGACGGATAATACAAAGAAAAAAGTAAAACAAGGATTGCTTTTCTTGTTTATTATATATGGTGTGACACTTATTTACGTCACGCTCATTAAAGAAAACGAGCAAGTATATGGGCAAGCCATGAACTTAAGCTTATTTAGTACAATTAAGCTCATGTGGGCCAGTGGAAATCTTGAGCTAGCATTCGTGAACGTAATAGGGAATATTGTAATGTTTGCTCCAATTGGAATGTTTATACCGCTTTTTATGAAATCATTTGACGGATTTATTCAAGTGGTTGTCACAGGGTTCTTAATCAGTTTCACTGTTGAGATTTTACAATATGAGTTAACAGAGCGAGTTTTTGATATTGATGATATTCTGCTAAATTCAATTGGAACACTGGTCGGATGGATTTTAGTTAAGCTGCTCTTTTTCTTCAAAAGACTTATTTTAAAACGATAGACACCGAGATAAGTAGTTGCTTACCTCGGTGCTTTTTATTAAGAATAAAGTTTAGATCCTTTTTCAATAAATTCCTGTGATTTTTCTTTCATGCCTTGTTTAGCGAAATCAACGAGCTGTTTTTCATCCGCTAGTTGTCTAATATCATGAGAAATTCTCATTGAACAGAACTTAGGTCCACACATGGAACAAAAGTGAGCGGTTTTAGCACCTTCTGCTGGTAATGTTTCATCATGGTATTCTCGAGCTCGGTCAGGATCTAACGATAAATTAAATTGGTCATGCCATCTAAACTCAAATCGAGCTTTTGAAAGTGCGTTATCACGAATTTGGGCACCTGGGTGACCTTTTGCAAGATCAGCAGCATGAGCAGCAATTTTATAGGTAATTACACCTTCGCGAACATCTTCTTTATTCGGGAGGCCTAAATGTTCTTTTGGGGTTACATAACAAAGCATTGCTGTACCAAACCACCCAATCATTGCAGCTCCAATACCAGACGTAATGTGGTCATAGCCCGGTGCTATATCAGTTGTTAGTGGTCCCAGGGTATAGAATGGTGCTTCGTGGCAAACTTCCATTTGTCGGTCAACGTTCTCTTTAATCAGATGCATTGGCACATGTCCAGGACCCTCAATCATTACTTGAACATCATGCTTCCACGCCACTGTTGTTAATTCACCAAGCGTATCAAGCTCTGCAAACTGTGCTTCATCATTGGCATCAGCAATTGAACCAGGGCGCAGTCCGTCTCCCAATGAGATGGAGATATCGTATTGCTTACAAATTTCGCAAATCTCTTCAAAGTGCGTATACAAAAAGTTTTCTTGGTGATGTGCTAAACACCATTGAGCTAAAATAGATCCGCCGCGTGAGACAATACCTGTTGTTCGCGTAGCAGTAAGTGGAATATAGCGCAATAGTACGCCCGCATGAATCGTAAAGTAATCAACACCTTGTTCGGCTTGTTCGATAAGCGTATCACGATAAACATCCCAAGATAGGTCTTCTGCTATCCCATTAACTTTCTCTAAAGCTTGATAAATAGGGACAGTGCCAACAGGAACGGGTGAATTTCGAATAATCCATTCACGTGTCTTATGAATGTCTTTACCAGTTGAAAGATCCATAATTGTATCTGCTCCCCACCTTGTAGCCCACGTCATCTTTTCAACTTCATCTTCAATTGATGAATGAACAGCAGAGTTTCCGATATTTGCATTAATTTTCACGTGAAACTTTGTTCCAATAATCATTGGTTCAACTTCTGGGTGGTTAATATTGCAGGGAATAATTGCACGCCCTGCTGCAACTTCTTCACGAATCGTTTCTGCACTCATTTGCTCACGAATTGCGATAAATTCCATTTCAGGAGTGATAATTCCTTTTTTTGCATAATGCATTTGGGTGACGTTTCTGTCATCCTTTGCTTTTTGTGGTGAATAATTAATAAGGGGAAAGCTTTTCGTTTCGTTCCGTTGATCGCCTTCTTTATAGCCGTTATCTCTTGCTTGAACGGTACGGCCAGCATAGGAAAAAGTATCGTTTCGTTCTGCAATCCATGGTTTGCGTAAAGGTGGCAGTCCTTTTTCTAAATCTACACTATAGGCTGGATCGGTGTATACGCCGCTTGTATCGTAAACGCGAACGGGGGTGTTTTGCTCTTCACCGCGGTCGTTTATAGTGGGGGAAAGGTGGATTTCGCGCATCGGTACTTGAATATCACTTCGAGTCCCTTGCACGTATACTTTTTTACTGTTTGGAAACGGCTGTTGCATTGAAATGATTACTTGTTCTTTAGACATACTTATTCCTCCATTATGCTAGTAGATTTTGAGAAAATAAGCTATACCGAACAAAAAAATCGGGCTCTATGTAAGAGCCCGATGGAATAGACAAAAAAGAAAACAGCATAAAACACCGTTCTTTCAAGACTACTTCCCTACGTTGGTATAACCCAAATCAGGTTCAAAGGGTTAAAGAGCACAATAACTCTTCTCTCAGTCTGTGTAATCAGACACCCCTAGTAGAAAATCATTTAATTGACGACTTCATTCTACCATCATTAGGAAAAAATGCAAGCGGTTATTTATCTTTTTGCTGCTTCAAATGCAATAACAATAGCGGTAATAATATGCATAACCATTCCCACAACTGGGATTACGCCGACAAATGATGTCACCATACCCAAAATATTTCCGTAAGCTGAACGACCTTCTTTATGAGATAAAAATAGAGCAATTGCATGTAGGAAAAAAGCAAATACTAAAGGTCCCCATGAAAAGCTTATGATGAATGCACCACCAATTAGAGGAATACCTAAAAATGCTTCATACCCAGCCGTTAGCCATTTCATAACACGTACATTTCCGCTCATGTATAAGAGCCTCCTATTAAGTAATGTAGTAGTATATACGAACGAATTAGCTAGAAGTTTCATTTTATAGACTGACTATTAATGGGAAAAAATATAATTGATAAAATATTTAAATTTTTGTATACAAATCTGAAAAGTTTTGTTAGAATATTTTTATTCAATTAAAACACCTTATAAATTCGTTGAAGAGAACGAGTAGGTTATGAAAACTGTTCCCCAGAGAGCTAACGTTTGCTGAAAGTTAGCGTACAGTTCCTAGCTGAAAATCATCTCTGAGAAAATATGCTGAAGCTTTATAGTAAGTATATTCGGGCGTCCACCGTTAGAAGGAACACGTATGAACACGTACGTTGGCGAGTGCTGCTGTTTTTAGCAGAACGAGGGTGGTAACGCGAGAATTATATCTCGTCCCTTTTTAGGGACGGGATTTTTTTGTGTATAAAAAGGAGTGATTCGAGTGGAAAGTGATATTGACATTAGACAGAAAAATCAGCAGTACAAACAATCTAGGAGGAATTCACATGAATGCTTTATCAAGAAAAGATACACTGTTTATTAGTTTAATGCTATTCTCATTATTTTTTGGAGCAGGAAACTTAATTTTCCCTCCATTTTTAGGACAGTCTGCTGGAAGTGAATTGTGGCCAGCTGTTACAGGCTTCATTTTATCGGCTGTGGGGCTACCAATCCTGGGTGTCATTGCTGTAGCAAAATCAAATGGTCTTCAATCATTAGCAAACCGAGTCCACCCAGTTTTTGCGGTTGTATTTACGGTCATGATTTACTTAGCAATTGGCCCTTTTTTAGGAATTCCACGAGCAGGAAGCTTAGCATTTGAAATGGGTGTACAGCCTTTTTTACCTGAAGGAGTAAATGTAAAAGTCGCTCTATTTGGCTATACGTTTTGCTATTTTGCGCTTGGGTATTGGTTAGCCTTAAAGCCTTCAAAGCTTGTTGATCGCTTTGGGAAAGTATTAACACCTGTTTTATTAGTTCTTATTTCACTGATTTTTATTCGTGCCCTTTCTTATCCTTTTGAACCAGCTGGTCACCCTGCAGGTAACTATGCGACAAAAGCATTTGCTACTGGATTTACCAATGGTTATGCGACAATGGATACAATTGCTGCGTTAAACTTTGGAATTGTCATTGCAATGGCTTTGAAGCAAAAAGGAATGACTGATACCAAAAGTATTATGTCGTCATCCATTCGTGCTGGGGTAATTGCAGGAACATTACTAGCTATTATTTATCTGATGTTCGCATATTTAGGATCTGTTAGTCATGCCGATGCAGCAAATGGAGCAGGAACGTTAACGAACATTGTCTTTACGCTGTTTGGTCCGTTTGGAGCTGTTTTATTAGGAATTGTTTTTACGTTAGCTTGTTTAACAACTTCCGTTGGACTTTTAACATCATGTAGTCAATATTTTGAGCAATTAATACCGAAAGTGTCGTATAAGGTTTGGGTTAGTACAATTGCTTTATTTAGTTTACTTGTTGCAAACTTAGGATTAACTATGATTCTAAAGCTTTCAGTTCCAGTTTTAACAGCTATTTATCCTGTTGCTATTATGCTAATTGTCTTATCGTTAACAAATTCTCTATTTAAAGGGAAACAAGGTATTTATGCTTTATCTGTTTTATTTGTTGGAGCGGCAAGCATAACAGACGCTTGTTTACAGTCAGGGTTAAACTTAGGTGCTTGGGGAGAATTTGTAAGAAGTTTTCCGTTTTATAACACAGGCTTTGGTTGGTTAATACCAGCGCTTGTTGGAACAATGGGTGGTTATCTACTTAGCTTCTATAGTCTAAGGAATAAACTAGTTCGTTCGCAGGAAGCTAAATCATATAGTAAATAAAATCATCAATAGAAAAAGCCCAATTGGGGCTTTTTTTTGTTCTTTAAATAAAGATTGTATTTTTATCAGCAAACAATTATGATAAAGAGCGAATATTTACGTTTGCTATGAAGATGAAAAAATTATGTAATCTTGAAAGGTAGAGTAAAAATGTGGGAAATTATTGTTGCAATTATTTTGGGAATTGTAGAGGGGTTAACTGAATTCGCTCCTGTATCATCGACCGGACACATGATTATTGTAGATGACTTATGGTTGAACTCAAAAGAATTGTTTTCACCAGAAGTTGCCAATACGTTTAAAATTGTTATTCAATTAGGTTCAATTTTAGCTGTCGTTGTTTTATTCAGAGAGCGTTTTATTAATTTACTTGGACTAAATCGTAAAAGCGAGCAATATGCACAGATAACAAATCGTTTAAAGCTTTCTCAAGTTATCGTTGGTTTGCTTCCAGCTGCTGTACTAGGTTTTTTATTTGAAGATTTTATTGATGAGTATTTATTTTCATTAAAAACTGTATTAGTAAGCTTAATTGCAGGAGCCATCTTAATGATTATTGCGGACCGCTTTGCTTCAAGAATTCCAAAAACTGAAACAGTAGATCAAATGACTTATCGTCAAGCAATTGGTGTTGGATTATTTCAATGTATCGCTCTATGGCCAGGGTTTTCACGCTCTGGTGCTACGATTTCAGGTGGGGTACTTTTGGGTATGAGCCACCGAGCAGCTTCTGACTTTACTTTTATTATGGCTGTTCCTATTATGGCAGGAGCTAGTGGGTTATCATTAATCAAAAATTGGCAGTATTTCACAATTGATGCATTGCCTTTTTTCATTGCTGGTTTTATTAGTGCTTTCATCGTAGCACTTGTTTCAATTCGCTTTTTCTTAAAATTAATTAATCGAATAAAATTGGTACCTTTTGCTATTTATCGTATTGTATTAGCAGTTGCTATTTATCTTGTATTCTTTTAAGTATCATGAGAAGAGGCTATGATACCAAAGAGTATGACAAATCCGAGGCATTGAGAGTTAACTCTCAATGCCTCGGATTTTTTGTTAATCAGGAAAATAAGTTTAAAAAAGTAGTGGCACCAACATGTCCTTTCAACGTAACTTATTTAGAATAGTCATGATTCTCCCTTGAGAAGGAATTATTTCGTAATGTCCTAGCTCTTGTTTATATTTTGGTATTTATATAGTTAAAAAGTTTTGAGTCATAAAAATAAATTGACAAGCTTTCGAAAAACAGATAAATTATTCTTATTGAATAAAACATTAATTCTGTATAATATTTTAGAAAAATAATTTAATAAGAAGCTTAATCTAAATTAGAGCGGGGGAACCACAAATTTGGTATATCATATGCCTTGGGGTGAATCTTTCCTAAGTGAAAGTAGGGTACTCTCAAACCCGAATCCGACAGTTAACCTCGTCTGCTTATTGAGAGAAAGAACATCGTCTTTTTGTTGACCATTCTTTCTTTAAGAATGGTCTTTTTTTGTAGTTTTCAGAAAAATACAATCGCTTTACAACAGAGAGGAGAGCATATATGAAAAAATTGCGGTTTGGCATGGCAACACAAATTTTTGTTGGTTTAATTTTAGGTATTTTAGTTGGTGTTATTTGGTTTAATGATCCAAGAGTAGCAACGTATTTACAACCTCTGGGCGACTTATTCTTACGCCTGATTAAAATGATTGTTATTCCAATTGTTATCTCAAGCTTAATTGTTGGTATTGCAGGCGCTGGTAACGGCAAGCAAGTAGGTCGATTAGGCGCTAAGACTATCATCTACTTTGAAGTCATCACAACGTTTGCAATCATTATAGGCGTTTTATTGGCTAATGCTTTTCAACCAGGTGTAGGAGTTGATATTGAATCTGCACAAAAGACTGATATTAACCAGTACGTAGAGACAAGTGAAGAACAAAGTGAGAAATCTGTTGCAGAAACGTTCCTTCATATTGTTCCTACGAACTTCTTCCAATCACTAGTAGAAGGTGACATGTTAGCAATTATTTTCTTCTCCGTGCTGTTTGGATTAGGAGTGGCAGCAATAGGAGAACGTGGAAAGCCGGTTTTAAATTTCTTTGATGGTGTTTCACATGCGATGTTCCATGTTGTTAATATGGTGATGAAAGTTGCTCCTATCGGGGTCTTTGCTCTGATTGGTGTAACTGTTTCTAAGTTTGGTTTAGAATCATTAATGTCTCTAGCGAAACTTGTTATTCTAGTTCACGCTGGTTTACTATTCTTCTTAATTGTGGTTTTAGGAGCGGTTGCGAAATGGGCTGGCGTAAATATCTTTACATTAATGCGTTATTTAAAAGATGAATTACTGTTAGCATATAGTACATCAAGTTCAGAAACGGTATTACCTCGTATTATGGGCAAATTAGAAAAAATGGGATGTCCAAAAGCTATTGTATCGTTTGTCATCCCAATTGGTTATACGTTTAACTTAGATGGATCTGTGCTGTATCAAGCAATTGCCGCTATTTTCTTGGCACAGGTTTATGGAATTGACTTAACAATTGTGGAACAGCTAACGCTAATCTTAGTGCTTATGGTTACTTCAAAAGGGATGGCAGCCGTTCCAGGAACATCATTTGTTGTATTATTAGCAACGTTAGGTACGATTGGAATTCCGGCAGAAGGTCTGGCATTCATTGCTGGTGTGGATCGAATTATGGATATGGCTCGTACCGTTGTAAACTTAATGGGTAACACAATTGCAGGAATTGTTATGTCTAAGTCTGAAGGCAAGTACAACCCTATAAAAGCTAATGAAGTGATGAAAGAGGCGAAAGCGGCTAAAGTAGCTAGCTAATGCAGCTTGTAATCTCGTAATAATGCTTAATGCATAAGGCTACTTACTGGTTCTATTTTTATGAACAGGTAAGTAGCTTTTTTGATAATTTTTTGATTAGTTCTTTATTAATAAAGAAATTAAACCTATAATTATAATATGTAACAACAGGTATGTTTTTAAATAAACAAGCTGAGCCTGCTCTAGTATAGGGCATGTGAGTGAATTTAGGAAGAAAGCGTGGGAGGCATTTACATATGTGGAAGAAGCGCATAGCAATTATTGTATCAATTATTGCAGCTTGTTTTTTAATTCCTTATAGCTTACCAATTGTCTTTGCTTTGTTAACGGCAATTGTTCTAGAAGGCCTTATTCAAAAGTTGCAGCACTCTTTGAAGTTTAATCGAATCTATGCTGTATTAGTAGCGTTTTTATTATATGTTGTATCCATAACATTGATTGGTTTCTTTATTATTCGTACAATTGTAACGCAAGTAGTAGCTCTCTCAAAAGTCACGCCTTCTTTTGTAAAAGAGCTTTACGAAACGACAATTTATCCTAATATTATTAAGTGGAAATATTATTCAAATGCTCTTCCTACAGAAGTCATTTCATCTATTGAAAATGCAATTGAAAGCACTATTAATTCGTTGGATACACTATTAAAGGGAACCGTTGAGTTAATTATTAGCTTTGCTGCAACAGTTCCAGGCTTCTTGTTGGAATTTCTAATTTATTTAGTTGCTTTAGTGTTCATTAGTTTAGAGTTACCAAATATTAAAGAGAAAATAAAATCGTTCTTAACAGATGAAACGAAATATAAAACAAAAATTGTTATTACGCAGCTGATGCAAGCTGGTGTTGGATTTATTAAAGCTCAGATTGTATTGAGTCTTTTAACATTTGTGATGGCTTATGTTGGGCTATGGTTATTAAATGTACCATACACAGCTTTATTGAGCCTGTTAATTGTTATTGTTGATATTCTACCAATCTTAGGAACAGGTTCTGTTCTAGTCCCATGGGGAATATTTGCTTTAACTCAAGGTCAAGATTCACTGGCAATCGGCCTATTTATTTTATTTGGAGTCATTACGGTTGTTCGACGAGTTGTAGAGCCGAAAGTATTCTCAACAAATATGGGGATTTCTCCTTTAGCTGCGTTAATCAGCTTATATATAGGATTTAAACTATTAGGGTTTATTGGACTATTCCTAGGTCCAGCTCTTGTCATCTTATATGATGCGCTTCGGAAAGTTGGAGTCATCCAAATTAACTTTAAAATTTAGGCACTAGCTATCTAGTGTCTATTTTTATTGAAACTTTTTAGAGAAGAAATCGTAAATTACTTAGATTGACAGCATTCGTTCTTTTTTTACTTTTCAATTACAGGGGATTAATATACAATTATGACTTGTGAAGCTTTAAAATATCATGTTTTGTCATAGAGTAATCAGTTAACTGAGGAGGAAGTCGTTTGTTAGAAACAGTTGTTTTGTCATTAGTAGAAGCGCTTAAGCAGCTTTCATATTTCGGGGTTATCTTAGCGCTAACGTTTGAGTTTGTCCCAGCAGAGCTTGTTTTGCCACTTGTGGGATATTGGGTATATCAAGGTGATATGAACCTTTATTTAGCTATTTTAGCAGGAACAATTGGAGGAGTGTTTGGACCATTAACGCTTTACGCTCTTGGTCGCTATGGCGGACGTCCTCTTGTTTTAAAATATGGAAAGTACTTTCTAGTGAAAGAGAAGGAAATCGATGCAGCTGATCGGTTCTTTGATAAATATGGAGCAGGAGTAGCTTTCTTTGGACGCTTTATTCCTGGCGTACGTACAGCTATCTCGCTTCCTTGTGGAATGGCAAAAATGAACGTTTGGCAGTTCTCAATTTATACGTTTGTAGCGATGCTGCCAATTACGGCTCTTTATGTGTATCTTGGTTATAAGTTAGGTCCAAAATGGGAAGATGTTGGACCGATTGTTTCTCAATATATGCAACCGATTGGAATTGGTCTGTTAATTATCATCGTTGTGTTTTTTATATTTAAATATGTGAAAAAGAAGCAAAAGGCATAAGAAGAACGAAAGCGTCCAGTACATTATTTGTCTGGGCGCTTTATATAGAAAGGGGAATGTGTGTGGAGACACGGGAACAGCTAGCAAAGGAGCTAAAAAAGATTGAAAAGTGGGAAAAAGGTCAAAAAGGCTTGTTTTTTTGGGAGAAGCTGCTTCGCTTACCCTTTGCGGCTCTTGATAAAGTAACGCCTAAATTTATTCATGCAAAAATAGAAAAGCTCCTTGATGAAGTTGCTAAATACATTGATAATGGTGGACAATATTTAGCAAATACGTCCGCTACGTTAGAAAAGGCATCTAAGCGCTTAGAAGAAAAAGAGTTAACATTAACAGACATTCAGCAGCTATCTATTCAAGAGATGGATGAATTAGCAAATGCTTTTGTAGAAACACGTCAAAAAAATGCTCAAATCCAAGGCGCCACAACAGGCATCGGTGGTATTTTCACTTTGGCTATTGATGTTCCATTTGTCTTAGGTTTAACACTTAAAACTCTGCAAGAGGTTGCTGTTGCTTATGGTTATGATCCAACAAAGCAAGAAGAACGCGTCTTTATGGTAAAGTGTATGCAATTCTCATCTTCTGATATTGTTGGTAAACAAGCAATTTTAGAAGAATTGGCAGAAGGTAAACGCGCACAAAGCTTATCGCAGCTTCAAGGTTGGAGAGAGGTATTTACAACTTATCGAGACAACTGGGGATGGAAAAAGCTTTTTCAAATGATTCCTATAGCAGGTATGATTTTCGGTGCTTATGTGAATAAGCAGGCGATTGGAGACATTGGAGAAATAGGGACTATGCTTTATCGTAAACGCCGCATCTTAGAACGATTAGAGCAAGAAAAGAATTTACAAGAGTCATAATAAGACATTTCCTGCGAAATAACATTATTTCTAGGGAAATATGTCGACAAAGAAGCACCCTTGCTTTATAGAAAGGATGCTTCTTTGTTTATACAATACCGAAGAATGTGTAAAGTGCAATGATTACAAAAACTGCTAACGTCTTAATAATTGTAATAGCGAAAATATCTCGATACGCTTGACGATGCGTTAAGCCAGTTACTGCAAGAAGCGTAATAACAGCACCGTTATGTGGAAGTGTATCCATACCACCTGATGCCATTGAAATAACGCGGTGCATTACTTCAGGTGGTATATTGAATTGATTGATTGCTGCTAAGTATTTTTCAGACATAGCGCTTAAAGCAATGCCCATTCCTCCTGATGCAGATCCTGTTATACCAGCCAATGTTGTTGTTGTTACAGCACCGTTAACAAGTGGGTTTGTAAATGTCTCGGAAATTCCTTTACTAATAACACCGAACCCTGGAAGAGCAGCAATAACGCCTCCAAAACCATATTCAGCACCTGTGTTCATGGAAGCTAACAACGCGCCGCTGATACTTGTATTAAGACCTGCTTGAAAGTTTACTTTTACTTTTTTCCAATCATATAGCAGTGTTGCAATAATTCCTACTACTAGAGCCATTTGAACCGACCAAATAGCAAGTACAGATGAAAGCTCAACTTTTCCAAAGGATTCAAGACCAATGGCAGCAAAATCAAAACCATTTGGATACCAAACAGGCAGAGCCATTGTAAATACTTTATTCATAACTCCTACTAGAATTAGAGGTACAAACGCTAGGATTTGACGAGACATGGTTGGTTTTTCATTTTTCGTACTTGTTTCTTCTTCTCCTATTGTTATATCATTTTCTAACTTCTCAGCCGCAGCCGCGGTTTCGTGGCCAAAGCCATAATAACCTTCACCAGCAGCTTCTGCTTTTTTACGGCGACCTTCTAAATATTTTAGCCCAACAAAAAAAACAAAGATAGCGCCAATGATACCTAGCATTGGTGCAGCATAAATATCTGTTTTAAAGAAAGTAGTTGGAATAACGTTTTGAATTTGTGGAGTACCTGGCAAAGCATCCATTGTAAAAGTGAAAGCACCTAATGCAATCGTTCCTGGAATAAGTCTTTTAGGAATGTTTGCTTCGCGAAATAGATTAGCTGCAAATGGATAAATAGCAAACACAACAACAAATAAGCTAACTCCACTATAGGTTAAAATTGCTCCCATAATGACAATGGCTAAAATTGCTCGTTTTGCACCAACAACTTGTACAATTGTTTTAGCAATGGTTTCAGCCAATCCTGACATTTCAACGACTTTACCAAAAATCGCACCTAATAAGAAAACTGGAAAATACAGCTTAATAAACCCTACCATTTTTTCCATGAAAATATTTGAGAAAAAAGGCAACACGTAACTTGGCTCAGTTAGTACAACAGCAAAAAGTGCACAGATTGGCGCAAATAGAATAACTGAAAATCCACGATATGCGACAAACATTAAAAGACTAAGTGATAAAAGGATAATAACTAGTTCCATTTCAAATCCCCCCTATAGCGTTCTTTACTTTATCGAACCAATATAATCCTCCTTTTTACACAAAAAATGTAAGCGTTTACTTAAATGAATATAATTGCAAGATTCGTGCCAACTTCTAAAAATTAGACAAAGATAAACAAAATCGGGATTCTTGAATAGAAATATGGAGAAATGTAATTGGCATTTCCGTAAAAACGGAATAAAAAAGAGTGTTACTTCCAAAATTCCGGAAAAATCCGTTTTTCCGGAATAAAAGCAATTGCATAAGGAGAGTTTGGTATAATAGGTAATAGAAGTGTGTACATAGGAGGAAAGATGGTGGCTCATAAAAATCGAATTCCTGATAAATGGTTTGAAGAGATTTTAAATGTAGCAACAGAATGGATTGTTGTAGTAAATGTTCAGGGGGAAATCCTTTATATAAATAAAGCTTACTGTGAGTTTTTACATACGACAGTTGAACAAGCAATTGGAAGCTCTGTTCAAGAAGTAATTGAAAACTCGAGAATGCATATTGTTACTCAAACAGGTCAATCAGAAGTAGCTAGCATTCATTTTATTAGAGGGAATGAAATGATTGCAAACAGATATCCTTTATATGTAGACAATGAATTGGTTGGAGCTGTAGGAACGGTAATGTTTCGGAATGCTAAAGATTGGCTAGCTTATTCTGAAAAAGTACAGCCTCTATTAGAAGAACTTAATTATTATAAGAAAAAGCTTGAACACGAGTCAGAGAGTAAATATAGTTTTCAAGATCTTATCGGAGATAATAAACAATTTCTTTTTGCTAAACAATTAGCCGAGCGAGTAGCCAACAGTAAGTCAGTGGTACTACTATTAGGAGAATCTGGGACTGGAAAAGAGTTATTTGCTCACGCGATTCATCAAGCGAGCTCCAGGTGCTTTTTTCCATTTGTTCGAGTAAATTGTGCATCCATTCCAGAGCAGCTCTTAGAATCTGAACTATTTGGATATGAAGAAGGTGCATTTACAGGTGCGCGTAGAGGAGGAAAAAAAGGAAAATTTGAGTTGGCTCATAGAGGTACGCTTTTTTTAGATGAAGTAGGTGATATGCCCCTACAAATGCAAAGTAAGCTGCTGCGTGTTGTGCAAGAAAAAGAGCTTGAAAGAGTTGGCGGACAAAAAACCATTGATATTGATGTACGAATTATTGCCGCTACCCATCGTAACTTAGAAGAAATGGTCGAAAAGGGTGAGTTTCGAGAAGATTTATATTATCGCTTAAATGTTATTAAAGTAGATATCCCACCTCTTCGTGAGCGAAAAGAAGATCTATCTCAAATTGCTTACGTACTGTTAAAAAAGCTAGAACAGCATTTTCATCGCCATAATCTTGAATTATCAAATGAGGTGTTAAAGCAATTACAAAAACATTCGTGGCCTGGCAATATACGCGAGTTAGAAAATGTTTTGGAAAGAGCTGTTAATATCTTAGATGGTCAAACGATTCTCTTATCTCACTTACCTTTATATCTTCAAGATCTAGAAGGACACAACCAAGATATAAAACACGAAATCAATAGCTTGGTGACAGTAGAAAACGCTAATGTGCAACCATTAAAAGATGTGGTGGCGCGAGCGGAAAAAGAAGCAATAGAGAAAGCTTTAAAAAGTACGGATGGAAATAAACAGCAAGCGGCTAAGCTTTTAGAAATTGGTAAAACAAGCTTTTACGATAAATGTAAGCGATATGGAATTGATTAAAAGCATGATGCGCATAAGTATCATGCTTGTTTTGTTTAAAGCAAAAAAGTACTTTTATTTCGTTAGTTATTTACCATTGAGGGAAAGTAATTTTACACATAAAATAAAACTAATAAAAAAGTAATGGAATAGATTGTATACGCTTACAAAAAGGTGGTAAGAAAATGGCTGTAAAACAATATTTGGACTTTCAAGTTATTAAATCACCAACCATGCATGTTCTATTAGATGAAACAAATGAAAACGGTATTCATTTGGTAAAAGTAAAGGTAAAAAATAATCATGCGGCTACAGGGGCAAAATTATCGTTAGAATGGACAAATCCATGTACGGATATTCATGGCTGTTGGTTATTTAATCAGTCTCGTATACGTTTTGATGACCAGAGTATGAGGAAACTACCACACCTTAATAGCTTTTATAATGATCGAGGTGAAAATCGTTATAGTGTAACCTGTTCAGATACATCAAGACATGTTGCTCTTTTTATGACTTTTAATCAAGAGAAAATGGAAATGAACTTCAGCTTTCAGGTGGAAATACCTTTTAATAATGAAGAATATGAGTGCGAAATTCGCATCGACACGCGAGATATTCCATATGAACAGTCTCTAGTAGAGCTAAAAGAATGGCATGAAACTAAAGGAAATGTGTTTGCTCACTTTTTAAAAAAACATGTATCTTCACCCACCTATGTATGTACAGATTCCTTTCCTTCAGAAATCCAAGAAATTGAAGAAAATGTATATATAGCTAGACAGCTTGGTTTTGAACGAATTGTTGCTGAGGTCTCGTATGAACTAGTAAAAGGTCTGTTAGAAGACAGAGAACAAGATACGGCCATTCAAAAGCATATTGCGTACATTCATCAAATGGAGTTAGACTACACATTGTCTGTTTATCTCACCAATGAACAGTTTAGTACGAGGAGACGACATATTTTAGCTCATATGCAACAACTCTTAGATAAGTGGAAGTTTGATCGAATAGAGATTCGAGTACAAGCGAGTTCTGATTGTGACGACACGGAACATATGGTTTATCGTTTACTACAGCATATTACAAGCCTTCAAAAAGGAAGGCAAGTTTTAGAGGTTGGCTGCTTTGTGGTTAATAATCAATCGCCTCATTATAGTTTTCCCTCTTCTTTCATGATGAGTGATCGAGCAACAGAACGACTACATATAAAAAACTTGCGGCATTTGTATCCCAATCAGTCCATTCAATCACCGATTATTCAATGGCATGAAAACGAAAGCGTAGAAAATGCCTCGCTCTATTTTATTAACACATTATTTGCGGTGCCGCATGTTAGTATTAGCTTAAAACATTTAAGCTATGAACACTCACAGCTACTATCCTATTGGATTACATTTTGGAAGGATCACTGCAACCTTCTAAACGTTAAAAAGATAAGAGCTACCTCAGCTCAGATGAATGCGGCCATGAGCGTAGAACATGAGCATGAAAGCTTAGTAGTGCGCTATGACTCTACTGCTATTCAGTTAAAGAAAGATAATCACTTATGTACGATTGTGAACGGGTCGGAAGAAGAGACGATAATTGTAAAGTTAACAGCTGGAACATGGCAAGTAAGGATAGTTAACTGCTTAGGGAAAGTGGTTCATAATGAAAATCAAGCTCTAAGTTCAGGATTTCATACATTCAGATGCCCAAAGTCTGGCGTTATTCAACTAGTTAGAAGGGATTTATAAATAAGGTAGTTTTGCAGGTAACTTTTAAAGGTACCTGCTTTTTTTATAATCACCTAAGTGTAAACTTATTATAATATTTTGTTGACATTTATCTATGGAAAATGTTAACTTTTATTTCATATAGATTAACATATTTAGAGGGAGGGAATTGCCGTGAAAGCAACCTATATAAAAGATTGGGGCAAGCTGGCTACTCAGATTATTGAAGAGGGATATGTATTAACAAAAGAAGAAGCCCAACAAATATTAGCTATTCCAGATGAACAAATTTTAAGCATTATGAATGCTGCTTATCAAATTAGACACCACTACTATGGACGGAAAGTAAAGTTAAATATGATTATTAATACAAAGTCGGGACTTTGTCCGGAAGATTGTGGTTACTGTTCACAGTCTATTATTTCAGAGGCTCCGATTGATAAGTATGCTTGGTTAACGCAAGAAAAAATTGTTGAAGGTGCGTTTGAAGCAAAGCGCCGGAAAGCGGGTACATACTGTATTGTGGCGTCAGGGCGTCGTCCAACCGATAGAGAAGTAGAACACGTTATTGGTGCTGTGAAACAGATTCGTGAAGAAACGAACTTGAAAATTTGTGCCTGTCTAGGCTTTTTGAATGATGATCAGGCTTCCAGACTAGTAGATGCAGGCGTACATCGTTACAACCATAACTTGAATACACATGCTGATCATTATGATGAAATTTGTTCTACACATGGTTATGAAGATCGGGTTGATACGGTGCAAAAGTCAAAACAAGCGGGATTATCTCCTTGTTCCGGTGCTATTTTTGGAATGGGTGAAACGGACGAGCAGCGAGTAGATATAGCTTTTGAGATAAATAGATTAGATGCAGATTCTATTCCTTGTAACTTCTTAGTTGCAGTACCAGGCACACCATTAGAGAACCAAAAATCTCTTACACCGATGCAGTGTTTAAAGATTTTAGCCATGATGCGATTTGTCAATCCGACAAAGGAAATTCGCATTTCGGGTGGACGAGAAATCAACCTTCGTTCATTACAGCCACTAGGATTATTTGCTGCTAATTCTATCTTTGTTGGAGACTATCTAACAACAGAAGGACAAGAACCGACGTCGGATTGGCAGATTATCGAAGACTTAGGGTTTGAAATTGAAGAGTGTGCACTATAACAAGCGGCGATTACATTTTTGTAATCGCTCTTTTTTTGTTTACAAAACATCTACTCCCTCTTTACAAAACTATACACTTTCTTCACAGTTCCTTTATATGGACGAGCTAAGATAATAACTGTGAAAGACAAGTGAATAGATAATTGGTTATGAATAAGAGAAGCCATAAAAAAACAATAGAATGAAAGATCTATCCGTTTTTTTATGGCTTTTTTGTTTACTCTATCTGAGGTGATTGTAAGCGTGAATATAGTAAGTGAATTTCAATTTTATCTAAATCGAGATCGAATGATTGCATCTGTTAAAACACCCAAGAGTCTAGAACTCTTTTTAGAATCAGATGTAAAAGTAGCTTTTCTTCTTACTGGTAACATTAGCGTCATTAAAAAGTACGTGGAGCTACTTAAGAAACATGACCGCTTTGTATTTTTGCACCTTGAGAAAATCAAGGGAATTAGCTATGACAAGGAAGGGCTAAAATTTATTGCGAAATTCGTGAAGCCTACGGGGATTGTAACCACAAAGAGTTCCCTAATCCAACTTGCAAAAAAAGAAGGATTGATTGCTATTCAGCGTTTGTTTTTAGTGGACACAGATGCGGTAGCAAACGGATTGAAAGTAGTTGAAGAAATTCAGCCAGATGCTCTTGAAGTTATGCCAGCTTTAATACCCGAAATGATTGAAAAGTTAAAATTGAAAACATCTTGTCCCCTTATTACAGGGGGATTAATTCAAAACCAACAACATATTGATCAAGCATTACAGAGTGGAGCAGTAGCTGTATCTACAGGTAAAAATTGGTTGTGGAAGGCACAAAATAGTCATGAATAATTATCTTTGTCCGTAAAGTAAAAAAGGGAGTGATGATATGAAAAGAGTACAGTTACAAAATTTCAAAAAATCGTATGATCAAAAAACAAATGTGATCAGCGACATTAACGTCACGATTGAAGCAGGAGAATTCTTTGTATTAGTTGGCCCGTCTGGATGTGGAAAAAGCACGATGCTTCGAATGATTGCTGGACTTGAAGACATTACAGAAGGCAACTTGTTTATTGGAACAGAAAAAGCAAATCGCTTGTTACCGAGCCAGCGAAACTTATCAATGGTATTTCAAAATTATGCATTATATCCGCACTTAACGGTAGAGCAAAACATTACCTTTGGCTTGCACACAAAGAAAATTTCTAAAATAGAGCAAAGAGAGCGCTGTCATGAAGCTGCTGAGCTTTTGGGTCTTGACCAACTTTTGAATCGTAAGCCAAAACAGCTTTCTGGTGGACAGCGTCAGCGTGTTGCTCTAGCACGAGCAATTGTGACGCAGGCACCCATATGTTTAATGGATGAGCCATTATCAAACCTAGATGCGAAGCTTCGTGCCAAAATGAGGTCAGAAATTCGGCAGCTTCAGCGTAAGTTAGGCATCACAATGATTTATGTAACTCATGATCAAACAGAAGCGATGACAATGGCAGATCGCATGATGATTTTAAACGGTGGGCATATCCAACAGGTAGGGAAGCCCTTAGATATTTATAATTCACCTACCAATACGTTCGTTGCTTCATTTATTGGCGGGCCTCCTATGAATTTAGCAACCGTACAAGTGCATTCACATCAGCTTATTTTTGAACAAGGTCAGTCACTTTCATACCCTATGTCTATCGAATTAATGACGGAACATAAGGATTTAATTGTTGGCGTAAGGCCAGAAAAAGTGAAGTTGGCAAAAGGGGAGGAACCGAGCCTTTTAGTAAAGGTTATAAACGTAGAGATCTTAGGAACAGAAACGCTGATCACTTTTACAGTCGGTTCAAGCGAACAATGGATTGCTAAATGGAATGGTCAATGGAATATTGCTGTTGGTGATGAGATTCCGCTTTATATTGATTCAAAAGATATCTTTTTATTTCATTCTGAAACCGGTGAATGCGTGCATCAAGACACAAAGCATATTACGTCACACACGGTTGAGGAGGAGTTAGCATGAGTGCTATCCCGAAGTTATCGAATGCTGAGGCGATAAAACCGAAGCTTGTGTCTAACAAACGTTCATCAATGCTGGAAGGTTTGACTTACTTATTGCCTTCTATCCTTTTATTTAGCGTGTTCCTCTTTTATCCTATGCTTCGCACGCTGTATTTAAGTCTATTTATCACGGATAGTCAAGGTGTGCCCTTACGATTTGTCGGGGTAGATAATTTTGTGAATTTACTATCGAATCCTAATTTCTTGCAAAGTATGAAAGCTACTTTTTTATTTGTTTTATACACGGTACCTATTGGAATTACTCTCGCTTTATTTTTGGCTTTAATTGCTAATGAAAAGTTAAAAGGAATCGGCTTTTTCCGTACGATGTTTTCATCCACAATGGGTATGAGCGTAGCCGCATCATCAGTTATTTGGATGTTTATGTATAATCCTGCTATCGGTATTATAAATAAAGTCCTCAATACGGTAGGGATCCAAGGAGTTCAATGGCTGCTTGATCCAAAGTTTGCGCTCATTGCGGTATCCATTTCAACAGTTTGGATGAACGTTGGTTTTACTTTTTTAATCTTGCTTGGAGGTTTACAAAATATTGATGAAAAGCTTTATGAAAATGCGCAGATTGCAGGTGTGAGCTATTGGTATCAGCTAAGAAAAATAACGATTCCTATGCTATCTCCAACACTATTTTTTATCATTACTGTTTCGTTTATTAACGCATTTCAGACCTTTGGTCAAATCGACATTTTAACAAAAGGTGGTCCGACAGATTCTACAAATGTAATTGTTTACTCTATCTATAAAGATGCGTTTATTAATTACAATGTGGGCTCTGCCAGTGCACAAGCGGTTATCTTATTTTTCTGTATTCTGATTTTAACCATCCTTCAATTCAAACTAGGCGAGAGGAAGGTTCACTATCAATGAGTAAAACAAGAAAGTTTATCACATACACCCTATTGATTACCTCAACTTTTATTATCGTATTTCCTATTTTATACGCCTTTTCCATCAGCTTTATGACGGGAGCACAGGTGTTAGAAGGAAATCTTTTACCAACTTCGTTTACGTTTGAGAACTATCGAGCGGCTTTTGAGCGAGTACCGCTGTTGCATTATTTGCTTAACAGTTTCGTTGTGTCTATTTCCGTTATGCTTGGACAAATAATTGTTTCTAGCCTTGCAGCTTTTGCTTTTGTATTTATCTCATTTAAAGGAAGAGAGGCACTGTTCTTTCTCTTTATCTCTACAATGATGATTCCTTGGGAAGCAACGATGGTTCCAAACTTTTTAACAATTCAAAAGCTTGGTTGGCTGAACAGTCATCTCAGCTTGACTATCCCGTTCTTTGCTTTAGCATTTGGAACATTTTTGTTACGTCAGCAGTTTAAAACGATTCCTCATGAACTTTATGAAGCTTCTCAGGTTGCAGGAATTAGTCGCTTCCGCTTCTTTTGGAATGTTGTACTACCAGTTTCAAAGACAAGCCTGGTTACATTAGGAGTCTATAGTTTTTTAACGACTTGGAACATGTACTTGTGGCCACTTCTTGTTACCAACACTGAAGAGGCACGAACAGTACAAATTGGTTTGAAACAGATGCAAACTCAAGAAATTTCGACGGATTGGGGGGTGGTGATGGCAGCGGTTGTTGTAGTGATTTTACCGACATTATTACTTCTATTCTTAGGACAAAAACGACTTCAAAAAGGTCTCACACAAGGTGCAATTAAATAAGGGAGTGACAATGATGAAAAAATGGTTAGCGATACTGAGTGCTTGTATGTTAATGCTTGTTGCAGCGTGTTCAAATTCGAGTAGTGGTTCTGAAGTGCAGGAGACAAAGAAAACAGAAGATGGTAAAACAGAAGTCGTCTTTTGGCATGCTATGAGCGGTGATTTAGAAAAAGTGTTAAATACAATGGTAGATGATTACAATAAGTCACAGGATGAAGTAGAAGTAAAGCCGATGTTTCAGGGAACATATGAAGAGGCATTAACAAAATTTAATACGGTAGCAGGCACAAAAGATGCGCCTTCTGTTATGCAAACATTTGAAGTAGGAACAAAATATATGATTGATAGTGGAAAGGTTCAACCTGTTCAAAAGTTTATTGATGAAGAAAACTATGATACCTCTCAGTGGGAACAAAATATTTCAAGTTATTATCAAGTAGACGGTGAACAGTACTCAATGCCTTTTAACTCGTCAACTCCCGTCCTTGTTTATAATAAAGACGCATTTAAAGAAGCTGGGTTAGATCCCGAAAAAGCACCAACGACTTACGATGAGCTACAAAAAGCAGCGGAAAAATTAACAAAGAAAAAAGGAAATCAAACAACGCAGTACGGATTCTCTATTTTAAATTATGGTTGGTTTTTTGAAGAGTTGGTAGCTGCTCAAGGTGGGTTATATGTTGATAATGAAAATGGCCGCAGCGGTAATGCTGAAAAAGCAGTCTTCAATGGAAAAGAAGGATTGAACGCGTTCAATCTTATTTCAGATATGTATAATGATGGTACATTCTACAATGTAGGACAAAATTGGGATGATATTCGAGCAGCGTTTCAATCAAAGAAAGTTGCTATGTTTTTAGATTCATCCGCAGGTGTCAAAACGTTGATTGATAATGCTCCATTTGAAGTAGGAGTGGCCTATTTACCAGTTCCAAAAGAAGAAGATCGCCAAGGGGTTATCATTGGAGGTGCTTCACTTTGGATGTCTAACGGGATTAGTGAAGAAACACAAAAGGCAACATGGGATTTCATGAAATATCTTGCAACACCTGAAGCTCAGGCAAAATGGCATGTAGAAACAGGCTATTTTGCTATTAATCCTAAAGCATATGAGCAAGATATTGTAAAGAAAGAATGGGAGAAATATCCTCAATTGAAAGTAACGGTTGACCAATTGAGCCAGACAAAGCCGTCTCCAGCAACACAAGGTGCGCTAATTTCTGTTTTCCCAGAATCTCGTCAGAAAATTGTATCGGGGATGGAAAGTTTATATCAAGGTGTGAAACCACAAGAAGCCTTAAATCGAGCAGCGGAAGAGACTAATCGTTCTCTTGAAGCAGCGAATCAAAAATAAAAAATGATATAAGGCCCGTTTAGGAAAAGGTAAGCGGGCTTTTATTCTACATAATAAGGGGAGTCGGTATGAGTCAAAAAACAAAGGTTTATGCCCATAGAGGGTTTAGTAGCAAATTTCCAGAAAATACGATGAGAGCATTTGAAGAAGCTAGGAAGAGAAATGTAAGTGGTATTGAACTAGACGTACAGCTAACAAAAGATGGAGAAGTCGTTGTTATTCATGATGAAGAAATAAATCGAACTACTAATGGCATCGGCTATGTTCAAGACTTTTTCTTAAAGCAAATTATTTTATTTGATGCCGGAACTTGGTTTCATAAGGCGTTTCATCAGGAGGCTATCCCTACGCTTCGAGATGTGTTTGAATGGATAGTTAGTACAAAGAGTGTGCTAACCCTTAATATTGAGCTGAAAAATGATGTGATAGCGTATGAAGGTCTGGAAGAAAAGGTGCTAGAGCTTATAGAAGAGTATGAGCTTGGAAACCAAGTCATTATCTCATCTTTTAACTACAAAAGCTTGATAAAAGTTAGGGATATACATCCACATATTTCACTAGGATTTCTCTTTGAAGGAATTGATAACAAAGCAGTTGAAAAAGCTTTGACCATTCAGGCAAGTGGCCTTCACTGTGAAGCTGAATATGCGTTTTCAGCAGAAGCAAAAAGAGCGAAGGCAGCTGGATTAGAGCTTCGCGTATATACGGTTAACGACAAGCACTTGTTTCTTCAACTGATGAATGAAGGCGTAGATGTTATTATGACTGATGACTTGGAAATAAATAAAAGAATGTAAGTGAATGAAAAAGGCCGTAAACTAACTATTTCAGTTAATGAGATGTCCGAATTGTTGAGAGGTAAATCCTTTTGGTGGTTCGGATATTTTTGTTGGCTTGAAAAATAAGTTAAGAAATTAGTGGAATAGGGGACAGTGTCTGTAGCGCGATAGAACCAATGGTTTCTTACAAACTAACTATTTTAAAAACATCATGACTCGTCTTGGAGACAGAATCATTTAGTCATAGCCTAGCCTCTTTTCAAGTTGTACAAATACAACTTCTTTTCCATAAAACTAAATAGTTTAATAGGCTCTATTTACGTGTTAAGAGTCAACAATGTTTCTATAGACCCACACGAAACTCGTTTGGTACACTAGTTTTGCTCATTTTGTTGAGAAAGGTTGCGAACAGTGTGGAAAATTATTATGAACAAGCTCAAAAAGGTGCATGGGTTAGCATTGTCTCATATATTACATTATCAATTTGTAAATTAGTTATTGCATTTATTGCAGGTTCATCGGCTTTAAAAGCGGATGGTTTAAATAACGTAACGGATATTATCGCTTCAATTGCTGTATTAGTTGGATTGAAAATCTCTCAGAAGCCTCGAGACCACGATCATCCATATGGCCATTCGCGTGCAGAGCATATCGCTTCTTTAATCGCATCGTTTATTATGATGGTTATTGGTTTGCAAGTTCTTGCTGATGCAGGACAATCTATCTTTTTAAAAGAAGTAGAAGCTCCTAATCTATTAGCTGCATGGGTAGGGTTGGCTGCCGCAGCTATTATGTTTTTGGTTTATCGTTATAACATTAAGCTTGCTAATAAGCTAAACAGTCAGTCGCTTCGAGCCGTAGCAAAAGATAATCTATCAGATGCATTAGTCAGCATTGGCGCTGTTATTGGAATTGTTGGCTCTCAGTTTGGATTACCTTGGATCGACTTGGTTGCAGCTATTATTGTTGGATTAATCATTTGTAAAACTGCTGTAGAAATCTTTAAGGAAGCGACGCATTCCTTGACGGACGGGTTTGACCAAGAGCAGTTATTGCATTATAAAGAAGTTATTTCTGAAGTTAACGGCGTAAACGAAGTTCACGATGTGAAAGCCAGAATGCTAGGCAATCACGTTGTTTTAGATGTAACGGTAAAGGTTGACCCCTATTTAGACGTCATTAACAGCCATCAAATTGCTGATAAAATAGAACATATGATGAGCGATGAGTATCAAATTAAAGATACGCTGGTACATATTGAGCCGGATGTATCAAGAAAGTTAACGTGAAAAGAGTGTTTTTCTTTAGGGAAAACACTCTTTTTTCTTTTATCAGAAGTAGATTGTTAGAAAAAAGTACTTGAAAACTCTTCACATTTTCAGATAAGTATCCGTTATAAAAGAGGACAGTGAATTAATGAATGTAATGTAGAAAGGTGAGAGTATGAAAAAATTAAGCACCAAAATGATTCTATTCTTCACATCGATTATCATCATCTTATTATTGCTTGTTTCAGGAATTGTTTATCAATTTACGAAAAAGCAAATTGAACACGATGTGCAGGTACAATCACAAACGCTCGTGGGAGAGCTCAAAACAAATATCGATACTTATTTGAAAATGTATAGTCGTAAAGTAGCTGAGTATAGTGAAAACGACGTACTGGTTAACTTTCTAAAAGAAGAAAAAGAGCCACAAAAAGACAGCTACTTTAGCTGGCAAACGGTACAAAGGGAATTTCAGCAAGTAAGCGAAAAATATCCAAATATGGCCCTCCAATATATTGGAACTGAAAATAAAGGAATGTACACGGTTCCGACGTTAGAATATGACGCAGAATATGACCCAACTGCTAGACCTTGGTATAAACAAGCAGTTGAAAGTCCTGGAGAAGTTATTTATACAGAACCGTATGAAGATGCATCTACTGGAAAGACGGTAGTAACTATTGCTAAAACAATCGAAGATCCTCAAACAAATCAACGTCTAGGGGTACTAGCAATCGATTTAGAGTTAGATGCTTTAAATTCTATGGTAGCAAAAGCTCAAGTGAATTATGATGGTTACGCTTTTTTATTTGATCAGCAAGGTCTTGTTCTCGTTCATCCAACCGCAACAGGCAATGAGTTGCAAAAAGAAGCGTTTATGGATGACGTTTATGCAAAAGATAAAGACTTTCTTCATTATAAATACAAAGGAGAGGATCGAGTTCTAGCCTTTGAGACAATTGAAGATACAGGGTGGAAAATAGGAAATGCCTTTATTTACGATAATATGCTTAGTAGCGCTAAGGAAATCTTTCGTATCATTATGACTATCGCAGCCGTTGGGATTTTATTATCAATTCTCCTAATCTTCTTTATTTCAAAAAGCATGACAAAGCCAATTGTTCGATTAAAAGAAGAAGTGGCAAAAGTGGCAGAGGGAGATTTAACGGTTCATATCCAAACCAAATCTAAAGATGAAATTGGTCAACTAACCAACTTGTTTAACGTGATGGTAGGGCGCAATCGCCAATTGATTGCAGCTGTTCAAGAATCTGTGGAAACAGTCAAGGTTTCTGTGGAAAATTTAAGTGCAGTATCAGAAGAAGCAACAGCATCTAGTGAAGAGATTGGAAGAGCCATTCATGAAATTGCAAGCGGCGCAACGCAGCAGGCTTCTGATGCTGATTCAACTAATCATAAAACGATGAGTTTATCAGCCCAAATTGAGCAGGTAATTGATAAAAATACCAAAATTAATACGTTAACGAGTGAAGCGATTCAAGCAAATACGCATGGTTTACATCAAGTGCAGTCACTGCGTGAACAAACGAATCAGTCTGCTAAAACGATTGAATCAGTTCAAGTTGTTATTAATGAGTTGACAGATAAGATGCAAGAGATTGAATATGTTATTCATACAATTAATGATATTTCAGATCAAACAAACTTACTTGCGTTAAATGCCAGCATTGAAGCTGCTAGAGCAGGAGAACACGGAAAAGGGTTTGCAGTAGTAGCAGAAGAAGTACGTAAGTTGGCTGAACAGTCATCTACTGCAACAGAGAAGGTTCGTTTAACAATTGCCAGCATTCAAAAAGAAGTTGCCATGGCTCGTCAAGAATTTGACCATACAAGAGAGCTATCAGTAGCGCAAGAAGGAGCCGTAGCGGATACAGAGCAATCATTTCGTGATATCGCCCAAAATATTGAACAGGTCGTTACATCTATTCAAGATGTGATGAACAATATGCAGGAAATTGATACTCATAAAGATGGTGTAGTAGCATCGATTCAAAGCATTGCAGCCATCGCGCAACAGTCGGCTGCAGGAACAGAAGAAATTACTGCATCGACTGAAGAGCAAATCCGAGCTATTTCGACTGTATCTGAATCTGCTGAACACCTGCAAGAGCTAAGTGAAGAGCTAATGAAAATGATTCATCAGTTTAAGATTGAAGAGGACATAAAAGGAGAATAAATAGTTAAGAAGCACAGCCTCAGGCTGTGCTTCTTAGTATTGAATTTAGCTAGCTTTTTGAATGGATTCAGCTTTGGATTTTTTAGAAGTAAAGCGATCAACTAATTGTGAAATTGCTCCGTCTCCTGTTACGTTACACGCCGTTCCAAAGCTGTCTTGAGCCATATATAGCGCAATCATGAGAGAAGTCATCGTTGCATCAAAACCTAGCATCGTTTGCAGTAAGCCTAAAGAAGCCATAACGCCACCCCCGGGTACACCTGGTGCGGCAATCATAGTAATTCCCAACATCAAAATAAAAGGTAAGACCGTTCCAAATGCTACTTCGGTACCGTTGATGTACAGTACAGCCATTGCACATGAAACAATAGTAATAGTGCTTCCTGATAAATGAATAGTAGCCAGTAATGGAATTGAGAAATCAGCTACTTTATCACGTACCCCATTCTTTTTGGCACGTTCCATTGTAACGGGAATTGTTGAAGCAGATGACTGTGTGCCCAGTGCTGTAAAGTAAGCGGGCATCATATTTTTTAATAAAGCAAGCGGATTTTTCTTAACTAACGTGCCGGAAACGCTGTATTGAACAAGTAAAATAACAAAGTGAAGAATCAAAATCATCACAAATACTTTTGCAAAAACGCTCATAATGGTCTGCACTTGACCACCTTGTGTCATGTTGGCAAAAATCCCTAAAATGTGAATTGGTAGTAAAGGGATAATAACCTTACCAATCAGTAGTTCCACAACCGAACGAAAATCAATCATTACTTTTTTTAATGAATCATTTTTAATAGCTGCCATGCCTAGTCCGAGAGTAAAAGCTAATACAAGTGCTGTCATCACTTCCATTGGAGCAGGAATTTGAAGTTCTAAGAAAGGTTTTAGTAATGCTTTCTCAGGATTTTCAAATGCAGAAGATTGAATAGAGTTATTCAACATAACCGGATATAAATTATGCGCAACAAGATAAGCTAATAATCCAGCTATTGCTGTAGATCCATAAGCTAGAGCAGTTGTTAATCCTAAATATTTTCCTGCTCCCTTTCCAATTTCTCCGATTCCTGGAGCAATGAATGCAATAATAATGAGAGGAATTGCAAATTCTAAAAAGTTTCCAAATATTTCATTGAACGTAGCAAATATGCGAACAAACCATCCTGGCATAAAGCTTCCGATTACAACACCGGCAAAAATAGCCAAGATAATCCGTGGTAAAAGCCCAATTTTCTTCATGATGTCCTCCTGTGAAGTACAAATGTTTTCTAAGAATGTATTATACAGAAAGAGGGACGAAATGTTAAGAGGAAATTTTGTTCAGAGTAAATAAAAAACAGCTTCGCTCCAACACTAAGCGTGGAGAAAGAAGCTGTTTGTCTTTAAAAATACTGATTGTATGGAATTAACGAAACCTGGTCGGTTTTTGCTGTTACGCAAATATCTTCGTGTGTAAATGGATGCCAAAAGGCTAATTTAAAGGCATGTAAAGCTTGTTGTTGACCGCTTTGTTTACGTCCGCCATACAAGGTATCGCCGATTAAAGGATGGCCGATATAGCTTAAATGCACACGAATTTGATGGGTGCGTCCACTTTCAAGCATAAGTGAGACGAGCGCCTCATTTTTTGACTTGTTTTGTCTCAACACTTGAAAGTGAGTAACTGCAGCTTGACCGGATTTTGAGACTCTTCTCCTTGTAGAGTGATGGCGGTCTTTCCCAATCGGTTCTGAAATTGTTCCTTGTTTTTTAGCAAATAGGCCGTGTACAAGAGCAACGTATGAACGCTTAATTTGTCTATGTGCCAGCATCTGATCAAATACAGAACTAGCAACATGGTGTTTGGTAAATAAAATAGCTCCTGACGTATCGCGGTCAAGCCGATGAACGTGTCGAGGTTTTGTGTATAAACCTTGTGTAGAGAAATAATAAGCAACAGCATTTAACAGCGTCTTAGTATCTTCAGGAGATGAAGGATGTGTATCCAAGCCCTGTGGTTTATTTATAATTAACACATGAGGGTCTTCATACAAAATTTCAAGCGGTAGTGGATACGGCTTAATTGTATGCTCTTCCGGGCTGTAAAGGTGAAGGTCAGCTTTATCTCCTTCTTGTAGCACATATTTCCATGGTAAGGTTTCTCCATTTATTTTGATGCTTTTATTCATTCGAAATAAATGCAGCGTTTTTTTAGAAAGATGCCATTTTTCTTTTAAATAGTCTTCAATTGTTAATTGACTGTCTTGTTTAGTAATGGGAATTGTTACCCATTCACTTTTTACATTCACGCTTATCTCATCCTTTTCTTTCATGAATTATGGTAGATTTCAACAAGTGCGGAAGTTCCTTTTTTTAGGAGGAAATAACTACCTTATCTTCTTTGTTTTTATTTATGTTATCCTACGTATATAAACTTGTTTTATAAAAGGAGGGGCAACGTTGAAAATTGCATGTGCAGCTCCAGCTGAGATGGAACATTACATAGAAGAATTAACAGAGCAACTTCTATACGATTTATTACCTCAATATGTATCAGATGAACGACTACAGCATATTCATAGCCATTATTTACTTGGTCATCATGATGAGTCTAACCCATTATATAATGGATTACTTGATGAAGCATTGCAAGTCATTAGTAGTTTGCAAACAGTTATCGCTTTAGTTGAATCCATTCAACATCGTCCAATTAAAAAGAGTGATCGTGATCGATTCGGTAAAAATGTGAGAATACTTAGTAAATTTGGGTTTGTTTTTCCTTTATCTATTGAACTTTTTGAACGAGAGAACTTACTTGTATCTTATTCACAACACTCATCTCAAACTGAATATTATCATTAAAAAGGAGCATCCGCTGGGTGTTCCTTTTTTTAGGTTGTTAAATAGTTAGAATTTTTAATTTTGTTTAATATAATGAAAAAAAGGGAAACTAAATTTTCAGTTATGTGCGAAAGAGGGTTGGTAAATATGTCAACAATAGATTTGTCTAAGTTCGAAAAGAAAATGATTATACGAAACATTAAACACTCTGATATAGATGCAATATTAGCACTTCAAAAACTATCATTCCCAGGAATGGAGCCGTGGAAGCGTGAGCAGTTAGAAAGTCATCTTGAAATCTTTCCAGAAGGTCAAATTTGTGCAGAGTTTGATGGAGAGATTATTGGTTCATGTTCAAGTTTGATTGTCAACTTTGATGAGTATGATGACCAGCATACGTGGGATGATATTACAGATGAAGGATATATCACAAATCATAATCCAGAAGGGTATAACCTATATGGAATTGAAGTGATGGTTCATCCAAATTATCGTGGGATGAAAATTGGGCGACGACTCTATGAAGCGCGCCAAGACTTAGCACGTGAACTGAACTTAAAAAGTATTATCATTGGTGGGCGCATTCCTAATTATCATAAACATTCAGGAGAAATGTCTCCTCGTGAATATGTAGAACAGGTAATTCACCATAAAATTTATGATCCTGTTTTATCATTTCAATTAATGAACGGTTTTACTTTGATGCGAATCAATCCTGGCTACCTCCCAGATGATTTAGCTTCTAATAAATATGCAACGCTCATGGAATGGAATAACGTAGACTATGTGCGACGTTCAAAACGCCATTTCAAAACATCATTCCCAGTGCGAATCTGCGTTGTGCAGTATATGATGAAGCAAATCAATTCATTTGAAGAGTTTGCTACTCAAGTGGAATACTATACGGACGTTGCGTACGATGCGAAAGCAGACTTTTGTGTATTCCCAGAGATATTTACGACGCAGCTTATGTCATTTTTAGATGAGCAAATTCCAAGTAAAGCTATTCAACGCCTTACAGAGTACACAGAAGAATACATTGAGCTCTTCACAGGGTTAGCTGTAAAATATAACGTAAACATTATTGGCGGTTCACACTTTGTGGAAGAAGATGACGGCGATATCTTTAACATTGCGTACTTATTCCGCAGAGATGGAACAATTGAAAAGCAGTATAAAGTGCATATTACACCAAATGAACGCAAATGGTGGGGAATTAGTCCAGGAAATGATGTAGAAGTATTTGATACAGATTGTGGGAAAATTGCCATCCAAATTTGTTATGACATCGAATTTCCTGAACTGGCACGAATTGCAACAGATAAAGGGGCTAACATTATCTTTACACCTTTCTGTACAGAAGATCGTCAAGGTTATTTACGCGTTCGCTATTGCTCTCAGGCACGCGCTGTGGAAAACCAAATTTACACCGTAATTGCAGGAACAGTAGGAAATTTACCAGAAACAGAAAATATGGATATTCAATATGCACAGTCAGCCATTTTTGCCCCTTCCGACTTTGAATTCGCAAGGGATGGTATTGTAGGGGAATGTAATCCAAATATTGAGATGGTTGTGATTGGCGATGTTGACCTTGAGATTTTACGCAGGCAGCGCCAATCGGGAACGGTTCGTCAGTTAAAAGATCGTAGACATGACGTCTATAATATTAAATATAAAAAATAAATTATTTTACACCATGCAAATGCATGGTGTTTTTTTACTCATCTTTTGTCATAATATAAAGAAATAAATAAACAGAGTGAGGGGAAAACATGAGTTTTCATGGACAATCCGTTTTGCCTGCTGTACGTGATATGAAGCAGTTGGAACGTTTTTTAGCAAGTGAATATGAGTATGGTGTTTTGTTAGATAACCAAGTAGGTTTACTGCGAGGCATTATGAAAGAAGTTCATCGACACCAAAAGAAAATGATTATTCATCTCGATTTAATACATGGCCTAAAGCAAGATGAATATGCGGTTGACTTTCTATGTCAAGAATTGAAGCCGGCTGGCATTATCTCCACGCGTACCAACGTGATTTTAAAAGCGAAACAGCGAGGTATTTATGCCATTCAGCGCGTCTTTTTGCTAGATAGTACAGCCCTCAAGAAAAGCTATGAGCTCATTAAAAAGGTAGAGCCAGATTTTATTGAGCTATTACCAGGGATTATTCCATCACTTCTTAAAGAGGTAGCGGAAGAAACCGGGATACCAGTTCTCGCGGGTGGTCTTATTCGAACGGAAGAAGAAGTAAAGAATGCAATCGCTGCAGGTGCAGCTGCAGTCACTACTTCGAATAAACAATTGTGGAATACGTTTAAATAAAGAGTTATGAGGTTTGAATTTTTTGTCGAAAATGTGTTGACAACGCTTTCAACAGCTAGTAAACTTGTAAACAAGTTAATACATGTGACGGAGAATAGGAGATCCACGATATAGCTCTTTAAATTTATATGCATGAATTTAGAGGGAAGTATGGTGGATTTTTTTATTCTCTTCTTGGTGTAAACGGTTTCTTATTAGACCGAAGGAGGTTTTTTATATGAGTCCATTTTTAGGTGAAGTAATTGGCACGATGATTTTAATTATATTAGGTGCTGGAGTTTGTGCCGGCGTTAATTTAAAAAAATCATATGCAGCAAATTCAGGTTGGATAGTTATTACGTTTGGTTGGGGACTAGCTGTTGCAATGGCTGTATACGCAGTTGGTAACATTAGTGGTGCTCACTTAAATCCAGCGGTAACAATCGGATTAGCAATTGTCGGAGATTTTTCGTGGAAGGAAGTCCCACTTTATATACTAGCACAAATGATTGGTGCAATTTTAGGAGCAACATTAACATATTTACATTATCTACCGCACTGGAGAGAAACAGCTGATCAAGGAACAAAATTAGGTGTTTTTGCAACAGGGCCAGCTATTCCTAATCCATTTTCAAACTTATTAAGTGAGACGATTGGTACGTTTATTCTAGTGGTTGGTTTATTAACAATTGGAGCAAACGAGTTTACAGAAGGGTTGAATCCATTAATTGTAGGCTTTCTTATTATAAGCATTGGTTTATCTCTTGGTGGTACAACTGGTTATGCTATTAACCCTGCACGTGACTTAGGTCCGCGTATTGCACATGCAATTTTACCGATTGCAGGAAAAGGATCATCAAACTGGGGTTACGCTTGGGTACCTGTGTTAGGACCTGTACTAGGTGGGTCTTTAGGAGCAGTATTTTACCTTGCAGCATTTAAAAACCAAACAGGCAGTGCATTATGGGTTGTATTAACAATTGCAGTAATAGTATTTGCAGGAGTATATGGTTTATCAAAAGCAAAAAATGCACCAGGAATGGTAAAGAAAAGCGCTATTAAATAAATGAATGCGTTTTAATCAGAGTCAGAGTAAAATAAAAGAAATGATACGAAAAGGGGAAATAAACTATGGAAAAATACATTTTATCATTAGACCAGGGAACAACAAGCTCTCGCGCAATGTTATTTAATAAAAAAGGAGAAATTGTTCACGTCGCTCAAAAAGAGTTTACTCAATACTTCCCTAATCCGGGTTGGGTAGAGCATAACGCTAACGAGATTTGGGGCTCTATTTTATCAGTTATCGCTTCTTGCTTATCAGAATCAGGGGTAACACCTGAACAAATTGAAGCAATTGGAATTACAAATCAGCGTGAAACAGCGGTTGTGTGGGAAAAAGCAACAGGTAAGCCGGTTTATAATGCAATTGTATGGCAATCTCGTCAAACAGCAGGCATTTGTGAAGAGCTGAAAGAAAAAGGGTACAACGATACGTTCCGTTCAAAAACAGGTTTATTAATTGATGCATACTTTTCAGGCACAAAAGTAAAATGGATTTTGGATAATGTTGAAGGTGCACGTGATAAAGCTGAAAACGGTGAGCTTTTGTTCGGTACAATTGATACATGGCTGATTTGGAAGTTATCTGGAGGAAAAGCTCATGTAACCGATTACTCAAATGCGTCTCGTACACTAATGTTTAATATTTACGATTTACAATGGGATGATGAACTATTGGATATCTTATCAGTGCCAAAATCAATGTTACCTGAAGTCAAGCCATCATCAGAAGTGTATGGGCATACGGTTGATTACCATTTCTTTGGTCACCACATTCCAATCGCAGGAGCAGCAGGGGATCAGCAAGCAGCTTTGTTTGGACAAGCATGTTATGAAAAAGGAATGGCGAAAAACACGTATGGAACTGGTTGCTTTATGTTAATGAACACGGGTGAAAAAGCCGTTAAGTCTGATCATGGGCTTTTAACAACGCTAGCTTGGGGTGTAGATGGGAAAGTTGAATATGCACTAGAAGGAAGTATCTTTGTCGCTGGTTCTGCTATTCAGTGGCTTCGCGATGGGCTGCGCATGTTTAAGGATGCAAAAGAAACAGAAAAGTATGCTAATCGCGTAGATTCAACAGATGGTGTATACATGGTTCCAGCTTTTGTAGGCCTTGGCACACCGTATTGGGATAGTGATGTTCGCGGTGCCATGTTTGGCTTAACGCGAGGTACAAAAAAAGAGCATTTTATTCGAGCTACGCTAGAAGCATTAGCATATCAAACAAAAGACGTGCTAAGCGCAATGGAAGCTGATTCGGGCATTACATTAAAAACCCTTCGTGTAGACGGTGGAGCAGTTAAAAACAACTTCTTAATGCAGTTCCAAAGCGACTTGTTAAATGTTCCCGTTGAGCGTCCTGAAATTAATGAAACAACGGCGTTAGGAGCAGCTTATCTTGCAGGTCTAGCTGTAGGCTACTGGAAAGACCGCGAAGAGATTGCGCAGCAGTGGAATATGGAAAAGTCGTTCGAACCTGATATGGAAGAAAGCCGTCGTGAAGACTTATATGCAGGCTGGAAAAAAGCAGTTAACGCAACAATGGCGTTTAAATAAAAATGTAAATATTGGTATTTTGAATGTTGGAATTGAAAAATTCCTGCTGATATAGAGGAAAAACCTTTAAAATGAATCATATTTATGCTATACTAAAGACAAGTTAATAATTTGGTTGGAGAATCGGAGAGACCACGAATCCATATGTTATACATATGCGATTTGTGGTCTCTTTTTTTAGATAACTGTAAAAAATTGAAAAAAGAAAAGGGGAATGACAAATGTTTTCAAGCAAAATGCGTGTAAATAAATTAGAAGAAATGACAACTCAAAAATATGATTTACTTGTTATTGGTGGAGGTATTACAGGCTCAGGAATTGCTTTAGATGCAGCAAATCGCGGAATGAAAACAGCATTAGTTGAGATGCAGGACTTTGCATCTGGAACATCAAGTCGTTCGACAAAGCTTGTCCACGGTGGCCTTCGTTATTTAAAGCAGTTTGAAGTGAAAATGGTTGCAGAAGTTGGAAAAGAGCGTGCCATTGTGTATGAAAATGGTCCACACGTAACAACACCAGAGTGGATGTTATTACCATTTCATACAGGAGGTACGTTTGGAAAGTACTCAACATCAGTGGGACTACGCGTATATGATTATCTAGCAGGAGTCAAACGTTCTGAGCGTCGTAAAATGTTCAGTGCTGAAGAAACATTAAAGCGCGAACCCCTTGTAAAATCACAGGATTTAAAAGGCGGTGGCTATTATGTTGAGTATAAAACAGACGACGCTCGCTTAACAATTGAAGTAGCAAAAGAAGCAGCAAATCGCGGTGCTGATTTAGTAAACTACACAAAAGTAGACGAGTTTATTTATGACAATGGAACGGTTATTGGTGCAGTTGTAGTTGACCAAATTACGAAAAAAGCGTACAAAATTTATGCGAAAAAAGTTGTTAATGCAGCAGGACCTTGGGTTGATTCATTACGCGAGAAAGACAATTCAAAAAAAGGAAAACAGCTACAATTAACAAAAGGGATTCACTTAGTTATCGATCAAAAGCGTTTCCCACTACAACAAGCTATCTACTTTGATACGCCAGATGGCCGTATGGTATTTGCTATTCCACGTGATGGTAAAACATACGTTGGAACAACGGATACAGTCTATAAAGAAGATGCAAGGCACCCACAGATGACTGTAAAAGATCGCGAATACGTAATTGACGCAATCAACTACATGTTCCCAACTGTCAATATCACAGTTGATGATGTTGAATCAAGCTGGGCTGGTGTTCGACCATTAATTCATGAAGAAGGAAAAGATCCATCTGAGATTTCACGCAAAGACGAAGTGTGGACATCACATTCAGGATTAATTACGATTGCTGGAGGAAAACTAACTGGCTATCGTAAAATGGCAGAGCTTGTAGTAAATACGGTTGCAGAGCAGTTGAAAGCAGAAGGAAACGCGTTTAAACCTAGTCAAACAAAATATTTACCGATTTCTGGTGGAGATGTGGGTGGCTCTAAGAATTTCCCGAAATTCGTCGAGGAAAAAGTGAAAGTCGGCGTAGAGCTTGGGCTGTCTCCTGAAGCAGCAACAAAACTTGTTAAGCGCTATGGTTCTAATATTGATTTGTTGTATCGCTACATGACCGACTATAAAGATAAAATGAAAGCAAGTAATTTACCGGCAAGCGTATTTTTACAAGTACAGTATGGAATAGAAGAAGAGATGGTTACAAAGCCAATCGATTTATTTATCCGTCGTACAGGCGCTTTATTCTTTGATATTGCTTGGGTCCGTGAGTGGAAAGAAGCCGTTATTAAATACATGGCGCAAGAGTTAAGCTGGACGCCTCAGCAAACGTCTGAGTATAGCCAAGAGCTTAACAAACATTTACATGATGCAGTTGTGCCAGTTGATGAAAAAGGTAGCCAAATCGCTGATATTTCATGATACAATAGTACTACATTTCAAAAATTGTCAATTGCGTAAGGAGTAATAGCAGGAAATTCGATTCTTTCATCGAATTTTTATCATATTACGTTACAATATTGACAAGGTATGACATGTCATTTTAAAGGGAAAGGCGACATTTGTCGTTTTTCTCTTTTCATACATAAAGGTATTGATGAGGAGGCTTTTTTCATGAACTGGAAGCAAGTATACACATCTTGGATTGAAAATGTACATTTAGATGGAGAGTTAAAGGAAGCGTTAGCAAGCATTAAAGCGGATGAGAAACAGCTGGAAGATTGTTTTTACAAAAACTTAGAGTTTGGTACAGGTGGAATGCGTGGCGAAATTGGTCCGGGTACTAACCGTATGAATTTGTATACCATTCGCAAAGCATCCAAAGGGTTTGCAGATTATATTGCTTCTGCAGGGGAAGAAGCAAAGGCACAAGGAGTTGTTATCGCTTACGATTCAAGACATAAATCGCCAGAATTTGCGATGGAAGCTGCTAAAACCCTTGCAACTGAAGGGATTAAAACATACGTATTTGATGAGCTTCGCCCAACCCCCGAGCTATCTTTCGCAGTTCGTCAATTAGGTGCTTTTGGTGGAATTGTTATTACAGCGAGTCATAATCCCCCTGAGTATAACGGTTACAAAGTATATGGCCCAGATGGTGGGCAGCTGCCTCCAAAAGAAGCCGATGAGCTTGTAGGCTACGTAAATGCTGTTGAAAACGAACTTGAACTGTCAGTAAAAGAAGAGCAAGAGTTGAAGTCAGCTGGATTGATTGAAATGGTTGGTGCTTCTATGGATGAGGCATATAATGAAAAGCTCAAAACTATCTTATTAAATCCTAGCTTAGCACAAGAGGTAGGTCCAGAATTAAAAGTAGTCTTTACACCACTTCACGGTACGGCTAATAAACCGGTTCGAAAAGCGTTAGAAACAATCGGTTATACGAACGTAACGGTTATTGCAGAACAAGAACTACCAGATCCTAATTTCTCAACAGTAAAGTCACCTAACCCTGAAGAGAAAGCAGCGTTTGAATATGCTGTTAATAAAGGCAAAGAAATTGATGCAGATTTATTGATTGCTACAGACCCAGATGCCGATCGATTGGGAATTGCTGTGAAGGATCCAAGCGGTGAATATGCATTGCTTACAGGAAACCAAACGGGAGCAATTTTACTTCACTACTTGCTTTCTCAGAAAAAAGAACAAGGTGTGCTTCCTGAAAACGGTGTTGTATTAAAAACAATCGTAACATCAGAAATAGGAGCTGAGATTGCTCGTTCGTTTGGCTTACATGTTGTCGACACGCTAACAGGGTTCAAGTTTATTGGAGAAAAAATCAAGCAATACGAGCAAACAGGGGAATACGAATTCCAATTTGGGTATGAAGAAAGCTATGGTTATTTAATTGGTAGCTTTGCACGTGATAAAGATGCGGTGCAAGCTGCTGTTTTAGCAGTTGAAGTATGCGCGTATTACAAAAAGCAAGGTATGACGCTTTACGAAGCGCTTCATCAAATTTTCGAAACTTATGGCTTCTATCAAGAAGGATTAAAGTCATTAACGTTAAAAGGAAAAGAAGGATCTGAACAAATTCAACATATTCTTGCGACGTTTAGAAATGAGCCACCAAAAGAGATTGCAGGTCTTAAAGTATCCGTTCTTGAAGACTATACGCTAGGAACTCGTCAGTTTGTTGAAAGTGGAAAAGTAGAAGATATTGAGCTTCCAAAATCAAACGTACTTAAATATGTACTAGAAGATGGTTCATGGTTCTGCTTACGTCCATCTGGTACAGAACCAAAAGTTAAGTTTTATTTTGGTGTCGTAACCAAAGATGAACAAGCGAGCGCTAACCAGTTAGCTGATGTTCAAAAAGCCGTTATGAATCAAGTAGAAGAAGTTATTAATCGCGTGAACGCTTAAAAAAAGGCTGAGCTTATTTGCTCAGCCTTTTCTATACAGCTTTATTTGAATGAATTCCTTTGTAATAAGGAGAAGCTGTTAAAGCTTTATAAATTCGAGGCGCAATTAACGCCGCAATAATTGTAAAGATAATGTCTTTTACACCAAACCAAAGCATAACTTTCCAAGCAGTCGCATAGCTCATTGCCGGAGCTTCTAACCAATAGTTAACAGCCATGTACATATATGTTGTTCCAATAATATAGATAATGGCAATACCTGCAAGTGCAGCACTTATAAATACTGAAAAATGAGGTTTCCCTTTCCATTCAATAACTTTTCCTACTACATAAGCAGCAACAATATATGATAATAAAAAGCCGCCCGTACTGCCAAATAAAACGCTAGCTCCTGATTTAAACTGAGCAAATACAGGTGCTCCTGCAAGCCCCACAAGGAAGTATACAATCATGGAAATAGCCCCTAAGCGACTTCCTAATAAAATCCCGGCTAGTATTACGAAAAATGGTTGCATAGACAGTGGAACGCCAGCTACCTGTAAGAATGGTGCCCAAGATGTAATATTTGCACCAATAGCCATGAGAGCTGCGAACATCCCTGCTAATGTTAAATCAAGTGTACGAAAACGAAGTTTTCCACTCAAAGTAATCTTCTCCTTCATATGTAAGATAGTCAATGATACTCAAATTGTACGTGTAAATGATTATTTATGTCAACTTATTTTTTATTCAGGTTCACAAAAAGAAAGAAGAGGAAAACCTCTTCTTTTATCTATAGGTGATGTTACGTTAAGGGATCCACTGCTACAAAATCATTCAGGTTGTGCTCTGAAAGCTCTGAAGCATGGTCAATATAACGCAATAACGAATACAGTTCTTCTTGAATTACTCGATAGTTTCGTTCAAAGTTGTAGGCGTGTAAAAAATGTTCGATTTTCTTTGAAAGAAAATCATCTTCAGTGCGAACCATTAAAATTAACAAGTTATCCCATTGTGATCGATTCGTGTAATATAAAGCACGGTCATAATCAATTGTGTCCATTAACAGTCCTCCTTTTGAGGAGTTGAAATTAGTGTATGATATTTACGAAATTTGTTCCCCTGTAAATGTTGGTCAAAAGACCAATGTATAAATAACGGTTAGGAAGCAAAAATGACATTAGAATGAATTGTTTTGTGTGAAAATAAAGTACTACCTTCCCAATTTCTTATAAAGAACCTGATTCAAAACACATGATTTGCGTCATTAGGACATAGATTGAATTAAGGGATATAAAGGGGGAGTTGTAGTGAAAGAAGCGGACTATAAACAACTACATCGAGCGATTGACGAAATTACTGAAATTGCAACAGGATTTGGTTTAGATTTTTATCCAATGAGATATGAGATTTGTCCAGCTGATATTATTTATACATTTGGCGCATATGGCATGCCTACAAGGTTTTCTCACTGGAGCTTTGGAAAGCAGTTCTATAAAATGAAGCTTCATTATGACCTTGGTTTAAGCAAAATTTATGAACTAGTTATTAACTCAGATCCTTGCTATGCATTTTTACTTGATTCAAATGCACTGATTCAAAACAAGCTTATTGTAGCTCACGTTTTAGCCCATTGTGACTTCTTTAAAAACAACAGCCGCTTTGCGAATTCTAAACGAGATATGGTTGAAAGCATGGCTGCAACTGCAGATCGTATTAAAGAATATGAAGTACAATATGGCAAGCGAGAAGTAGAGAAGTTCTTAGATGCAATTTTATCGATTCAAGAGCATATTGATCCATCTTTAATGAGGGCAAAACTGTCATGGAGCATGGATGATGTAGAAGAAGAGCAGGAAGAAGTTTCATCACCATACGATGATTTATGGAGCTTAGACTCACGTGGGAAAAAGAAAACTCGTCAAGTGGAGAAGTTTAAGAAATTTCCACCTCAGCCAGAGAAGGATATTCTTTTATTTATTGAACAATACAGCCCATACTTAGAAGAGTGGCAGCGCGACATTTTAACGATGATGAGAGAAGAAATGCTGTATTTTTGGCCGCAGCTTGAAACAAAAATTATGAACGAAGGCTGGGCATCTTATTGGCATCAGCGAATCATTCGTGAAATGGATTTAACAAGCGATGAAGCTATTGAATTTGCAAAGCTAAATGCAGGTGTTGTTCAACCGTCTAGAACAAGCATCAATCCATATTATTTGGGCTTGAAGATTTTTGAAGACATTGAAGAACGATATGATAATCCTACTGCCGAAATGCAGCGACGCGGCATTCAAAAAGGTTCAGGACGGGAAAAAATGTTTGAGGTTAGGGAAGTTGAATCGGATATCTCATTTATTCGAAACTACCTAACAAAAGACCTTGTCATGAGAGAGGATATGTACTTATTTCAAAAGCAAGGGAAAGATTATAAGATTGTAGATAAAGACTGGACAGAAGTGCGAGATCAACTTGTTAACATGCGCGTAAACGGTGGTTTTCCGTATATTACAGTCACGAATGGTGATTACTTGAAAAATGGAGAGCTATACTTAAAACATTGGTATGAAGGAATTGAACTAGACGTCAAGTATTTAGAGAAGGTTGTGCCGTATTTGTATCAATTGTGGGGCAGACCTGTGCATCTAGAAACCGTAATGGAAGAAAAGCCAATCGCCTTTACGTATGACGGGAAAACAGTGCACCGAAAGCATTTATAATAAAAGGAGAAGCATTCGCTTCTCCTTTTTGTATATCTACAGTTTAATGAGTATACGACCTTGAGCTTGTCCTTCAAGCAGCATTGGAAGATAGTTAGGTACATCATTAAGAGAGATTTCTTCTTGGATGAAGTCTTCAAGCTGGTTTGGCTTAAAGTTTGTTGCTAGCAGCTCCCATGTCTCGTTTCGAAGGGACATTGGGCAATAGACAGAATCAATACCAAGTAAGTTCACTCCGCGTAAGATGAACGGGAAAACTGTAGTTGGGACGGCTGTTCCAGCCGTTAAGCCACTAGCTGCAACAGAACCACCGTATTGAATTTGGGATAGCACGCTTGCGAGCGTTTCACCGCCTACGCTATCGACTGCAGCAGCCCACTTTCCTTTTGCTAAGGCTTTGACTTTACCGTTGTAAACATCTTCTCTAGTTAAAAGAGTGGTAGCTCCAAGCTTTGTTAAATAGGTGGCACTAGAAGCTTTTCCAGAGCTAGCAGCAACCTCATAACCCATCTTTGATAAAATAGAAACGGCAAAGCTTCCTACACCACCTGTAGCGCCAGTGACTAGGACAGGGCCATTCTTTGGTTTCAAGCCCGAATCAATGAGCTTTTTTACAGATAAAGCAGCTGTAAAGCCAGCTGTTCCAATTACCATAGCTTCTTTTAAGGTTAGTCCATCGGGAAGAGGAACAATCCAGTCTGCAGGGATGCGAGCGTATTCACTATAGCCACCGTAATGAGAGACTCCAATTTCGTAGCTGGTTGCAATGACTTCATCACCGCTTTTAAAGCGAGGATTATTAGAAGAAACAACCGTACCTGCTAAATCAATTCCTGGTACAAAGGGATAGGCTTTGACAATATTTCCGTTTGGAATACTAGCTAGGCTATCCTTATAGTTAATACCTGAGTAGTGAACTTTGATGAGAACATCGCTTTGCGGTAACTCGTCGAGCGTGAGCGTTTGAATAGTAGATTGAACTTGTTCGTTCTCTTTTGTTAAGACAAGAGCTTTAAAATTTTCCATGCCGTTCTGTCTCCCTTCATATCTTCGAGCTTATATTTATTATAAAAGACAAAAATTCAAAAGTATAATACGATGCAGATAATGCAAAAGGCTGCAGTTCAGCAGCCTTTTATTGAATCATATTTAAAAAGCGACGAGTTCGCTCTTCTTTAGGGTTTTTGAAAATTTCTTCTGGCGTTCCACGCTCCATGATTACGCCTTGATCCATAAAGATTACTTCGTCTGCCACTTCTCGAGCAAAGCGCATTTCATGTGTGACCACAACCATGGTCATGCCTTCTCTTGCTAAATCTTTCATTGCTTTTAGAACATCGCCTACAAGCTCAGGATCCAAAGCAGATGTAGGCTCATCAAATAGCATTACTTTAGGGTCCATAGCCATTGCTCGAGCGATACCCACACGCTGCTGTTGTCCTCCTGATAATTGAAATGGATAAAAATTAACCTTGTCTCCTAGTCCAACTTTTTGTAGCAGGGAAACAGCGCGTTCTTTCGCCTGTTGTTTTGAAATACCCTTTACAATAACAGGCCCTTCCATAACATTTTCAAGCGCTGTTTTATGAGGAAATAAATTATAGTTTTGAAATACCATTCCCGTTAAGCTACGAAAAGATGTTATCCTTTGCTTTGGTAACTTTTTCTCAAAGCTTACTTCTTGATTATCGATGATGATTTTGCCATCAGTAGGAAGTTCCAGCAAGTTTAAACAGCGAAGAAACGTTGTTTTTCCGGAACCTGAAGGACCGATTAGAACCACTACTTTACCCTGCTCGATGTTTAAATCAATTCCTCGCAATACGTGTAAATCATCAAATGATTTATGAAGGTTCGTAATGTTAATCACGCTAATAAACTCCTTTTTTAATACAGTTATCTTGAGACATAACGGTCAAGCTTCGCTTCAATTCGTCCTTGAACAATGGAAAGAATGGTACACATAATCCAGTATAAAAGAGCCGCTTCCGTATAAAGTAATAAAAATTCATAGTTTGTGGCCGCAATTTCTTGTGCACGACGAAACATTTCGGTTACCAAAATAAGAGATGCTAGCGACGTATCTTTAATAAGGCTAATGAATGAATTCGATAAAGGCGGAATGGATACGCGAGCAGCTTGGGGTAAAATAATACGCTTTAAAGCTTGAGTATATGTCATCCCAATTGAATAACCAGCTTCCCATTGCCCTTTAGGAATCGATAAAATCGCAGCACGGATGATTTCAGATGCGTACGCACCTACGTTTAATGAAAACCCAATTACTGCGGCAACAAATGGATCAATTGTAATATCTAGCGTTGGCAACCCGTAGAAAATAATAAATAATTGCACTAGTAAAGGTGTCCCTCGAATCAGTGACACGTATACGCGCGCAATTATATTAAATACTTTTATAGAAGATAAGCGTCCAAGCGCTGTAAGAATAGCTAAAATAAGGCCTAGTATAAATGAAATAAGCGTTAGTGGAATAGTATATTGAATAGCTCCCTCTATCATTGGATAGAGGGAGGATTGAGCAATAGAGATTAAGCGCTCTGCACGCTCAGGGTCAGTAAAGATACTATTTAGGAGAAACATCTTCACCAAACCATTTTTCAGAAATTTTAGCGTATGTGCCGTCTTCTTGCATATCTGCTAAAGCTTTATTTACTTCTTCCACTAACTTACCGCTATCTTTGCGAAACATTAATCCACTTGCTGATGCGTCTTCTGCTTCATCTACAATTTTTACAGGTGCATTTGGACGTTGTTTTTTATAGTCTAAGAATGATAATTTATCATTAATTGTACCGTCTACACGTTTTGAAACGATTAACTCAGCTGATTGCGTGAATCCTTCAACACCTACTAGTTCAGCTTCATATTTTTTTGCTAAATCAGCATAGTTACTTGTAAGTGATTGTGCAGACTTTTTACCTTTCATGTCCTCAAATGATTTCACTTCATTATTGTCTTCACGAACAACAAGCACCGCTGCAGACTCAATGTATGGGTCAGAGAAATCATATTTTTCTTCGCGGTCTGGACGAATTCCAACTTGGTTAGCAATCATGTCAAAACGCTTAGCGTCTAAACCAGCAAACATTCCATCCCACTGTGTTTCTTTAAATTCAGCTTTCACACCAAGGCGCTTTGCAACTTCTTGTGCAATTTCAACGTCAAAGCCTGTTAACTTATTAGAGTCGTCATGGAACGTAAATGGAGGGTATGTACCTTCTGTTCCAATTGTTAGAACGCCTTCTTCTTTTACTTTTTCGTATAAATCTTGATCACTTTTACTTGCGTTATTTGTTTCTTTTTCATTTGACCCACAAGCTGCTAACACAACTGTGAACGCTAATAAAAGAGATAAAAATGCAACTAATTTTTTCATTTTTTGTTAAACCCCCAGTAATTTGATAGGAATTATATTTCTTGATAGCGTAATTGATATTAAACAAGAAGAAGTTAAAAGTCAATAAAAAAAACTTCTAATAGATAGTATGGCTGTTCTCAAAGGGTTTATGTACTTTGTAGAGCATCAGGAAAAGGTTGGGATTATCATATTAAAAATCATTAGTTTATGAATAAAAAGGAAAGGGAATAAGTAGATAGCTGATGATATTTTAACAACATTTACGTTCTTCCCTTATTGTTTTTGGGACAATTGTTTTATTTTGATTAGATATTCCTTACTCATACTCGAAACTTGTTATAATAGAGAAAAGAGCATTGAAATTAGGATTTGAAAAGTGGAGATAAGTTTAATGAGAAAACGTGAAGTATGGAAATATATTTTATTGATTGTAACAATTGCAGGACAAGTCATTAGTTTTATCTTTTTAATGGTTAACAGCATAGCTGCCTTGTTATTCTACGGATTTTATATCCTAACTTTTGCTACCTTACTTGGCTCATTTCTATGGGAAGAGCATAGGGAAAAAGAAAAAGAGCTCGAAGATTATTAGCTCGGTACATGAGAAAAATGGTCCAGTAGGTTGTAATCACTCACAAATATGTTATACTTCTAAATGAAAAGTGAAAATATTAGAAAAAATCACTAGGGGAGCCTTTATGGCTGAGACGAAAAAATTCGGACCCTTTGAACCTGATCTGGTTTGTACCAGCGTAGGGAAGTGGATGAGCCATGTTTACATAATGAATGCATGCCAACCACTCTACGTTGTAGAGTGGTTTTTTTGCGTTTATGTCGAAATAAAGGTGAGGATGCTATGATACCCAAACTACACGCTGTGTCAACAGGGAAACAGTCCTTTGAACAGCTTCTGAAAATTAGCAGAGATATTGACCCGTATGTAGGAGCTATCCATATTCGAGAAAAAGAGCGAACGGCACGAGAGTTAGAAATGCTCATTGAAGAACTCAAAAAAGACGTACATCCTTCAAAGCTAATTGTTAACGATCGAGTAGATGTAGCTTTTGCCTCTCATGTAAAGGGTGTGCACTTGGCTTATCACAGTCTAAGTGTTCAAGGGGTAAAAGCACATTTTCAGCCATTGATTGTTGGTAAATCCGTACACAGTATTAAAGAAGCACAGGAAGCTGAACAAACAGGTGTTGATTATGTCATTTATGGTCATGTATATCCATCAAAATCAAAGCTTGGTCAAACACCTCGAGGGCTTGAACGGTTAAATCAAGTGGTTCGTTCAGTGAAAATACCCGTAATTGCCATCGGGGGAATTATGCCTTGCAATGTGAGCGAAGTATTAAGCACAGGTGCACACGGCATCGCTGTTATGTCGGGTGTATTTCAAGATGAAAACCCGCTACAGGCAGCGAAGGAATATGATGAACAACTAAGGAGGTGGAGTGATACATATGCAAATACATTATGATGCACTCGTTATTGGTGGCGGGGTCATTGGAGCCTCAACCGCGTATCACCTTTCTAAAATGGGATATCAAGTAGCAATTTTAGAAAAAAACCAGATTGGTTGTGAAGCATCGGGAGCAGCTGCTGGAATATTAGGAGCACAAGCTGAAATTGATGAAGAAGGGCCGCTTTTAGAGCTAGCCATTCAAAGTAGGTCGCTTTTTCCGAATCTCGTTGCTGAATTAAAAGAAAAAACGAATATTGATGTTGAGCTCATTCAAAAAGGACTATTAAAAGTAGCAGCAACTGAAGCGGAAGCAGGTTTGCTAAAAGCCAAAGCAGAGCGTCACAGGCGGTGGGATTCGGAAGTGAAGTGGTTATCTCCTGACGCAGCAAGGGAAGCTGAACCGCTGTTAACCCCTGATACATACGGGGCTATTAGCATTCCAAAAGATGGCCAGCTGATGCCAGCTAAGTTAACCCAAGCTTTGGTACACGGAGCTTTGTACCATCAGGCAGCTATTTATGAGAACTGTCATGTTCATGAGCTTATATACGATAACAAAAAGGTAGTTGGCGTACGGACATCAGCGGGCAACTTCTACAGTGACCAAGTGATGGTAAGCGCCGGTGCTTGGACGAAAGAGCTGGTGACGGCTATTCAGCCAAAGCATTTGTTTCCTATTAAAGGTGAGTGTATATCCCTCACGACCAATCAACCAAGCATTCAAAAGACCATATTTTTAGATGAAGGATTTTATGTTGTTCCAAAAGCAGGAGGAAGAATAGTGATTGGAGCTACAAAGCGTCCCCATGATTACACGAAGCACGTATCTGCAGAAGCTATTGAATTTTTAATTAGCAAAGCAATCTCTCTTGTTCCATCACTTGCAGAGGCGTCATTTGAAAAAGCATGGGCAGGGCTTCGTCCACAAACTGTAGATGGTTGGCCATATTTAGGACAGCACCCGGAATTAGATAATGTTTATTTAGCATGTGGACACTACCGAAATGGTATTTTACTAAGTGCAATCACAGGTAAAATCATGGCGGAGCAAATGAAAGGTGAGAATCCAAAACATTCCTTTTTTTCAGCTTTTCGCTTACAAAGAGAAATGGAGGGAACGTATTGAACTTAGTGATTAATGGAAAGAGCGTTGAGATAGATTCCTCAATTCAAACGGTTTCTGAGTTATTAGAATCAAGGGATTTACATGAGAAAGTAGTTATTGTCGAGTTAAATAAAGAGATTTTACAAAAGCAAGATCATGAAAAAGCCTCATTGTCAGAAGGCGATTTACTAGAGATTGTTTCATTTGTAGGAGGAGGATGAAAGTTATGTTGAAAATAGGAAAATATGAATTTGCATCTCGTTTACTTTTAGGTACAGGGAAGTTTCCAGATTATACGACGCAGCGTCAAGCAGTAGAAGAATCAGAAACAGAGATTTTAACATTTGCAGTGAGGAGAATGGATATTTTTGATCAGTCTCAGCCTAACTTGCTTGAAGCTCTTGATGTTAAAAGGTTTACGCTTTTACCAAATACAGCTGGAGCTAAAAATGCCGAAGAAGCGGTTCGAATTGCGAAGCTGGCAAAGGCATCTGGGTTGTGTGATATGGTCAAGGTTGAGGTGATTGGCTGTGATAAAACGTTATTGCCAGACCCTGTTGAAACGTTAAAAGCAAGTGAAGAGTTGTTAAAAGAAGGTTTTACAGTATTAACGTATACGTCTGATGATGTTGTACTTGCTAGAAGGCTTGAGGAACTAGGTGTTCATGCTATTATGCCTGGAGCTTCTCCAATTGGGTCGGGACAAGGGATTATTAATCCGTTGAACCTGCAGTTTATTATTGAACAGTCTAAGGTGCCTGTTATTGTAGATGCGGGCATTGGTACAGCTTCTGATGCTGCCAAGGCAATGGAGCTAGGTGCGGATGCTGTTTTACTAAACACCGCTGTATCAGGTGCAAAAGATCCTGTGAAAATGGCTCGCGCGATGAAGCTTGCAATCGAAGCGGGGCGTGATGCTTATTTAGCTGGTCGTATTCCATTTAAAGAATATGCGGTCGCAAGTAGCCCAACAGAAGGGATGAGTATGGGGTGACAGAGCGCTATTCACGTCAAGAGCTCTTTTCCCCGATTGGTAAAGAAGGACAGAAAAAATTATCACAAAAGCATATCTTATTAATTGGAGCAGGTGCTCTAGGGACAGGAAATGCAGAAGCGCTTGTTCGAGCTGGGGTTGGAAAGTTAACAATCATTGACCGAGATTATGTAGAGTGGAGCAATTTGCAGCGTCAGCAGCTTTATAGTGAGAGAGATGCAGCTAATCGTATTCCAAAAGCAGTAGCTGCTTCAGAAAGGCTCGCTGAGATTAATGGAGATGTTGATATTGAAGCACACGTAGCAGACGGTACGCCTCAATTTATTGAACAGCTGCTGGAAAACGTTGATTTAATAATTGATGCTACGGATAACTTTGATACACGTCTTGTAATAAATGACTTATCACAAAAACACCAAATTCCTTGGATTTATGGAGCGTGTGTGGGGAGCTATGGGATTAGCTATACAATCGTTCCCGGAGAAACTCCATGTTTAGCATGTTTGTTAGAATCAGTACCTTTAGGTGGGGTTACGTGTGACACGGTAGGGATTATTAGCCCTGCTGTACAGATGGTTGTTGCACACCAAGTGACAGAGGCACTAAAGATTCTTGTAGAAGATCAAGGAGCGCTGCGTTCACAGCTAGTATCATTTGATGTTTGGAAAAATGAATACCGTACCATGAACGTTCATGCTTTAAAAACAGATGAATGTACATCGTGTGGTCAGCAGCCAGTTTTTCCTGCACTTCAATTTGAAAATCAGTTGAAAACAGCTGTACTATGCGGACGTGACACTGTACAAATTCGCCCTGCAAAGGCAACGCAAGCACCTAACATAGTAGAGTTAGAACAGCATTTAAAAGGTAAAGGGTACCGAGTGGACCGAAATCCATATCTTTTGTCCGTAGCAATTGATGATTATCGTCTTGTTGTGTTTCAGGATGGAAGAATTTTTGTACACGGCACAAAAGATACAGTAGAAGCAAAAAAACTTTATCACCGTTATATTGGGTAAATGACGAAAGGAAGATTTTTATGAGTGTAGCAAAAGCACTGACAATAGCTGGCTCTGATAGCGGAGGAGGAGCCGGAATTCAAGCAGACTTAAAAACATTTCAAGAGCGTAAAGTATTTGGTATGTCCGCTATCACAGCGGTAACGGCTCAAAACACTCTAGGTGTTCAAGGGGTATATCCGCTCACTGAGGAAGCAATTGCCAAGCAAATTGACTCAGTTGTTACCGATTTACGCCCAGATGCCATTAAGACAGGCATGCTTTTTAGCTCAGATATTATCCGTATTGTGGCGGATAAGCTGCATAAGTACGAACTGAAAAACGTAGTAGTCGACCCGGTTATGATCGCAAAAGGCGGACAATCATTACTTCAGCAAGAAGCTATTGCTGCGTTAAATGATGTACTGCTACCATTATCCGAAGTTGTGACGCCTAATATTCCCGAAGCAGAAATTATGACAGGATATGAAATTACAACGATGGAACAGCGAAAAGAAGCAGCCAAAAATCTTCATAGCCTTGGAGTGAAAAATGTAGTCATAAAAGGAGGCCATGATCAATCACAAGAGGAGATGATTGATTTAGTCTACGACGGCCAGTTCTTTTATGAAATTGTTCATAAGCGCGTAGAGACGAAGCATACGCACGGAACAGGTTGTACGTTTGCTGCATGCGTAGCAGCTGAGTTAGCTAAAGGAGCAACTATTCTAGAAGCCGTTCAGCTTGCTTCGGATTTCGTACATGCTGCGATTAAAGATACGCTAGAAATTGGAAATGGGCATGGACCTACAAATCATTGGGCTTATCAGAAGCTTACGTAAAACAGCATCTCAAAAGCAGCATCTCTACTTTTGAGATGCTGTTTTCTATTCACTTATGCCAACTCGGCAATGAGGAAATTGCGGATCTAACAGTTCCTCATAAATAAAATGAGCGGTGTCACCCGTGGATATCTTTTTCCCATCTAAGGGAAGGACGTTTTTTTCAACGCGGTAGTGCGCTGTAATATTTCCATCAGGTAAGTAAGTAGGGCATACAATCGTCCAAAGAAGATTACTTTCTTTCAAGGTCAAAAACCCTTTTAGGTGATCTTCAGCAGCTCTTGTAAGCTTACGCTTTGATTCACTAGACTGAAATCGATATAGTGAAGGTTCTGTTCGAGATTGTAAGATTCCTGCGGTGCCAACAGTAATAATTCGCTCAATACTATGCCTGGTCATTACTTTTATAATTACAGGCATGCTTTCTGAAATGACGTTAGCTCCATCGGTACTAAGTGTACTAATGACAGCATTCTGTCCCTGAAACAAACAATCCAATACTTTTTCTTCACGAGCGTCGCCTTCAATTACCTTCAAGTTAGTATGTGAAATAGGCATGCGGTGCACATTCCGAACTAAAGCTGTTACCTTGTGATTGTTTTCCAATAATAGTTCAATAAGCTGTTGACCAACGCGTCCCGTTGCACCTAATAAAGCAATATCCAAATTGTATCTCTCCTTTATGTAAACATACGAAGGGCATGAATCTTTCTTTCATAGAATATAATAAAGCAGTTTCTAGAAATAGCCAAATAAAATCGGTTTGTCATAGCAGTTGACATTCATTTTCAAATAGAAAGGTTTCTGATATGATATATTTGTACTATTTTGCACTAAAGGGTAAACGCAATGATGTAGTATAAAATTTTATTATTTTTTTAGGAGAGTGAATGACCTTTGGTAGACCTACCCCTGAGTCAAATTATTTTGTTGGCAGTTCTTATCTTATTATCAGCTTTCTTTTCATCTGCTGAAACAGCTTTTTCAAGTGTAAATAAAATACGCCTGAAAAACTATGCTGATGAAAAAAGAAGAGGAAGCAAAAAAGCGCTGTTGATTACTGAAAACTTTGACCAAGCGTTATCCACCATTTTAATTGGAAATAACATTGTAAACATTGCTGCATCTTCTATTTCAGCGAAGGTAGCAATTGATTTATTCGGCGGTAATTCAGCGCTTGTCATTAGTACAGTAGTTATGACCATCTTAATTTTAATTTTTGGTGAAGTATTACCTAAATCATTAGCAAAAGAGCATGCAGAAAGCTTTACATTGATGATATCCGGTATTTTATACTTTTTAATTAAAGTACTAACACCAATCTCTTATCTTTTTGTTTTGCTGAAGTCTGGTGTGTCAAAGCTATTCACAGGTAAAGAATATAGCCCTTCAGTTACTGAAGAAGAAATTAAAGTAATGGTTGACCTGAGTGAAGAGGAAGGCGTTATTGATAATCAAGAAAAAGAGCTTGTTCATCGTTCGTTAGAGTTTAATGAAATTGTTGTTGGACAAATTCTTAAACCAAGAATCGATATGGTAGCGATAGAGGTCAATCAGCCGATTGATGAAATAAAAGAAATCTTTTTAGAAGAACGATATTCGCGAATTCCAGTTTATGAAGATAATATTGACAATATTATTGGAATTTTATCAGAACGTGATTTTTTAACATATTTAGTTCAAGAAAAAGAAGTAAATCTTCGTGAATTAGTACGTGAGCCAATGTTTGTGGTCGAATCAATGAAAATTTCTGTTTTACTACCTGAATTACAGAAGAACAAAGTACATATGGCAATCGTTGTAGATGAATTTGGTGGTACTTCAGGTCTGGTGACTCTTGAAGATATTTTAGAAGAAATTGTAGGAGAAATTTGGGATGAGCACGATGAAGCTGTTCGCTATGTGGATCAAATTAGTGAAACAGAGTTTGAATTTAATACGGAAATCCCCCTTGATGATTTCTTAAAATATGTTGAGGTGCCGGCACCAGAAAGTTCGTATCATACCCTTGGTGGCTGGATTTTTGAACAATTTGAACGGGTTCCTGTTGCAGGAGATTTCTTTAGTTATGAAGGCGTAACGTTTACAATTAAAGAGGTTGAAAATCGTCGTATTCGTAAAGTCAACGTTCAAGTTCAGTCAGCGTCAAATAATGAAGTGGAAATAGCAGACTAGAAATCGTATCTTGTCTATTGTAAAAATAAAAAGCACCTCAACAGTTGTTGAGGTGCTATAGCCATGTTATAAAATTGTGTAAATATTAGTACTTGCCGCCACCTAATTGTTGCTCAGCTAATTGTACTAAGCGCTTAGTGATTTCTCCACCAACAGATCCGTTTGCGCGAGCTGTTGTGTCTGGCCCTAAGTTTACGCCAAATTCACTTGCGATTTCGAATTTCATTTGATCGATAGCAGCTTGAGCTCCAGGTGCTACTAACTTGTTTGATGAATTGCTGTTTGATGCTTTTTGGTAGTTTGCCATGTTTATTCATCTCCTCGTTAGATAAAATAATAGTAGTATGGTTGGGCTAGCTGGAATTGAACCAGCGTCGATAAGTTTAGCAAGAAACTTATCTGCCTACCTCGGCGTAGCCCAGTAGTAAATGCTTGCTTTGTTGTTACTAGTAGTATGACAAAGCACTTAAAAGTTTATACATCAGAAAATATTAGTAATTATTGGTAATTTAAATGGAGATCAGTAGAGTAGAAATAGTGGAGTTGCACATATTATGTATATCTTATCGAAGTAAAGAAGGGGTAAGGAAATGATGCATATATGTGAGCTTTGCAATGGGCTGTCCACTTTATCTGAATATTGTAAGGTATGTGGCTATGAGTTAAGCGATATGGGAAAGATTAGCGACTATTTCGATGATTACAGCGCGTATATGGAAATTGATGAATTAAAGCTTGAAAACGGCATTTCAAATGATTATGTGCAGCATATTTGCACACACTTTTTCTATTGTCAGAGATGTCAGCACGAAGAGATTAAGTTCATTAAAGAATAAAAAAAGAGAAGAGGGAACTCTTCTCTTTTTTATTCTTATTCTTTTTCTGCACGAATGCGGCTTTCTGTTTCTGCATCAAAGAAGTGAGATTTATTTAAGTCTAATGCTAAAGTAAGCTTTTGTTGAGCTTTTACTTCAGAACGAGCGTCTACGCGAGCGACAAAGTCTTGTCCGCCAATTTTAGCATACACCATTGTTTCAGCTCCCATTAGCTCTGAAACATCCACATTAACGGTTACTTTTGTGCCAGCTGAAGCTTCAATGAAGACAGGCTCATCATGAAAATCTTCAGGACGGATACCTAGAATTACTTCTTTATTTACATAGCCTTGGTCACGTAATACTTTCATTTTCCCTTCTGGAACTGCAAGAACAGAATCACCCACCGTAATCTTACCATCAGACAGGTTTCCTTTTAAGAAGTTCATAGCAGGTGAACCAATAAATCCGCCTACGAATACATTTTCTGGCTTTTCGTATACTTCTTTAGGCGTTCCAACTTGTTGAATGATACCGTCTTTCATAACAACTAAGCGGCTAGCCATTGTCATTGCTTCCGTTTGGTCATGCGTAACGTAAATTGTTGTTGTACCTAATCGTTGGTGCAACTTAGCAATTTCGGAGCGCATTTGCACACGAAGCTTTGCATCTAAGTTTGATAGTGGCTCATCCATTAGGAATACTTTTGCGTCACGAACGATTGCACGTCCTAATGCTACACGCTGACGCTGCCCCCCTGATAAAGCTTTTGGTTTGCGGTCTAGATATTGCTCTAACCCAAGAATGCGCGCAGCATCTTTTACACGACGATCAATTTCATCTTTTGGAAGCTTACGAAGCTTTAATCCAAACGCCATGTTGTCATATACAGTCATATGAGGATATAACGCATAGTTTTGGAATACCATCGCAATATCACGGTCTTTTGGCGCAACGTCATTCACGCGCTTATCGTCGATATAGAAATCACCTTGTGAAATTTCTTCTAAGCCTGCTACCATTCGTAGAGTTGTTGATTTACCGCAACCAGATGGTCCAACGAAGACGATAAACTCTTTGTCTTCAATGTGAAGGTTAAAATCTTTTACAGCCGTTACGTTTTTATCATAAATTTTATAAATATGCTCTAATTTTAATTCAGCCATTTTTTATTCTCCCCCTTGAGTATGTACCTTTGTTATTTTGAAACCGCTTTCTGTATAAACAGTGTACGATGAATAAGAAAACCGGTAAATGGCAGATGTGCACAAAAAAATGAAAAGGTTTTCGTGCATGTTTACGAAAACCTTTTCATTTTATTAATTCAGCGACTCGGCTGCTAATATGGCAAGGTAGGCTGAAACAGCTCCTTGAAAGTTTTTAATATCTAGATCGGTTCGGTCAATAAACTTATCGATGCGATACTGCAGACTGTTGCGATGCATATATAGTTTCTTTGCCGCAAGCGATACGTTAAGATTGCATTCTAAATAACATTTAACAGTGTTAAGTAAAGTCTCGTCATCTTTTATTAACGATAAAATAGTATTCATTTGTTCCTTGGCAGCGGGAGACATCTCTTTAATCAACCAATATGGGAGCGTTGTTGAAAGCTTAATCACTTTTTCTTTTTCAAACACTTTTTGAACTTGTTCAAACCAGCTTTTTTCCATGTGAAAAGCATGAGAGGGTGAAAAAGGAAAAGAGTGAAGTTGGCCTTCAAAAAATTGCATATCACTTTCAAAATCATGTGATAAAATCGTTACGCTATCCTGTAAATCTCTTGTTAACTCTGATGAATCCACTACTTTTTCAATAATTACACCGCTTTGTAAGTTGTCCCATAAGATTGTAATGGGAGTCGCATACATGGATGAAAGAGCATCTTCAAACTCTGTGCGCTGTTCAAACAAACGTTTAATTGAAAAATAAGTAAAACGAATCAGCTTGAATTTATCCAATTTATTTATTACTGTAGGCTTATCTTCGAATAGTAGCTGATACCAATACGATTGTTCCGCTGAGAGCGTGGCGGTCATTGGTTCGTAAGGAATAAGAAATGCTGAGAGTAGAGCAAGTTCTTTCTCAGAAAGCGCGTCTTGCTCGATTCCAATAAAATGATATTCATCGCTTCGAAACCATTTGTATCGGTGGAATTGGTAGGGAACATCTGAATATAGTAGTTTATTGCCAAAGATGTTTTTTAGCTGCTCCATCATGAAACTCCTTTCTACTCTTTACTTTTAACTAGTCTTGATAGACGTGAAATAACATTAGTTCATGAATAAGAGAAATGACTTCTTCCCGATTAATGTTTGGAGATAGTGGGTGTTTAAACTGAATTTCACCGGTTTTTAAATAGTCTGCTTCGTAATAAGTACCACTCACATAAAAGGAGATGAACCATCCCGGCATTTCTTTTTGTTGATACAAAGGCTTGATTCGGAAATGTGTAACCATAAAAAATCCCCTTTCTCATTTTCACCGCTTTTTAATAAGCTTATCATGAGAAGAGGAAATGGAAAGCAATTATTTTAAAAATTCGTTAATTTATAAAATAACCTTATTAGATGCTTGATACCAACGGATCGGATGTGAGGTTCATCAAAGACCATTGGCTTGGCGTTGATTTCAAAGATGTAATAATCACCGGCTTTTGTTCTTCCAATATCAAGTGAAAATTCTCCAACAAATTGAAAGTGCTGATGAAGTTGCTGACCACATGCATCTACTAGAGATGTTAAAAAAGAATGGTCTATATCATAAGAGAGCTCTTCAATAGATTTAATAATTCCCCCATTTAATGTGTGAGTGGTTACGGTTTGACGCTCGCTTTGTCTCACTCCAATTCCACTGATAATGTATCGTTTTTTTAAGCGATTAGCCAATATGCGGAGGTCATAGCGCATGTCTTGAAGAGTATCGGTGTCAATCGTTTCTTGAACAAGATAAGAGCGGGTAGGGATAGGCACATGTTCAAGAGAAGGGTAGGTCTTTTTTTGATGAGAACTTTCATATTGAATGCTTCCATCCTGATGAGATGTTAAGGTGAAAATTCCTTTCCCTTTGCTACCGTGAATTGGTTTTAAGTACACTTTTTGATGGTTTTTAAGCATCGTACGTACATCTTCAAGCGATAAAAGTAGTCGAGTATCAGGAAGGTGCTTTTGTATAGTGGGGTTTTTTGATAATAGCTCATATGTCTCCCACTTGGAAAAAAAGCTGGTGTTAAAGAGTGGAATACGAAGCAGCTTGCTTTGAAACATTAACGTTTTAAGTTTTTTATGCTCAGTAAAGCGGTTTGGAAAGCGATTATAGATAAAATCTGGAAGAGGAAACGTAGCGTGGCACCACTGATCGCTTATTTCCTCAAAATAACTTCCATATACGTAATGTTTGTGAAACTGTTCAGGAGAAAATAAAACAAGTATGCCTCCAGTTTGTTGTAAAGCTTGATGAATTTCTTTAAAGAGAAGGTGTTGCTTCTGGTTCAGGGTGTTTAAAACAGCGTTGCTCGTAATAATTCCAATTATAGGACCTGCTTTACTTCCTCTAGTTCGCAAGCGAAAGGAAGCTTTAGTAGGATCAAGCTTAACCGGAAGCTCAACATCTTGTGTACCCCATACATAGGAGGAATGTAATTCTTGGTGGTACCAAGTATCGTCTGTTTCACTATAATAAACGGTAATCATGGAAGTGAAGCCTCAAGAGATAAAATAGCTTGCTTTGACAAGAAAATGGCGTATTCTAACGCAAGCTTTCTTGTATATTGATCTTCTTTTCGTAGAGATGGATGTGAAAAAATAGATCGACCTGGCTTGGAGTTGGCTTCAAACATCCATATGTTTCCTCTCGTATCAACCCCGAAGTCGAATCCAATTTCACCAATAAGTCCGTCCACCTGATGATCTAATGATAAGCTGATGAGCAGAGCCGTACTTTCCAATAGATTTTGTATTTTCTTTCTTGTTTCTGGATTCGTAAAAACGCGCTGTAAGGGTTCGATTTCCCCTCCATTTGTCATGTGTGTCGTGACCGTTTCTCCACCACTTATTTTTGCTGCAACAGCAGATAGTTCCCATTGATTGTTTAAGTTTTTATTCGTATGAACTCGGAAATCGACAATTCGGTTATCTTTTTTTAACAGTGGAATGGCTTGCTGTGCAATATAGTGCTCTCTCTCATTTGTTTTAAATACCTCATCAACTAAGATGGCTAGCGAAGCATGTGTTTTTTTTATTAAGCTTTCTTCTTTAAAGCAAAGCTGATAAACGTTCTGACCAGAACAATAGGAAAGCGTATAAATACCACGGCCTAAACTTCCATTTTTGGGCTTCAAATAGATTGAACCGTAGTTTTCTACCATTCGAGACAACTGATCTAAGCTTGGCGCATCAATGGTGTACGGTAAGAACCCTTTAACTGCTTCATCCTTTTGTAGAAGGGTATGAACCGTCCACTTGTTAAAGAAGTTAGGGTTAAAGAGCGGAATTTGATATTCATCAGCTAATTTTTCTTTAATCATTTTAAAGGCATCAAGGCTTTCTGTTTTTCGATTGGGTAATCGATTATAAATGACATTTGGAAGAGGAACTTCTCGTTGCTCCCAGCCGCTTGATGTATAAAAATAACCTAAGATTGTGCCAGAATCCCACTTAATATGATGAATGCCAAATAAAAAAGGAATGCCTCCAGTCATTGAAGCTGTAGACAAAAGCTTAGCAAACAGTAAAGAGCGTTTTCCAATTGGACGTAGCAAAGAGCCTGTAAACCCTGCGGATAATACGCCGATTAATGGACCGATATAGATGCTATGCTCATCGGTATAGATATGAACATCATGATGAGTCGAAAGATGTAATAAATCCAGCAGGTTTTGTGAAATTTTGATTTCATTCACAGCTTCAGGGGCTTCATAAATCTGACAAGTAGAAGAAAACGTACCGAAATAAATAGTATCTAATTTATGATGATAAAGAGAGGATGGTACATACAGTACATCCTCTTGTTCCGGTAACACCTTTAATTGAAAAAGTAAGTTAGTCATTCTTCTACTCCTTATGCTGAGATGAAGGTAAAGTAGCCAAATATGAGCAATAGGCCATCACATTTTCATACATCTCTTCAGTGGATTCTGGAGTGGTTTCAATAATTGTTTTTCTTCCAGGTTTTGAATTTAAATCAAGCAGCCAAATGCTATAGTCTCTAGAAATACAAATATCTAAGCCAAGTTCAAAAAGAGAGGGAAGCTGAGCTTCTAGTGCAAGCGGTATTCGGTTACATAAGCTGCTTATTTCATCTGCGATAAATGTAGCTTTATGAGGAGGAAGTCGCTTCATCAACTCCTCAAATGGTGAAATAGAAGCACCGTAGCTAATATTTGTAATAAATGAGTCTTCTTTTCCTTTTCGAACGCCTCTTCCAATTTCGTGCCAATTTCCTCTCTTATCTTTTTGTAATAAAACGCGCACATCAAGAGGAGAGTATTGAAGCGATAAGAGCGGAATGAAAGGCTGAGCAAGATACGTTCCATTTTGCATAATGTTAAACAGCCAAGCATGAAAATCTGCTAGCTGTGTGAACTGCTTTGTTTGAAGACCTTTTTTGGAATAAAAGGATGCTTCAATAATTCGAAAGCGTTGAACAAGCTTAACAATTCCTTTTCCTTGTGCACCCGCAATAGGTTTTAGAATAATGGCATCGTGTAAGCGTAACAGCTGCGTTACTTGCTCTTCAGCCGTAATTTTCGTTGTTGAAGGAAGATAAGGAGAAATATTATCATCTTTTATGAGCTCTGTATAAACATCCCATTTATTCGGTAGCCCGTATCCAAGGAACGTAATCGTTGGATTTTGTTTCAGCCAGTTGACAATGGGTATAGCTTTTTTAGAGAGGGAATCTCCGCGATAAAAGCAGCGATCATAAATAAACATAGGAAGAGAGAATGTATCATATTGCCATTCGTTTGTTTCTGAATTATATTTATAGCCCGTAATTTTCTGTGATACCGGCTGAAGTTGAAAGGGCGTAAATCGATAAAAATCAATATTGTACGCAGCCGCATACTTTGCAAGGTTGGTTGCATATTCTACTTCCTGCTCGGGATGAATGGTAATAAAACCTAATGAAATCATAAGAAAGACCTCCTCATCTTAATGAAAACGTGTAATAAAAAGGCAATAATTCATAAGTGCTTTAGTGGATGGACGAATCGTTTGAGAGGCTTCGTCACTTTGTTTAGAAGGCTTTGTATTTACTTCGATAATCCAAGGCTGCCCGTTAGCATCGATAGCTAAGTCAATGCCAAACTCGGCATAAGTTTCATCTTGGAATGGTAAGTTAACACAAATTTCAAGCGCAATCTCTTTTAATAAAGCGATGATATGTTTAGCGGTATGTTCATCATATAATGAAGTGAGTATATGTTTTGGTGAATAAATTTCCCCTCCTCGTGCAACGTTTGAGACAAAGAATCCTTTTTGTGAAACTCGTGTTACAATCGATGTTACGTTCCATTTTGCATGAGACTGTTTGTGACAAAGAATACGAAAGTCAAAGGGGCACCCCTTATACGTTTGAAGGTTAATTCCTTCTTGGATGATAAACCCTTGTTTTTTTAACGTGTGAAAGAGAGTTTCAAATATGTCATGCGGGGAATCGTATTCTTTTTTAAACTCATGGCCAACCGTAGTATAATCAAGTTGATATTGAGCGTCGACTTGTGCGATTTTAAAAATGTGTTTACCTTGGCTACCGTGTATAGGTTTTAGAAAAATGGTTTGGTAGGATGACAGTGCATCTAATAGATCTTGCTTAGACCGCAGTTGATACGTATCCGGTAAATAGGTGTTTAAGTGGACTGTTTGCGACAAGCGTTCAAACACCTTCCACTTGTTTAAGTAATGAGCGTTAAAAAAGGGAATTTCATTGTCCATTGCTTGAATAGTAAGTTCTTGAAACTTAACCGTATTCTCCGTTTTTCGATTGTGGATTCGGTTATGAATGACATTTGGCAGAGGTACATCTTGAAGTATCCAAGAATTACGTTGGAACGTATAACCTTTTTTCGTTCCTTTCAGTAAGTCATCCAGTGTACTCACATAAAAGAAGCAGTTTTCCGAATCGCTAAGAGAGGCAAACTCTTCACAGAAAGTTGTTATACTGCCAAAAAGATCTAGCGAAGACTTAATTTCCGTGACGACACAAATAACTGGACCAATTAATAGTTCATCCTTAGATGGAGAAGAAAATCGCAAAACGATTTCATCTTCAAATAGTCCCCATTCTTGTAAAAGAGTTTTACAACACATAATACAGTAATCAGAGCTTTTAAATGGTATAATACTCACTTCTTTGTGCATACGACCGAATGTGATGGTAATATGAGTATCACAGCTAAGTTTTTGGCAAAGTCCATGACTCATGTAAACCTGATTTTTACCCAGCTTTGACTGAGATGCTTTAATCGTTACGCATGGAGGGTTCATAAATACGTCCTCATTTTTGATTTTATAGGCGAATGCTGATATATCCTATGACTTGCAAAGAGAATATGTGAGAGAATTTGTAACAGAAAGGTCGAAGAAAATAATGGAACAGTTTATTACAATTATTATTATGGCTGTTATTGGGGCAGTCATCGGTGGTGTTACGAACCACTTAGCTATTAAAATGTTGTTTCATCCATACGAAGCCAAGTATATATTTGGGAAAAGGATTCCATTTACTCCTGGACTTATCCCAAAAAGACGAGATGAACTTGCTGTTCAGCTTGGAAAAACGGTGGTTGATCACTTATTAACACCGGAAAGCTTAAAAAGAAAGTTAAAAGATCCAGCCTTTCATCAAATCTTGTTAGGAATGGCAAATGACGGGCTTAAAAAGGTATTTACAACGAAGCAAACGTTAACTGAACTGCTTGATGCTATCGGGATTAAAGACGCTCAAGATAAGACAAATAAGGCTATTCGTAAGCTTGTAGAAAAGAAGTATATTGAATTTATGATGAGCAAATCAGGTCAATCGCTTTCTTCTTTATTAAGTAAGGGTACAAAGCAAAAGGTCGAGCAAGTTATTCCTGTTATCGCCAAACAAATTTGTGAAAAAGCGGTTGATTATTTTGAAAGCGAAGAGGGGAAACAGCGCTTAGAACGTATGATTGATGACTTTTTAATGAAAAAGGGAATGCTTGGAAACATGATTCAAATGTTTCTTGGAAATGCAAAGGTCATTGATAAGGTTCAACCAGAGATTATTAAATTCTTCAAGCATGAAGGAACGAGTGAATTATTTGAAAGTCTAATTGAAAAAGAGTGGAAGAAGCTGCAAGAAAAGACGGTAGATGAGGCAGAAGCGTTTATCGGAAGAGAGACAGTATTAGAGGGTATTCAGAATATTGTTGATCGTACTGTATCGGTAGAAAGCTTATTTGAAAAGCCTGTTTCTGAGCTTGTAGCACCTGCTCATTCGTATGTGCAAAAGGTTGTGCCAGTCGCTGTTGAAAAAGCAGGTGATTTTTTAGTAGGGCGCATTGATTCATTAATGAGCCAGCTCAAGTTAGAAGATATTGTTCGTGAACAGGTAGAGTCGTTTTCAGTCGAGCGCATTGAGGAATTAATTTTAGGGATTTCAAAGCGCGAATTTAAGATGATCACGTATCTAGGAGCTTTACTTGGAGGGATAATTGGAGTGGTTCAAGGCATTATTGCTCTGTTTCTTGTCTAGATATTGACCAAACGAAAGAAAGAATGGGCTTACTCCTTATTTGGGGTTTTACTTTATTTGATGGATTTTGAGAAATAAAGGTCTTAAGCTGAATTTCTCGCCATAATTTGTTATAGTAGTTGGGAAGATGATTATAGTAAAAAAATTTAGGAGGACGTTTATATGTCTGTAAACTTGTACGATGTAGCAAATGAATTAGAAAGAGCCATTCGTCAAAGCGACGATTATACAAACCTAAAAAGCTTGTATGCGGCTGTAAACAATGACGAAGGTTCAAAGCAATTATTTGAGCGCTTTCGTACATTACAAATGGAATTACAGCAAAAGCAAATGACGGGTCAAGAAATCACGGAGGAAGAAGTTCAACGAGCACAGCAAACAGTAGCGATCGTTCAACAAGATGAAAATATCGCGAAGTTAATGGAAGCTGAGCAACGTATGAGCATGGTAATTGGTGAATTAAACAAAATTATCATGAAGCCATTAGAAGAGTTATACGCTGAATAATAGCTTAAGTGATAAAAGCGGTTAGGACTAATTTTAGTTCTAGTCGCTTTTTTTGTACAGAAGGAACACATGCAAAAAGGGCAATTTCTACTCCGGATTGTTTGGTCTCCACGAGACGGGCACTGAATCTTCTTGTCACTACGTTCCCGAGAGACCTTGAGCAGCCTCGCTATTCCTGCAGGAGTCATACATCTTTCATTTTAATTATGGATTTCTGTCATAGGAGAAGTCCTCACTATCTCTATGCCTGATTATGTCCGCGCTTAAATTTCAAAAAAATAACAGTAACTTATTTACAAATAAATACATATGTTATATAGTTAGTTACATAAGTAACTAACCAAAGAACTTAGAAGGTGGTCGTATGGATTTTAAATTAAGAGAGGATCTGCCGATTTTCCAGCAGATTGCAGAGCAGGTTGAAACCAGTATATTGGATGGATCCATTCAAGAAGGTGACCGTGTTCCTTCTACGAATGAGTTTGCCAAGTACTATCAAATTAATCCAGCCACTGCTGCTAAAGGAGTTAATCAGCTTGTTGACCAAGAAATTTTGTTTAAGAAGAGGGGCGTAGGGATGTTTGTAGCAGATGGAGCTAGGAGTATTATTTTAGAAAAAAGAAAAAAGGCATTTTTTGATCAATACATCGTCCCCTTAAAGCAAGAAGCTGAAAAGCTAGGAATCCAGCTTGAGGAACTACAGTCTTTATTAAAGAGGGAGGAATAAGGTTGAATATTGCGGTTGAACACGTTACAAAAACGTTTGGGGAGAAAACGGCTTTAAGTAATTTAAGTTTACAGCTGGAAGCTAATAAAATTTATGGTTTGCTGGGAAGGAACGGAGCAGGAAAAACCACGCTTATGCAGATGCTAGCAGGACACATCACACCAACTGATGGTCAGGTGAAAGTTGAGGGGCTATCACCTTTTGAAAATCGTGAGGTTTTGAAGAATATTTGTTTCATTAGTGAGAATAACAACTTTAAAAAAAAGCTTAAAATTAAAGATGTCTTAAAAGTGGCATCTCTTGTTTATCCAAACTGGTCACAAGATATTGCGAATGATTTATTAACACGTTTTAATCTTGAAGGGAAAATGAGTACTAAAGGCTTATCAAAAGGAATGGAATCTGCTTTAGGCATCACGATTGGTTTAGCTAGTCAAGCACCGCTTACCATCTTTGACGAGCCATATATTGGATTAGATGCGTCAGCACGCTATTTGTTTTACGATTTGATTTTGGAAGCGTACGAGGAGAAACCTCGAACAATTATTTTATCTACACATTTAATTGATGAAGTAAGTAATTTATTTGAAGAAGTAGTGGTTATTCAAAAAGGCAAGAAGCTGCTGCATGAAACAGCGGAAAATATGATGAATAAAGCTCTTCATATTAGCGGGAAAGAAGAAGTAGTTGATGCTTTTATTAAAAACCAGAACGTGATTTATGAATCGACTCTTGTAGGGAAAAAATCTGCTGTGTTATATGGTGAATCCCATAATCCTAGTGAAGTACGTGAGCATGGTTTAACGATTGAATCTATTAACGTTCAACAATTAATGGTTTATCTCACAGAAGAGAAAAGGAGTGGAAAGCTTTATGTTTAAAGATATACAAGCAATGCTATATTATTTATTTCTTGACCACCGCTCGTCGATTTTAATCTTTTGGAGCATCTTTATTGGGAGTATCTTGGCTATTTTAACAATTACGATGGCTGCTGATACTTCTGTTATGGTCGTGTCACCGAGCTTACCGATTCTTATTTTCTGTGGAATTGCAGGATTTGTAATGGTAAAAGAGTCGCTGCCTTTTTGTATTAAAATGGGCATGACTCGAAAAAGCTTTTTAACAAGCGCTTTTTTATTTAACATGTTGTTAGCGATTGGAATATCTATTATTCAGGCTTTTGTAAATGAACTATTTCGTCTGGTCGTTGATATCACATCTACACAAGTTAAAATTTTTAGTACTATTGAAGCTACTACTATGAATCCTACTTGGTACAACCAACTTTTATTTGACTCCATTCTTTGTTTCTTCTTGTTATCAGCGGGGCTTTTATTAGGAAGCATCTTTTACCGCACAGGCTTAATTGGAGGGGCAATTGCTATTGCTTTTTTATTTGGACTGCTTTTATTTTCAACTACAAGAGACTGGCTTGTTGAACTGTTTGTCACAATAAACGATTCGTTTCAAGTCACCCCTAACCTCGGTATAATATTGGTACTGGCTGTTTTAACGGTTATACCGACATGGCTATTGCTCAGAAAAGCATCAACAATCTCGTATAACGTACGATAAAATCACATTTTAATCCCTTCTAATTACTGTCATATGCTCATATAACTAATTATCAAGTTTTTTTAAAATAAATACCAACGTTCTAACGTGGTAATAATCTGAGAGACATCTGAGAAGGAAGGGATTTAACAATGACATATCGATTACTAGCGTTAAATATTGATGGTACCATTTTAAATAGTCAAGGTCGTGTGACAAAAGAAACGAAAGAAGCAATTCAGTTCGTTAAAAATAAAGGCGTCTATGTTACGCTCGTAACGAATCGCCACTTTCCATCTGCTCGAAAAATTGCAAGGGGTTTGAAAATTCATCCAACAATGCTCATTACACACAGTGGTGGATTTATTGCTTCTTCGGTTGATAAACCCGTATTAGACCGAAGATTAAGCGAGGAAAAAACGTTTAATCTTATTCAGCTGTTAGAGAACTTTAACTGTCATATTCGAATTTTACATGAACGCTTTTCAATTGGTAATCGTGTAAAGCTTCCAAATAATATCGTTGCTAAAACGATGTTAAAAACAGGAGAGCCGCTCTTTTATCCTGTTCAGTTTGTAGACTCATTGGGAGATACGTTAAGGGATGAGCCAGTATCGACTCCAAAGATAGAAGTGTATTTTGCAGATAAAAGAGAAAAGGAATATGCAGAACAGACCATTGCATCTGCGGTAAAGGATATTGAATGGTTTTCTTATCCTAACGAAAATCGGTGCTACATTACGCCAAAAGGAGCGAATAAAGCATCGGGTATTCGCTATGTTGCAAGTCGACTAGGAATTCCAATGGAAGATGTCGTTTCAATCGGCAATTGTTATGATGACGTGGAAATGATTGAGCAAGCCGGTATGGGTGTAGCGATGGGACATTCGCCAACCGATCTTAAAATGCTGGCCGATTGGGTTACAAGGTCAAACAATGAAAACGGAGTGGCATATATGATTAAAGAGCTGTTTAGAAAACAGCAGCGATTAGGTTACTTGAATCAACTTGATGGAACTAAACTAAACTAAGGCATAGAGGCTAGGGCAGAAGTATTTCAGTGAATTATCAATCCGAACTATTGAGAGTTAACAACTCTTTTATAGTTCGGATTTTTTATTGGTTGATAAGCTATTTTAGAGAACTAGTGTCTGAAGCATGATGGAACGGACTGGTTATTATAACCTAAACATCTTAGAAAAGGCATAATCTGTTTTTTAATTCAGCAGCAATTGACCCAGTCATTGATGTTCTGTAAACTGATATAAGCTTATCTATGTTTAAAATTGAAAGGTGATTATCGTGAAAATATATGTTAAAGGTTTAGAAGACGAACGGTTTCTTCGACCGCTTCAGCTCATTTCGGATTTATTCTTTGAAGAGAGCGATGTTTCTTTTATTCCAAATCAAGAAGACTTACAAATTACGTTTACACTAACTGTCAATGAGCAGATTTCAGCACATATTTCTTTAGCGGCTCGAGACGATGATAAAGTATATACTGAAGAACTATCAAAACCAAACTTAATAGGTTTAGCTGAAAAAGAACAGTTTAAGCAAGTGAAAAATGTTGTCCTTCGCGCCTTCTTAGCTGTGCTCCAAGAGTATACGAATATCGTACAAAAGTGGGGAGTTCTAACGGGAATTCGTCCAACAAAGCTTCTTCATATGAAGCTTCAAGCTGGAAAAACAAAAGAGGAAGCTCATCAGGAGTTGAAAGAGCAGTATTTAATTACGGACGATAAAATTCAGCTGATGCAGGATATTGTTGATCGCCAACTAGCTGCTGTTCCGGATCTTCATGAGTTAGCTGACGAAGTTAGTATCTATATTGGCATTCCTTTTTGCCCGACAAAATGCGCATACTGCACGTTTCCTGCCTATGCAATTAACGGGCGTCAAGGTTCGGTAAATTCATTTCTAGGCGGCCTTCACTACGAAATGCGAGAAATTGGAAAATGGTTAAAAGAACACAATATTAAAATTACAACCGTTTATTACGGTGGAGGAACACCGACAAGCATTACTGCTGAAGAAATGGACATGCTGTATGAAGAAATGTATGAATCCTTTCCTGATGTAAAAAACATTCGTGAAATTACGGTGGAAGCAGGTCGTCCTGATACCATTACAGCTGATAAGTTAAAAGTGCTGCAAAAATGGAATATTGACCGCATTAGCGTCAACCCGCAGTCGTATACGCAAGAGACGTTAAAAGCGATCGGACGCCATCATACGGTTGAAGAGACGATTGAAAAATTCCATTTATCTCGTGAAATGAACATGAACAATATTAATATGGATTTGATTATTGGGTTACCAAATGAAGGCGTAACGGAGTTTGCACATACGTTAAAAGAATCAAAGAAGCTGTTGCCTGAATCATTGACGGTTCATACGCTTTCTTTTAAGCGTGCATCTGAAATGACGCAAAATAAGCGTAAATATAAAGTGGCTGATCGTTATGAAATCAGCAAGATGATGGATATGGCAACAGAGTGGACAAAAGAAAATGGCTACAAGCCTTACTATTTGTATCGTCAAAAAAATATTTTAGGTAATCTTGAAAATGTCGGCTATGCATTTCCAGGTCAAGAGAGCATCTATAATATTATGATTATGGAAGAGAAACAGACGATTATTGGATTAGGATGCGGAGCTTCTAGTAAGTTTGTTCATCCAAAGACAGGTGTGATTACGCGCTTTGCTAATCCCAAAGATCCTAAGTCATACAATGATGGGTTTGAGCACTATACAGAAGAAAAAATTAAATTGTTAACTGATTTATTCAATGTTTAATAGAAACTGCCATGTATTTATTCCGAAAATACATGGCAGTTTTTAATTTGCATAAAGAGAAGGAAATATGTCGAAGACGATTGAATATATAATCTGTTGCAAGCGTTTTCTAAAAAAGAGTGAGGTGCTGTCCAATGATGAATGTACAATTAACGATTCCTTCAATGATGGAGCGAGCGGAGACGTTTTTTAAGAAAAAGCAGGTTGTTTCAAGATCCACAAAAGGGATGGAGCGTTTTACCTATGAGGAAACGGGAAAAAGAACGCGGAAATTGTCTTCCATGCTAATAGAGCTGGGAGTAGAACGAGGTGACCGTGTTGGAACGTTTGCTTGGAATCATCATCGCCATTTAGAAGCTTATTTTGCAATTCCAGGAATTGGTGCTGTACTGCACACCATTAATATTCGCTTAGATCCTCAGCAAATCATTTATGTCATTAACCATGCAAAAGATAAAGTACTTTTGATTGATGAGTGCTTTTTACCGCTCTTTGAAAAAATCCACCAAGAACTACCTCACGTAGAAGCCTATATTATTATGTCTGACGAACACTCGCTGCCTGAAAGTAGTGTAAAGCCAATTTATCATTATGAAGAGCTGCTGAAGCGAGGAGACGAAACGTTTGCTTTTCTTTCAGATATTCAAGAAGAAGAGCCCGCAGGAATCTGCTACACTTCCGCTACTACAGGCAAGCCAAAAGGAGTTGTTTATTCACATCGAGGCATTTATTTGCACTGCATGGCACTCGGATTAAGAGATGGTGCAGAGCTGTCTGAAGCTGATATTGCTATGCCGGTAGTTCCGATGTTCCACGTTAATGCATGGGGCTTACCGTTTGCTGCTGTGTGGCTTGGCACAACGCTGGTAATGCCAGGAGCTTTTTTTACTCCGGCTATCTTAGCGGAGATGATTCAAAACGAAAAAGTAACGATTGCAGCTGGAGTACCAACAATATGGTTAGGTTTACTGCAAGAGCTTGAAAAAGGCGAATATGATACCAGTCATGTGCGTGCGTTTTTATGTGGAGGATCTGCGGCACCACCGAGCGTTATTCAACGCTTTGAAGAAAAGTTTAATATTCCCTTTATGCATGCGTACGGTATGACAGAAACCAGTCCGCTTGTCACGATATCTAGGTTAAAGAGCTATCAAGAAGAGAAGTCTGCTCCTGAGAGATTAGCATTAAAGGCTAAGCAGGGGTTCCTTGTTCCTGGAGTTGAAATGAAAGTAATCGGCCAGACCGGAGAAGTAGCTTGGGATGGTAATGAAATGGGGGAGCTCTTGCTCAGAGGGCCTTGGATTGCTTCGGAATACTACGAAGATGAACGTACGAGCGAAGCGTTTAGAGATGGCTGGCTATATACAGGAGACGTGGTTACGGTTGATGAAGAAGGTTTTATTAAAATTGTTGACCGTACAAAAGATTTAATTAAAAGTGGTGGAGAATGGATTTCATCAGTGGACATTGAGAATGCACTGATGGGGCATGAAGGGGTCTTTGAAGCATCAGTTATTGCTGTGCCCCATGAAAAATGGCAGGAACGTCCAGTAGCTTGTGTTGTTTTAAAGGAAGGATATGCAGCACAAGTAACTAAAGAAGATATCATCACCTTCCTTGAGCCACAATTTGCGAAGTGGTGGCTTCCGGATGATGTGATTTTTATGGACGAAATTCCGAAAACAACCGTGGGCAAATTTCTAAAACGAGCACTTCGTGAACAAGTACTAGAACGCTATGAATTGAAAGGGTGAAGGAAGATGACTGTAAATTTAAAAGTTGTTGAATTAGAAGTGAAAGAACGTGTAGCTATTTTATCTTTAAATCGACCAGAATCATTAAATGCGCTCAATGTAGAAGTGCTGCAGCAGCTTGTTCAATGCTTAAAAGAAGTGGAAGAGAGTCAAACTGATATTGTCGTCTTACAGGGGAAAGGAAACGTATTTTCAGCAGGTGGCGATATCAAAATGATGCTAGATCCAAACAGAGCGGATTCGTTTAATAAAGTAATGGATTTAATCAATGAAGTGACGGTAAGGTTATATGCCCTTCCGCAGCTTACCATCAGCGCTATCCACGGAGCAGCAGCTGGCTTAGGGCTTAGCATTGCGCTAGCGAGTGATTATGTGATTGCGCAAAGAGATGCGAAGATTGCTATGAATTTTATTGGAATTGGGCTTATTCCAGATGGAGGAGGCCACTTCTTACTAGCAAAACGTCTCGGTAATCACCGCGCAAAACAGCTTATTTGGCAGGGCGAAACGCTATCAGCAGAAAAAGCGTATGAAATTGGGATAATTGATGAAGTAAAAGAAGGAGATTTGGCGAAGCATGTAGAAGATTATGTTTCATACTGGCTCAAAAAGCCAGCGCTTGCTTTAAAAGAGACGAAACGAATTTTCGTTGAAACGTCAATTGAAGAGCTGAAGACTGTATTACAGTTAGAGAAAAGAAGTCAGTTTAGCATGAGCCAAAGTAATGATCATCAAGAGGGGATTGAAGCATTTTTGGCGAAACGTTTGCCGGTGTTTAATCAGCGTTCAAAAGATATTTCCGAAAATTAAGTGAACTAGTTTAAAAGCAAGTGTTTTTGTCTATCATGTAGATAGAGCATGTTTAAAAAATTAGCATCAGTGGTATCAAAAGATAATAATAGAAATTAATGAGGTGATTGAAAGATGAATAAAACAGATTTAGTAAATGCAGTAGCTTCAAAATCGGAATTAACAAAAGCAGACGCATCAAAAGCAGTAGATGCACTATTAGACACAATTTCTACAACATTAGGTCAAGGTGAAAAAATTCAGCTTATCGGTTTCGGTACATTTGAAGTTCGTGAGCGTGCAGCTCGTACAGGACGCAACCCCCAAACTGGTGAAGAAATGCAAATCCCAGCTTCTAAAGTACCAGCATTTAAAGCAGGTAAAGAATTAAAAGAAGCTGTAAAGTAAATAAAAAAGCGTGGTTTCTTATTAGAAACCACGCTTTTTTATTTTAACGATGAAATAATACAAGTTTCCCGTTAGCCTGTACGCATCGGTGCGTTTTTTCATGGTAATTTAACTCCGTTAATTTGTTCATTCCAATTTCTTTCGCATCCTGTTCACTTGCAGCTTCAAACGTTTCATCCAATAATTTTTCTCCGTCTTTTTCAAAGACTGTTAGCGTATACATTGTCATGAAGACCTCTCCTTTAGAAAATGAATATCCGTTCATTTTATTAAAATTCGAATTTTATATTGAAAATTCCTGCTTCGGTTTACAACTACATAAAATTTCCATACAATGAGTAGTAGGTCTAACTGAGTGATTCTTTCAGCATGTAGCCAAAGTTATACCGGTTAGTAAAAAATGAAATCACGCAAATCCAATTTTGTGAAACGTTTTGCTCATTTCTATTAGTTTGTTTCTTTGGTAAATACAAGATTGTTGTTTCACGAGATAGTTAGAGCATGACTTTATTAAAAGGAGGAGAAACATGTCTCTGTTATTGACGGATGTGTCAAAGCAATACGGCTCATTTACAGCCGTAAACAATTTATCGTTACATATTCCAAAAGGTGAGATATTTGGATTTTTAGGAGCTAATGGTGCAGGAAAAACAACAACGTTTCGAATGGTATTAGGCTTGATTGAACAATCAGCGGGAATTATTACGTGGAATGATGCACCAATTACATACGAAACAAGTAATATCGTGGGTTATTTACCCGAAGAGAGAGGGCTATACCCGAAACTAAAAGTACGAGATCAGCTTGTTTATCTTGGTAAACTAAGAGGGATGAACAAGAATGCTATTTTAACAGAAATGGATTATTGGTTGAAGCGTTTTAACGTACCTGACTATGCGAATAAAAAGGTAGAAGAACTATCAAAAGGAAATCAACAAAAAATTCAGTTCATCGCGTCAGTTATTCACCGTCCAGAACTTCTGATTTTAGATGAACCGTTTAGCGGACTGGATCCGGTGAATGTTGAGCTTCTTAAGTCAGCGGTTATTGACTTAAAAGAGAGAGGAACAACAATCGTCTTTTCAAGCCACCGTATGGAACACGTGGAAGAACTTTGTGAGCATTTATGCATCATGCACCATGGTCGACCTGTTGTACACGGTAAGCTAGGAGACATTAAACGTTCTTTTGGTAAGAAGAATGTTATTGTACATGGAGAAGGTCCATTTGAACGCTTAGAAGCTGTGGATGGAGTTGTCAAAATGAAACAAACGGTTGAAGGTGTTAATCTACAAATTGAGAATGAAGGCGTGTCCCAAGCCATTTTCAAAGAGCTGAATGACTTTTCGTTTGTGCGAAAATTTATTGTAGAAGAGCCTTCTCTAAATGATATTTTCATTGAAAAGGTAGGTGCTTCTTATGAATAAATTTTGGATCATCGTAGCGCATACGTACTTAAACAAGCTTAAGACAAAATCGTTTATCATTACGACTGCCATTACAGTCCTGCTTTTATTAGGAATTACGAACTTAGATACAATTATTAAAGCATTTGATAATGACGAGCAAACGACTGTGGGAGTTCTGAGTGAATCCGAAGAGACGTACAGCGCATTCAAGGAAAATATGAAACTCATTGATGAAGATTTAGCGCTAAAAGAAATTAAGTCGGAGTCAGAAGCGAAGAAACAGGTCAAGGACGAAGAGATTGAAGGGTATATTCAGCTATCAATTAATAGTGAAGAGTTACCACAAGGTGTTTACAAGTCCAATTCTTTAGCAGAATCTGCAGTTGTGACTTCATTACAACAAGGTCTTCAACAAATGAAAGTTGCTTATGCTACTCAGAAAGTTGATTTAGATCCTCAGCAGATTGAAGAGATTTATAGTCCCGTTGCATTTGAAAAAGAAGCGTTAGTGGATAATGCGAAAACAGAGGAAGAGCTGAATCAAGCTAGGGGACTTGTGTACGTCTTACTGTTCGTTATTTATTTCTCCGTTATTATGTACGGCAGCATGATTGCGATGGAAGTTGCGACTGAAAAGTCATCAAGAGTGATGGAAATTCTTGTATCCAGCGTTTCACCCGTAAAGCAAATGTTTGCAAAAATTGCAGGGATCGCGCTGCTAAGCTTGACTCAGTTTACAATTATTGCTGCGGTTGGCTATACGTCTTTACAAGGAAGTTCCAGCGAACTCTCTGAATTCCTAGGATTTTCAGATGTACCGATTCAGACGTTTGTGTATGCTTTCATTTTCTTCATCTTAGGCTATCTCTTATTTGCAACGCTAGCTGCGTTTTTAGGCTCTCTGGTTAGCCGTATTGAAGATGTACAGCAAATGATTACGCCAATGACGCTTGTTATTGTAGCGGCATTTATGATTGCTATGTTCGGTTTAGGAAAGCCTGATGCATCATTTATTACCATCACGTCATTTATTCCGTTTTTTGCGCCGATGATCATGTTTTTACGCGTTGGAATGCTAACAGTGCCTGCATGGGAAATTGCGCTTTCCATTGGCTTACTCGTTGCGACAATCGGCTTGTTAGCTGTGTTTGGTGCTCGAGTTTATCGAGGTGGCGTTTTAATGTACGGAAAATCTTCATCGTTTAAAGATATTAAAAAAGCACTTCAGCTAACAAAGAAAGAATCTATAAAGAAATAACAATAGAAAAGGCATGAGCTCATAGCGTAATGGAGTTCATGCCTTTTTTGTTCGAGTCGTGCATTAACGAAGTGATGGTGTTAAAATAAATGTAAAGGAATGACAGGTTACAGCGAGAACAGACGCGTAACGTAAGGAGGAACTGATATGGCAAAAGGAATCGGCCAGCATGAAGTAGGCGAACAAGTGGATTTATACTTTTTAATAAAATCGTCAACAAGAGGAATCGCAAGTAACGGAAAGCCGTTTTTGACAGTGATCTTACAAGATAAAACAGGCGATATTGAAGCGAAGTTATGGGATGTATCTCCTGAAGACGAAGAAACGTATGCTGCAGAAAAAATCGTAAAGGTTGCAGGGGAAGTAATGAACTATCGCGGTAGAAACCAGTTGAAGGTGCGTAATATTCGCCCCGCACAGCCGCAAGATGGAGTTCGAGTTTCTGACTTTCTAGAAGTAGCACCGTTATCTCGTGAAGAGATGGTTGAATATATTACGCAAAGCATCTTTGAAATGAAAAATTCTAATATTCAACGCATGACTCGTCATTTATTAAATAAGTATCAGTCGGAGTTCTTAGAATATCCAGCGGCAACGAAAAATCATCATGAGTTTGTTTCAGGTTTAGCTTATCACGTTGTCTCGATGCTTAAGCTTGCTAAAGCGTTTGCTGACTTATATCCATCGTTAAATCGAGATTTATTATACTCTGGCGTTATTTTACATGATCTAGGGAAAGTATTTGAGCTTTCTGGACCTGTTTCAACAACATATACAGTTCAAGGAAACTTATTGGGGCATATATCAATTATGGTGAATGAAATTGGGAAAACTGCTGAAGAATTAGGCATTGAGGGCGAAGAAGTTATGCTTCTTCAGCATATGGTTTTATCTCATCACGGGAAAGAAGAGTGGGGGAGCCCTAAAAAGCCCCTTATTAAAGAAGCAGAAATGTTACATTTAATTGATAACGTTGATGCTAAAATGAATATGTTAGATCGAGCTTTAGACAAAACAAAGCCAGGTGAGTATACAGAGCGTATCTTTGCATTAGATAATCGATCTTTTTATAAACCAACAGCCGAATAAATTTATCAGTCATATCCGAGACAACTTGTACATATAGTGGTTGTAAATAACGGATGTGGAGGATGAAGAGATGGTAACATTACCGATTTGGATTTATTTAGTTGTAGCAGGTATCTTTTTTAGTGGATTTATGGCCATTCGCTCTGCACAGCAAGAAAAGCAAATTGATGAGTCATTTATTGAAAAGGAAGGTCAGATTTTTATTGACCGGATGAATGTAGAAAAAGAGCGCCGTGAAGGAAATTCAATCTAAGCGCATAAATAAAAAAAGGGCCGTTCCTTCGAACGGTCCTTTTTTTTGAATTAATTTATTAACCCTGAGAATTTGCGTTATCTGCTTTTTCAAACGCAGGCTCAACTTTTTTATCTTTTACATTCACATTTGCATCTTCAAGCTCTTTTAAAAGCTTTTCTTCAAGCTTAGCTTGGTCAACTTTTGAACGTTTGATTTCTTGTTCTAAGTCAGCTTTCATGTCCTCAAAAGAAGCCAATTTCTTTTTATCTTCCAATTTAATAATGTGGTAGCCGTAATCTGATTTAACTGGTTCACTAATTTCGCCTTTTTTAAGCTTATAAGCAGCAGTTTCAAACGCTTCTACCATTTCCCCAGCACCAAAATATCCAAGGTCTCCACCTTTTTCAGCAGAACCTGTATCAGTTGAATATTCCTTCGCTAATTTCGCAAAATCTTCGCCTTTATCAAGCTTGGCTTTTACTTCTTTTGCTGTTTTTTCATCTTCAACTAGAATGTGACTAGCTTTAATTTCAGGTTTTTTTGCTTCATATGCTTCCTTTAATTCCTTTTCTGATACTTTAATATCAGCTGTTGCTACTTTGTCACGTAAAAGATCAACTTTAAGCATGTCCTTTACGGAATCTTCACCGTTTTGCTCAATAGCTTGGTCAATTTGATCTCCGTATTGTTCACGAAGGTTGTCTAACTCTTGATCAAGTTCTTTATCAGTAATTTTATATTTTTCGCTAAGTACTTTTTCATCTACTACATTGCGCACTAAAGTATTGAATTGGTCTTGACCAATTAAATTCTTCATTTCCTCATATAGTTCACCTTGAGTAACGTTTCCTGCATCAGTTTCAACAATTACTTTTGCTGAGTCACCTTTTGATTCTGAAGCATCGCTACTACAAGCTGATAATGCCACGATGCTTGCAGCAGTTGATAGCGCAATTAAGCTTTTTTTCATATGTACACACTCCTACTCTTTGTTTTCACATAAAGTGTAATGATAGTTCACTCATACGTTTTACTATACCATATTTCTCAAATTTAACGAAATGAATATGGAAATAAAGTGAAAACAAGAATAAAAAGTAATTATTTCCCATCATAAAACTCGTTTTGCAAGTAACAAATACAGAAATAATTAACAAAATCGTGATAAACGCCTAGACGCTTTGGAGTGTTCATGCATAACATGCAGTATTAGTAAACGAAGGAGGTGCTCATATTATGAGTAATGGATATGGATATGGAAACGGTTTTGCGTTATTAGTTGTGTTATTTATTTTATTAGTAATTATCGGATGTGCTTGTTACTACTAATAACACCAGAGACTATAGGAGATGAAGGAGGAAGAAACAAATGGGTAAACATGGATATGGAAACGGCTTTGCTTTAATTGTAGTCCTGTTTATTTTACTAGTAATCATCGGCTATGGCTTAGCATACTAAAGAGTAAAGTAAAACGCGGTGACTGAGTTCACCGCGTTTTATGTGAATAATACCTCAACATAGGAGGAGATCAATAAAATTGTAATCAAAATATTAATTGTACGAAATACCTTCGGCTGTCTCTCTTCCGGAATTTCTTTTTGTAGACATAATGTATTTGTTAGTGTATTAATGTAAAATAAAATGAATAAAGCAAACGGTATAAAGAATATGTACATAAAGTAGAACCCCCCTAAAATCGACGTCAATTATTTGGACTATACGTAGTTTATCTAATGATAAAAATAATATCTAGCGAGTAATGTCAATATTAACATTACCAAAAAATAAGGAAAATAGATAGAGATTCGCTAAAACTTCCTTTAAATTGCAGAAGAACTGTCGAAAATAAGGGAGTATCGAAATGTCCTTGCGAAATAAAGAAAAGGGCGTTAAATGCGTTTTGACATAAAGAATTATTTGGAAGAAAGTGTACGAATCATGTACAATATGAAGTAGGGACATGAACGGTGAAGGAGTAGAGTAAAGGATGGAAACTTTAGAATCTAAAGTGTCACGTTTAGAATATTACATAAAACTGCTAGCTGGAACGCCTGAACAAGAAGCAAAGCCATTTATTGAGCTCGTTGTTAAAGAAGAGCTGACGAGAAGAGAAGTAGAAGATGTTTTACTTCTATGCGAAGAAATTAAAGAGGTGTACATTGAGCAAAAAGCGGAAGGCTTAACTGACTTCGTTCCGCTTCTTACACAATTTGTTGGAATGCTTAATTATAAGCTGGACCCGCAAGAAACAATCGAGTCTTTGGTGAATCAAAGCTCGTATCAAGACGTAATGACAGAGCTTTTTAATATCGTGCAATGGATTCGTGACTAGTTCTTAATTAGAAATGCTTTCTTTTTGATCAGTCACGATTTTTTCTTTTTTTTCTAATTTGCCATCGTTATCAACGAACTCTTCTTCAATGTGATGAAATGAGCGTTCGAAAATATCCATGAAGTCTTCTCCGTAAATTTTACGAATTACGGTCATTAGTTCCATAAACTCTGGAAATTTGCCATACAAGTTTCGAAGAGGAAGAGCACCATTAAATACAGAGTTTTCGGATGGCTTGTAGCTTTCCATTAAAGCTAGTAAAATATCTTCGCCTTTTTGCGTTAATTGAATGTAAGTGTTGCGTTTATCGGTTTCTTTTTTTGAAAATTCCAACAATCCTCTTTCTTCTAACTTTTTAGAAAAATTAAACGCTGTTGAAACATGCATTACGCCAAACTTTGCAATCTCTGAAATTGATGCCCCGTTTAAATGATACGAAATCCATAGAATATGATGCTCGTTAATATTTAAGTCATAGGGCTTAATCCACTGCTGCCAATCTTTTTCTACGGTCTTCCACAGTGCTTTGCTTAATTGGGCAATACGTTGGCTAAATAAGAGTGCTTCTTTTAAATCGTATACTTGATCACTTGTCTTTTTCATTTTCTCCCCACCTACTTTAGCGCAATTGCTTTTTTTTATTTATCTTCTATTATGCCAATAAAATAAAAAATTATAAAGATGTAAATTTACGAAATTTTAAAAAATTAAATAAAGGAGGTGAAAAACCTCCTTTATTTTGCTTCAGATTTAGCTGTTTGTATGTGCTTTTCTAGGTGTGAAAGTGAGTCTTCAATTTCGTTTAAGTGTGATTGGATGGACTGCTGGTGTGGACGAATGTCTTTTTGAAATTCGTTAAGCGTTTTTGAAAGGTCTTTTGCGATATTTTTCACTATAGTATTTCCATCTTGAGCAGTCGTTTGAATCTGCGCTTTAAGGTGCTTAATCTTTCCAGAGATGTCTTCTGTTGTTTCTTTTACTTGATGACTTTCTTCTGCAATACGTTGGCGTAATATTTTACCTGAGGTTGGGGCTAATAAAAGTGTTGCAGCGGCTGCGGCAATGCTCCCAGCCGCGATGCCTGTAACAAGTGAAGTAGTACGTTTCATAAAATCACTCCTATATATTATTTCTGTTAATAAACAAGGTGGTTCAATGGCATAGTCTTTGTATAAGTGAAAGAGTTTATATTGTATTATGTTTCCTAACCGTTAAGAAATAAACCTGCTAAATACAAAAAGGGCCTGCATGATACAGGCCCTTTCAAATCATGATACTTTTGCTGAAATACTTGTGCGCTTTAGTACAGAGTTTACGATTGGATACACCACAACCATAACAATGGTATTTACAACCGTTGCAGGTAACACAACGCCTGCAATCAGAGCCATTAAACCACCTGGTAAACCAACAATAAGTGCTGCTGATGTCAAGAAAATAATGCCTGATACAAGTGTGCCAACCGCTGTTAGAACGGCAGCTACAGGTGTCTTCACTGTTGTAATGTTACGAACAAGAAGTAATAAACCAAAAATGATAAAAGCAGTGATTGGTTTATCAATGATATTTGGCACTTGTCCACCAGGAAATCCTGTTGTTAAGGCAGAAATAGCACCCGTTGTTAATCCGAGTAATAAAACGTTTTTGACCCCAGGAAATAGTAAAATACCTAAGAACATCATGGTTAACATCATGTCTGGTTTCATACCAAACAAGACAGGTGGCATAATCGCATGCAGTACGGCACCAATTCCAACTAATAAAGATAGTGATACTAATGTTTTTGTGTTCATTTCTCATCTCTCCTCTTCTAAGCTAAGCTCTAAATATACCAATAATGCGCTTGTGCCTATTGCATATATTTATAGACTAATTATAACATAAATCTGTGAAAATAGAATCAATCAGTTTACGCGTGAACGGATGCAAATTCATCCATAAATGCCGCTAATGCTTGACATGCTTCTAGTGGAACAGCGTTATAAATAGAAGCACGGCAGCCTCCTACAGAACGGTGTCCCGCTAAGCCAACAAAGCCTTTTTCCTTTGACTGTGCTAAGAAAGCAGCTGTTAATTCTTCATTTGGTAAAGTAAACGTCACGTTCATTAGGGAACGGCTATCATTTGTTGCATGCGGTGTGTAAAAGCCATTTGAGTTGTCGATGCTAGAGTAGATTAACTCTGCTTTTTTCTTATTGTTTTCTGCAACTGCTGTGACGCCACCTTGTTCTTTGATCCAGTCTAAAACAAGAGATAGCATGTAAATACCAAACGTCGGAGGCGTGTTATATAATGAGTTGCTTTTAATATGTGTATTATAATCGAGCATAGTTGGTAAGTTTGCTGGGATGCGCTTTAACAAGTCTTTTTTTATAATAACAACGGTTACGCCAGACGGACCTAGATTTTTTTGAGCACCAGCATAGATTAAGGAGAACTTTGATACATCAATTGGACGACATAAAATATCACTGGACATATCCGCAATTAAATCGACATTTTCAAACTCAGGATATTCAGTCCACTGTGTGCCAAAGATTGTATTATTAGATGTGATATGTAGATACGCCGTGTTTGAAGGCAATTCACTGCGATCTAGCACTGGGATTGAACGGTAATTTTCTTCTTTTGTAGACGCGATAACCGTTGTTTCACCCACTTTTTTAGCTTCCTTTAATGCTTTTTCTGACCAAGCACCAGTCAGTACAAATGCTCCTACTTGATCTTTTCCTAAAAAGTTCATTGGAATCATTGAAAACTGCAGGCTAGCTCCGCCTTGTAAAAATAAAATTTCGTGTGTGTCTGGAATTGAAAGCAGTTCTGTTAATGTTTCTTTTGCATGGTTCAAAACATCTTCAAATTCTTTACTACGATGCGATAGCTCCATCACGGACATGCCTGTTCCTTTAAAATCCGTTAGCTCTTGTTGTGCGAGTTGTAAGACAGGTAGGGGAAGTGCAGATGGTCCTGCGTTAAAATTGTAAGCTCGTTTTACTGAAATCACGTTAATTCCTCCTCAATTTTTCACATTCATCACAGACTGTATCTTGCTTCTTTGTCAGAAAGAATATCATTATACTATCATGAAAATAATTTAATGTGTGAAAACTTTTGAAAAATTTTAAGTAATCAGTATAGAAAATTAAAAACGTAGGAATGAGTGACAAAAGGTGGTAAAATCCACAAATACAAAACTATTTAAAGAGAAAGAAGGTTATCATCTTGACGTGGCATATTAAGACATTTGATCAACTATCAGCGCATGAACTATACGACATTTTGCAGGAGCGTACCAGAGTATTTGTTGTTGAACAAGAGTGTGCATATTTAGAGGTGGATGGGAAGGATCAGGCTTCGTATCATTTATTTAAAGTCGAAAATGAACAGATTATTGCATATATTCGTTTAATACCTAAAGGAGTGAGCTATAAAGAAGCATCCTTTGGTCGTGTACTTGTTCATGAAGATTATCGCAAGACGGGGTTAGGCAGGGAGTTAGTTCAAAAAGGGTTAGCGTTCTTAGGAGATGCGATGGGGGAAAACGTAGTAAGGATTCAAGCCCAAAGCCATCTCCAGCGCTTTTACGCATCATTTGGATTTCAAGCAATATCAGATGTGTATGATGACGATGGAATTCCGCATGTGGATATGATTAAAGAAGAGGTTGAGGCATAAGTGTTTCAGTTAATCATCTATCCGAATTATTGAGCATTAGCGACTCTTTTAATAGTTCGGATTTTTTATTAATTGTGAAACAGGACGTAAGACACGTGACTCCTGGAGGAGATAGAGGAAAGGCTGAGACCCCGCAGCATAGCGAGGAGGCTCAGATTTCTTTCCGCAAAAAGCGAGTGTCTGTAGCGCAATGGAACGAACTCGTTATTAACCTCACTACTTTACAAAAGGCATCATTATTTCTGTAGAAAGGCACAGTTTGTTTTGTCCGAGAATCGTTTATCTTATAAACGCTCCGAAATTTCAGCTGCGATGCTCTGTAGCTTTTCAGGCGTGTAGTCGCTTGTATGCTCTTTCCATACTGCACCAAATCCGTCACCTTCACCATAGCGAGGAATGATGTGCATATGATAATGAAACACGGATTGACCGGCTTTTTCACCGTTGTTGTTTAAAATGTTGATTCCAACTGGCTCATATGTTTCTTTGATTGCTGTTGCAATTTGAGGTACAACTTCAAATAAATGACGAGCAATTTCAGGTGTAAGCTCATGAACGTCTTTTTTATGTACTTTAGGAATAACAAGCGTATGGCCTTTTGTGACTTGGCTAATATCTAGAAATGCTAGTACATGTTCATTTTCAAACACTTTGGCACATGGAATTTCTCCGCGAATAATTTTACAGAAGATGCAATTTTCATCAAGATTACTCATATTGTTCACCTTTCCTTCATAAAAATAAAATAGCTTGTACGACTTAATTTTAGCATAAATAGAAGAGGGAAAAGAAGAGAACAGTAAAAAGCGAGATGCAATCGAATGATGCACCTCGCTATGAAGAAGGAAACAAAGCTTCTATTTCACTATATTGCGTTTAAGGAACACCTCATTTACGTAATAATGTGCCTAATTCATGTAAATTGTCTTCGACAAACACCTCATTCGACATTTTAATGACAAGCATTAACGTAGAATAAAACGTTTCTTCTCTTTGACAAACACCTCATTTAAGCAATTTATAGAATGGATAAATAAATTGAACGAAATCGTTCGTGGTCTTTGACAAACACCTCATTTACACAGTGATAAATGAACAATATTGTCTACCTTTTATAAATCAATTCTAACTACGTTCATGACTAACATCCCCTTATCATAACGCTTAACATAGGGCTTCATGATTAATGTCTGGTGTAGACACCTCATTTCAGATATAGAAAGCTAATTGTTGAACATCAACTGCTTTCCTTCTTCCCTAATTAGAATGTCCACGTATTTAAAAACTTACACTGGAAATATAATCCTTATTTTAATGGTTAAAAAAATGTATCCTTGAAGAAGATTTGGTACAATAGATAAAAATGAACGGTTTCCATAATCACTATGCTGTATGGAACGCTTTCATTTAGCACATATGTAACTTAATTTTGTTTACTAATACACGTATTTAAAGGAGAATCCAATGAGTTTATTACAAATTCAACACTTAACTGGAGGATATACAAAAACGCCTGTATTAAAGGACGTATCTTTTGAAGTTAATGCAGGAGAACTAGTTGGGCTTATTGGCCTTAACGGAGCAGGTAAAAGTACAACCATTAAACATATTATTGGGTTGATGGAGCCTAAGAAGGGGTCTATTGCTATTCATAATAAAACGTTTCAACAAGATTCAACTGGTTACCGTACGCAATTTACATTTATTCCTGAAACGCCAATTTTGTATGATGAGCTAACGTTAAAAGAACATTTAGATATGACGGCGATGGCCTATGGGTTGGATTCCAAAACATATGAAGCTCGTTTGCAGCCATTGTTAAAAGAATTTCGTATGGATAAGAAATTAAAGTGGTTTCCAGCACATTTCTCAAAAGGGATGAAGCAAAAAGTAATGATTATGTGTGCCTTTTTAGTTCAGCCTTCACTTTATATTATCGATGAACCATTTCTAGGGCTAGATCCACTTGGTATTCAGTCATTATTAGACTTAATGACAGATATGAAAAAGCAGGGAGCAGGCATTTTAATGTCTACCCATATTTTAGCCACGGCAGAGCGATATTGCGATAAATTTGTTATTTTACATAACGGTCAAGTAAGAGCACAAGGAACGCTAGCGGATTTACGAACTCAGTTTAATAAGCCAAACGCAACGCTAGATGAAATTTACATTGAATTGACGAAGGAAGAGGACTATGAGTAGTATTGAAGCGCTGTGGCAACAGCGATTTCAGCAGCATCTAAAAGATACGCGTCGCTATATGAAGTATATTTTTAACGATCATCTAAAGCTTGTGCTAGTATTTGCCATTGGAGCAGCTGCTTATTATTATCAGCAGTGGTTAGAGACGTTAACACCAGCTTTTCCATCAGCATTTTTAATCGCAATAATTATGAGTGTTGTGTTGACGAGCGGTTCAATTCGGACGTTTTTAAAGAGGCCTGACCTAGTCTTTATGCTTGCATTGGAATCAAAGCTGCAGCCGTATTTTAAAAAGTCATTTTTCTATACGTTTTCTACATATATCTATACGCTGCTTTTACTAACTGCTGCTGTTGCTCCTATGCATGTAAAAGTTACTGATCAGACGTATTCTACAATTTTTATGAACTTGATTCTGCTTCTTATTTTAAAAGGAGTAAACTTAAAAATGGCGTGGTGGAGCGTTTACTTTGAAGAGAAGTACGCTAGGTGGATTGACTATCTCGTGCGCTTTTTCTTAAACGGGGCATTTGTTTATTTTCTATTTGTAGGCTCTTACTTGTTTTTCCCTGCTGTTACAGGAGCCATCATTATCTGTTTAGCATTATATTATCGTTCGCTTGTAAAAGCCAAGCCGTTAAAATGGGAAACATTAATTGAACTTGAAGAGCGGAGAGTAGCGATGTTCTACCGCTTAGCTAACTTATTTACCGATGTTCCTCAGCTAAAAGAACAAGTGAAGCGCCGAGCTTATTTAGATGTCATTTTAAAAGGCATTCCGTTTCAACAACAAGCAACTCATCGCTACTTATATACGCGTACATTTTTACGCGCAGGTGATTATCTAGGGCTATTAGTGCGCTTGACGGTCATTAGTGGACTGATTTTACTCGCTGCTCCTTTTACCTACGGCAACATTGTGATTGTGCTGTTAACGCTTTATGTAACAGGTTTTCAAATGATGCCTCTTTGGAAGCATCATAAACAGGTTTTATGGCTATCATTGTATCCGCTACAAGAGCAGACGCGTCGATCAGCATTTTTAAGCTTGATTCGAAACGCCTTATTTTTACAAGCTGCCGTCTTAAGTATTGTCGCAGCTACTGCTAACTTGTTTGTTGGTTTACTTACTTTTGTGGCTGGTGTGTTATTTGTTCAGTTTTTTGTGACAACTTATATTAAGAGAAAAGCAACCGTATAAAAGAAATCTGCCTTTTAAGGCAGATTTTTTTCGTTTGAGGATAATAAACGCAGTCGATAAACATTCATCGCAACGTGCGTCACATGATCAAGCAGATGATAATTCGCAAAAGCACCTACAACAGCCCCAAATCCAGGCATGAGCTGAAGCATTTTAATCACATCAATATAGTCGCGATACTCTTGCTGGAAGCTCTTCCAATCGAGCTCATGTTGAGCTTCTTTATTCCATTTCTGTAAAAGATCGAAGACTTCTGTTCGCTTTTCTTCGCTACAAAACGCGAGGTGAAAAATATACAAAATAAATAGTCGTTCGTCTTGCTTGCGGACGTCAAAACCGTAAATAGTGGCAATGTCAAATAAACACTTCATCTTAATAGACAAAAAGAGAGGAAAGTCCGCCGCGCCTAACAACAGTCCACCAGCGCCTGTTCCCGCTCCCTCGACGGCAGCTGTTTTACGATATTTAGAAATCGTTGCTTTAACTTCAGCTTCACGCTCTTCAAAGCTTAAATGGGGATTATAGTCCTTCTTGGTAGTAATGGTAGAACCAAAAATGGTGGTTTCCACCATTTTTTTTATGCTTTCCGTAATCATTTTATGAATGCGTTCTGGTACTTTTTTATTCAGTTTGTTTTGTAGCTGCTTCGCATTTCGCTGAAAGGCAGATGGACGTTTTAACAGCGTAATCTCCCAGTGTTCGGCATCAGCCAGCGCTTTTTGTTCATAATCAGTCATTCAGACACCCCTTTTAAAAACCACTTTTCTTATATACGAAGTAAGAGGTAAAAAGTTTCTATCTATGCAAAGAAGCCCCCATATCCAACATATGGGGGGGCAACCTGATTAAGATGTGACAGATGTAGCTTTTTGTTCTTTGGCTAGGTATTCAATTGCAGCTGTGCCCAGTGTTTTTGAAGCAATTAACATTGCTTTTTCATTAAAATCAAATTTGGGATGGTGGTGTGGGTAAGGAGTATCGACGCCGTCAGGCTGCGCTCCTGTAAAAAAGAATGTTCCTTTTACATGTTGAAGGTAATAGGCAAAGTCTTCTCCCCCCATTTGCGGTTCGGTTTCTTCCACTTTTTCCACCTCTGGGATTGTTTCTGCTACTTTTGCTAAGAACGCATTTTCTTCGCTATGATTGACAACAGCGGGGTAGCCACGCTTAAACGAATAATCATAGGAAGCATCAGCAGCTAAGCAAGTTCCCTGAATAACACGCTCAATCTCTCTTTCCATATCATTGCGTACGTCTTCGCTAAACGTGCGAACTGTACCAATAAGTTTTGCGGAGTCAGCAATTACGTTAAAAGCATTTTCCGCTACGAAAGAACCAACAGTAATGACGGCTGATTCTACTGGGTTGACGCGTCTGCTGACGATTTGCTGCAAGTTAACAACAAGTTGAGAAGCGATGACAATTGCATCTTTTGTTTTATGAGGCTGTGCCCCGTGGCCGCCAGCACCTTTAACCGTAATTTCAAATCGGTCAGCTGCTGCCATAAACGGACCGTTTCTGTGCTGAATGACACCGGTAGGAGTAACCGCCCATAAATGTGTGCCGAAGATAGCATCTACCCCATCTAAGCATCCATCTTCAATCATTGGTTTCGCTCCACCAGGCGCATACTCTTCAGCATGCTGATGAATGAATACAATCGCTCCTTCTAACTGGTTTCTTAGCTGTTGAATGGATTTAGCCAGAACTAAAAGGGTAGCCGTGTGTCCATCGTGTCCACAAGCGTGCATTACACCAGGAACAGTTGATTTATAAGGGACGTCTTTTTCATCTTGGATGGCTAAAGCATCAAAGTCGGCACGTAAAGCAACCGTTGGTCCAGGTTTCTCTCCTTTAATCGTTGCAACAATACCATTCCCGCCAACGTTTGCCCGATAAGGAACGCCAATTTTGTCATAAAAAGCACGAATATAAGTAGCTGTTTGGAATTCTTTAAAGGAAGGTTCAGGGTATTGGTGAAGATGGCGTCTAATTTGGATCATTTCGTCATAGCTTTTTTCTAATAAAGAGTGTAGTTCTGAAATCATTAAGTCAGATCCTTTCGTTGATAATAGCTATTTGTAGAGTTTTCTTTAAATAAATAAATAGTTTAGAATTATTTGACATTTTATATTATATCAATAATTGTTGAAAATGAAAACAAATGAAGCGTTCCCAATAAAAAATTGATTGCACATTTGCTTTTGTTCGATGAATAATAGAAGGAGATGAATTTATACATGAGGAAGTGGCGTATGAAATATCGATTTATTCTTTTATTATTACTTGCACTGATGGGAATGTTTATAGGCGTCGTTATAACAATCGATGGTCCGGTGCATGGAATAGATGCATTCTTTCTAACAATTGCTACAGACATACATAATCATCAGTTAGTAATTCAAATTTTAGAAGGTACCTCATTTTTTGCTTCAAAGCCGATGATTATTGTTCTATCCCTTTTACTTGTTGGAATATTAGGCTTCAACAAACGTGATGCTGTAGGGGCTGTGACTGTATTGGCTTTTGTTTTAAGCGGTTATTTACTGAACAATGCTGTCAAAGTATGGATTGAACGCCTCCGTCCGACGGTAGGAGTAGAAGGGTACAGCTTTCCAAGTGGTCATGCGATGCTGGGATTGATGCTGTATGGGTTTTTGTTGTTTTTTATTATTCTTTATGTGAAAAACGAAGCATTGAAAAAGGCTTCAATTGTTGTTTTTAGTTTACTAATTTTATTCATTGGTATTAGTCGTTTCCTATTAGCTGAGCACTATATGACAGATGTTTTGGGTGGCTACTTGTTAGGTGGTTTTTGGTTGACGGTAGGATTGCTATTTTATACGTTGGTAAAGGCGTATTTAGCACCAACTACTCCAATGAGTTCAAAGCAATACATGGGATGAAAAAAACCTGGTCTAGATTACTAGACCAGGTTTTTTTCGTATTCGAAGTTAACTATACTTATCATGCTTGTTCCTTCTTTAACGGTATGGTTATAGATATGGTTTAAACGCTATATTTTATAAAAAAATAAAGTTTAAATAATGAACATCGCTACAATAGTCGTGACAACTAAGCCGATTGCCACTGGCTTTAAGTTTCTGCGAGCTAGCTCAAACGGACTCACACCACAAATAGCTGCAGCCGGAATTAATGCCCAAGGAATGAGCGTACCGCCACCAACCCAAATGCCTGCGATTTGGCCTAAAGCAGTAAGCGTAGCAGCACCGCTGCCAATTGCAGTAGCAAACAGTTGAGAAATTGATCCTACAAGTGAAATGCCTGAGAAGCCAGAGCCATCTAAGCCTGTAATCGCACCGATTGTCATAACGGTAACGGCAGCAATCTGTTCGTTTAATGGAACAACCGAAGAAATGGCTACGCCTAAATCATTTACAATTCCGTGAGAACCCTTTGGTAAAAAGTCTCCCATAATACTCGTAAACCCAGCATCTCCTAAATAGAAGAAAGCAGCAATAGGTATCACCGGACCAAACACTTTAAATCCAAACTGAAATCCTTCAATTAGATAAGACGTTGTTTTTTCTAGTCCTTTGTTTTGATGTCCGATAATGGAGATAACCATTAAAATGAAAAGTGAAGTGCCCCCAATTAACGCCGTTGCATCTCCACCTTGTAAATCAAATGCAAACATTGCCCAGACGTTTAAAGCAAATAATAATGGAATGAAAAGTGCTAGAATTTTTCTCATGTAAAGAGGAATGCGAACCCTTTCGTTGTTTTCAGCTGCTGCAATAAGAGGAGAACCTTGAACTGGTAGTGTACCGTTCTTTAAATCTCTTTTTAAAAAGATAAAAGCCGTAACGGTGGTGACAACGCCCATTGTAATAACTAATGGGATGCTCGCTTGAATAACATCTGAAACGGGTAATCCAGCTGCATCGGCTGTTAGCTTCGGTGCTGCTTGGATGACAAAGTCCCCTGAAAGAGCAATGCCGTGCCCGAATAGATTCATAGCCATTGCAACACCAAGTGCTGGTAATCCAGCTCTTAATGCCACAGGTAATAAGACGGCCCCTAATAGTGCAATGGCTGGAGAAGGCCAGAAAAAGAAGGAAATGACCATCATGACAAGTCCAATAACCCAATAAGCAAGACTAGGTGTCTTAATGAAGCGAGCAAAAGGAGAAATCATCATGTCGTTGACGCCCGTTGTAATAAGTGCTTTACTCATGGAAACGATAATTGAAATGATTAAAATAGTAGGTAGCAGCTCTGTAATAGCATAGATAAAACTTGAAAAGACGCTGCTAATTGAACCTGTTAGAGAAGAAGTAGCAGTGAATGACAGAAGAAAAATACCGATAATACAAATGATTGTAGTATCTCGTCTCATAATCATAAACCCTAAGATAAGTAAAATAAAACAAACGTATATCCAATGAAGAGAAACGAGGTCGATTCCCATAAAAAATCCCCCTATAGTTCAGTGTATAGTATCATATGAATGGGTGTTTTCATATGACACTGACCTAGTAGGGAGAGTAGCTGTCTTTAGTGCATAATATGATAGCTCGTGACGTAGGAAGGTCTCAGAAAAATAGCTGGCTGTTTATCTACTCCTTCTGATGTTCCGCGCTTTTTGTGAGCTTGGTTATATGCTTGAGACGCTTGCCAATCAGTAAAGGATTTTTCTTCTTCCCAAGCAGTTAAAATAATATAGGTATCGTTGCTTAGTGGACGCAAAACGCGAATTGCAGCAAAGCCAGGTTCTTTTTCAATTAAGCGAGCTCGTTGGTTAAATCTACTTTCAAATGAAGGACGTCCTTCATCTGTAACCGCAATGTTGTTCATTACCACATATTTTCCATCTGCAATCGAGCCTACGTGATCTAGCGCTTCATAATTATGTCCTTCTTTAAATATCGTTTCACCAGTTGTTTCATGTAAAAGGCAGCCTTGGTCGCCTTCTTTATGAAGTAAATACAACTTTTCTTCAGGATGTTGCTCTTTTAAGCGTTGTAAAAATTCAATGGTTCCATATGTAATAAAGAAATTCATTTTTGAACACTCCTTCTCAATTGGAAAATGCATACATTTTAAAGAGGTTAATCATACTAAAATTATAAAATGTTAAACAAAAAAATACAAAAATAGATGCTCGTCCTTTAAGATGATAGTGACAGGCTCATGCTTTCTTCATATGACCGCCGTACTACATACGCTATTATGCAATGAAAAGAAGAGAGGTGGTAGCATGTACAAACGAGCACTTTATCTATTCTCTGCCGTAGCGGGCATTTTATTATTTGCTCTGATTGGCTATATTATGATTTTGTTTTTTGGGAGTTATGTAATTGACGAGAAAAAATTTGTCATGAATTCTGCTACAAAGTTGGTTAACGAAAACGGTGATGAGATTACTAAGCTGTATGTGGAAAACCGAGATCCAATTTCAATAGAAGAGGTGCCAAAACATGTGCAAAACGCATTTATTGCAGTTGAAGATGTCCGTTTCTACGAGCATCACGGCATCGATGTAAAAGCAATTGGACGTGCTCTATATAAAGATATTTTAGCAGGTAGTAAAGTGGAAGGTGGAAGCACGCTGACACAACAACTAGCTAAAAATATCTTTTTGACAAATGATAAGTCATGGCTTCGTAAAACAAAAGAAGTAATGGTAGCTATTAACTTAGAGCAGCGCTATAGTAAACAAAAAATCCTAGAAATGTATTTAAATCAAATTTATTTTGGACACGGTGCTTACGGTATTCAAGCTGCAGCTCAGCTGTACTTTAACAAAGATGTAGCAGAGCTTACCGTAGAAGAAGGAGCTCTGCTAGCTGCTCTTCCAAAAGGTCCAAATTCATATTCTCCTATCCTTCATCCAGAGAAGAGTATTGAACGGCGAAACGTGGTATTAAATTCGATGCAAAAAGCTGATTTTTTAAGTGCAGAAGAGGTGGTGCGACTGCAAGGACGCACGCTTAGTTTAGATGTACAGCAAAAAACGAAAAATCCTGCTTATTTAACCTATATTGATATGGTAATTGAAGAAGCAGCGGAAAAGCATCACATTTCAAGCAATGATCTATTGAGAGGTGGATATACGGTAACCGTTCCTATGAACAAAAGTTATCAGGAAACGGCTTATGAATTATTTCAGCAAGCTGCTTATTTTCCGGGAGTGGATGAACAAGCCCAAGGAGCTTTTATATTGATGGACCATCATACGGGGGGCGTTTTATCGGTAATAGGTGGACGAGACTATGTGCAAAAAGGATTAAATCGTGTAAATGTAAAGCGTCAGCCTGGTTCAACGATGAAGCCTTTGGCAGTTTATGGGCCGGCTTTGCAGGAAGCTCTGTATAAGCCATACTCACTTTTAAGTGATGAGAAGCAAAACTTTGGACAATATAAGCCCCAAAATATTAACGGGCAGTATGCAGGAAAAGTCACAATGTACGACGCAATTAAAGACTCTAAGAACATTCCAGCAGTTTGGACCTTGAATAAGCTAGGAATTTCGAGTGCAAAAGACTATTTAACAAAGCTGGACATAGAAACAGAAGACAAGGGTCTATCCATTGCATTAGGAGGACTAACAGAAGGAGTTACGCCTCTTCAACTAGCATCTGCCTATAGTACGTTTGCACAGAATGGTGAAAAAAAAGAACCTTACTTTATTTCAGAGATTCAAGATCATAACGGTGATGTAATTGCTAAGGCAGAGCAGAGTGATAAAAAGGTATTTTCAAAGCAAAACGCATGGTATATGACAAAAATGCTAGAGGCTGTTGTCAAAGACGGAACAGCATCCGTAGGCAAATATGAAGGAGCTCTTGCTGGAAAAACAGGATCCACTTCCTATGCAGGCGTGAAAGGAGCAACACGTGATGCTTGGTTTGTTGGCTATACCCCAAATGTAGTTGGAGCGGTTTGGATGGGGTATGATCGTACGGATAGCCAGCATTATCTTACAAAGGGAAGCTCCTATCCAAGTCAATTGTTCAAAGATATTTTGACAGAGGCAGAGCAAGAAACAGATAAAGCATTCAAAAAACCAAAAGGCATCAACGATTTACCTGAACCAATTAGGCTGCCAATTATTAACTCACTCAAACAAGAACTAACATTTCAACCGTTTGGACTATTAACGGTTAGCTTAACATGGGAAGCTTCCGAAGATAAACGCGTTGTCTACTATGTTTATGAAAAGCGAGGCAGGGAACAAAATGTAATTGGAAAAGTGAAAGGCAAAGGGGCATACGAAGTAGACCGCGTAAACCTATTTAAATCACCAACATACTACATCGTTCCCTATAACTCCCAAACAAAAGAAGAAGGAATGCCTTCTAATGAGGTAACACCAACATTGTTTAGCGATTAAATTGTTATAGTTAGTCGATTTTTTGACATTTTGAGCAGGTGTCTATACAACGGATACAGAAATGAGTATAGTGACAAGTAGAGAAAAGAGATAAACCGCAGTTTTTATCAGGCTGCGGTTAGTATTGAGGACAAGTTTGGTTAGGAAAAACAAATAGTACTTGAGATGAACAGATAGAGAAAGGTGGAAGCCATGAATCAACAACTGATGAATGATACATTTTTAAAAGCATGCCGAGGAGAAAAGACAGATCATGTACCAGTTTGGTATATGCGTCAAGCAGGCCGCTCTCAGCCGGAATATCGTGCTTTAAAGGAAAAGTATTCACTGTTTGAAATTACGCATCAGCCTGAATTAGGGGCTTATGTGACGCGCTTACCAGTTGAGCAGTACGGAGTCGATGCAGCTATTTTATATAAAGATATTATGACACCGCTTCCTGCAATTGGAGTGGATGTTGAGATTAAAACAGGTATTGGTCCCGTGATTTCAAACCCAATTCGTTCGATGCAAGATGTTGAAAACTTAGGGTATATTACACCTGAAGAAGATGTAGCCTATGTATTAGATACAATTAAGCTGTTAACAACGGAGCAGCTGAACGTTCCTTTAATTGGATTTGCTGGTGCACCTTTTACAGTAGCTAGCTACATGATTGAAGGCGGCCCTTCTAAAAATTATAATAAGACAAAAGCATTTATGTATACAGAGCCAAAGGCTTGGTTTGCATTAATGGATAAGTTAGCAGATATGACAATTACATATGTAAAGGCACAGATAGATGCTGGAGCAAGGGCTATTCAAATCTTTGATTCATGGGTCGGCGCGTTAAACGTAGCAGACTATCGCTACTTTATTAAACCAGTAATGAATCGGATTTTTACAGAGCTAAGAGAAAAGAATGTTCCGCTTATCATGTTTGGCGTAGGGGCAAGTCACTTGGCAAAAGAATGGCACGACCTTCCTCTAGACGTAGTAGGTCTTGATTGGCGTATGCAGGTTCAAGAAGCACGAGAGCTTGGTCTAACTAAAACGCTGCAAGGTAATCTAGATCCAGCAATTTTACTAGCTCCTTGGGAAGTAATCGAAGAACGTGCAAAAGCGATCCTTGATCAAGGAATGCAACAAGACGGGTATATCTTTAACTTAGGACACGGTGTATTTCCACAGGTTAATCCTGAGACGTTGAAAAGGCTTACTGCTTTTATTCATGAATATTCAGCAAATAGACAATAAATTGTCAAAAAAAACAGAGCCTTATTTTTTGTTTTTTCATTTTTGTTCATGAGAAAATATAGGAACAGACGGATTTTAACAAAGAGGTGTAAATCATGAGTAAAAAAGTCATGGGGTTACTCGTAATGGCTTACGGTACGCCATATAAAGAAGAAGATATCGAAAGGTATTACACGCATATCAGAAGAGGAAGAAAGCCATCTGAAGAAGCGCTTGAAGATTTAAAACAGCGTTATGAAGCAATAGGAGGCATTTCACCGTTAGCGAAAATCACTGAAGAGCAAATGCGATGTCTTGAGCAGCATTTAAATGAAATTCAAGACGACATTGAGTTTAAGGCTTATCTGGGCCTTAAACATATTGAGCCATTTGTTGAAGAAGCAGTAGAGCAGATGCACAAAGATGGGATTAAAGAAGCAGTTAGCATTGTGCTTGCTCCACATTTTTCAACGTTTAGTGTGAAATCTTACAATGGTCGTGCAAAAGAAACAGCTGAAAAACTAGGCGGCTTGGTTATTCATTCAATTGAAAGCTGGTATAAAGAGCCTAAGTTCATTAATTATTGGGTTAGAAAAGTTAAACAAACGTTTGATTTAATGTCAGACGCTGAAAAACAAAAAGCCGTACTCATTGTATCAGCTCATAGTCTTCCAGAGAAAATTATTGCGGCTGGAGACCCTTACCCACAGCAGCTACAGGAAACAGCGGATCTTATTGCTGAAGGTGCGGGAGTTAGCAATTACGAAGTGGGATGGCAAAGTGAAGGCAATACGCCAGATCCATGGATTGGTCCAGACGTACAGGATTTAACACGTGATTTGTATGAGCATAAAGGCTATCGTTCTTTCGTATATACACCTGTAGGATTTATTGCGGATCATCTTGAAGTGTTGTACGATAATGATTATGAATGCAAGGTTGTAACGGATGAATTAGGTGCAAACTACTATCGTCCAGAAATGCCGAATGCAAAGCCTGAATTTATTGATGCATTAGCAACAGTAGTGTTAAAGAAAGTAAATAACGAATCTCAAAATCAATAAAAAATAGAAGAAGCGAGCTATAACCTTAGCCGCTTCTCTTTCTATTGAATTTAATGAAAAGGCGATGATTACATGACGGAAGCAAACAAAAAGATTGTTATCATCGGTGGTGGAATAACTGGTCTTTCAGCTGCCTATTACCTACAAAAAGCGATTAAAGAGAAAGGCCTGCCGTATGAATTTCAATTAATTGAAGCAACCCATCGATTAGGAGGGAAAATTCAAACTGTAACCCGTGATGGTTTTACAATTGAAAGAGGTCCCGATTCCTTTTTAGCGCGCAAATTACCTGGCTCTAAGCTGGTAAAAGAAGTAGGGTTAGGAGATGAACTTGTTCATAACTCAACCGGACAGTCTTATGTATTGGTAAAAGAGAACCTTCATCCAATGCCAGAAGGTGCCGTAATGGGTGTGCCAACAAAGATTTCTCCGTTTGTAACAACGGGTCTATTTTCTCCCATTGGTAAACTACGCGCTGCTGCCGATTTTGTCATTCCCAAAACAAAGCATGAAGGAGACCAATCACTGGGCATGTTTTTTAGAAGACGCTTAGGCGATGAAGTTGTTGAAAACTTAATTGAGCCTTTGCTTTCTGGAATCTATGCGGGAGACATTGACCGCTTGAGTTTAAAATCAACATTTCCACAGTTTTTACATGCAGAGCAGCGACACCGCAGTTTAATTGTTGGCATGAAGAAGTTTAAAGAACTTCAACCTAAGCAGGCTGAAGATGCTAATGCAAAAAAACAAGGTGCATTTTTAACATTGAAAAAAGGTCTGCAGTCGCTTGTTGATGCAATTGAAGAGCAGCTTGACCCGTTGGCGGTGGTCAAAGGAGTTAAAGTTGAAAAAGTAAATCGTATGGGTGAACAATATGATTTAACATTGAGCAATGGAAAAGAGATGAAAGCTGATGCAGTCATTATCACTTCTCCTCACTTCGCTGCTCAATCAATGTTGTCTCACTACCCAATCTTTGAGCCGCTTCGTGAGATGCCGTCTACTTCTGTTGCTACAGTAGCAATGGCTTTTCCTAAAGAAGCAGTGAAAGAAGATATTAATGGTACTGGATTCGTTGTATCTCGCAACAGTGATTATACAATTACAGCGTGTACATGGACACATAAAAAGTGGCCTCATTCTACTCCAGACGGTAAAGTATTACTGCGTTGTTACGTGGGAAGAGCAGGAGACGAAGCCATTGTTGACCAGTCGGATGAAGAAATTGTCCAAGTGGTATTAGAGGATTTAAATCGCATTATGCAGATTACGGAAAAGCCAGAATTCTATGTGGTGACGAGATGGAAAAAAGCAATGCCTCAGTACACGGTTGGGCATCAAGAGCGCTTAGAAGAAATTACTCAAGCTATTGAAGAACAGCTTAAAGGTTTATATCTAGCAGGAAGCTCTTATGAAGGACTAGGATTACCCGACTGTATCGAACAAGGTGAGGATGCAGCGAAGCAAGTCTTGAAATATTTTCAAGCAGAAAAAGCGGAGCAGAAGTAAATCTGCTCCGCTTTTTCTGTAAGAACTTTCATGAGGTTGCGTAGTATAACAGATTTATGCTATAGTTACAACGTACTAATTGACCATAATATTCATTTGGTCAAAAAAGAGGGGTGTATCAATTGGCGATTGATCGAAAGCAATCGGTGCTAGACGCAGCGTCAAAATCGTTTTCACTGTTTGGGTATAAGGCAACGACAATGGACCAAGTCGCTAAAATGGCCAATGTCGGAAAAGGAACCATCTATACGTTTTTTAAAAATAAAGAAGAGCTTTTTGATGAAATTGTATCTAGAATGATTCGGGATATGCTGCAACAAGCAGAGTCAGCAATCTCTTCTGAACGAACGTTTTTTGAAAATGCTCAAGCTGCTATTTATCGCATGCTCCAATTTCGAACAGAGCATCAGCTTATGCTTAAGCTCGTTCAGGAACAGGAAATGGGTACGTCAGCTGTTAAAGACGTATTGGTGCAAGTTGAAAATGAAATTTTGACGTATATAAAAAAGAGAATTGAAGCAGCGATTGCAAAAGGTGAAATTCAAAGCTGTGACCCAGAAGTGACGGCATTTTTACTTGTGAAAATGTATGTTGCTTTAGTTTATGATTGGGAAAAACAGCATCAGCCGCTATCTGAGCAACAAATTTCAGATCTGATTGAGCTCTATTTTCTAAGAGGATTATTTACTAAATAAACAAAAGCCGGACTTCATTAAAGTCCGGCTTTTTCGTTAATCGTTTGTTTGGTTATGTTCTTCTTGCTGCTTTTCTTTCTCACCTAGCTCTTGTTCGCCTTTTTTCTTTAAGTCAAAGTAAGCGCGTAGAGCCGCTTGACCTAACTGTCTATTTAACGCATGTCCAGGGCCTTTTACGTAAGAAGATGGTACAACAACCGCCATTGCAACCTCTGGATTATCGTAAGGTGCGTAGGCAATTAAGTTAGAGTTACGAACGGCTACCCCTTGGTTGTAAGTCTCAGCTGTTCCTGTTTTGCCGGCAGGCTTATAGGGCTCTGAACTAAACTCATTTTTTGCAGTTCCGTTTGTCATTACGCGGCGGAACCCAGCTTTCACAGCGTTTATTTCTTCTTGGCTCATCGTAATTCGGTTTAATACTTCGGGCTCAACGGATTTTTGTACACTACCTTTAAGCTCCGTATCAAGTTCAGGCTCACGAATCTCTTTCACAAGCTGAGGCTTTAACCGGTAGCCGTTGTTAGCGATAGTAGCCGTGTACTGAACGAGCTGTAGAGGCGTATACGTATCATACTGACCGATTGCCAAATCGAGCGCTTTACCAGGTAAAGAATAGTCATTTCCAATCATCCCTGTAGTTTCGTTGTCTAGCTCAATACCTGTTGAGACGCCTAAACCAAACTGGCTGTAGTACGAACGAAGCTGATCCCACGTTTTTCGAGGAATATTAAGACCACCATGCGGTACATAGTTTTCTCCAGCCATACTTAAAACGGTTTTATACATGTATACGTTAGAAGACTGTTCTAACGCCCGACCGATACCAGCAGATCCGATTGGGTGAGAAGACTGCTTCTTCCCACCGCCTTTGAAGTACATCGGAGCGTCATAAAATACAGTGCCTAAGTTAATAGCTCCCGAATCCAATCCGGCTAAAATGGTTGCCCCTTTAACAGTTGATCCCATTTCATAAGCAGTTGTAATGTTTCCAAGCGCAAAATCTTTTACTTCTCGTTTACCGCTACTTTCATTATAAACAAGCTGCTTCCCGCCCATAGCTAAAATTTCACCAGTGTGTGGATCCATCATAATAATAAATGCACGGTCTAACAGACTTGTTCCAGGTTTGGCTGCTTTTGCCTTTAGCAATCCGTTAGTCAAAATTTCTTCGACTTGTTTTTGAAGCTCCATATCAATGGTTAAGACTAAGTCGCTCCCACGTTGACCTTCCGAGACAACTTTCTCTTCTAGAATGTTTCCAGATCGGTCCGTAACGTGCTGAATGCGAGCTTTTTGTCCCCGCAGTACGTTTTCATACTGCTTTTCTAAATAGCTTTTTCCAACGCGGTCATTTCGGCTGTAGCCGTGTGATAAATAGTATTGTAAATTCTCGCGCGGAAGTCCTTCATCAGCGGACGTAATGTTACCAAGTAGCGTACTTAAGAGACTATCATATGTATACATACGGTCCCAATAGGTTGTCACATCGACGCCAGGTAGAGCAGAGAGCTGTTCGCTAATAACGGCCATTTCTTGGTCGTTTAATCCACTTTTTATAATTTGAGGTGTTAGCTCATAGCCAGCTTCCATTTTACTTTTAATAGCAATGACTTCTAAATCATCTTTTAAGGTATTAAGTTCTTTCTTAGTGATGCGCTTTAGCTGTAGAGGGTAAAGGTCTTCTTCTTTAAGTTTTCCATCTTCTACTTTCTTCAAGTCGCTATCGGTAATCTTTTTCTTTGCTTCTTCTGGATTTGTTGCAATCCAATAATCTTTCAAGTCACGTTCAGTGAGCTTAACGATATTTTTATCATCGCTTTTTTGATTCTCGTCGCCAAACACGTTTGTTGTGACAGGAAGATCAATTATTTTAGCTAATGATTTCGCAATCTTGAGCTTTTCTTCTTGTTTTACGCCTTTTAAGCGGGTATAAGTAACCGCGTTTAAAGGTTTATTGTCCACGATAACACGATCGTATCGGTCAAGCATTTTCCCTCTCGGTACGGGCGTATTAACGGTGACGTCCTCGGTTTTTTCGACTTCACGTTTATAGCTTTCACCATGAACGATTTGGACAATTCCAAGGCGCAAAATGAGAACAGAAAATAGGATAAATACAATAAAGAATAATATATTGACGCGTAAAGAGACATGATTTCTTTTTCTTTTCTTTTGTTTCATATAAACACCTTCACTTATTGAAAATAGAGCTATAAATCTACTATCTTACATCTTAACATAATTATGTCTAAATTTGTTATTAGGTGGAATAGTTATAAGAAATTAATCGCATCCAATTTTTCGCATTATCATAATGTGGGAAAAAAGGTTTGGGTTATTAGTCGTTTAAAATAGAGTGGGAGAGTGAAGAGCGCACACAACAAGTAGTGATTTCCATTCCAGGTTGCTCGCTTTCCGCAGGGCGAGCGCCAAGCCTGCTCGTAAACTGCGGGGTCTCGCCTGCTCGCTAATCCTGCAGGAGTCTCACCCTCTTTCATTTCAATCACTGTTTTTGGAATGAGAGGAAATCAATTATTTCTAGTGTAGTTGGGGTATGAAAGAGGGAGGACATACTCAACGAGTTTTGATTTTTCTTCAAATTATTTGTTTTCCATTGATAGAAGAGTTAGAGAATATGGCCAACAATTCTTGAGACTTGAACAGGTCATCAATATTTTCCACTCTTTTGTTCAATATTGTCTCCTATTCAAATTACCTATAATCAGTACAATGGAATTAAGGTCCTGACAATCAAGGGGGTATATAAAATGAAAATGAAAAGGCTTACATTGTTATCCGGGGTACTAGCTTCATCATTGTTATTTGCAACTGCATGTTCAAATTCTGGTTCAGAGTCAACAGCAAAGTCAAGTGGGGGTTCAGGAGACGAAGTCGTAATTGATATGTTCCAGTTTAAAGTGGAGATTGCTGAACAGTTAAAAGAAGTAACGGATGCATATACAAAAGAAAACCCAAACGTTACGTTTAATATTCAAACAGTTGGCGGAGGCGCAGATTATGGTGCTGCTTTAAAAGCACAGTTTGCTTCTGGTAACGAGCCAGACTTGTTTAATAACGGTGGCTTCCAGGAAGCACAAACATGGTTAGAAAAGCTAGAAGATCTTTCTGATCAACCTTGGGTTGATGATTTGTATGACGTTGCGAAAGAGCCGATGACAGTGGATGGAAAGATTTATGGTCAGCCTTTAAACCTTGAGGGATACGGTTTTATTTACAATAAAGATTTATTTGAAAAAGCTGGTATAAAAGAGTTACCAACTACATTATCAGAGTTAGAAGCAGCGTCTAAGCAGTTAAAAGCAAAAGGAATTACCCCATTTTCAAATGGATATGGTGAGTGGTGGGTATTAGGAAATCACTTGTTTAACATTCCAGTAGCTCAGCAGGATGATCCTGATGCTTTCATTAAAGGATTAAATGACGGTACTGCAAAGTTTGAAGGTAACGAAACGTTTAAGCAATTTATGGATTTATTTGACTTAACGCTAAAATATGGAAATAAAAATCCGTTAACAACGGATTATAATACGCAAGTAACGCAATTTGCTGCTGGAGAAACAGCAATGATGCAGCAAGGAAACTGGACTGTAAATATGATTACAAAAATTAATCCAGATATGAAAATGGGCTTTATCCCAATGCCAATTAGTGATGACAAAGAGAAAAATGATAAGCTAGCAGTTGGTGTACCAAATAACTGGGTAGTTAATAAAAATGCTCCAGAAGCTGATAAAGAAGAAGCAAAAAAATTCTTAAACTGGCTGGTAACGTCTGAAACAGGACAAAAATTCTTAGTAGAAGAATTTAAATTTATTCCGGCATTTAAGAGCATTGATGGAAAAGGAATTGACTCTTTATCAGACGATATCTTAAAATACTCTGACGAAGGTAAAACGTTATCGTGGAACTGGTTTAAGTATCCAGATGGTGCTGTACAAGAAATTGGAGCAGCAATGCAATCTTATGCAGGAGATCAAATTTCAGAAGATGAGTTCTTGAAAAAGTTAGATGAAATCTGGGCGAAAATGAAAAAATAAACGTAAAACGGAAGCCTTCTGTATGATTAGAGTAGACATATAGAAGGCTTTTTGTGATGAAACTGTAAAAAAAAGTAGATTGAAAGCGCTTTTATTGTATAATGATAGCAATGCAATATAATTTATAGAATAGTAAGAAGAAGGAGGGCTGTGATGAAGGGGTGGAGCATTCGCAAGAAGCTTATTTTGTTTCTACTCATTGCGACTGTTGTACCGTTTATTATCTCCAATGCGTTCACTTATCAATATACAAAAGAAACTGTTAAAAACCGCTTTATTTCAACTAACTATCAGGTAGTCAAAAGCGGCAGTGAAGACCTGAGCACATACTTGCAGGAAATTTCCGATATTACACCGCGTTTATACGGCTATTATCCATTTATTAAAGTGTTACAAGAAGGTGTAAATAATGATTTAGGAGCAAGTCAGTTAGAAGTCCGAAGAACATTATCTTATTTATTTAATACGCGACCAGAAATTAGGCAGCTTCATTTATATATTGAAAACGGACAAGATTCTTATACGGTATACAATTCTAAAATTAGCAGTCGAAAAAAATATGAAGATATTTATTCACATTCTTATTATGCTAGGTTAAAAGAAAAACAGCGGTTTCTATTAATTGAACCTACTCATACAGTATACAGCTACAATAACTTATCAACCATTTTAGATTCTGATCCAAAGCAAGTCATTAGCTTTCATCACATGATTAATGAAGTTCCTTCTAACAACTTGTTAGGCTTTCTGTCAATAGACATTGATTTATCTAAAGTTAAATCTACTTCAGACAGCTTGTACAATAAAGAAGAAGAAGATTTTTATTTAATTAACGATGAGGGAATGATTATGTATTCATCAGATCAACAAGCAATTGGGACAACGCAAAAGTATAAGTGGATTCAACAACTGAAAAACAAAGAGTCTCATAGCGTAGAATGGGAAGATTCAAAGTTTTCGGGAGTACTCGTTTATGACAAACTAGCAGCTCCATTTGATGAATGGCATATCGTAAAGCGAATTCCCTATAGTGTTTTATATGAAGATGCAAGAAGAACCGCTCTGATCAGTGTCTTAATCGGAGTACCGTTTTTATTGATGATTATTATTGCTACATTGATTGTATCAGTTCGATTTACAGAGCCCATTCGAATTTTAATTCAAAATATGAAAGAAGTTGAAAAAGGTTCCTTTGTTGTCCGTTTTAAAACACTAGGTAACGATGAGTTTGGTATGCTAGGTCAGCATTTTAAATCTATGGTCGAAACAATTAATGACTTAATTAAGCGAAAATATCGCTTGGAGATTGAAAATAAATCAACGCAACTTAAAGTGCTGCAGTCCCAAGTGAATCCTCACTTTTTATACAATGCATTTCAATCGATTGGCACGCTTGCTTTAAAGCATAAGGCTGTCGAAGTCTATAAGCTACTAACCCTCCTTTCGAATATGATGAGATACAGTATGAATATGAAGGAAGATATTGTGACACTCACTGAGGAAGTGAAGCATGCTGAAGCATTCTTGGCACTACAAAAACAGCGCTTTGGCTCTAAGTTTTCGTATGAATTTCAAATTGACGAAGAGTTAAAACACACATTGGTTCCAAAGATGATCTTACAGCCGCTTGTAGAAAATTCTTTTAAGCACGGATTTGAAACAAGGGTAGGAGATGGAAAGCTAACAATCTCAGCTTCTTTAATAAACGAACACTTTATACAAATTTGCGTAAGAGACAATGGAAAAGGGATGAATGAGAAAGCATTAGCATCCTTACGTGAAAGTTTAGCGCTATCTAATCAGCATATAGGAGAGCATATAGGCTTGCAAAACATTTCAGATCGCTTATTGATCTACTATGAAAACGTAGCAAGGATGGAGATTGAAAGTAAAGAAAACGAACATTTTACAGTGAAAATGACCTTACCACGAGATTTAAATAAAGGAGATGATAATAATGAAAGTTCTGATTGTTGATGATGAAGAACACGTTCGTGAAGGAATTAAGCTCTTAGGCGACTGGGACGCACATCACATTGAAAGTATTATTGAAGCTGAAAACGGTGAGCAAGCGATTGCGCTTATCGAGAAAGAAAAGCCACAAATCGTTTTCACAGATATGAAGATGCCCAATATGGGAGGGATTGCTCTATTGGAATGGATGAAGCACCATGCTCCTAAAACCAAAACCATTGTCGTAACTGGTTATGATGATTACCACTACATGAGAAAAGCAATTCATTTTGGATCGACAGATTACATTTTAAAGCCAGTTGATCCTTCAATCTTAAACGATACGCTAAAAAGAGCCGTAAACGAATGGAATAAAGAAGAGCATGAACGAAAACAGCACAATAATAGCTATCAGTTAATTAATGAGATGAAGCCGATGTATCGTGATCGCAAACTGACCCAAATTATCAATAACTACGTGCTACAAGACACGGTATATGAAGAGCTTGGCTTTCATTCAAACAGTGAGTATGAAGTAGCTATTATTCGGGTTGATGAAGCGACAATCCAAGCATTTGGTGGAGATCGTGACTTAGCCTATTTTTCAATTTTAAACGTGGCTAATGAGCTCTTAGTTGAAAAAGAGAATGGAGTGGCTTTTCGTTATTTATCACAAAAGGGTGAAATCGTAATAATCTTCTGGGACCATTTTTCTGAAATTAAGCAGCTTTTGAACAGGCTACACAAGCAGATTTTCTTAGCTTTCAACGTATGTTGTCCACTTGCCAAGGGACGTCATGTTGAATCTGTTTCAGTATTGCTAGAATCCTATCAAACAGCAAAGGCAGCTTTATTAGCGAGCAATGTGCTAGTTGACAGTTGTGTTGAGTTTTATGAAGAAGCAGATCGTTTAAAGGGAAGTAGCCTATTATTAAACTTGATGGACTACAATACAAAAATCGTAGAAGGAATGCAAGTAGGCAAGATAGATGCTTTCACAGCAATTTTTGATGAAGTGAAGAACGCTGTGAAGCAGGCCAATTACTTATCCTTAAAGGAGTTGCTGCATATTGAAAAAGAGTATCAGCTCCTTAGTGAACACTGGTTAAAGAAATACGAAATTTCATATAATGCGCAAAGTCACTATGAGCAGGCGCTAGCTTCATTTTTTGATGCGAAAGGCAAGTTTGATTTTGAGAAATACATGAACCGAAAACAAAGAGAGATTGTGCGTTTTTTAAATATTGTGAAGCGAGATAAGCAAAAAAGCAATCGTGATACAATTTATGAAATTGAGCAGTTTTTACAAATGAATTATGATCGAGACGTGAAGCTTCAAGAGATTGCAGAACGCTTCTATTTAAGTAGAGAGTATATTTCAAGGAAGTTTAAACAAGAATTTCAGGAAAACATCTCTGACTACATTGTGAAAGTTCGAATGACAAAAGCCAAGTCCCTCTTAAAAAATGAGCAGCTGAAAATTTATGAAGTAGCAAACATGATTGGTTATCAAGATGATAAATATTTTCGCAAAGTGTTTAAGAAACTAGAAGGATTAACACCGAATGAATATCGTCAACTATCGGTCTGAGAAAAGACCCCCTTTGTGATAAAAGGGGGTCTTTTCTCAGACGTCTGTCGTCAGACTTCTATTTACATAAAAACACCGACAAGAATAGCTGTAATGAAGCTAGCTAATGTTCCACCAATAATTGCGCGCAGGCTAAGTTTTGAAACATCTTTTCGTCTAGAAGGGGCTAAAGAGCCTAATCCAATAATTAGCTGTCCAATTGATGAAAAGTTTGCAAAGTTACATAAAGCAATCGAAAGAACTGCTACAGTTTTTGGCGATAGCTGATCCATGACTTCAGTTAAGCTTAAATACGCAATAAATTCGTTAGCTGCAAGCTTTGTTCCAATAATAGAAGCAGCTTGTAAAGCATCTGAGACAGGAATACCAATGATAATAGCAAACGGATAAAATACATAACTAAAAATAGTTGCTAAATCTATGTTGACAAGGCCTAGTGCTCCGTCAACCAATGCAAGAATACTAATGAAAGCAATTAAAAGGCCCCCGATGTTTAAAGCTAGCATAACGCCGCTTGCTGTTCCATCTGCCATCGCTTCAAATACATTTGCATGATTACTTTTTTCCATTGCTACGTTTTCTTTTGTTTGAGACTCTTCGGTTTCTGGTAACATAATTTTTGCAATAATAATTGAAACAAGAGGAACGCTAAAAACCGCAATTAGCAAATACTTCATATCAATTCCCATTAAAGAATATCCAACAAGAATTGCTCCACTAGCAGAAGCGGTTCCTCCTACCATAACCGCAAAAAGCTCAGATCTTGTAAGCTTGTCAAGGTAAGGTTTTACAAGTAAAGGAGCTTCAGCGAGCCCTAAAAATGAGTTTCCAACTGCATTAAATGTTTCAACTTGCGTAGTGCCAAGGGCTTTTCCTAAGATAATTCCAACAATTCGGACAAAAAAAGGAATGATTCGTAAATAATAAAGTGCAGACACTAAAGCTGAAATGAAGATAATAACCGTTAGTACGTTAATGGCAAAGACAGAAGTAATATTGGTGTTTTCAAAAAAACCACCGAATACAAACTGAACACCTTCATTGCTATAATTAATAACTTTTTGAACACCTAATGCCATTTTTTCAAGAAAAGTTTGGCCTAGAGGTACTTTAAGCACAAAGAGTACAAACAAAATTTCAAGTGAAAGACCTACGAGAACCGTACGCCAAGGGAAAATTTTGCGATTTGTACTTAAAAGCCAGCTGACAAATAAAATTGCTACAAGTGATAGTAGACCGATGAGATAAGACATGATGGAATCCTCCTATAAAAAAACTGCTTCCTCCAAGCTATAGGAGAAAGCAGCAGTAAGTCTTACCTCATACGTACCGCTTTCCCTTATAGTCTAACAATTTACGGTTGTTAGGTAGAAACTTGCGATCCATATTATCGCGATTATACAAAGGAAGCGTATAAAAATGTGTTTTCATTCTATCAATATGACTATTGTATGACAACATTAAATTAATAGATATTAAGAAGTTTATATATTGAAAATATTCATTTTTTACAAGGCATTAATAAAAATATAAGTCAGACTTTTAGTTAAAAGGTTGGGATTTTAAAAGTCAAATTTCCTATTTTTCTATTAAAAAAAGGAAACGGAAAATTCGTAAAGAAACTTTAGTATGTAGAGAATAGAGAAGTGGAAGGGGAATGGAGAAGAAATGAAAAAGCATCTTTTATCAGCAGTTGGTGTAATTGTTATGGGAGCAAGCCTTATGGGGCCTACATATGTGGGAGCAAATAATGTAACGAATAACTCAACACAGCAATCCTATTCTGTATCAGGATTTATTAATCATGCAGAGTTGGGAAAACGCCTTCAACAGATTGAACATTCGTCTAAAGGCACTGTAAAAGTAGAAGTAGCAGGGCATTCTAATCGTGGTCTCGAGATTTATAAAGCAACGGTTGGTACTGGAAAAAAGATCGTACTTATTCAAACAGAAATTCACGGTAATGAAAAAACAGGTACGGAAGCTTTGTTAAACATTCTGCAAAACCTTAGTACAAATTCACCCGAAGCAAAAAAGATGCGTGAGGAGATGACGTTAGTTGTCCTTCCAATGATGAATCCGGATGCGTCTGAGCTTAACCGCCGTGGCAACGATTTGTCTTGGCAAGAAGTTACTCAGGCCTTTCCTCAACTAAAAGATGCAAAACCTTCATGGAACTACTACACGTATACCAATCAATATTTTAATTATACAAATCAGCCAGGCTTTGATGTAAACAGAGATTTTAATCCCGACTTAGACTATGTTCCAGCAAGCAAAGATTTTCCTGGTAACTCAGGAAATCCAGGATGGTTCATCACGCCAGAAGCTCAGACTGTAAGGGATGTGTATAAAGGTTTAAAAGAAAAGCACGGAAATGTCGATGTCTTTGTTGATATGCATCATCAAGGTACTTATTATGTAGAGGGAACAGACGATTTAGTGACAATGTCACTTTCAGGAAAATTTGTTGATATTAATAAAAGCCGTTATGAAGAATATCAATCAAACTACAACCTTGAATTTTCTAAACAGCTTAATTTAGCAGCTTATAATGCACTGCAGGCGGTTGGCAATTCACCTTTTACTAATATTACGCTGTATGATCAGAATATCGACTTACCTGGAACAGCTCTTGGTACATTCGCATTAAACGGAAGCGGAACGGTCTTATTTGAAGTGCGAGGTCAAACTCACACATTTGGACAAAAGAAAAAAGGTCAACTTGTAAAAGCGGTTGAAACAGGCTTATATGGAATTTTACATGGTGTAACAGACGAATCTGTTTATAAGCTAAATTCAAATCAGTATGATGACATTCCCAAAACCGCATATCAACCAGGCCTATAAGATAACAATTCATAGAATATACTAAATGGAGAGAGAATAAAAACCTCTCTCTTTTTTTTGATTGGTCTAAATTTATGACATTTATTACAAAAAAACTATGAATTTATACGGGTGTTAATGGTATTATAAAGTAGTTGAAATTAAACCTAGGGGATGAAGTAACTGGATGAAACAATCTCAGTTAGAAAAGGAGATTCGAGCTTTACAAGATATCATCTATCGCTTGGCAAAGGAAACGAATGAGTACTCTTATGGCACGATTTTAAAAGTTAGCCAGGAGTTAGATAAAAAAATTTTTTTGTATCAAAAATTGAAGAATTCATGTGATTAAATGAATGATTTTCTGTCGCTGTAAGCAAACCGAGTATGCACGACTCTACTAAAGTGTTAAAACTCGGAAGAGAACAGTTTTATTTGTTCGATAATTGAAAAGAGTAGCGTAAGTGATGAAGTTAATCACATCAAAAAGGCTCTGTTATAAAACAGAGCCTTTTTGATGTGACCGCTTACTATTTCATAACATCTACACAGTTATCGCATTTATTTCCATAGCATTCATGCTGCTCTTCGATCTCCTGGCCGCATTCTAAGCACTTTTTAGTCGGTAATTTTTTGAAAAAATCAGACATTTTTTCTAACATCTCCATCGCCTCCGTTTAATTTGTTATTAATATTGTATTATAACAGATGTATTTTAGCAACTGTGTTTTAGAACAAAAACAGCCCATTTTTATAAAAAAACGTAATTTGTTATATAACAGTTAGTTATCTGTTAATTCTTGTTCCGTTCTTTTTTGTTTAGATTTTAAATAGGTCTGGGGTATACTAGGGCTAAAGGCATTCAGAAAGGGAGGGCAACTTGAATGAAAGTAACAGTTGTTGGTTTTTGGGGCGGATACCCTGCTGTGTCAGAAGCAACCTCGAGCTATTTATTTGAACATGATGGCTATAAGTTGTTGGTGGATTGTGGAAGTGGAGCACTTGCACAGTTGCAAAATTATGTAGCTCCACAAGATCTTGACGCAGTTATTTTATCTCACTATCATCATGATCATGTTGCGGATATTGGGGTACTTCAATATGCTCGATTAATTCAATCTCACTTAGGTAATGATGTGAAAGAATTACCTATTTATGGACATACATATGATCAAGCAGCGTTTGAGAAGCTGACGCATTCTGGCATTACCAAAGGGATTTCTTATAATCCTAATCAATCGTTAGAAGTTGGACCATTTACCATTACATTTCTACAAACAAAGCATCCTGTAACATGCTTTGCAATGCGAATTTCTGCTGGAGATAAAACTGTCGTGTATACGGCAGATTCTAGCTTCATTGATGAATTCGTGCCTTTTTCACAGCAAGCTGATTTAGTAATCTGTGAATGCAATTTCTATGCTCACCAGAATGGAAGCGGTGCAGGGCATATGACCAGTACCGAAGCAGGGAAGTTAGCACAAGGTGCTAGCGTGAAAGAACTAATGTTAACGCATTTGCCACACTACGGGAATGTAGAACAATTAGTGACAGAAGCACAAAATCAGTTTACAGGGAGCGTTTTTCTAGCAAGTTCAGGATTACAATGGAATAAGTAGGAGGATAAAAGAAAGATGTTATATATTAACAACGGAGATATACATGACCCAAGGATTAACCTAGCAATCGAAGAATATGCGCTGAAGCATTTAGATATTAACGAAACATATTTATTATTTTATGTGAATGAACCATCTATCATTATTGGTAAAAATCAAAATACCATTGAAGAAATCAATACGAAGTATGTAGAAGATCAAGGAATTCATGTTGTTCGCCGTTTATCGGGTGGAGGTGCCGTGTATCATGATTTGGGTAACCTTAACTTTAGCTTTATTACTAAAGATGATGGGGAAAGTTTTCATAATTTCAAGAAATTCACGGAGCCTGTTATTGAAGCGTTAGCAAAACTGGGAGTAAACGCAGAGCTAAGTGGACGTAATGACATTTTAGCCGAAGGACGTAAAATTTCCGGGAATGCACAGTTTTCAACAAAAGGTCGTATGTTTAGTCATGGAACGCTTTTATTTGATTCTGAAATTGAAAATGTAGTATCTGCTTTAAAAGTAAAAAAAGATAAAATTGAGTCAAAAGGTATTAAGTCAATTCGAAGTCGCGTAGCGAATATCAGTGAATTTCTAACGGACAAAATTACAGTAAACGAATTTAAACAGCTTATTTTACGCTATATTTTTAATGGAGAAGAAAATATTAAAGAATATAAGCTTACTGAAAAAGACTGGGAGAAAATCAACGAGATTTCAAACGAACGTTATCAAACATGGGAATGGAATTATGGGAAATCACCAAAATTTAACGTACAGCATGCTCACCGCTTCCCAGTTGGACAAATTGATGTGCGCTTAGAAGTAAGCAAAGGTACCATTACACAATGTAAAATTTACGGAGACTTTTTTGGAGTAGGGGATGTTAGCGAAGTTGAAGAAAAGTTAACAAATATCCGTTATGAAAGAGCGAGCATTTCAGCAGCATTAGACAATATTGATGTGAAGCACTACTTTGGAAATGTTGAAAAAGAAGAGTTTATTGATCTAATTTATTAAGAGCATAAAGCAGGCTGGGTCATAATTAATTTAGCCAATGATAAACCTGAATGATTAAAAGTAAAGAACTTTTAATCATTCAGGTTATTTTGATTGTGAAACGAATTTTGGAAGCAGGGTGGAATGAAGCGAGGCCATTCCAACAACGTAAAGAGGTCAAAAAAGGATTGTTTGTCTTTTTAAAAATCTGTTTTGTTATGTCCCACCCTTTTTCTATGTATATAGTAAGGCGTTATGAAAAGTAAGAGAACTATAATAGCTGCAGTAATCGTTTGTAATGGGGAAAATTTAAAGGCAGTCTTATCTTTATAAGAGTCTTGTCAACGATAGATAAAAAAAAGTATAATATAGTAAGAATGTTTCCAATATTACGCCTAAATAATGAATGGTTGTTCATTCATTATGGCGAGAGGAGGAGAAGAATTGAATTTGTCATTACAGCTTCATACCACTGCGAAGCAGTATCCTGAAAAGGTTGCATACGTGTTTTTAGATAAAGAAGTCACTTATGCCGATCTTGATACCTCTATCACTTTATTTGCAAACGGTTTAAAAAGGTTAGGAGTTCAAAAAGGCGACCATATTGCATTACTACTTGGAAACTCACCGCATTTTATTATTGGATTATATGGTGCTTTAAGAATTGGTGCTACAGTTATCCCAATTAATCCAACCTACACGAAAGGGGAAATTACGTATATTTTACAGAACAGCGACGCAAAGGTGGCCATTACGCTTGATTTCTTAGTCCCTTCATTAGAAGAAGTAAAAGAAGAAATCTCGTCGCTTCAGCATCTGATTGTTTGTGAAAGTAACCTTCAACAAGAGCACAACCTTCTATCTTCAAACGGCATTCATTCGTTTTCATCTCTTGTACAACACCAAGACGTTACATATATTTTCCCAACACTTGATGAAGATGACACAGCTTTAATTTTATATACTTCTGGAACGACAGGTAAACCAAAAGGCGCTATGCTTACTCAGCAAAACGTATATCAAAATGCTAAAGATGTCGCTGATTATTTAAGTATTAACGGAGAAGATCGAGTAGTGGCAGCACTGCCAATGTTTCATGTTTTTTGCTTAACTGTTGCGCTGAATGCCCCACTGATGAATGGTGGCACAGTTTTAGTAATGCCTAAATTTAGTCCCACTACTTTCTTTCAACTTGTAGAAGAGAAACGAGCAACAATTTTTGCTGGTGTACCAACGATGTATAATTTTCTTTTGCAGTCAAACAAAGGTGCAAAAGAAAAAGTAAAGACGCTGCGTTTATGCATATCAGGAGGCGCGTCGATGCCAGTTGCTTTATTAAAAGAATTTGAGAGACAATTTGGGGTTGTTGTTGCTGAAGGGTATGGTTTATCAGAAGCGTCTCCCGTTACGTGCTTTAACCCAATTGATAAAGAACGCAAACCTGGTTCGATTGGAACTTCAATTATGAATGTCGAAAACAAAGTAGTCGATGAAATGGGAAGAGAAGTTCCTATAGGAGAAGTAGGAGAGTTAATTGTAAAAGGTGCAAACGTCATGAAAGGATACTATAAGCTTCCTGAAGATACGGCTCACGCACTTCGAAATGGATGGTTGTATACGGGTGACTTGGCTCGTATGGATCATGAAGGTTATTTCTATATTGTAGATCGTAAAAAAGATATGATTATTGTAGGTGGTTACAACGTGTATCCAAGAGAAGTGGAAGAAGTGTTGTATTCACATCCTGACATTATAGAAGTGGCAGTACTTGGCATTCCCGATCCTGTATTTGGTGAACAGATTAAATGTTACGTTGTAACTAAAGGCGCTAATATTGGTGAACAAGATTTACTTGATTACTGTCAAATTCATTTAGCAAAATATAAAATTCCAAGCAGTATTACATTTTTAGATGAGTTGCCTAAAAATGCTACAGGGAAGATTTTGCGAAAGGCTTTACGGAAAGAGTTGTTAGGAAAGTAAAACGCATAATTGGAAGCGATTTCAATAGGAGGCGGTACTATGGAATCTATTGTATATGATAAGGATAAACAAGTGGCCACAATCATTTTAAATCGACCGGAAGCGATGAACGCATTTAACTACGACATGCTATGTGAACTAGAGCAAGTGGTAGAAAAAGCTCGTATTGATCCAGATGTGCGAGTTGTGAAATTTATCGGTGCAGGTGAAAGAGCATTTAGTGTGGGAGCGGATTTGAAAGAAAGAAAAACGCTTACTGATCAAGAAGTAAAGCGAAATATCTTTAAAATTGGTGAAGTGTTTTCTAAAATTGAGCAACTTCCACAACCTACGCTTGCAATCATTAACGGTTATGCCTTTGGTGGAGGTATGGAACTAGCTTTAGCCTGTGATTTTCGATTTGCTGGGGAAGATGTAGGTCTTGGGTTAACTGAAACAAGCTTGGGAATTATCCCTGGTGCTGGTGGAACTCAACGCTTACCTCGCATTGTTGGGGAAACCAAAGCACTTGAGCTAATTCTAACAGCAGAGCGGTTACTAGCACACGAAGCAGAAAAGATTGGCTTAGTGACAAAGGTTAGCCCGCTCCACGAATTAAACGATGTTGTTGACTGTTTCATTAGCCGTATATTAGCAAATGCACCAATTGCTTTGCAGCAAGCGAAATTTGCTATTAAAGAAGGAATGAAAGTAGATTTGCAGACAGGCTTGCAAATTGAAAGGAAAGCTTATGAGTTAACGATTCCAACAGAAGATCGTATTGAAGCTCTAACAGCCTTTACTGAGAAACGAAAGCCAATTTTTAAAGGAAGATAAATAGAGTGAAAAAGAACTGTCGATAGCGGCAGTTCTTTTTTTATAAGAAGGGATAAAAGGGAACCTTCCCATTTAAAATAGAGAATTCAATAATCTTGTTCTAAATCTCAGGATGAAACCTACAATAATAATAGTTGATAACTGTTTGTACACTTTTGGAAAGTTTTAAAAGGAGGGGTTTATATGAAGAAGATAGTACTTGGTTCGTTTATTCTATTTGTTATATACGCTGTATTAATATGGCTTTACTTATTTCAATGGAGCGACACTTCTATTCCTGATGCGTTAAAAGGGACAAGTGCGGATCCGGCTACTTTTATGAATGAAAGAGAGCTTGTATTAGCGCAAGAATACTCACAAATAAAAGATTTTTTATTCTTTCTCTCTGTGCCGTATGAATGGTTAAGCTTTGTTTTAGTTCTAGTACTAGGATTCTCGCGTAAATTTAGTAAGTGGGCAAAAGACATTACAAAAATGAAGCCTTTGCAAACTGCTATTTATGTATTCTGGCTATCGTTGCTTTTACAAGTATTTACGTTCCCGCTTGATTGGATTAGTTACAAATTATCGATGGCGTATAATATTACAACGCAGCCTTTTACAAGCTGGATGAAGGATGTGACCACTGACTTTTGGGTAAGCCTTGTTATGATGTGGGTAATCGTGTTTGTTCTATATACTTTAATCACCAAGTCCCCCAACAGGTGGTGGTTTTATGCATGGTTATTATCAATTCCTTTTACTTTATTTATCACATTTATTCAGCCGGTTGTCATCGATCCTTTGTATAACGATTTTTATCCGTTAAAAGATAAGCAGCTAGAAGAAAAAATTCTCCGCTTAGCAGATGAAGCGTCCATTCCTACGGATCATGTATATGAAGTGAATATGTCCGAAAAGACAAATTCAATGAACGCGTATGTAACAGGGATAGGTGCAAACTCAAGAATTGTACTTTGGGATACTACTTTAAATAAACTAAGTGATAATGAAATTTTATTTATCATGGCTCATGAAATGGGTCATTACGTGAAAAAGCATATCTATGTTGGAATTGCCAGTGCTCTAGTGCTTTCTTTGGTTGGGTTATGGGTGACAAAGAGGCTGGCGGACATGATAATGCGTAGATGGGGAACTAATATAAAGGTTAAATCGTTGCAGGATGTATCATCATTACCGCTAATTTTGCTATTACTCTCTGTTCTTACGTTTGCGGTTAGCCCAGCTACAAACTTATTGTCCCGGCATCATGAAGTGCAATCAGATACGTATGCTTTAGAATTAACAGAAGACAAGGAAGCTGCGATTAAAACGTTTCAAGAACTTAGTCGTTCGGGTCTATCTCAGGTAAACCCTCCGTTTCTTGTGAAAGTATTTCGTTATAGCCATCCAACCATCTTAGAGAGAATCGAGTTTATGGAAGAGCATAATAAAGAAGAATAACTGTTATAAGGAAAGTAAATATTACTGAAAAACCACTAACAGCAAGGGTTTTAGGCGTAGAACCCTTGCTTATATAGAAAATTTGTAAAAGCAAGGGTTCATCTTTTGAATATACTGTTATATAATAATTTTTGTATAAGGTTATCTGTTTTATAACAAAGTGATAAGGAGGAGTTGTGGTTCTCATAACATTTAAAGTTATAAAAATAGCGGAATATTTCATATTACTTAACAAAGAAGCGGATGCATCCCGCTATACGCTGAATAAGATCCCACTTTCATTCTTGTAACTCTCACACTTATAAAGTTGATGTATTGTTTCTAAACAAATGCATGCAAGCGAATTAGTAGCTAATAGGAAAGCTAAAAAGAAGAGAAAATCGCAAGGGGGATATTAAAGTGAACGATTTAAGAGTAAAGCAATTAGAGAATAGTTGGAAAAATGATGAGCGTTGGAGTGGAATCGAAAGACCTTATTCAGCAGAGAAAGTAATTGGTTTAAGAGGCTCCATAGATATTGAACATACATTGGCTAGAAGGGGTGCCAATAAATTTTGGAATTTGCTTCAAACAGAAGACTACATTCATGCGTTAGGAGCATTAACTGGGAATCAAGCCGTTCAGCAAGTAAAGGCAGGGTTAAAGGCTATTTATTTAAGCGGATGGCAAGTAGCGGCAGATGCCAACTTATCCGGCCATATGTATCCTGACCAAAGTTTGTATCCAGCTAATAGCGTTCCCCATGTTGTAAAAAGAATTAATCAAGCGCTCCAACGTGCCGACCAGATTCAACATCTAGAAGGAGAAGGAGAAGTTGATTACTTTGCTCCAATTATTGCAGATGCTGAAGCTGGGTTTGGCGGACAACTCAACGTATTTGAGTTGATGAAAGGTATGATTGAATCAGGTGCATCTGCGGTTCACTTTGAAGATCAGTTATCTTCAGAGAAGAAATGTGGTCATCTTGGAGGAAAAGTCTTGCTTCCTACCCAAACGGCGGTTAAAAACTTGATTGCTGCTAGGTTAGCGGCAGATGTTATGGGAGTTCCTACTATATTAATTGCACGTACGGATGCAGATGCTGCAGATTTAATCACAAGTGATATTGATCCGGTTGATAAGCAATTTATTAGAGGAGAGAGAACTGCAGAAGGTTTTTATCGTACAAAAGCAGGGCTAGATCAAGCGATTGCTAGAGGATTAGCTTATGCACCGTATGCTGATTTAATTTGGTGTGAGACATCTGAGCCTAATTTAGCACAAGCACAACAATTTGCGGACGCAATTCATGAAAAGTTCCCTGGTAAAATGTTAGCGTATAACTGTTCACCTTCATTTAACTGGAAGAAAAAGCTGGATGCAAAAACGATTGAAAAGTTTCAAAGAGAAATTGCAAAGATGGGTTACAAATTTCAATTTGTTACGTTGGCGGGCTTCCATGCGCTTAATCATAGCATGTTTGAATTAGCTAGAGGCTATAAAGATAGAGGTATGGCGGCTTATTCGGAGCTGCAAGAGAGAGAGTTTAGTAGTGAAATAAATGGCTATACGGCAACAAGACATCAAAGAGAGGTAGGTACGGGTTACTTTGATGAGGTTGCTCAAGTTGTATCAGGTGGTACATCGTCTACAACAGCACTAAAAGGTTCAACGGAAGAAGAGCAGTTTACCAGCAAATAATAGAAAAACCAAAAACACAAGTGAAAGCCACTTGTGTTTTTTTATTGTGAGTAAAAATTACCCCTTTAATATAATTGAAAATTTAAACTTATTATTTAGGGATTGCCAAGTAGTATTTCATTTGTTATATTAATAAATGTTCTTAACGAACAGGTAACAAACAAGTTAAGAATGAAACAAAAAACAAAAAAGTTGTTGACAACAAGTTGATAACTTGGTAAGATAGTAAAGTCGTCTGAGAGCGACGGTTGAACTTTGAAAACTGAACAAAGCGACAAACGTCAACGTTAATTTTTTTAAACTTTTATGAGCAAGTCAAACATTTCTTCGGAGAGTTTGATCCTGGCTCAGGATGAACGCTGGCGGCGTGCC
>NZ_SBIM01000008.1:0-250778 GCF_004348885.1 Bacillus sp. CBEL-1 | reverse complement strand
GTGTGGACGGGATAAGTGCTGAAAGCATCTAAGCATGAAGCCCCCCTCAAGATGAGATTTCCCATAGCGCAAGCTAGTAAGATCCCTGAAAGATGATCAGGTTGATAGGTCAGAGGTGGAAGCACGGTGACGTGTGTAGCTGACTGATACTAATCGATCGAGGACTTAACCAAATTAGAAAAGCGAAGGCGACTGTTCAATTGTGAAAGGAGCCGTAGCTAGACAGTAAACTTAGTACTCAGCAAACATGTTATCTAGTTTTGAGAGAATAATCTCAATTCATGTCTGGTGGCGATAGCAGAGAGGTCACACCCGTTCCCATGCCGAACACGGAAGTTAAGTTCTCTAGCGCCGATGGTAGTTGGGACTTTGTCCCTGTGAGAGTAGGACGTTGCCAGGCATTTAAATTGGCCCGTTGGTCAAGTGGTTAAGACACCGCCCTTTCACGGCGGTAACACGGGTTCGAATCCCGTACGGGTCACCACTTATTTTTACATAAGAAATTTGGAGGATTAGCTCAGCTGGGAGAGCACCTGCCTTACAAGCAGGGGGTCGGCGGTTCGATCCCGTCATCCTCCACCATTTATTTAAGCTGGAGGGGTAGCGAAGTGGCTAAACGCGGCGGACTGTAAATCCGCTCCTTCGGGTTCGGCAGTTCGAATCTGCCCCCCTCCACCATTTTATTGGGCTATAGCCAAGCGGTAAGGCAACGGACTTTGACTCCGTCATGCGTTGGTTCGAATCCAGCTAGCCCAGCCATTAAGAGCCATTAGCTCAGTTGGTAGAGCATCTGACTTTTAATCAGAGGGTCGAAGGTTCGAGTCCTTCATGGCTCATATTAAGCGCCCGTAGCTCAATTGGATAGAGCGTTTGACTACGGATCAAAAGGTTAGGGGTTCGACTCCTCTCGGGCGCGCCATAGAACGGGAAGTAGCTCAGCTTGGTAGAGCACTTGGTTTGGGACCAAGGGGTCGCAGGTTCGAATCCTGTCTTCCCGACCAGGAAATATTGTTGACTTATATATGCGGGTGTAGTTTAATGGTAAAACCTCAGCCTTCCAAGCTGATGTCGTGAGTTCGATTCTCATCACCCGCTCCATAACGGGCCTATAGCTCAGCTGGTTAGAGCGCACGCCTGATAAGCGTGAGGTCGGTGGTTCGAGTCCACTTAGGCCCACTAAAAAAGAGCATCTAGTTAAGATGCTCTTTTTTCATGTAGATGTTCTTAAAAGAGATTGATATTGAAGAGACAAGTCATAAAATGCGGTACGATCTCGTTCATCTAATGCATAGTTAATTTGCGTTTCTAAAATGGTTTTTTTGTGTTTAAATAAGGCATCGTCAATAAGCATGTCAATGTACATATCAAGCACGTTATCAGCTTCGCGAATTTTTCTTTTGCGAGCGAGGGATTTCATCATCTCGGCGTACGATTTTTCATTGTTCATCCATCATCACCTCTGCAGCCTTTTTCTTAGTATATAGAGTAAGGAACAAAAAAACAACTAATTTTCTAAATTTTTAGACTTATTTTATTGTATAGTGACCAGACAAATATAAATGTTTGAGCACCTTTTGTTTCGGTAATGAAAGTAGTACAATGTTGATTAAGTTAGTAGTCATCAGTTAGGAGATTAAGTAATGGACTTTGATAAAATTAAAGAATACTTAACGCTTGAAGGTGTGCTTGAACTTTTAGAAGAATATCAATCATTTGGTATTATACCGGGACTATTACTTCCTATTCTTGAAGCATTTATTCCGATTTTACCTCTGTTTGCTTTTGTTATGGCAAATGCTGCTGCATTTGGCTTATGGTTAGGTTTTCTAATTTCGTGGGTTGGGTCGTGCGTAGGGTCAATTATTGTTTTCCTTATCTTTCGTCGATATGGACAAGCACGCTTCTTGAATTTTATAAGTAGGCATGCTCAAATTCGAAAGATTATGGCCTGGGTTGAACGCCATGGTTTTGGTCCACTGTTTTTAATGCTATGCTTTCCTTTCACTCCATCAGCTGCTATTAATGTTGTTGCTGGCTTATCCAGAGTCAGTATGCCACAATTTGTGTTAGCGGTTTTAGCAGGAAAAATGGTAATGATTTTTATGATGAGCTTTATAGGAGCTGACTTTATCTCCTTCGTACAACAGCCGACAAAAGCTATTGTTGTTTTAATTGTTATTTTTGTATTATGGGTTGTAGGAAAACAAATTGAGAGGCGCCTAAATGTTCGTATGAACCAGTAGAATAAATGAAGAGGAATTTTCTTTTCTGAATTCATGATTTCGCTTTAGTGGAATATATGTTAAAATAAGGATAAAATTAGCAGGTTTTGCTACACTTTCTAGAATCCCTACACGTTCTTTACCTCACCTTAATCTGTTGATTTCCCTGTTTTCTGAAAAGTTATGAATGTTTTGGGCAATTCTCTACTACATATGTTAGTAAAAGGGTTGTTTAATTCATCGCTTTTGCACATGATTTACGAATACGACGTGCTTGTCGTCAAGTAAAAGGGGGCTATGCATAGTATGGAGGCAAGCCTGTTCTTAAGAACGTTCATACTATGTGGTAGGAGATGAGATTAAAAGACAAGGTGGCAATTATTACAGGCGCTGCAAATGGATTAGGCTTTGAAGCTGCACGGATTTTTGCAAAAGAAGGAGCAAAAGTGGCACTCGTTGATTATGACCAAGCTTTAGGTGAAGAGAAAGCACAGGTTTTACGAAATGAAGGTGGAGACGTCACATTCTTTCAAGTCAATGTTGCAGATCGTGATAACGTAGATGGGATGGTAGAAGAAGTAGTAGAAACCTATAGCAAAATAGACATTTTAGTTAACAATGCAGGAATTACCAGAGATGCAATGCTAACTAAGTTAACAATGGAAGACTTTCAAGCAGTTATTAACGTTAACTTGACGGGTGTTTTTAACTGTACGCAAGCTGTTGTGCCTCATATGGTAGCTCAAGGCAGCGGGAAAATTATTAGTACGTCGTCTGTTTCAGGCGTATATGGGAACGTTGGACAAACCAATTACGCAGCAGCAAAAGCCGCGGTTGTAGGAATGACTAAGACTTGGGCAAAAGAACTTGGGCGTAAAGGAATTAACGTAAACGCTGTTGCACCAGGATTTATTGAAACGAATATGGTAGCTGCTGTTCCAGAGAAGGTCATTAACCAAATGAAATCAACCATACCGCTTCAAAGGTTAGGACAGCCTTCTGATATTGGCTATGCATACTTATATTTAGCATCAGATGAATCCAATTATGTAAACGGAACCGTATTACATGTCGATGGTGGAATTATGATGTAATAGGAAAAATAAACCGTTTTGGTAACGAGCCAAAACGGTTTATTTTATTGGATTTCTTTACGTAAGTCCAGTAAAATAAATGGTAACGAAAAGGGTAAATAACCGATCAGAATATAGAAAGAAAGCTTGTTGAACGTCACTTTTTTTGTGGCGTTCAAATTCGTTAGGGGTGAAGAAAATGCTACAGTTTATGCTGGGTAGGTCTGGAAGTGGTAAAACAGCAGCATGTTTAAATGCTATTCGCCAAGAATTAGCGCGTGAGCCACTGGGTAACCCAATTATTTATATTGTTCCAGAGCAAATGACTTTCCAGTCTGAGTACGAGCTTATTCAAACGCCAGGCTTGGGCGGAATGATGAGAGCTCAAGTCTATAGTTTTACGCGTTTGGCTTGGCGAGTTCTCCAAGAAGCAGGCGGCATTAGTCGTTATCATATTGATCAAACAGGCATGCATATGATGCTTAGAAAAATTATAGAACAACAAAAAGAAGAGCTCATCTTATTTGCAGCAGCATCTGAAAAAGAAGGGTTTATCACAAAGCTAGAAAAGATGTTAAAAGAGTTTAAGCAGTATGGATTAGAGCCTGAATCGTTAGTGACTCTGCAGCAAGAACTTAAAGACAGTAACGAGCAAGTGCTAGCGGATAAGCTGCATGATTTAGGACTTATATATCAAGAGCTAGAAAAACAGCTATTAATGAAGTATGTAGATAGTGAAGATTATTTGAAACTATTAGCTGAAAAAATTCAGCTTTCTTCGTATTTAAAGAAAGCTGTTATTTACGTCGATGGATTTCATCATTTTACAAAGCAAGAACTCGATGTCTTAGTCGAACTTATGAAAGTTTGCTCAGATGTAACGGTCACATTGACGGGAGATTATACGCAAGCAGACTATATACCAGCTGATTTGCAACTCTTTAGATTAACTGGAGAGACGTATAGAGAGTTAACAAAAGTAGCGTTAGAACAAGGAATTGAAATAAAAGATCCCGTTTTATTAAAGGATAATTTTCGCCATTCAAACAGCAAAGAATTGTCTCACTTAGAGAAGTATTATGACGAGCGTCCAACTGTTGAATTTTTTCAGAAGCCAAATGACATTTCTTTATATCCTGCTGTGAGTCGGCGTGCAGAAGTAGAAGGAATTGCAAGAGAAATTCAGCTGCTAGTTAAAGACTCTGATTACCGGTACCGAGATATTGCTTTAGTTGTCCGGAATAAAAATGAGTATGATGAATTAATTGAAACCGTATTTCGCGATTACAAAATTCCATACTTTATTGACCAAAAGCGAGCAATGTTTCACCATCCAATTATTGAATTTATTCGTTCCAGCTTAGAAGTCGTAAGTGGCTCTTGGCGCTATGAAAGTATTTTTCGTGCCATTAAGACAGATATGTTTTTTCCGATAGAAGCTGAGGTTAATAAGCTAAGGGAAGGAATGGACCAATTTGAAAACTATGTCTTAGCATATGGGATTCAAGGTACTAAGTGGACAAATGGTGAAAGGTGGAAGTATCGAAAATATCGTTCATTAGAGGATATGAATCTACCAAAAACAGATGAGGAAGTCCAGTTCGAAGAAAAGATTAATGAGCTAAAAGAACTTGTTGTAAATCCACTTATGAAACTGCAGCAGGAACTAAAAAAAGGAAAGACGGGGAAAGAAAAAGCAAAAGCTCTTTACCTCTTTTTAATAGAGCTCAGTATCCCACAAAAAATTGAGAAGCTTCGTGATCACTGTGAAGAAAATGGAAAGGTACAAGAAGCACGTGAACATGAGCAAGTATGGAAAGCCGTCTTAAACTTATTTGATCAGTTTGTAGAAATGATGGGAGAAGAAAAAGTATCCATCAAGCTGTTTACTGAGCTTTTTGAGACAGGACTAGACAGTATGCAGTTTGCTATTGTTCCACCATCTCTTGATCAGGTCCTCGTTGCAAGCTTCGAGCGCTCTCGTTTTTCCAATATTAAAGCGACCTTTATTGTAGGAGTGAACGATGGTGTGATACCTGCTAAACCTCAGGGGGATAGTATTTTATCTGATCAAGACCGCGATGAATTATTTAAATCAGGTGTGACGTTAGCTCCAACGGGCAAGCAGCAGCTGTTTGATGATCAGTTCTTAATTTATTTAGCGCTTGTAAGCTCAGAAGAAAAGTTATATATCAGCTATCCACTAGCAAATGATGAAGGGAAATCTTTGCTACCATCTCTGGTTATTAATCGATTGAAAGAGCTCTTTCCATTACTTGAAGAAAAGTTATTAATGAATGACCCTACAAGTTTAGAAGAGGAAAAGCAGCTTGATTACATTGCGAATCCACTGTCTACGATGGCTTATTTAGCAAGCAATCTACAAGCTTGGAAACGGCATTATCCAATGAGCGATGCATGGTGGGACGTTTATAACTTTTATATGACTTCAGAATGGAAGACGTATAGTCAAAGGGTTTTGAGCAGTTTATTTTATCAAAACGATGCAAAGCGGTTAACGAAGAAAACAAGTGAGCGCTTGTATGGCAAACATATTCAGGCAAGCGTATCGCGCATGGAAAAGTTTAAGGCTTGTCCTTACTCGCATTTTGCTTCTCATGGCTTAAAGTTGAAGGATAGAAAAGTGTTTCAACTAGCGGCACCTGACATTGGTGAGCTCTTTCATGCAGCGTTAAAACATATTTCAGATAAGTTGAGAACTAGTGAGAAAGATTGGAAGCAGTTAACGAAGAAAGATTGTCAATCTCTCTCTGCTGATGCAGTTCAGGAATTAGCGCCGCGCTTACAAAACGAAATCTTGTTGAGTTCTAATCGTCATCAATATCTTGCATATAAATTGCAGCAAGTAATCGAACGAGCGTCGATTGTATTAAGTCAACATGCAAAATCGAGCGGGTTTGTACCTGTTGGGCTAGAGTTAGGTTTTGGTCCTGATGCAGAATTACCTTCTATGACCTTTACGCTTCCAAATGGACATACGATGGAGCTAGTGGGACGAATAGATCGAGTAGATAAAGCAGAAAGCTCTAAAGGGATACTACTTCGGATTGTCGATTATAAATCCAGTGACAAAGCGTTAAATTTACTAGAAGTCTATTATGGGCTTTCACTTCAAATTCTCGCATATTTGGATGTAGTGGTAACTTACGCTGAGCAGCTTTTAAAAACGAACCAAGGTGCTTTACCTGCAGGTGTTTTATACTTCCACGTTCATAATCCGATGGTTAATAGTACAAAGAGTTTGAGTGAAAATCAGGTTGAAGAAGAAATCTTTAAGAAATTTAAGATGAAAGGCTTACTGTTAGGTGATGAAGAAGCGGTTCGCCTAATGGATGAAACGCTAGAGTCTGGTCATTCACAAATTATCTCAGCTGGTATTAAAAAAACAGGTGGTTTTTATTCGAACTCTTCAATTGCATCTGAGACGGACTTTACACACCTTAGACAATACGTACGTAAAAAGTTTGTAGAGGCGGGGACAGAAATTACTGAAGGTAAAATTGATATATCTCCTTACAAACTTAAAGATAAAACACCGTGTGCCTTTTGTGAATACCGTTCAATTTGTCAATTCGATGAAGCCCTAAGCGAAAACGAATATCGTCAGCTGAAAAATGAAAATCAAAATAATATTTTAGAAAAAATACGAGAGGAGGAAAAGCATGAGTCAGGAACGAATGAGTAAGCCTGTTGATTCACAGTGGACAGATGATCAGTGGAAAGCAATCGTGTCATCTGGACAAGATATTTTAGTGGCAGCAGCGGCAGGTTCAGGAAAAACAGCTGTTTTAGTTGAGCGCATTATTAAAAAAATTATCGATCCTGAAAATCCAGTGGACGTCGACCGTTTATTAGTCGTGACGTTCACAAACGCTTCAGCTGCAGAGATGCGTCATCGTATCGGGGAAGCTTTAGAAAAAGAGTTAAAGATAAACCCGTCTTCTTTACATTTAAGAAGACAGCTGCACTTACTAAACCGAGCGTCTATTTCAACTCTTCATTCATTTTGTCTTGAAGTTATCCGCAGCTATTACTATATGATTGACTTGGATCCAGGTTTTCGAATTGCAGACGATACCGAAGCAGAGCTCTTGAGAGAAGAAGTATTGGACGAGCTTTTTGAAGAGCAGTATAGCCTTGAAGGTAATCAATTATTTTTTGAGTTAGTGGATCGATATACAAGTGATCGTCATGATTTAGACGTTCAGCATATGGTTCGCAGATTATATGATTTTGCTCGTTCTAATCCAAAGCCGAATAGCTGGTTAGATATGCTTCTTCATCAATATAGCATTGGTGAAGAGGCTACAATTGACTCTCTTCCATTTATGAACTTTTTAATGGATGAAGTGAAAAAACAGCTGAGCGGTGTTCAAGCTATGCTACACCAAGCGTCTAGGTTAACAACAATGCCTGGAGGTCCAGCTCCAAGAAAAGTAAATATTGAGGATGATTTAGCTCAGGTTAATCGTATGCTTGCAGCTGACACTTTTGCTGAGCTACATGAACAAATGCAAACCCTTAGCTTTACGCGTTTAAAGCCATGCAAAGGTGATGAGTATGACGCTGCCTTACTTGATGAGTTTGGAGATCTTCGTAAAAAAGCAAAAGCAGCTCTTGAAAAAATGCAGAGTGACTTATTTTCTCGTCCGCTCAGTGGATACATGAGCGACTTTAAGAAAATGCATCCTGTAGTAGAAGTTCTTATATCGCTTGTAAGGAAGTTCGGTGAGCGCTATGAAGCAGAAAAGCGAGCGAAAGGACTCGTAGACTTTTCAGATTTAGAACACTATTGTTTGGAAATTTTAGGACGTCCGTCAGATCAAGGAATTGAACCATCTGAAGTAGCTTACAAATATAAAACGCAGTTTGTAGAGGTTTTAGTAGATGAATATCAGGATACGAATATGGTACAAGAAACCCTAATTCAGCTTGTGACGCATGATGATGAAGATGGTAACCTCTTTATGGTCGGTGATGTTAAGCAATCTATTTACCGCTTTCGTTTAGCAGAACCATTTCTTTTTCTTGGAAAATACAAGACTTTTACACATGATGGACGAAAGAATGGCATGAAAATTGATTTGAACAAGAATTTCCGCAGCCGCTCTGAGATTATCGATGCGACCAACTTTATCTTTCAGCAGCTGATGGATGAAGAGGTTGGTGAAATCGTCTATGATGACGATGCATCCTTGAAGTTGGGGGCTTCTTATCCAGACAGTAGTGAAATGGAGTCTGAACTTTTACTGATTTCCAAAGAAGGCGGAGAAGAGGAAGAAGAGTCAACTTTAGTGGAGTTTTCAGAAGCAGAATTAGAAACGGCTCAGCTAGAAGCTCGAGCAATGGCTCGTAAGATAAAGCAGCTTGTTCAAGATCGTTTTCAAGTATATGACCGTAAGTTAGATGTGATGCGAAACGTAACATATCGAGATTTTGTTATTTTACTTCGCTCTATGCCATGGGCAGCACAAATTATGGAAGAGTTTAAGCAAGAAGGGGTTCCTATTTATGCAGATTTGTCGTCCGGGTATTTTGATGCAACGGAAGTGATGATGATGATGTCTTTATTAAAAGTCATTGATAATCCATATCAAGATATTCCCCTTGCTTCTGTATTGCGTTCGCCAATTGTAGGTTTGTCAGATGAAGAACTTGCTCTAATTCGGGCCGAGGATAAAAAGGGGACGTACTATGAAGCGATGAAAAATTATGTTCGCTTGTCTCTTGAAGGACCTCTTCAAGAAAAGCTTTGTCACTTTGCTGTGAAGCTTAGCGAATGGAGAACCACAGCACGCCAAACTTCTTTATCTACACTTATCTGGCAGATTTACCGTGATACAGGATTTTATGAGTTTGTAGGAGGTCTACCTGGAGGTAAACAGCGTCAAGCTAACTTAAGAGCTTTATATGACCGTGCACGTCAATATGAAGCGACGTCGTTTCGAGGCTTATTCCGCTTCCTGCGCTTTATCGATCGTATGAAAGAGCGTGGAAATGATTTAGGAACGGCCAGAGCGCTAGGTGAGCAAGAAGATGTTGTTCGTTTAATGACAATCCATAGCAGTAAAGGTTTAGAGTTTCCTATTGTTTTCGTAGCTGGATTGAACCGTAAGTTTAATCTAATGGATTTAAATAAATCTTATATGCTAGATAAAGAACTCGGTTTCGGATCCAAGTATATTGATCCAAAGCTTCGTATTACGTATCCAACGTTGCTTCAGCAAGTCATGAAACAAAAAATGAAGAAAGAAAGCATTGCTGAAGAAATGCGAGTTTTATATGTAGCGCTAACACGTGCTAAGGAAAAATTAATTTTAGTCGGAACTGTAAAAGATGCTGAGGCTCAAATGAAAAAATGGAGCCAAGTATTAACTCATGACCAATGGGAGCTACCTGCTTATATGCGTGCAGATGCCAAGTCATATCTTGATTGGGTGGGTCCTGCTTTAGCCAGACATCGTCATTTCGAAAAGTGGATGCCTGAGGAGCAAAGAGCAGTGTTGCAAGAGGTGTATGAGCACAGTTCCAAATGGAAAGTACAAGCGATTCAAGCGACGGAGCTATCTGAACAGCTGGTTGAAGAACAATCGGAACATGAAGAACTGCTAGCTGCGGTACAAGAAGGTAATCCAGTTGATTTTGAAAGTATAAATAAAGAGCGTATTGAAGAGCGATTACGCTGGAAATATAGTCATTTAAAAGCAACGACACATCGATCCAAGCAGTCCGTTTCTGATTTAAAAAGGCAGTATCAAACCACTAGTGAAGAACCAGAAAGTCAACTTATAACAGGATTTAAGTCAACCATTGAAGATCGTCCGACCTTTATGCAGTCGCATTCATTAACTGCAGCAGAACGTGGAACAGCTGTGCATACAGTGATGCAACATTTACCATTTAAGGAATCGCTAACAATTGAAGCTGTACAAGAGCTTATTGATTCTCTCGTTATCAATGAAATTTTAACAGCGGAGCAAGCAGAAAGTATTAACCCTTCTGATATTGCTCAATTTACAAACAGCTTTATTGGACAACAGCTCAAAGAAGCAGAGAAGATTTATCGTGAAATGCCGTTTAGCTTAAATGTCTCAACAGAAGAGGTTTACGGATGGAATGATAATGAAGCAATTTTAGTCCAAGGAATTATAGATTGCTTATACGAATGGAATGGTCAGCTCATTCTTGTTGATTACAAAACCGATGATATTAAAAATCGCTTTAGCAATGACTTTAACAGTGCGCAAGAAATCTTGAAAAACCGCTATGAAGTGCAGCTAAAGCTATATCGGAAAGCGGTAGAAACCATCGTGAAAAAGTCAATCGCACATAGCTACTTATATTTTTTAGATGGTGGACATGTAATAGAGATAAAAGAGTAAAAAGAAGGCGAGCTTTTCGTCTTCTTTTTGTCAAGAAAAGGTGGGGAGCAAATGAGATTACTACATACGGCCGACTGGCACTTAGGGAGAACCTTAGAAGGTAGGAGTAGAATTGAAGAACAAGCTCAGTTCTTAGATGAGCTAGCTCAAATTGTAAAGGAAGAAAAAATTGATGCAATTTTAATGGCCGGTGATGTATTTGATACCGTCAATCCGCCTGCAGCAGCAGAGCAATTATTTTATGAGAGTATGTCGAAGCTTAGTGAAAAAGGCAATCGTCCAATTATTGTAATTGCGGGTAATCATGATAACCCCGATCGCTTATCTGCAGCCTCTCCGCTTGCATTCGAACAAAATATTACGCTCATAGGTTTACCGACAACAGATGTACAAGAGATTTACCTTCCAACTGTTGAAGAAACGTTAAAAGTAGGCGCACTTCCTTATCCATCGGAATCTAGATTAAAGGAAATGTTGGCTGAGGAAGACGACGAATTGTTGCTTCGAAACTCATATGATGAGCGAGTACGCGAAATCTTCTTAAAGATGAGCTCACATTTTACAAACGACAGTGTAAACATTGCCATGAGTCATATCTATGTTGCTGGAGGAAGCTCAACGGATTCTGAACGGCCAATTGAAGTAGGTGGAGCGTATACCGTGGCAGCATCAAGCCTTCCAGCAGCAGCTCAGTACGTGGCACTTGGACATCTTCACCGACCGCAAGACATTAAGCGAGCTTCTACAAAAGCTCGTTATTCAGGTTCACCTCTTGCCTATAGCTTTTCTGAATCAGGCTATACCAAATCAGTAACGATACTCGATGGGAAGCCGGGAAAAGAAATGAAAGTAACAGAAATTCCTTTATCAAGCGGAAGACCACTTACAAGATGGAGAGCGAAAAACGGTATCGCAGAAGTCTATCAGTGGTTGGATGAAGGAAAAGATAGCACTGCTTGGATTGATTTAGAGATTCACTTAGAAGATGCGCTGTCCCTTGAAGAAATTCACCGATTACGCAAGCTACACAAAGGGTTTATTCATATCCGACCGATTTTTAAAGAGGAAGAAACTGTTGAGGTGCAACAAGAACAGCGAAACGTTCCGGTGGAAGAGTCTTTTGCGAAGTTCTACCGTAAGCAAACAGGTGGAGCAACGCCAAGTGACGAGTTGGTTCAACTCTTTTTATCATTGATTCATACACAAGAGGCAGAAGAGGAGGAGTAGAAGATGAAGCCTATTACTTTAACAATAGCAGGCTTGCACAGCTTTAGGTCAAAGCAAATTATCGATTTTACAAGCCTATGTTCAGGTGGTGTGTTCGGTATCTTCGGCCCAACAGGTAGCGGCAAATCTTCTATTTTAGATGCGATGACGCTTGCGCTTTACGGCAAGGTAGAAAGGGCAGCTAACAACACACACGGCATTTTAAATCATGCTGAGGACGAAGTGAAAGTTGCTTTTACATTTGAATTAGAAAATGCAACCCATAAAAAGCGCTATACCGTTGAGCGTAGCTTCAAACGTTCGGATGAAATGCGGGTAAGATCAGCAACCAGCCGTTTTATTGAAGTAGGAGATGAAACCATCGTACTGGCTGATAAAACAAACGATGTCAACCAGCAAGTTCAGTCGTTATTAGGTTTAACAATTGATGACTTTACGCGCGCTGTTGTACTGCCACAAGGGAAATTTGCTGAGTTCTTATCGTTAAAAGGAACAGAACGTCGTCAAATGCTGCAGCGTTTATTTAATTTAGAGCAGTACGGTGATCAGCTTAACAAAAAAATTCGTTCCAAGGTTCAGTTGTTAAAAGGTGAAATTGATACGATTTCTGCAGAGCAGACGGGATTAGGGGAAGCATCAGAGGAAAGCGTTAAGCAAGCGGAGCAAGTCCTTCAAGAACGTATCATTTTACTTGAAAAGCGTGAGCGCGAACTAAAAGATATCGAAACGTTGTATGATGAACAAACTGCAATTTGGAATGATATGCAGATTAAACATGAATTAGAAGAAACGTTAAAAGGGTTGAAGGAGCAAGAGGGGCTTATAGAAGGGAAGCGAAAACAGGTAGCTATAGCTGAAGAAGCAAAAAAGTTGTTGCCCTATCTAAATGCGTACGAGCAGCTTACGATGAAAAAGCAAAGAACTCGTCAAAACGTATTAGTTATTCAAGAGAAGTTGCGTGCACAGTATGACAAGTATGAAAAAAGCCAGATAGCGTATGACCAAGCACGGTTAACAAAACAGCAGGAACAACCAAAGCTCTTTATTCGCAAAGAACAGTTAGAACAAGCCAAAAAAATTCAAAAATCAATACGGGAATTAGAAAAGAAATACGATGAAAAAGAAAAAGAGTGCAATCAGCTTTCAGCTGATGTAAAAGAGCAGGTGCAAATTCTGCAAAAGCTTGAAGAGCAATTAGAAAAAGGTAAATTGCTGCAAAGTAGCTTAAAAGAAGAGTTAGAACAGGTAAAGGTCTCTGATGAAGAGCGTGAACAGACATATGAAGCTACTGTCAAAGCTGAGAAAGTAATGGAATTAAACAAGATAATAAAAGAACATGAGGAAAAAGTGAACAAAAAGCAGCTAGATCTAAAAGCAGCTGAAGCAAAACTTGCAACCCAAAAAGAATTAAAACAACGCCAAACTTCTCAAGCACAACAGCTATTTGTATCTACCCAGCGCATCTATCATGTTGTTTGTGAGCGTGAGCGTGAATTTGAACAATTTTTTCGCTCGATAAATCGTCAATTACAGTCACTGCGTGAGCAGCAAGTAAAGGAAAGAATTAATCACTTAGCCCATCAGCTGGCCGAAGATCTCAGTGAAGGAAAACCTTGTCCAGTGTGTGGTTCAATGGATCATCCTTCACCTGCTGTATCTAGTGAAGGACACGCGAACTTAAAACTGGATGAACACATTACGAGCTATGAAGAAGAAAAACATGTACTGGATGAGCAAAAGCAGGAGTACGGAGCCATGAAGCTTCGTTTAGAACAGCTTCATTCAATGTTACTCGATGCGTATCCTGGAATCACAGATACGAAGTATGACTTGCCCGTTATTCAACTATTAGAGGGAAACGGCGATGAATATAGCACTAAGTTAAAAGTTGAGTTAAAAGCGTTACAGCAAGATTATATTGAAGTTCGTGAGAAGCAAACAGAGCTGTTACAGAGCTATAAACAAAGTGAACAGCAGCAGCAAGATTTACTGTTCAGCATGCAGCAACTCATAAAAGAAGTAGAGGGTCTTGCTGAAGAGCTAAGTAAGTATCAAAATGATTTTAGCGTGCTTATTGAGGAATGGAATGAGCTATATCCACATCTAGAAATGAGTAAAATTTATGAAGTTCAAGAAAAAATGAAGGTGCGAATTGCAGAAGAACGAACGCTTGTAGAACGCATTAATAAAAGCTATCAGTTTTTTGACGAACAACAAAATAAAATTGCGTATGCGAGAGAGGGTTATGATCAAGCGACGCGTAAGAATGTTCAGTTAGAAGCAGAGCAAAAAAACGTTCATCAAGCGCTCCAACAACAAAAACAGATGCTTATGGAACTTTCAAAAGCAGGGGATGTGACGTCAGAGCTAAGAGAGGTTGAGCAGCGCATTATTGAGCTTGATCAAACGGAAAAAACTTGTTATGAAATGCTAAATAGTATGCAAGTGACTTATCAAAAGCTACAGGCAGATGAGCATGCAGAGCGTAAGGTATTAGAGGATTTAACGGAACGATATGAAGAGGTCAAAAAAGACTGGGAAGAGCACCTTCAGCCATCATGTTTTTCAGAAAAAGAAGAAGTCAAAAAAGCGGTTCAAACAAGTGATGACATACAGAAATTAACTGAAGAAATTCAAGCGTTTGAGGATAAGCTAAAACAAGCCAAAGCTGATATAACTAAAGTTGAGGGGAAACTTAATGGTAAATCTATAACTCAAGATAAGTGGGAAGAAACCAAATCGCTATTAGTAAATATAAAAGCAGCAGTTAACGAAGCAAATCAGCTAAAAGGTGGAGCAGAAGAGACCTTAAAAGACATATTAAAGCGACATGAACGCTTTAAAGAGCTTGAAAAGCAGAGAGTAGAAAAAGAAGCTTTGTTTGAACAATATCAAAAGCTACAGTCTGTGTTTAAAGGTAATACATTTGTTGAATACATGGCTGAAGAACAGCTGATGGCGATTAGTCGAGATGCTTCGGAGCGATTAGCCATTTTAACACGTCACCGCTATGCAATTGAAGTAGATTCTCAAGGTGGTTTTATTATGAGAGATGATGCTAACGGTGGAGTTAAGCGTCCGGTTTCAACTCTTTCAGGAGGAGAAACGTTCTTGACATCACTGGCATTAGCTCTATCGCTATCTGCACAAATTCAGCTTCGCGGAGAGTATCCTTTACAATTTTTCTTTTTAGATGAAGGGTTTGGAACACTGGATGGAGAGCTTCTTGATACGGTTGTTACGGCCTTAGAAAAGCTTCAGTCAGATAATTTATCAATCGGAGTTATTAGTCACGTGCAAGAGCTTAGAGCACGCTTACCTAAGCGATTAATTGTACAACCTGCTGATGCTACTGGTATGGGAACAAAAGTAGCTGTTGAAACTCTATAAAGGAAAGGGTTGAAAAGCAGTGGAAAAAAAAGATCGTCACGTTGGCTGGTGCGAATTATGCGAACGAGAAGATGTCGAAATTACGGTTCACCATCTTACCCCAAAAGAAATGGGAGGTACATTTGAGCCGACTGCTAACCTTTGTATTCCGTGTCATAAGCAAATACATGCTCTTTACACAAATACAGAATTAGCGATTCGCTTAAATACAATTGCCTTACTAAAGGATGATCCACAGATTCATTCGTTTATAAAATGGATTCAAAAGCAGCCATCTTCACGAGTGCCTAAAATTAAAAAGTCAAATGAGCGAAAAAAAAGATAAAAAACAGCTGGAATTCCAGCTGTTTTTATGCGTTGGCAACGTTGTTTTGATCTGCAAGATCGGGATCAAGCGTATTTGTTCCAGAGATTCCGGTATTGGTATTGACGAAGTTACCGGTATTAACTGCCCCGGAGCCCGTATTGGTTTTTGATGAGCTTTTTGGGGACACATAAAAGGTATCTCCAAACGTCACAACACCGCCACCCACGCTTGTGATACTAACAGGACCGATTAAAGCTGGCATGTTATCCACCCTTTATTATCGTGATAATAATCTAGTGTATGATAAAGCAGTAAGATTTGTTCATTCTGTGGAATCGTCTTCAAGAGTAGTTTCAACATCATCTGCTGTCATGTTAAGCTCCTTTTCTAACCCAACATCAGGTGTTTTAGATTCAATTCCATCCAGTTGTCTTATATGCTTAATGCGAGATTCTGCATCAAGCGTACAGGTCGAACCAATATGAATAACCGAAGAGAATGAACACCCTTTAATATTAATACGATTTACTTTAATGATAGGAGCAAGGTTAGTTACTTGCATATTTACAGCTTCAATTATTGGTTGTGGGATAGGTTCATTAAAAACATCATAATCATCAAAGTTTCCTTCTCTTCCATAGAAAAAAGGGAACTCTCGCTTGACAGCTAGTGCTCTTGTCTTTAACACGATCTGAGTAGAATCACCAATTTGACAAAGTGAACTGGATGACACAGAATTTATTGTTAAATGATCTACCTGAGACATTCGGGATAGCATAGTTAATTTCTCCTTTAAGATAAGGATAATGGAACGTAAGGACCAATTATGAGAGATTCTGCAGGTGTATCAAATGTTGCTGATAAATTTATATAGTGAGCATCTCCAATTAAAAGAACAGAAGAAGAAGATACGCCGGTAATATCAATATTTCCTACCATTAATTCTCGATTAATGACCGTATAATTCATTGGTTATGACCGCCTTTCTTTAAGGAATCGGGTAAATAGGTTAAGAAAGCATCGATGCCTTTTTTGATGTCTTCATAGATTTTCTCAATAATTTGGGGTTTAATTGCTTCAAAGTTTTGCTCTAGCTCTTCAGATTGAACTTGATTTAAATAATAAGTAATACGTTGTTCTAACTGCTTTTTTACGTCTTCAATTATAAAGTCATAGTAGGCTCCTTCAATTGTCATGGAGCGTTGGTCAAGAACATGCTGAACCATTGAGTAGCCATGCTGGTCAAGTTCAGATGTCATAGATGCATATATATCTTCAACCCACTGCTTCGTTATATTGCGGTCAAGTGGCTTTAAACTTGGGTTTTGTGGCCCTTGCTGTGGAAGCGTAATTTCAGGGGTTTGGTTATTTATAATAATGTCTTCTAGGTTGTCTGGTGTAAGCGGGTTTAAGCCAATATTTAATGTGCCATCAAGCGAGTCGATTTTTAGCTGTTCAAATTTATATTCAATTTTTTCAATATTAATAGGAGTTTTTTCTTCTAGCTCTTTTATCTGCTGTTCTAGTTTTTGAACAGTTGATTCAAGGGTAGCAACTCGCACTGATAGTTGCTCAATATAACGATGCATTTGCTGCGTATAGTCCATGCTTTTCATGTTCCGCACCTTCTTTCACCCTGTATGCAAATTGTCATTTAAAAATGATATATTTTATACATATGGTGAGGAAGTTATGAACATGTCAGTTGTTCACCCGAACGGGTGGAGTGAGCGACTGAGAATAAGGTGCTGGAACTGCTGAAGATTGTGTCGGTGTGAAAGTAGATGGAGAAACTGATCCTAAAATTCCTTTCTTTTGTTCATCAGGTGCGGCTTCAGTAAAGCCACCTGTATTAAATAGGTTGGAGTTCGGTTTGATGATGCCTGCGCTTCCAATTTGTAATACAGAAGAGTTACTGACAGCACTTACCTTTAAGCTTTGGATACAAATGCTTTGATTTACATAGAAGTTCAATGGAGGTAGCTCCTTTCTGTTACAACTTAAGCATTAGCTGTAATGTTTTGGTCATTTACATCACTATCTTGGGTGTTCGTTGCGCTTTGCTGGTTAATGACATGAAGACGATCTCCAGTATTAAAAGATCCTGCTCCGGCAAATGTTTTAGCCGTTGAGATGGGAGCAATACTGTATACGTCGCCAATGTGCAGAACACTAGCAGAACCGACACTATTTACGTTGACAACGCCGACGATGGCTGGCATAGGCAAACATCCTTTATCATTATAGTCTCTTATCATGGTATGAAAAGAATGTTAAAAAGTTCTTTCTGTTCATATGTATTCATAGTTGAAGTAATATATGGCAGATATGTGAAAGTGATAAGTGCATTGCTGTTTGATGCTTATGTACAGTGGTGAGAAAGCTTGTATTCATGGTATGATATGGAATGAAAGGAGAGGATAAGATGATTCATTTACATGTAACATTATGGACATTATTGCTGATTGGTTTTGTGGTAGCGCTTGTTTTAACGAAGTCCGGTAAAGAAAAAGGCGCAAAGATTGTACATATGATTACTCGTCTGTTGTATGTGCTTGTGTTGTTATCAGGTGCTCATTTGCTAGCAGATTGGTATCAGTTTAAAGGACAAGCTCTTATTAAGGGACTGGCTGGGGTTCTAGTGCTAGTTGGTATGGAGATGGTACTTGTTAGGACAAAAAAAGCCAAAGCAACAGGAGGCGCATGGGCACTTCTAGTCGTAGCGCTTGTACTAGTATTCTACTATGGATATGTTGTTTTAGGTTAAAAGCTGCTGATATAAGCAGCTTTTTTTGTTGTTTGAAAGAGGAAAGGCACGCATACAACAGGAGGGATTTCCACTCGGATATGCTCCCTTTCCGCAGGGCTCGGCCTGAGCCTCCTCGTAAACTGCGGGGTCTCAGAACACTCGCTAGTCCTGCAGGAGTGTCACAATCGTCGTTGCAATCCTGAGCTTCTCAATAAAGAAAAAATCAGTCATCCTCATTGTATTTGTCTATAGTAGAAGGGAGGGAAGCACACAGAATTAATCTTTCTAAGAGTTTACCTATCTACTCGTAAATTAACGAACGAAAATATAGCACTTACAAAAAGTTTTTGAGGGGTTATTAGGAAAAAAGCTAACTTGTATGAAAGCTTAAAAAGGGGAGAAACTAAGAAAAATTAGTTTTTATACGGAGGACCGGAAAATTGCAAAAAAAGAATGAATTAACATCTCCTGAAATTGCAAACCTATGGACACATTATATCCGTGAAACCTTATCTATATGTGTAAACAAATATATGCTTAATACAATCCAAGACCCTGAAATACATAGCCTTTTTCAAGCAGCTCTTCAGTACTCATTTAACCATGTAGATATGTTAAAAAAGTTATTTAAAAAAGAGAACTTTCCTATTCCCAAGGGGTTTACAGAAGAGGATGTTAATTTAGAAGCTCCTGCTCTATTTACAGACGTTTTATGCCTTGAATCTCTTTATATGATTAGCACACATGGACATAACGAAATAAGCCTATCTTTTACGACTTCTATACGTCAAGATATTGTAGATTTTTATTATCAATGCAACCTTGATGCGATGGAAATTTATAAAAGATCTAAAGATCTCCTTATTTCAAAACAACTGTATCAGCAATCACCTACTTATATAACACCTAGTAAGGTAAAAATGATTGAAAAATACCACTACGTAACAGATGTTTTTGGTAAACAGCGGCCGATGAATGCAATCGAAGCTGGACATACTTATTTTAATTTACAAAAAACATTGGTTGCAAAAGCGATGATCCTTGGCTTTTCCAAAGTTTCAAAAAATCAAAACGTACGAGTATTATTAGAAAAAAGCCTAAAAGTCAAAAACAAACACATTGCTACATTTTCATCTTTATTAACAAAAGATAACCTTCATTTACCCAAATCATGCGAAACGGAGGTTACAGATTCTATTGTTTCCCCTTTTTCAGAGAGACTTATGCTTCTTCAAACTGGTTTCTTCTTTGGTGTAGCAGTGACGTATTATAACGCATCCCTTATCGCAAGTATGAGAGCTGATATTTCAGCGCGTTGTGAAAAGGCAGCCTTGGATAGCTTATGGATATATAGTCGTATTGGGAAAGATTTAATTGATAATCAGTGGATGGAACAACCTCCCCAAGCAGATGACCGGAAGAGATTAAATTATTAGATACACATTGTTAGTAAATAGTGTTTGACCCTTGGAGTATAACTCATCACTTAGTACAAAGTTACACGTGAGTAGAAAAAGCTACTGTTCAGAAGCAGTGGCTTTTTTGTTTTTCGCTACTTATGAAATGCTTAGTTGTCATAATATGAATTTTCAGAACTAACAATAAGAAAGAACCCTTGTTACACAAGGACCCTTTCACTTTATCCGTTTATTTTGCTTTTTATATAACCTTGATTTTTCAGCATCTTGAGTGAATCAACAGTCTTTTTCATGCATGGAAAAGGTTACTTGTATTCACCTTGTTTCCTCCATAGCCCTTTTATATTCCTTGTGTTGCTTATTGACGTATGGTTGCATTTCTACACCTTAGTGAAGAATTAAATTCATAGAACGACTTCCATCGCTTAACGTGTATTCGAAACGGTCTAAACCATTTTCGCCACGCTCAAATAAGTGTTGAACGGAACAAATCATTTCTTCATTATCAAAAATGAGAAAATTTGCTCCTTTTGTATGTTTATCTTCCGGCAGGAAAATAAGTGTGTTATGACAATAGATGCAGTCATAAAGAGAGATGTTTAGAGAGTTTAAGTGGCTCGTAAGCGTGTGAAACGCTTCTTTTTTTAGGTGTTTCAGTAGTTGTTCATATGCGTATGGGAGCTTTCTCGTTACGCGAAGCTTATCACCATTTTTAATTCGATAAATCATATTGTGAAGCTTAAACTGGTGATCTGAGATAAATAGTCCCTTTTCCCAACTCATATTGATGTATACCTCAACGGATTCATTGAGGATATCGTTTAGCATAGATGCTTCATCTGTTTCTTCATCAAAGAAAATCCATTCTGAATCAATGTATTCAACAGTTCCCGTCATAAACGAACGAGGCTGGTTTTGTAGAATTGAATATTTTGAATTACTCTTCATTTTTAAGACCTCCATATACGAAATTGTTATTTGTTTGTATTTCCTAAAACGAAGGCGTTTATAACTAAAATAATTGAAATAAAATATGTGGACAAATCAACTGTGCGAATTCCATGCATACAATGGCATTATTTCATTCATTACAAAGCGCGTAAGGAAAGGATGATAACTAATGTGTGGTATCACCGGATGGGTTGATTTCAAACGCTCCTTGTTAGGTGAACAAGGCACCGTTAAAAAAATGGCGGAAACATTAGAAAAGCGAGGTCCTGACGATACAAATGTATGGATTCAACAGCATGCGGCGTTTGGACATAAGCGATTGGTTGTGGTAGATCCACAAGGCGGCAAGCAGCCGATGACTAGAAAGAAAGAGCAAAAAGAATATACGATTTGCTATAATGGTGAGCTTTATAATACAGAAGATATTCGCAAAGAGTTATTAAAGCGAGGATATCAATTCCAAGGGCACTCTGACACGGAAGTACTACTAACAGCTTATGTTGAATGGAAAGAGGAGTGTGTGGACTATTTTAACGGAATTTTTGCTTTTGCTATTTGGGATGCATCTGAAGAAAAGTTATTTATTGCACGTGATCGTCTAGGCGTCAAGCCTTTATTTTATCGGTCGTACGATGGAGGGTTACAATTTGCATCAGAATTAAAAGCGATTTTAGCTCATCCAGAAGTACCAGCTGAAATCGGGTTAGATGGGTTAGCTGAAGTGTTAGGATTAGGTCCTTCACGCTCTCCAGGGCACGGTGTCTTTAAAGGAATAGATGAATTAAGACCTGCTCATGCCATGACGCTAAGTAAAAGCGGGCTTAAAGTGTGGAGATATTGGAATGTGAAGAGTGCAAAGCATACGGATTCATTAGCAGAAACAACGGAAAGAGTAAAGTTTTTAGTTGAAGATGCTATTGTGCGTCAATTAGTATCAGATGTTCCAGTGTGTACATTTTTATCAGGCGGAGTAGATTCTAGTGCGATTACAGCAATTGCAGCTAATTCATTTAAAGAGAATGGAAAAGGTCAGCTTCATACGTATTCAATTGATTATGAAGATAATGACAAATTCTTTAAAGCAAATGAATTTCAGCCGAATTCAGATTATACGTATATTCAACTTATGTCTGACACCTTCCAAACCAATCATCATCGTTGCGTTATATCAACGGAAGACCTTGTGCATCATTTAACAGAAGCGGTAATAGTACGTGATTTGCCTGGAATGGCTGACGTAGACTCCTCATTATTATGGTTTTGTAGAGAAATCAAGAAGGATTTTGTGGTTGGCTTATCCGGAGAATGTGCAGATGAAATCTTTGGTGGATACCCATGGTTTCATCGCCAGCACGATCTGCAATCCGATACGTTTCCTTGGATGCGTTCTTTAGAAGGACGAATGAACTTACTGCAAGATTCCTGGAGAAAGAAACTTAATTTAGAAGACTATGTAAGAGCTACCTACGATAAGACGATTAAAGAAGTGCCTGAACTAGATGGGGAGTCAGGTGAGGATGCGCAACGCCGCAAACTATTTTATTTAAATATGGTTTGGTTCATGACAACGTTATTGGACCGAAAAGATCGTATGAGTATGGGAGCTAGTCTGGAAGTACGCGTTCCATTTGCTGATCATCGGCTAGTAGAATATGCATGGAACATTCCGTGGGAGATGAAAATGGTTGGTAATAAAGAGAAGGGGATCTTGAGAAAAGCATTAGAAGGAGTATTACCTCATGATGTTTTATATCGTAAGAAGAGCCCGTATCCTAAAACCCATAATCCAGCCTATACAAAAGCAGTAACGCTCTGGCTAGAGTCGCTTTTAGAAGACAAATCTTCAGCGCTTCACGAATTCTTTAATCGTGAGCAATTAAACACAATTATTAAGTCGGGTGGAGAAGACTTTAAAGTGCCTTGGTTTGGTCAATTAATGACGGGACCTCAACTTCTTGCTCACTTAGCACAAATTCACGTGTGGTTTGCACATAATAATATTCAAATTAAAGAGTAAAGTCATGTAGCCTTTTGATTCAGAGATTTCTACTGAATCAAAAGGCTTTTTATATGGCATGCTAGAGACGTCTATTTTATTTGGACAACACATACATATTTTTATAGAGGTAGGGTAAAAGATGGATAGATACTACTACTTATGCAATTGTATGAGCAGTAATTTTAAGTATTTTTTACTAAATAATAGATTGAAAATAAATTCCACATATTTTTAATTGTGTTTAGGAAAGAAGATTTGTATAATATTTGTATAATAAATGTATAACTATTAGGGGGTTTATCATGCGAAAGCGTGTTATTGTAATTGGAGCAGGTCCAGGTGGTTTAGCGGCAGCTATGCTATTAGCAGGTCATGGGTATCAAGTAGATGTATTCGAAAAACAGCCGTACGTTGGTGGACGAAATGCTTCCATTCATATTAATGGATTTACCTTTGATATGGGTCCAACGTTTCTCAGCATGCCTCAAATTTTTGAAGAGCTGTTTGAATCTGTAAATCGAAACGCATACGATTATATGGATTTAAAGCGGTTGAATATGATGTATGAGCTAATATTTGATCGCTATAATATAAAGATGACGGATAATCATGAAGAAATGAAGCGGGAGATCGAGCGCGTTTTTCCAGGAAACGGCGAAGGGTACGATCGTTTTATGAAAGAAACAGAAGAGAAAATGAATGCACTTATGCCTCTGTTGCAAGGTCAGATGGATCGATATCATCACTATTTAAAGCCGGAAGCGTTAAAGGCTTTACCGCATCTATCGCTTGGTAAAACATTATACGACGTATTGAGCTCTTATTTTACCGAAGAAGAGCTGCGCTTAGCTTTTACATTTCAATCGAAGTATTTAGGAATGTCACCTTGGGAGTGTCCCGGTGCTTTTTCAATTTTGTCATTTATGGAGCACGCATACGGTGTTTTTCATCCAATTGGTGGCGTTAATCAGTTGTCTAAAGCAATGGCGAAGGTGATTCAAGAACATGGAGGAACCATCCATCTCAATCGAGGGGTAAAGAAAATATTAGTTGAAAATAAACAAGCCAAAGGTGTACTTCTTGAAAATGGAGAGGAAGTATTTGCTGATCAAGTGGTGGTAAATGGAGATTTTGCTCATGCTATGACGAATTTATTTGATGAAGGCGTTTTGAGAAAATATAAACCTGAAAAATTAGCAAAGAAAAAATATTCATGCTCAACTTTTATGATTTACTTAGGAATCGATAAGCAATTTGATTTACCTCATCATACAATTGTGTTTTCAAAAGATTACAAGAAAAATGTAGAGGAAATTACGAAAAGCTTACTGCTTTCAGAAGATCCTTCCATTTATATTCATAACCCAGTTGTAACGGACAAAACACTAGCGCCTGAAGGGAAGTCTGCTTTATATATTTTAGCACCCGTTCCAAATAATTTTAGCGAAATTGAATGGGATGAGAAGCAAAAAGAATTTCGTGATATTATCTTAAAAATCGTAGCGCAAAAAACGGGCTTTAAAAACTTAGAGGCGCATATTGAAGTCGAAAAAATCTTATCACCAAAGCAGTGGGAAGAAGATGTACTTGTATACAAAGGGGCAACATTTAATTTAGGACATCAGCTGTCACAAATGATGGTCTTGCGTCCCCATAATCAATTTGAAGAAGTGAAAAACTGCTGGCTTGTTGGTGGAGGAACACATCCAGGTAGCGGATTGCCTACTATTTTAGAGTCAGCGCGCATTACGGCAAAAGCAATCTTAAAGAAAGATCAACAGCTATTAAATGAACCATATAAAACAACGAATGAATTGGAGAGAGCCTTATGAAAATAGGAATTGTTGGAGGAGGTATAGGAGGTTTAACAACCGCTTTACTGTTGGCAAAGCAAGGGTTTCAAATCGATATATTTGAGAAAGAAAATCGGTTGGGAGGCCGTTTAGCGTTTGTTGAACACAATGGTTATCGCATCGATGAAGGACCAACAATTGTTTTATTACCAAAAATGCTAACAACAATTCTAGAGGAAGCAGGAATATCTTCAGACCAGTACGAATTAATCCAGTGTGATCCTCTTTACAAAATTCACTTTTCTGATGGTACAACATATACCAAGAGAGCTAAAGAAGAAGAGCAACTACGTGAAATTGAACGTTCGTTTCCGGGTGAATCCGAAAATTATAAACGTTTTATGATTGATATGAAAAAACGCTTTGAAGTGGGAGAGAAAGCCTTTTTGCAAAAGTCTTTCGTAAATAAATGGGATTTTTGGACGTGGCAAAATGTAAAGTTTTTAAAGCAGCTAAATGCTAATCAGTCTATGCATAAATTTGTGTCACGTTATTTTAATGATGAGCGCTTAGCTAGTGCTTATGCTTTACAATCTCTCTATATTGGTGGCAACCCCTATTCATCACCAGCAATTTATTCATTAATTCCATATAGTGAGCATGCTCATGGCATTTTTTATGTGAAGGGGGGCTATGCAAGCTTAGTTCCAGTACTAGAGAAAGCTTTAAAAAAAGCTGGTGTGCAAATTCATTTAAATGCGCCTGTAGATGAGCTAATTATTGAAGAGAATGAAGCTAAAGGTTTAAAAGTACGCGGTGAAATTAATGAATTTGACTCCGTGGTTTTAAACGGTGACTTTCCAAGTATGGCAAAAGTCTCAAAAGTAAAAGAAAAGAAATATGTACCTTCTTCAAGTTGCTTATTATTTTACTTTGGATTAAATAAGCGGTACGCTCATAGTAATATACATCAGTATTTTATGGGACAGGATTTCAATGAGCATATGGATCAAGTATTTAAGAATAAAACTGTTCCAACTGACCCTGCTATTTACACGTTTTATCCGTCTCTTATTGATGACACTCTTGCGCCGAAAGGAAAAGGTGTACTTTATGCGCTTGTTCCAGTACCCTCGGGTCATGACATTGATTGGGATACAGAATCCGCATTTATGGACCGAATAATTGATACGCTGGAGCAAAAAGGGTTCCCTGGCTTGCGACAAGCAATTGAATGGAAGCAAATTCGTACACCAAAGGATGCTTACGAATTTGGATTGTATGAAGGAGGTTCTTTTGGAATTGCGCCAGAGCTTTTTCAATCCGGTGTGTTTCGTCCACAGCTTCAACCCTACGAGTACAAAAATGTATACGCCGTTGGAGCGTCCATTCACCCTGGTGGAGGAGTACCTATTGTGATGCAAGGTGCTAAACTGCTAGCGGACTCGTTGGTTCAAGCATCTCATCAATCGTTTGAAAAGTTGTCATAAGTGAACATCATGAAAGATGGTAGACTGTATTGAATATTAATTATCCTTTTAAAACGAGAGGAGTAACGACTATGAGCCTACTATTAACGGAAGCTTATAAACAATGTGAAGTAATTATTGCAGCGAATTCGAAAACATTCTATAAGGCTTTTTCCATGTTGCCATCTAAACAAAAGAACGCGGTTTGGGCTGTTTATGCATTCTGTCGCCAAGTGGATGATATTGTCGACGAAGGAAACAACCCGAAAGCAGAATTAGAGCATTTTAAAGCGCAGTTCTCTAGATTTAGAAAGGGAGAATCGATAGATACAGCGATGTGGATTGCTTTAAGAGATGTATTTGATCAGTACGAAATGAATGAAAAAGCTTTTGAAGATATGGTTATTGGTCAAGAGATGGATTTAGTGAAGCATGAATATGAAACGCTTAACGAAGTTAAATTGTATTCTTATCATGTTGCTAGTACAGTAGGTTTAATGCTATTGCCGATACTAGCTCCGAAAACGCATCGCGAATTGGAAGCAGATGCAGTTTCTCTTGGAATTGCGATGCAAATTACAAATATCTTACGTGATATAGGAGAAGATCTAGAACGGAAGCGAGTATACTTACCAAAAGATATCATGGAAGAGAAAGGCTATACGATGGGGATGCTTTATAATCAAGAAGTTAACCCTGCATTTGTTTCAATGTGGGAAGAACTTGCGACTGAAGCAGAGCGGCTTTATGAAGAAGGATTACAGTCTCTTCACAAATACCCAATTTCTTCACGGCTTCCTTTAAAAGGAGCTGCCCATTTGTATCGAGCGATCTTAGAGAAAATTCGAAAAGAAGAATATCGTGTATTTACTCAAAAGCATTACGTAACAAGTCTACAAAAACAAACAATTTTAACATCAATTTCCTAAAAAAGCGAGTAGTTGAACTACTTGCTTTTTTGTGTCTAAAAACATAATAAAATTCAATTTTTTTACAATAAATACAAACTTTTCTCTTAAAAATTTAATGATAACGATTACATAACGTGTTTTTGAAAAAAATCTTATTTTTTATTGAAATTAGCTTGAATTTTTTGAAAAATCATCATATGATATTAAACATAACATATAATGTAATAAAATCTTACATCAAAACAGGGGGAACGATGAATGAAGAAGGTGGAAGCAATTATCCGTCCAGAAAAGTTTCAGTCGTTACGTGAGAAGTTAGAAGAAGTGGGAATTAACGGTTTAACCGTTTCAGAAGTTGCAGGCTGTGGTCAACAAAAGGGAGAGCAAGGACTATTTAGAGGTCAAAGTTTTGAAATTAAGCTCGTTCCTAAAGTGAAGGTTGAAATGGTTGTAGAAGCCGAACACGTTGATGAAATTATCAAAATCGTTCAATCTACGTGCTCCACAAACCAAATTGGTGACGGTAAGATTTTTGTATATTCAATTGAAGATGCAGTTCGTATTCGCACAGGCGAAGCGGGTTTACAAGCTATATTATAAAAACAGTCTGAAAGGATGATCATTGTATGAAGAAGAAAATAGGTGCTTTGTTGATGTTAGGTTTATTAACATCAACGACAGCTTACGCTGCAGATCCAACAGTGGAATCGGTCAGTGCTTCAATCGATATGATGTGGGTCATGTTTGGAGCGGTACTAGTATTCTTAATGCATGCAGGCTTCGCCATGGTAGAGACAGGTTTTACACGTTCTAAAAACGCATTAAACATCTTGATGAAAAATATGCTCACAGTGGCAATTTCGTCAGTCCTATATTTTGTTATTGGTTTTGCTTTAATGTTTGGAGATTCAAGCGGTGGCTTTATTGGAACAAGTGGATTTTTCTTAAATGGTCAAAGTGATCAAATGAGTTTCTTTGTATTCCAAATTGTATTTGCTGCTACATGTGCAACGATTATTTCAGGTGCTGTTGCAGAACGTATGAAGTTATCGAGCTATATGTTGTTAACGATTGTAATGGTAGCCATTATCTATCCGGTTGTAGGCCACTGGATTTGGGGTGGTGGCTGGCTATCAGAACTAGGCTTTGTTGACTTTGCAGGCTCAACAGTTGTCCACTTAACAGGTGCATTAGGTGCAGTCGTTGCAGTTTCATTCTTAGGAGCACGTCTTGGTAAATATGGTAAAGATGGTTCTGTAAATGCAATTCAAGGACATAATATTCCTCTTGGAGCGCTAGGCGTATTCATTTTATGGTTTGGTTGGTTTGGGTTTAATGGTGGAAGTACACTAGCTGCTGATCCTTCACTAGTGCCTTCAATTATCGCTACAACGCTAATGTCAGCATCGTGTGGAGTATTATCTTCAGCTCTTTATACGAAGCTACGTTATAAGCGTATAGATGCAAGTTTAACGTTAAATGGTGCTTTAGCTGGATTAGTTGGTATTACAGCAGGAACAGCAAATGTATCGATCCCAGGTGCAATCGTAATTGGTTTAATCTCCGGTGTAATTCTTGTTGAAGCTGTTAATATTATCGATAGTAAAATGAAGCTAGATGATCCCGTTGGAGCAATTACAGTTCATGGTGTATGTGGAATTTGGGGAACGTTAGCAGTTGGGCTATTTGATACAGCAAATGGGTTGTTCTACGGTGGAGGCGCTCAATTACTTGGAGTTCAAGCAATTGGTATCCTAGCGGTTATGGCTTGGACAATGGGGACAGTTGGAATTTTCTTATTCCTCTTAACAAGAATTACATCTATTCGTGTATCAAGTGAAGAAGAAATTGCTGGTCTAGATTTTGCAGAGCATGGCTCATCAGCTTACGAATTCCGTGAAAACTTATTATCTAAAGGAAATTCGGATATCAACCCAGAATTCGGATTAGGGCTGATTGACCGCTTAAACAGCGTTGGAAAAAGCTCTAGTAAAGTAAATAGCGGTGTGAAGGAATCGGTTTAGAAAGATGTTGAGCTAGGTGTTTATCACCTAGCTTTTTTTGTGTGTTAATAAGAGTTGATAAGAAAGCGTTGACGTTTAATTGTTAAAAGCGATACTCTAGAGAAAAGGCTCTATGACAGGGGAGATGAGGAGTGGGGAGAAAATTGATTAGCTTGCTGTTAGGAATGCTGTTTGTTAGCTTTATTCCTGTACAAGCTGATGCAAGAGAACCAATTAAAGACGAGATTATGTATCATGTGATGGTGAATCGTTTTCAAAACGGAGACGAGCGTAATGACTTGAACGTAGACTATAATAATCCTCTCAGTTTTTACGGTGGAGATATAAAAGGACTGCAAAACCGAATTCCATACATAAAGGACATGGGGTTTACAACGATTATTATAACGCCAGTATTTAAAAACGATGAACGTGGATACCACGGTTATAACGTTACCGACCATTATCAAATGGATGAGCGCTTTGGAACGTTGCCACAAATGAAACAATTTATTGAACAAGCTCATAAAGAAAAAATGAAAGTGGTAATGGAACTGCCTTTAACAATTAGTGAAAAACACCCGATGCTCAAAGATTCCAGTAAGAACGATTGGTTCACTAAGCAAGGAGAAACGATAAGTTTAAAAAGTGATCAACCTGGTGTGCAAGCATATATAGAAGATGTCGGAGAGTGGTGGATTAAACAGACAAATTTAGATGGCTACTATTTAACTGATATCAATGATTTTCCAGCGGCTTTTGTAAATCGATTGTCAGAACAATTTAAGCATGAGAAAAAGGGTTTTTATTTAATTGGTGAAGGTAAAAATGGAGAAGATATAAAATCTCGCTCATTAGATTTATTTGTGAACCAAGAGCAATCAATTGAACAAGCAAAAGAATTAAGTAGAAGCGGTTCACTTCCTCAGCTAAGCAATTATTTTAATCAAGTTGGCGGTGCTTTCTTAGACAGTCCGCGAACGGAGCGTTTCACGCGAACCATACTCCAGGCTAGCGAGCATCCAGTGGTGCGTACTAAGCAAGCATTAACGTATTTATATTTGTCTTCTTCAGTGCCTATTGTTTATTATGGTACAGAAATTGCGCTAGACGGGGGCAAAGGAACTGACGCGCATCGTCTGATGAATTTTCAATCGAACCCGGAAATTATTGAGTATATCACAAAGTTGGCAGGAGTGAGAGCTGAACTTATGTCCGTCCGTCAAGGCGAGGTCACTCAACTTTCAAATGACAAAGGAATGGGCGTGTACCTTTATAAAGATGAAGGTGAGCAAGCGCTGTTTGTGATAAATAATAATTCCCGTGCACAAGTTGTTCAAATAGAAGAAAAAGAAATCGGTGAAGATCAAGAGCTAAGAGGCCTTGTAGAGGGCGGCATCATCCGAGCTCTAAATGGACAGTATAGCATACAACTAGATTCAGATTCTTCTAATATATATCGAATAGCTAAAGATAAAGGAGTTAATATATGGTATATTAGTATGATGGTTTTTGTTTATGGCGGCTTTTTGATTTTTTTAATTGCAGCTTCTAAAAAAAGAAAAAAACGTAAGTTAACCAATGCTGAAAAACAATAGGATTTTCAATCGTTTGATGATACTATTTGATTATAAAATGTCAGCGCTATCAAGTGATGAAGAGATGATCATATAGGAGGGGACATACGGTGAGCGTAACAATAAAAGATGTAGCAAATTTAGCAAAGGTAGCTCCTTCTACAGTCTCACGCGTAATTGCAAATAGTTCAAGAATTAGTGAGAAAACAAAACAACGAGTACGTGAAGCGATGGAAGAGTTAGGCTATCATCCTAATATCATTGCTCGTAATTTAGCTAATAAAACAACAGAAGCAATTGGTATAGTGATGCCAAGCTCTGCTGGGAACGTTTTTCAAAATCCATTTTTCCCAGAAGTGCTACGCGGGATTAGTACAGGTGCTCACGAAAAAAAGCGAGCTATTTATATGTCAACTGGTGAAGCGGAATCAGAAATTTTAAGAGAAGTAATGCAAATGGTACAAGGGAGAAGAGTAGACGGACTAATTCTCTTATATTCTAAAATTGATGATCCAGTATTAGCGTATTTACAGGAGCAAAATATTCCGTTTGTTGTAGTTGGAAAGCCATTCAAAAATAGTGAGCATATCACGTATGTAGACAACGATAACTTTAAAGCAGCAAAAGAAGCAACAGAATACTTAATTGAACTAGGGCATAATCGAATTGCGTTTATTGGAGGTAGTTTAGATCTTGTTGTAACGATTGATCGTTTAACAGGTTACGATAAAGCAATACAAGGAGCCGGGATTCCCTATCGTAGTGAATATGTAATTCATGAAGAATTTTTACAAGAAGGTGGGAAAGAAGCTGTTTGTGAGTTATTAAGTTTAAAAGAACGACCAACTGCTCTCGTTGTAGCTGATGATTTAATGGCTTTAGGTGTACTCAATACCCTTGATGAGATTGGAATTTCAGTCCCAGAAGATATGTCCATTATTAGCTTCAATAATGTACTAATTGCTGAAATGGCAAGACCCGCACTTACATCGATTGATATTAATATCTTTGAATTAGGCTATCAGGCTGTCCGTAGCTTGACGAAAAAAATTGAAGCGTCTTCTCAACCAATTGAAAGTATTCGTATTCCACATTCAATTGTAACAAGGCACTCATGTAAAAAGCGGTAATAGGTAAGAAACGACTGTATATATACAGTCGTTTTTTCTATTAATCAAACGTTTGTTTAAATGTCAAAAACCTTGTGGTAGTAAGTGCGAATAAGATTACGCAAAAAAATTTTGCTTATTAACAAAAACTTTTTTTGCATGCAAATATTTTTTGCTATTAATTTGAGCTTAATTTCTTGAAAAATAAGAAAAAAACGGAGATACGCATGTTGGCATCAATCTTGCAATAAAGATTAGTGAGTAGAAAAGTTAATCTTAGGAGGTATTTACATGGTACGTACATATCAACATGAACCATTTACTAATTTTAAAGATGAAAAGAATCAACAGCTATTTCAAGAAGCTTTATCATACGTGAGTACACAATTGGGAAAAACATACCCACTTATTATTAACGGTGAGCGTATTGAAACAGAAGAAAAAACAACGTCTATTAACCCTTCAAACAAGACAGAAGTAATTGGCTACGTCTCATTAGCAAATCAAGAGCTAGCTGAAAAAGCAATGAATGCGGCGTTAGAGGCTTTTGAAGAATGGAAAAAGTGGAAAGCTGAAGATCGAGCAAATATTTTATTCCGCGCAGCAGCAATGCTAAGACGCCGTAAGCACGAATTTTCTGCCTATTTAGTAAAAGAAGCTGGAAAGCCTTGGAACGAAGCAGATGCAGATACAGCAGAAGCTATTGACTTCATCGAATATTATGCAAGGCAAATGCTGGAGCTTACAAAAGGACAGCCGGTTAACAGCCGTCCAGGTGAATATAATCAGTATAACTATGTTCCGTTAGGTGTGGGTATCATTATTTCACCTTTTAACTTTCCGTTAGCAATTATGGCTGGAACGGCAATTGCAGCCATTGTGAGTGGAAACACTATTTTACTAAAACCAGCTGATGCAACGCCGGTTATTGCTGCTAAATTTGTAGAGCTCATGGAAGAAGCAGGTTTGCCAAAAGGTGTTCTTAACTTTACTCCTGGTAAAGGATCTATTATTGGAGATTATTTAGTTGAACATCCAAAAACAAGATTTGTTTCGTTTACGGGTTCTCGAGAAGTGGGATGTCGTATTTATGAACGCGCAGCGAAAGTACAACCAGGCCAAATTTGGCTAAAGCGTGTGATTGCAGAAATGGGTGGTAAGGATACGGTATTGGTTGATCGCGATGCCGATTTAGAGTTAGCTGCTTCATCCATCGTTTACTCTGCTTTTGGTTTTTCTGGTCAAAAGTGTTCAGCAGGATCAAGAGCCGTTATTCATGAAGACGTATATGATGAGGTTGTCGAAAAGGTTGTCTCTTTAACACAAACTTTAACAGTCGGGAATCCAGAGAGCGTAGATACGTACATGGGACCAGTTATTCACCAAGCATCGTTTGATAAAATTATGAGTTACATTGAGATTGGTAGAACAGAAGGAGATTTATTAGTAGGAGGAGAAGGAGACTCATCTAACGGTTTCTTTGTCCAGCCAACTGTATTTGGAAACGTAGACCAAGACGCTCGTTTAATGAAGGAAGAAATTTTCGGGCCAGTTGTGGCAATTTGTAAAGCAAGAGACTTTGATCACATGTTAGAAGTTGCAAACAATACAGATTATGGATTAACAGGCGCAGTCCTATCGAATACGCGTGCTAATATCGAGCGTGCGCGCGAAGAGTTTCATGTTGGAAACTTATATTTTAATAGAGGGTGTACGGGAGCGATTGTTGGTTATCAGCCATTTGGTGGGTTCAATATGTCAGGCACTGACTCAAAGGCTGGTGGTCCTGATTATTTATTACTTCATATGCAGGCGAAAACAACATCTGAAATGTTCTAATCACATACGTAAGATAAAATGAAGGAGGATGACTTGAATGGTACAGGTAAAACAAACAGACACAATTATTCAACAAACGGAAAGATTTGGCGCAAATAACTATCATCCACTACCAATTGTTATTGAAAAAGCAGAAGGAGTGTGGGTGCATGATCCAGAAAATAATAGATATATGGATATGCTGAGCGCGTATTCAGCGGTTAACCAAGGGCATCGTCACCCTAAAATTATTGAAGCACTAAAGCGTCAAGCAGATAAAGTTACGTTAACGTCACGCGCTTTTCATAATGACCAGTTAGGTCCATGGTATGAGAAAATTTGTAAAATGACAAATAAAAATATGGCACTACCGATGAATACGGGAGCCGAAGCGGTTGAAACAGCAGTTAAAGCTGCTCGTCGTTGGGCTTATGATGTAAAAGGCGTTGCTGAAAATCAAGCACAAATTATTGCTTGTGAAGGGAATTTCCATGGCCGTACAATGACTGCTGTTTCGCTATCATCAGAAGCAGAGTATAAGCGAGGATTCGGTCCGATGCTACCAGGGATTAAAACAATTCCATATGGTGATTTAGAAGCATTAAAAGCTGCTATTACACCAAATACAGCAGCGTTTCTTATTGAACCGATTCAAGGTGAAGCAGGGATAGTGCTTCCGCCAGAAGGATTCCTAAAAGCAGCCTTTGATCTTTGTAAAGAAAATAACGTTCTCTTCATTGCAGATGAAATTCAAGTAGGGTTGGCTCGCACTGGTAAGCTATTTGCTTACGAGTGGGAAGGTTTTGAACCTGACATGCTGATTTTAGGAAAAGCATTAGGAGGAGGCGTGTTCCCAATTTCATGCGTTGTTGCAAATGATGATATCTTAGGTGTATTTAATCCAGGATCGCACGGTTCTACGTTTGGAGGAAATCCACTCGCTTGTGCTGTTTCCCTAGCATCGTTAGAAGTAATTGAAGAAGAAGAATTAGCAAACCGCTCATTAGAATTAGGCAATTACTTCAAAGAAGAGCTAAATAAAATTGGAAACCCGATTATTAAAGAAGTTCGCGGTCGCGGTCTATTTATTGGTGTAGAGCTATACGAAGCAGCTCGACCATATTGTGAAAAATTAAAAGCAGAAGGTCTTTTATGTAAAGAAACGCATCACACAGTTATTCGATTTGCTCCACCGCTCACAATTTCAAAAGAAGAGCTTGATTGGGCAATTGAGCGAATTCAAAAAGTATTTTATGCCTAAAAAGCCCAGTCGTACGGTGTTAAACCGTGCGGCTGAGCTTTTTTATAATAGAAGGAGATGTTGCGAATATGTATGAACAACTTGCTCACTTGTCATTAGAACAAAAAGTAGAAGTTCTTACAAAAACATTGGTAGAAATCGAAAGCGTCAATGGAACAGAAGGAGAGGAGAAGCTTGCTGAATTTGTAAAAGAGTTACTTCAAACATTTCCTTATTTTAGTGAAAATCCTCATCATCTATGGATACAACATGTTCCTCATGACCCCGTGAACCGGAAAAATGTTTTTGCATTTGTGAAAGGCGCAAAGCAATCAGCAAAAACCATTGTATACCATGCGCATTTAGATACAGTGGGGATAGATGATTATGGACATCTTAAGCATATTGCATACGATGCTGATGAATTAAAGACATATTTCATGATTCAGCAAAAAGATCCAGAAGTTCAAGCTGATGCAGCATCAGGTGATTGGCTGTTTGGGCGTGGAGCCCTTGATATGAAAAGTGGAATTGCCGTTCATCTTGTTAACATCCTTTACTTTACAGAAAAGATCAAGGAGCTGGAAGGAAATATCTTATTGGTCATTAATGGAGATGAAGAAAGTGAACATAGAGGAATTTTAGCTGCTGTTAAAGAATTGAAACGCTTGAAAATAAAATATCAGTTAGACTATGTAACAGCCATTAACAATGACTTTATTGCGCCTTTGTATGAAGGAGATCAAACCCGCTATCTCTATACAGGTACAGCTGGAAAAGTATTGCCATGCTTTTATGTTCATGGTCGTACGGTACACGTAGGCGATACGCTACGAGGAATTGATCCAAATGTGATTGCCTCTGAGCTTACACGAAGCATTCATAATAACATGAGCTTAGCGGAGGAGATTGAAGGTGAAATGATTTTACCACCGACTTGTCTGTACCAGAGAGATGGCAAAGAAACATATAATGTGCAGACAGCTGTATATACGCATTTGTACTTTAATTACTTCATGTATGAAAAGAAAATCAATGAAGTAACGAATGAATTGCTGAAGGTTGCACGTCAAGCATGTCAAGAGGTTGAAAACAGACTTAATCAAGCGTATGAAGATTTTTGCAGAAGAGCTCAATTGCCTAACCGCACCCTATCATTTGAGATAGAAGTTGTCACGCTACATCAATACCTTTTAGACTTACAGACACAAGGCATCGATCCGCGCCCCCATATCGAGCAAACCCTAATTAAATATGAGCTGTTAGAAGCTCGAATGAAAGCTTTTAAGTTAGTAGAAGTACTTCAAGCTTTGGATACTTCTCATAAGCCGCGAGTTATTTTGTTTTATGCACCACCTTATTTACCGCATAATCACGTCGATATAAGTACTGAAAAGGGAAATGAGGTTTTGAACGCGATACATGCTTGTGTAGAAAAGTTCACATCTGAAACGAATGAGCAATTCGAAGTGCGAAAGTTTTTCCCTTATCTATCTGATGGAAGTTTTTTGTCATTTTCAGAAACAAACGAAGAAATACATTCGTTCACGAGGAACTTTCCAGGTTGGGAATTTAATCAGACCATTCCGTTTCAAGAAATTAAAGAGTTGGACCTTCCGTCTATCAACCTTGGCGTATACGGAAAAGATGGTCATAAATGGACGGAAAGAGTCTATAAGCCTTATTCATTTAAGATTTTACCTCAATTTATCCAACAGGTGACAACGGAGCTGTTGAAAGCGAAATAAGGCAGAAGCCTTATTTCGTAATGTTCAAACGGCGCATTCGATATTGTAAGCTCTGCCTGCTCATTCCTAGTGCCTTAGCTGTCTGAGAAATGTTGTCATCATGTTGCTCTAGTGCTTCTTTAATACAGTGAGCTTCAAACTGCAAAAGCTGACTTTTTAAGGGGACATAAGCTTGATCTTCGTTCCGGACATGGCTTATCACTCTGGTATTAACAGGCGGAAGGAAGCGATTTTGATACTGGAATGGTAAGTGATGGTAGTGTATTTCCTCTTCACCAATCATCAAGTTCATCGCACCTTCAATAACGTGTTCTAACTCTCTAACGTTACCAGGCCATTCGTAATGTAAAAAAGATGACATGACTCGCTCATCAATTCCCATTACCTCCATTTGAAAGCGATCGTTGTACTTTTGAATAAATGTTTTAACGAGCGCTGGTATATCTTCTTTACGCTCTCTTAGAGGTGGAATCTGTATCGTGACAACCCCTAAGCGATAGTATAAGTCTTTTCGTAATCGATGTTCGTTAATAGCATTAATAGGGTCTTCGTTCATATTAGCGATAATACGAACATCTATCGTTCTTTCTTTCGTGTCGCCAATGCGACGAATCGTTTTTTCCTGCAAAACACGAAGCAGCTTCGCTTGAAGATTTGTAGGAAGCGAATTTATTTCATCTAATAGTAAAGTTCCTCCATTAGCTTGTTCAAAAAGTCCAGGCTGGTCTGCTGCGCCTGTAAAAGCACCTCGAACTGTTCCAAAAAGGAGGCTTTCCATTAAAGTATCTGGAATTGCAGCACAGTTTTGTGAAATAAACGGTTTAGCCGATCGACTGCTCCCATTATGTATGCTTTGAGCAAACAATTCTTTTCCCGTGCCTGTGTCACCTACAATTAAAACGGATGAAGGAGTGCGCGTGGCTCGTTTCGCGACATTTACTACATCTTGCATAGCTGTACTGCTACCGATAATCTGCTCAAATGTTATCATTTTTGGCTCTCGATGTCGGTTGTTCTCACGGATAAGCTTCTCAAGCTGAGTTACATCTTTCGCAATTTCAACTGCGCCTTTAATTTTCCCATTATCAATGATTGGAAATGTGTTATTGATGGTCGTAATTTCTTTTCCTTTATTGTTGAAATACGTTTGTTTTACGTTAATAGTTGATTTACCCTCACGTAGAGCTTTGACAAGCGTACTCTCTTGATTATCTTGAAACATGAAAACATCCAGCACGTTCTTGTGAAGCACATCGTGCTTTTCCATGGATTCCATTTGCATCATTTGTTCATTATAAATAATGGTTGTACCATGTTCATCAATTGCATGAATACCAGCATCAACCTCATTAATAATTTTTTCGAAGATGGACTGAACCAGCGGTGTAGAATAGTTAGACTTTGTCATTTCCTCAATCCCCTTTAAAGCAGCATCGTATCATCTATTATTTAAGCAGATATGTCTTTTATATGCAAAAAGAAGAAGCTGTAGAGAAGTCTACAGCTTCAATAACAAATTATCCATTTACAATGGTTCCACCGTTTATATGGATAACTTGTCCAGATATATAAGATGAATCGCTGCTTGCTAAAAATACATAAGCAGGTCCAAGCTCAGAAGGCTGACCAGCACGCTGCATCGGCGTGTCTGCTCCAAATGAAGCTACTTGCTGTTCATCAAATGTTGAAGGGATAAGAGGTGTCCAAATAGGTCCAGGAGCAACGCCATTTACTCGAATCCCTTTTGCTGCTAATGATGCTGACAACGAGCGAGTGAATGATACAATGGCTCCTTTTGTTGATGAGTAATCAATAAGCTGATCGTGACCATGATAAGCAGTCACAGACGTTGTATTAATAATAGAACTTCCTTTTTTTAAGTGAGGCATCGCTGCTTTTGTAAAATAAAAGAATGAGAAAATATTTGTTTGAAACGTTCGCTGTAGCTGTTCTGCACTAATCTGTGTAATATCTTTTTGAGGATGCTGCTCAGCTGCGTTATTTACCAAGATATCAAGTTGTCCAAACTTCTGAACGGTTTCATGAACCACTTTTTCACAAAACAGCTCTTCACCGATATCTCCAGAAAGAGCTAAGCACGACACGCCACATTCTTCAATGGTCTTTTTCGTTTCACCTGCATCGTCATGCTCATCTAAATACGTAAGAACAATATTGGCACCTTCCTTTGCGAAATGGTATGCAACCGAACGTCCAATACCGCTGTCACCCCCTGTAATAATCGCTACTTTTCCAGAAAGTTTGCCACTGGCTTTATAGTCTGTGGCAATAGAAGTTGGTTTTGGATTCATTTCTGATTCAATGCCAGGTTGTGTTTGCTGATGCTGTGGGGGAAAGGTTTGTTTTTGCTGTTGTTGACTCATTTGCTCATACACTCCTTTAAAAGTAATTGATGATATTGAACGTAAATAGTATGCGTGGTGCTAGAATAAGTATGCGTAAAGGAAAAAAAGACCAATAGCATAGCTACTGGTCTTTACCCTTAATAATAATGAATAAACTTAGCGATAATTAATAAACTGCACGTCAATTGATAAATCTGCTTCTCTAATTGCGGCAATGACTTGTTGTAGATCATCGCGGCTTTTAGCGCTTACACGCAGCTGATCATCTTGAATCTGGCTCTTTACTTTTAATCCGCTTTTTTTGATTAGAGCAGTAATCTTTTTAGCATTTTCTTTATCGATACCTTGAATCAGCTTACCGCGCTGGCGGACTGTACCACCTGAAGCGTTCTCAACTTTACCATATTCAATATTCTTTGTTGGTACACCGCGCTTAATTAATTTTGAAACCATAACATCCTTCAGTTGTTCCAGCTTAAACTCATCATCTGAAACTAATACGAGCTCTTCCTTATCAACAGAAATGTCGCTTTTGCTTCCTTTAAAATCATAGCGGTTTCGAATTTCTTTTAAAGCCATTGTGATTCCATTTGTTACTTCTTGTAAGTCAACCTGTGATACTACGTCAAATGAGCTATCTTTTGCCATAGAATCCTCCTTGTTTTTTTCTTTAATTATAAATAAAACGAAAAGGGGATACAACTGATATTGAACAAGCATCTTGAAATTGATACAATACAATTTTGAACGTTTGTTTTCGTAGTGTAGAATCAATGATGAGAGTACAATTCGATTATAAAAGGAATAAATGAACTTCACATAAAGGATGGATAAAAAATGAGTAGAGTAGAACCAGGCCAAAGAGCATATTTGACTGTAAGCCGTGAAACGCCGATGGGATATATGCTTGATAGCGAAGATGGAGAGATTCTTCTTCATAAAAATGAAACAACGCAAGAGTTAGCAGAACAAGAAGAAGTAGAAGTGTTTGTATACTTAGATAACCAAAGTCGACTAACAGCTACGATGCATATGCCAGTTGTTGAAGAGGGAACGTATGCGTGGGTTGAAGTAGTTGACGTAAATGATGATTTAGGTGTATTTGTGGATATCGGTATGAGCAAAGACATGCTTATCGGTTCAACGGACCTTCCAGCTCTAGAAAGCCTGTGGCCTGATGTAGGCAACAAGCTTTATTGTACGATGAAAATATCAAAGCGTGGAAAAATTTATGGCAAAGTTGCCACAGATGACGTTATGAAAGCAATGGCTAAGCCGGCTCCAAGTCATCTGTTTAATCGCGAAGTCACGGGTCGTATCTATCGCGTGCTACGAGTAGGGTCTTTTATTATGACAGAAGAAGGTTATGTTGGATTTATTCACGAATCAGAACGTAAGGAAGAGCCGAAGATTGGAGCGCTTGTAACGGGACGTGTTGTGAATGTAAAAGAAGACGGTACATTGAATGTTTCGTTACTACCCCGAAAACAAGAAAGTATGGATGAAGATGCGCAGGTGTTATACGATTACATGGAAAGTCGCGGAGGCGTTATGCCATTTTGGGATAAAAGTTACCCAGAAGATATTCGTACACGTTTTAATATGAGTAAAGCAGCGTTTAAGCGCGCCTTAGGAAAGCTAATGAAAGAAGACAAGGTGTATCAAGAAGAGGGCTGGACATACTTTAAAAAAGATAAATAAAGACGAAACAAAACCGCTTGGAACCATCCAAGCGGTTTTGTCATGAATTTATAGGTGATCTGTCTTTTTAGAAAATGAATGTTTTCCTGCTTGTCGATTTCTTTGTTCATGTAGATTCTTTTGTTCTTGCTTTGCTTGATTATCTTTTGCTTTTTTATCATTATCACTTGTATGAGGCATTCTAACACACACTCCTTTTTAGAACATATCGTTAGATTACCCTGAACTATAAGCATTATTCGATAATGTCGTTTAAAAAGAAAAGTGCAATCGTCCCAGGTCCAGCGTGAGAACCAACAGCTGCTCCAATCATGTTAATTAAAAACGATTTGGAGCCAAATCGCTCTTCAATTAGTACTTTTAACTGCTTAGCTGTTTCTTCATCATCACCGTGGCTAATTGCGATTGTTTGGTCCCTTAGATTTTTTGCACCGCGTTCTTCCATGATATCGACCATACGCTTTAACACTTTCTTGCGTCCTCTTAATTTTTCAATTGGAACGAGCTTACCATCTTCAACATGTAATAAAGGTTTGATATTTAGCAATCCTCCAACAAATGCAGAAGCTTTGCTTACGCGTCCACCTTGTGCAAGAAAATCAAGGTCGTCTACCGTGAAGATATGCTCCATGCTAGTCGCATATTGTTTTGTCTTTGCTACAAGTTCTTTAAAGCTGAGGCCAGTTGCCAGCTGTTGAACGGCATAGTGTACAACAAGACCCTGCCCAAGAGAAGCGCATTTTGTATCAATAATTTCTAGCTCGAAGTTAGGGTACGTTTCTAATAGTTCATTTTTAACCATCACAGCCGTTTGATAAGTTCCTGAGAGTTCAGAAGAAAATGCAATATAAACACATTGCTCGTCTAATTTGGCCAACTCTTCAAATGTTTCATATAAAGTAGTTGGAGCAGCTTGAGATGTTTTCGGCATTGCTCCTTCTCGAATGGCTTTGTATACTTCTGCAGGGTTGATTGTTTCTAAATCTAAATATTCTGTATCGCGTAAATGAACACGAAGAGGGAGTAACGAAACGTTATTTTCTTCGAAAAAAGAACGTGGTAAGTCACTAGCACTGTCTGTTAAAATTTTTATTGACATAAATGTCACCTTCCTACTACATTTATCTAAGCGTTTACTTTTTTACAGTTTGACGGAAAGAAAATAAATACAATAATAATACTAGTGTATAAGTACTGAGGAAAAAATACAATTTATGAATAATTTTTTTATAAAGTAAAAATGTTCATACTATAAAAAAAGAATGAGCAAATACTACATGTATACATAGTTTGGAGGTCTGAAACAATTGAACAAGTGGCTGGAAGTCAAAAAAATTATTGTTGTTACAGTTGGTGCTTTATTAAACGCAGTTGCTTTAAACTTATTTCTAATTCCAGCGAATGTTTATTCCAGTGGATTTACAGGAGTTGCCCAATTAATTTCAAGTGTTGTAACTGACTATACGCCATTTACAATTTCTACAGGTATTCTGCTGCTTTTATTAAACATTCCCGTAACGATTTTAGGTTGGAAAAAGGTAGGTAAGACATTTACGATTTATAGCTTCTATAGCGTCTTAGCTACAACGGTGTTTTTAGAGTTTGTACCGATTGAAGCTTTATCTCAAGACATCATTTTAAACGCGGTATTTGGAGGAGTCATTTTAGCTGTAGGAGTAGGAATTACGCTGAAGTTTGGTGCTTCAACGGGAGGGTTAGACATCATTGCTATGGTGTTATCACGTATGAAGGATAAGCCAATTGGTGGTTATTTATTTACGTTAAATGCTGTCATTATTGCAGCTGCAGGTTTGTTATATGGTGCGGAAAAATCATTATATACGTTGGTTGCTTTATATACGACGACAAGGGTCATCGATGTTATTCATACGCGCCACGTGAAAGTGACAGCTATGATTGTGACCAAAAAAGGCGAGGAGCTTAGAAAAGCCATTCATTCCAAATTAGTACGAGGTATCACTGCTGTTCCTGCAAAAGGTGGTTTTACAAATGAAGAGAAGGAAATGCTAATGATTGTTTTGACAAGGTATGAGCTGTTTGATTTAGAAAAAACCATTAAAGAGGTTGATCCTCATGCATTCACAAACATTGTACAAACGACAGGCATATTTGGGTTATTTCGCAAAGACGAATAAAAGATAAAAGCACGCTATGATATGTAGCGTGCTTTTGTCTTTGTTAATTCTTTTTCTCTAAATCTTCAGCAAGCTCATGTAGCTGTGCTTGTTCAGATGGAGAGGCATTGTTTTCAATATGAGATAACATATCTTCCGCAATTTCCATCTGACCTGCTGGTGTGTGTGATGAAGCAGCTTGCTTTGTGTTATATGTTTGATTTAAAGAATTTTCAAAATGCTGGATTTGCTCTTGTTCTTGAGGTGAAGCATCAGTCATTACGGCTTTTAACATTTCGCTTGAAATATCAAGTTCGCCGTTATGGCTTTTATGATTTTCATGATTTGACTGACCTTCTCCTTTATGATTCTCAGAGCGATTTGAAACAACATTTTGGATTGTTTCTTTTACTTGTTGAAAAAACGAATGTTTCATACGTTACTGACCTCCATGAGGAGCTTGACTTTGCTGGGCTTGAAACGCTTCAGCCTCCGCCATTGTCATATGATAAGGAATACGTTCATCATGCTTTTGTACTGAATCTGCACCTTGTTTGACAAAACGCTTTGATCGATTGCTTCTACCCATCATATCTTCCTCCTCTAAAATAAAGAAAATCGACACTTAACTAAGCGTCGATTATAGTGTGTGCAGCTTTAATGAAAAGATAGCGTAAAAAAATTACCTGTGCTTTCAAAAAATAGTTAAGTTATAAATTTAAGGTCTTTTCCAAATAATAAGCAATACCATTATCTTCATTTGAATACGTGACTTCACGAGCAATATCTTTTAGTTCCTGAATTCCATTGCCCATTGCAATCCCATGACCAGCAAATTTAATCATTTCAAGGTCGTTGTCTTCATCACCAAAGGCAATAATATTTTCTTGGGAGATTCCGTAATAATTTGCGACGCGTTCAAGCCCAACAGCTTTATTTAATCCTTTTTTGACAACCTCAATAACGTGCCAAGGAGCGCCCCAGCGGCGATGTTCAATCACTTCAGCATGTACATCAGATAGGTGAGACCTAATGTCAGCTACGTGTTCTTCATCCGCATGGATAAGTAGAGAAGTTGGGTTGTGATGAAGTCGTTGACGCAAATCTCCTGTTTCCAAGCGTGGATTTCCTAAGCTTAGAACATCCATCAGCTTTCGATCTTCAAAGTGTAGATACACATCATCTTTTACTTCAGCCAAAATGTTGTTAATGCGGAAGTTGCTCATTGCTTCGACAATATCATCAACGGTTTGTTTATGAAGCGGCTCATGATACACTCCCCAATTTTTTTCACGTGGATGATGAACCAATGCTCCGTTAAAATTAACGATAGGGGTCGTGAGTTCCATTTCTGCATAATACATCGCGCTTGAACGATAAGGTCTTCCAGTAGCAATCATGACGATATGTCCAAGTTCTTTCGCTCGTTCAAGCGTCCGTTTTGTTTTAGGTAGAATGGTTTTATTATCAGCTAATAACGTGCCGTCTAAATCTAAAGCGATTAAATGTTTTTCTGTATTCATAGGATCTCCTTTACACATCTTAATAAGTAATCGAACTTAATTAGTTGGTTTTATATATATTAAAAATCAGCGTAATTCATTCGCTTATTTTCTATCTTACATAAGTTTGTGAAAAGAACAAAGCACAACGTTTGACAGATAGAAACGAGATTGTTACGGTAAAACAATCGAAAAAGAATCTCATAATATGAAAGGAGATTGCGACATGGATGAACAATTAAAAGAAAAGATTATGGAATCACTTGAAGAGGTAGTTGATCCTGAACTAGGCGTTGATATTGTAAACTTAGGCCTTGTTTATGATGTAATGATGGAAGAAAATCAAACAGTTGTTGTGACGATGACGCTAACATCCATTGGTTGCCCATTAGCAGGAGCAATTACAGAAGATGTGAAGAAAAACGTAATTGGGCTAGATGGCGTTGAAAATGTCGAGGTGAATATTACCTTTAACCCTCCGTGGGAAAAGGAGAGAATGTCACGCTATGCGAAAATTGCACTAGGCATTCAGTGAAAAAAAGTACTTCAGCTTAAAAGTTGAAGTACTTTTTTTGAGTGTTTTTTAATAAAAATAAATTTGTGTGTATATTTAAAACAAATTAACAAACTTCAAAAAAGATAAAATTTTTTTAAATATTCGTTTGATTTTATTTTTATACAGTATTATAATGAGAAATAATTCAAATAGTTACGTAGAAAAAGGAGTAGTATTATGACACAGATTAACGTCGGTATTGTTGGAGCAACAGGTTATGGTGGCGCTGAACTAATTCGGTTGTTAGACGGTCATCCATATTTAAATATTCATTCAGTGTATTCATCTTCACAGAATGATTTGCCAATATCTGAAGTTTATCCTCACTTATCACATTTTGCATATAAATTAAAAGAAATTAACCCTAAAGAAATGGCGGAAGAGCTTGAAATGGTTTTTACAGCAACTCCTTCAGGTGTATCGAGTAAGCTAGTTCCTACATTAATTAACGAAGGATTAAAAGTAATAGATCTCTCGGGAGACTTTCGATTAAAAGATGAAGAGCTATATGAAAAATGGTATAAAAAGCCTTCTGCTAGTTTGGAAGACTTAGAGAAGGCCGTTTATGGTTTGTCAGAATGGTTTGCAGATGAAGTATCATCCGCTGATTTCATTTCAAATCCGGGGTGTTATCCAACGGCAACGTTATTGGGGTTAGCACCGCTTGCTCAAGAAAAAATAGTGGTTTCTAATTCCATTATCGTTGATGCAAAGTCCGGTATTTCAGGAGCAGGTCGCGGATTATCTCAACTGGCACATTATGCTGAAATCAATGAAAATATGAAAATTTATAAAGTTAACAAGCATCAGCATATTCCTGAAATTGAATCAGTTTTATCGCGATGGGATTCTGAAATTGGTAACGTAATGTTTAATACGCACCTTGTTCCGATGACGCGGGGGATTATGACCACGATGTATGCAGAGTTAAAGGAAGAGAAGTCGATAGAAGAACTTCATGAGTTGTATGTGCAAGCGTATGAAGCAAAGCCTTTTGTTCGAGTGAGAAAGCTAGGAGAATTTCCGTCAACAAAAGAAGTGAGCGGATCAAACTATTGTGATATAGGCCTTGATTATGATGAGCGCACGAAAAGGATCACAATCGTCTCAGTGATTGATAATTTGATGAAGGGTGCAGCAGGGCAAGCGGTACATAATGCAAATATCATGCTGGGCTTTGAAGAGAACTTGGGTATTAACGGATTACCTGTTTATCCATGATGAGCAGCGTAGGAGGGAATAATGTGATTACAGCAAAAAAGAGTTTGGTAGATATTAAAAAAATCGAGAATGGTACGATTGTTAGTCCAAAAGGATTTTCCGCTGCGGGAATTCATGCCGGACTTCGATATGAGAAAAAAGATATTGGCGTCATTATGAGCGATGTGCCTGCTAACTGTGCGGCGGTTTATACGCTAAATACGTTTCAAGCAGCACCTTTATATGTGACAAAAGATAGCATCAGCCAAGAACAAAAGCTACAAGCTGTTGTTGTGAACAGCGCTTGTGCGAATGCTTGTACAGGTGAACAAGGGTTAAAAGACGCATACGAAATGCGGGATACAAGCGCCGAACAGTTTCAAATACCTGCTCATTATGTAGCCGTCGCTTCTACAGGTGTGATTGGTGAACTATTAAATATGAAGAAGATTAATGCAGGAATCAAGCAGCTTCAACCAGCAAATACAAAGGAAGGAGCAGAAGCTTTCCAAACGGCGATTTTAACAACTGACACAGTAATGAAAACTGCTTGCTACGAAGTGGTTGTCGATGGAAAAACCGTTACGATTGGTGGAGCAGCGAAAGGATCAGGGATGATTCATCCGAATATGGCAACTATGCTTGGATTTGTCACGACAGATGCCAATATTGAATCAATAGTTTTACAAGATGCCCTTCGATCTATTACGAATAAAAGCTTTAATCAGATTACGGTTGATGGAGATACATCCACAAATGATATGGTGTTAGTCCTTGCAAATGGAAAAGCTGAAAACGAAATGCTAACGGTAAATCACTCTGATTGGAACGCATTTTATGAGGCACTTCGACTTGTGTGTGAGGATCTTGCCAAGCAAATTGCTCGCGATGGAGAAGGTGCAACAAAGCTTATTGAAGTAAATGTTGAAGGTGCTGCTACAAATGAAGATGCCAATACAATTGCGAAGCAAATTGTTGGATCAAGCCTTGTTAAAACAGCTGTGTACGGAGCGGATGCAAACTGGGGAAGAATTATTTGCGCAGTTGGCTACAGCGGGGTCAAAATTAATCCAAATGATATAACGGTGGCGTTAGGTGACATCGTGATGTTGCAAAATAGTCAGCCTCAAGCTTTCGATGAAGAAGCGGCTAAGAACTATTTACAGCAGGAACATGTAGCTTTGAATGTATTTCTTAATGAAGGAACAGCTAAAGGAAAAGCATGGGGCTGTGATTTAACTTATGATTACGTGAAAATTAATGCAAGTTACCGAACGTAAGGAGAGAAGACGATGTCGGATGCAAAAACAATTGTTATAAAGTGTGGAGGAAGCATCATTAATCAGTTAACAAATTCATTTTTTAGAGACTTAAAGAAGCTGATTGAGAGTGGCCATAACATTGTATTAGTACATGGTGGGGGGCCAGATATTGCGAATATGTTAGCAAAGCTTGATATTAAAGCAGAATTCGTAGATGGCTTACGACGAACATCTAAAGAAGCTTTAGATGTGGTGACAATGGTGCTATCAGGAAAGGTTAACAAACAGCTTGTGCGTGATATTCAAATTCAAGGTCTTCAAGCAATTGGTTTGTCAGGGTGTGATGCTCAGCTTTTAGAAGCTGAAGCTATTGATTTTGAAAAATTAGGTTATGTTGGGGAAGTGGTTTCTGTCAATGAAAACCTTTTAAAGCAGCTGATAGAAAAAAGCTACATCCCTGTTATTTCATCGATTGGTGTAAATAGTCAAGGTGAGATGTTTAATATTAATGCTGATGTAGCAGCAGGTTCAATTGCTAAGGCACTCGGAGCACAGAAGCTTATGTTTGTAACAGATGTGCAAGGAGTTTTAAAAGACCAGCAGTTGTTAACAGAGTTGACGGTAGAAGAAGTGAGCCAGCTAATCGAAGAGAAAACCATTTATGGAGGGATGATTCCTAAGGTTATGTCAGCAGTCAAAGCATTGTCTCCAACGCTACACGAGGTCAATATCATCAGTGGTATTAACGGCTTTTTAGATCAAAGTGGAAACTTAGTTGGAACTGCAATTAAACATATTATTAAAGGTGGAGAGGATAAAGATGAGCTCGTTATTTCCAACGTATCAACGTCTTGATATACATGTAAAAGAAGCGAATGGAACGTATTTAACGGATGAAAATAACCAAACATATTTAGATTTCATTTCAGGAATTGCTGTATGTAACGTAGGGCATCGTCACCCTGAAGTTCAAAAAGCAGTAGAAGAACAGTTAAATAAAGTGTGGCATGTGTCTAATTTATTTCACCAATCCATCCAAGAAGAAGTAGCCAACTTACTTGTTGCTAATTCAAGCGGAGACGCAGTGTTCTTTTGCAATAGTGGAGCAGAAGCTAACGAAGCGGCTATTAAACTAGCAAGAAAGCATACCAAAAAGCATAAAATTATTACGTTTACGAAATCGTTCCATGGCCGTACGTTTGCAACGATGACGGCAACTGGGCAAGCAAAGATTCATGAAGGATTTGGACCACTCGTTAATGAATTTGTTTATCTTCCTTATAATGATGTAGAAAGCTTAGAGGCAGAAATGGATGATACGGTAGCTGCAATTATGACTGAGGTTGTTCAAGGTGAAGGCGGAGTAGTGCCAGGAACAGAAAGTTTTTTAACAACTATTCAAAAGCTATGTCAGGAATACGGTGCGCTGTTTATTGTCGATGAAGTACAAACAGGAATTGGCCGAACAGGTAAACCATTTGCTTATCAGCACTTTAATTTATCGCCTGATATTATCACAGCTGCGAAAGGCTTAGGAAGCGGAATGCCTATTGGTGCAATGATTGGGAAAGGTCTTTTAAAGGAATCATTCGGACCTGGAACCCATGGTACGACATTTGGGGGGAATCCAATTGCCTTAGCATCGGCTAAAGCAACGCTGCAAATTATTTTTAATCAACAATTCTTAGAAGAAGTAAATGCCAAGTCAGCCACTTTCAAAAAACAGCTAACCGACATGTTAGAAAGCTATTCAATTGTGAAAGAAGTTCGTGCAAAAGGTTTTATGATTGGTATTGAGTGCGGGAAATATCAAGCCCAGTTAATCACTGCTATGCGTGAAAAAGGACTGTTAGTGTTAGGTGCAGGTCCTCACGTAATACGTTTACTACCACCATTAACAGTTAGCAGTGAAGAGTTATCAGAAGCACTGACTGTTATTGAGCAAGTATTTCAAGAGCTTAAGATAACGATATAAACAGTTATTTTTTTGAAAGTAATGTATAAAAATTCTTTAAAATAAATAATTATTCGAAGAGGGATGCAAAATGAATGGATATTTACATTTAGCAAACGGAGATTCATTTGAAGGTAGTATTGAAAATACTGCCTCTCACCAAGCAAGCGGAGAAATTGTCTTTTTTACAGGAATGACAGGCTATCAAGAAGTTGTGACGGATCCTTCTTATAAAGACCAAATTATTGTTTTTACCTATCCATTGATTGGAAATTATGGGATTAATGAGAAAGACTTTGAAAGTAAAAAGCCTCATGTAGCAGGCGTTGTCGTATACGAATGTTCCGATGAAGGATTCCATTATGAAGCGATGTATAGCTTTAAGCAATATTTAAAAAAGTGGAATATTCCTCTTATCACACATGTGGATACGAGAGCGGTCGTTAAACGAATTCGAAAAGAGGGAACAATGCAAGCAGCCTTTTCCGCTTCTGCTCAAGGTAACGTAGTAACGGACTCTGAACCATACGTGGTTAAGCAAGTATCAACGAAAGAGGTTGTATCACACGCTGGAGATAAACAACATATTGTACTAATGGATTTTGGTTATAAAAAATCAATTTTACAAGAGCTATTAAATCGCAACTGCCAAGTGACGGTGGTTCCTTACTCGACTTCACTTGAAGAAATTAAAGCGTTAAAGCCAGATGGGATTGTTCTATCAAACGGACCGGGAGACCCAATGCAAGTAGCAGATCAATTATCAGAAATCAAAGCAATTATCAGTAAATATCCAACGCTTGGAATTTGCTTTGGTCATCAGTTAATCGGGTTAGCATTCGGTGCAAAAACCAAGAAATTAATGTTCGGTCATCGTGGAGCAAATCAGCCGGTTATTGATTTATTTACAAATAAAGTATGTATGACATCACAAAACCATAGCTATGTGGTAGATGAAGTGACAGTCGAGCAAACGCCTCTTAAAGTACGATTTAAAAATGTTAATGATCAGTCAGTTGAAGGTCTTGTACATGAGCAACTTCCGGTGTTATCGGTACAGTATCACCCAGAAGCACATCCAGGACCAAGTGATAGCACATATATCTTTGATGAATTTATGAAGCAAGTACAGCAAGTTGGGAGCGAAAAAGTATATGCCTAAAGATAAAACACTACAAACCATTTTAGTTATTGGCTCTGGTCCAATTGTGATTGGGCAAGCAGCCGAATTTGATTATTCAGGTACACAGGCGTGTCTTTCACTGAAAGAAGAAGGATATGAAGTCATTTTAATTAACAACAATCCGGCTACAATTATGACGGATACACATATAGCTGATCGTATTTATTTTGAGCCACTTACGGTTGATTCTGTTGAAAAAGTTATTGCAAAAGAAAAGCCTGATGGCCTTTTAGCAACGCTAGGAGGACAAACGGGACTGAATTTAGCATTAGAGCTACACGAACATCAAATTTTAGAAAAATACGGCGTGAAGCTGCTAGGTACACCAATTGAATCCATTAAGCAAGGAGAAAGTCGTGAAGAGTTTCGTGCCCTCATGCAGGAATTAAATGAGCCAGTTCCTGAAAGTGAAGTTGTAACTGAAGTTGAGCAAGCGTTAACGTTTGCTAAAGAAATTGGTTTTCCGGTTATTGTTCGACCAGCTTACACTCTCGGTGGAACGGGTGGAGGAATTGCACATTCATTAGAAGAGCTTGAAAAGCTTGCCACATCAGGCCTTCGAGAAAGTGCTATTCATCAATGTTTAATTGAGAAAAGCATCGCAGGATTTAAAGAAGTAGAGTACGAAGTTATGCGTGATGTTAACGGAACGTGCATTACGATTTGTAACATGGAAAACATTGATCCAGTTGGTGTACATACAGGAGATTCTGTTGTAGTCGCACCTTCACAAACATTAACAGACGTTGAGTATCAGATGCTGCGATCATCATCAATTAAAATTATCTCGGCTCTCGGTATTATTGGTGGTTGTAATATCCAATTTGCACTTGATCCTAACAGCAAACAATATTATCTAATTGAGGTCAATCCCCGCGTCAGTCGTTCGTCTGCTTTGGCATCAAAAGCAACGGGATATCCAATCGCAAAGATTGCAGCAAAACTATCGGTCGGGTATAACCTTCATGAGCTATTAAATCCTGTTACAGGAGATACGTATGCTAGCTTTGAACCAGCGTTAGACTATGTGGTTGTGAAGTTTCCTAGATGGCCCTTTGATAAATTTTTCTATGCAGAAAGAACGCTAGGAACGCAGATGAAAGCAACTGGTGAAGTGATGGCCATTGACCGCACCTTTACAAGAAGCTTCCAAAAAGCATTATCATCTCTTGAAATTGATTTAAATGGACTAGAAGTAGAAGAACTACAGGCTTTATCTTTAGATGCTTTATTTGATAAGCTAGCAGACCAAAGCGATGAGCGTATCTTTATCATTTTAGAATTGTTGCGTCGTGATGTGACAACAGCAGAAATTCATGAAAAGACGAAAATTGACTACTTCTACTTAAATCATTTCAGTCATTTAATTGATCAAGAACAAGAATTAAAGAACGTTAATTTTGATTCAATTGATAAAGAAGCACTAAAGCATGCAAAAGAACATGGCTTTACGGATGCATATTTAGCTTCTATTTGGAATGTGTCAGAGATGCAGGTGCGCGCTAAGCTTAAAGATTTAAAGATTTATCCAAGCTATAAAATGGTTGACACGTGCGCAGCAGAATTTGAATCATCCACTGCATATTTTTATTCTAGCTACTATGGAGAAAACGAAATTGAACCGTCTTCAAATAAAAAAGTAGCAATTATTGGATCTGGTCCGATTCGAATTGGGCAAGGTGTAGAATTTGACTACAGTTCAGTACACGGTGTGTGGGCGCTTGAAAAGGCGGGTTATGAAACCATTTTGATTAACAATAATCCAGAAACGGTTAGCACAGACTTTGAGGTAGCAGATCGTCTCTATTTCGAACCAGTTACGGTTGAAGATGTCTTAAATGTCTTAGAAGCAGAAAACGTAAATGATGTTATTGTTCAATACGGTGGACAAACGGCTATTTCATTAGTTAAAGGTCTTGAAGAGGCAGGAGTTAACTTGCTAGGTATTACGAATAGCATGATAGACGCCTTAGAAGATCGCGAGCAGTTTTATCAGCTGTTAGACGATTGTGACATTCCACATATTCCTGGTGAGATGGCAGATAGTGAGCAACAGCTGGTTACAAAGGCAAAAGAAATGGGCTTTCCACTATTAATTCGTCCTTCTTACGTTATTGGAGGGAAAGGAATGCTTACGCTTCAAAATGAACAGGAACTTATGGATTGTTTATCATCGATTAAATCATCACATTTCCCAATGCTGCTTGATGCTTACTATCCTGGGCAAGAAGCTGAAGTGGATGTCGTTTGCGACGGAAAAGACGTTTTAATTCCAACGATCGTTGAGCATGTTGAAAAAGCAGGTGTTCACTCTGGTGACAGCTATGCGCTTTTACCAGCCCAAAGTGTAACGAACGCTCATAAACAACAAATGGTTTTATATGCTCAAAAAATTGTTCAAAAGCTTAACTATAAAGGGATTATGAATATTCAATATGTAATCTATAACGATGAAGTATACGTTTTAGAGGTAAACCCTCGTGCAAGTCGTACAGTTCCTGTTGTAAGTAAAGTATGTGATGTTCCGCTTATTTCGCTATCAACGCAAGTATTGCTCGGGAAATCTTTGTCGGAAATGAGCGAACAAACAGGTTTATTGCCAGACCCAGCATACGTAACAGTAAAGTTTCCTGTCTTCTCGACAAGTAAATTATCAGGAGTAGATCCACTTGTTGGACCAGAAATGAAATCAACAGGAGAAGGAATTGCGATTGCTTCTACAATCGAGGAAGCGTCTAAGAAAGTATTTCATCAGTATGCAACGTCTAAAAAAGAAGCAGTTGAAATCTATATCGATGCAGTAGAAGTACCAGAAAAATTAAAAGTAGCGATTACTCAGGCTGGTTTGAAACTTGTAGATACGAAAGATCTACAAGCTTGGACAAAAAGCAAAGAAGCATTACTATTTGTAAGTTTTGATTCTGCAAAGAAAGATAATCGTATGCTTGCATTAAAGCACGGTCTGCTAGTATTAACAGAACTAGAAACGTTCGAACTGTTCTTACAGTCATATCATGTAAGTGAGTATAGCGTATCGTCATTACAAGAGTGGTTTCAACATAATGAAAAGGAAGTGACAATCTCATGAGTACCGTATCAGCATCTGCAAATTTAAAAGGTAAAGATTTGCTGACATTAAAAGATTTAACACCAGAAGATATTATGTTTTTACTAGAAAGTGCTATTAGCTTAAAAGAAAAGCATAAAAATGGAGAAATCGTTAAAACGCTTGAAGGAAAAACTTTAGGCATGATCTTTGAAAAGTCTTCAACAAGAACGCGAGTATCGTTTGAAGCAGGTATGCTTCAGTTAGGCGGAAATGCACTGTTTTTAAGCAGTCAAGACCTTCAAATTGGTCGTGGTGAAACTATCGGTGATACGGCTCAAGTGCTGTCTCAGTTTATCGATGCAATTATGATTCGTACGTTTGAACATTCTAAAATAGAAGAGCTGGCGGAATACGCATCTATCCCAGTAATTAATGGCTTGACGGATGATTATCATCCGTGCCAAGCACTAGCAGATTTGCTCACAATTTATGAGCATAAACAAACGTTCCGCGGCTTAAAGTTAGCTTACGTAGGTGACGGAAATAATGTAGCTCATTCGTTAATGATTGCATGTGCAAAAATGGGGATTGATTGTTCAATTGGTTGTCCTTCTGGCTATGAACCAAAGGCATTTGTAACGGAATATGCAAAAAAAGTTGCAAACGAAACTGGAGCAACCATTACTATTACAGAAGATCCTGTTGAAGCCGTTCAAAATGCTGATGCAATCTATGCAGATGTATGGACGAGTATGGGACAGGAAGAAGAAGCGAAAAAGCGTTTAGAAGTATTTGCTTCGTATCAAGTAAACGATGAACTTGTTCAACATGCCAAGTCAGATTATCTGTTTTTACACTGTTTACCTGCACATCGTGAAGAAGAAGTAACGGCGAGCATTATTGATGGGCCAAACTCTGTTGTGTTCCAGCAAGCTGGAAATCGCATGCATGTACAAAAAGCCTTGCTACAAGCAATCTTAGCTTAATGATGGTATAAAAAGGCCGTGACATAAGGGTTTTAATTGATGAAATATCCGAACTATTAAAAGTTAATTACTTTTGGTAGCTCGGATATTTTTTGGTAGAACGAAAAATTATTAACAACTAGTGGAGCACAATGGAAGGAACGTGGTTTTTTTAACCTAACTAGTCTAGAAACGTCATGATTCGTCTTTAAGGTGGAATTAGTTCGTTAGATCCAAGCCTGTTGTCTATATGTTTCTTTCATATCGGGTTTAATTTGTACATTCCAGGGGAACACCATAAACATATTAAGCAGAACGAAAGGTGAGGACATCTATGAAAGTTTTAGTAGTAGGAGCAAATGGAACAACAGGTAAACAGGTAGTGGAATTATTAGCTAACTCCAGTCAACATCAACCATATGCCATGATACGTAAAGAAGAGCAAAAGAAAGCTTTTGAACAGCAAAATGTAGATGTGATACTAGCGGATTTAGAAAAAGATGTATCAGAAGCGGTTAAAGGAATGGATGCTGTCATCTTTGCAGCGGGTTCCGGTGGTCACACTGGAGATGATAAGACAATTGCTGTGGATCAAAATGGAGCGAAGAATGTCATTGATGCGGCCAAAAAAGCAGGAGTGAAGCGCTTTGTTATGTTAAGTTCAATGGGAACAGACGCGCCTGAGCAAGGCCCAGAGGGGCTTCAACTTTATCTTCGTGCTAAAGCAATTGCTGATGAATACTTAAAGCAATCAAATTTAGCGTATACAATTGTTCGCCCAGGAAGTTTATCCGATGATCAAGCCACTGGAAAAATTGATGTGAACACAGACATTGCGGACAAATCTGCAACAATTCCTCGAGCAGACGTAGCAAAAGCACTGGTAGCAAGCTTAGATGAGGAAACAACAATTGGAAAAACGTTTGAAATACTAAGCGGAAAAACAGAAATTGAACAAGCGATTCAATTTGCTCATTAAAAAAATGCGGATGGTTTTCCATCCGCATTTTTTTAATGAAAAATAACCACTAGTGCACCGACAATAAAACAATAAAAAGCAAAATATTTTAAGTTTCCTCGCGCCATAATACCCATAAACCACTTTAATGAGAAATAAGAAGCAATTAATGAAGCAAAGAAAGCTACTGTATAGGGTAATAATAGCTCAGAAAAGTTTGGATCATTTAAGATGTCGCTAATCCCTAATACTGTTACACCTAAGCTTACGGGAATGTAAAGTAAGAATGAGAAACGAAGAGCCGTTTCTTGTTTTGTTCCGCGTAGCATAGCAGCAACAATAGTTGCTCCTGAGCGACTAATTCCAGGGATAAGTGCTACAGCTTGCGCTAGTCCAATAATAATAGCGTCTTTTACAGAAAGCGCTGCGTCATTTTTTCGTCCTCGAAGGTTACGAATAATCCAAAGGGCAATACCCGTAGCAATTAAAGCAAAACCAAGTACTTTCAACGATTTTAGATTTGCTTCAATCACATCACCAAAAAGTACTCCAATAATACCGGCCGGAATTGTTCCGATGATTAAGTAAATGATAAATTGAAAATCAGATTTTGCGTCTTGATCCTTTGTTTTTAAGAACTTAAGACCATTTACAATAAGTCGAAGAATATCTTCACGATAAATAATAAGTACTGCAATCAAAGAAGCTGTATTTACTAAAATTTCGAAACTGAGGCCTTCAATATTTAAACCAAATAAATGTTGAGCAAGTACAATATGTCCGCTAGACGAGACGGGAATCGGTTCTGTAATCCCTTGGAAAAGGCCTAAAAATAAATACTTCAAAAGCAAATAAAATTGTTCCATGCGTAAATCCTTTCTACATTTTCAATAGTTAATTTAAATATTTGTTAAAGGTACATCTTTCAGTATAAAAAAACTTTGCTTCACTGTGAAGTAAAAAGAGAAATTCCTTTAAATGTAAACGCTTTTTCTAATGTTTTCCTAGTTCATATCCTGATTATGAAATGAAAAACAGGGGGCATAGTATAAGAGAAGAGCTGGATTTTTTATTAATGAAGGAGGAAGGGAAATGGGACAAAACCGTCATTTTACAGCAGGTCAAAAAGCACCAAATAACGGTGTTTATATAGAAATTGGTGAAACGGGAAGCAACGTAAATAATCCTAAAAAAGTGAAGTTGCAAGCTGGAGATCGTTTTCCAGAAACGTCGAATGATGATCGTCATTGGACATATATTAGAAAGCCTTAATATACAAGTAAAGCCATCTCCTGCAGATGGCTTTACTTGCGTACAAAAACCATTTTATAATATGAAATAAAGGTCAAGAATAGTCAAAGGTGGAGGGATTACAATGGATGTAAATAAAATGACGCAAAAGCTTCAGGAAGGAGTTATGAGTGCACAATCTGAAGCCATTAAGCGAGGTCATCAAGAAATTGATAGTCTTCACGTACTTTACTCGTTAGTTCATCAGCCAGATGGCATTGCGGTTCGTATTTTAGATCATTTACATATTGAAACAGAGCAGTTTATAAAAAGCCTTGAAGCAGAGTTAGCTAAAAAGCCATCTGTAACTGGTTCAGGTGTTGAAGCTGGTAAAGTATATATTACGTCGGCTCTACAGCAGCTGCTTGTTAAAGCTCAAGAAGAGGCAGATAACTTAAAAGACGAATATATGGCAGTAGAGCACCTGTTTTTAGCCGGGGCTAATAAAGATTCAAAAACTAGTTTGGGAAAGCTGTTTAACCAATACGGAATCACGAAGCAAAAGCTAATGGACGTTCTGCAAAAAATTCGTGGCAATCAACGTATTACGAATCAAACACCTGAAGGGACATACGAAGTCTTAAGCAAGTATGGTCGTGATTTGGTAGCAGAAGTAAGAGAAGGAAAAGTAGACCCTGTCATCGGCCGAGATCAAGAAATTCGTCGCGTCATTCGAATCCTTTCTCGTAAAACAAAGAATAATCCAGTGTTAATCGGAGAGCCTGGAGTGGGTAAAACAGCGATTGTGGAAGGGCTTGCACAGCGGATTGTGCGAAAAGATGTTCCCGAAGGATTAAAGGATAAAATGGTGTTTGCTCTAGATATGGGAGCCTTAGTAGCAGGAGCAAAATTTCGCGGTGAGTTTGAAGAGCGTCTAAAAGCTGTGTTACAAGAAGTAAAAAAGAGCAATGGACAGATTTTATTATTTATTGACGAGCTGCATACTATTGTAGGAGCTGGTCGTACAGACGGAGCCATGGATGCGGGAAATTTACTTAAGCCAATGCTTGCTCGTGGTGAACTTCACTGCATTGGAGCAACAACCCTTGATGAATACCGTCAATATATTGAAAAAGATCCAGCGCTAGAGCGCCGTTTTCAGCAAGTATTAGTTGAAGAGCCAACAGTAGAAGATACGATTTCTATTCTTCGAGGATTAAAGGAACGATTTGAAATCCATCACGGTGTAAATATTCATGATCGGGCTCTTGTTTCAGCCGCAGTTATGTCAGATCGCTACATATCTGACCGGTTTTTGCCTGATAAAGCAATTGACCTAATAGACGAAGCGTGTGCAACCATTCGAACAGAAATTGATTCTATGCCAGCGGAGCTAGACGAAGTAACAAGAAGAGTCATGCAGCTGCAGATTGAAGAAGCAGCATTAAGTAAAGAAACGGACTTTGCTAGCACACAGCGCTTAGACGCTATTCGAGAAGAAGTGGCAAACTTAACTGAAAAAGCCGATGTGATGAAGCTTCAATGGGAGAAGGAAAAGCAGTCTATTCAAGCTGTCCAAGATGTCAGAGAAAAGTTAGAGAAAGCAAAGCGAGATTTAGAAGAAGCAGAAGGACGTTATGACCTAAATAAAGCTGCAGAGCTTCGTCATGGGCATATTCCAGCCTATGAAAAAGAATTAAAACAGCTTGAGGCTGAAGCTTCGAAAAAACAAGAGTCACGCTTGCTTCGTGAAGAGGTTACAGAAGAAGAGATTGCAGAGATTGTGGGACGCTGGACAGGTATTTCAGTATCAAAGCTCGTAGAGGGAGAGCGAGAAAAGCTGTTAAAAATGGAGTCCATTTTAAAAGCGCGCGTAATTGGACAGGATGAAGCTGTATCACTTGTAACTGATGCGGTGATTCGAGCGCGAGCAGGCATTCAAGACCCAAACCGGCCAATTGGTTCGTTTATCTTCTTAGGTCCAACTGGAGTTGGAAAGACGGAATTAGCTAAAACGCTTGCTGAAACGTTGTTTGACAGTGAAGATCATATCATTCGTATTGACATGTCTGAGTATATGGAAAAGCATGCGGTTTCACGCTTGATTGGTGCTCCTCCAGGCTATGTTGGGTATGAAGAAGGAGGTCAGTTAACAGAAGCCGTTCGCAGAAAGCCGTACTCTGTGGTCTTACTAGATGAAATTGAAAAAGCACATCCTGAAGTGTTTAACGTACTCCTTCAAATGCTGGATGATGGAAGAATAACTGATTCAAAAGGAAAAACAGTTGATTTTAAAAATACGATTATCATTATGACATCTAATATTGGTTCACAAACACTGCTGGAAGGTTTAACAGAAGATGGAAACATTGAGGAGGAAAGTCGAGAACAGGTACTTCAGCAGCTTCGACAGCATTTTCGTCCGGAGTTCTTAAATCGTGTAGATGACACAATTTTATTTAAGCCATTATCAGTGAGTGAAGTAAAATCAATTATTGAAAAGCTATTAAAGCAGCTTGAAAATCGTTTGCAAGAAAGACATATTACGCTGACGCTAACTGAGGGAGCAAAAAATTACATCGCAAAAGCAGGTTTTGATCCTGTCTATGGTGCGCGCCCGCTGAAACGGTTTATTCAGAAGTATGTTGAAACAAAAATTGCTAGGGAATTAATTGCTGGACATATCACCGATCACAGCGATGTAGTTATTGATAATAAAGGAGACCAGTTCGTTATTGAATAATAAAAAAAAGACCATTTAGTAGTTGCTAAATGGTCTTTTTTTGCTTTGAAAAAATGAAGTACATTATCGCAAATAGTAGGAAGATAGTATCTGTGTTTTCGTTGAGCAAAAAACTACCTTTGTAAGCGTGGATTTTTACTATTGACTATAATTGTAAGCGCTTATAGAATGAGTATAAATTATTGAATTCGCTTTCTTAGTAAAGCACTATTTAGGATCCTAAAAGAAACAATGGACAGTAAACAATTATGTATGTACTTGTTTGGTTTCAAAAGAACTTATAGAGATAAAGGAGGAAAGCAATAGTAAACTAGATAAAGGTGATGCTAACAAAATAAGCGATGTTAAAGGATAACAAGCTAATAGCAGAGCACCTAATGAAACAGTCAATAATCCGGTTCTTTTCATTTCTATAAAGAGCTGAAGAGAAAGCCAGATTAAAATGAAATAGAATGGAATCATACATACGAGCGTAAATAAGCGATAACTATGCAACACTTGCTCGTTTACAAATGAAAAAATTCCATTGAAAATTACGACCATATATAATATGAAGAAAAACAAGTCGTTAATTTGCACAAAAAGAAGACAGGCTCTTACTTTCATTACTTTGTTTAATGCTTGCTGAATCAATAGCACATAAAAAAAAGTAAGTAGCAGTATAAATAGATTCACTAAAGAGGTATAGCTATCATCTAACTGTCTGACAAAAAACAGTATGATAATATGAAAACAACTAATTGTAAGCGGTACAAAAATAGATGGTTGGCTCAAAAGTATCTCTCCTTCATCAAAAATGCACACGACAGAAAATAGAAAAGGGTGTTCATCAATGAATATAGTCACTGTGGGATCGTTTATATTCTTTACCGTTTTAGTAGCATATATTTCATATCGCTTCACTCGCGATGAAAATTTAGAAACATCAGACGGGTATTTCTTAGGTGGAAGAAGCTTAACAGGCTGGGTAATTGGAGGCTCTCTTTTATTAACGAACTTATCGACAGAGCAGCTTGTAGGCTTAAATGCTGATGGCTATTCGTTTAATATGTCTGCAATGGGCTGGGAAGTAGGGTCTTCAATCGCTCTTGTATTGGTTGCATTATTTTTACTTCCACGCTATTTAAAAGGCGGAATTACAACGATTCCGGATTTTCTAGAATCTCGATTTGATTCAGGTACTAAACAGATTGTTACCATTTTATTTTTATTTGGTTATGTACTAAATTTATTACCCCCTATTTTATATTCAGGAGCCACTGCACTGAGCAGCATTTTTAATGTACAAGGTATGTTCGGAGTAAGTTCCACAACAGCACTTTGGATTACAGTATGGACCATTGGTATTATTGGTTCAATTTATGCAATATTCGGAGGATTGAAAGCGGTTGCTGTATCAGATACAGTAAATGGAATTGGATTATTAATCGGAGGGTTAATGATTCCTGTATTAGGGCTAATGGTTTTAGGCGATGGATCTCCAGTTGATGGATTTAATAAAATTATGGAAAATACACCTGAAAAGCTAAATTCAATTGGTGGAGAAAAAGATCCTGTACCATTTGGTACAATGTTTACTGGAATGCTACTCGTTAACTTGTTCTACTGGGGTACAGCACAGCATATTATGCAGCGTGCATTGGCTGCCAAAAACCTTAAAGAAGGACAAAAAGGTTTACTCATTGCGGCTTTCTTGAAGTTATTAGGACCAGCATTTTTAATTATACCTGGTATTATTGCGTTTAATATTTTTGGCCCAGGGCTTGCACCTATGGAAGCGTATCCTAAGCTGGTTAACCATGTATTACCTACGCCGCTTGTTGGATTCTTTGCAGCTGTGTTATTCGGAGCTATTTTATCATCATTTAACTCAGCGTTAAACTCGAGCGTTACGCTTTTTGTTTTAAACATTTACAAGCCTTATTTTAAGCCAAAAGCAACAGATAAAGAGCTTGTTAAAAACGGTAAGGTAGTAGGTGTATTCTTAGCTATTTTCGCAATGTGTGTTGCACCTTTAATTGCAAATGTACCAAACGGATTCTTTGAATACTTGCAAATGGTTAATGGATTCTACAATGTTCCAATCTTTACAATTGTGTTCATCGGCTATGTGACGAAAAGAGTGCCTGCACTTGCAGCCAAAGTGTCATTAGCTGTATTTATCTCAATCTATGCGGTAACGCAGCTAGTATGGGATACAGGTTTACACTATCTTCATATTTTAGCAATCCTATTCGTTTTATGCAGCGGATTAATGCTTATTATTGGAAAAATTGCTCCAAAACAAGATGTATATGTGTTAGAAGATCAAAAAGCAGTAGACTTAACTCCTTGGAAGCTTTTGTATCCGATGGGAATTGCAGCGGTTCTTGCAATGTTAGTGGTTTACGCGCTCTTTTCACCAATTGGAATTGCTTCATAAGACAAAAGAGGCTTGGACATAATTATTTCAGTCAACGAGATATCCGAACAATTGCTAGTCTGCAATCGTTCGGATATTTTTGTTTGTTGGGAAAACAAGTTAAAAACTAGTGTTTGGAGCGCGATGTAACAAAATTGTCTCTAGAGAGTACAGGATCTTACATATGGAATGAATATTTCTTGTCTTGCATATTGTCGAACGAAGTACTATCCTTTAAGATAATAAGCACAAAGCGTAATTCGATTAGAGGTTAAAGAAAGGAATCGATTGAATTTATGAAAGAACATGTTGAGCGCGTATATGATGAGGCATATGACTTTATTGATCAAGCACTTCAACAAATTAGAAGCGTTGAATGCACTGAAGAAGCAGATGATGAAATAAAAGAAAAAAGACAGCGTACAGAAATTGCTTTGCAAGCAGCACGCGATATCTTAGAGAATATGATTATTCCGGGTAAGAAGCTTACTTTTATTTATGAAAATGGATCCGTTGTTGTCGAGATACCGGAAAAATAAATAAAAACCCCCTTGTTGTCGAGAGTCCTAGACAACAAGGGGGATTTTTTTGCTTAAACGATTATTTTGGAAGAGTAAAAAGTTCATCAATTGATGAATTGCTCTTTCGATACTGTCCAGGCGTCATGCTTGTAGTTTTTCTAAATACCTTTGTAAGATAATTTGCATTTGCATAGCCTACGTTTTCTGCAATCTCTTCAATTGAGTATTTTGTTTGGTTCAAAAGTTCAGCTGCTTTTTGAATCCGCATTTTTGTTAAATATTGAATCGGAGTTAAGCCCGTTGTTTGCTTAAATAAGCGGCTAAAATGATAACGCGATAAATTTGCTGATTCCGCCATTTCATCTGGACCAATCTCTTCATGGTAATGGTTTCTAGCAAACAAGATAGAGCTAATAATGCTCTCAGGCCAGTCTTCAGTAAAAGAGTCCATATTCTTTACATATTGATAAAGCTCCATTACAAAGCGATAACACAGGCTTGATGCATAAAATGGGTCTGTGATATTTTTTTCACTTGCACGCTTATAGATTTGAGCGAGAAGTTGTATCGGTGCTGATTCAGGGTGAAATCGGATGACTGACTGGAACTTTGTTTGGATGTAATCCCAGCATTTTTTCACCTCATCACCATACAACGTTAAAAAAATAAATTCCCAATTTTCACTCTCTTTAGGTAAATAATATCTATAGTCGCCAGGCGTGCTGACAATAAAGGCTTTACCTGCATCTACCTTATATTGAGTTCCGTCAACTTCAATCATTCCATATCCAGACACTGTATATTGAAAAATATATTTTCCTACTTCTTTTCGCTGTTTCCCGCTCCAATTATAAAGAGGAGAGTATACCTCGTCCCATCCTACTGACCATAGCTGTGCAACATCACTAGTACGAGATTCAAAGAAACGATAAGCATAGGTGGCATATTCCTTTGTTTGAAATTGTGGTAGCAAATTTTCACCTTCTTTTTTAAAAAATATTGTTATTTATACTTTAACGTAATCGTTTTCATTTTGCTACATATATTTCACTTTATTTATGAAAATATTAAAAAAGGCTTTTTATAGTCTTAACTAGCTTCACATTATCGACAGATATTCACCGTTTTTATTAGCAGAAGGTGTTCATGAATGTTAGTTTGTTTCTTAGCAAGAAATTACCGTTTACAGGGATTATTTTTACCATTGAGAAAACGGGCTTAACGCTTTTAAAATAGAGTCATGAATACGTTTACAGTTTAGAGATAACGATATAAAAAAGAAACAGGTGATGTGACATGATGGGTGAATTAATTAAAAAGTTTCAGGAAATCTTTCAAACAACGGAAAACGTTCGCTGCTTCTTCGCGCCAGGACGTGTCAATTTGATTGGTGAACATACAGATTATAACGGGGGGCACGTATTTCCATGTGCTTTAAGTATTGGAACATACGCAGTTGTGTGCAAACGAACTGATCAGAAGATTCGTATGTACTCGGCCAATTTTGAGCATAAAGGTGTCATTGAATATAACCTTGATAATCTTGTATATGAAGAACAACATGATTGGGCTAATTACCCAAAAGGGGTAATCAGTACATTTATTAAAAATGGCCATCAACTAAGAAATGGATTTGACGTGTTATTCTATGGCAATATTCCAAATGGTGCTGGGCTCTCCTCTTCAGCATCTATTGAATTAGCAACAGCTGTTTTATTAAATCAATTAGAAGATTTAGATATTGATATGGTTGAAATGGTTAAGATATCACAACAAGCGGAAAATGAATTTATTGGCGTCAGCTGTGGAATCATGGATCAATTTGCAATTGGAATGGGAAAAGCAGACAAGGCAATTCTTTTAAACTGTCAAACTCTTGACTACACGTACAGTCCGCTCCAGCTAGAAAATGCAGTGTTAGTAATTGCAAACACAAACAAGCGAAGAGGATTAGCAGATTCGAAATATAATGAGCGTCGATCTGAATGTGATCAAGCATTAGCAGATTTAAAAAGCGGTTATGAACTTGAATCATTAGGAGATTTAACGAAAGTACAGTTTGAGCAGTTAAAACATTTGATTAAGAACCCGACGAATCAAAAGCGAGCAAAACATGCAGTTTATGAGAATGAACGAACAAAAGAAGCTGTGGTAAAACTGAACAACGGCGACTTGCAGGGGTTAGGTTTATTAATGAATGAATCTCACCGTTCATTGCGAGATGATTATGAAGTTACGGGGGAAGAATTGGATGCATTAGTTGAAGCAGCCTGGGCTCAAGAAGGTGTAATCGGCTCTCGAATGACAGGAGCAGGTTTTGGGGGTTGCACAATTAGCATAGTAAAAGAAGATAAGGTGAATTCATTTATTGATGAAGTAGGTGCTGTTTATACAAAAGCAACAGGTTTACAAGCAGATTTCTATGTGGTAGAAGTCGGAGAAGGCGCACGAGAATTAGCATTAGAAACGGTATAAAAGGAGGAGCAAGAATGGCTGTATTAGTATGTGGAGGCGCTGGTTATATCGGTAGCCATACAGTAGCAGAGTTATTGGATAAAGGGAAAGACGTAGTCGTTGTTGATAACCTTCAAAAAGGCCATAAAGAAGCGATTTTAGAAGGTGTACGTTTATATGTTGGAGATTTAAGAGATACCGAGTTTTTAGATGAAGTTTTTCAGGAAAATGAGATTGAATCCGTTGTACATTTTGCAGCAGATTCGCTTGTTGGAGAAAGCGTAACGGACCCTTTAACGTATTACGATAACAATGTGTACGGTGCACTTTGCTTGTTAAAGGTGATGAATAAACACGGTGTTAAGCACATTGTATTTTCATCCACAGCTGCAACCTATGGAGAAGCGAAGAATTTTCCAATTTTAGAAGATGATCCAACAGAGCCAACCAACCCTTATGGTGAAACGAAACTAGCGATTGAGAAAATGCTGAAATGGTCAGAGAAAGCATATGGACTTCGTTATGTTGTTCTTCGCTACTTTAACGTTGCAGGTGCTCATTTGGATGGGAAGCTAGGGGAAGATCATACGCCAGAAACACACTTAATACCAATTATTTTACAAGTAGCTCTTGGGAAGAGAGAGCATATCTCAATTTTCGGTGATGATTACGATACAAAAGACGGCACGTGTATTCGAGATTATATTCACGTAACAGATCTAGCTGACGCGCATGTATTAGCGCTTGAAAAGTTAGCTCGTGACAATACGAGCGGTACTTATAACTTAGGGAACGGAAATGGTTTTACGGTTAAAGAAGTAATTGATGCTGCGCGTAAAGTAACGAATCACTCCATTCCAGCTATTGTTGCACCAAGACGTGCGGGAGACCCAGCCAAACTGGTAGCGTCTTCTCAAAGAGCAATGGATGAATTAGGATGGAATCCACGCTATACATCAATGGAGCAAATGATTGAAAGTGCATGGAAATGGTTTCAAGCACATCCAGAAGGATATAAACAGCCTCAACGATAAAAGCTGTGAGAAAATAGCTTATCGATAGATTACGGAACGAGAAGAAAGGAAGATTGTATGTCAGTCAACATTCATGAACAAATTCAAAGACTTATTCAATACGGATTGCAAAAAGAGCTTATAACAGTATGGGACGTTGATGTTGTTCGGAATAGGCTATTAGAGACACTGCAGCTCGATGAATATATTCCAGCAGCTGTTGATCAAGAAATCTATGAAAATCCGGTTGATATTTTAGAGAAAATGCTTGATTGGGCGGCTGAACACAATCTAATAGAAAATACCATCACTTACCGAGATTTACTGGATACGAAAATCATGGGCAGTTTTGTCCCACTTCCATCTGAGGTTAATCGTCGTTTTTATCAAACATTCCAACAAGAGGGTGCTCAGCAAGCTACGCAAAATTTTTATCAATACTCAAAAGATGTTCACTATATTCGAACAGATCGAATTGCTAAAAATGAAGGGTGGCTGACTGATACACCGTATGGCCAGTTAGAGATTACAATTAATCTGTCAAAACCAGAGAAAGACCCAAAAGCAATTGCTGCAAGCAAGACACTGAAGGAGAGCTCGTATCCAAACTGTCTGCTTTGCAAAGAGAATGCAGGCTATGCCGGACGTGTTAATCATCCAGCTAGGCAAAATCATCGCATCATCCCTGTTGAACTTGCAGAAGAACAGTGGTACCTGCAGTTTTCACCTTATGTTTATTATCATGAGCATGCCATTGTCTTTTCAGGTGAACATACGCCAATGAAGATTTCAGCGGCTACGTTTGAACGCCTGCTGTCATTTACGGATCAATTTCCGCATTACTTTTTGGGATCAAATGCAGATTTGCCAATTGTAGGAGGATCCATCTTAACTCACGATCATTTTCAAGGTGGAAATCATGAATTTCCAATGGCTAAAGCAAAAGTAGAAGCAACTTTTACAATGGAAGATTATCCAACAGTTCAAGCGGGGATTGTAAGGTGGCCGATGTCCGTTATCCGCTTGCAGAGCACGGATAAAAATGAACTAGTAGAATGCGCTAATCATGTATACAAAACATGGCAGCAGTACAGTGATGAAAGCGTTGGGATTCATGCTTTTACAGGTGATACGCCACACAATACGGTGACGCCAATTGCAAGGCGCAGAGAACAGCTATTTGAGCTAGACCTTGTGCTTCGAAATAACCGAACGAGTGGTGAGCATCCCGATGGCATTTACCATCCTCATAAAGAAGTCCACCACATCAAAAAAGAAAACATTGGACTGATTGAAGTGATGGGGCTTGCAGTATTACCGGGGCGCTTACAAGAAGAAATGCGTCTAGTCAGTGAATACTTGATTAATGGAGATTGTGCGATTCGAGATGAACATGCGCATATTCAAAAGCATGAAGCATGGATGAAAAAGCTCCGCGAAAGCTATGAGGATTTTACTAAAGAAACTGTTCAGCAAATTATTCGTAAGGAGCTTGGTACCACGTTTATGACGATTTTAGAGCATGCTGGTGTGTTCAAGCGAGACGAGCAGGGGAAAGAAGCTTTTCATCAATTTACAAAACAGCTACAAAAACAAACGGCGCGTAGCGAATAACCTAGAAAACATTCTTATATTCATGTGATAAATAAACAGCTAAAGGGAGACTGAAAGATATGTATATTGGTGTTGACTATTATCCAGAACAATGGCCTAAAACAAGATGGGCAGAGGACGTACGCTTAATGAAGGAGCTAGGTATTAATGTTGTACGTATTGCTGAATTTGGTTGGCAGTTAATGGAGCCCAAAGAAGGAGTATACGACTTTTCACTATATGATGAAGCCATTGAACTATTAACAAGTAACGGAATCAAAGTAGTGCTTGGTACACCAACTGCTACTCCACCAGCTTGGATGATTCACAACTATCCAGAAATTTTACCGGTTGATGAAAATGGAGTAACGATCTCGTTTGGAGCGCGTAGACATTACACGGTTAATAGTGAAAAATACCATCAGTTTACGAAAAAAATCGTAACAAAAATGGCAGAAAAATATGGTCAGCACCGTGACGTCATTGGTTGGCAGGTAGACAACGAATATGGTCATGAGAAGTCAGATCGTAGCTATGGAGAGCTTGACCGAGTTGCGTTTCAGCGCTGGTTACAAAAGAAGTACCAGTCGCTTGATCAATTAAACGAGAAATGGGGAACGGTATTTTGGAGTCAAACGTATACGGACTGGGCACAAATTCCAACCCCGCGTAAAGTTTATCAAGAGCATAATCCGAGTCTTCTTTTAGATTTTGACCGATTCTGCGCAGATGCTTATACTGCTTATAATAAACTTCAAGTTGATATCTTACGTTCTATTGTTCGTAAAGATCAATTTATTACACATAACTTTGTATTTACAGATCAAGCCATTAATCAATGGGATATGTCAAAGGATTTAGATTTTGTCTCGTTTGATAATTATCCTGTCTGGGGCGGGTTAGCTGAGCCAATTAAGCCAGCAGCGATTGCTCAACAGCATGATCTTTGTCGATCTGCAAAAGGTGGGAAAAACTTTTGGGTAATGGAAGAACTATCGGGAGCGCAAGGATGGAGTCGTATTGGCTACTTACCGCGTCCGGGTCATATTAAGTTGTGGACGTACCAAGCTATTTCTCGAGGCGCAGAAGCAATTGTTTATTTCCGCTGGCGCGCAGCGCAGTTTGGTACAGAAGAATTTTGTCACGGCATTTTAGATCATGATGGACTACCAAAGCGCAAGTACGAGGAAGTAAAAGAAGTTATTCAAGAACTAAAAACGTTTGGTGATGAGTGGATTAATGCTCCATATGAAGCGGAAGTAGCAGCTTACTATGATATTGAGAATGCATGGGCGTGGGGAATTCAGCCTCAAAGTGATGCATTTGCTTATAAGCAAGAGTTTCTGCGTTTCTATCGCCCGGTGCATAGTGCAAACGTATTAACGGACTTGGTTACCGCTGCAGATGACTTAGCGCGCTACAAAGTGGTTATCGTGCCGATTTACTTTTTAACAAATAGTGAGTTTACGGAGAAGCTACAACAGTTTGTCTCAAATGGCGGAACAGCTATTTTATCATACCGTGCAGGTGTAAAAGAAGAAAATAATTTTGTCACAGGACAAACGCTTCCCGGTGCATTATCGGAGTTTACGGGTATTCAAATTCATGAATATGAATCTCTACAAACATCACAGCAAAATACGATTGTAGGTACAAAAGGTGCGATAAAAGGGCAAGCATCAACAGCAACAATTTGGTGTGATTTAATTGAACCAACAACGGCTGAAGTACTGGCAGAGTATAGAGATTGTTTCTATGAAGGTACTGCAGCTATTACAAAAAATAGCTTTGGAAAAGGAACTGTGTATTATATCGGTACAGCCGTTGAAGATGCTATGCTAGACGGATTGTATGATGATATCTTAGCTGAAGCACAAGTAGATACATTTAAAACCAAGGGTGAAGTTGAAGTTGTAAAAAGAGGTCAATTCTATAGCTTCTTGAATCATTCAACAACAGAGACAACATCAGTTGCGCTTCCGAATGGAAAATGGAAGGCAGCCGCAACCAATGAGCTTGTAAAAGGTGAATTACCGCTGAAGCCGCTTCAAGCAGTAGTGTTAATCAAAGAATAAAAAAAACCGCTAGCTTTTGCTAGCGGTTTTTTAATGATGATTTTCAACCGGTTCGTTTGGAACACCAGCTTCACCAAGTATAATAACAAGCAACGTGAATACCACGCTGATAATCGAAGCGGTTGCAAAATCAAACGCTTGACCAGACATAGAAGAAATAACGTATACAGACATGTTAATTAATAAAAATCCCCAAAATAAAGCAGCAATAACGCGCACAACTTTCACCCCATTCACAGTACAGTTTGACTTTATTTTATCATAGCGTTTACAAAGAAGAAATTGAATTTTTTATGAATAGTATTTTTTATTAAGTTTGTTTATACACAGAGCCCGTTTTTATTTTAAAAAAGTGTATACCTTATTGATAAACTCATGAATAAATAGGCATTCGAATCGGTCACATTGTGACGCTTTATCATAAGCTGTATGAAAGGAAAGTAGCTTTTTATACGGAGGATCAGTCATGATGCATCGGCGTTTTTTTAGTCTAGATACTCAATGGAATGTCGTACATGTACCAGAAAAGCCGAACGGTTTCGGTGTGTTAGTACTTGGTGATAAAGACCACTTTGTTGAAAGCTCTACAAGTCTTTGGATTCAGCACGGTGGCAGATCTCAACTGCTGCAATATTTACAAGATGAAGGCTATACTGTTTTTTATTCCAATTTATACGGACGCCATTGGGGCAGCCCGAAAGCAAACCGCTTAGCCAAACAGTTATATCACTTGATTATGAAACAAGAAATCTTAAATAAACGCATTCACATTTTGGCAGAAGGTATGGGGGCACTGCTCGCCATGCAATTAATGGAAGGCGGAGAAACGTTTATTCGATCGGTAGCTCTTTTGAATCCGTGTATTGATTTGCATACGCATGCTAGTCATGAGAAACAGAATAAATTTTTTTACAAGCAATTTACAAGAGATATGACGCTAGCCTATGATGTAGAGCGTAAACAAGTTGCGAAAATGATTGCTCAGTATCCTACATGTGAACAACTAACGTCTACACTGCCTGTGAAAATTTGGACCACTGCTAATGAAGTGACTCACTATCCGCTTATTCACAGCAAGCAGTATGAGCAGCACCGCCTAAGCTTACAATCACCGATTTCATTGTCGCTTTATCTAATGGAAAAAAAATATCTGTTTGAACGTTCGCTTTTACAATTTTATAAACTAAATGAAAAAGTGTTATAAGGAGAGCTCCTATGATTATACATATCATAGGGGCTTTTTTTTATGAATAAGACTGGGGGAGAAGAAATGGGGAATTGTGTAGTGATAGGAGCGAACCGTTTTTTGGGGTTCCATCTTTGTACGGCGCTGTTAGAAAATGGAGAAGAAGTGAGTGGATCTGTTCATAAAGCTCATAATTCTGAAACAAGTTTGCAAAATGAAATGGGGTTGCTGTTAGGACGGAATGCTAATTTTGAAAAGCGAACAGATCATGATGTTCTAGATATGATTACATTCGAAACAGATGCTGTATACTTTGCATACTTTGACGGTGGCGATTTTTATCATGATGATTTTTTACGAGAAGAGATGAACAATGCATATCAAACGCTGCGTGATGTAGTAAAAAAGTGCATTCAAACTCATACTAAGCTAATCTTGACATCATCTTTACGCGTATTTGGAAAAAAACAGTTAAAGGTAAGAGAAGAAACAAAACCTGAACCTGACAATAGTGAAGGGCGCCTCTTTCTCCAGTTTGAGCAGCTTATTAATAAGTATCGAGACAAGGGGTTAACGTGCATTATTGTCCGAATCCCCAGCTTGTATGGCCCATGGCAGCCGCTTTCCATGTATTATTCACAGCTATTAAGTAACCAAAAGCCAGCGGATATAAGAGAAGGTACCGACTATATTGCGTATATTGAAGATGTTGTACCCGCCTTTTTAAAATGTAAAGAAGAAAAAACAAATGGAAATGAAGTAATTCACTTACTTGACCCCAAAATAGAAAAATGGGAGCATGGTGCACAGTTGCTGAATAAAGACTACGTGGAGGAAAATAATCGACACGAAGTTTACGAGTATAGTAAAAAAGCAAAAACACTTTTAAACTATGAAACAAAAACAACTTTAAAAGAGGGAATTCGCGCTCAAAGAAGGCATATGAGAACATTCTTTTAAAGATGTTCATGAGTGAGTAAAAGGAGAAGCTGTACTGGTTGTGCTTTTGCATAATAATCGCTAATATAAAATGTGAAACGAAAGAATAGATTTTTATATGAAGGAGAAAGAATAATGGAACAACAAATGCAGTTTATGCAAATCGCAATGAAGTATTTACCAGAAGCAAAAGAGATTTTAGATCAAACAGGCGTAGAACTATCTATGGAGCACGTTCAACCAGTTCTGGGGCTTCTAACAAAAGTAATGAACGATGCTTATGAACTTGGTAAAGAAGACGCGTTAAAAGAACAGAATGAAAAATAACAGTCCAGAGTGGACTGTTATTTTTTGTCGAGGAAGCGATCAAGCAGTGGAGAAAGCTCCAGAAGCAGCGGAGCTAATTCATCGATTGAAACGATAATCTCATCGATTTGAGCAAGCAAGGATTCCCAGTCTACTTTTTCTTCCTCTTGCTTAGGAGAACGACCAAACATCACTTGTGAGAAAAAGTCAGGTGAGCGTCTGCGCGCCATGTTGGCTCATCCTTTCTTGGTAAGAGTAAAAACATTGCGTATAAACACTATATGTAGAAGCGATTAAATTCGACTAGGACAAACACCTATATAGACAAAAAATAAAAAATAAAGTAAAATTAGTACCAACTCATAATATTTGATTATATAAACTGTAAAAGATATAGAAACGATCATCTTAGTAGCGAGGATTGATCAAAAAGAGGCTGCTTTGTTCCATAAAGGCAGTCGTTAAGGTGTGTAGTTCCCACATCTTCTATAAAAGGAGTGAAGAGTATGAACGCTGGTGTAATTGGAATTGGACGCTATGTACCAGAAAAAATTTTAACAAACTTTGACCTTGAAAAAATGGTTGATACTTCAGATGAGTGGATTCGTACAAGAACGGGTATTCAGGAAAGACGAATCGCTGCAGACAATGAAGATACATCTGATTTAGCGTATAAAGCGGCAGTGAACGCACTAGAAGATGCAAATATATCAGCTGAAGATCTTGATATGATCATCGTCGCAACGGTAACACCAGACCAACCGTTTCCAACCGTTTCTTGTATGTTACAAGAAAAGCTAGGAGCGAAAAAAGCAGCAGCTTATGATGTGAGCGCAGCATGTGCGGGCTTTATGTATGGCGTCATTACTGCAAAACAGTTCATTGAAACGAATGCTTATAAAAATGTCTTAGTGGTTGGTGTTGAAAAACTTTCAAAGATTACAGACTGGAACGATCGTAATACTGCCGTGTTATTTGGTGACGGTGCTGGCGCGGTTGTTGTTGGACCTGTATCAGAAGGTCGAGGCATTCTATCATTTGAACTAGGTTCAGATGGTACAGGTGGAAAGCACCTATATCAAAATGAACATGATCACATCATCATGAACGGCCGAGAAGTATTTAAATTTGCGGTACGTCAAATGGGTGAATCAGCTATTAATGTTCTTGATAAAGCTGGGTTATCAAAAGAAGATGTGGATTTCTTAATTCCACACCAAGCGAACATTCGTATTATGGAAGCATCAAGGCAGCGATTAGATTTACCAGAAGAAAAGATGTCAAAAACGATTCAGTACTACGGAAATACATCTGCTGCGTCAATTCCGATTTCAATTGTGCATGAGTTGGAGCAAGGTAAAATTAAAGATGATGATCTACTTGTAATGGTAGGTTTTGGCGGTGGCCTTACATGGGGGGCAATCGCAATTAGATGGGGAAGATAATTGTAGATAATTTTTTGAAGGAGATGAAGCTAACATGAGTAATAAACGTGTTGTTGTAACAGGTCTTGGAGCGGTAACGCCATTAGGAAATAACGTGGACACAACTTGGGAAAATGCAGTTGCAGGTGTATCAGGTATCGGTCCATTAACTCGCTTAAATCCAGAAGAATTTCCTGCCAAAGTAGCTGCGGAATTAAAAGATTTTAATGTTGAGGAGTTTATCGATAAAAAAGATGCACGCAAAATGGACCGCTTTACGCAGTATGCATTAGCAGCGTCTCTAATGGCAGTTAAAGATGCGGACTTAAACATCACAGATGAAATCGCACCAAACGTAGGAGTCTGGATCGGGTCTGGAATTGGTGGAATGGAAACGTTCGAAAACCAGTTTGAAACATTGCTTTCAAAAGGTCAGCGTCGCGTAAGCCCATTCTTTATTCCAATGATGATTCCGGATATGGCTACTGGTCAAGTATCGATTGCTCTAGGTGCAAAAGGCGTAAACTCTTGTACCGTGACGGCATGTGCAACTGGTACAAACTCAATCGGAGATGCGTTTAAAGTTATTCAGCGCGGAGATGCTGATGTGATGATTACGGGCGGAACAGAAGCGCCAATCACAAAGCTGTCAATCGCTGGTTTCTGTGCAAACAAAGCGCTATCCACTAATCCAGATCCAGAAAAAGCTTGTCGTCCTTTTGATAAAGACCGTGATGGCTTTATCATGGGTGAAGGTGCAGGAATTGTTGTATTGGAAGAGCTTGAACATGCGCTAGCACGCGGTGCACGCATATATGCAGAAATTGTTGGCTATGGTTCTACAGGCGACGCGCATCATATCACAGCGCCAGCTCCAGGAGGAGAAGGCGGCGTTCGCGCGATGAAAAAAGCCATCTCTGATGCAGGTCTTGAACCACAAGATATCAGCTACATCAATGCTCACGGTACAAGCACTGAGTACAACGACAAGTTTGAAACAATGGCGATTAAAGAAGTGTTTGGAGAGTATGCTAAATCAGTAGCAATCAGCTCGACAAAATCAATGACAGGTCATTTGCTAGGGGCAGCTGGTGGTGTCGAAGCAATCTTTAGCGTAAAAGCAATTGCTGATGGTATTATTCCACCAACAATCAACTATGTAACGCCTGATGAAGAGTGCGATTTAGACTATGTTCCAAATAAAGCTAGAAAGCAAGAAGTTAAGGCAGTATTAAGTAACTCTTTAGGCTTTGGCGGTCACAACGCAACAATTATCTTTAAAAAATATGAAGCTTAATTAAAAAACACAGCGGCTTAGCCGCTGTGTTTTTCTATGTCCATTCTTATAGCTGTTCACCATTTGTTTGGATAACTTGCTTATACCAGTTGAATGAATCTTTTTTTAAACGTTTCATTGAGCCATTTCCGTCATTGTCACGATCGACATAAATCATACCGTAGCGCTTTTTCATTTCGCCTGTTGTAAAGGACACGATATCAATAATTCCCCAAGGTGTATATCCAAGTAAGTCCACTCCATCATACGTAACGGCTTTTTCAAGAGCTTCAATATGAGATTTTAAATAATCAATTCGCTGAGCGTCATGAATTGATCCATCTTCTTCTAGCGTATCGATAGCGCCAAAGCCATTTTCGACAATGAATAATGGGATTTGGTAACGATCATAAAAGCGGTTTAACGTATATCTTAAGCCAGTAGGATCAATTGCCCAGCCCCAGTCACTTGACTCGATGTATGGATTTTCAACGCTGTTCGGTAATCCACCGTTCACAACGTCACCAGTATTGTCGTTTTGAACATCACTTTTTACAGTGGTAGACATATAGTAGCTAAATCCTAGATAATCAACTTTACCGTTCTTTAAAATCTCTGAATCTCCGTCTTCAAATGGAATATGATAGCCTTCTCTTTCGAATTCTTTTAAAGCATAGCTTGGATAATAACCGCGAACTTGAACATCTGGGAAGAAGTAGCGCTGTCTCATTTCTTCTTCAGCTAACATTACATCTTCTGGATTAGAAGAATAAGGGTAGATAGGAACATGTGAAACCATGGCACCAATTTGGAATTCAGGATTGATTTCTTTTCCTTTTGCCACAGCTAAAGCACTAGCTAATAGCTCATGGTGTCCAGCTTGATACATAATTTCTTTTGCGTTTTCTCCTTCTTTAACGATTACTCCTGAATTCGTCCATAAAAATAGGGGGTTATTCACGTCCATTTTGTTGTTGATTTCATTAAAAGTCATCCAATACTTCACTTTATGTTCATAACGTTTGAAGCATACTTCTGCGAATTTAGCAAAATGGTCAACTACTTTTCTGCTGCGGAATCCGCCGTATTCTCGCGCTAAATGAAGTGGCATTTCGAAATGAGATAGAGTGATAACAGGTTCAATACCGTGTTTTAGTAGTTCATCAAAAACGTTATCATAAAATGCTAATCCTTCTTCATTTGGCTCTTCTTCATCACCACGAGGGAAGATGCGACTCCATCCAATTGATGTGCGAAGGCATTTTAAGCCCATTTCAGCAAATAAAGCGATATCTTCTTTGTAACGATGGTAAAAATCAATCGCTTCATGATTTGGATAAAACTCATTTTCTTCAACTTTGTCAGTAATTCGACGCGGTACGCCATGTGCGCCCGCTGTTAAGACATCCACAACGCTCGGTCCTTTGCCTCCGGCGTTCCACCCACCTTCAAATTGATGCGCAGCTAAAGCGCCTCCCCATAAAAAGTTCTTTGGCATGTTCTTCATTGTTATTTCCTCCTTATTTCACAATGGTAAATAGGTTTGTTGTTACTGTGCTGGATTGAACATCTTCAGCAATGACTTTTTTATAAGCATGTGAATTTGTAATAATGATTGGCGTAATCGTTTTTAAGTTTGCTTGTTTAATAGATTCAAGGTCAAATTCAGCTATTAAATCGCCCTTTTTTACTTTATCTCCATCTTTAACATGTAAAGTAAACGGTTGTCCGTCTAGGGTTACAGTATCTAGACCGATATGAATCAAAAGTTCAATACCGCTGTCTGAACGAAGGCCTATAGCGTGCTTTGATGGTGCAATCATGATAACAGCACCGTCAAATGGAGCAACAAGTTTGTTATCAGAAGGTTCAATTGCTATTCCTTCACCCATGGCACCAGAGCTGAATACTTCGTCAGGAACTTGTGATAAAGGAATGACTTTTCCGGTCATTGGGCTCGTCATTTCTTCATCTTTATTCATTGTTTGACTGTCTGAAGCGGCTGCTACCTCTTGATTTTCAATAGCATTGCTGTCCGCACCGTCTGTTGCAGTATCTTCACCAAAACCAAAAATTTGAATAAGAACAATTGGCATAATAATTGCGATAGCACTTCCAATTAAAATTCCCCAAATGGAACTTGGGTAGTCTGAACTGATACCATTTACAAGTGTTAGAGGACCTGGTAAACCTGCATATGCAAAATAATATGGATTAAAAAAGCTTGCTACAACCGCTCCGGTCGCACCTGATAAGCATCCAAAAATAAATGGCTTTTTAAAGCGAAGGTTAACTCCATAAATGGCCGGCTCTGTGATACCAAAAATACCTGTAATGCCAGCAGAGACACCTACTTTTTTCACTTCCTGACTTTTTGCTTTTAAGAATACCCCAAGTACAGCACCAACCTGAGCAATAACCGCAATGGTTTGATATGCTTGGAAAGAATCTCTGCCGTATTGATCGAAGTTAGCCAGCACCATTGGCGTTACACCCCAATGGACGCCAAAAATAACGATTGCTTGCCAAAAACCTCCGATAATTGCTCCGGCTAAAGCAGGGACATTTTCTGCTAAAAAGTTGTATCCGTTTGCAATTCCATTAGCTCCCATTGTTGAAGCTGGACCAATTAACAAGATTGTTAGAGGAACCATGATGACCATGCACAGCAATGGTACAAATAATGGTCGAACGATAACGTTAATTTGCTTATTTAAGAACTTCTCAACATAAGACAAAATCCAAACTAAAAATAACGGTGGTAAAACAGAAGACGTATACACAGTTTCTGTTAAAGGTAAATTTAAAAACGTAATAGTATTCCCGTCTGCGATGCTTGCTGCCATTTCTGCCCATGTCGGACTAACGAGCGCAGCGCAACAAGCAACTGCAATATACATGTTTGTTTTAAAATGCTTGGATGCGGTAATGGCAATAAAGATTGGTAGAAAAGTGAATGGGGCCCAAGATAAAAAGCTCAATACTTGGTAAGTCCCGGTCGCGGCAAAGCTTTCCCAAGCCAAGTTAACTAAAATAAGCGTCCCTTGCAAAATACCCGCAGCAGCCAAAATATAAATAAAAGGTGCGAATACTGCGGACATAGTCGCAATAATTCGGTTTAAAATAGTTCCTTTATTCTCCTGAGATTCTTCATTTGTTTCAATATTGACTAAGCCGATAAATTCGTCATATACTTCCCCGACGTGTTGACCAATAACCACTTGAAATTGTCCGCTGTTTTCAACGACTGTAATAACGCCAGGCATTGCAGCAACCTTACGCTTAGCATCTGATTGCGATCGTTTTAATACAATTCGAAGCCGAGTTGCGCAGCGAGTCGCGCTAATGATGTTATCTTCACCACCAACTGCTTCCACAATATCTCCTGCAAGCTTACGGTAATCTCTTATTTTTCCCCCCATATAAATCTCCCTTTCGATTTAGTATACGCTTACATTATAATTGTATCGATACAATTTATCAATAAATAAATAATTATATTGTATATATATAATGGGTGGAGTAATTCTTTTTTCTTTTATGATATAATTGTCGTACAATAAATTTAGAAAAAATATTTTGGGTAAGAACTTTACTAAAGCTTGTGGAAAATAGTCTAAGTTAAAGAGGAATGTTGTATGGTTAAGTATCAACAAATTGCAATTCACATTGAAAAGTATATTGAAGAGAATAAGCTTCAACAGGGAGATAAGCTGCCGGTATTAGAAGATTTAATGACAAAGTTTACCGTTAGCAAGAGCACAATTACTAAAGCATTGGATTTATTAGAGAAAAAAGGCGTTGTGTTTCAAGTTCGAGGGAGCGGTATTTTTGTAAGAAGACATAGACGAAAAGGCTATATTAGTTTGCTTTCAAATCAAGGGTTTACAAGTGAATTAGAAGGTTTTCGTTTAACATCTGAAGTCTTGGAGTTAGAAGTAAGAAAACCAACTCAAGAGGTAGCACTTAACTTAAATATTGATGTAGAGGAAGATGTTTACTATATCAAGCGAATTCGTTATATCAATGGGCAAGCGTTATGTTTGGAAGAGTCTTTTTATAATAAAAACATTGTTACATATTTGAATAAAGAGATTGTATCAGAGTCTATTTTTAACTATCTTCAAGAAGCATTGGGATTAAGGATTGGATTTTCAGATTTGTACGTGCATGTTGGGAAGCTAACAGAAGAGGTAGCTCATCATTTAAAACTTTACAAGGATGATCCCGCAATGTCTATTGAAACTGTGTTTCATTTAGCAAATGGTCAGCCTTTCGATTTTTCAAAGGTAACGTATAACTATCAGCAATCCCAGTTCTTTATTCAAGCAACTACTCATATTTTTTAAGATGAAAAGAGGCTGGTACATAAGTAATTCAGCTAATGATAAACCTAAGCGATTGAGAGTTTCTCACTTTTATTCGTTTAGGTTTTTTATTGGTTGTGAAAATGATTTTGGAAACACAGAGGAATGAAGCGAGCGGCCGTAGCGCAATGAAACAAACATGTTCTGACAACGTAAAGAAGTGAGAAAAGGGAGTCTTCGTCTGGTTGAAGATTTGTTTTGTTATATCCCAGCTTCTTTTTTATGCTTAAATATAGAAACCAAAAAAACGTCTACTACATAAGATGAAAGCGACAGTAATTTAAATTGAAGGTGATATAATGCCGATTGTCGCTACGTTAAAATGGACAAATGAAAAGGAAGTTGTGACCCGCCTTGAACGTTATTTTAAAGGTTTATCAAAAGACAAATTCTTAGATGTTTTAGTCGGATATGGGATGTGTCCACCTTCATCAACTTTCATGAGTGAATTAGAAAAAATAGGGGAAAGGCGTACTCTATGGAAAAAGATAAAGAGAAAATTTGAACTCTTGAAGCATGAGTGGGGAGGGCCAGATATACCGGTATTTTTGCTGCCCAGCAATCCTCATAATCATAAAATGCAAAGGGAATTTCATGGTAGAGCAGGAGTAGCGTTTACAGATAAAATCTTCGTACTGCTCACTACTCAAACGACTGATGAAGAAGTCCTCTCTGTTTTGACACATGAATATCATCATGCTTGTCGGTTAATGCAGATGAAAAAAAGTGATCGAACTATTACGTTGTTAGATGCTATGCTGATGGAAGGCTTAGCTGAATTGGCCGTAAACGAGTATTGTGGAAAAGCATATTTAGCGCCTTGGACAGCTTATTATACGTATGAAGAAGTAAAAAGGTTTTGGAACAAGTATGTAGAGGAATATATAAAATTAACACCTCGTGATAAAAAATACGATGATTTATTATATGGTCATAAGTGGTACCCAACAATGCTAGGGTACAATATCGGCTATCAAATGATTAGCAAAATATCTCAGCAGTTTGGATATAACACAAAACAATTTTTTCAGCTTACATCAGAAGAAATTTTAAGTAAATCAACTTTTTAAAATCAAATCGATATATGTGTTTGTCAGAAGGTCTGACAAACACATATATAATAGTAGAAACTCGAAAAAAGAAAAGAAATAACGATACAAAAAGCTTTGAAAAAATTAGAAAGAAAATAGTATGTTTTGGAATAAAACTTCCTTTGTCTGCCTATACTGAGGGGTAACAAACAGTTAGTAAGTGAGGGGTAAAAAATGCTATATCTTCATGATGTATGGGTTAATTGGTTTGAAGGCGAAGAAAATGGTTACAATGTTTGTCATTTTCATGAATGGCGAAAAGATGATTGTGTGGAGTTGCTAGATCAAGCGCCGTTGTTAAAAGTAAGTCCTTTATTATTCAGTTATATTGAAAATGATCTTTCCGAATTACCTCAACAGTTACTACAAGATGTTTATCAAAAAGCTTATATTCGGAAAAATCATGAGCGTACGCAAGTAGAGTATTGCTTTATTGTAACAGATGGAACGAATATCCTGGCAGTAGATACAATGGGGTATCAAATTCCAATTCGTAAAAGCAGGCTTATTCCAAGACAGGAACAGCTGGTGTATGAAATGATTGCTGATCAAGAAGTAATCGATTATAAATTTACAGAATCTGAATTGGTGGGCAAAGAATATCATATTTTATCGCCATCACCTGTAACAATGAGTGGGTTAACTCGAAAAGAGCGTCAGTTAAAACAGCTGTTGTTTATGGCATTAGATCAATTACATACAACGAAAAACACAGCTCAAATTCGCTATTGGTATACAGAGTGGAATCCAACGGAATACGAAGAAATTCAAATTATGTCATTTGAAGACGTCTGGTCCAAGCTCTATGAAGAAACAAAGCGAGGATGGTCATCAAAGCACAGGCAATTATGTGAGCATCTAATTAAAGGACAACCTTTCTTTGAAAAGCTTTGGGAAATTGAGCAAGAGCCAAAAGTAAATTAAAAAAGCTGTGCAGGTTTTCCTGCACAGCTTTTTTATCATGTGTTTTATCGTTTGCGTCCTAGTCCCATAGCATTGCGCATTTTACGCAACATTTTATTAGCTACGAAATTCGCTTTTTCAGCACCAGCATCTAGTATCTGGTCTAACTCTTCTGAATCAATTAGTTCATAGTAACGCTGCTGAATCGGTGCAAGTGCTTCTACAACAACTTTTGCTGTGTCCGCTTTAAAGTCACCGTATCCTTTTCCATCATACATTCTTTCGATTTCCTCAATCGATACATTTCCAAGGATTGAATAAATACTCATTAAGTTTGAAATTCCAGGCTTGTTTTCTTTGTCAAAACGTACGATGCCTTCTGAATCCGTAACAGCACTTTTAATTTTCTTTTCAATAACTTTTGGCTCATCCAGAATAGTAATGAACGCTTTTTGGTTTGGATCTGATTTACTCATTTTTTTCGTTGGTTCTTGAAGAGACATCACACGCGCTCCTACCTTCGGAATGCGCACTTCAGGAATTGTAAAGATATCATTGTATTTTTTGTTGAAGCGTTCAGCTAAGTCGCGCGTTAATTCTAAATGCTGCTTCTGGTCCTCACCAACAGGTACTAGATCTGTTTTGTATAGTAAGATATCGGCTGCCATCAAAGGTGGGTAAGTTAATAATCCTGCTGAAACAGCTTCTTTTCCAGCAGATTTATCTTTGAACTGCGTCATGCGCTCAAGCTCACCGATATAAGCAACGCATTGAAGCATCCATCCCGCTTCAGTGTGAGCTGGAACTTCTGATTGAATAAACAGCGTTGACTTTGTTGGATCGATACCAACTGCAATGTAAAGCGCAGCCAGGCTACGAATATTTTTTCGTAGAGCGAGTCGATCTTGCGGCACTGTAATGGCATGCTGGTCAACAATACAAAAATGACAGTTATAGTCATCTTGTAGCTCGACAAATTGTTTCATTGCTCCGATATAGTTTCCTAGTGTAATTGTACCGCTTGGCTGTATGCCTGAAAAAATAGTTTGCATAGCGTACTTCCTTTCTTTTTTTGAAAATAAAAAAGGTTTATGCAAGCCTAGCCGGAGCTAGGGACGCATAAACCGTGGTACCACCCTAATTAGATTACAAAGTAATCATCTTCATTTACATAACGCCAATTAGCGTTCAAGCTTTGCACTTGAAAGCTCCAAAGTCCATTCCATAGGCTTCACTGTTTGTTTACACCAACCACAAACTCTCTAAAAATGAAGAAACTATGTACTATTCTTTTTCATCGCTTTACAGTATGAAATTTTTCAGTTTGTAGTCCATTATAACGCGATTTTTAAAAAAATTAAACCGAAATCCTAAAAAAAAACATTTGCAAGTAAATCATTTTATGCTATATTTTTTGTAACATTATTGCAATATCTATTCTACAAAAAAGATTTTAGATGTCTGACAAGAAGTCATAATCCTCATAAAACCGGCTTTTGTAGGGTGTAGCAAAAAAATACCAGTAAATAATAGTATTGCAATAAATTTTTAAAATATTTATAATAGGCGTAACAAACATATTTTTTACAAAGATATTACAATATCTTAATTTTTCAGAAAATATAAAATAGAAAATGTTTTATTACAACTAAGTAGCACGTCTTTTCTTACTAAATGGCATACATATAAACGCATGTACCACCGTTTTAAGAATTAAGGCATTCTTTTTGCTACAGGGGCTTTAATGCTCTACCAGGTGAAAAACTTTCTGACTATTTTGTATTGAAAAATGATTAAAAATTATGTTTGTCAGTCATACAATTCCAATGGGGGGTAAGATTCAATGAAGAAAAGATTATCCATTCTTTTCAGCATGCTGCTGGTAATGAGTCTTTTCTTGGCTGCGTGTGGATTCGGCGGTAGCGATTCTGGTAGCAGCAAAGACAAAGAAGGTGGAAGTGGCGACGGCTCAAAAGAGCAAGCACTTCGCGTAAACATTAACACAGAACCATTCTCTTTAAATCCAGGTTTAGCAAACGATAGCGTATCTGGTAACGTATTACGTCAAACATTTGAAGGTTTAACTCGTTTAGATAAAGACGGGAAGCCTACAGAAGCAATGGCAGAGTCAATCGATGTAAGTGAGGATAAATTAACTTACACATTCAAAATCCGTGAAGATGCAAAATGGACAAACGGTGACCCTGTAACAGCACAAGATTTCGAATATGCTTGGAAATGGGTTTTAGATGCTAAGAACGAATCACAATATGCTGAAATGATGTACTACTTAAAAGGTGGAGAAGCAGCACACAAAGGTGAAGGAAGCATCGATGATGTCGGTGTTAAAGTCGTAGATGATAAAACTTTAGAGGTAACGTTAGATCACGTAACTCCATATTTCTTAGAGTTAACAGCATTCTATACGTACTTCCCTGTTAACAAAAAAGTTGCTGAAGCAAACGACAAATGGTACACAGATGCTGGTGAGAACTACGTATCAAACGGACCATTCAAAATGACTGAGTGGAAGCACAACGATGAAATCGTATTAGAAGCAAACGACACTTACTGGGATAAAGACACAGTAAAACTTGAAAAAATCAATATGTATATGATTAACGATCCAAATACTGGACTTTCAATGTTTGATAAAGGTGAACTTGATTGGGCTGGTAGTCCATTAGGTACATTACCTACTGATGCAATTCCTCAGTTAAAAGAAAAAGGTAACCTGAATATTGAAGTGAAAACGGGTACTTACATGTACAAGTTTAACACTCAAGAAAAAGCTTTAAGTAATGCAAAAATTCGTAAGGCATTAACTTACGCAATTGATCGTAAAGCGATTGTAGAAAACGTTACAAAAGCTGAGCAAGTTCCAGCATTAGCAATGGTTCCACCACAAGCATATGGTGATGAAAAGAACGAACTATTCAAAGATGCTGATGTTAAAGAAGCGAAAAAACTTCTTGACGAAGGTTTAAAAGAACTAGGTATGTCTGAATTACCTGCAATTAAGGTTTCTTATAATACTGATGAAGGCCACCAAAAGATTGCACAAGCAATCCAAGATATGTGGAGCAAAAACTTAGGTATAAAAGTTGAACTAAATAACCAAGAGTGGAACGTATACATTGATGAGTTACAAAAAGGTAACTATCAAGTTGGACGTATGGGCTGGATTGGTGACTTCAACGATCCAATTACATTCTTAGAAATGTTCAAAGATAAAGACGGTGGAAACAACGATACGTTCTGGGAAAATGCAGAGTATAAAAAGCTAATTGATGCTTCTCGCGGTGAAACAGACGTTGAGAAACGCTTAGACATCTTAAAACAAGCAGAAAAAATCTTAATGGATGAAATGCCAGCGGCACCAATCTATTACTATACTGATTCTTGGGTTCAAGATGAAAGCTTAAAAGATGTTGTTGTACTATCTACAGGTGATATCCAGTTAAAATGGGCTCACTTTGAGTAATAACTAGTTTTCACAAGTATATGGGGGTGATTCCTTACCCCCATATACTTTTCTGTTTAAAGAGCGAAAAATGTTAAATTATGGAGGTGTTTGTCGATGCTTAAATATATTAGTAAACGTTTGTTGTACATGTTCCTATCGCTTTTCCTTATTGTTTCAGCAACGTTCTTCTTAATGAGAGCAGCACCTGGGGGACCATTCTCAGCAGAGAAAAAGCTTCCACCAGAAATTCAAGCAAACCTAAATGAATTCTACGGGTTTGATCAACCACTATATGTTCAATACTTCGACTATCTAAAATCTGTTGCAACCCTTGATTTCGGACCATCGTTTAAATACAAAGGTCAAACAGTTAATGATCTAATTAGCAACGGTTTTCCAGTTTCTTTTATGCTAGGAATGGAAGCTATTTTATTAGCGCTTGCACTTGGAGTGCTGTTAGGAGTCATTTCGGCTTTAAAACATAATAAATGGCAGGACTACACGGCGATGATTATTGCAGTGCTTGGAATATCGGTACCAAGCTTTATCATGGCAACAGCATTACAATATTTCCTGGCTATGAAATTAGGGATTTTTCCGGTTGCGCGTTGGGAATCATGGGCACATACATTTTTGCCAGCCCTCGCTTTAGCATCTACTCCAATGGCGTTCATCGCAAGGTTAACGCGTTCCAGTATGCTTGAAGTTCTGAGTAATGATTATATTCGAACAGCAAAAGCAAAAGGTTTAAGTAAATCAGTTATTACGGTGAAGCATGCAATGCGAAACGCTATGCTACCAGTTGTTTCTTACATTGGACCACTGACAGCAGGTATTTTAACAGGAAGTTTCGTTATTGAAAAAATCTTTGGTATTCCAGGCTTAGGCCTTCACTTCGTAACAAGCATTACAAACCGTGACTACACGGTTATCATGGGCGTAACGGTCTTCTATAGTATCTTATTATTAGCGTCTGTTTTAATCGTTGATATCCTATACGGATTAATTGATCCACGTATTAAGCTAAGCGGCGGAAAGAAAGGAGCGTAACGAGCGATGCAACAAATTCCAAAAAATATGTTTGAACCAGCATCAGTTGATGCAAACGAAGCAGAGAAGATTTCAAAGCCAAGTTTATCATTTTGGAAAGATGTAGGCTTGCGCTTTCGAGAAAATAAATTAGCGATGTTTGGTGTTATATTACTAGCCTTATTAGTATTCATGGCAATTTTCGGGCCGATGATGACGCCTTATGATTACAAAACAAATGACTTAATGAATACGAACCAACCACCTTCATCAGAACATTGGTTTGGAACAGATGACCTTGGTCGTGATGTGTTTACAAGAACATGGGAAGGTGCGCGTATCTCGTTATTTATCGGTTTATCTGCGGCTTTAATTGATTTATTCATCGGTGTTATTTGGGGAAGTATTTCTGGATATCGCGGTGGACGTACAGATGAAGCAATGATGCGTTTTGCAGATATTTTATACGGTGTTCCATATTTGCTTCTTGTTATTCTTTTAATGGTTGTATTAGAGCAAGGTTTAGGTACAATGATTCTTGCGATGACCATCACTGGATGGATTAACATGGCACGTATCGTTCGTGGACAAGTACTACAGTTGAAAAACCAAGAGTACGTGATGGCAGCTCAAACGCTTGGAGCAGATACAAAACGAATTTTATTTAAGCACTTAATTCCAAACTCGATGGGACCAATTTTGGTAACAATGACGTTAACAATTCCATCAGCAATTTTTACAGAAGCTTTCTTAAGTTATTTAGGACTAGGTGTTCCTGCACCTCTTGCAAGTTGGGGAACAATGGCTTCTGATGGATTACCAGCATTAGAATACTATCCATGGCGTTTATTCTTCCCAGCAACGTTTATCTGTTTAACAATTTTAGCATTTAACGTAATTGGTGACGGACTGCGCGATGCATTAGATCCAAAACTACGTAAGTAAGGAAGTGAAACCTATGTCACGTTTATTAGATGTAAAAGATTTGGAAGTTTCATTCCAAACATACGGTGGAGAAGTTAAAGCTGTGCGAGGTGTTAACTTCCACTTAAATAAAGGTGAAACGCTCGCAATTGTAGGTGAGTCGGGCTCAGGAAAAAGTGTAACATCACAAACAATTATGCGCCTTATTCCAATGCCACCAGGCCGAATTAATAAAGGTCAAATTTTATTTGACGGTGTCGATCTTGTACAGAAAACAGATAAACAGATGGAAGCAATCCGCGGGAAAGATATCGGGATGATTTTCCAAGACCCGATGACATCTTTAAACCCAACAATGAAAGTTGGGAGTCAAATCTCTGAAGTGCTTGTTAAGCATTCTAAGATGTCCAAAGCACAAGCAAAAGAGCGTGCAATTGAGCTATTAAAGCTTGTTGGTATACCGTTCCCAAACCAGCGTGTTAACCAATATCCTCATGAGTTCAGTGGTGGTATGAGGCAGCGTGTTGTAATTGCAATGGCATTGGCATCAGATCCAAAGCTATTAATTGCCGATGAGCCAACAACAGCTCTTGACGTAACAATTCAAGCTCAAATTTTAGAGTTAATGAAAGAAATTCAAAAGAAAACAAATACATCTATTATTTTCATTACGCATGACTTAGGAGTAGTGGCTAACGTTGCAGATCGCGTTGCTGTTATGTATGCTGGTCAAATCGTCGAGACGGGTACAGTGGATGAAGTATTCTATAACCCACAGCATCCTTATACATGGGGACTACTTGCATCAATGCCTAGCCTTGACAGCGATACAAAAGAAGAGCTAGCTGCGATTCCAGGGACACCACCAGATTTAACTAACCCACCAAAAGGTGATGCGTTTGCTCCGCGTAATCCATATGCGATGAAAATTGATTTTGAGCAAGAACCACCAATGTTTCAAGTATCAGATACACACTATGCGAAAACATGGTTATTACATCCAGACGCGCCAAAGGTAGAACCACCAGCATCTGTGGTAAACCGTATGCGTCCGGTTAAAGGGACTTATACAAAACCAGTTTTATCCGGAAAGGAAGGTGAATAAGATGGCTGAAAAGTTACTCGAAATTAAAAATTTAAAGCAGCACTTTCCAACATCAAAAGGGACGATTAAGGCTGTTGATGGTCTGACATTCGACATCTACAAAGGTGAAACATTAGGTCTTGTAGGAGAGTCTGGTTGTGGTAAATCAACAACAGGTCGTACTATTATTCGCCTTTATAACGCAACGGATGGTGAAGTGCTATTTAACGGTGAAAATGTTCACGGTCGTAAGTCAAAATCAGAATTAAAGAAATTCAACCGTAAAATGCAAATGATTTTCCAAGATCCATATGCATCACTAAATCCGCGTATGACGGTAGCTGACATTATTGCAGAAGGAATTGATATTCACGGTTTAGCAACAAGTAAAGAAGAGCGTATGAAAAAAGTTCAAGCGCTTCTTGAAACAGTAGGGTTAAACCGAGAACATGCAAACCGCTATCCTCATGAATTTAGTGGTGGACAACGCCAAAGGATTGGAATTGCTCGCGCGTTAGCTGTTGAACCAGACTTCATTATTGCGGATGAGCCAATCTCAGCACTTGACGTATCAATTCAAGCTCAGGTTGTTAACTTAATGAAGAAGCTACAGCGTGAACGTGGATTAACATACTTATTTATCGCCCATGACCTTTCAATGGTAAAGTACATTAGCGATCGTATCGGCGTAATGTATCAAGGCAAAATTGTAGAGCTTGCGACAAGCGAAGAGCTATACCGCAACCCAATTCATCCTTATACAAAAGCATTGCTGTCAGCAATTCCATTGCCGGATCCAGATAGTGAGCGTACGCGCCTGCGCCAAGTATATGATCCAAGTATTCATAATTATGATGGTGAAGAACCTGAACTTCGCGAAGTATCACCAGGGCACTACGTATCTTGCTCACAAACTGAGTTTGCTAAATATACGAGTTGATAAAAACGATCTCACAAGAGGTCGTTTTTTCTACTTGTATAAGATAAGGAAATTATGTTACATACTCTGACATCTTACTTTAAAAGTATTATACATGAAAGTAGATTTAAATACTATTATAAATTTTCAGAAATTTATAATAGCGCTTTCTTTATGCATCTTCTTCTTCTTTTTATCTCGGTTTATTCGACTGTTTATTCTGTTTTATTGTATAAATATAAAAAGGGAACAATAGTTATATAGTTCCCTTTTAAAGAAATTACAGCTCAGATAGAATATCTGCATCTTGACGATTTTTATCTAATACTAACACTTCTTCAACAGGTTGATATTTTTCTCCGTAAATTTCTTTATCCTTGTAAGTGTGAATTAATTCATACGTTTTTTTCATGCTATTTAAAATGCTTTCTTCGCTTTCTTCAGAGGGAGACCAGTAGAGAATTTCCATCTGGTTGACTTCGTTTGTCGCTAGAGATCGACGTTTGTAGCCAATAGAAGTCGCGTGCTTAAAGCCTTCTCTTTTATAGAAGTGAAGACGTTTTTCAGTGTCTGAATCCGCATAATCGACAGGCTCAACTTCTAAGATAATAGGCTTGTGGTGATCTTTCAGCTTATTGATTAACTTTCCACCTAAACCTTGCCCTCGTGCATCTTTTGACACAAATAAGTAGTCAACAAAGATAAATTCATCTGTCTCGACATACATCAAGACGTGGTGAGGACCTTCGTCTTTGTTGTAAATCTCACTTTGCTCACTTAGTAATAGCTCTAAATGCTTCTTTGATTTCATTTCTTCTATAGGAAAGTATTGACTTAACTTTTCATACCAATTCATCATACCGCTCCTTTGGGATTAAGTGACTCACTTTGTTTTCTTTTTAGAGTTACCCGTTTTTCTTTAAAATAAACGACAATATAAATAGAAAAACCACTCATAACGGTGACTAAGTTGTTAGTCATCAGAATGAGTGGTTTAAGAGTAGAAGGTTAGCCTTCCTCAATCAAATTTTGTTCTTTTTTTGCTTTCTTTTTCAGCTTTCGCTTTTCAACCAGGTAGTAAATGACTGGAATGAAAATTAGCGTAATAACAGTCGCAAAGCTTAGTCCAAACACAATGACAATCGCCATTGGCTGCTGTAATTCTGTTCCTTCCCCAATACCTAATGTAAGAGGAATTAGACCGATAATCGTCGTAAGTGTTGTCATTAAAATAGGACGAAGCCTCGTTGGGCCTGCAAGTAAAATCGCTTCTTTTAATTCGTATCCTTCTTTACGAAGCTGCTGTAAATAATCGACCAACACAATCGCGTTGTTTACAACAATACCTGTCAAAATCAAAATTCCAATTAAAGAGCCTACGCCTAAAGGTTGATTGGTAATCAGTAATCCGCTTATAATTCCAATAAAAGTTAAAGGAACGGAAAGCATAATGATAAATGGATACAAGAAGGACTCAAACTGACCGGCCATGACCATATAAACAAGTACAACCGCTAGAGCTAATGCTAGTGAAAGTTTATAAAAAGCATCATTCATTTGTTCATTTTGACCACCAAATACAATTTTATATTGTTTATTCGGTAATGAAATTTCGCTTTTTAGCTGCTTTTCAATGTCATCTGTAATACTGCCAAGGTCACGTCCAATAATATCAGCTGTCACGCGAATTTCTCGCAAGCGATCTTCACGCGTAATTTGCGATGGACCTTGTCCTCTAGATATATCAGCAACTGCCTTTAGAGGAACTGTTGAACCAGTTGGCGATTTAATCAATAAATTTTCTAAGTCAGATGTTGACGCTGTATCTTTGCGATCAATTAATAAACGGACGTTTAGCTCTTCGCCGTCACGTGCAAGTTGACTAGCCACAACGCCTTGTGTAGCTTCTGAGATTGCGTTTGAGATTTGTGCGCTTCCAATTCCATACTGCGATGCTTTATCACGATTGATTGAAATCACAACTTCAGGGTTACCATCGTTATAGCTTGACTCCGGTTCTCTAACCCCATCAATTTTCGATAAAATATCAACAGTTTGATCTGAGATTCGAACTAACTCATCGAGATCAGGACCTGAGATTTCAAGAGAAATTGGGTCACCCGTAAAGCCTCCGTCACTTGCTGATACGGTTGCATCAACGCTTGGGATGTCTTTAAGCTTATTGCGGATTTCATCCGCAACTTCTTTATCTGAACGATTTCGCTCACCTATAGGCTTTAATAAAATATTATACGTAGCTTGATTGGTATTGGACCCAGCGGAGCCAGAAAAGTTATTCGACCCACCTACGGTAACGGATGATAAGTTAACCTCTGGAATACCTTTAAGAACTTCATTAATCTCTTCCGTTTTCTCATAGGTTGCTTCTAAGGCTGTTCCTTGAGGTAGCTTAGCTGTAACGGAAACCGTACTTTGATCTTGAGCAGGAAGGAATTCTGTTCCGATAAAAGGAATTCCTGCAAAGGATAAAGCAAATAGAAGTAAGACTGCACCAACTGTTTTCTTCGGATGGCGTAAAGCGGTATCTAATCTTTGTTTATAAAAATGTTTTACTTTACCAAACAACTTTCCGTCTGTATCTCTTTGTTCTTTTTCACGTGTTGTTAATTTAAGGAACAGTGAAGAAAACAGCGGTACAATAATTAAAGCTGTAAATAAAGATGCAAGCAATGAAAAGCTTATGACTAAAGCTAACGGTTTAAAGAGCTGTGCAGCCAGTCCATCTACGAATACAATTGGCAAAAAGACAACAACTGTTGTTAGAGTAGAAGCAATAATAGCTGTTCCAACTTGATTTGTCCCTTGAATGGCCGCATCCTTTTTTGATAATCCTTGTTTTCGAAGCCGGAAAATATTTTCAAGAATAACGATAGCGTTATCTACCATCATCCCAATTCCAAGAGCCAGTCCACCTAATGTCAGTAAGTTAAGGGTCTGACCGCTAAAATACATAAATACAAAGGTCGTGACAATTGAAAGGGGAATCGCAAGGCCAATAATAATTGTACTACGAAGATTTCGTAGAAATAGATACAGGATAATAGATGCTAAAATGCTTCCAACAATCATATTGGATGATACGGATTTAATGGACTGATTAATAAAGTCACTTTGATCCAAAATTGTATCTATTTTTATTCCTTCAGGAAGCGTTTTGTTTAGCTCTTTCAATCTATTATCAATTTCGTTTGCTACGGAAACTGTATTTGCGCCTGATTGCTTTAAAACCGAGATTCCTACAGCTTCTTTTCCATTTAAATAGCTGAGTTGGTCGGATTCTGCATAATCTTCTTTTATCTCCGCTAAGTTTTCGAGCTTAATAACACCGGATTGTGTAGGAATTGGAAGCTCTTTGATATCTTCAATTGAAGTAAATTGCCCTGTAATCCTTATTGGTAAGTTTTGATTTTGATCTTGAACATTACCAGCCGGTAAATTTAAGTTTTCTGATCCGATGATTTGTTGAAGATCTTGCAAGGTTAAGTTATAAGAGGACATCTTTTGCTGATCAAGTGTTAGTAAAATTTCTTTTTCAGCTCCGCCCGATACCGTAACGGATGCAACGCCATCAGCTCCATCTAGAGCAGCTTTAATATCTTCTTCTGCAATTCGTTTTAAATCTTCAAGGCTTTGCTCGCTTTCACTTGTTAGTGAGAGTTGAACAATTGGTAAATCACTTGGATCAAATCGCATGACTCGCGGTAGGGAAGCACCTTCAGGTAAAGCTTCGCGCGCCATGTCGATCCGCTCGCGCATATTTAACGTAGCGAAGTTCATATCGGTTCCCCAGGTAAACGAAACAAGCACGAGTACGCCACCATTTTGAGAGACAGATCGTACGCTTTCAACATTAGGAAGCGTACTCATCGAACTTTCAAGTGGTTCTGCAAGCAGGTTTTCAATTTCTTTTGGTCCCGCTCCGTCATATGTAGCGGTCACAGCAGCTACAGGGAAAGTTAACTCAGGAAATAAATCAACGGGCATATTTCTTCCACTAACGCCGCCAAGGATGAGAAGAAGAACAAGAACCATTGACATGGCAACAGGGCGAAGAACTGATAGCTTAACTATTTTCATCTTGTTCTTCACTCGCTCGTTGCTTTACTTCATTGCCGTCTTGTATCTGGTCTTTTCCATCAGTAACAACGATATCATTGGCTTTTAAACCATCGACAACTTGGTACTGATCATCATTTGTAAACCCTAATGTGATAGGTGTTTTAACCGCTTTTTTTCCATTAACAATGTATGCATACGCTTGTTCTTCATCGTAGGAAATAGCGCTGGATGGAATGACTAATGCATCTGATAAAGAATCAATCGTTACTTCACCGGTTGCTTTCATACCACCTTTTACTTGGTTCTTTGCATTTTCAATAGGTGCTTTTACTGTAAAAAGTCCAGTTTCAGGATCAGCGGTAGGAGACACAGTTGAAATCGTACTAGTAAATTCTTGGGTTACTCCGTCAAATGTAAGTTTAATTGGGTTTCCAGCTTTTAATTGTGATACTTGATAGCTGTTAACTTGAAAGGTAGCATCCACGTTTGATTGATCGATGACCGTCATCAGTGGAGTATTAGGAGCCGCAATTCCATTTTCAACAGCACTGACATCCGCAATTGTTCCGCTTATTGGAGCGGTTAATCGAGTAGATGCAACAATCTGTTCAGCCTGGGCAACTGCTTGATTTGCTTGCTGTTTTTGTTGCTTTAACTGCGGAAGCATATCAGGAGTTAATGAAATTTGTGACAGCGACTTTTGAGCTAACTTTGCTTGCTTTAATGAAACTTCAAGTCCGCTTTGTACTAAATCAGAAGAGGATACATCTCCGCTTTGCGCTTCTTCTAATAAAGATTCTGATTTGTTCATTGAGGCCTCAAGCTCTTTTTGAGCCTGTTGAAGTTCCTGTGATTGGTCGGGGATAGCCTTGGCTTCCGCTTCTTTAACTGCTTTATCAATATCAGCAGCTGCTTGTCTAGCTTCATTAAGTTGTTTAGTTGCTTCTGAAGCATCTAAAGACACGAGCAGATCACCTTTTTGGACAGTATCACCTACTTTAACATGAACTTTTTCTACGTTTAAGGGATTTGCTGTTAGAATAGGGACTTGTTTTGAAGGCATCGCTATTCCCGATAGTTCAGTGGTGTTGACTAAGTCACTTTTTGAAACTTTTGCTGTTTCTACTACCGGTACGTTATCTTTCGTATCTTCAGTAGTAATTTCTTTCGGAGCACAAGCTGCTAATAATAAAACAGTTGCCACAGCGCTAAGCTGCAAGATTTTCATGTGTAAATCACCTCGTTGGCCTAAATTTCGTCATAATAAACTACACGTCTCGGTTTGCATGTTATTTCTTATAAAATTATGATTCTTTTTGACAAAAGTCATGCAAAGATTGACGAATACCTATCTTTTAATATACACATATCCTTCTATTATTTCGCGTCATAAGGTGCTTATGTAACAAAAAATCCAAATCTATGATCTACATTGCGAAAGGAAACAAATAAAAGTTTGACAAAAAAGTGAACAAATAAAAAATTTGAAACTTAATTCGAGGTTTGAACGTATTAGTAATGTGGTAAATAATTAATGACAGATTTTAAAAATGGTTTTGCACAATAAAATAAGGATACCATTTCAATAAAAATTGTAGTATAATGCAAAATAGATATTATCTTATTTAAAGTAATTATAAAATAATATCGATTTTCATTATCAGTCATTAACTATTTACAATCGTTAATTTTTTATAAAACAGCACGATGTTAGTATAAAGCAAAACAACTTAAAGCTAAGGTTTTTGCCCATTATGACCGATTATGATAGAAGGAGTGAAGGATTAAATGGTTACATTATATACATCACCAAGTTGTACGTCTTGTCGAAAAGCGAAAGCATGGTTAGAAGAAAATGAAATTGCATATGTAGAACGAAATATCTTTTCAGAGCCTTTATCAATTGATGAAATTAAACAAATCTTACGAATGACTGAAGATGGAACGGATGAAATTATTTCAACGCGTTCTAAAACATTCCAAAAGTTAGATGTTCAAGTAGACGCAATGCCTCTTCAAGATTTATATGAGTTAATTCAACAAAACCCAGGTTTATTACGTCGCCCAATCATCATTGATGAAAAGCGTCTTCAAGTTGGATATAACGAAGATGAAATTCGCCGTTTCTTACCTCGTAAAGTTCGTACATTCCAACTTCGTGAAGCTCAACGCCTTGTTAATGGTTAAGTAGAACGTTAGATATAATATAAAAGCCTTCATGTTATACATGAAGGCTTTCTTGTTCCTATATTATGCTTATTGTGAGCGGAATTTATTAATTAATAGTCCGCTCGCTAAGACTAAGATGACAGTGATCGCTGGAATTGATGTATCAAGCGTATGATTATTGGCAAAGAAATCGTGTAGGTTCTTTTCATGTCGAATCATATTTCCGGCTGTGTAAGCTAGAATACCCGCTCCACCATAAATAAGTAGAGGAAAACGTTCCATTAAGTATAGGATAAGCTTACTTCCCCATACAATAATAGGAACAGAAACGAAAAGGCCAATAATAACGAGTAAAATGTTTCCATGAGCTGCACCAGCTACGGCGATGACGTTATCTAAGCCCATGACAAGGTCAGCAAATACAATGGTACGAACAGCTGCGCCTAATGTAGCACTTGCTTTGATAGTGGAGGAGTCGTCTTCATTCGAAATGAGCAGCTTAAATGCAATGACTACTAATAAAATTCCACCAATTAGTTGTAAATAAGGAATAGTTAATAAATAAACAGCTAAAATAGTAAGTAAAATACGAACTACAACAGCTAGCCCTGTACCAAGAACGATTGCTTTGTTGCGCTGTTTCTCTGGGAGGTTTCGGCTAGCAAGGGCAATTACAATTGCATTGTCTCCACCTAGTACGATATCAATACCGATAATGAGTAGGATGGAGGTGAGTAATTCCAAGTCCAATATACGTCGCCCCCCGATTTATGTAATAGTTTGTACTATTACACAGTATTGAGCCTTCAGTCGTATCACATTAAGGCCGATAGCAAAACCGCCGGCTCGCATGGTTAGCAGAGTGTTTTATTTCCCTTCCATAGGATTTTATCATAGAATAGATATATGAGGTGTACAGAAAGATTCTATGCTTGTTCACGTGGAGTTAGAATACTTTACAAATTTGTAAAGTCCATGTAGTATTGCTTTAACATAAAGGAAAATAGTCCTTATTACGTTAAGGTAATGAGAAAGAAAGACCGTATTGCCTTCACTGATTTTTCCGAAGGGAGAGATGATAATGGAAATCGAACGCATTAATGAAAATACGGTAAAATTCTTTGTCACATACGTTGATATTGAAGAACGAGGATTTGACCGAAATGAAATTTGGTTTAGCAGAGAACGAAGCGAGGAACTGTTTTGGGAGATGATGGATGAAATTCATCAAGAAGAAGAGTTCGTAGCAGAAGGTCCGCTTTGGATTCAGGTACATGCACTTGAAAAAGGCTTAGAAGTTATTGTAACAAGAGCTCAAATTTCAAAAGATGGTCAAAAGTTCGAAGTACCAGTTGGCGAAAATGATAAAATCGATATCCCTGTAGACGGAAAAGTTGAAGCGCTGTTGGATCAGCATCAAGCGAACCAAAAGAAAAAGAATGAGCTTGAAGAGGATGTCATTGAAGATGAAGGCCTGCATTTTGTAGCTCGTTTCCGTGACTTAGAAGATTTAATCATGTTAAGCCACCATCTAGAATTAGATGAGCTAATCAACCATATGTATGTGTTTGAAGGCAAATATTATTTATATGTAGAATTTACAGATGATGAAGACTTCGTCACTGAGATTGATAATATATTGAGCATCATTTTAGAGTATGGAAACGAGTCTCATTTAACTGTGCACCGTTTAATGGAATATGGAAAGCAGTTAATGAGCGATAACGCATTAGAACAATTAAAGGCTCATTTTCCGTTAAGATAAAAGTGGCCGATTTCATGTATGTGAAATCGGTCTTTATTATGAACGAACAGCATGTTCATTCGTAGGATAGGTGAATAAAATTGAAAAATCGTTTACAGCTACTTGTGTTTATTGCAGGTCTTGTTGTCGTTCTTGTTTTGACAAAAGAATATTTGAGTGGTCAAATTATTGGGATTTTGAGTTTGCTCATTACAATTAGCGTAATCTTTATTGGATTGGTTATTTCGCTTGAAAACCGTCATCCAACTCAAACGTTAACGTGGCTTGTCGTTTTAGGCAGCTTTCCTGTTGTCGGCTTTTTCTTTTATCTACTCTTTGGACGAAACATTCGAAAGCGACGATTGTTTGCAAAAAAAGCGAAGCTAGATGAGCAGGTTTTATTGAAGATGGAAAGGGATTCTTCAATCTTCGACGAACAAGTTGAACGCTTTGGTGAAAAGCGTAAACAGTTATTAACGTTGGCTACTCAGCTAGGGAAAGCTCCGGTTTCATTTGCGTCTGATACACGAGCACTCACGAATGGTGACGAAACATTTGACGAAATACTGGAAGCCTTACAGCATGCACGTCACCATATTCATATGGAATATTACATTGTTAGGCATGACGATCTAGGGCAAAAAATTAAGGATATTTTGATTAAAAAAGTACAAGAAGGCATTTATGTGCGCTTCTTGTACGACGCAGTTGGAAGCTTTAAGCTTTCTAAGCACTACATTCACGAAATGCGAGAAGCAGGCATAGAAATGGTCCCATTTTTACCTGTGCGCTTGCCGTTGTTAAATAATAAAATTAACTTTCGAAATCACCGTAAAATTGTGGTGATAGACGGAACGATTGGATTTGTCGGAGGATTAAATATTGGGGATGAATATCTTGGTCAGAGCCGACACTTTGGCTTTTGGCGTGATACGCATCTGCAGGTTCGCGGTGAAGCGGTGCGCTCTTTACAACTAATTTTCTTGCAAGACTGGTATTATATGACGGGTCAAACGCTACTAACCCAAACGTATCTGTCACCCGACTTAATTGATGTCGATGAAGAAAGCTGCGGTGGAGTTCAAATGATTGCTGGAGGTCCTGACCGAGAGTGGGAAGTCATTAAACATTTATTCTTCTCGATGATTACGTCAGCTCGAGAGTCCATTTGGATTGCATCGCCATATTTTATTCCTGATGAAGATATATTCACAGCATTGAAAGTAGCAGCGCTTAGTGGAGTAGATGTTAGGTTGCTTGTACCAAAAAAACCTGATAAAAAAATCGTTTTTCACGCTTCACGCTCTTACTTTCCAGAACTACTAGCAGCAGGAGTGAAAGTATATGAGTACGAAAAAGGCTTCATGCACAGTAAAATTGTAATTGTGGATAAAGAAATTGCATCGATTGGCACTGCCAACATGGATATGCGAAGCTTTCATTTGAACTTTGAAGTAAATGCCTTTCTCTATAAAACAGCAAGTACTCAAAAGCTTGTTTATGAGTATATGCAAGACTTGGAGGTCTCTTCGGCACTTCATTTAGATCAATTTCAAAAGCGCCCCATTTTGCAAAGAATTTTTGAGTCAACATCTCGTTTACTATCACCTTTACTCTAAGAAAGCTACCTAACAAGGTAGCTTTTTTTTTGAGAAAAGAAGGAATTTACTAAAGGATAACGAATAACAGTAAGAACCCAATAAGGAAGGAGTGTTAATTATTGCTCGTCGCAAAAACAGACCATAATCGTTTAGTTTCATTAGCCAGTGGCTTTACAGAGGCAGAGCTGCGGCGCTTGCAAAAAACGGGGGATTTTTATTGTCCAGCTTGTAATGAATCCGTTATGCTTCGCGTAGGAATAAAGCGCTGTTCCCATTTTGCACATCGAAAAAAAGAGTGTACAGTTGATCAGGAAGGAGAGAGCGATTATCACGTAACGGGAAAGCTGCAGTTATTTCGGTGGTTAAAAACTCATACCTCAGCTCAGTTAGAGCACTATTTGCCTCAACTTCAACAACGTCCCGATTTGTTTGTTGAAGTTGGAAAAACAGCTTATGCACTAGAATTTCAGTGTGCTTCATTGTCTACTGAAGCGTTCGTTCAACGGACGAATGGGTATAAATCGCAAGGTTACTATCCTTTTTGGGTAATGGGGGCAAAGCGATTAAAGCGCTTAGGTGCCTCACTTTTTCGCCTATCTCCTCAAGAATGGCAGTACCTCACTATCAGCGAACAATCGCCAACGCTTTATTATTTTTCACCCTTCACAAATGAGTTAATCAAACTTGAGCATATCATTCCGTTTTCCTCCCAAATTGCTTTTGCTGAATTGAAAATTTTCACGCCTAATTCCCATACATTTTCAGAATGGCTTACTTTGCATACGTCTCCTTCTTATCATGAAGGGTGGATTCAGAAAAAAAGGAATTTCCGCACGACGTACATGCTATATCCAGGCTTACAACATAAACACTTTTTAGAAAAGCTCTATACTCTTCAAATTCCACCCACTCATTTTCCTTCTGAAGCTGGTTTTCCAATACCTTCTGCTTTTATGCTTGAAACACCTGCAGTAATATGGCAAGCTTGGCTCTTGCTTGATATTATGCACGTAAAAAAAGTGGGAGAAATAGTGAACCTAAAGCAGATATATATGCAGTTTAGTGCTAGGGTTCGCCAAAAGCTTATTAAAGTACGCTCCGTTCCTTTTATGCATTCTACAATTGAAAAGCCACTGCTAGAGTATGTCGAAGTATTATGCAAGCTAGGTTTACTTTCTCCTGTTACGCATGATTCTTATCGAATTGAAAGAGGCTATACAGTTCCTTTGCTCAGCTCTGATGCTTTTTTGGAAGATGGGTTATTAATGAAAAAATGGTTAGACCAAGCAAAAGAAGTGACACGTTAGTAGAAAATAAGTACGCTTAAATAGAAACTCTGTTTAGGCGTGCTTACAAGCTGACTAATTTTTGAAAAGCCACATACAATAAAAAAAGGATTCGTCTTTTGTATAGCGAAGTTAGTAACAGAGTCGAAGTAAAAGATGGAAGGGTGTTAATATGAGTGAACAATCCACAGTGAAAAAGTTGCCAAACCGCAGTGAAATTAAAATAGAAGATACATGGAGATTAGAAGATATCTTTGAAACAGATGAAGCGTGGGAGAAGGAATTTCAAGCTGTTAAAGCGTTAGTTCCAGAGATGGAGCAATATCGCGGAAAGCTTGGAGAATCAGCAGACACGCTTTTTAAAGCATTGCAGCAGCAAGATGAACTAACAATGCGCGTCAGTAAGCTTTATACATATGCACATATGAGGTATGACCAAGATACAACCAACTCATTCTATCAAGGATTAAATGATCGAATTAAAACGTTGTATACAGAAATTGCGAGTGCATTATCTTATGTCACGCCTGAACTTTTAGCAGTAGATGAGGCAACGCTAAAACAATATCTAGAAGAAAGCAAGGATTTACAGCTATATGCACACGCGTTAGATGAAGTAAATCGTGAGCGTCCTCATATCCTTTCTGAGAGTGAAGAAGCTATTTTAGCACAGGCGTCCGAAGCGCTAGGAGCATCAAGTAATACGTTCGGTATGCTGAATAATGCGGATTTAGAGTTTCCATCTATTAAAGATGAAAACGGGGAAGAAGTGGAGATTACCCATGGTCGTTATATACGCTTTTTAGAAAGCAGTGATCGCCGTGTTAGAGAAGATGCGTTTAAAGCCGTCTATGACACGTATGGTAAATTTAAAAATACATTTGCGAGCACTCTTAGCGGAACAGTTAAAAAAGATAACTTTAGCGCTAAGGTCCGTAACTACGAATCAGCTCGTCATGCAGCTCTAAGCGCAAACAATATTCCAGAAGAGGTATATGATAATTTAGTTGCCACGGTAAACGAATATCTGCCTCTGTTACAGCGCTATATTGACCTGCGAAAGAAAGTGTTAGGCGTTGATGAGCTTCACATGTATGATCTTTATACACCGCTTGTGCAAGACGTCAAAATGGAAATACCATATAGCGAAGCAAAAGATTATTTATTAAAGGGCTTGGCACCACTTGGAGAAGAGTATATTTCCATTTTAAAAGAAGGATTTGAAAACCGTTGGGTGGATGTGCACGAAAACAAAGGAAAGCGAAGCGGTGCTTATTCTTCTGGAACATATGGAACAAATCCATATATTTTAATGAACTGGCAGGACAACGTGAACAATCTTTTCACATTAGCTCATGAGTTTGGTCATTCTGTGCACAGTTACTATACGCGTAAAGAACAGCCTTACCCATACGGCGATTATTCAATCTTTGTCGCTGAAGTAGCATCTACGTGTAACGAAGCGTTATTAAATGATTATTTATTGAAAACAATCGACGATGAAAAGAAGAGATTGTACTTATTAAATCATTATTTAGAAGGCTTCCGCGGTACCGTGTTCCGTCAAACGATGTTCGCTGAGTTTGAGCATGAAATCCACGTTCGAGCTCAAAATGGTGAACCGCTAACACCAGAGTTGTTAACGAAGCTATACTATGATTTAAATAAAAAGTATTTTGGTGATAATTTAGTCATTGATGAAGAAATTGGCTTAGAGTGGGCGAGAATCCCACACTTCTACTACAATTACTATGTGTATCAATACGCAACAGGCTTCAGCGCAGCTGCAGCGTTAAGCAAACAAATTCTTGAAGAAGGGGATGCGGCTGTTGAACGTTACCTTGGCTTCTTAAAAGCTGGAAGCTCTGATTACCCAATTGAAGTGCTGAAACGCGCAGGAGTTGATATGACAACTGCTGAGCCAATCAAAGAAGCATTAGAAGTATTTAAAGAAAAGCTTGAAGAGATGGAACGTTTGTTAGAGAACAACTAAATGAAAATAAACAAAGCTTTGCGCATCCGCAAAGCTTTGTTTATTTAAATCCTCGAAATCGATTAAATGAATTAAGAAGCATAATAGTAATGAACAGAGAGAGAAGTAAAAGAGGAGCAGCAATTAGAAGCGGTGCAAGCTTCATTAACGACAGTAAATAAAAGATAAAGGAAAAACAGAGAATGGCGATGCTGATGATCACTCCGATTAGCTTTATAGTTGGTCACCTCGCTTGCTTGTCATGCTTGAACTATATGAAGTAAGGTATCAAAATATACTTTTTTTAAAAAAAATCATGAAAATCTCAAAAAGGGGTTGTCAAAACTCGACATAATTTGCTATAGTAATAATCGTGAAGTTTATCACAAAACAAACATATACCCCTTTGTTTGACCGTGAAAAATTTCTCCCATCCCCTTGTTGTCTTAGGACAAACAAAAAGACTTGGCATTTGCCAAGTCTTTTTTGTATACTAACAGCCTTTTTCTAAGCTTCTCCAAAACGTGCCGTATTTCACTGGAACTTGTTCTACCAGGCGTTGAAGCTGAAGTTTTTTTAGTTCTCGCTCAGCTTGCTCAGTAGAGATATCATAAACAACGGCTACTTCTTTTGCTGCGACAAATTGAAAATAAGCTAAAAACGATCGCAGAGGTGGAAGCGGAAGTGGATTGATTTGTTCTTCTTCTAACATTTCATAAATGATGTGTACATAAGTTTCATATGAATAATGACCAGAAATCTTAATTCCTTCTTCTTCAACTTTTTCGTTAAAAAACACAAGTGTCGGAATGTCAGTTACGTCCATTTCTGATGTGATTTTTAAATCGCATTGGAAGGCTTTTGTAGCATGCTCAGCGTGTAAATCTCGCACAAATTCGTCGACATCGAGTCCAATTTCTTCTGCACATTTTACAAGAACATCTTCTTTTTCAACGTTTTGTTTCTCTAAAAATAATGCTTCTCGAAGTTTTCGTAAAAAGCGAATGCCTTGTTTTTTTCCCTGTAAACCAGCAGCTTTAATCGCAATAGATGCAGCGAATGGTGTTGAAATAGGGTTTTCAAGCCAGAGGTTACCGTCGCAGGACATACCGGATCGGCAAGCTGTTTGCTCCCATGTTTTAGCCATATCTTCAAACTTCTTTTTTGTCCCAATGTTTAGCTGTTGTAAATTGCTGGTTAAAACATGTTTGAGGGTAATCCAGTTTCCATACTCAATCTGCAATTTTTTTAAGATAGGTTCTAGCGCCCAGCATTCTGGACAAAGTGGATCAACAAATACGTAAATTTCTAGCGGCTTCTGATTAGAACCCTGACAAAGGTGTCGCAATGATTGATGTTCGCTGTGTAAATTCTTCAATGTGAAAATCCTTTCTCATCGTTCTGTTCGTGTGAATTAACCATATGTTGAGCAGTCAGAATGAGCCGGTGATAAAGTTCATCTCGTAATGGACCTTCTAAGCCAATTTCATCCATTGCCTCATGCATACAATGAAGCCATGCTTTTGCGCGAGCTGGCGTAATCTCAAAAGGCAAATGTCTTGCACGTAACATAGGGTGTCCATGTTCTTCAGTATATAGAGCCGGCCCGCCTAAATATTGTGTTAAAAATTGTTTTTGCTTTCGTGTTGTTTCCGTTAAATCTATTGGAAAGATAGGGGCTAAATCTGGGTGACTAGCTACCCTATTATAAAAAGCATCAACAAGTTTGGAAATCGTATGTTCACCGCCCAATAGTTCGTAGGGAGATTTGACTTTTTCTTTCATGTTGATAACTCCTTTATCCTAGAAATATACTCCATCAAGTGTAATGGAGTAGTACCATCGTTTTTCTTAATTTTAGCAGTGTACCTTATTTATCTCAAACTATCCGCTTCAAACAGAAAAGGTGATAGGGTAGCTAGATAAAGAAATCAGTGAAAAAGTAGCAGAGTTCATAAAAAAAATTTCTTCACATACCTTTTCCGAAAATGATGAGTTGCTTTCTATTCATTATAAGTAGACGTAATTTTAGCAACATAATTTTGTGTTTCTTTAAAAGGCGGAATACCACCGTATTTATCGACATTTCCTGGCCCTGCGTTATAGGCGGCAAGAGCAAGCTTAACGTTCCCGTTATATTTATCAAGCATTTGCCGTAAATATTTTGCGCCTCCTAAAATGTTTTCTCGAGGGTTAAGCGCATTTTGAACGCCAAGGTAGTTAGCCGTTGCGGGCATGAGCTGCATTAATCCTAATGCACCTGCATAGCTTTTGGCATTAGGATTAAAGTTAGATTCTTGTTTAATCACAGCTGAAATTAATTTAGGATCTAGATTATATTTCGAAGCTGCTTCATTAATCAGATCATCAAAGCGTGATCCAGTGATTGGTGATGTAGGCGAACTGCTTTTTTGAACCTGCTTATTGACATAAGGATCCGCATTCATTTTCAGAGGCAGAACATTAGATGTAAAAGTGAGTTGAGCTGTTGGCTCATTAGCACCTGTCTCTTCAGATATATATTGTGCCAAAATGTTTGCAAATATCGACGGATTTAAAAGTGTTGCAGGTGAAGTTGTCGGTTGCTTTGCCGTAAATGTTTGCAAAGTCTGTAGCTGTAACCACGTTTGATAAGCTCGAACATCCATTGATTTATTCCTCACTTAGTAATTGATATTTGCGATCGTAAAAACGTTTGATCTTGTTCGCTGTATTACGCTTAGGGATTTCAAAGTCTTGCAGTAAGTTCTCGAATGCAAGTAGTCCTTGTTTTTCATCCTGAACTTCATACTCAATCTCTACATCATCGGTGTCCAAATAAAAACTATGGTCAAATACAAGCAAACCGCTCTTGTATTCAATTTCTGCTCGGTACGTTTGGAGTGTGCCAAAGTAAGTGAGGTCTGCTGATGATACACCAAGCTGCTGGAGAGCTACTGCCATTTCAGTTGGAAAGTTCTCTTTTTCAGTCATCAGCTCTTGTGCTTGTGGCTCTGTAATCTCAACATGTGTTTCTAATAACCCATTTTTATGAGGCTGCTTTAAAGTTAAAACAAACTTTCCATTTTTGTTTCGAATTCGTAAAGCAGCTCCTGCGCTTTTTAGCTGAAAGTCATTTGTATCAAAATAATGATTTTCCTGCATGATAAAATCACGGTCTGTTAGTTGGAAATAAGCTAGTAATTTTTTAAATTCACTCTTGTTTACTAAGTTTTTAAATTCAATTTCAATTTCTTGTTTCATGCTACATAAGCTCCTTTATGATGGATCTGTAAGGATATATTTAATAAGACGTTTTTTTATAATGTTTAGCATACCTATGTTTCTCTTTACGATTAGAAAAACAACTGCATTGTTATCATAAGATTTCATTTATAATCTATCATAAATTGGTTAATTTGTATCGTTAATATCTCGAATCAATCAACGTTTTGTAAAAGAGACGACATAGAAAGTAGGAGAAAACCTGAATAGATTTCGTTTCGCTTTATTAAACCGGGTTTGAATGTGTTAAAATAAGAACGAATTGTATAGTTGGAAGGAGTATATATATGCAAAATCGAATCGAAATCACAACCTGTGTGATGAAGAAAGATGAACTACATTTAAAGGCAGAGGCTATTGAACAACAAATCGAGCAGATTGAAGATATGAAGCAAGTGCTTGCTGATTCAGACAATATGTCATTCGTATACATTGTGGAGGTCAACGAGCAGTTTATGTATGTTGGACTAAGTGACAATATGTGGCCACACCTAAAGAACGTTTTACAAGATGATAAAAAAGTGTTTTTAGAAGTTAATAAGCAAGTCGTTGAGCTAACGGCTATGAAAGAAGAGTTAACATACTTAATCAGCAACATTGAAGGTAATGTAAACTACGGAGATGATATGGTAGCAAGAGTAGAAGAGGTTTTCTTAGATAAAAAAAGCAGTTAACAAGGTGAGGGGGATAGCAATGGTAAGGCATTGGGACTTATTTTTAGCACCGTATAAACAAGCGGTAGAAGAACTTAAAGTAAAGTTAAAAGGCATGCGCTCTCAATACGATATGAGGTCTACGCATTCTCCAATTGAGTTTGTAACAGGCCGAGTGAAACCCATTGCTAGTATTTTAGATAAAGCGGCGAGAAAAAACATTTCTTTAGAGCGTTTAGAGGAAGAGATGCAGGACATTGCAGGTCTACGTATGATGTGTCAATTTACAGATGACATTAAAGCAGTAGTTGAAATCCTAAGGCAGCGTACAGACTTTAAGGTAGTAGAAGAGCGAGATTATATTACTCATCAAAAAGAAAGTGGGTATCGCTCCTATCACATGGTCATTTGCTATCCTGTTCAGACCATACACGGAGAAAAGCAAATCTTAGCAGAAATTCAAATTCGTACGCTAGCGATGAATTTTTGGGCCACGATTGAACATTCTTTAAACTATAAATACAGTGGCAATTTTCCTCAAGAGATTAAAGAACGACTTCAACGAGCATCAGAAGCGGCTTTTCAGCTAGATGAAGAGATGTCAAAAATTCGAGGGGAAATTCAAGAAGCTCAGGTATTCTTTTCGCGTAAAAAAGAATCAGAGAAAACGGAAAATGAATAAAGAATAAAAATTCATATCAGGTTTTTCAACACAGATAGGGGGGAAGAAGGTGAGTAATATCAAGTTTGCTATTACGTCCAGGGGCGATCAAGTTTCAAATACATTAATGCAACGAATGAAAACGTACTTATTAGATTTTCACTTAGAGCAAGACGAAGATGAACCAGATATTGTGATTTCAGTGGGTGGAGATGGCACGTTATTGTATGCCTTTCACCATTATCAATATCGGTTAGACAAAACGGCTTTTGTTGGAGTACATACAGGACATTTAGGGTTTTATGCAGACTGGACACCAGATGAAATTGAGAAGTTAGTCATTGCTATTGCCAAAACACCTTATCAAGTTGTTGAATATCCACTGCTTGAGGTTATTATTCGTTACACAACCGGAGAAAAGGAAGCACGTTCTTTAGCACTCAATGAGTGCACGGTAAAAAGCGTGGAAGGCTCACTTGTTATGGATGTTGAAATTAGAGGTCAGCAGTTTGAAACATTCCGAGGGGATGGATTATGTATTTCAACTCCATCAGGAAGTACAGCTTATAATAAGTCCCTTGGAGGTGCTATTTTGCATCCGTCACTGCATGCGATTCAGATTGCCGAAATGGCTTCTATTAATAATCGTGTGTTTCGTACAATCGGATCTCCTCTCGTGTTACCAGGACACCATACCGCTTTATTAAAACCTGTTAATTACTCAGATTTCCAAATCACCATTGATCATTTAACGTTGCTACACAAAAACGTTAAGTCTATTCAGTGTCGAGTTGCGAATGAAAAGATTCGTTTTGCACGCTTCAGAGCTTTTCCATTTTGGCAGCGAGTAAGAGATTCATTTGTATGTGACTAAGTGGAGAGATATGATATGCACAAGCTATTTACGTTAACCTGGAACGTAACGGATTCATTTAGTGGCTCTTTATTACGTGACTTTTTAAAAAGACAACATATATCTCGAGCTGCATTAACAGATATTAAGTTTAAGGGTGGCTGTATTGAAGTAAATGACGAGAAAGTAAATGTTCGGTATAAACTTACTACTGGAGACTTTGTAAAAGTAACGTTTCCACTTGAATATCCAAGTGAAAGTCTTAAACCTGCATGCCTACCGTTAGATGTGATTTATGAAGATGACTACTTGTTGGTCATTAATAAATCCGCTGGGATGCCTAGTATTCCAACACGAGAGCACCTGGATGATTCGCTAAGCAATGCGCTGCTGTTTTACTATGAGCAAAACAGTATTGCTTCTACCATTCACTTAGTAAATAGGTTAGATCGTGATACTTCAGGTTTATTAATAGTCGCTAAGTATCGACACGTTCATTTCTTATTTTCTCAAGCTCAAGAGCAACGAGCAATTAAGCGTACATATCGTGCGCTTGTTCACGGAACCCTTTCTAAAAAAGAGGGGGTAATTAACGCTCCAATTGGAAGGAAGAACGGTAGTATCATTGAAAGAGTGGTACGTTCAGATGGTCAGTATGCTGTTACGCACTACAAAGTGATTGAAGAGTACGATGGATTTTCCGAAGTGGACTTACAGCTGGATACAGGGCGTACGCACCAAATTCGTGTTCATATGGAGTATGTGGGGAATCCTTTACTCGGCGACTCTCTATACGGTGGAAGCAGAGAGAGAATAAGCAGACAGGCGCTACATAGCTATAAGCTCACATTCTTTCATCCCATTTTGCAACGGGAAGTATCATTTCAATCACCGCTTCCTGATGATATGCAGCGTTTGGTTCAACAAAGCAGAGGGTAAATACGATAAGAGCACTACTCGTGAGTAGTGCTCTTATGCTATCCTTTAAACTTTTCAGCTACATAAGGCATAGAAGAAGACACGGAAACAAGCTCTTTTTCAGGGTAGCGAAACGCAGTTAACTTGCCGCCAAATACAGCTCCCGTATCAATATTAATAGTGTTGTTACGTAGCTTAGGAGACGTAATGGGTGTGTGACCGTAAACAACCAATGGTGTTCCATTGTAGTGTTGAGCCCAGTCATTCCGCACAGGTGATCCGTCTGGATGGGTTTCTCCAGTAATGTCTCCGTATAAAACAAACGTTTTAACTTTTTTATCGCTTCGACCAATATAGTCTGCCCGAATTCCAGCGTGTGCAATAACAAGCTGTTCATGTTTTAAGTGAACATAAAGAGGGGCATTCTCATAAAGTTCCATAAACTTATGTTTAATATCTTGCTGCTGCGTTTGGGAGAGGGCATTATATTCAGCTACGGTTGTTTCTAACCCATGTTTAATTTGGACTTTGTTTCCTTTGAAAAATCGATAAAGCTTATTGCAGTGGTTTCCAGGGCAGTAATAAGCTTTTTTTTGTTTAACAACGAGATGCCAAACAAGCTCGATTACCTTTAAGGAGTGAGGTCCTCGGTCCATCAAGTCTCCTACAAAGGCTAAGTGTCTATTTTCTGGATGGACGGGATAGGAAGAGTTCCAGCTATAGCCTAGTTTAGTTGTTAATTCTACAAGCTCATCGTAGCAGCCATGAATATCTCCGATTATATCTAGCTTCACATTTCTTCACGCTCTTTTCTAATGAATTTTGTATCGTTTGAAAAATAAACCTTTTAGGATGTAGAAATTTCATTCTATATTGTGCAAACTATCGATAAGATTTATCACATAATACTTAGATAAACAGAAGTTTTTAAGGTTTTACTACGAGTTATGAGTTGAAATCTAGTTCATTTCATAATACAGTAAGGGAAGTTTTGTTCTGAGAGGAGGAAATAGTTATGACTGAATCAATGGAAAGAGAAGAACAAAAGAGACTTCAAGAAGACTTGATTAACTTGCTCAAAGAAAATAAAATTGATGCATTTCGAGAAGAGTTTCTAGAGATGCACCCGTATGATCAAGGTCAGTTTTTTGAAGAGCTAGACGAAGATTTGCGATTTGCTCTCTATGAAATGCTTTCTCCAGAAGAAATGGCTGACATTTTCGAACAGGTGGAAGTGCCTGAAGAAGACTATCAGGATTTGCTTTCAGAGATGCACCCAACCTTTGCTGCGGATATGCTAGCTGAGATGTCAACGGATGACGCAGTTGATGTTTTAAACGAGTTGGATAAAGAGCAAGTAGCGAGCTATTTAACCATTATGGATGAAGAAGCAGCGGATGAAATTAAAGAATTACTTCACTATGAAGAGTACACGGCCGGCAGTATCATGACAACAGAGTTTATCGCAATTAAAGCAAACCAAACGGTTCGCTCTGCGATGCAAATTTTAAGGAGAGAAGCTCCAGGAGCTGAAACCATTTACTATACGTTTGTTGTGGATGAACAAAAACATTTAGTAGGTGTTATTTCCTTAAGGGACTTAATTGTTGCAGATGAAGAAACCATGATTAGTGATGTCATGAGTGAACGTGTTGTATCGGTATCCGTTGCGGAAGACCAAGAAGAAGTTGCACGCATTATGAGGGACTATAATTTCTTAGCGTTACCCGTAGTAGACTTTCAGCAGCACCTTCTTGGAATCATTACCGTCGATGATGTGATTGATGTAATGGATGAAGAAGCATCTGACGATTACTCTAAACTCGCAGGTCTTAGCGACGTAGACGATACGGCAAGCAACAACCCTTTTAATGCAGCTAAAAAGCGTTTACCTTGGTTAATTATTCTTTTGTTTTTAGGTTTGATGACGGCGAGTTTAATTGGGCGTTTTGAGGATACGCTAAATCAAGTAGCTATTTTAGCAATCTTTATTCCTTTAATTGGCGGAATGGCAGGGAACACCGGTACTCAAGCGCTAGCCGTAGCCGTTCGTGGAATTGCAACCGGAGAAATTCAAGAAGAAGGAAAATTAAAGCTTCTCATTCGTGAAGCATTAACAGGTCTAATTACAGGAGGATTCTCTGGTATTGCCGTAACGCTAATTGTATACGTATGGCAGGGTGACTTGATTTTAGGAGCGCTGGTTGGCATTTCTATATTTGCAACGCTAACTGTTGCAACGATAACGGGCGCATTTATCCCGCTATTCATGCATCGTTTGAAGATTGACCCTGCGGTGGCATCTGGACCGTTTATTACTACGATTAATGATCTTATTAGTATTTTAATTTACTTTGGATTAGCAACAACTTTTATGAGCTATTTAAAATAGAGTTGTTGACAGATTAGGCATCGCCTTTTATGCTTGACATTTAAATTTAACACTGGCTTAATATACTTTCATTATACTAAGCAGGTGAAGGAAAAGGAGGGAAAAGTAGATGGAACATCATGCATCCGTAACCTCACTTGTTATTGTAATTACGGTCGCTTTTTTAACACCAATTCTACTTCATCGCTTTAAACTCAACGTTATCCCTGTTGTAGTAGCTGAAATTATTATGGGGTTAATTATCGGAAAAAGTGGATTTGATCTCGTTCAACAAGATATGTGGTTAGAGACGTTGTCTACCCTTGGCTTTATCTTTTTAATGTTTTTAAGCGGGCTAGAAATTGATTTTTCTGCATTTGCAGGTGGACAAAAGAAGGAAAAGACGAAATCAGGTAAAACGATCCCAAATTCGTTTGCTGTATCAACCATTGTATTTATTGCTATTTTTGCTGTTTCCTTGTTATTATCCTATATCTTTGTCTGGACAGGGTTTATTGACAATGCGTTTCTAATGACGCTTATTATTTCAACGATTTCACTTGGCGTTGTTGTTCCAACGCTAAAGGATGCCCAGATTATGAAGAAGTCCATTGGGCAAACCATCTTACTTATTGCAGTTATTGCAGATCTTGTGACGATGATTCTTCTTGCTGTTTTTGCATCAATTTATGCAGAGTCGGGAGGAGGAAACACATGGTTACTGCTTATTCTGTTTGCTGCCGGTGTTCTCTTCTACTTTATCGGTAAGCAGTTTAAGCATCGCTCATTCCTTGAAACAATGTCTAAAGGAACGGTTCAGATTGATACGCGGGCAGTATTTGCTCTTATTATTATCCTAGTGGGACTTTCTGAATCAATTGGAGCGGAAAATATCTTAGGAGCCTTTTTAGCGGGTGTGCTTGTATCACTGCTTGCTCCAGATAAAAATCTCGTGCATAAACTAGATTCCTTCGGCTACGGGTTTTTAATTCCCATCTTTTTTGTAATGGTTGGAGTAGACCTTGATATTTGGTCGTTGTTTGGAGATTCAAAAGTACTTCTTCTAATGCCTTTATTGCTGTTAGCTTTATTGTTATCAAAGCTGTTACCAGTAATGATTATGCGCATTTGGTACGATACAAAAACAGTGTTGGCATCAGGCTTTCTATTAACATCAACGCTTTCACTCGTTATTGCCGCAGCTACGGTTGGTGAAAATATTGGTGTCATTGATTCACAGATGTCAGGGGCTCTCATTCTAGTAGCGGTCATTACGTGTATTATTACGCCAATCGTCTTTAGAAAGCTGTTTCCAAAGCCAGAAATCAATGACAAGAAGCTTAAAATCAACATGCTTGGTGCGAATCAATTTACCCTACCAGTAATTCGAGATCTTGATTTAAATATGTATGACGTAACGATTTATCATACATCAAATGAAAAGCTAGATAACCGTACGTCTGACACTGTTTTTAATATTAATGATATTGAATCTTATGATGTAGAATATCTAAAAAAACAAGGTATTTTAGATACGGATGTACTCGTTGTTACAACAGGAGAAGAAGAGCGCAATACATCGATTTCTTTAGCTGCCAAAGAATATGGTACAGGTCGAGTCATTGCGCGTGTTGAAACGCCAGAGCTTGATGAAAAGCTAAAAGCAAACGGTGTGGAAGTCTTCTCCGTATTATTATCAACAACAGCACTATTAAAAGCGTTAATTGAGTCACCAACGGTTTTAAATATCTTAACGAATCAAGAGTCGGCTCTTTACCAAATCAATATGCGTAACCCAAAATACCAGGGAGTAGAACTTCGTAAATTCCCATTTACGGGCGATGTTATCTTTGTTCGTATCTTTAGAGGTAAAGACTCCATCGTTCCTCACGGCGATACGGAACTAGCGTTAGATGACCGACTGATTGTAACGGGATCACGTTCCTACGTAAATGAGCTCAAAATGCTTTTAGAGTATAAAATTCGTTAATAAAAATAAGCCTTTCAGTCAATAAGCTATCCGGAAAATTGAGAGTTAACTCTTAATTTTCCGGGTTTTTTAATATGTAAGCTAATTTAAAAGAGTAGTGAAGAGAAATGAAGCGAACTTGTACCTGTATTAGAAACGTCATAATTTGTCTTTAAAAAGCGAGCATTTTATTATGTCTCAGCTTCTTTTGTAGATATAAATGATAGCTTTTTAGACTTCTCCTATGTTATACTTATATTAATACCAGGTACTAATAACTTGTAATAAGTAGGAGGATATTAAAAGATGTTAAAAAGCTTATCCTTAGAGAACCGCACATTTGTTGTTATGGGAGTAGCAAATAAACGAAGCATTGCGTGGGGAATTGCTCGTTCATTGCACGAAGCAGGCGCACGTTTAGTATTTACATATGCGGGAGAACGCTTAGAGAAAAACGTTCGCGATCTTGCAGCTTCATTAGAGCGTGAAGATACGCTTGTATTACCTTGTGACGTAACACAAGATGAAGATATTAAAGCATGTTTCACAAAAATTAAAGAAGAAGTAGGCCATATTCATGGCGTAGCACATTGTATTGCGTTTGCAAATCGCGAAGATTTAGATGGCAATTTTGTAGATACGTCTCGTGATGGTTTCCTTTTAGCTCACAATATTAGCTCATATTCACTTACAGCTGTTGCTCGTGAAGCAAAAGAGCTAATGACAGAAGGCGGAAGCATCGTAACGCTAACTTATCTAGGCGGAGAGCGCGTTGTTCAGAACTATAACGTAATGGGCGTAGCTAAAGCTTCATTAGATGCTAGCGTACGCTACTTAGCTTCAGACTTAGGTCAGCACGGTATTCGCGTTAACTCAATTTCTGCAGGACCAATTCGTACGTTATCTGCAAAAGGAATTAGCGACTTTAACTCAATTTTAAAACAAATTGAAGAGCGTGCACCGCTTCGTCGCACAACAACTCCAGAAGAAGTTGGAGATACGGCAACATTCTTATTCAGCGATCTATCACGTGGAATTACAGGCGAAAACCTACACGTGGATTCTGGTTTCCATATTATTGGACGTTAATCGTTCTTGTAAGAGCGCTACAACATGTAGCGCTCTTTTTTTGTATGGCCATAAAAAAAGAAACAAGTTTTCTAGAAAGCAAGCATACATTTTTAAGAGAACGATAACAAGCAATGGGAGGTATGCTTCATGACTGACTCTCGCTCAAGGTCCGAAGACAACGAGCCTTTAATGTATATTGTGCAGCCCACTCAAGCACAAACAACAAGATCGATGCAATATTTTTATAGTTCAAAGCAAAACGAAAAAGAGCAGCAGCCTTTAAAAGAAGAACCAACTTTCTCACCAATTCAAGACGTAAAATCACAGGAAGTTAAGCCTGAGAAAGCTGGGTTACCTGCGAATGTTCATAAACACAAAGAGCAAAAGAAACCAAATAAAGCATTTCAATATATGAACATTAGTGAAAAAATTAATTTTCTATGTGGATTTCCAAAACATATGGCACAGCCCATTTGTGAAATAAGCGTAGAAGGAAAGTCATTTATTGGAACGATTGTAGAATTTGCAGACGGTGAAGTATCGATTTTAGTTCCCCCACATGACAAGCCCAATCGTGTACCTGTCAAAGATATTATAACGATTTCAATTGTTAAGATTTAAAGAAATAAAAAGCTAACAGACGAATTTTTCTTGTTAGCTTTTTTCAGTAAAGGTGGGTTTCACATGACCTGGATTTATTTATTTTTATTTGTTTTTGCTACGTTTCGCCTCACAAGGCTGATTGTATTTGATAAAATCACAGGTTTTATTCGCCAGCCGTTTCACGAAATGGTTACGGAAGTTGATGAACAAGGCAATGAAATGACTTACTTAACAGTAAAGGGAAAAGGGCTTAGGAAGTGGATTGGAGAACTCTTAAGCTGCTATTGGTGTACGGGCATGTGGTGTGCAATTGCAATTTATGCAGGCTACACGTTTTTTCCACAGGTAGCTATTCCAACAATCATTATTTTAGCCATTGCTGGATGTGCAGGCATTATTGAATCATTTATGAAATAAATGGACGGGCATAGAAAAAACAATCGACTTACAGCCGATTGTTTTTTATTCTTCTGTCGGAAGAGTGAGGACAATTTTATTTAGAAAAGGGATGCCTTGCTTCCATTCTTCACTGTAAAAATAACCTTCTACAATAACAAAAGAGGAGCTTAGTTCTTTTGGAATAAGAAGTTGAAATGATTCAAAGCGCAATGGCTGATTAGGTGCTAGATGGGCAGAGCGAGTAGGTCTAATCCAATATTCACCCTCTTGTTTGATTCTTTCTCGCCATTTTGGATGAGCATACTTCCATTGAATGGCTGATGGTGGAATAGTGGAATCTTCAATTTCTTTTTCATCCACAATCTTTCCAGTTAGTGCTACGTTTTCGTGAGGTTTTACTTTTAAGCAGATAACGGGTGAAGCAAGCGGTTTGCTTGTTTGATTTGTAACCACAGCGTTTCCAATGATCATCATTTCTTCCTCATCTGGAGTTGGCAACAAGACAGAGTGTTGAAAATAACTGATGACGTCAGTTGCCTGAAAGCGATCAACCTTTACTTCTACACGCTTTTCTACTACTTTCTCAACAGGTTTTTCAATGATTTTCTCAATCACTTTTTCTTCGATGATCGGCTGCTTGCGAGAAATTCTTTCTTTTAAAGACTCAATGATAATAGCTTGCTCTGAGTGCTCATTTTTAAGCTGATAAAGCTCTCTTTCAAGCTCTTCAAGCTCTGTATCTTTGTCATTGATTGAATAGGCTTCAGCGTGCTTGTTTTTCCAAAACAAGGCGTTTTCTTTCTCGCGGTCGAGTGCTCGTTCCAGCTGTCTCAGCTGATTTTCATAATTTTTTAGTTCAGATTTATAGTGAATGAGCTTTTGGCGTATTACCATTGAATCATCTTTAGATGAAGGGGACATTATATAATCTCCTTTCGTAACGTAGCTATCAATATTTCATATGTATGCGAAGCAATGGCTATCAATGAAAAAAGAGGAGAAAAATTCTCCTCTGATTATGCATTGACTTATTCGAATTCGTATTCTCCGCCGTGATCTTCTTCGTGTAAGTGATGAGTACCAGGGAATAACTCGTGGCATTGTGGTGGATGAATAATTGGTCCGCATCCTAACGTTTCTAGAAGTTCTGGACGAGGGTGGCAATAGCTGCCTTCTACTTCAATATTTACATAACGCTCTACTTGAACACTAACGCAAAGCATAATTTCTAAATCTAAGCTTTCGAATCCACCAGTTGGTAATGATCGAACGTCTCCTTGACCATCAAAGTTGTCTAAGCGAACAACTGGATATGTGCCTTCTGGTGCACATAAGTAGAAGCGCTGTGTTGTAGACCATGGTACTACTGGTGACAAGTAACAGCCTGGCGTACCTAGGTCTTCACAACCGAACTCATCTCTTGTAAATTTGATACGACAGAAACCATTCATAGATAGTTTCACTTCGTGTAGAGTAACTACTTCTCCATCAGGTAATAAAATTTCTTTGTGTTTGCGTCCATGTTTTTTACATGTTGGAATTTCAATCACTTCTGCAATTGCATCTTCATCGTTTAAATCAAGCGGGTTGCCTGCTGCATCTGTTAAGATAACCTCAACGTCTACATAAGGTGATGTAGGATCAAAGTTGCCAAACTCTAATGAACCGTTGCTATAAAGACGCTCTAAAGAGATTTCACGCTTCACCCAATCATATACTTTAGGAACGCGAATACATAATGAATCTAAATGTTCTCCCATTCTTTTTTACCTCCTAATCGTAATTGTCCTTCCTTTATGCTATTCGTTAACTAGGTATCGGACTACTATAGTGTATGAATGACCCGGTTTTGTGTGACCGTGACAAAAGCGGAATTTAGAAAAGTTCACTGCAAGCATAAAATTTGAAGGAAATAATAAACTCACTTACAGCATATTCATATTAAGAAAAAGTGTTATTCATCTAGAAAGAAATTTTATGAGTAATTAGCTTACATGAAGGAGTGAATCACTGTGGCTGAAGTAAAAGTAAGAGAATATATTGCAAGCTTAAAAGCTGAGTTAGAGTTTTATAAGGAAGAATATCAAAAATATAAGAGTGAAGAGTTAAATTATGAAGAACTTAAGGAAGACTTAGAGAATTATAGAGAAAAAAATAAAAAACTAGTTGAAGAAATTGACTGGCTCAAAGCAATGATTAATGAACAAAAAGAGCAGGAGAAAAAAGCTAAGCAAAAACCAGAAACGAAAGTACAGGAAGTTGAAAAACCGATAGAAGAGATAGAGGCATATTCATCATTTGATAAATCAATTAATCAAGGTCTTAGTGAACTTCACCAAAAGCTAAGCGGGGTTCAGCGGCATAAAATGAGGCAACAAGCGGTGAATCGAGAGCGTGATATGAACAGTCAGGATCTATTTTTGAAGCTGCAGCGTAAAATGGACAAATAACACTGAACTTCTTATTATAAGCTGAATATAATGTCATAGATTGCATTTTGTGAAAAGGAGGGACCATAGGATGTATTATAATCAAAAACAAGTATACCCTCACCCGCACCCGCACCCTCATTACTATCAGCAGCCTGTAATGAAAAAAGCAGTTCAATATCCTTCAAAGCCTGTGCAAAAGCCAATGCCAAAGCAAGGTGGATGTGGCTGCGGATCTAAATTACCGAAGCGTTAAACCATTTGTACTGCCTATCTTGGCAGTACTTTTTTTCTTTTTATACATAGTATAGATGGAGGTGAATGACGTGGCAGATTTTTTTGAGCAATTAGAGAAATTTTTTGAAGAGCAAATCATTGGTTCTCATGAAAAAAAGATGGATGAAGTGGAAAAGTTATCTCAGCGATTTGAAAAGCAAGAGCGTCAATTACAGCAGCAAGAAAAGCAGATTGATGATATTTATAATGATGATCCGTTTGGACAATAAAATTATTTCTTGACCAAAAGCCCATACCAATTCATGCCCCATCACATATTGTATAGAGAAGAAGGACAGAGGGGGTGTAATTATGGGCTTTGGATATGGCGGATATGGCTGTGGCTACGGTGGTGGTTACGGCGGTGGTTTTGCGCTAATCGTAGTACTATTTATTTTATTAGTTATTATTGGTTGTGCATGTTACAACTAATCCCTTCTACTGAATATAGTAAAAGAGAGTACGAGTGAGCATTCACTCGTACTTTATTTTGATATTGTACCTCACAAACCGTCGATTAAAAGTGGTCACCATCTGGGCAGCAGTTGCATACGATAAAGTATTCCGTACAGAACCGCTTCTTCTCACACAATATGGCGGCTAGAAACAATTTGGTTTCATAAGCTTTATATGCCAAAGGAGGCAATGTAAATGGATAACAATATGTTTAAGAATATTGAAAAGAAAACAGGCGTTAATATGAAGGATATTTTCGAGCTAGCGAACTCCGTGCAAAACGCCAATTTTAAGGATGAACAAACGGTTCGCAATATTGTAAAACGTGTAGCTCAAATTGCAAATAAACCAATTTCAAAACAAAAAGAAGATCAGATTGTCAAAGCACTTGCTAGCAACAACCAATCAATTGATTTTAGTACAATTTCTAAAATGTTGAATGAGAAGAAGAAATAAGTAAAGAGCCGGGATTCCCCGGCTCTTTATTATGAAATGACTAATATGCTTTTAAAAAAGGTTTTAAAAAGCGAGAAGGGTAAGCTGTTTTTCCTCTTCGCGTTTGTAAAACGGATAAGTATAGGGATAGCTTTGCTCGCGTCATGGCTACATAAAGTAAGCGTCTTTCTTCTTCCAATGCACCAACCTCACCGTTTCGGTACGATTCAAGCGCATAGTCATGCGGAATACCCCCGTCTACGTTACCTAAAACATATACGTGCTTATACTCCAGACCCTTAGCACGATGGATGGTTGTTAAATGAACGCTCTCATTAAACTGCTTACTTAAAACCTTCATTTCTTTGTTCATACCAATCATGTGATCTGCGTGTTCAAGCAGTTCTTTGACGGTTGAAAATTTACGTGCAACAACTCTTAAGTCCCGAACGTCATCTGACCCTTTTTCCATGGCATTCCCTTCATTTCCGCGCTTTTTGACAAAGTCATCAAAGCCCATATCTTTTGAAATAGTTTCAATGGCATTAACAGGCGTCATCTTTTTTAAGCTTGAAAACAGCGGAATAATCTTTTTCAACTTCTTTTGTTGAAACGATTTTAAATCCTTTAAATGGCCAAGCGCCTCGACAAATGATACGTCATTTAAAATACTTATTGCCTTTAAATCATTTAAGACATTTTTCTTTAAAAATAATGCCTGAACGATGCTAGTCAGGGATTGATTATCGTTTGGATCTAAGCTAAGGCGTAAAAAAGCAAGCATTGTTTTTACAATCCGACGTTCATAAAATGAATCTGCATCTTGCTCAATGGTAAACGGAAGATTTGACTGTGACAACCGTTCAAAGACCGCACGTGAAGAAGCATGAGTACGATATAAAATGGAAAAGTCAGAAGGAGATGCACCGGCTTGAACTTTCTCTTTTATATCTCGCACAATCATTGTGGCTTCTTCTTCTTCATCATAAGGAAAGAAAAAAGTTGGTATATGATCATGGTGAAACTGTGCTTTCATATTTTTTGGATGTCGCTCTGTATTGCGTTCAACGACCTTATTGGCAGCTGAAACAATTGAATGAGCAGAGCGGTAGTTTTGGTGAAGCGTTACTTTTTTCGTTCCTGGAAAATCTCTTTCGAAATTCAAAATAAAGCTTGGGTCACTGCCACGAAACGCGTAGATGGACTGATCATCGTCACCTACAACGCATAAGTTTTTAGAGTCAGCGCTCAACATTTTCATAATAGCATACTGAACTTTATTAATATCTTGAAATTCATCAATCAGAAAGTATCTGAATCGTTTTTGATAACGAACAAGAAGCTCAGGGTTATCTCTAAGCATTTGATAGCAGCCGTCCAGCATATCATCAAAATCGAATAACCCTTGCTTTTGCTTTGTTTGTTCGTAATGAGTATACAGGTGGTGAACTTGCTCTTCCCACTGGCTAGCAGGGCGAATATCTTTCACACCTAAAAGCGTATTTTTCCAATAGCTAATCTGTTGAATGGCTTGGTCGAATGGAAAATCTTTTTCGTCAAGGTTTATTTCTCGTCCTGCTTCTTTTAAAATTTGTTCCTTTTGCCAATCCCATTTTAACAATCGACTCATTTGCCAAGAATCCGGGGCATGATGAACAACCATCCGCAGAAAAATACTATGGAATGTGCCGACAAGCATCTGCTTAATGATTGATGGTGACATTCCAGGATAAGATGTGAGACGGTTCTTCATTTCTTTTGCTGCTTTTGATGTAAACGTTACGAGCATAATTGAACGCGGATCAATTTTATGCTCTTGGATCATATAAGCAGTACGAGCGGTTAATACTCTCGTTTTTCCACTTCCTGCCCCAGCCAAGATTAAAAGGGGACCTTCAAAGTGAGTAACTGAGCTCCACTGATTTGTATCTAACACGATTTGATGTTCCTGCAATGCATGAGAGTAAGATGATTTCGCTTCTTTCACTTCCGCTTTTGATGCTGAAAAAGCAGGAATTGGCGTGAAAAAAGTGGAATTTTTCCATTGAAGTTCATTTTTCACTTCGCTTTTCCCAATCACTCTGCTTTTTGGAATTCGAAATCCTCCTTGTTCTTCATAGCTTGTACTTGAAGCCAGCACAGGAACGGGTTGTTTTTTGGTGAATGGTTTCATACATTCTGAGCGTTCGTGAGGGGCGTTGCGATGATAAAAATAAGGAGCTTGGTGAATTCCGATTGCAAGATGAACAGTTTCCTTACAATGAGCACAAGTTAATTCATTTCGAATTCCTGCTTCATAGATCATTTGAAACTGACTGCGACCTAATGTGTCGAGTGAAATCGTCTTCCCGTTATGTAGAGCATTTTGCATACAGCTGACCTCCTTTATCGTTTCATTTCTGTTAAAACAGCTAAAAACTATCATACCATATTCAAATGACTATCGAACAGGTAGAGAGTAAAACAACTTGTCTAAGCAAAATGTCGAATATCTTTTGTTCAAACGGGAAAAAGCTTATAAAAGGAGGAGAGGGTATGGGGTATATCTTACCTATTACGCCGTATCAATCGATTCAATATGCACAAAGAAGCCAGCTGAAAACCCACACTTTGCTAACCGTACAATCTGTCCAGCCAATTGTGAGCTTACAAAATAAGCGAAGCTCTACTTTATCTTCTATGAACAACTATACGCACTATCGATCTAGAAAACCTCTACAAGTAATTGAGCAAGATATTCCAAAAGGAACCTATATCAACGAAAAAGCCTAAATATTCTCGAGATGCTAATCTAAAAATAAAGAAGGCGATGCTTTTATTCTGTATTAACAAATGCTAATACTTTTGAATAAAGAGTTCATCGCCTTGTTGCCATTCTGCGTATAATACTTGTTTAACGCTAGGAATTCCTTGTTTTTCGATTTCTTGATGTAACCATTTTTCTGTAAAGCCTGACTCCGTTAAATTTTTAGTCAAAATGCGTCCGTCACTGATAAAGGCAATTGGAAGGGTAGGTTGTGTAACAGGTAATTGTAAATCACCTTTGGTAGGAGTTGCATAGTCCGACTTTAATAAAACGCTCATTGTGCCGTCCGTTTCTAAGATAGCATACGCTACTTCACGAATAGAGAAAGCATTCTTAGAGCGGAGCATGTGCATTAGTTGGTCAATATCTAATCGATTTCGCTGTAGCTCTTTATAAGAAAGCTTACCATTCCGAATAATAATGGAAGGTCGCCCTTCGAGAAACAAACGAAAAGAAATATTTTTTTGTGTAATAACTTCCGTAAAGTAAATGAGTGCACCCCAAACAGTTACAGCAAATGCAATCTTTCCAATCCCTATTTCAGAATCATACAGCGCATTTCCAACCAGTTCACCTAGAACAAGCGCTGAAATAAAGTCGAACGTTGTGAGTTGCGTAATGGTGGCGCGCCCCAGTAATTTCGTTAAAAAAAACAAGCAAACAAAGCCTACAAACAACTCTGAAGCAATTCTGATCAATTCCATTATTTCACCTTGTTTCCATCTTTGTTTATTAGTATGGAAAGATAAATGCTCTTTTATCCAATGAAATTTGACATGAAAAAGCTATGTATATAAAGAGGATTTTTGCTTGTATCTACATCAAAGCGTACCTACCTCTTTTTGCGTCTGTCCTTCCAGGAGAAATAAAATGATTGGACAAAAAAAAGAAAGACAAGAAACCAAAGAGCAAAAGTTTCCCCAATGCCCATTACGCGAAATGGACTTATAGCGTTGTAAAACGCCTCATGAACAGTGAATTGTTGAGAAATATCAATAACCAAGGAGAAGGCTATTAAACAGCTTAACATTAGAAAAGCAATACCTATAATTTTCATCGCTTACACACTCCATTTAAGTAACCTTCCCTTTTTATCTCAATTTATAAAAAGATATAAAATGCAAAATCTCACATAAGAAATCCCTGTAAGGTTAAGATAATAGAAATAAAAAGAAAGGTGTTTCATTTCATGCCTTCGTTCTTTAAGAATCAAAAAAAACAAAAGAATTCGCATACGGCCAATGATTCTAATTCTTGTGTAGAATCTTCTCTAGAAGCAAACCGTCAGTACATCGCACGGAAAATGGGTGACAGTTCGGATATAGTTGTTCGACATTTAAAATTAGGGCTGAATTTGGAGATAGAAGTTGCAATTATTTATATAGAAGGAATTGTAGACAATCAATCTATTCAAGATTCTTTAATTGATTCTATAACCAAAGAGCCAAGCAAAACGAATGTAACTGTAAACAATGCTTTAGATGTGATTTCGAAAAGTATTGTAACTACTGATGATTTATCGGTTATTAATAAGTGGGAAGATGTGTTTTTATCCTTAACAGCAGGTGACACAATTATACTTGTAGATGGAATAAATAAAGTGCTAAGCGCTAGTACTGCTGGGGGAGAAACTCGAGCTATTTCTGAATCAACTACTGAAATGGTTGTTCGTGGGCCAAAGGCTGCATTTACAGAGTCTATAGGAGTAAACCTAGCAATGGTAAGGCGTATTATTAAGAGCCCTGATTTATGGACAGAGTCTTTGAAAATAGGCCGAATAACGAAAACGAAGGTCAATCTAATGTACATAAACGGCGTTGTGAAAGAAGAAATTATTCAAGAAGTACGCAACCGGCTGAAAGAAATCGATATCGACAGTATCCTTGAATCGGGGTATATTGAACAATTTATTGAAGATCAAACATTGACGCCGTTTCCTACTGTTTATAATACGGAAAGACCAGATGTAGTAGCGGGGAATTTATTAGAAGGGCGAATCGCTATCTTTGTGGACGGAACGCCTTTTGTATTAATTGTTCCAGCTGTTTTTACGCAGTTCTTTCAATCTCCAGAAGATTACTATGCTCGCTTTGACATTGCAACATCTATTCGTTTATTACGAATCTTTATGTTTCTTATTTCGCTCATTGCTCCAGCTATTTATGTCGCTGCCACAACTTTTCACCAAGAAATGGTCCCGACAACACTGATTGTAGCGATTGCCGCTCAGCGAGAAGCCGTGCCGTTTCCCGCTTTTGTTGAAGCACTCCTCATGGAATTGACTTTTGAAATCCTACGGGAGGCAGGAATCAGGTTACCAAAAGCAGTTGGATCAGCCGTATCAATTGTAGGAGCACTCGTTATCGGGCAAGCAGCAGTACAAGCAAGTATTGTATCTCCTGCGATGGTTATTGTTGTTTCAATTACAGCTATAGCTAGCTTTGCCACTCCAGCTTTTGATATGGCTATTTCCGCTCGGTTAATTCGGTTTTTATATATGCTAGGTGCAGCAACGTTTGGGTTTTATGGAATTATCTTAGTGCTACTGTTAATGATTGTTCATCTCTGTAGCTTACGTTCATTTGGTATTCCATACATGGCTCCTTTTGCACCGTTTATACCAGGGGACAATCGAGATACAGTTATAAGATTACCGTGGTGGAATTTAAGAAATCGTCCACGACTAGTGAGTGATAATTCAGTTCGAGAAGAAAACGAGAAATCTGGTCCTCCCACAGGTCGGAATATGAAAAGAAATATTTCTCAAGAGGGTGACAACAGTGAATCATAATAAGAGAATTTTTCTATTAATACTTATACTTTTTCTTTTAACAGGCTGTTGGAGCAAAAAAGAATTAACCGACCTGGCTATTGTAGCAGCAATGGGCATTGATAAAACAGAAGATGGTAAATATGATTTAACACTTCAGATCATTAATCCTAGCAACGTAGCTGGAAGCTTTCAAGGAGGAGGAGGTTCTCAAAGTCCCCCCGTTACGGTGTATTCAGCTCAAGGTAATAATTTAGTTGAGGCAAGCAGGCGTGCTTCAACTAAAATCTCAAGACGATTATATTATGCTCATACAAACCTTGTTGTAATTGGGGAGAGGCTTGCAAAGGAAGATGGCGTAAATCTTTTAATTGATGCATTAGATAGAGATCCAGAATTCCGAATTACCTCTACCTTTACAATTGCAAGCAACTCAACAGCTGCAGCTCTTGTCAAAGCATTAACTCCTATTGACAAAATTCCAGCAAATAAAATTTTAAAGACCTTGGAATTTTCCCAAAGGCGGTGGGGAGGAACGATAAAAGCATCACTCCAAGACGTGATGAAAGGTATTCATTCTCCTGGAAAGCAAACCATTGTTTCTGGATTTCGTATAGTTGGTAATGAAGAGCAAGCACAAAAATTAGGGAATTTGGAGGAGAGTGCGCCAGAGGCAACGCTCCGTGCTGCTGGAATTGCAGTTTTGAAGGAAGGGAAGTTAGTAGACTGGTTATACGGAGAAACAGCCAGAGGAACAGTATGGATTCTTGATAAGATTCAAGGTACGGATATTAATATCGATTGGGAAGGCACCAAGGAAGCAATAGCTTATCAAACGGTTCGTCAAAAAACAAACGTATCTTCACAACTAAAAAGCGGTAACCCTCATATGACTGTTCATACTCGTGTGGAAGGGGAGATTGGGGCATTAAATGTACCGATAGATATAACGAATCCAAAGGTTATTAGAGAAATCGAAGAGGCGATTGGGAAAGAAATTAAAAAAGAACTAACGAAAAGCATTGAACATGCGCAGAGCAAAAAAACGGACGTTTTTGGCTTTGGAGAAGTTGTGCATCGTACCAGTCCAAAAAAATGGAAGAAACTAGAGCCTGAGTGGAGCGATGCTTACTTTCCTGAACTAACTGTGGATGTGAAAGTAGAGGCCTATGTTCGTCGCGCTGGATTACGAAATAAATCGTTTCTTTCAGATGTAAAATAGAGATAAAAGGAGGTGCCAATGAAATGGAGAAAGCAAGAATTAGTGCTATTCAGCTCTTCGTCTTAATGGTTCTTTTTCAAATGGGAAGTGCTTTATTGGTACCTCTTGCAATGGATGCTAAGCAAGATGCGTGGTTAGCAATTTTGTTGGGGATGATTGTAAGCTTTGTTCTCTTTTTAGCCTATCATAAAATTTATTGGTACTATCCAAATCTTTTACCTACAGAATACATGCAAGAAATTTTCGGGAAAGTACTTGGAACAGTAGTGGCATTTATATATATCGTTTATTTTATGTATGATGCTGCAAGGGTTCTACGTGATTTTGGTGAAATGCTATTAACGTTTGCTTATCCGGATACGCCTCTATTTATAGCGAATGCTTTATTAATTCTTGTGATTATCTATATGGTTTACAATGGGATTGAAGTCATTGCTCGTTCGGGGGAACTGCTTTTTATCTTTATGTATATTCTTGCTGTTACAGGTTTTATCTTAATTGTAACGTCAGGTTTAATAGATACTACAAATTGGAAACCGGTGTTAGAAGAAGGGCTGTCTCCTGTTTTAAAAGTAGTATTTACCGAAACATTGTATTTTCCATTTGCAGAAGCTGTTGTATTTACAATGATTTTGCCTTATTTAAATAATCCTAGACATGCTAAACGAACGTTGCTAGGGGCAACAGCGCTGAGCGGAATTAATTTAGTTATTACGATGCTGATTAACATAGGCGTACTAGGAGTAGATTTAACTTCTCGTTCGCAGTTTCCACTTCTGACTACTGTTCAAACCATACAGGTAGCCAATTTCTTAGAGCGATTAGATGTATTTTTTATGATTGCAATGGTAACAGGAATCTTTTTGAAAGTAAGCATTTTGTTTTACGCGGCTGTTATAGGTGCATCAAGTTTATTTAACGTTCAATCACCTTCACGCCTTGCCTATCCTTTTGGAATCATTATTTTATTTACATCAATCATGATTGCAAGCAATGTGCAAGAGCATCTTCAAGAAGGGTTAACAACAGTAATGAAGGTTTTACATATTCCTCTTTTTGTAGTCATCCCGCTTTTGCTTCTTTTTGTAGCATTTTTAAGAAATCGAAAGAAAACCTCTAGCAAAAAGGCTTGAAGTAATGCTGACATAAATAAACAACGCGCTGCTTGTAAGCAACGCGCTGTTTGTTGTGACTATAAGAAAATATGTTTTTATAGCTTTTTAACCATTTCCACATGTGGGATACCGGCATCCATAAATTCACCTGACACCGTTACGTACCCGAGCTTTTCATAGAAGCCTTCAGCATGGGTTTGACCATGGAGCTTTAGCTTCGATAAGCCTTTATCCACGGCTAGGCTTTCCATCTTGTTCATGATAAGCTTGCCAACTCCAGCTTGTCGATGTGAAGGCATTACGCAAATACGCTCCATCTTACCATAGCCATCCACCACGCGTAAGCGACCAGCTCCAACTGGTTTTCCCTCATCATACACAACAAGATGAGTTGCTTCTTCTTCGTACTGGTCGATTTCTTCTTCCACATCGACTTGTTGTTCTTCAACGAACACTTTTAGTCTTACATAGTAAGCATCTTCACGCTCGTCTTGTGTTGTTACTACTTTAATTTCCATGGGACTTTATTCCTTTCCAAATCTAAATGTTTCAAAGACCGTCCACGTATCGTTTTCTAATTGGTACATTAAGTGAAAGCGGTCGATAACTTCTTCGTGCGCAACGTCTACTAATTTAAGCTGACTGTATACATCTAGATGCTCATCATCTGAAAGTCTTTGCCCGATAGTGACATGTGGAATAAACGTATGTTCAGTAGGCTGTTCGAGTTGCCCTTCATGTAACATATTGTAAAGAGCCGTTAGTTCAGCTTTTTGTTCAACTTTTAAATAAATCACATTGTTCACAGGAGAGAATGAACTAACTTTGGTTACGTTTAGCGTAAATGGCTTAGCATCTTTTGCAACTTGACGAAGCTGAGTAGCAATATGCTCTATTTCAGTTTCTGAAGCTTCAAATACTTCTTTTACCGTTAAATGTGGTGCAATTAATGAATAATGAGGGTCGTAGCGCTTTCGGTAAGAGTTCGCTACATCTTGCAGTTTTTTTGATGGAAAAAGAACAACGCCAAATTTCATAAAAAATCCCTCCAACATAAATGATTTAAAATATGTATATCATTTGTTTAGTATAACAAATTTTCCGACAATGTGACATCTTTCTAACGAAGCATCATTTCAAGTGAACGTTTAATATCTTTTTGCCAATATTTCCACGTATGATCGCCATCAAATTCATCGTAAAAGACAGCATAGCCTTTAGAATTCATTGCTTCATGAAGCAGTCGGTTCGGCTCTATAAAATTTAATACGCCGTCTGTTGTTGTTTTCACAGCTGTTTCTTGTGTGCCGATAACGTGATAAAAATCAAGCAGAGAAGGAGTTGAGAATTCATTTACGGCTTTTAGTACAGCTTCGTTCACAAACGGTGAGTGCATAATAACGTTGCCGAACGTGTTTGGGTACTGGATAGCTGTTAATAAAGAAACGGTAGCAGCCAACGAATCCCCGATAAGTGTGCGGGTTTTGCCCATCTGATAAGTAGGATACTTCTCATCAAGAAACGGAATAAGCTCATGAGCTAAAAAGCGAATATATGCTTCGTTCTGTGAGCCGTTTGGGTGATATTTTTCACGACGATCAGACGGATCCTTATAAGGGATACCAACAAAAATGGTGCGATCGATGGACGATTCTTTCATAAGCTCATCAATTAAGCGAGGCGCCCGGCCGTACATGACATAATCTTTCCCATCTTGTGCGATAAGCAGTGAGTACTTATACAGCGTTGAATAGTTTGAAGGCAAATACACAAGTAGCGTCACGTCTTCTTGAAGTGACTCGCTGTAAAAAGATAGTTCCTCTAAATGACGTTTGCTTTCTGACATGATATCGACTCCTATACTGATAGTGAATGAAAACGCTACCTTTATTGTAGCATATTTATAAGTAAGTGGGAGAAAGAGAAAGCCATCGTCTGAGCAATTTAGTCAGACAATGGCGTGAATTTCTTCAAAAGAGCTTTCTCTTCTTGATTATTTGGATCAATTTCTCGAACAATATATTCTTCTTCTTGTTCATTAATCACGACGTATTCGTCTTCGTTTTTAATATAGCTGTAAACAGCGTTATTTGAGTAATAACCATTCACGTTATCTAAAATGATACCTTGAGTCTTTTTGTCGTATAAGCGATACGTGCCATCCTCATTAATGATGGAGTAGTGGTTTCCTGCGAAAAACGCAACTTCGTCTTTATTGCTGCTAAATCCTGAAATGAGCAAAAAGATAATTTGACTAATAAAAAACAGTGCTGTGATGACGATTGCAGCTAATAAAATAATTTTCCCAAGCCTTTTCGGCTTATATTCTTCTTCGTGTTGTGCCATGCTGGTGCGTAATCAATACCTAAAGGGATGATTTTACGCTGTCCCTCCTTTTTTGTTTCAATTAATAAAATGATTATACCAATTAATAAGCAGATTCGCATAATTGTGTATGGTAGAAGTCTTAGTGAAAAAGGGTTTTGAGTGGATGTGTAGAACTATTGAAGGTAAGTAGCATGTACATCATTAGACAAAGGAGAGGGAGAAGATGACATCCAAAAAAATCCCAACAAGTAAAGAAGTAACGGCAGCGACGCTGAGTTTATTGGAAGAAAGAGGCGTTTCAGTATTTGATATTGCAGAAATTGTGTATGATCTTCAGCTTCCTTACCACCCAGACTTAACAATTCAGCAGTGTGCAGAAAGCGTTGAGCGTGTCTTGCAAAAACGTGAAATTCAGCATGCGCTTTTAGTCGGTATTGAACTAGATAAATTAGCGGAACAAGGTAAGCTTTCAGAACCTCTTCAAAGCATTGTAGAGCAAGATGAAGGGCTATTCGGCATTGATGAAACCATTGCGTTAGGAGCAGTTCTTACATATGGAAGCATTGCTGTGACGACGTTTGGTTATCTAGATAAGGTAAAAGTAGGCGTAATTAAAAAGTTAGATTGTAAAAAAGAGAATGAGCATAAGGTTCATACATTCTTAGATGATTTAATTGCGAGCGTTGCTTCAAGCGCAGCAAGTCGCTTGGCTCACCGTCAGCGAGATGAACTAGAAAGCTACCAAGAATCTCTGGAGAAACGATAATTATTTCGTGAAAAAAGCGAGAATATGCATCTCGCTTTTTTTGTTAGAGTTTAGTAGAAAGAAGGTGACTAAGAGAGGTGAGGCCAAGGTTCTCGTAAAAGGATTTGGCTTTTTGGTTAAAAGCCCATACGGTTAGCTGCAGCTCACTTGCTCCTTTTTTACGCCCCCATTCTTTCGTTCGATGAAATAGCTTTTTTCCAATTCCGTAATTATGCCACTCTTTTCGAACACCAAAATATTGAATGTAGGCAGTGTACATGAAAGATTGATCGTCAACAGGAGGAGAATATTTTAGCTCAACAACGGAAGCACCGATTATACGACCGTTGTGTTCAGCGACTAGAATTTCAGTGGAGTTATAGTATAGGATGGCCTGATACTGTTCGAAAGAAACGACGACGTGGTCTGTGGTAAATAAAGAGGGTAAAGCGTGGGCGTGAAGCTCTAAAGATTCTTTTAAAACCGCATTAACGCCGTGATAGTCATTTATGCTTGCTGTTCGGTAGACGATTTCCATTTTTCGTTTCACCTGCTTTTTTATCAGTTTACGTTTGACTAATTAAAAGCCCACTTAGCGTGAATACTTATAGCATATGAAAAAAAAGAGGGAATGTTAAAAAGCCTGCGTTATCATATCACAGGCTTTTAAATGCGTGTTTCTGAGATGGCGTCTCGTACTCTTTCTAAAGAGTGCTTTGCTTTCTCCTTATTGGCAATCATAATATTGACGTAAAGAGCATCAATTAAGCTAAGTTGGCCGATTCGAGAAGCGAGGGCTTCAGAACGATATTCCGTTTCCTCAGAGCTTGTATATAGGGCAACGTCTACATTTTGACTAAGAGGTGATTTTGGAAAGCCCGTGATTCCAATCGTTTTCGCACCGTGCTGCTTTGCCGTGTTCAAAATGTTTAACGTATCTTTATTTGTACCTGAATGGGAGATAATGACTGCGACATCATGTTTTGCTAGCTGTGATGCTGACATAAGCTGAAAGTGAGAGTCAATAAACGCAAACACTTCCGTACCCGTTCGAACAAATTTATGGTAAGCATCCATGGCGATAATAGCGGATCCTCCCGTACCGTAAAAGTAAACTTTTTTGGCTTGCTGCAGGAGGTTAGTTGCTTTTTCAATCGCGTCTTTATCTAAAATTTGAAGCGTGTTTTCAAGCGTTCGGATATTTGAACGGAAAATTTTTTCAGCAATGACGCGTTCGTTATCATCCTCATTAATTTCTTCATGGATTTGCTGAATAGGCGTCATAATTTCAGCTGCTAAAGAAATCTTCATAGCTTGATAGCCTTTAAAGCCGATTCGTTTGCAAAAGCGAAAAACCGTCGCATCAGCAACGTTTAGGTTATCAGCAACTTCATTAATCGTGCTATGAATGATATCTTCCGGGTGTTCTAAAATATAATTCGCGATTTTCTTTTCCTTATCGCTAAAGCGAGCATAATGAGACCGAATGTTACCTAAGCAGTTTTGCGTCATAAGCTAATTTCCTTTCAGAATATTTGTAAAGCTAGTATAGCATAGAATAATTAACGAAAAAAATTTTCTTGTAATCGTTTGCGGTTATGAAAAAAATTTCGTATAATAGTGAATAGACAAGAAAATTTTTTTCTGGAGGACATACATCATGAAATTAGGTTTAGTTGGTTTAGGAAAAATGGGTTACAATTTAGCATTAAATTTACGTGACCACAATCACAATGTCGTAGCATTCGACTTAAATAAGGAAGCAGTAACAAAAATGAATGGTGAAGGCGTAGAAGCGTTTGACTCATTAGAGCAAGTAATTGAAAAATTACCATCTCCAAAAGTTGTTTGGGTAATGGTTCCAGCAGGAGGTGCAACAGAACAAACGTTAGCGCAGCTTAAGGGTTTATTAAATGAAGGAGACATTGTCATTGACGGAGGTAACTCTAACTATAAAGAATCTGTACGCCGTGGCAACGACCTGAAAGAAAAAGGTATTTTCTTCTTTGACGTAGGTACAAGCGGTGGTATGGAAGGTGCTCGAAACGGAGCATGTACAATGATTGGTGGAGATAAAGAAGTATTTGGCACAATCGAGCCATTATTCCAAGATATCTGTGTAGAAAACGGCTATTTATATGCTGGTGAATGCGGAAGCGGCCACTACTTAAAAATGGTTCATAATGGTATCGAATACGGCATGATGCAAGCAATTGCTGAAGGATTTGAAGTGCTTGAGAAAAGCCAATTCGACTACGATTATGAAAAGGTAGCGCGCGTTTGGAACAACGGATCAGTTATTCGTTCATGGTTAATGGAACTAACGGAGAATGCGTTCTCTAAAGATCCGAAATTAGATGAAATTAGAGGGGTTATGCAGTCGTCTGGTGAAGGAAAGTGGACGGTTGAAGAAGCGCTTGATTTACAAGCACCAACGCCTGTGATTGCACTATCCTTAATGATGCGCTACCGTTCATTAGAGGAAGATACGTTTACGGGGAAAGTAGTAGCAGCTCTTCGCAATGAGTTCGGAGGACATAGCACAGTTAAGAAATAATCAAACAAGGGGGAAAGCAGCATGAGCACCAAATATGCAATCGGAGTTGATATCGGTACAACAAGCACAAAGTCCGTTCTATTTTCAAAAGATGGAACGGCTCTTTCACGAAAGGGAATTGAGTATCCTTTATATGCACCCGTACCGGATGTAGCAGAGCAAGACCCGGAGGAAATCTTTCAAGCTGTCATTACAACGATTAAAGGTGTGATGAAGGAAAGCGATGTGAATCCGGAAGATATTCTTTGCGTATCGTTTAGCTCTGCGATGCACAGCGTCATCGCAGTAGATGAAAGCGGTAAGCCAATCACAAAGTGTATTACGTGGGCAGACAACAGAAGTGCGAAGTGGGCAGAGAAGATTAAGAATGAGTGGAACGGGCATGAGATTTACCTGCGTACGGGAACACCTATTCATCCAATGTCACCATTAGCAAAGCTGACTTGGCTATCTCATGAGCATACAGATATTGTGAAAAGAGCTCATAAATTCATTTCCATTAAAGAATATGTGTTTCATAAGCTGTTTGGCGAATACGTAGTGGATTATTCAATTGCATCAGCTACAGGTATGTTTAACTTAAAGAGCTTAAACTGGGATGAAGAAGCGTTAAAAGTAAGCGGCGTATCAGCTGAAAAGCTATCAAAGCCGGTATCAACGACGCATTGTATGAAAGGCTTAAATCCAGAGCTTGCAAACGAAATGAACCTTTTACCTACGACTTCATTTATTGTTGGAGCAAGTGACGGAGTGCTTTCAAACCTTGGTGTAAATGCAATCAAACCTGGAGTTGTAGCGGTAACAATTGGAACAAGCGGTGCCATTCGTACCGTAACGGATCGTCCGGTTGTAGATCCAAAAGGCCGTATTTTCTGCTATGCGTTAACAGAAAACCACTGGGTAATTGGTGGCCCGGTCAACAATGGTGGAATGATCTTCAGATGGGCAAAAGAGCAGCTGGGTGCAGCCGAAGTCGAAACGGCTAAGCGCTTAGGGAAAGATCCTTATGAAATGCTAACGGATATTGCAAACACGGTGAAGCCAGGAGCGGATGGCTTGCTGTTCCATCCTTATTTATCTGGAGAAAGAGCGCCGCTTTGGGATGCTAATGCTAGAGGTTCATTCATTGGCCTTGGCTTACATCATAAAAAAGAGCATATGATTCGTGCCGTACTAGAAGGTGTTATTTTTAACCTTTATACAGTTTTATTAGCACTTGAAGAGCTTATTGGTGAGCCAAAGCAAATTCAAGCAACAGGTGGGTTTGCTCGTTCACCGCTATGGCGTCAAATGATGTCTGATATCTTTAATCAAGACGTATCGGTGCCTGAAAGCTTTGAAAGCTCTTGTTTAGGAGCAATTATTTTAGGCATGTACGGTTTAGGAGAAGTCGATTCTCTTGAAGTTGTTTCCGATATGGTAGGAGCAACGCATCATCATAAGCCAATTAAAGAGAATGTTTCTATTTATGAAGAACTAACACCTATCTATATTCGCTTATCTCGTTTACTAGGTGAAGAATATGCGAATATCGCAAGCTTTCAAAAGAAACATGTGGAATAATAAAATCACAAAAAAAGTACCTTTTGGTACTTTTTTTACATTAAAATATTATTTTTTCGAAAATAAGGTTGAATTAAGAAAAATTTTTTCATATAATCTAAGTAATTGATGAAATCGTTTTCGGCTAAAAGATAATTGAAAGCGATGACAAGTTTAATAGTTTGGAAGCTTACAAGGCTTCAATTTATTTAAATGAAAAAAGAAACCGATTACATATCAAACAAGAGAGGCGGAATGAACATGGATACTTATTTATTACTGATGACTTTAGCATCGATTGTAATCGTTATCATAGGGGTTTCAGTATTTAAATGGCATGCGTTTATTAGCTTAACAGTAGCCAGCATCTTCTTAGCGGTTACGTCAGGCTTAGAATTAGATCAAATTGTAAAAGCGTACGAAACAGGAGTGGGCAGTGTACTTGGACACTTAGTTGGAATTTTAGCTCTTGGAACCATCCTTGGTAAATTAATGGCGGACTCCGGAGCAGGTATGCAAGTGGCAGACTTTTTTGTTCGCTCGTTTGGTGCAAAGCGTTTACCGTGGGCGATGCTTATCGCAGGATTCATTATCGGAATTCCCGTTTTCTTTGAAGTTGGTATCTTAATTTTACTACCGCTCGTTATTTCAATTCATAAAACAACAAAACAAAATATCTTATTAATTGCTTTACCAGTTATCGCAGGGTTGTCGATTGTACACGGATTGGTACCACCCCATCCAGGTGCACTAGCTGCCATCAGCATTTATGATGCAAATCTTGGACGTGTTCTTTTATACTCATTAATCGTTGCCATTCCAGCAGCTATTATTGCAGGACCAGTATACGCAAAATGGATTCATAAGCGCGTTGTTCCACAAGGTGAGCCAGAGCTTATTCGCGTAACAACTGTTTCAAAAGAATTACCTGGAACAGGGATTTCATTCTTTGTTATTTTATTACCAGTTTTACTTATGATTTTATCAGCGGTTGCGCCGTACTTACCGTTAGGAAGCAGCCTTGAAAAGCTTCTAGTCTTTATCGGTAGCCCGTTAATCGCACTATTGATTGCGTGCTTTGTCGCTTTCTATTTCTTAGGTATGAAGCAAGGCATGACAAAAGAAACAATTAAAAAGCTATCAGAAGAGTGCTTGCTGCCAGTTGGTTCAATTATTCTAATCATCGGTGCAGGTGGAGGATTTAAAGAAGTTCTAATTGAAAGCGGTGTAGGTACAACAATCGCTCAAATGTCAGAGAATCTTTCACTATCACCACTTGTTCTAGCGTTTATGATTGCAGGGTTAATTCGTATCGCAACCGGTTCAGCAACAGTAGCACTCACAACGGCCGCAGGAATTGTATCACCGGTTATCGAGCATATGTCAGGTGTAAATCTAGAACTTCTTGTTATTGCAACAGGCGCAGGTTCACTGATGTTCTCACACGTTAACGATGCAGGTTTCTGGATGGTAAAGGAATACCTAGGCTTAACGGTAAAAGAAACGTTCCAAACATGGACGGTACTTGAAACATTGCTTTCATTTATTGCGTTCGGTACGGTGCTTATCGTAAACCTAATTGTTTAATTTTGAAGCGCTCTTTCTACATAGGAAGAGCGTTTTTGTGCTACATTAGAGAAGTAAAGCATAAAGGGGGAAAAAACATGCCACAGACGTTTCACGGAACAGAACTTTTAAAGGATTTCAAATGGTTTTCAGAGCCAATCCATTTCGAATTAAACGAGCAACATCTTGTCATCAAACCTGAGGCCAATACAGATTTCTGGCAGCGAACGCACTACGGTTTTCAAGTAGATAACGGTCACTTTCTTTATAAAGAAGTATCTGGAGATTTTCAGCTTACTACGAAAGTGCATACCAAGCCTGTGAACCGCTACGATCAAGCTGGATTAATGGTACGCGTCTCAAAGGATACGTGGATTAAATCATCCGTTGAGTACATTCCGAACGAAGCAAACAAGCTAGGAGCGGTTGTTACCAATAACGGCTACTCAGACTGGTCTACGCAGGATTTTGAAGAAGATCAGTCAGCTCTTTACTTTCGAATGAAGAAAGTAGGGCAAGATTACTCACTCTATTACTCTATTGACGGTGAGAAGTGGAAACAGTTAAGAATTGCGCATTTATTCACAGAAGAAGAGACTGTGCAAATCGGTATCTATGCATGCAGTCCGCAGGGAGAAGGATACGAGGCTTCGTTTGAATTTGTTGAAATTCAGCAATAAAAAAGCAGCGTGATGTCAAAAGAGGTATAGCCCTTTTGCATCCCGCTGCTTTTGCTTATGAAAAGCTGTCCATTAAAAATAAATAGAAGTGCTGTTGAAGAATCATAGGAAGGTCTTCTTCGGCAATCGTTTCTTTCGTTTTCTGTCCATTTTCCGTAATGATGAGCGTCAAATCAGAAAGCGTTTTGCGTCCTTCCTTTGTGGCAATTGTGACTAAGCGCTTATGCGTAAAAGGAGACTCTGGTGACGTTTGGTTAAACTCACACATCGGCGCAAACTCATGAAATTCTTTTGGCACTGTCGACACGCGGTGCAGCGTTTTCCATTGATTGTCTTCAAAGCGCTGAAGGTCATAGTGAGCTTCGTCTATTTGAAGCGCTCGGTATTCACCGCTAACGTCCTTAACAACCTCTCCAGAAAGCGGGACAGGTTTTCGAACTGAATCGCCAAAACCAACGTCCACCAGGTACGTTTCACCGTCTAGATAAACAAGATTCGTTGCGTGGCTGCCTTCAATCGTCCACGAACCGTCGGGCTTTTTCACCGTCGCTCCCACGTAGTGAGCATCATAGCCGATTTCACGAAGCAGCCAGCCAAACAAACCGTTTAGTTCATAGCAAAAACCCCCGCGAAGATTGATCACCACTTTTTCAAAAATGCGCTCAAGGTCCGTAACAATCGGCGTCTTGCTGATTACGTCCAGGTTCTCAAATGGAATATGAAGCATATGCTTTTCCTGCAAAAATGCCAGGTTCTCAAGCGTTGGCTCAGCGGGACGCTTAGCCAAAAAGCGAGTAAAGTAATATTGACTATTCAAAGGAACATCCTCCTTTAGTTGAAAGCGTTCTATATCCGATAAAGAAAGTATTGACAACTCATCAGATTCATCTCTATAATAATATCAATACATACATCATATTGCGACTTGTTAGCTCAGCGGGAGAGCACTTCCTTGACAGGGAAGGGGTCGGGGGTTCAAATCCCTCACAGGTCATTCTATTAAAAAGGCTGAAACCCTTGGTATACAAGGGTTTTGGCCTTTTTTGTGGTTCTGGTGCAAATATTTGAAGAAAATCTAAAAAAGCCACAGATTCCTAGTGACTGTTTGTCTTAAGTAATCAACCCAAACAGTTGATGAATGAACTTCACTTGATTTTGGACAGAATTGTCCCGTAAAACAAGTTGTCCTTTTTTAATGATATGCATCGCATCTATTCCCGAAAGAATAGATGTAGCTGTACGAAAAGATTTCAATCCTAACATCGAACGAACTTTCTTTTTAATAAAACGATGATCTTGTTCCACAATGTTATTCAGATATTTTACCTGCCGTATTTGGATGCCTACGGGCATCTTTTTCTCTTTCTTCAACTCTTCAATTGCCATAGGATAGGCTGGGTTCTTGTCTACTGTGATCACACGGGGCTTGGAAACATGAAAAGACCGCAAAGCTTTCTTGAAAAAGCGCTTTGCAGCCTTATGATCTCTTGTTTTGTTTAAATAAAAATCAATCGTATTTCCTTCTGAATCAACGGCACGATAGAGGTACATCCATTGACCTTTGACTTTCACATACGTCTCATCGACTCGCCAAGAATCATTGGTTGGCTTAAGATGACGCCGTACTCGCTCATCTAATTCAAGACCATACTGGTGAACCCAGCGCATGATGGTTGTATGAGCAATCGATAGTCCGCGTTCTTCCATCATTTCGACTACATCACGAAAACTGAGATTGTACCGTAGGTACCATCTTACGGTTAATAAAATAATATCTGGCTGATACTGTTTCCATTTGAATAGATTTTCCTTTTTCATACTGATCACGTCCTTCGTTTTAGAGTACTAGTATCAGTTTGTCCAAGATTTAGAGGTTATTTACAGGTGGTTTTAGTTTTTTGCACCAGAACCCATAATACTTCTGCTAAAGAAAAAGAAATAAGAAATTTATTGGCAAATGCTTATAAAAAACTAGATTTAGATAAATCAATGAAACACGAAGAAGTTTGGGAAGAGATAGTTTACTATGAAGAATCTTTAAATATGCATTCCTTACTAAAAATTTCAGTAGCAGAATCAATACACTAGCCGTTATTTTGGATACACCAATAATCAATAATCTCTATATTTATCTTGTTTTTTTGAATAAATGTAAACGTTTACTATTTGTTTTTTCCAAAATAATGATATAATTCTATTTTGTGTAATAAAAAATGTAAGGAGGAATTAATGAAGAGAAAATTACTTTTGTTGCTTTTTCTTTTAGTAGTGATTAGCGGTTGTAGCTCAAAGAATCTAAAAGAAAATGTAGCGTGTGAAAAGAATTGGGCTATATGTACAACTATACCTTTTGAAGTGGAACAAATTCCGAATGGGCAACCTGTTAAAGTAGCAATACTTGATAGCGGTATCAATCAAGATATTTCGCAACTTAGTCCTTATGTTGTAAAAGGTTATAATGCCATTGATAATTCTTCAGAAGTAAGTCCTTTAAATAATCACGGCACAATGATTGCCAGTATTATAGCAGGTACATATTCTGGAAAAATCCCTATTGGTCTCAATAAACAAGTTGAAATTTATGATGTTCAAGTACTTGATAAAACTGGTGTAGGGGCTATAGAACACACAATTTCAGGTATAGAATGGGCTATTGAGAACAAAGTTGACATTATTAATATGAGCTATGGCTTTTCAAAAGATGAACCTAAATTCCATCGAGTTATACAAAAAGCTGAAAAAGAAGGAATTATATTAGTTGCGGCTTCAGGAAATACCCTTGGATTATCCATCGATTACCCCGCTAAATATAAAGAAGTTTTATCTATTTCTGCAATTGATAAACAAAAAAACATCTTTATATATGCAGGAAAAGGAAAAGTTGATTATGTAGCTCCAGGGGTGGAGGTTCCAGTTTTAAATGAAAGTGGGAAAGTTGATAAACAAACTGGAACATCTTTTGCTGCAGCTTATGCTACGGGAATTATCTCTGTGCTTAAAACATCATTGAACAGCGAAGAAATTACTGAATATTTAAATTCCAATGCATTAGAATTAGGATCTGAAAATGTTTATGGAAAAGGTTTAATACAGTATAAGGGGGAAGAATGATGAAAAAAATAATTACGATAATACTTTCTTTATCTTTATTTATCGCTTATGGTGGTGTAGCAAGTGTAGCTCATGCAACATCTATTGAGAATGACAAGCAAGAAGTGGTTCAACTTAATACAGAAGATAGTAATCTTGTTTCAGATAGTGACGAAGTAGAAACTAATTTTAGTGTAGATGGTTATTCTAAGTACGTTGAATCTAGTTTAAATAAAGAAGAAGTTACAATCGATAGCTTGCTAGAATTTAATGAAGAGACAGACACTATAACAGTAAGTGCTAAGTTAGATGACGCGTATGGTAATTCAATTGATAAAAAGTTCGATGTTAAGCTTTTGTCAATTACTGATGAAGATAATTTTAAAGCTAGTTTTATTGATCAACAAACTGGAGAAGAATATCTGTATGATAGTTCAGAGTTACAAGCTTCAGTTTGGCCTGTAGTTGCTGTTATTGTTGGTTTCATAGCAAAACAAGGTATTAAACAAGCTGTGAAAAAGTGGGGTAAGAGCATTGTTACTTCTATGATTCGCTCAGTTCCTGCTGTAGCAAAAGAAGCGGCTAAAGATTTAGGCTATACAGAGGTTAAGGGTCAGTATTCACACGGAGCTAAGATATTTTATAATAAAAAAGGAAGTCCTAAATATATATCAATAGACCAAGATGGTCATAACGGTGGAGCTTGGAAGGGAGCTAGCTCTATTAAAAACTTAGGTTCAAAGAAAACGCGTTCAGGTACTTACGATGCTGAATTAAAGAGAATAGGAGACTGATGAATTTGGTGAAATTAAAAGAATTTAGTGTTGATTTCGATTGCAATGGAATGACACCTTTTTTTCAAGTCCATCAAGATAATAGGGTAAGATTTGATATCGATGCGCTAAACATGGCTAATTTGAAATTAATTATTAATGATATTTTCAATAAGGATAAGCAAATTAACGCAATTGTTGTTTCGGAATATATCGTCAACAATAAGCGCAAATCTGCTAAAACAAGAATTGGTCAAGTTATTCATTTAAAGAGTTGGAAAGAACATGTAGTACTAGAAGAAGGTACCAGAGATGGAATCGTTTATAGTACTATCGGAAGCTTAAATCCGACAGATGTATATAATTATTGCTTAAGTGTAAAAAAAGGACTAACACGAGCATATATAGCATTTCATTCAAATGAATATCTTCTATATGTAAGTAGTGATGTTATTGATATTATTTCAAGTAATGCTACTAACATTTCCAAGTTAAAAGATCGTTATAACGATTTCTATGATAGGTATTATGAAGGTAATGCTCATATATACGGCTAACTAATTAAAGCAAAACTATACTAAAAAAAGCCATCCTTGTTGGGACTGACTCCTGTTTTTGAGACAGGGGTCAGTCCCTTGTAGCAAAGGGTTTTTTGTATCTAAAGTTGTTGTTTGCGTTAAATCCATATAGAGGTAAGCTTTTTTCAATAAGCGAAATAAATACTTTAAAAGGAATATGTGAAGCGCTTTTGGAAGAATACAGAAAGGGTGATAAACAAGATCAAGACATAAGAAGGTTTGCTAAAGATTTAAGGCAACTATGTATAGATGCCTTAGCAAAAGGTAAGGTGATATGTGCAGTAGGTGATTAAATCTATTTAATATCCTTTTGTGTATCTCACTTCTTCACCTTAAACAATTTCAAAGCGGGTGCTACATCCATAAAAAGTTCTCAAAGCTTGTATATAAAATAAACATAGATACACATACACACAGCCATCCGGAGCCTTTCCTACCATTTTGAAATTGTACCAATCCCATTATTAACATTATTAAACCAAGAAGTAATATTGTATAGGGCTGCAAGCTGTAATCTTTCCTTATCATTCCATAGATTGCAATGGGAAGAGCTATAGCTGACAATATAAGCTGTAAACGATTTAACATTGTAACTACTCCTTTAGTTTAATTTACCTTATATTAACATATTGTGATTGTTGATGTTAGATGTAGTAAGAAACGCACATAGTAAATTTAGTAATCCCCAAGTCCTTTTAGCTTCTGTGCCCAACGTAGTGTTGTCTATTCACATAATTAATAATGATCGGGAAGGGGGCGGAGCTCAAATCCCTCACAGGTCATATTTAAATAATGCTCAAATCCTTTTGTATAAAGGATTTGGGCATTTTGTTTTGATTATCCTAACCAAATAAATAAAATTTGACGATGAGTTATTATTACCATATTTTAGATATTTTCACTTATATATAAAGTCAGCAATAAACTAATTAATAAATAATAAGGTTTACTTCAGTAAAATAAGGTATAGTATATTGGGTGAAGTAATTTTTAAAGGATAAGAAATGTAGGTGAACAAAGTGAGCAAATATCTATTGGATACCAAAGGCCAGATGGCTATGACAAAGTATCATGAAAAACAAAAAAATACTAAAGTTGATAAAAAGCAGCACCTTGAAAAACTTCGTGCGGAGTATTTGAAAAAGAAGCAAAAATAAATAGATGAATAAGGTGAATGAAAACATAGGAAGATGAAGATCTTCCTATGTTTTTTTATTTGAAGTTCTTTTTTAATTGATGATAGAGTTTATCATTTTCAAGAATTTTAATAGAAAAACTAATTTCTTTAGTGTTTTTTAATATTTTCCAGCTCAAATTTAGTAAACTAGTATAGATTGAGGAGAAATATAGGAGGACTTACTGATGAGCACTCAGACATTTGAAATGAACATAGATGGAGAAACAATTAGATGGGAAGAAACATCTCATGCTCAAATTTTTCGTAATTTCTGGCAGTTTTTTGTGGAAAAAGATTTACAAAAAACAATTGAAATAATAGAGCTGACAGGTATACGCACGGCCGATTCAGAATATATGGTAGGTAAAAATGGAATTAAAAGAAAAAATCTTTTTATAAAAGATAATTACTACGTCCACATGCACTTAAACCCAGCAGCAATGCAAAAAGTATATGAAAAATTCATAAAGAGCTGGGAGAGTATTGATAAACAATCTAAGGATGAAACTCTTAGCAGGGAACAACAGCAAGTGTTCAAGGAACTACAAACAGCAGAAAAGAAGAATGTAAAATCTATTTATGAAAAAAACCCTGCAGTTGCTGCAGTTGCGGCGAACCATAACTTATATGATAGCTCTGTAAGTGTAGAACCTGTCGTTACGAAACTATCTGACGGCACAGAACCTCTAAGAATTCTTTTTGGTCATTCAGCGAGCAATAATGAACCATTGTATTGGTACCCAACTACGACTAGCAAGATTATGCATACAAATACAGGTATCGTTGGTACGATGGGGACAGGGAAAACTCAGTTTACGAAATCTCTTATTAAACAAATACATGAGGGCTCTCTATCCAATTTAAATGGAACGCCTATTGATATTCTTATTTTTGATTATAAAGGTGACTATATTAAAGACGACTTTGTGGAAGCGACAAATGCTACAATTTATCAGCCATATCACCTTCCATATAATCCGCTATCGTTATATAGGGGGAAACAACCAAAGCCGTTATTACCTTTACATACAGCTAGTACCATTAAAGAAACCATTTCGAATGCATTTAATTTAGGTATAAAGCAACAGCAATTATTAAACGATTTAATTGTTGAATCTTATTCACAAGTTGGTATTCATAAAGCCGATATGTCTACATGGGATCTGGTACCACCTACATTAAATAATGTGTTTGAACGATTTATGGATAGAGAGGATGTAAAAGAAGACAGTCTGTATGCAGCATTAAAACAAATTTATGACTTTGAAATTTTCTCTCCAACTAGCGAGGAGACACAGTCTCTATACGACATGATACAAGGTGTAACGGTTATCAATCTAGCTGGTTATGACCAAAGTGTTCAGAATTTAATAGTAGGAATTACCTTAGACACTTTCTATTCTCAGATGTCTACAAAAGGGCACAGCACAATCCAAGGAGATTATCGTGAGTTAACAAAAATGATCCTTGTTGATGAGGCAGATAATTTCTTGAGTCAAAACTTCACTTCTTTAAAGAAAGTTATGAAGGAAGGGAGAGAATATGGAGTTGGTGTGATTTTATCAACTCAATTTTTAGATCATTTTGCAACAGCGGATAATAACTATACGCAATATATATTGACTTGGATTATACATAGAGTGTCTACGATTAAAAAGAAAGAAGTACAAGCTATTTTCAGTCCAGAAACCCAAACTGAGGGTGTACATATCGTTAATAAGATAGCACAACTTCCAAAGCACTATAGCTTAGTTACATCTGTTACCAATAATAAATACGAAATTATGGAAGATATGGCGTTCTGGAAGCTTTTAAGTTAAACATAAATTTCTGGTAAAGAACCCTTTGCGTAAGAACAATGGAGTGGATTGCAGGAGGTTAAAACATGAAGGGTTATATTGGAGTTACGTCTAGGGAGTGGTTTACGTATTTATCTTTGCATAATAAAGCAAGCGAATTTAACTTTTGGCGTAAGGATACTAAAAACTTTCAATCCCTAACCAAGGGAGAACCGTTCTTTTTTCTTGTGAAAAATGATAAGAGAGTTAAAGGCGAAAGAGCGGTATTGGGAATGGCTACGTACCTGCGTTTCGAGGTACTAAAAGCATCAGAAGCATGGGACAGATACCGTAATGCCAATGGTGATGACGAGAAAGAAGTTTTTATAGGTAGAATGAATACTATGTTTGGAGCTGGTGCACATACGGGGCAAATAGGATGTATCATTCTTACAGACTTCAAACTATTTTATAATCCAGTGTTATTAAGCGAAATAGGGATACCGTTTAAAAATAGCGTTGTATCTGGAAAAGGGATAACAGAAGCAGAAGTAGAAGCCGTTTTAGAGTATGGATTTAGTACGGTTGGTGATGTAATACGTAAGCTGACCGAAGCAGATCTTATTGGCTTTACGGAAGATGATGAAGGATTTTCAGAAGGGAAAATAAAGCTAAAACAACACTTAGTCAGAGAACGTAATCCTGAAGTGATCAAGCTAGCAAAGGAACGTTTCTTACAAAAGCACGGTAAGTTATTTTGCGAGGTATGCAAGTTTGATTTTCAGCAATACTACGGTGAGCTAGGAAATGGTTATATAGAAGGTCATCATACGAAACCTGTATCAGAAATGGACGACAATCATGAAACAAAAGTAGAAGATATCGCTCTAGTATGTGCTAACTGTCACCGTATGCTACATCGTAAACGACCATGGTTGTCAATAAGTGAACTCCAGCAATTACTACATATAAAAAATCCATGGATTTCATGAAATCCATGGATTTTTTATATGTCATTCACCTAAGCATAACTGATTCTTTCCAGCTTGGAATGTAAACTTCTCCATTATACTGAACTTCACATATCGTTCTTAAACTGATTCTTCTTAATCTATATTCAATATTGTTTCTTATAAAAAATTGCTTATCATCATAATTTATAGAAGTAACGTTGATGTTTTGATTGTTTAATAGAAATCTCAGTGTTACATCTTTTCCGTCTTCATTGGCTTTTATAGTTCCTTTAAAAGGGTTTATTTTAATGTTGAATTGTTCCGACAGCTCTTTGGCGAATAGAGCTACCTGAGATCCATTGAGTTCCCATGTTGTGATCATTAAATCTAACAGCAACTTTTTTTGGTTTTCGAAATCCACAAAAATCACTCCTTTTTACTCTTAATAGTTACATAGGTATCGTAGACATTTATGCTAGAGGTTGGCAATTTTGTACACATATTTTTGTATTTTAATACATATTGTATCATAAATTTTCATATAATTTGAGGAATATTTTTGTTTTTGTGAATGAAATAACTTTGTTATTAATTAACTTAAAGAGAATTAATTAACAAAATTAAAAAGAATCTTTTATATAATCCATTCTTTTTGTGCCACTATTGATATGGTATACCCCTTATTAAAGGTAAAAAAATAGTATGATTTACATGGTTCTGAATTGGGTGATGTATTCTCTGATAAAGACCATTCAAGAAAAATACTTATGGTATATTTTATTCCTATATACTTATTTTTGCATAAAATAAGTATATATATTGTGTTCTTATACTGTGCCTACATTCTTCCAAAAGGGTGATTAATGAAGTTTTATTTCTTCTATATATAATAAAAAACTATTTATATGAAATTAGATGTATAAGAGATTACTAGTCGGGGAATAGTAGAACTAGAAACTTTTATATGGGAGGGAAATTCAATGAGCGAAAACAAAAACATTTTTTCTACATTTGTTAGTGAAGATCAATTTGACCTACGTTCATACATTACTTACTTATTTATTAATGAGTGCGAGCAAGGTGAATCAACAAGCTAAATTAAATACAAAACTTAAGGTCAAACTGATTACGGATAAAAAGACTTCTCACAAAAGCTGCCGACTCTATGAAAGTTGTAAAATCCAAAACAAACTGGTTTTTATAAGTAATAACTCTCGAATTAGCTATTAAACGAAAATTACATACGTATAGTTTCACTTTTAATGGCATTGTCTTTATTCTCTAAAAAGAAAGAGAGAATGATAAATAAGAGAGACACACAAGAAGGTTTGCTAAGGATGTAGGGCAATCATGGGTTGAACTTCTTCATCTACATCCATTGTCAATTCTACTTCAATAAAAAGCTCTCGACGCTTCTATATAAAGTATAGATAGATATAAATAAAAACAGCCAGCCAAAACCTTTACTTTTATTTTGAAATTGTACCAGTCCTATTATTAACATGATTAAACCGAAAAGTAACGTCGCGTAGGGCTGCAAAGTATAATCCTTTGTTATGAAACTATATACCATAAGAGGAAGAGCTATAACCGACAAAATAAGTTGTAAACGGATTAACATTTGTAAGTACTCTTTTAGAATTATTTGCACGGTCGGCAGGACCCGCAATGCTAATGAGTGGATAGCATTGAACTTGTACCGGAATCTTCCTTGGGTGTATCATCATCGCTAGAATCTTCAACTGGTGGCACTGGAAAGTTCCTTTAAAGAGACCTCCTATTTCGCTAGATAGTCATAATGATGCTATATAATAGTCTTTAGAAAATAAAAAAGTATGAGAGTCATTGTTGGAAACATAATGGCTCTTTTTTATGTCTAGGTAAATAAAGTTGGTCAACCTTCTGTGCAAGAGCTTCCAATGAAATAACAATAAAAAGAATGAGAAGTAGTTCTAGGCTACCTCTCATTCTTTTTTCTACTTTCGATGGGGATCTTTATTAAATACTTTACCTTTGTCTAAAAAGTTTCCTTAGGTAAAATATTTGGTATTATTATATTCCCTCATTCATAAAATATCAATAGAATCGGTTTATTTTACTTTTTTTATTCGAATAAAAACATGTGCATTTTAAAACTGTTCTTAATCCTCTATAAATAGAGCTTGTTTGACCAACTCAATGAGAAAATGTTTACAAAATTGCACATGGGCTATATAATTTGATTAATATAAAAAAGTTTCCTTAAGGAAAAATATTTTTACCCTCTTAGTAATGCAACGGTATTATATTTTTTTACCTAAGTTTTGCCCATATGCAAAAAAGTTAAATGAACACAAAGGGAAGGAGAACATATAAAATGACTGACGCAATCGTTGTAAAAGACTTGTTTGTATCGTATCAAGGCAATCAAGTGGTGAAGGACGTTTCGTTTGCAATTGAAAAAGGGCTTCTTGTTGGAATCATTGGTCCGAATGGAGCTGGTAAATCAACATTAATGAAAGCTATTTTAGATTTAATCCCTAATGATAAAGGACATATTGAAGTTCTAGGAGAAAATATCCGAAGCGCTAGGAAGCAAATTGCCTACGTGCCCCAGCGAAGTGCGATTGACTGGGATTTTCCAATTACGGTTTTAGACGTTGTATTAATTGGGACGTATCCATCCTTAGGTATAATGAAAAGACCTAAGAAAGAGCAGAAGAGCTGGGCGTTGCAGTGTTTGCACAAAGTGGGAATGGAAGAATTTAAAAACCGTCAGATTGGCGAATTGTCAGGTGGTCAACAGCAACGCGTATTCTTAGCAAGAGCGCTTGCTCAAAAAGCAGAGGTACTTTTCTTAGACGAACCATTTGTTGGAATAGACGTAACGAGTGAAGAAACCATTATTAATATTCTCCGAGAGTTGCGTCAACAAGGAAAAACAACAGTCGTTGTACATCATGATTTGAGTAAAGCGGAGTCTTACTTTGATAAATTGCTCCTTTTAAATAAAGAGTTGATTCATTATGGAGAAGTAAATAGCGTACTGGAACCAGCTGTGATGGTAAAAGCCTACGTCAATCAAGAACTATTCTTTAATCCCCAAACGGAGGTGCATTCATCATGAAAGTTGTGGAGTTTATGAATGCCTTAATGCAATATAGCTTTTTACAAAAAGCTTTGTTAACGTCCGTTATGGTGGGAATCATTTGCGGAGTGATTGGCTGTTTTATTGTTTTAAGAGGAATGGCCCTAATGGGAGACGCGATTTCACACGCGGTTCTTCCGGGTGTTGCGATTTCCTATATGCTTGGCATTAATTATTTTATCGGTGCAGTTTTAACAGGCGTTATTACTGCGATTGGAATAGGATTTGTTAGTCAAAATAGTCGTATTAAACACGATATGGCAATTGGAATTATGTTTACATCTGTATTTGCTATAGGAATTATTTTAATTACCTTTATGAAGAGCAGTTCTGACCTTTATCACATTTTATTTGGAAACGTGCTTTCTGTACGTTCTTCTGATATGTGGACTACACTCATTATCGGTGTCGTTATTATCGGTATTGTGTATTTATTTTATAAAGAGCTTTTGGTATCAACGTTTGATCCAACCATGGCACAAAGCTACGGCTTGCCAAATAAATGGATTCATTACGGACTCATGGTTCTTTTAACGATGGTGACAGTTGCCTCGCTTCAAACTGTCGGAATTATTCTCGTAGTTGCCATGCTAATAACGCCTGCTGCTACAGCCTACCTATTAACAAACAGGTTATGGGTCATGATTCACTTAGCTGCTGGTATCGGAGCGCTTTCTTCTATAATAGGGTTATATTTTAGCTTCTCATACAATCTTGCTTCAGGAGCGACCATCGTTATTGTTGCGACACTCCTATTTGCACTAGCATTTTTCTTTTCACCTTCACAAGGATTATTTTGGAGAACGCTAAAAATTCGTAAAAATAGAGCTAAGCTTTCATAAGCGATTGGAGGATAAAGATGAAGTCAAAAATTTGGTTACTGTCGGCAATTAGTCTACTGATTTTTGCACTAGCTGCGTGTTCCAGCAGCACCAATGGAAACGAAGCGAATAGTGAAAAGTTGAAAGTTGTTACGACCTATTCCATTATCTATGATATTGTTAATCAAATCGGGGGGGAAAAGGTTGAGATTCATAGTTTGGTTCCAATTGGAAAGAACCCTCATGAATACGATCCGCTACCAAAAGACGTAATGGAAATGACGGATGCAGACGCTGTGTTTTATAATGGGTTGAATCTAGAAGAAGGTGGAGCTTGGTTTAACAAGTTATTGACAACAGCAGATAAATCAGGTGAGAATGCGCCTGTTTACCGGGTGAGTGAAGGGGTAGAGCCTATTTATCTAGAAACAAAAGGATTAGAAAAAGAGCCTGATCCACACGCATGGATGAACATTGAAAATGGCATCCTATACGCTGAAAATGTAAAGGAAGCACTTGTTAAAGAGGATCCTGATAACAAAGAGTATTATGAGAGAAATGCTAAAGAGTATATAGCAGAGCTTCAAAAACTACACGATGATACGGTAAAAAAAATCCAACAGCTTCCTGAAGAAAAGCGCTTCTTAATTTCGAGTGAAGGAGCTTTTAAATACTTTGGAGATGCATACGGAATAAAGACGGGTTATATCTGGGAAATCAATTCAGAAAGCCAAGGTACGCCTGATCAAATTCGAGACGTGGTAAGTTTAATTGAAACAAATAAAATTCCAGCATTGTTTGTAGAAACCAGCGTAGATAAACGCAGTATGGAAACTGTATCTAAGGAAACGCAGGTACCGATTGCAGGTACAATCTTCACCGACTCACTTGGAAAGGAGGGAGAAGACGGAGATACGTATTTAAAAATGATGCAGTGGAATACGGATACCATTATTAATGGATTACAAGAATAAGCTAGTTTACATTAGAAACGAACAATGAATCAAAATATGAATTTTAACGTAAGAAATATAAGTATTTGGTGCTAAAGCTCCTGTTTTCTTTTAGATGAAACAGGGGCTTTTATAAATGATTCATGAACACAGCTATTAATTTATTCAAAAGTCGGTGAATTCTTTATATCATGTATTAGATTAATTAACGCTTCACCATCAATTAGCTGAATAGGTTTGTCTTGTACATATTGTATAGACGTTTTAGCAAAACAACTAGTAGTGACAAAAAAGCCTTCAATGGCTTGAGAATCAATTAGCGCACTGTGAAATTTCTGTATATCCGGACGTCCAATTTTTTTATGAGCATACCTTTTGCATTCTACTACTGAAGTTTTTCCTTCTCTTGTTAAAACAATATCTTTGCCACCATCTCCGCTTGCCGATGTTACAATGGCTTCGTATCCTTTAGTCGAAAATAAATCAGCTATGTAAAACTCAAATTCTCTAGGATGCATAGCTTTTAACTTATCCAGGTCGGCTAACTTTTTTAATTCTTGTAATTTCTTTTCTTCGCGTTGTTTCTCAATTAACATTTGGTTATGCAAGCGCATTTTTTGTTTTAATGAGCGGTAATTATAAAGAGAGTAAAGAAAAGCTATAAAGAGAGCGACTCCATATCCCCATTGAAGATAGTTCCAGTCTTTAGATACAGCTATAAAATAATCGATAAAAAAAACAATCCAATATAAAACATAGCCTACTAAAAAGATACCTGTAAAGAGTATAAGTAATATAATTTCACTACTTTTTACTTTCACGTTACTTTTTCTTTTTCTCACCGCGATCCCTCCTACATTTAGTTTGACTCATAAAAAGAAAATAAATGAGATGTATTTACAACAGAATAAATTATTTATAGCAGCTATAAACAAAAGATAGAATTCTCCTCCAATCCCCATTACAATGTAAAGTTAAAGAGATGATATTTAGAGGAGGAAGACAGTTGTTTAAAGATTCACTTGAGTCGATGGCGGAAGCAGCTCGCCAGAAAACAGATCACCTTAACAAACAGCTGCCGAGCTATTTACTGTTGGCAATTCTAGCGGGGGCTTATGTAGGAATTGGCGTTGTACTAGCCTTGTCAGTGGGAGCTCCGCTTGCACAAATGTCGCTGCCGGTTGTATCGCTAGTTATGGGCTTATCATTTGCGGTAGCGTTATTGCTTGTGACGTTCGCTGGAGCAGAGTTGTTTACGGGGAATCATATGTTTTACACAATTAGCACGTTGTCCGGAGTGACGACGTGGAGAGATACGCTGAAAAACTGGGCGTGGTGTTTTGTTGGGAATTTACTTGGTGCTTTCATCCTTTGCTTATTAATAGTAGGAACAGGGTTATTTAAAGGAATTGATGAGGGGCATTTGATGATGACAATTGCTTCGAAAAAAATGAATTTGCCGATGAGCGAGCTGTTTTTTCGAGGGATTCTATGTAACTGGCTTGTGTGCTTAGCGATTTGGACAGCTTCTCGAACGAAAAATGATGCTGCTAAAATGATGCTGATTTTTTGGATGTTGTTTGCGTTTGTGGCCTCTGGATATGAGCATAGCGTAGCGAACATGACGTTTTTAGGCTTAGCTTTATTGCATCCCAACCCTGAGTCAGTGTCTTTAGCTGGCATGGTTCATAACCTAATTCCCGTTACTCTAGGAAACATTGTAGGAGGCGCTTTGTTTGTTGGAAGCGCGTATTGGTTTGTACAGAAAAAGAAAGCAGAACAAACACAAGAGGTGCAAAAGATTTCAACTGCATTAAAAGAAGAGGAATTATCAAAATAGTAGGAACATTCTTATTTTTCACTCGTGCAGAAAAAAAAGATAATAAATCCAGTGGAAAGACTGAGCCCCACAAGCGTAGCGAGGAGGCTCAGGTTTCTCCTCACGTAAAGCGAGGGGCCGTAGCACAATGAAACGAACGAATCTTTACACCTAATGATGGTAGAAGCGAAATCATTCTTCTTTGAGAAAGAATGATTTTGTTTTTTCCGAGACTCTCTTTTGCACATAAACGGAAAGGCTTGACTAAAACTTCATGCTGCTGTATGATTCTTTAGTATTTGCGTAAGACGTGGTTCGGAACCATCCCACGTAAAAAAACTAAGGAGAGTATGCAGTATGAAAGTAAGAACACTTGCAGTCAACGGCATTATTGCAGCCATGTATATTGCGGTAACGATGTTTATTCAGCCGTTTGGCTTTACAAATATTCAATTCCGTATTGCGGAAATGTTTAATCATTTGATCATTTTTAATAAGAAGTATTTATATGGAATTGTCCTAGGCGTATTTTTAGCCAACCTATTCTTCTCACCAATGGTAGCGTATGATTTAGTATTTGGGGTAGGACAATCACTTATCTCGTTATTACTAATGATCTTTGCGATGAAGTTTGCGAAGGGTACAGTTGCTCGTATGATTATAAATACGCTCATCTTTACGTTTACCATGTTTATCATTGCGTTTGAGCTTCATTTAGCACTAGGGTTCCCGTTTTTATTAACATGGTTAACAACTGCAATCGGTGAGTTTGTAGTCATGCTTGTTGGAATTCCAGTAATGCTAGCAATTCATAAACGCGTGAACTTTACAAAGTTAATCGATTAATACGAAAAAAGCTTACAATCCTGTAAGCTTTTTTCATATTTAAATGGTTTTAATTTATAGAAAAAAGGCACAATATATGACAGAATTAGAGAGAAGTTGTTAATTACGCTAATATATAGTGGAAGTCACGCTTTATACTATACTTGAGAAGGAGAGAAGAGCTTGCTTGCAAATGATGATCATAAGGTAGAAGAACTAGCATTTATTAAAAAAGCCCTGGACTTTACAAGAGCTGGATTAATTTTAACTAACCCTGCTTTACCCGATAATCCGATTGTTTATGCGAACCAAGGTTTTCTGGATATGACCGGATACACAAAAGAAGAGATCGTAGGACAGAACTGCCGCTTTTTACAAGGCGAAAAGACCAATCGAGATACGGTACAGCAAATTCGAGATGCTATCCGTGAAGAAAAGTCAGTCAATGTACAAATTCTAAACTATACAAAAGAAAACCAACCTTTTTGGAACGACTTATTTATTGATCCAACATGGATTGATGATGAGCTTTATTTTATCGGGGTTCAAAAAGATATTACTGAAAAAAAGAAGCAGGAAGAAGTAATTTATGATTACTACGAAAAGATGCAGGAGATGTCAGCGCCGATTGTTCCAGTAAAAGACGGGGTTTCTGTTCTACCGATTGTTGGTGTTTTGAATGAACAGCGATATCATATGATTGCATCCAAAGTATCAACATACATTGATGAAAGTAAAGATGATCATTTTATTATCGATTTCTCGGGTTTATTAGAAATGGATGAAGATGTGGTAGCCTATATTTATAACCTGCATGATTTAATTAAGATTACTGGAACGGAGGTTATTGTAACGGGTATTACGCCTTCTGTAGCGAAAAAAATGAGAGACCTCCAAGTAAACTTTACAATCTTAAAAACCTATACGCATGTCAAGGCCGCTTTAAAAGTACTTGGATATGCAGAATAAGTTCTCGAAAAAGTCCGTAAAACAATACGGACTTTTTTTGTCTATAAATGGTAATATATAGATATTAAACCTTCTATACGTATAGAGGTGGGGGGATGAAAATGAAAAATCTACTTGGAAGCTTAATAGGAATAGCTATGCTGGCTGGTTGTTCAAGTACAGCTGCGTCTAGCTCGTTAGATAAAGGGATTGAAAGTTTAGGAAAGAAAGATTACCATCAAGCATCCGTGTACTTTGAGTCGGCAATGAATGAAAAAGGGAAAAATAGTGAGCAAGCATCCGTATATTTTAACCAAGCAAGCGAAATGAAAAAAGCAGTTGAAGCATATGAGGAAGGTCAATATGACGTGGCCAGTATAGGATTAGAAAAAGTCATTAGTGAAGCAGGGATGACATCAGTAAAAGAAGAAGCAAAAGTGATGTTAAATAACATTAGAGAAGAAGAGCCTGCTGAGCTTGAAGCCTATTTGCAAAAAGTTGAAGAGTTGATGTCAGCTCAACAGTATAAAGAAGCAGAAGAGAAAATGTATGAACTTCATCAGTTATCGGATGGAAGTGAGTATCCCGTAGAGTATATTGAGCGAATGAAAAAAATCAATGAAGAACTCTCATCTCAGTTAACTACTCAAGCTATTGAGCCTGTAACAACTAAAAAGCCTCAAAGCCCAGGCTATACCGAGTACGTTAACAGCAGGTATGGGTTCTCCATTCAATATCCGTCAGAATTTGAAACGCAGCCGCCACCAACAAACGGTGACGGCGCGGTCTTTTATAGTGATGAAGTTAAAATTACAGCATATGCAGGTCATACAAATATTATTCAACCAAACGAAACGGTTATGACGTACTACGATGAGGAGTTAAATCAAATTAGTAACATCGCATACAAACGTCAAAAAGATAATTGGTATGTTATTTCATACGTGGAAAATGGCATGATTGTATACAAAAAGTTCTTCTTTGGAGACGTGGTTTCAAATACCTTTATTATTACGTATCCTGCTGAAAAAAAAGCAGAGTATGATGCGTTGGTTAACCATGTTGTCAAAACCTTTAAACCTAACCTAAAAGGCGAGTAAGTCCAGAATTGAACAAACTTCCAGCATTTGATATATTGGTTTTATGAAAAGAGAATTGATTAAACCCATTAAACGTTTATCATTACGAGAAGAAATTTATCAAACTTTAAAACAAGGAATTATTACGTTAGAGTTTCCACCGGACCAACGCTTGAATGATAAGGAGCTAGCTGAAAAATTTAGCGTCAGCAGAACGCCGGTACGAGAAGCGTTAAAACGCTTGGAAGATGAAGGGCTTGTTGAATCGATTCCAGGCTCTATTACCAAAGTGTCTTCGCTAAATCCTGAAGAAGCAAAGCATGCGTTTACCGTTGTTGCGGTCCTTCACGCATTGGCAACTAAGCTTGCCGTTCCGCATCTGACAGAAGAAGATTTCAAAGCATTGGCTCGTCACAATGCGGAACTTGAGAGTGCGGTCGAACAAAACAATATCATTGGTGCAATTGAAGCGGATCAAGCTTTTCACCGCGTATTCTTGGAAGTTGCTGCTAACCCTGAAATTGTGTTAGCGTTAGAGCGAAGTGAGTCAAAAATTTACCGGTTGGAAGTGGCGAAATTTTCTTCAGAACAAGGATTTAAATCTGTAAATGAGCATCAAAAAATCATTGAAGTCTGTCAAAGCGAGGAGACAATACAAGCAGCGGGCCTTGTTGAGAAAAACTGGCTAAGTCTTGGAGAACTATTGGTGTAAAGAGTCTTCACAAACGTGAGGACTCTTTTTTATACGCTAAAATAGCATTGAATAAATAACCAAAATGCGATATATTGGTTTTACAATTTATTTACATTATTATGTGTTACATACGGGGGTTAAGGAATTGAAACCAATTATATTAGGCGTGTGCTCGGCGTTTTTCTTTGCGTTTACATTTGTTTTAAATCGTATGATGGAAGTTGAAGGTGGAAGCTGGATTTGGAGTGCTTCCTTACGCTTTTTCTTTATGGTTCCACTACTGTTAATCATCGTCATCGCTAGGAAAAAGCTGAACGCTACGTTTGCGGAAATGAAGAAAGCACCGATGCAGTGGGTGATGTGGAGCACCATTGGCTTTGGATTATTCTACGCGCCGCTTTGTTATGCGAGTGCGTATGGCCCGAGCTGGTTAATTGCGGGAACGTGGCAAATTACGATTATCTCAGGTTCGCTTTTAGCTCCTTTATTTTATGAAACAATCCAAACGAGTAAGGGACCTATTCAAGTAAAAGGAAAAATACCTTTTAAGAGCTTAGCGATGTCGCTTATTATTTTACTCGGCGTAGCGGTTATGCAAATTGAACACGCAACAACGCTATCGCTTATGAGCGTATTGCTTTGCACATTGCCGATTTTAGTTGCTTCGTTTGCTTATCCGCTTGGCAATCGTAAGATGATGGTAATTGTATCAAATCGCCTAGATGCTTATCAGCGCGTGCTCGGAATGACCATTGCCAGCTTGCCGTTTTGGATTATCTTAGCAATTTATGGTTTATTTACTGCTGGCCCACCTAGCGCTTCACAGGTCATTCAATCGGGCTGGGTTGCTTTGTTTTCAGGCGTTATTGCGACGGTCTTATTCTTTGCAGCAACTAATATGGTTACAGGTGATATGAAAAAGCTCGGAGCAGTCGAAGCTACTCAGTCGCTTGAAGTATTGTTTGCGTTACTTGGTGAAATGATTCTGCTTGGCATGCCGCTACCTACATACGTTTCGTGTATTGGAATTATACTTGTTATTGCTGGTATGGCGTTAAATAGCTACGTATCAAGCAGGAAAGGGAATAGGGAAACCAAACCAGAAATGAAGCAAGCAACAAATCTGTAAAAGTAGATGAAAATTTTGGAGAAAAAGGCTTCATTTACGTACATTAGTGGTAAAATAGAATATATATATTCTATAAAGGAGGAATGTCAGGTGAGTGCCTTAATTGTAGGCTTAGTAGCTTCCGTTCTTTCCGTTTGTTTACTGTTTTCCAATCGTCAGAAGCGTGTTAATAAGGTCCAATCTACGCAGTCGTTACATGCACAAAATATGAACAAGCAGAGTGAGCAAGACGATTCTCTCATGTATTATATATAGGAAGCTGTTACAGTAAAAGTAGGCCGAGAAGATGTAAATGCTTCTCGGCTTTTTCTTGTGGTTTTAGTTGCGATGTGAAAGCTGGGGTCCGCACTATATAAATATTTTAAAATTGAAGCAAGCGATAATCTTAACAACTTACTTAGTAAACGTTATAGTTTCCCTTACAATCTTAGCATTATAAATTTGAAAGTGTGTTGTACCTAGTATATTTTTAACCTTTTCATTTGATAACCTTGTCTTCCAATTGACTGATACGTCCCAATCATTTAATTCGCCTATTCTATTACAAGTTAAGCTATCTATGAATATAGATCTTTCCCCGATATCAACCATTGTTTTAATAATTTCAGCTTTTATCTGAGCACTGGTTATAAATTCTTTCTTATTATATATAACTCCTTGGCTGTCATAATAAGAAGGGATTTCATTTAGCTTATTTTGATTCCAAACATAATTGTAAAAATTGAAAATAAAAGAGGTGATTTCAAATGAAGTTAACTCTTTAGGTTGTTTATATGTTTCTAAGGCTAATTTAGTTTGCATCTCCATTCTCCTGTACATTGAATATAGTATTATAAATATAAAAAACCTCTCTATTTATAAAATAGAGAGGTTACATATTCTGCAATATGCTTCTTATCTTGCAAAGTAACTAACTTTGCAGGAATTAGCACCTTTTCAAACAAATGTTTGAAGGTTGCTGGGTTTCATAGGGCCAGTCCCTCCACCTCTCTGGATAAGTAATATAAAGTTAGAGATAATTTTACCATATATAACAAACATGTAAAGTGGTCGGGAAGCAATTAACTGAAATAATTTGTTTATTTTTCACAAAAAAAGTATACTTGACACATCGGAATAATATGTTTTATTATATTAATATAAATTAAAGCACATTAAATACAATTCTTGCCGACTAGAAAGCTAGAGGCTCCCATTTGAAACTAAATGGGAGCCTCTTTATTTCTACAGAAAGGAGAATACATTATGACGTCTTTCAATCAAAAAGCGTTGGAATTAACAGAGTATGAGATTACAAGTGGAATAACCAACAGCAAATATCTTAATCTGCCAGATTTGGAGTTCTCCTTATGGTGTCAAAGGAAATATAAAGTGACTAAAGGTATATATAATGAGCTCGATTGCTGGTTTTACGAGTACGACATTGTAAATGTCCATCATCGTCGCATTTATATTCTTGCGTTTTTAGAATTTATTAAAGAACAGAGTAATGATAAAAAGAAGTATTTTCAATTCGGAGCAGGGGGGTTAAATGGTAAACTCCATCAGTTTATAAGAAATTGTGAAATAGAGAGTTACAAAATATAAGAGAGTGTTGGAAAGTTAAGCAGCGGATGAAGGGTTAGCCATGAAGTTGTAGAACTTTTGCCAAAGTAGATGGTTCAGTTGCATATTTATTTGCCTACCACTTTCTATGCTTATCATCTATTCATTTATTTGGTTCTTCAGAGCAAACGAATAAACATTACAAGGAAGCATTAGAAAATCAGCTGTTTTGGACAAAAACAAACGGATAATGGCACAGTAGTATTTAATGAAGTAGAGATACTGTGTTCTTTTCAAACAGAGGAAAGTCAGCTAATCTCAACAATCAGACCGCATATTGCAAAAATAATCTTAATCTATATTCTACTTGGTATAGCTGAGGGGGCATTGGAAGAAGCCAAGAAATATACTAAGAATGAATCAAGGCCATGGGTAACCTCAAATGTTAATCATGCAACTAATGATCCTTATATCGGTGGGCACTCAATTATAAACTACCCGAGGTTACACCATATTCTTAAATATATACCCTAATTAAAAGGAGCGATCGTTTATGTCAAGCATAGTAGTTATTTCAGGAAGTCCGACTAAGCCCTCTAGGAGTGAGGCAATAGCTTCATATTTAAAGAAATATTTTGAAAGCAAACAACACCAGGTAGAAACAATAAATGTTCGTGACCTTCCCGCAGAAGACTTGCTACATGCTAATTTTAACAGCGGAGACATCAAGTATCGTTTGTCACAAATCAAACAAGCTCAAGCTGTAATAGTCGTTAGTCCCGTGTACAAAGCTAGCTACACTGGCATTTTAAAATCCTTTTTAGATTTAATTCCTGAAAAAGGGTTAGCTGATAAGATTGTATTACCAGTCGCAACGGGTGGTTCGTTTGCACATTTATTGTCATTGGAATATGCTTTTAAGCCTCTTTTCTCAATATTAGGTAGTCAACAAATTAATAGTGGGGTTTATTTGGTTGATTCCCAAATTAGCTATCAGCATCTTGAGCTTACTTTTCTTGATGACGAAATTAAAAGACGAGTAGATACAGCTTTACAGCAACTTTCAAATCAGCTAATCGAAAACGAGTCAGGTAGGAAACAATTTTAATTTCTTGTAAAAATAAAAAGGGTTTTGTGTTTATGTAAAAGAATGTTCTTGTGTTGAAATCAAGACAAGGGGAGGAATGATTATGACGCAAAAAAGAGAGTTGAAGCTTGAAACAGTAGCTATTCATGGAGGACAGGAAGTTGATCCGACGACGTTGTCAAGAGCAGTTCCAATTTATCAAACGTCCTCGTATGTATTTCATGACAGTGAACATGCGGCTAGTTTGTTCAGCTTGCAGAATGAAGGGAATATTTATAGCCGCATTATGAATCCTACTACGGATGTGTTTGAAAAGCGAATAGCTCTACTAGAAAAAGGAACAGGAGCGCTCGCGGTAGCATCTGGCCAGTCGGCCATTACGTTTTCAATCTTAAACATTGCGTCAGCTGGCGATGAAATCGTGTCGTCATCCAGTATTTATGGAGGAACGTACAATTTATTTGCCCATACGTTAGGGAAGCTTGGCATTAAGGTGCATTTTGTGGATGCTAGTGATGTCCGTAATTTTGAACATGCGATTACGGATAAAACAAAAGCTATTTTCGCTGAAACAATCGGTAACCCTAAAGGGAATATTCTTGATATTGAAGCAGTGGCAGACGTGGCTCATCGTCATGATATTCCTTTAATCGTAGACAACACGTTTCCAACACCGTACTTACTTCGTCCCATTGAACACGGAGCAGATATTGTGGTTCACTCCGCCACGAAGTTTATAGGCGGGCACGGTAGTTCAATCGGTGGTGTCATTGTGGACAGCGGTAAGTTTGATTGGAAAAAAAGCGGGAAGTTTAAAGGTTTAACGACACCAGACCCAAGTTATCACGGAGTGGTTTACACGGACGCAGTTGGAGAAAATGCTTATATTATAAAAGCACGCGTTCAATTACTGAGAGATGTAGGAGCAGCCCTATCACCATTTAACTCTTTTTTATTTTTACAAGGGCTTGAAACCTTACATTTACGAATGGAACGTCATAGCCAAAATGCACTGGCTGTAGCTCAATTTCTCGAGCAGCATGAAGCGGTTAAATCAGTAAGTTACCCGGGTTTAGAAAGTCACTCATCTTATGTACTAGCTAAAAAATATTTGCCACAAGGCCAAGGCGCCATTATGACGTTTGAAATTAAAGGAGGAATTAAAGCAGGTCAAAAGCTTATTGATTCTGTTCAGCTATTTTCTCATTTAGCGAACGTCGGAGACTCCAAATCACTAATTATTCATCCAGCGAGTACGACACATCAACAGTTGGCTCCTGAAGAACAGATAGCAAGCGGAGTCACGCCGGGGTTGATTCGTTTATCAATTGGAACAGAAGCAATTGAAGATATTATTGATGACCTTAAGCAAGCTATAAGTTTAAGCCAAGAATAATAAAAAAAGAGCAAAAGTGTTCATGGTGGCGAACTCTTTTGCTCTTTGTATTGAGCAAATGTAATACCTTCTCTCAGTAGTGGACAGGAGAATCAACTACATTCAATGAAAATATCTTTTTTGTTTCATCTTCTCTACAATTTAAGAATCCTAGCTCTACAAATAAAGATAAGTTTTTATAAACCGTATCGAAGCTGATTTTTTTATTTGTATTCTTCAAGTGATCAATTACTTGCTGAGCAGACAGCTCGGCATTTTGGCGACTACAGAAAAAGGATAGCAATACGCGACGTTGGCTAGTAATATGATAGCCATTTCTTTTTAAAAAAGTGATATATTCTTCTTGCATCATGTATGAACTCCTCAGTATAAACTGTATGAAGCAATAAAAAATTGCTTACTATTAAAATACTTGTTTAAACAAGTATTTGTCTAGTGATATGTTTTCTAACGTTTGTACGTATCCTAGTAGTTCCTTGTTAGTATAAAACTGGAAAAAAGACAAGGCTATTCTGCATTTTTCTAAACCTATTGAATCAAAATGACGAATTGTAGTAATCAGCAGAGCTCATTTTCTTATAATTAAGAGTGACACTTAGTCATAAAGTGGACTTTACAAATGAGGTGATGAGTTTTGAAGTGGAAAAAAACAATTGGAAAAGGCGTCGTGACAGCCGCTGTGCTCTCGTTTGGCATGTGGGTTTCAGCTGGTGATGCATCTGCTCATGGGTACATACAGGAGCCGGCAAGTAGAGGGTACGTTGGATCGCTTGAAAAGCAGGTCATTGGCTGGCAAGCTGCGATGGAGAAGTACGGAAGAGTCATCGACAGTCCTCAGTCTGTAGAAGGCCTAAAAGGCTTTCCAGAACGCGGGCCTGCTGATGGGCATATCGCATCAGCAGAAGGAGGACTGGGACAAATTGATCAAGTAATGGATCGTCAAACGGCAGATGCTTGGAAAAAGCAAGATTTAAAAGGTGGGTTAAATACGTTTACGTGGAAGTACACGGCTCCCCATGCAACTTCAAAGTGGCATTATTACATTACGAAAAAGAGCTGGAATCCCAATGAACCTTTAAAACGGTCAGATTTTGAACTAATTGGTACAGTGAATCACAATGGAACACCAGCAAATACAAATTTAAGTCATAAAATTAACGTGCCAACAGATCGGAATGGCTATCACGTTATTTTAGGTGTATGGGACGTAGCGGATACACCTAATGCTTTTTATAACGTCATTGATGTGAATTTAATCAACGATGAAGCAACTGACAAAGAGCCACCGTCAGCTCCTGCAAGCGTTGAAGCGTTAAGCGTTACAGATCGAACGGTTGAGCTAAGCTGGGGTAAATCAACAGATAATCAAGGAATTAAAGAATATGAGGTTTACCGCAACGGAGAAAAGGTTGCGACAACTACCAATACAGTTTACAAAGATTCCAGCGTTATGCCGGAAACGAGCTATGAATATTATATAAAAGCTATTGACTTTTCAGGGAACAGCAGCTCTGCTAGTCGAGTAGTTGCGGTGACAACTCAAAAATTGATTGAAGATACGGAAGCTCCAACAGCTCCAAGCGGTCTTCATAGTATGAAAGAGTCAGAGAGTTCCATTGAGTTAATGTGGTCGCCATCCGAGGACCAGGTAGGCGTTAAAGAATATGCAATCTACCGTGATGGACAGCTAATTGCAACGACTTCGAATACGTACTATGTAGATAAAAACCTGCAGCCGGCTACGAACTATACGTATACGGTCTTTGCCATTGACGCAGCGGGGAACGTTTCGGCTTCAAGTTCGTCACTAGAAGTTTCGACATTAAGCAGCAATTCTTCAGCAGAAGAGTGGAGTGAAAATAAAATTTATACTGCTGGTATGGTTGTTCAGTATAAAGGACTTGAATATAAAGCGAAATACTGGACCAAAGGCAATCAGCCTGATTCATCAGATGCGTGGGAGTTAGTAAGTGATGCCGTAGTGGAATGGAATGTCCAAAAAGCCTATCCAGGTGGTTCGAAAGTAAGGTATGGAAACCGCACATATGTAGCGCAATGGTGGACGCTTGGTGATACGCCAGGTACATCAGCCGTATGGAAGTTAGTAGAATAAGATTGTAGAATCAAGGAGGACATTCGTTTCAATGAGTGTCCTTTTTCATGTCACAGATCGGTATACCAAATTTATTTTTTGTAAATTCAAAAAAATGATTGAAATCAAAAACTGAAGGTGCTTTAATAAATGTAAGCGATAACATATCACATATGTGATAACTGAAAGGTGGGTGTTATTGTGAACGTAGAACGAATCGCTCGTAAAAAAATCTCAGAGTCAATTGAAGAGCAAATTGAAGCTATGATTGCTTCAGGTCAGTTCAAGCCGGGAGAAAAGCTTCCTTCTGTGCGAGAGCTATGCACATTATTTGGTGTAGGGCGCTCATCGGTTCGCGATGCCATTACCGCGCTTAAAGGTAAAGGGATTGTTGATGTGAAACAAGGAGAAGGAACGTTTATTTGTCAGTTCGATTCATCTAAAATGTTTCAGTATACGATGCTGTTGCCAAGCGAAGAGGATGTTCGAGAACTATTTCAAGTCCGAAAGATGCTGGAGCCAGGCATTGCTGAAATGGCTGCCAAAAATCGATCTCCAGAAGATTTAAAGAAATTAAAGCTAGCCCTCTCAAAAACATTTGAAAATGATTGGGAGGCTGATTACCACTTCCATCAAGTGATTGTCCATGCAGCCGGCAATAAAATGTTAACTCAATTCATCCAGTTTATTTCCACGACCATGCAAAAAGCAATGATTGATTTTTATCAGTACATTCAACCACACGAAGCAATTTTAAAAGAGATTGCGTCACACCACTATCACATCTATGAATCCATTAAACAATCAAATTCAAAAGATGCCTACATACACATGCTGAATCATTTAGAACTTGTTGAAAATATTCTACAAACAAGCTTAGCGCGCATCCAGCGCTAAGTCTTCATAAAAATTGAATTTCGATGGGGGAGTTTGATGATTGCAGAACGACTTTTTTCTGACCTTCAAGCGCTTTTTTCTGCTGAACAAGTGCAGGAAACAACAGAAGCACACCTGCTTGGAAATGGAGGAGAGGTTACGGTTTATCCCACTTCTGAAGCCGAAATTGCAGCTGTTTTAACGTATGCGAACCAACATGGATATACGGTATCCACCATGGGTGCAGGTACGAAGCGAGGCTTTGGCGGATTAGTGCAGTCTGCTAATATCTTGCTATCTCTTTCTCGCTATAAGGGAATTGTGGAGCATGTACCGGGTGACATGACGGTTACCGTAAAAGCGGGCACACCATTTAAAGAGCTACAAGATTATTTAGCTACGTACGGCCAGCAACTTTCTTTGGACCCGTATTGGCCAGAAACAGCAACAGTTGGCGGCGTTGTAGCAGCAAATGACAGCGGGCCTAAACGCCATGGATATGGGTCTTGTCGAGATATTGTCATTGGCATGAGGCTTGTATATCCTGATGGGCAAATCATTCGTTCTGGCGGAAAAGTTGTCAAAAACGTAGCCGGTTACGATATGAATAAGCTTTTCATTGGTTCAATGGGGACGCTTGCAGTCATTTCTGAAATTACGCTAAAGCTTCGGCCGCTTCCAAAGTGTGAATCACTTGTTGTTATTGCGTTTCGGAGTCGAGCTTTAATGAATATCAGGTCTCTCGCAACTCAGATTTTGGATTCTATGCTAGAGCCTATATCGCTACAACTCATGAGTCCTTCTTTGAGTAGAGAGCTAATTGGAGAAGACGCTTACTGTTTAGCCATTGCGTTGGAGGACGTTGAGAGCTCCGTTCGTTACCAGGAAAAAGTGCTTCAAAAATTAGGAGAACCACAAGCAGTTGTTTCCATTCAATCCGAAGAAGAGCGAATTCGCTTTTGGCACCAGTTTTACCGAACAGGGATTAATGGAGCTACTTTTACACAAGGTGACTCTCTAACAGTGGGTTTAAAGATAGGAGTAAAAAATCTCGATGCCCTCAAGATAGTAGAAACCGCAGATGTGCTTGCAAATTCATATGATGTCCGCATTCGGGCACACGGAGGAATCGGTCAAGGCCTTTGTCAAATCGACATTAGTGGTGACTCTAAAGGTGTTCTAGCAGCGATTGCTGAGATGCGTAAGCAAGTTCATGAGCTAAAAGGGTATGCAGTTGTTACGCACGCACCGCTTGTATTTCGTCAGCAAATCAATGTTTGGGGAGAAAAGCCAGCTCACTTCTTTTTATACGAAGGAATTAAATCAAAGATAGACCCGAACAAAATGTTAAATCATAAGCGATTTGTGGGAGGGATTTGATTTATGAGTGGAGAGGTTGTAAATGAGCCGGCCTGTACAGAGAAGAGCTTAACAAACTATTTATGGAAAGATAAGCCGGATCCAACGAAATGGGCTGACTGTGTGCACTGCGGTATGTGCTTGGAATCATGCCCAACCTATGAAATAACAGGTCAAGAGCAGCATTCACCAAGAGGGCGCGTTCACCTCATTAAGTCCGTAGCTGAAGGAAAGCTTGAAGTAAACGAACAGCTGATTGATCCAGTTTTTGATTGCTTAGACTGCAGAGCCTGTACGACGGCCTGTCCAGCTGATGTGGACGTTGGGGGGCTGATTGAAGAAGCGCGCGGACAAATCCGCCAAGCGATGCCGCTTACCGGTGTGAAAGGAACCGTAAACGAGTTCTTTTTAAAAGGATTATTTCCACACCAGCGACGTCTAGAGTCCGTCGGTTCACTGCTAAAGTTTTATCAAAAAAGCGGGCTGCAAAAAGCTGTTCGAAAGACGGGGCTTATGAGCTTAATGCCAAAGCATTTAGCTGAAATGGAAGCAGTCATGCCAGATATTAAACAGCCTGTACAAAAAAAATATAAGAAACAAACAACGATTCCTGCCAATAATGAAGCAAAAGCAAACGTAGCCTTTTTAACTGGATGCGTCATGGACGTGATGTTCAGCGATATTAATGATGCGACCATTCAAGTGTTAACGCGCAACGGAAACAACGTGACGATTCCGAAAAACCAAACGTGCTGCGGTGCTTTGCATGTGCATGCTGGTGACCGAGATATGGGAAGGAAGCTTGCAAAACAAAACATTGAAGCATTTGAAAATGACGAAACCATCATTGTAAATGCAGCGGGATGCGGCTGTATGCTACAAGAATATTCCGAGCTGTTTCGAGAAGAAGAAACGGAATGGTACGACAGAGCCAAAGCATTTTCCAGCAAAGTTCAGGACATTTCAAAATACCTATATGATACGGGCTATGAAAAACCGAAAGCGTCTTTACACACAACGATTACTTATCATGATGCTTGCCATCTTGCGCACGGTCAAGGCGTGAGAAAAGAGCCGCGCGATTTACTTCTTAACATACCGGGAGTGGAAATGGTGCATATGCCAAATGCCGATCGGTGCTGTGGCAGCGCTGGGATTTATAATATGACCAATCCAGAAATGGCAGGTGAAATTTTAAAAAGCAAAATGGAAAGCGTGCCCGAAGATGCTGAGCTAATCTCTATGGGAAATCCCGGTTGTATGCTTCAAATGGCAATGGGTGTAAAAAAATACGGTCGCAGCCAAAAGATTGTCCATACGGTTCAGCTGCTGCAGTGGGCGTATGAAAAAGAAGATGAAGAAAAGGGGTATCGCTCATGAAGAAGAAAAAAATTCGTTCAAATGATGTGCATATCCTAGCGCTGGCTGCTCTTGTAGAAGGGAGAGGATCCATCTTATATGAAGAAGCGGATCTGCTCGCTTACGACTGCGATGGGTTTACCGTTCATCGCAAGCTGCCAAGAGCAGTGGTTTTCCCTGAGAATGCTGAAGAAGTGGCAAAAGTTGTGCGCTACTGCTCAAAGCATAATCTACCGTTTTTAGCTAGGGGAGCTGGTACAGGTCTAAGCGGTGGAGCAATTCCTCTCAACAATGAAGTAGTTATTAGCCTTGTTCGAATGAAGCGCTTGGTGAGCGTGGATCTTGAAAACCGACAGGCAGTTGTTGAGCCTGGATTCATTAATTTAAAGCTCACAAACTCAATTGCAGATAAAGGCTATTATTACGCTCCTGATCCATCAAGTCAATACTGTTGTACAATTGGAGGCAACGTTGCGGAAAACGCAGGCGGCGCTCATTGTTTAAAGTATGGCGTCACAACAAATCATATTTTAGCACTTGAAGTAGTATTGCCAAATGGTGAAATCATTACTATTGGGGGAGAAGGTATTCAGGATACGCCAGGCTATGATCTTTTGGGACTGTTAACTGGCTCCGAAGGAACGCTTGGAATCGTAACGAAGATTACAGTTCGGATCTTAAAAAACCCTGAAGCCAAGCAGACGGTGCTAGCTTATTTTGACCATGTTTCAGATGGAAGCCAAGCGGTGTCTGATATCATTTCAGCAGGTATCGTTCCAGCTGCTCTTGAAATGATGGATAAGATTGCGATTGAAGGTGTCGAGGCAGCGGCATTCCCAGTGGGCCACCCAAAAGACATTGAAGCGGTATTGCTTATTGAAGTGGATGGAATCTCAGCTGGCATTGGGGAACAAATTGATGAAATTCTTGCCGTTTGTCGACGGCATCACGTCAGAGAAGTAAAAGTAGCAAAAGATGAACAAGAGCGAGCAAGCTGGTGGGCAAACCGGAAAACGGGTTTTGGAGCGATGGGAGCAATCTCACCCGATTATCTAGTACAAGACGGCGTTATTCCGAGAAGCAAACTGCCAGAAGTGCTGGAGCGAATCAACGAAGTTAGCAAGCGATATGAGTTAAGAATTGCGAATATCTTTCACGCTGGTGATGGTAATCTACATCCGCTCATTCTATTCGATATGGCAAAGCCGGGAGAAACGGACAGAGCGTTAAAAGCAGGCAGTGAGTGTTTACAGATTTGTGCAGATGTTGGCGGAACCATTACAGGAGAACACGGTGTGGGTATCGAAAAGAAAGAAGAAATGAAATTTGTCTTTACGGATGAGGAAATTTTGGCTCAGACAAACATTCGTGAAGTGTTTAACCCAGAAAATTTACTAAATGCGGGTAAGCTGTTTCCAACTCCAAGTCGTTGCGCTGAAATTAAGCGTGATTTAAAGGATAAGCAAACAGCTGGACGTCCGTAATTATTAAGAGGAGGAAGTAAAATGGTAGCTTATAAACAAATTGGAAAACTTCAGGTAGCACCTGTTTTGTACAAATTTATTAATGAAGAAGCTCTGCCCGAGACTGGATTACAAGAGGAGGCATTTTGGAAAGGATTCGAACAACTTGTTGATGAGCTGACGCCAGAAAATAAAGCACTGCTTGCTAAACGTGATGAACTGCAAGCCAAATTAAATCGATGGCATCGTGAAAATCGTGATTCCTTTGACTTTAATGCGTACAAAGCATTTCTTACGAGCATTGGCTATTTAGAAGCAGACGTAGCTGATTTTCAAATTTCAACAGCTAACGTAGACGATGAAATTGCGCTTCAAGCTGGGCCTCAGCTTGTTGTACCAGTTAACAATGCTCGCTACGCAATTAACGCGGCGAATGCTCGCTGGGGCAGCCTATATGATGCGCTTTACGGAACGGATGCAATCAGCTCAGAGAATGGAGCAGGAGTTCAAGGTCAGTATAATCCAATTCGAGGTGAAAAGGTCATTGCATTTGCAAAATCCTTTTTAAATCATACAATTCCATTAAAAGAAGGAAAGCATGAGAACGTTGTGCAGTACGTTGTGACGAATAAGGTGGAAGCTACGTTGGAGGACGGAACAATAACGGAGCTTAAAGAGCCGAGCAAGTGGATTGGTTATCAAGGTGAAGGTTCAAACCCAAGTGCGCTGCTGTTTAAAAATAATGGTCTCCATTTTGAAATTCAAATTGATCGTCAAGATGCGATTGGGAAAAGCGATGATGCAGGTGTAAAAGATGTGCTGCTTGAATCAGCTGTTACAACCATTATGGACTGTGAAGATTCGGTAGCTGCAGTAGATGCTGAAGACAAAGTGGAAGTGTATCGAAACTGGTTAGGCTTAATGAAAGGTGATTTAACAGCGACGTTTAAAAAAGGTACAAAAACAGTGACTCGTACGCTAAATAGCGATCGCCAGTATGAAACGACAAGCGGAAATACCGTGACGCTTTCTGGACGCTCTTTGATGTTTGTACGCAACGTAGGTCATTTGATGAGCAACAGCGCCATTTTAGACGCCAATGGTGATGAAATTCAAGAAGGTATCCTAGATAGCGTGATTACAAGTTTAATAGCAAAGCATACGCTGCTTGGAAACGGTAAGTATCAAAATTCCCAACAGGGCTCTGTGTATATTGTAAAGCCGAAAATGCATGGCTCTGAAGAAGTAGCATTTGCTAATAAGCTGTTTAATCGCGTAGAAGATTTAATCGAACTGCCTCGCTATACCCTTAAAATTGGAGTGATGGATGAAGAGCGCAGAACGTCACTGAACTTAAAAGCGTGTATTGAAAAAGTCAAAAATCGCGTTGCGTTTATTAACACAGGATTCTTAGACCGCACCGGAGATGAAATGCATACGTCTATGGAAGCAGGCGTCATGATTCGAAAAAATGATATGAAATCATCCGCTTGGCTAGCAGGCTATGAAAAATCAAATGTACTAACAGGATTAGCAAGCGGATTTCAAGGAAAAGCGCAAATTGGAAAAGGCATGTGGGCAATGCCAGATCTAATGGCTGAGATGTTGAAACAAAAAGTGGGTCACTTAAAAGCGGGAGCAAATACGGCATGGGTTCCATCACCAACCGCAGCTACGCTACATGCTCTTCACTATCATGAAGTCTCGGTTGTAGACGTTCAAAACCAACTGATGAACGATTCTACTAATTTGCGAGATGATATTTTACAGGTGCCGCTTGCTGAAGAAGCTAACTGGACAAAAGAAGAGATACAGCAAGAATTAGATAACAACGCACAAGGTATACTGGGCTATGTAGTACGCTGGATAGATCAAGGAATTGGATGCTCAAAGGTTCCCGATATTAACGATGTAGGCTTAATGGAAGACAGAGCAACGCTTCGTATTTCAAGTCAGCACGTAGCAAACTGGTTACATCACGGAATTTGTACAAAAGAGCAAGTTCTTGCGACGCTACAACGAATGGCGAAAGTCGTAGATAGCCAGAATGTGGGTGACGCTAACTATAAACCAATGGCACCTCATTATGAAAAGTCAGTTGCATTCCAAGCAGCGTGCGACCTTGTTTTTAAAGGATATGACCAACCAAACGGATACACTGAGCCAATCTTGCATGCGCGCCGTATTGAAGCAAAAGCAAAGCAAGCAATCCAACAAAAATAAGCGAAGCAAGGAGCGAGGTTACGTATGAAATTTGCGCGTTTTGAATTAGAAGGTGCGATACGCCAAGGAGTAGTAGAAAAAGAAAGCATTCGTGAAATAACAGGTAATGTATTTACGGAATGGGAATACACGGGGCGCACGTTTATACGAGAAGATGTAAAACTGTTAGCACCAATACAGCCAAATCAGATTATTGGTATAGGGGCTAATTACGTGAAGGCTGTGAGCGAGCTGCCTGAAAAGCTTCCTGACATTCCGGTATTTTTCTTTAAACCAACTTCATCTGTTATTGGGCCAGGTGAAGATATTATCATTCCGGAAGGAATTGAAGAAGTGAAATTTGAATCTGAGCTTGCGGTTGTTATCGGAAAAGAAGCAAAAAATCTTTCAGCTTCGAATGTTCGTGAGCATATCTTTGGCTATACGATTGGAAATGACGTAACGGCACCGCAATTTATTCATCCGGACGGCCATTGGACGGTAGGAAAATCGTTTGATACATTCACGCCGCTTGGTCCTTATATTGAAACGGAGCTTGATCTTACAAATATCCGTGTGAAAGCGACGCTGGATGGAGTAGAAAAGCAAAATAGCGGGATGGATCTTATCATCGTCTCAGTTGAAAAAATGGTTGCTTATCTCTCTAATGTGATGACGCTCAAACCAGGAGACGTTATTTTAACGGGTAGTCCGGTAGGGGCCGAATTAGTGGGCGCAGGAAGCACTATTGATTGTCATATCGATGAAATTGGTTCACTGAACAATGCTTTTAGCAAAGTAAAAGTCAGCGTGAATTAACAAGAAAGAATGATTTGAAACAGCTTGGTATCTGCGATAAACTTGCGTGTCTACACGAATAAAACAGGTTCAGGCTGCTTAGTATTTCAATCATAACAAAAAATGACCTGTTCGAATTGCGACGTAATCGGATTTCGAGCAGGTTTTTATTTATGAAAAAAGGTAATAGCTTGACTGAAAAGAATGTTCTCTCACATAAAATAAACTGTTTTTAACACTTGTTGAAAAGGGGGAAGAAAAGCATGAGTACTGGAATGTTAGCGCTTCTATCACTTTTACCGATTTTAGCCGTTGGTATTTTTTTAGTAGGCCTGAGGTGGCCTGCTAGCAAAGCGATGCCAATTTCTTACGTGGTGGCTGTAGGGTTAGCCTTGTTTGTATGGAAGGTACCTGGTGTAACAATTGCTGCAGCTTCTATAAATGGTTTGGTCGTCGCAGGGACGCTTTTATATATTATTTTTGGTGCAATTTTATTACTGAATACTTTACAGGAAAGCGGTGGTATTAAAACGATCCGTCAAGGCTTTACAGATATATCGCCGGATCGTCGCATTCAAGTGATTATTATTGCCTGGTTATTTGGTTCATTTATTGAAGGCGCTTCTGGATTTGGTACTCCAGCTGCCGTTGCGGTACCGCTTTTAGTAGGCCTAGGCTTTCCTGCCATGGCAGCGGTTATTGCAGGGATGGTTATTCAAAGTACGCCGGTTTCATTCGGTGCAGTAGGAACACCAATGCTAGTCGGCGTTCAAACAGGATTATCAGCAGATGCAAGCATTACGGATAATTTTCTAGCACTAGTAACTGAAATCGGTGGACAGGTAGCAATTTTACACATGATTGCGGGGACATTTATTCCACTGTTTGTTGTGGCACTCATGACAAAGTTCTTTGGGAAGAATAAATCGTTTACGGAAGGAATCCGTGTTTGGAAGTTTGCGCTCTTTGCAGCGTTTGCGATGACCATTCCATATGTACTGGTTGCAAATCTACTAGGTCCTGAGTTTCCATCCATGATTGGCGGGTTAGTCGGACTTGCTGTTGTTGTTTTTGCTGCTAAAAGAGGATTTTTAATGCCGGATAAAGAAGAAGCATGGGACTTTGAAGAAAAAAGTAAGTGGAATTCGGAGTGGGTAGGTAGTTTAGAAATAAAGGATGTTGCGTATCATAGTGGACAAATGAGCATGTTGCGTGCGTGGCTCCCTTACGTATTAGTTGGGGCATTCTTAGTATTATCAAGATTGAAAGCGCTTCCTATTTTGGGGTGGCTACAGTCGTGGACCGTTTCGTTTCCGAATATATTTGGTTCTGAAGTAAGTGCAAGTTTTCAGCCACTGTATCTTCCCGGAACAATTTTTATCTTTGTATCTTTAATCACTTATTTTCTTCATCATATGAATAAAAGCGCGTACAAAGCAGCATGGAAGCAGTCTGCTAAAACAACTGTTGCTGCGTCTACAGCGTTAATTTTTACGGTGCCAATGGTGCAGGTCTTTATTAATTCAGGAGGAGGAGCAGCGGGATTCGATAAAATGCCAATTGAATTAGCGAATGGTGCAGCTGCTTTAGCAGGCGAGTATTGGCCGTTGCTTTCCACTTTTATTGGAGGGTTAGGTGCATTCATTGCTGGCAGCAACACCGTAAGCAATATGATGTTTTCATTGTTTCAATACGATGTTGGTACACAAATTGGCGTAAATCCAACTTGGATTGTTGCTTTGCAAGCGGTGGGCGGAGCGGCTGGAAATATGATTTGTGTTCATAATGTGGTGGCAGCTTCGGCCGTTGTAGGGTTGGTTGGAAAAGAAGGAGCCGTTATTCGAAAAACATTGCTGCCGTTTATGTACTATGCACTATTATCAGGAGCAGTTGGGTATGCAATCGTTTGGTATGCTGAAAAAGGGTTACTTAATATCGGATCAATTATTGTTGTAGGTGTCTTCTTTGTAGCAGTTTATATAATCAGTACAAATAATCGTCGCACGCAGTTCATCTCTTCTGGAAATAAAACAAAGTTTTTAGACTAATAACCAAAAGCGAAGTGGAGAAAAAATTCCACTTCGCTTTTGGTTATTTTTGAACATAATCAGGGAAATCAGTAATAATGGCGTCTACGTTCATCGATAAAAGAAAATCAGCGGTTTGCTGATTGCGCACGGTCCAAGAGGAAATCTTCATTCCATTATTATGTACATTTGTCACTAACTCGCTTGTAACGAGCCCATAATGGGGATTAAAATAATCAGCATATGTGGCAAACTGCTGGAGCTTTTCCACTGTTATGTCTGCTTTAGATCCTGTTAAGACGCCAATTGGAACGCTTGGAAGCAGCTGGTCCATCTTTTTCATCGAGTCGAAATTAAATGACTGAACAATAATCTTCTCATTATTTGGCTTGTCCATATTGCGTTCTTGTAACTCATCAGCAATTTTTGCTTCAATACCTGGATAAAGTTCGGGCGACTTTAGTTCAATTAGAATCCCAATTTTTCCGCGGTATCGATCCAAAATTTCTTCAAATGTTGGAATGGGCTCTCCAGCAAATTCAGTTCCTTTCCAGCTTCCAGCATCTAACGATTGCAGTTCTTCTAACGTTAAATCTTTAACGGAGCCTGTACCGTTTGTCGTACGGTCTACGGTTAAATCGTGAATGACCACAAGCTCCCCATCTTTACTTTGCTGTACATCAATCTCAATATAATCTGATTTCATTTCAAACGCTTTATCAAATGCAGCAATCGTATTTTCTGGAGCATATCCAGATGCACCACGATGCGCTACGTTGTCTACGTCATGTTTTGCAGCTGATGCTTGCTGTAAAGGGCTTAGTAATAAAGCAAATGAAATCCCAACGCCTGCTAATACTTTCTTATTCATCTCTTCATCTCCCAACTCAAACTGTTTTCACGTTTCAGTATAAAATTGGAATATTGACACTGTATGAATCGTACATTGAGATTTGATTACAAGAAGATGAATAAAAATAGATACAAAGCCTTACTTTTATTTACAAATCAGCTAATGTTTCGACAGCTTTTAGACAGAATGGATCTCTTTTACACGCCCTACCTGTCCATCTGTTAGTCGAACTTTGATGCCGTGAGGGTGAAAAGAGGACTTGGTTAACAAATCTTTCACAATTCCCTCCGTTAATTTTCCAGTTCGTTGATCTGCTTTCAGAACGATCGATACCTTCGTTCCAGGAGAAATATCACTTCGATTTTGTCCGCTCATTTATAGCCACTTCACTTTCACGATGTGCTGACAAGTTAGTCAACCTGTACAAGCACATCTTCTTTATTTGGGTATGTTTTTTCAATATGATGCTCGCCCCATGCACAAAGAGCATCTAAAATTCCTTTAAGAGACCAGCCGTATTCCGTTAAAGAATACTCAACTTTCGGAGGAACTTGGTTATAGACTTCACGTAAAATAATGCCATCCTCTTCAAGCTCACGAAGCTGCTGGGTTAACATTTTTTGAGTGATTCCTGGCATCAAGCGCTTTAGCTCTCCGGTTCTCTTTTTTCCTTTTATCAAGTGACATAAAATCACTACTTTCCACTTACCACCAATTACTTCGAGAGAAGCTTCCACTGGAATATTGTACATTTTCATTGATAAAAGCCCCCTTATCTAACACTTTTATTTATTTTCTCATGCCACATGCAAGTGTCAACCTTGCATGGATTTGAATTAAGTTACTGTTATTGTACCGCTTTACGCCTAAAATAGTCCATTAGGTACTTTTTGGTGCCTATCGTACTTGAAAGTGCGTACTTTTTTTATGGATTTGTATCTTGCATAATGACTAACAGAGCTAGCCGGTCGGTGCTAGTTAGTTAAAAGTTTGACTCAGGAACTAGAAAGGCGCCTGTACTGAGATCAATATAAAGAGTTATCAAATCATGAAGGAGGAAAAAAGATGAATTCACTTTCACATACAAAAACAAATGAGAAAGGTGGAACCTTTGCATTATTAGCACTGGCTATTAGTGCATTTGGTATCGGGACAACTGAGTTTGTTCCAGTTGGTTTATTATCTAGTATATCGAATGATTTATCTATTTCAATTACGCTAGCGGGATTATTAATTTCTGGTTATGCAATTGGTGTATCCATTGGTGCCCCCGTCTTAACAGCTTTAACAAGTAAAGTGAACCGAAAAACATTGTTGATGGCACTAATGGTTGTATTTATTGTTGGAAACGCAGCAGCAGCAATGTCTACAAGCTTCTCACTATTGCTTATTGCTCGTTTCATTACGGCATTTTCACACGGGATATTCTTTTCAATTGGTTCAACTATTGCAGCTGATCTTGTGCCACAGCATAAAAGAGCAAGCGCAATTGCGTTTATGTTTACAGGGTTAACTGTTGCAACCGTAACAGGTGTTCCGCTTGGTACGTTTATCGGTCAAACATTTGGTTGGAGAGCAACCTTTGGGGCAGTGGCTTTACTTGGAGTAATTGGAATCATTGCAAGCGCCATTTTAATTCCAAATAACTTAAAAGAAGCACCGCCTGCGTCGTTTAAAGAACAAGTGAAAATTTTAAAGAATGGTCCGCTTTTATTAGCATTTGCTATTACCGCATTAGGGTACGGAGGTACGTTCGTTGCGTTTACTTATTTAACACCTCTTTTGGAAAATGTAACAGGCTTTAGTGCCAAATGGGTAAGCATTATCTTACTAGTCTATGGTGTTGCGGTGGCAATTGGTAATACTGTAGGTGGAAAAGCAGCAAATAAATCACCGCTTAAAGCATTGTTTTGGATGTTTATTTTCCAAGCTATTGTCTTAATTGTACTAAGCTTTACGGCACCGTTTAAGGCAGTTGGTCTAATTACAATTTTCTTAATGGGACTGTTTGCTTTCATGAATGTTCCAGGTCTGCAAATTTTAGTAGTAAACTTAGCTGAAAAATATGTTCCATCTGCTGTTAATGTTGCATCAGCGCTTAATATTGCTGCTTTTAACATCGGAATTGCTATTGGCGCATTTGTTGGTGGGATTATTGTAGATTCGATTGGCATCATTCATACACCGTGGATTGGTGGAGTAATGGTTATTGGGGCAGTACTATTAACAGCATGGAGTGCTCGCATAGAAAAAGCATAATGAACATAAAAGGCTTTAATCATTGAGTTCTAATGGTTAAAGCCTTTTTTTATGTACTTATTTACCGGTCTCTGTTTTTTGAAAATATTCTTGTTAAATTAACATAATTTCTTAAGTTGATTCATGATGAATTTTCTATAAATACTCATTTAGCAGGAGGCATATCATTGATATACCTATTGGAGTTATCTATAATGACTGATAAGAATTATTGTCAAATATGATAGGTGATGTTAATGGACTTAAATTATTTCTATACATTTAAAGAGGTTGTAAAGTGGGGGAGCTATACAAAAACAGGTGAACAATTGGGATATGCACAGTCTAGTGTGACGACCCAAATTAAAAAGCTTGAAGATCATTTTCAGGTTAAATTGTTTGAGAGAGTTGGGCGAAAAATGCGTCTTACTCAGTCAGGTGAAGAGCTCTATTATTACGTAAATCAGATTTTACTCCTCATGGATGAAGCAGAAGAGCGAATTTCAAACGAGCATAATTTGCGAGGTACTTTACGAATAGGTACAGTTGAATCACTGGCAGCATACTTTATAACGCCATATATTAAAGAGCTGAAAACTCGGCATCCTGACTTGAAAATTTTATTGGAATCAGGGCTCTGTCCAAAGTTAAAAGAAGGAGTGCTTGAGGGTGCGTTTGATCTGGCTATTGTGCTCGACCGGTATATTGATCACCCGGAATTGACCACAATTCCAATTCGTGAAGAAACGCTAGTGATGATTGCTCCAAAGAATCACCGACTTCAGCAGCTTAAGGAAATGAACTTGCAAGAGCTTGAAGGTGAGACGCTGATCTTAACTGAGGAAGGATGTCCTTATCGCGTATTATTGGAACAGCTTTTAATGAACGAAACTATTCAAGTTAAGTCGGTTATTTCGTTCAGCAGCCTTGAAGCTATTAAACAGTGTGTAGCTGATGATTTAGGAATAGCAATTTTACCTGAAATTGCAGCAAGAAAAGAGATTGAATCCGGCAAAGTCACTCAGATTCCATTCGACCATGAAGAGATTCGCATTTATACTCAGATTGTTTATCAAAATAAAAAGTGGTTAACTCCGCCTTTAAGCCAGCTTATTACGTCTTTAAAAGATAACATCAAAAAAAATGATGAATAGCATAGAAAAGTATCGTATTTATTAATGTAAATGACGTGCTATACTATCTTCAAAACCATTCTAAGAGGTGCTCATTTTGAAGACATTTTTGCAATATAATCCTACAAAACTATACTTTGGACAAGGGCAAATAAAGCAACTATCAAATATTTTGAATAAACACATAAATATACTGCTCGTATATGGCGGTGGCAGCATAAAGCGCAATGGCGTTTATAATGATGTGATGAATCAACTTAAACAGCTGAAAGCTACTGTATTTGAGTTAGCGGGTGTTGAGCCCAATCCCCGTTTAAGCACCGTTCGTAAGGGAGTAGAGATTTGTAAAAACGAAAACATTGACTTTATTTTAGCTGTAGGGGGAGGTAGTGTAATCGACTGTACAAAAGCTATTTCAGCAGGTGCTAAGCATGATGGAGATGCTTGGGATCTTATTAAAGGTATTGCTCCTATTGAAGCCGCCTTGCCGTTTGGTACAGTGCTGACATTAGCGGCAACTGGATCTGAAATGAATAATGTATCAGTTATTACTAATTGGGAGACAAAAGATAAGTTAGGCTGGAGTTCCCCTCATGTGTTTCCTGTATTTTCAATCTTAGACCCAACGTATACTTTCTCTGTTCCTCTTGACCAAACCGTTTATGGAATCGTTGATAGCATGTCACATGCTCTTGAGTATTATTTTCATCGTACGGAGAATACACCGATGATTGATGGATTTATCGAATCGTTATTGCGCACAGCGGTTGCAACAGGTCCAAAGTTAATTGAAGACTTGCATTCCTTTCAGCATAGGGAAACGATGATGTATCTTAGTACGACGGCTTTTAATGGACTACTGGCAAGCGGAACAGACGGAGGAGATTGGGCAACGCATCGTATCGAGCATGCAATTTCAGCTATCTATGATATTCCGCACGGAGGAGGACTTGCTATTCTATTTCCTAACTGGCTAGAGCATGTTCTTGAAGAGGACCCTTCGCGTGTCAAGAAGTTAGCTGTCAATGTATTTGGTGTTTCTACTGAAGGGAAAGACGATATGGAAGTAGCGAAAGAAGGTGCAAAAGCGCTGCGTGAGTTTTGGAATTCATTAGGAGCACCAAGCAGGCTGGCTGATTATAAGATTGATGACAAGGACTTTGATGCCATGGTAGAAAAGACGTTCATCAAACCAGGGGTCGGTACCTACAAAGAAATGAACGATGAAAGTGTACGTGATATTCTAAACCGTTCATTGTAATCTTATATAATAAAAGACTGGATAATAGGAATAAATGAAAACGAGCTCTTACTAAACGTTTAGTAAGAGCTCGTTTTCATATCGATTCTTAGTAATAACCAGGGCATTTTCTAATAAAGGGAAGGCATCTAATAAGAATGTCCTTTTACTCTTTAGACCATAGAGAAAGTAAAGGCCCATCCTCTCCGTAGACGGGATCTGTTTTAGGAAGAGGCACGTCTTCTATTTGCTCAACAGCCTCTGTATATTCAGCTGAATTTCCAGTTTTTAAATTATAGCTCATTCCGCCCGGATAAGCGCCAACTACTTGGAAATCAGCAGTTGATTGAAGACGCTTGTGACCTGTACCGGCTGGTAACACAATAACATCACCAGCATGCACAACAATATTTTCACCTTTTGGCCCACCTAACTGTAAGCGAGCACAGCCCTTGATGATGCCAAGAACTTCATGGGCGTTGCTGTGATAGTGGTGGAAATCATAAATTCCATTAACCCAGCTATTCTTCCAATTGTGATTATGGAAAATAGTCTCGATCTTATCCTTACGATCAATTAGTGCATGTTCATAGAGTAAAACAGGAAGGGAAGGGTGATTGGGAATAACCCCATCATCATCAAAAAACAAAACTTTTACATCTGACACAATCTCTCCTCCTCCAAACATCGTATTTTCTTAACATTCCCTCTTCGTAAAAGAAATAAACTAACGGTGGATTAATTGTAAAAAAATGAAATATAAATAAATCTAAATTCCTAAAAGGAGACGTTTGGTTCATTTGAACTATATGGGTTTATCTTGATAATAAAAAGTAAAAGTGGAATCTGAAAAAAAAGGAATGTACATGGTAAATATTATCATGGTAGGTTTTGTAAAGGGAAGAGTATATCGTTAACTAATTAAAAAATCGAATGAATTAGTGGGACGAAGTGAGTCGAAATACTTACAAAAATACCCTGGTGATTTAATGACTTATGGAAGATTGAAGATGTTTCAGGATTTCCTTATGATGGTAAAGGAGAATTAAGTAATGAACTTTATCAAATAATTGTAAAAAAGTAATTCGAAATAAATGATTGTGGATATAGCAATTATGAATTAGTCGATGGTGGAGTTCATGAAAACATAAAGAGAAACGGAGAGGATTACGTGAAAAAAGCAGCAGGTTTACTCTTAGTTGGAGCTCTCTCACTAGGCTTAGCAGCGTGCGGATCAAGTGAAGAAGGAGCAGGTGCAAATAAGTCATTTGAAGCAAAAATTGCTGATGCACAGTACATATTAGTATCGGAGCAAGACGGTGGCGTAAGCGGAGATGAAGCTTTACTTGCGGTAGAGTTAGAAGTGAAGAATACGTCCAAAGATGCCATTTCGTTGTCTAGCAATGATGTTAGTCTTTATGATGGTGACGAACAATTAGAACCTAATACAGACGTATACAGCGATGAAATTGAAACGTCAATGCGATCCGGGAAAATTACGTCTGATAAATCGAAAAAGCTGACGTATCTTTTTAACGTAGAAAAAGATAAAGAATATGAAATTGGTGTTCAGCCAATTAGTCAAGACTATGAAAATAAGATTGAAGAAGTAAAGCTAAAATTAGACACAGCAAAGTATGAAAAAAGCTTAAAAAACTTAGAAACACCTGAAAAAGCATTAGCAGCCTATATTGACGTGTTGTTCTTAGGGAAAGAAAATGAAGACTTCGATAAATATGTAGTAGCGGATAAGGAAGAAGTTGAAAAGTCTGCTAATAAAGCATTCCGTGAGTCAATTAATAAAGTGTTTTCAAATGATTTAACAGAAGAAGGTGCGTCTAATTTATACAAAATATATAAAGACGAACTAAATTCAAAAGCGACGTTTGAAGCTAAAACAGTTGAAAATGTGAATGGAAAAGCAGTTGTTGAAGTGAAATATTCAAGTATCGGCGTATATAACTTATACAATACAGTTTCTGATTATAAACGCGCTTATTATCAAGAAACAAAAGAATATGATACGAAAAAACAAGAAGCTTATGCAATTTCAAAATTCAAAGATATTTTAGGTGGAGCAGAGCTTAAAGAAAGTAATTATCCATTAGAAATTGAAATGGTTGAAAAAGACGGAAAATGGGAAGTTAAGCCAAAAGATAAGTATAGCGATACAGTTGAAAAAGCATTCGCTGCGGGTGACATTAACTAAAGATGTAAGCCTAGAAAGAGAGAAGAGATAATCTGCTCTCTTTTTTGATTTTATAAAGCGCTTACTGTAAATTTTGTTTGTGTTTTGAGCAAATTTTAAAGTTATTTTTATGAAGATGTGCTAGTATGATGGTCTCAATAAAAGTTTTTACGTATATAGTTGGAGGAATGGAAGATGAAAGCAAAATATTGTAGAGAATCAAAAGCAGTTAGAACGAGTCGCGTGTTTCCAAATGATACAAATAATCATCAAACATTATTTGGTGGTAAGCTCATGAGCGATATTGATATGATTGCTTCAATTTCTGCTTCTCGTCATAGCCGAGCAGAATGCGTAACGGCATCAACAGATTCTGTGCATTTCTTACATCCGATTACTCCACAGGATTCGGTGTGCTTTGAATCATATGTCTCTTGGACAGGACGATCATCAATGGAGATCTTTGTGAAAATTATAAAAGAAAACTTAAAATCAGGAGAGCGAAAAATTGCCGCTACGTCCTTTATTACGTTTGTTGCGCTTGGAGAAGATGGCAAGCCTTGTGAAGTGCCGAGCGTAATCCCAGAAACGGATGAAGAAAAGTATTTATATCAAACAGCACCTGAGCGAGCAAAAATTCGAAAAAGTGTGCGCGCAAACAGCAATAGTTTAGCCAAATTCTTAAGTCTCAATCAGCCGTGGAGCTAATTGTAAATTATCTGTCAGCTAACCTTACCAACTAACAGACGAATGGTGCTGGAGATGCTAATCTTTAAATTATCATTTTCGTCTACAAACTGGAGGGGAAGCAGATGTTTAAAGATGCTGTATTAGCAAAAGAGTGGTTGCCAGTTGCGTACAGTCAAGATATAGGTACAGATCCACTTGCTGTGAAGGTATTAGAAGAGAGAGTAGTGCTTTTTCGGGTAAGAGGAACAATTAAAGCCTTTAAAGATCTTTGCATTCATCGAGGTGCTGCTTTATCGCTTGGCAAGGTAAAAGATAATTGTATTGTTTGTCCTTATCATGGATGGGAATATAATGTGGATGGACAGTGTACAAAAATTCCACAGCAGCCACCGAATAGAGCGATTCCACTCAAAGCAAAAGCTATTGTGTATCAGTGCAGAGAAGAATACGGCATGGTTTGGGTTCGACTCAGTGAACAAGGGTCGGATGCTGCTGAGCCTTTTCCTTATTATGAGGAATATGACCACTCATCTTTTAAGACTGTCCATGCATATTCTCACACGATGAACGCAGCTGCACCTCGTGTGGTCGAAAATTTTTTGGACGTGAGCCACCTTGCGTTTGTTCATGAGGGAAGCTTAGGACACCCAGACTATACGGAAATCCCCGATTACAAGGTGCACTGGCGTGATAACCATTATATCTCAGATGAGATTGAAGTATATGCCGATGCGGATGGTACAGGAAACTGGTCAACGATTTACTATACGTTTGAAATTCTTCGTCCGACAGTTGCGAGGTTGAAAAAAGTAAATTATCAAACCAACGAAATCTTCTCCATGCTATTTGCAGTATTGCCCCAAGAACAGCTAAAATCAACCGTCTTTGCACTTGTATCACGAAACTATGAGCTCGATAAGCCTGATGAATACTTTCAAGAATTTCAGCAGCTTATCATCGAACAAGATACAGACATTGTTGAAAGTCAAAAGCCGGAAGAGCTTCCGTTAGACTTACAAGCAGAGCTGCACCTTAACCCTGATCGCGTGAGCATTGCATACCGAAAATGGTTAGGAGAAATTGGCGTTGAGTTTGGAAGCGATGTGGGAAGAAAGGCAAAAACTATATAATAAGGAAGAAAAGGTGCTGTTTATCTTGATAAACAGCATCTTTTTTGTTGAGTATAAAACTATAAAAGTAAAAATATAGTAAATTAGTAAACTTTATAACATTTTTATGTTAAAATGTTACTGATTTGTTTATAACTTACCAATAGTGCTTGTGAAGGTAAACAAATAAAAATTTATTCAAAAAAGGAGCTATTATATGAATCCAGAAATTGCGACGACCGAGCAGGAGCAGGGTCCAAAGCCGTCCGTATTTAAGTTTATTTTTAGCCCAGGCGCTGAGTTTGACAAAATGAAGCAGCGTCCGGCGATTGTGGCTTCACTCATTCTCGTTATCTTACTAAGTGCCGCGGCATTCGCACTTAGTACCATTACGCCAGAAAACTTGGCTTCTTTACAAGAACTTGGGCTTGAGCCAGATGATTCTATGAAATTGTTTAGTATGATTGGAGCTGGAATTGGAGCGTTAATTGTCACGCCTATTGCGATGTTAATTGGTGCAGGAATTCTTTTACTTATTGTGAAAATCGGAAAAGGAACAGCAAAGTATAAGCATATGTTTAGTTTAACAGCATTCATTACGTTCATTACAATGCTTGGATTATTACTAAATACAGTCATTGCAGTTGTAGCTGGAACAGGAACAAACATAACGTCTTTAAACGGTTTAGTTGGAGCTGAAGGAGCTGTTGGTGGCGTATTGGCAAGCATTGAAATTTTCTCAATTTGGTCGCTAATTTTAACAGCAATGGGTTTACAAAAAGTAGGCGGTTTATCTAAAAAAGCGGCAATTATTATTGCTAGTGTCTTCTTTGTACTGTCTGTTATTTCACAAATTATAGGAAGTGTTATGGCATAATGAAAAAAGGTATCATCATCACAGTTGTTTCTCTCTTAATCGTAGTACTAATTGGCGTAAATGTGTTTAAAGCACAGAAAAGTGAAGACGTACAAGTTAGCGTGACGTCATTAAAAGATATGACGTTGCGCAGTACGGTAATGATCCCAGGTACCCTTAAGCTTGCCGATGAGCAGTATGTGTATTATCAGCCAGAAAATGGTGAGATCGAAGATATTAAAGTCACAGAAGGTACAAGGGTGCAGGTTGGTACACCGCTTGTCACGTATACAAATGATGATTTAGAGCTTGAAAAAGAACAAAATAAACTTGGCGAAAAATCAAATGATCTACAAGTTAGCTCACTAAATAAGCAGATTGCTAAATTAAAAGATAAGCAAAAACAACTTGAAAAAGAACTTCCAAAAGAAGAAGCGAAAGCACAAATCGAAGATGAGCGAACGCAGCTTAATTTAGACCTTGAAACAGCAAAAATTGAAGCTGAACGAAATAAGCTAGAGCGCAAGTCGTTAACAAAGAAAGAAAATAACCTTATTGAAAAGAGTGAATTAGCTGGCACAGTGCTGTCTGTAGATAAAGAAGCTGCTCATAATACAACTGAAGTTCAAAAGCCGCTTATACATATTGGTAATACGGATCAATATTTGGCAACGGGCGTTTTATCAGAATATGATGCTCTTAACATTGAAGTAGGTCAGCCAGTGAAAATTACATCTGACGTAGTGCCGGACAAAGAGTGGGAAGGGTCTGTCCAGCAAATTGATTTTTTGCCACAGCAGTCCGATGCAGCAAGTGGTGGAGACGGAGCGAATCAATATCCAGTACAAGTGAAAGTAACGGATGAAGAGATTAAAAGTATTCGCCCAGGCTTTAAGCTTTTATTAGAAATTGAAACTGAAAGTAAAAAAGCAAAAGCTGTTCCATCAAAAGCGATTGTTAATGAAGGTGATGAGAAATACGTGTATATCGTAAAAGGTGGAAAAGCAGTTAAACGAGAAGTGAAGGTTGGCCAAACAACAAACAAATCAATTGAAATTGTTAAAGGCGTTACAAGTAAAGATCAAATCATCTCAAATCCATCTAATGAACTCGCAGATGGTGTGGAAGTGACAGTAAGATGATTAAACTAGAAAATATCTCTAAAAGCTATTATCTTGGTAAAGAAGAAGTGCCTATCTTAAAAGGAATCGATTTAGAGATTAGAGACGGTGAATTTGTTGCTATTATGGGCCCCTCAGGTTCTGGTAAATCAACCTTAATGAACATTATTGGTTGTTTAGACCGACCAACTTCAGGTGCTTACTTTTTGAATGAACTTGAGATTTCAACGTACAGCGATGATCAGCTAGCTAAGGTTCGAAATGAACAGCTTGGATTTGTGTTTCAGCAATTCCAGCTGTTGCCACGGTTAAAAGCTGTGGAAAATGTAGAGCTGCCGATGGTCTATACGGGCATATCTCGAAAAGAGCGACGAGAGCGTGCTGAAGCTGCGCTGTTAAAGGTAGGGTTAGGTGAAAGAATCAACCATTTACCAAATGAGTTATCCGGTGGGCAAAAGCAGCGTGTTGCCATTGCTCGTGCTATTGTTAATAAGCCTAGCCTCATTTTAGCGGATGAGCCGACCGGAGCGCTTGATACGAAAACAAGCGTATCGATTATGGAGGAATTTGCTGCTTTAAACAAAGAAGGAACAACCGTAGTGGTGATTACTCATGAGCCAGAAGTGGCTGAATATGCTTCAAGAACAATATTAGTTCGTGATGGAAATATCGTTGCGTACAACGGTAAGGAGAGTCTTGAACTATGAGCATGATGGAAAATATTCGCATGGCTTTGGCGTCGGTTGTTGCTCATAAATTACGCTCCATCTTGACGATGCTCGGTATTATTATCGGAGTTGCGGCAGTTATTATTGTAGTGGCAATTGGGCAAGGTGGAGAACAGATGCTTAAATCGCAAATTACAGGCGATAGCAATACGGTTGAGCTAATGTATGAACCTTCAGAGGAAGAAATCCAAACAAATCCAAACATTTGGGAGCAGGCGTTTTTTACGTCACAAGATATTGATAATCTAGGCAAGTTACCAGGTGTTGAAAACGTTGTGGCATCTCTGCAGGAAATGATGTCGGTCCGTTATAAAGAAGATACGCTAGATACAACGGTATATGCTATTAACCAGTCGTATTTGGACGTAAATGACGTAAAAGTTGCACAGGGACAAAGCCTAACCGATGGTGATTTCTTGTCCGGTAACCGAGTTGCCCTTATCAGTGATGAGTTAAATAAGGAAATGTTTAAAGATAGCAGTGGTATTGGTGAAATCATTTGGGTGAAAAATCAGCCAATTGAAGTTGTAGGAATCTTAGAAAAGCCAACCGGTATATTAGGGTCCTTTGGCATGATGGAAGTGTATATGCCAAGCAACACGTATAAATCAAGCTTTGGAAAAGTAGACTATACGTCTGTAAGCCTTCAAGCTTCTAATCCGGATGAACTACAAGCCGTTGGAGAGAGCGCAGCAAATCTATTAAATGAAACGTATGGAACAGAAGATTCCTACACGGTTATGAACATGGAAGCTATTGCAGATGGTATTGGTCAAGTCACAACCATTATGACAACCATTATTGGTTCAATTGCGGGAATCTCATTATTAGTTGGTGGCATTGGCGTTATGAATATCATGCTTGTATCGGTTACAGAACGAACAAGAGAAATTGGTATTCGTAAAGCTCTAGGTGCAACCAAAAGGCAGATCTTAACACAGTTCTTGATTGAATCAATGACGTTAACGTTAATTGGTGGTGTCGTTGGTATTTTACTTGGAGCAGGCGGTGCTTCTATCGTTTCTATGTTTGCAGGATGGCCACCGTTAATTTCATGGCAAATTATTGTCATTGGACTATTGTTCTCTATGACAATCGGCGTGATCTTTGGAATGCTTCCAGCAAACAAAGCAGCCAAGCTCGATCCAATTGAAGCATTAAGGTATGAATAAAGAAGAAAATCACTCAAAACCAGAGTGATTTTCTTTTTTTAGAAGAATTTATAATATAATAGAAGAAAAGGGGATATGAACAGGGGGAGAGAGGATGACTATTTCAATTTTTCTTATTATGTTTGTGGGAATTATTTCGCTAGTCGGAACGATATGGATTGCAAATAACGATGACAAACAGTATAAAAAGACTGGAAAGAAACGAATTCGGAACTTATCATTTATTTATGTAGCGCTGCTAGTAGGTTCTGCGATTGCCGTTGCTGTTTATATTGTGAATATTTAATTGTGAAGCTATGTTAACTTCAAACTTCAATTTTCACATAGTAGAGGTTACTGAACTAACATATTTGAAGAAGAGGTTAAACTGTTGTGGTCGCTAGCTAAAGTATTTCAGTAAACTAGATATCCGAACGATTGCTACCTGCAATTGTTCGGATATTTTGTTGATTACGAAAACAAATTAAAAAAGCGAGTGTCTGTAACACAATGAATATGTTCTCACAGCCATGCTTTTTCTTTGAGATGAAAAACTGCATTGCTTTATCGTAAATTAAAATCTCCGCTTGAGACATCTACGTCCATTCGATGCGTACCTTTCCCATTTGTAGCTTCAATTTTACCTTCTTGTTCTTTGATTGTTTTAAAGTTAAACCGGTTATGAATATCTCCTACGCTCGCTTTAGCTTGTAGCGTAATATCAGCTTTAGGTGGCAGCGTAACGGTCATATCCCCAGAACTAACGTGAGCTTTAATCGAGTCAACCACTCTATTTATAGAAATAGAAGCATCTCCTGAAGATACGTGAGAATTCAATTTTCCTTCGTAGTTTTTAATCGCAAGATCTCCTGACTGTACATCAATTGAGCCTTCTTTGGTTCGCACTTTGTTGACTATGAGATCTCCTGAGGAAACATTGATGTCTAATTTATCTGCATCGATTCCTTGAATAACAGTATAGCCAGATTGTACTTTAATCGAAAAACTATCAAGTGATAAAGAGGTTTCGTTAAATTCTACATCTCCTGAACCAACGTTTAACTCTAAATGATTGCTGTATTCTTTTGGAATATAAATTGTTAGTTTACTACTATTTCCAAATGAAAAGAACGAAAAAGGCTTATTCTTATACGTAACGGTAATTGTTTTTCCGTTGCGCTGAACATTTACTTTTCCCTTGCCTTGTAAATCCGCTTTTACTTCTTTTCCATTGTACTCTTCAACGACTGTATTCACATTTGCAGTTTCAAGCTTAATACTTTCAATAGAATTTGTTAGAACTGCTTCGGTTTTTGATAATCCCAATGTCCATGTAGATGTGGTAAATGGATTAGTTAAAAGAAAAGCAGCACCAATAAATATTAGAACTAAAAACAATAATCTTTTCATGCTTCACCCTGCTTTCAATTTTATAAAGAAATAAGATACATAACTAATTTTATCCATTTTGTGGTAGTTAATCAATGGCCCGAGGAATGAACTATAGGTAAGACCTGAGATGTAGTTAGAGATTGGTAGATGTTTACTTATTTTTCTAAAATAATGAATGAAATTCAGTTAGTGAAAGGTAAAAGTGAAAATAATCCATAAAATTCAAGTAACAGTCATAAAAATGTTAGTTTTATTACGAATTTTAAAGGAATTATATGGTTTGTAATATTATTATTTCTCTTGTAAGAAACTTAATCCAATCTGAACAAATGTTACCCATTCTTTCAATGAAATTGGCTTTCTCTATGCTAAGATAATGTCAGGTTATTTTTTCGGGAGGTATTTTTATGAAAAAAGGAAAATTGACAAAGTGGGTCATTACATCAGCTGCATCACTTTCATTTTTTGCAGTACAAGGAACGGCTGCATCAGCAGCATCTCATAAAGTATCGACAGGAGATACGCTGTGGAAGCTTAGTCAACAAGAAGGCGTATCCGTAGATGAACTAAAACAAGCAAATAATCGTACGAACGATATGATTTATGTTGGAGAAGTCCTAACAATTCCAGAAAAAGAGACGGTACATACGGTAGTACAAGGTGAGACATTGTTTAGTATTTCACAGACATATAATACAAGCGTAGATCGTTTGAAAGACTTAAACGGATTACAAAGTGATCTTATTAATGTAGGGCAACAGCTAGTGGTAACAGGAGAAAGAGCTTCTGAAGCAGCACCAGCACCACAGCCTACAGATGTAGGAGTTGAGGAAGCAGAAAAAGATTTATTAGCAAGATTAGTAGAAGCAGAAGCGAAAGGTGAACCGTACCAAGGTAAAGTAGCGGTAGCAACCGTGGTTATGAACCGCGTATCGTCACCAGAATTCCCTAACAGCATTACAGAGGTGATTAATCAGCCTTTAGCTAACGGCGGCTACGAGTTTTCTCCAGTCGGCAATGGAACAATTAATCAGCCTGCTTCTGATGAGTCAAGACGTGCAGTAGAAGAAGCGCTAGCAAATCCAGATCATCAAAATCCTGCGCTGTTTTTCTATAATCCGCAGATTGCAACAAATTCGTGGCTAGAAACAAAGCAGGTAACAGCAGTTATCGGAAATCATGTATTTGCTAAATAAAAAGAAGCGAGGACATCCTCGCTTCTTTTTTATTGCTTATAGGTATGCTTGTAGCTGTTGCGATAGTTTAAGAAATTCCTGTTTGTTGCGATTTAATAAGGCATGATCAATTTCTTTTTGAAGCTGTTGTTTTTGAAACATCCGAAGCGCATGGTCTAATACCATTTCAGCCGTTAATGAGTTCATTGTATCTTCTTCATTTTGTTTCTGGATATGATTCAAATGTTTTTCCACGGGGAAATCAACTCCTCAGAAATTTTTAATTACCTGTTCATGCTATAAGCTATGCGATGTTTCTAAAAATGGTTCGTAGTTCACAGCGCATATGGGGAGATAAGAAAGTCATATAAAATCGAATTGAGTAAAGATAATTGTAATATAACAGAATGTATATATCAACATTGTTATATAATTGATTGTCGTCTTTTTTTGACAAAAATCTATGGTCTAAACAAGGATGTTCTACCATAGGCGACCCTCTTATTCTTTATGAGTGTTTCCGATATTCCATTTGCTTATTCGCATTATTCTATTTGTTTATTGTACATAGAGGGTAGTATTCGTGTAAGATATGTATAAACATCAATATTGAAAGCGCTAACATTAATTGTGAGAGGGGAACATACAATGTCATTGCTTACATTGAAACGCTATGTTTTAAGTGAAAGGGATCGTGAAAAATTGGAAGATGCATTGCTTACTAGCTTTCCAGAATGTGAATCTGTTGTGTGGCATTTAGATGATGTAGAGCTTGGAAAGTTGTATCACGAAAAAATGCAAATAAAAGCTTAATTATAAAAAAAGGGCAACGTTTCATCAGAAAACGTTGCCTTTATTCTTGCTTGGACGAATCAATGCCGTATGCAAAGGGAACTAATGCACAAATTAAAGCAGCAGTGAGTTCAAACGTGAGCTGTAAACCGTTAAGTTCATGGCTTTGAAACATTGAAATTTTTTCTACTGTACCAAATACAATAAAACCTAAAATAAGATAGCGTGCAATCCAAATCGCTTGTCGATAAGAAAGCAAGCCTTGTTTTAAATGTGCTGTAATAGTCTGAATCATGCTTTTTCCTCCTTACCCAAACTAGTTATCTTTTAAACCTATTTTTATTGTAACAAATTATTTGATATTTTTAATTATTTAATGTTTTCCATTCAAAAAAAAACCTTCCTCAATTAGCTGAGGAAGGTTCATTTTTATTTTGCGACTGGTAGTGAAGAATCTGGACTTTGAGTTGGAACTGGCGGATGAAATTCATTTTCCATTTTTGAAACAACAACGGTTGCAACACCGTTTCCAATTAAGTTTGTAATAGCACGAGCTTCAGACATAAAGCGATCCACACCAATTAATAATGCAAGGCCTTCAACAGGAATCATTGGGAAGGCTGCTAATGTTGCTGCTAGGGTAATGAAACCAGAACCCGTTACGCCAGCGGCACCTTTTGATGTTAACATTAACACACCTAATAACGTTAATTCTTGCCAAATTGTTAAGTCAACGCCATACGCCTGCGCAATAAAAATTGCTGCCATTGATAGATAAATGGACGTTCCATCAAGGTTGAATGAATAACCAGTAGGGATAACAAGACCTACAACAGATTTAGAGCACCCATATTGTTCCATGCGATTCATCATTTTTGGTAAAGCTGATTCAGATGATGATGTACCAAGCACTAGTAAAATTTCTTCTTTAATAAACGCAATGAATTTTAGAATGCTAAACCCATAAAATTTAGCAATTGCACCTAAAACAAAAATGATGAATAAAAACATCGTGATATAAACAGAGCCCATTAATTTACCAAGTGAAACGAGTGAACCGATTCCAAAGTTACCAATTGTATAAGCCATTGCTCCAAAAGCAGCGATTGGAGAAATCTTCATAATCATATTAACGATTCCAAAGAAAATATCGGTTACGCGTTCAAAGAACGTAATAACGGGAGCTGCTTTGTCACCCAGAGCTGCTGTTGCAAGCCCAAATAATACGGCAAAGAATAAAATTGGAAGAAGTTCTCCGTTAGCCATTGCTCCAAAGACGCTGTCTGGAATAATGCTCATTATAAAGTCCATAAATCCATGCTCAGCTTCAGCTGCTTGCTTCGTATATTGTGAGACATCAGCTCCCTGTGCTCCGCTTATGTTAAAGCCCTCACCAGGTTTTACGAAATTAACAACGATGATGCCGATGGCTAAAGCAAAAGTTGTGACGATTTCAAAATATAGAAGTGCTTTACCTCCAATACGCCCAACCTTCTTCAAATCACCCATACCGCCAATTCCAATTACAACTGTTAAAAAAATAATGGGTGCGATAACCATTTTAATCAGTTTAATAAAGATGTCAGCCAGGACTTTCAGCTGTGCACCGAATTCTGGGAAAATAAACCCAACCATGATTCCTAAGATAATACCAATAATAACGCGAACTGTTAGGTTTTTAAAATTAATCTTCATCTTTCATCCCCCTTGATTCATGTATTGATAGCGTTTTCATTAATCTTGTAAACTTATAGTACCGCATATGAAATGGGGGTGAAATTTCTGGTGATAATGGTCTTTTTGTTCATTAAGTTCTTAGAATTTTCATAGAAAAGAGTTTGAGACATGACAAAATGAGTAATTTTAAAAGGCACACAATAGATGTTCCCATCTGTTTCTAAAATAGTTTTCCAAATCAACAAAAACCCTGACCAATTAAAAGTTGTAAACTCTCAATCAGTCAGGGATAGTAGGGGGTGAACTGCCTATGTCTCAGTCTCTCTAATCACTTCTTATATGTTTCTTCCACAATCTCTTTTGTTAATCGCTTTTCAAATTCTGTGTAAAGGGGAGTAAAGCGCTGTTTCCATCTCGCTTTTTCTTGCTCTGTTAGGTAGTGAACTTGAATAGTAGACTCCCGTTTAATTTTTTCGAGCTGCTGATCATTCATTTCTTTCGAGTGTTCCCACATCCAAGCTGTTGTTTCATCCATTGCATTTGAAAGAAGAAGCTGAACATCGGAAGGTAAGCTGTTCCAATAGTTTTCGTCCATCATTACAGTGTAACCTAAGTAGCCGTGGTTACTAATGGTCATATACTGCTGTAACGTATATAGACGCTTTGAATAGATATTTGAAATAGTATTTTCTTGACCATCAAACTCCTGCTTTTCAAGTGACTCGTATACTCGGTTAAATGTAGCAGTGGTAGGTTTAGCCTCCAGAAGTTCAAACTGTTTTTTGATAACTTCGCTTGGCATAATGCGAAAACGTTGACCTTTAAAGTCATCTGGTACAGCTAGCTTCTTTTGATTACTCGTCATTTGTTTAAATCCGTTGTTCCAGAATGCTAGTCCTTTTAAATTCTCTTTTTTGAGGGATGCTTGCAGACTTTTGCCAATTTGACCATTTAAAGCTGTCTCAACTTCACCTTCATCTTTAAACATAAATGGGAGGTCAAAAAGTAACCAATCTTCGTTTATATCTGCAAGCTTTGAGAAAGAAGGAGCAATCATTTGAACGTCATTTCGCCTTAAAGCATCTACTTCTTCTTTATCAGAATAGAGCACACCATTTGAAAAAACTTCAACTTTAACTTTGCCATTTGATCTTTCATTAACAATCTTGGCAAATTTTTGCGCTGCTAACCCTTTTGGGGTATTCTCAGCTACAACATGACTAAAATTAATGACGATTTGCTCATCTAGCCCTTGTTGTTCATCATCTCTATAGACGTGTTCCGAATGTAAAAAAGAAGGAGGGAAAAGTAAAATATAAATAAAGAAAGCGCTAACAAATAAAGCTGTGATAATAAATACTCGCATAAGCTTTTACTCTCAGCTCCTTGCATCTCAATGAGAAGAATTATAATCTTATGATTTATTTTACCACGCAGATTTAGAGCATGGTAAAATAAATAAAGATGACATAGTTGAGAAAGAAGAGGGATTTTGGGCTTTATGAATCGATTTTCAATGCAAACGAAGATGACTGCCTTAATCTTCTTTATTATCGTCTTTGCGCTGTTTTTAGCTGGTATTGTCGTCATCAAAGAATTTATTGAATTAAAGGAAGAAGACTTGAGGCAGCGAGCGCTCGTGACATCAAGAACCGTCGCTGAAATGACGGAGGTTAGTGAAAAGATAACGGGAGATGAACGAAAAAGGCAGAAAATTAACACAATAGTAGATCCCATTCGAATTATTCACGGAGCAGATTACATAGTCGTGCTTGATATGAAAAAGACAAGGCTCTCTCATCCGGTCAACGCTATGATTGGTACGAAATCGCACGGAGAAGATGAAGGACAAGCATTTGCTGAACATACGTATACTGATAAAGCCAAAGGGGAGAGAGGGACTGTCATACGCTCGCTCGTTCCCATTATTAATCATCATCACGAACAGGTTGGTGTCGTGATTAGTGGCTATCTATTACCAACCTTTTCTGAAGTTATTCGTAGTGTAAAGAAGGAAATCTCTATCATCAGCCTTTTAATTTTACTGTTTGGAGGATGGGGAGCTTGGGTATTAGCTTCTCACATAAAAAAGCAAATGTTTGAGCTAGAGCCAGATGAGATTGCACGGCTGTTTGTTGAGCGAACTGAAACGTTTAATGCTATGCATGAAGCTGTAATTGCCATAGATAAAGATGAATATATTACTATTTTTAACGATAAGGCAAAAGCAATCATGAATATTCATGATGAAGTGATTGGACAATCAATCTATGATGTGATTCCAGATACGCGCTTACCAGAAATCCTACAGCTAAATCAACCGGTATATAATAAAGAGCTTCAAGTGCGTAATTTAACCATTCTAAGTAATCGTGTTCCCATAAAGGTAAAAGGAGAAACGGTGGGAGCGGTTGCGGTTTTCCAAGACCGAACAGAAGTAAAAAAACTTGCTGAAGAGTTAACCGGAGTAAAAGCATTTGTAAGCGCGCTTCGCGTACAGAGTCACGAGTACATGAACAAGCTGCATACTATTGCGGGATTAATCCAGCTAGGAAATAACGAGAAAGCGTTAGAGTATGTTTTCGAAGTTTCAGAAAAGCAAGGAGAACTGACGAACTTTTTGCACAAGAACATTAAAAATGAAAGCGTATCAGGACTGTTAATTAGCAAAGTAAGCAGAGGGAAAGAGCTGGGAATTACGTTAACCATTGATAAGCACAGCTATTTAGAAACATTTCCTAAACATTTAGATCACCATGACTTTGTTGTTGTTATCGGAAATTTGATTGAAAACGCTTTCGATTCTTACGTTGACTCATTCCAGGATGATAAAGAAGTTTATGTAAGTATTGAACAAACAGAAGACGTATTATCAATTTTGGTAGAGGATAACGGGTGCGGCATGACAGAAGAAGAGGTGAAACATATTTTTGAAGAGGGTTTTTCAACAAAAGCAAAAGAAAACCGAGGTATCGGACTTTATTTAATTTATCAAATCGTTCAAAAAGGCAATGGAGATATTTCGGTTGAAACAGAGCATGGGCATGGAACAGCGTTTACCATTACATTCGTAGTGTAGGTTATAAGCGAAAAGGGGATGGAAGCATGACGAAAAGCCAATGGAAGGTACTTGTGATTGAAGATGATTTAATGGTACAAGAAGTAAATAAGCAATTCATCGAGCAGGTAGAAGGATTTGTAGTAACAAGTGTGGCATCAAATGGCGTAGAAGGGTTACGAATGATTGAAAAAGATCTTCCTGATTTAATCATAATTGATATGTATATGCCTCACCAAGATGGAATTACTACCCTCCAAAAAATTCGCTCAAAAGGTTATCAGTCTGATGTAATTGCGGTCACAGCGGCCAGTGATAGTGAAACGATAAAGCGTGTATTACAATACGGCGCGGTGGATTACATTATGAAGCCATTTAAGTTTGAGCGTATGAAGCAAGCATTAGAAAATTATCGACAGCGCCAAAACAAACTAGGAAAAAGCCAAACCATTACGCAAGATGAAGTGGATACCCTGTTATTTAAAACAGCCTCTGAGAAAAGCACAATGTTACCCAAAGGACTGAACACAATTACATTAGCTGGAATAAGGTCATATTTACATAGTCAAACAGATCCGATTTCAGCAGAAGAAGTTGCAGAAGGAATGGGTATCGCAAGAGTTACAGCTCGTCGCTATTTGGAGTATTTAGATCAAGAAAAAGAAGTTGAGCTTTACGTTGAGTATGGACGAGTGGGCAGGCCTGTTAATCGCTATTTACTACAACAAAAATAGTCGCAAAAAAAAAAGACCGGTTCTTTGCTAGACCGGCCTCTTTAGCTATGATTCATAGATTTCTTTAATTCCTGACAAGCGTAAAGATAACGTGTTGTGATTTTCATCCTGTAAAGATAATGTTTGCTCGACTAGGTTTAACTGTTTTACTTTTCCTTTGAAAGTCTCTAATAAACCATCACGATAATAATTAACTGTCACAGAACCGTTTTTTCGTAAAGCTTTTAAAATCATTAGATAATCTCCTCTCATGGTATGTTTTATTTATGAAAACCGAAGTAAAATGTAAGCGTTTTTTTATCTACTCTTAGTATACACAAAAATAGAAAGCGTTTTCACTTAAAAATTGAACACTTTGTGAAATTTTGCACAGTTATTTTTAAAAAGGCTTTTCACACTGTTAATCTTACCTTTTCTTTATGAAATTCAAGTGAAAAAACTGTTAATCTCATGTTAAGAGTTTGTTACCTAAAGGTTTCCTTGACAAACACCTTCGCCTCTATTAGACTGTTCAACATATTTGAAATAATCTGAAAGGTGGCTTTAAAAGAGTTTAAACTCTACATCCTATGAACCCAATTCAACATATTTTACATACACACCCTCTTGTTGTGCTCGACGGCGCATTAGCCACAGAATTAGAACGATACGGCTGTGATTTAAATGACAGCTTATGGTCAGCGAAAGTGTTAGTTGAACAACCAGAAGCCATTAAACAAGTACATAAAGATTATTTTGTAGCAGGAGCTGACTGTGCGATAACGGCTAGCTATCAAACAACAATTGAAGGTTTTGCAAAGCGCGGTATTAATAAAGCAGACGCGGTTCGTTTAATGAAGCTCTCTGCCCAGTTAGCGATTGAGGCAAGAGATGAATTTTGGCAAAACAATCAAACTGCCGCTCGACCAAAACCATTAGTAGCAGGCTCTGTAGGGCCATACGGAGCATACTTGGCAGATGGATCTGAGTATACGGGAAACTATAGCTTAACAGAAGAAGAGCTCATGAATTTCCATCGTCCTCGCATAAAAGCATTACTTGAAGCTGGTGTGGATTTATTAGCCTGTGAGACAATTCCAAGTTTACAGGAAGCAAAAGCAATCGTGCGGGTGCTTAAAGAGTTTCCCGATGCTTATGCGTGGATTAGCTTCAGTGCCAAAGATGAAGAACACATCAGCAATGGAACAGCGGCTGCAGCATGTGCAGAGTGGCTCGACTCGCATGAACAAGTGATAGCGATAGGCATTAACTGCACGCCTCCTCAGTACGTAAAAAGCCTAGTTCACAACATGAAAGCAAACACGAAGACACCGATTCTGGTATATCCTAACTCTGGTGAACAGTATGATCCAACAAGCAAAACGTGGAGTGGATCAGAAGCACAGCAGTCCTATCAGTGCTTTGCATCCGACTGGCGCCAAGCGGGAGCACAGCTTATTGGTGGCTGTTGCCGAACAACTCCTGAAGACATTGAATCAATTACAAAGCTCACAAGGTAACACGAAAAGACATCTTTGCTAGGCGAAGGTGTCTTTTTTAGTTTATGACGGGAAATCAGAAAGTAGAACATATATAGAAGTAAAGTCAAAGGGTAATATGATATTTTACAGCGTGCTCTTTATAAATCATACCAAGTAAAGGGTGTTGTTAGAATAGAAGAGTAACCTTATCAAGTTTTTCCCTATTCAAAAGTCCCGTGATTGAAATGAAAGGTGCGCCACTCCAGCAGGATTAGCGGGCCAGATGAGACCCCGCAGTTTACGAGGAGGCTCAGCGCTCGCCCTGCGGAAAGGAAGCAACCTGAAATGGAAATCACGCTATGCAGAGAACAAGTGCTTCCCCCTCTAAAAACAAGTTAAATCTGACATAACTAAATATAATAGCTAACGATAAAAAAACGATATTTTAACTATGGCTATAAATATCATATAGTTAAGGTAACAAAGAATTAATCGATTGTAGAGGAGGCGACAAGATGTTTTGGAAAAAAGATGAACCTGTAGCTGTTCATGGTGTACTTTTTTACGGATTGCTGAGTAAAAAGCAACGAGCAATTCTCAAAGAAATTGAAAAAGTTACTTCTCCTGAAGCCTGGAACGGTGTAAAGGGCGTTTATTGCCTTGGCAGTGTTAAGGTACAAGGGAGAGACGTTCTGGGCGTTTATTATGGACAATTTCCAAAGCAAACCTCCGCAAAGAAGCAGGCGCTACACTTTGAAATTAACTATAAAAAATACACAGTAAAGGAATGTCCAATTGTCTTTATTGACACCATGAAAAACAAAAAAGCTCATCAGTTTGCTTTCATTGTTCTTCATGAACTAGGCCATCACGTAGATCGAACTCAAAATCAAGTTGTATTAAGAGAGGGAAACAAGCAGCAAGAACTGTTTGCAAACACATATGCAATTGAACATTTTTTACAGATAGAAGGAATGGAATCCAAGCAGCTATATAACATTCCTTATCTTCAAGAAGCAATTCAGCAATATCAACAAGTGCATTCTCCACTACGCTCTCCGCTTACTCTTCGTGTTGAATAACAAACCTACTCCTATCTATGTTTTAAAAGTCATGAACAAAAAGGATTTAATTATATAAAAAGTTTTAAAAGTATTTATATGACGAATTATTTACAGCGAACCGAATCTTAAATTATGATTATTTTAAGAAAAAACAGAAAATTAAGGTGTTGTAAAAACAGAAGCTAGTGTAACTGGCAGCTCAATGTTTAACATCATGTAAATACAGATAAAACCATGGCTTTGTCACCTTTAATGAAAGCGTATACAAAACAAAGGGGTAGGGGGATTTATATGTTAGCAATACTTGGTTTTGCAATGGTATGTACCTTCATGTTTTTAATTATGACAAATCGCTTAACACCATTAATTGCACTGATGGTTATTCCCGTTATATTTGCAATCATTGGTGGATTTACAACAGATATAGGTGAAATGGCGTTAGCCGGTGTGAAGGAATTAGCACCAACGGGCGTAATGCTCATGTTTGCTATTTTGTACTTTGGTATTATGATTGATGCAGGTTTATTTGATCCAGTCGTAGGTAAGATTTTAAAGATTGTTAAAGGGGATCCACTGAAAATTACGGTTGGTACAGCCATCCTTGTTCTAACTATTTCGTTAGACGGTGACGGAACAACTACATATATGATTACGCTCTCTGCAATGCTACCACTTTATAAAAAGCTAAACATGAGTACGATGATGTTAGCCTGTATTGCCATTATGGGAAGCGGGGTTATGAACTTAACGCCTTGGGGTGGCCCAACTGCTCGTGCGATGAGTGCATTAAACCTAGATGCTTCTCAAGTATTTACACCGTTAATTCCAGCAATGGTTGGAGGAGCAATTTGGGTTATTTTCACTGCTTACTTGTTTGGTAAAAAAGAACGTCAACGCTTAGGGGTAATAGATTTGAAGGATATTTCACCTGTACAAGTTGCGTTTGCAGAGCAAGCAGCAGCAGTGGAACAGCCAAGCTATAAGCGACCAAAATTACTCTATGTGAACCTTGGTTTAACAATTTTATTAATGGTTGGGTTAATTAGTGGAATCATGCCTTTACAAATCTTATTTATGATAGCGTTTGCTATTGCGATTATGATTAACTATCCAAACTTAGAAACACAAAAAGAGCGAATTACTGCTCATGCCGGTAACGTACTAGCCGTTGTATCACTGGTTTTCGCAGCAGGGATCTTTACAGGAATTTTATCTGGTACAAAAATGGTTGATGCGATGGGCAATAGCTTAGTGTCGCTTATTCCAGATGCATTGGGACCTTACATGTCAGTCATCACAGCTATTACAAGCATGCCGTTTACATTCTTTATGTCAAATGATGCTTACTATTATGGGATTCTACCAATTATCGCACAGGCAGCAGCAACATATGGAATTGATGCAGCTGAAATTGCTCGTGCGTCATTAATTGGTCAGCCCGTTCACTTACTCAGTCCACTTGTTGCTTCTACATATCTATTAGTAGGTATGGCAAAAGTTGACCTTGGAGAATTCCAACGCTACACGTTAAAGTGGACAATTGGTACATCAATGGTCATGCTGCTTGTTGCTATTATTACAGGAGTCATCACCTTATAACATGAGAACTTATTCGCTTTCAAGCGGGTAAGTTCTTTTCTATATAATGAATAGATGAACTCAAGCTACAAAAGATAGTCTACTTCAATAAGAATGCTTTGAAATAATTAAGAAGGCAATAGAGTTCTTATCTTGAAGCTTCAAAGTAAAGGGACTCTTTTAAACTACCAAAAGAATGAAAAGTTCTCATTAAAAGTCAACTTAATAAAAAAGCCGTGATTGTAATTTTTATTAGTAGTGGTCCTTCCTTATCTGAAGTAGGGATTTCATATTTATAAAAGTCAGACAAATCAAAACGTAAGATAAAAACTTTGGTAGAATAAAAGAGGAGTGCAAATAGAAGAAGGATGTCAAACTAGAATGAAAAAAACAATTTCCATTTCGTTAGAAACAAAAACAGTTGGTCTGACCGTGGGTTTGGTCCTGCTTGTGGTTACGTTACTTGCTAGTATATTTTCTTATATGCAAGCAGTCGAATCAAAAAAGCAAGCGGAACAACTAGCTTTGCAGGCTGCCAAATCAATTTCCTTTATGCCAGAGGTCAAACAAGCTTTCAATGATAAGAATCCTTCAAAGGTCATTCAGCCTTTAGCAGAGCAAGTGCGTGAACAAATTGGTGCCGAAGCAGTTATCGTTGAAAACCGAAAAAAAGCCATTTATTCACCTGACGATGAGAAAACAACAGACCGCCAATCTAATGCAAGTTCGAACTACCGTGCGCTTATGTTTGGAGGGTACTATACGCTAGAAGGCATGGGAACTTCCGGTCTATCTATTATGGGAAAAGCTCCGGTGATTAGCGAAGAAGGAAACTACCGTGAAATTATTGGTGTCGTTACCGTAGAATTTTTAGAGCGAGACGTTCATGCTCATTTAATTAAACGCATTCAACAAATTATATTTTACGCTTTTCTTGTGCTTCTTCTTGGAATTGTTGGGGGAGTCTTGCTCGCCAAAAGCATTAAGAAAGATACTCTTGGGTTAGAGCCAAACGAAATCGCTTCTCTGTATCGAGAGCGTAGTGCGATTTTGCGTTCAATAAAAGAAGGCATTATCGCCATTGATGCGAAAGGTCGAATTACGATGATGAATACATCAGCGAGGCATATGCTTGGCTTACAGGATAACTATATACCAAAGTCTATTATTGAAGTATTTCCTTATACAAACATGATGCGAGTGTTGGTAGATGGGCAAGCGCAAAATGATCAAGAAATTCGCTTTCATAATAAGCTTTTCATTTTAAATTTACTGCCCATTATTGAAAATGACAAAATCGTTGGTGTAGTAGCAAGTTTCCGCGATAAAACAGAGCTGAATCATTTAATTCATACGCTAGGAGAAGTACGAAGATACTCTGAGGACTTACGAGCACAAACACATGAATTTACAAACAAGCTTTATGTGCTGTCTGGACTGCTTCAGCTGGGGGAGTATGATGAAGCCTTTGAATTTATTCAAAAAGAATCCAATGCGCACCAAACGCAAAATCGGATTTTATTTCATCAAATCTTGGATGCTAAAGTACAAGCTGTGCTATTAGGCAAGATGGGAAAAGCGTCTGAAAAGAAAGTAGAGTTTACTATTGCGGAAGATAGCTTATTAAAAGAGTTACCTTCGCATATTGATGTCTCACACTTAATCATCATTATTGGAAACCTAATTGATAATGCTTTTGATGCAGTCAGTGCGCAAGAGGATAAGCAAGTCTCATTTTTTATTACAGATATTGGTCAAGATATCATTATTGAAGTAAGTGATAATGGAAGTGGAATTTCAGAAGATATAATTGATAAATTGTTTTCAAAAGGGTTTTCAACGAAAGGACAAAACCGAGGATATGGACTTTCAAATGTAAAAGAAATGATTAATGAGCTTCAGGGTTGGATTGACATTCATCCTGAAGAAGAAGGTACCACATTCTCCGTTTATCTACCGAAGCGAAAGTAAACGCAATTGGAATGAGAGAAAATCAAACAAAGGAGAGAGACATCATGTTAAAAGTAGCCATTGCAGAGGATGATTTTCGAATCGCTCAGGTTCAAGAACGATTTTTACAAGAAATAGAGAATGTGAAAGTAGTAGGAAAGGCTTTAAATGCTAAAGACGCCATAGAAATGCTTGAGCAAGAAAATATCGATTTGCTTATTTTAGATATTTATATGCCTGATGAAATGGGAACGGATTTATTACCACGCATTCGTGAACGGTTTCCAAAAGTAGATGTTATTGTGGTGACGGCTGCCACTGAAAAGGATATTCTAGAGCGATGCTTGCGCAACGGTGTGGTCAATTACTTAATTAAGCCTGTAAAAATGGAGTCATTCATTGAAGCAATCGAAGGGTACCAGAAAAAAAGAAGGTTATTGCAAGCTCGAGATGAAGTGGACCAGTCATTTGTTAACTCGTATTTTGGTTATGATAAGCAGCAGACAGTGGAAAAAGTCTTACCATCTGGAATTGACGGAATTACGTTAAAACGAGTGAAGGCTATTTTAAAAGACCTCACAGAAGGTATTACAATTGAAGAAATGGGCAAAACGATGGGCGTCTCTCGAACGACGGCCCGTCGCTATTTAGAATATTTAGTATCGGTGCAAGAGTGTCATGTTCAGTATGATTATGGGATTGTTGGTCGGCCGGAGCGAAAGTATCATTTAACATAGGTCAGGGTGAATACATGAAGAAGTGGGTTAGTTTAATAAGCGTAATTCTTATGTTAATGAGCTGCAGCAACCGTGATCAAAACGTTCAATTTGATCACGTAGAATTAGTAGCTCCAGGAGCGGTTGGAGGTGGAGCAGACTTAACCGCTAGGACTATGCAGCATGTGTTACAGCAAGAAGTAATGGATATACCTGTTTCTGTTGTGAATAAAACACAAAGTCAAGGAGAAGAAGCATGGCGGTATGTACAGAAACATGAAAAAGGCAATGTCATTTCAGGTAACTCTAGCTTATTAATTACGAATCATTTACTAGGACAAAGTCAGTTAACGTATAAAGACTTTACACCTCTGGCGATTTTGGCAACCGAATGGGAAGTCATCGTTGTTCCAAGCTCTTCCTCCATTACGACGATGAAGAGTTTGATGGATGCTTTAAGAGAAAACCATCATTTATTAAAGATTGGATTATCTCCTCGATTAGGAAATGACGATCATTTGTCGTTTGTACAAGCAGCGCAGAAAGCAAACGTTGAAACTTCTCGCTTAGCTTTTTATGTATATGGAAGCAGCCATGGCGTACTAGATGCGCTCCAAGAAAATGAAGTTCAAGTAGCTCCTATGTCGCTATCAGAAGCAAAAAGTGCGTACAAGCGAGGAGACGTTCGGATTTTAGGCGTTTCAGCTCCACAGCGCTTAGCGGAATTTAACAATGTTCCAACTTGGAAAGAAGAAGGGGTTGACGTTGTTTTTAGCCACTGGAGAGGATTGATGGGTCCACCGAATATGACGCAAGAAGAAATTGATTACTGGAATCAAACCATATACAAAATGGTCAATACGAAGGCGTGGAAACAGCTTTTAAAAGAAAATGATTTTTACCCTTTTTATAAGAATAGCAGCGGTGCGTCTGTATTTTTGGAAAGACAAAGTAAGCTATATGAAGAATTAATGAACGGCAAGTAAAAAAGCTATATGATTCCATATAGCTTTCTTATCCGTTTAATGAATATCGTGCAGATTAATCTCTTCAATAAATTCAATAAAGGCCTTAACAATTTTAATTTCAAGTGACTCTTCATGAAAGTACATCCACGTCTTTCGAAGTAGAGCGGTTCCATCTTCGTTTTGCATCGGAATGACGTGAAGTCCTTCAACATCTTCAACTAGCATGTGAGGGAGCATCGCGTATCCAAGCCCATTTTCAACCATCTTTTTACACGTATCCGCTTTGTCTACGTGAATACTGACGCTTGGAGGTTGATTGAAATTTTCGCTCCACCAATGGTCAACAGCGGTCTTCAAAAAACGGTCTTGATGATAATCGATTCGAGGTAAGTGTGGGAGATCATCTATCTCAATAGGTTTTTTAGAAGCAATGCAAATGGTTTCTTCAAAGAGAAGTCTCTTTTCATTGCGCCAGTTATAATCACCTTTTACAAAAGCAATATGAACATCTTGATGGTGTAAGAGGTTTACAACGTCACTGCTCCATCCGGTGGTAACTTTAAATTCGACATCAGGATATTTGTCTTTAAATAACCGCAAAAGTCCTGGTAATTTGTAATCCGTAAAGAAATTCGAGACGCCAAGCCTTAGTGTACCCGTTAGCTTATCGCCCATATTTAAAACGTGGTCTTTTATGTGTTGGAGATGCGCAATCATTTTATCAGCAGATTTTGCTAAATATTCTCCTTGAGGTGTAAAATGGATACCTCTGCGCCCACGATTAACAATTTGGACACCGAATTCTTTTTCCATCTGCTGCAAGCGGTTCGTCAGGGCTGGTTGTGAAATATAAAGTAGCTTTGCAGCTTTTGTGATATTTTTTTCTTGGTATAAAAGCTGTAAAATGAGCCAATCGCGATCGTCCATTTCTTCCTCCTTTATTTAGGTATTCATTTTTTTTATCTTTCTACATACAAATCCGATATTTCAATTATCTCTAAAAGTATACTATAGTTTAAATAGATAGAAAACGTAAAGCTCATCCGTATGGGCAAGAAGGTTTAGACCCTTTGTTTTTAGACTGACAAAGTAATCGTAGCAAAAATAGAAAGAAGGATTTGAAATGAAAGCAACATTATCTTTTTCATCTACGTTTTTATTGATTATACTAAGTGCTTTAGGCGGACTGCTACTATCTTCATTAGGAATGTCAATCGGCTGGATGATTGGAACACTTATTGTCGCAACAACTTTAGCAATTACTCGTCCTCAATTTTTGAAGATTCCTTCGAATTCTAAAGGAATGCCAAAGATTTGGCTGTACGTTGGTCAACTCATTCTAGCAATTGAGCTAGGGCAACAAATTAATCTAACAGTTGTCAGCACATTTGTAGACAATTGGCTTCCTGTATCTATCATTTTATTAATCTCTATTTTATTTTCATTAGGTTCTGGGTTTATTCTGTTTAAATTCACCTCAAATGATTTGTTAACAAGCTTGTTCAGTACAGCTCCCGGTGGATTAAGTGCCATGCCAGGGATTGCAGAAGAGGTTGGGGCAAACACCGCAACGGTAAGTGTTGTTCAGATTATGCGGGTGTTTCTTGTTGTGCTTACGGTTCCACTTCTTGTTTCATCGTTAGGCGAGAAAGCAATAGTAGCAACAACCTCTGAGGCAGCTTCTTCTTTTAGTTTGGAGTCAGTATTATGGACGTTTGCATTAGTTGTTGCAGCTTTTATTGGATACCTAATTGGCAAGCGTTTCAAATTTCCGGCTCCCTGGCTTGTTGGAGGGATGTTGACTGTAGGTATTACGCAAGTGGCAGGCTCAGCGCTTGTGGGCTATAACTTAACGGCTTGGTGGCCACATCTTGTTTTAATTATGGCTCAAGTAATCATTGCAACAAGTATCGGTTCACGCTTTCGCGCTGATATGTTTCAGGGTATGAAACGAACGATTGGAGTGGCTTTTATTAGCACAATTGTGTTAATTGGTACAATGTTTATATGTGCATATATCGTATCTGAGGTTGGAGGCATTCCATTTATTACAACAGCACTTGCTTTTGCTCCAGGAGGAGTTGCGGAGATGGCGACTACTTCTGTTGTATTAGGAGCAGATGCACCGTTTGTGGTAGCTGTTCAAGTCTTTCGTATTTTAATTGTTTCGCTGTTATTACCACCCATCTTTAGATGGTTCTATCGCGTTGGGGAACAGAGAGTTCATACTCATGCCAAGGTTCAAGAAAGGTAATAGCTAAATTATAAAGAGAGGTAGTGGTGGGAGATGAATCATGAAAAAGAGCTAGTGGTGAGTCAATTTGGCAGTAATGCTAAAAACTATGTGAAAAGCAAAGGCCATTCCAAGGGAGCTGATTTAATTTTCTTAGCAGAAGCAGCGGCTGATTATGCGGGAGAAAAAGCATTGGATATCGCAACGGGTGGAGGTCACGTGGCTAATAAGCTTGCCGGTTTATTTGGTGAGGTAGTAGCTTTTGACCTTACTCCACAAATGCTTCTTCATGCAGAAGAATTTATTAAAAGTAACGGTCATGAGAACGTATCGTTTGTGCAGGGGGAAGCTGAGAAATTACCGTTTTTAGACGAAGCGTTTAATCTTGTAACATGCCGAATTGCTCCTCATCATTTTACAGATGTGCAAAGCTTTGTGAATGAATCGGCTCGGGTATTAAAAAAGGATGGAGCGTTTATAGTTGTCGATAACGTGGCGCCAGAAAGTGATGCGCATGATGCTTTTTATAACGAAGTGGAAAAGAAGCGAGATCCTAGTCATCATCGTGCTTATAAAAAAACAGAGTGGTTTAAAATGTTAGAGGAAGCGGGCTTTACAATTGAGCTAATGACGCGCTTTCCAAAAACATTTCTGTTTGATGATTGGTGTGAAATGATGAAAGTACCTCAAAACGATAAGCAAGAACTCACAGGGAAGATGCTGAGTGCTTCAAGTGAATTGAAAGCGTTCTTTCATATTCAAACAGACGGCACAAGTATTCAATCGTTTCAAGCAGAATCGGTTTTAATTATTGCTACAAAATAAGAGAAGCCGCGCTCCGGTGAGAGCGCGGCTTTTTAGTTAGCCGTATACTTTGATCGGTAGGCGGACGAACGTTTGATCCGTTCCCGAAGCGGTTAGATTGTCTTCTAATATAAAATCTGAAGCGGCTTCGTTTCTCGAAAACCTCTGAATAAAAGCTTCTAGCGCCACTTGCATTTCAAGTCGTACCAGCTGAGCACCTAAGCGAAAGTGAGGGCCATTTCCAAATATTCAATGATTTTTATTTGTAGAACGATGAATGTCTAGAATAAAAGGATTGCTAAACATTTCTTTGTACCAATTAATCAGAAAAAACTCTTCTGAACACGTTTGGAATTTTGGTATCTCAGTGACCGGAATTCCTTCTTGTTTCATTTTCGTTCCTCCTTCTGAAGAGATGAAAAAGAGAAAATGATTTCTCATTTTTTATACTTTTAGTCTAATACAAAAAGTTGAGCGTAAAGAAATAAGAAGATGTGAATCATATCCATATGCGGATGTGCTAGGTAAAGCGTATACTTGTAGCTCTACTCAGAAGAACGTGATAGGATATTAACTAGAATTGAGGTATAAAGGCGGTATGAAAGATGATTAAAGCAATTGTATTTGACTTTGATGGATTAATTGTAGATACAGAATCAGTTTGGTATGAAGTGTATTGCGATATGTTAGAACCTCGTGGCGTACATTTAAAAATTGAAGAGTTTGCGTCTTATATAGGAACAGATACTACAGCGCTTTACGACTTTTTATATGAGCAGTTTGGTCGTGAATTAACGAAGGACGAGATTGCGAAAGAGTCGTTAAAACGTCATCAAGAAAAAATGAAGCAGCTGGCAGCTCGTGAAGGTGTTCTGGAGTATTTAAAAGAAGCGAAAGAATTAGGTCTGAAAATTGGTTTAGCCAGCAGTTCAGACCGTGCGTGGGTGACGTCGTTTTTAAAGGAATTAGATCTCCTTGATCATTTTGAAGTGATGCAAACGCGTGATGACGTGGAAAAAGTTAAGCCAGACCCGGCTCTTTATAAGCAAACAGTTGAAAAGTTAGGCGTACATCCTTCTGAAGCCATTGCTTTTGAAGATTCTGCAAACGGTGCAAAAGCCGCTATCGCAGCAGGTTTACAATGTGTAATCGTACCGAATCGTCTGTCTGCACATTTGACTTTTGAAACGTATCATTTACGTATTGCTTCCATGAAAGAGAAGTCACTACAGGAGGTAATTGAACAGGTAAGTCATTAAGAAAGTGGAGCTAGCATTAGCTCCACTTTTTTACGGCTCTAAATGTATTTTTGGAAATGGGATGTGAGGAGGCTCTTCAAGCCAGCCTTGCTCAATACTAATGCGGGATGTTTCTTCAGCAAATTGTAAGATTTCATTTGTAAACTTTGTATATTTAGCGGATAAATCAAGCCTTGGATTAGTGGCCATAGACATGCCGTAGTTTCGAACGCTTTCCGATACCATTGCTGATACGTGAAACATCATGAGCTTTTCTGAAAAAGGTGGTACAGCAGATTTTTCAACTCCATAATCCCATTCCATGATGATGGGAATGTTTTCAACCATCAGTGGCTCAGACAGCTGTTCAATATGAGCCTGCATTATATGACGTCCTTTTAGTAAAAATGCTTTAATATCTTCAGAAGTTGCTGTCTGTGCAAAGCCAAGTAGCAAATCTTTTGCGATTAGATTCGTTTCAATATTTGAAATGAGATGTGATATCTCAATGACAGTAAGCGGTCTTTTTTCATCAAAAAAGTGACCCAAAAACATTTCTTTTCCAGCCATATCAGAAGAGTCTGCAATAGGGATTGGCGGGAGCTGAATATATACTTTTTTGGCTAAAAGTAAGTCGGTTACCTGTTGGTTTAACTGCTCGGCTAATAGCAGCAGTTTTCTGAAAAAAGTCCGAATGTCTTCACGTTTTGCAATGTCTACTCCATATGTAGCGGATAATAACAGCAAATTGGAAACATGCTTTAAATATAGTAAATAAAACGAATCCGAAAAGAGTCTAGGAGCGTCAACATGTAAATCTTCTTCATTAAATCCAAGCGGAATTGGCATGTTTTCTTTTAAAAACAATGCGCTTAAAACGTCTAGATTTCGTTCAATAATATGCTGAGTAGCTTTTAATGATTGCTCAATTTCTTGATCATCCACATGGCGCAGAAAGTGTAGTAACGTGCATGAGACAGCTTTATCATTCATGTACTGTTGCCAAATCGCAGCCATTTCAGAAGCGGATAATGGTAAAAATGTACTCATAGTATACTCCTTTATAAATATATGTGTTGTTGTTAGTTTTGACCGTTTAGATGTAGATATTCCATTAGTGTAGGGAAAGGAAAAATAACTGTCTATTTTAAATGTGCTTTCAAGCCTACTCATTCTTGAATTTTCTTTAAAACCTAATGAAAATAGAAAAAGTAAGAGAGTAAAGGAGATGTTAATATGCCGGAAGGGCCAGAAATTCGAAGAGCAGCAGATGAAGTACAAAGAGCGATTACTTCTAGGCCTGTAGGAGAAGTATGGTTTGCGTTTGAAGCATTAAAAAAATACGAAAGCATGCTTACGGGAGCATCGGTTAAGAGAGTTGATACAAAAGGGAAAGCAATGCTTATTCGCTTTGATAATGGATATACGATTTATTCACATAATCAGCTCTACGGTAAATGGTATATCAGAAAGGCGTATCAGTATCCAAAAACAAATCGGCAGCTCCGCTTAGCCATTCACAACGAGCAAAAATCAGCTCTTTTGTATAGCGCATCGGATATCGAAGTGCTGCTTGATGAAGAAGTTCTTGCTCATCCGTTTGTTTCGAGAGTCGGACCAGACATCTTAAGTGAACAAGTGAGCGTAGAGGACTTAATTGAACGTTTTACAAGCAAAGCATTTTATCGCCGAAAATGGACGTCTCTATTGCTTGACCAGAGCTTTGTAGCGGGCATTGGGAATTATTTGCGCAGTGAGATCCTGTTTTTAGCAGGTATTCACCCGGATAAGCGACCTTGTGATTGTACAGAAAAGCAGATTAAAAAAGCTGCGGAAGCAACAATTTTGCTAATGAAGCAGTCGTATGAAACGGGAGGGATTACAAACGATTTGCCTTTAGTTGAAAAGTTAAAGGAAAAAGGAGTAAAACGCTCTGCTTATCGACACTGGGTATTTAACCGAGAGGGAGAAGCGTGTCGAATAGATGGAACGGAAATTCAAAAAATTCCTGCTGCTTCGAGGCGGTTGTATTACTGTCCAACTTGCCAAAAGAAGTAAGCATACAAAAGCCGGAACTCTTAATTCCAATAGCTTGTCCCTAGTCTTGTATAATCAGCAGGGTTCTCAATTTTCTATGATAAGGTTAAACATAGCTCTTTTGTTAGTGTAGAGGTCAAATTGGAATTCTGTAAATTATATTGAACTATATGAGGTAGTGTGGTACAACTAATAGAGATAATAATCAGATAGCTTTACAAATAAATAGTCATTATTAAACCACTAGGGGTGCTTCTTGAAGCTGAGAGAGACATGGTCTTAACCCTTATAACCTGAACTAGGTAATACTAGCGTAGGAAAGAGGTATTGTGTGCTACATCTATGGACTTTTACAGGATGTAAAAGGGATATATGTGTATATTCAAGCGCTTCTTTTCTATGAAAAGAAGCGCTTTTTTATGTGGTTTAGAGGGAGGGGATTAGTATGAACATTACAGATGTGGTAGAGCAGGTGGATACTAGACAAGATGAACTTATTGAGCTTTTGACCAAGCTCGTCTCGTATAAAACACCAGCACCACCTGCACGTAATACAAAAGAAGCGCAGATATATATTGCAGAGCTGTTGGAAAGCTATGGTTTTGAAATTGACATGTGGGACGTGTACCCAAATGACCCTAACGTTGTAGGAACGTTAAAAGGAACAAGTCAAAGCGAATATCAGAGTTTAATTATTAATGGACATATTGATGTTGCGGCAGTCAACGAAGGCGAAGCATGGGATATAAGTCCTTTCCAAACGAAATTTGAAGAAGGATTCATAATGGGGAGAGGCGTTGCTGATATGAAAGGTGGACTCGCTGGAGCGCTGTTTGCCATTAAGCTTCTACATGAAGCTGGAATGAAATTTCCGGGGGATTTAACCTTTCAATCGGTTATCGGGGAAGAGGTTGGAGAAGCTGGGACCCTTGAATGCTGCAAGCGAGGATACAGCGCAGACTTTGCGATTGTGGTTGATACAAGTGAGCTGCAAATCCAAGGTCAAGGTGGAGTCATTACGGGGTGGATAACCGTGAAAAGTAAGCAAACATATCATGATGCCACAAGAAGGCAAATGATTCATGCAGGGGGCGGCTTATTAGGAGCCAGTGCAATTGAAAAAATGGCGAAATTAATTGGTGCACTGCAGGAGCTTGAGCGCCACTGGGCTGTTGTCAAAAGCTATCCCGGTTTTCCGCTTGGAACAAATACAATCAATCCAGCTGTTATTGAAGGTGGCCGCAACGCAGCCTTTATCGCAGATGAATGCAGGCTGTGGGTGACCGTTCATTATTATCCAAATGAATCATATGAAGAGGTAATGAAAGAAGTAGAAGACTATCTGTTACAGGTTGCAAAAGCAGATCCGTGGCTAAGAGAAAATCCTCCAACGTTTAAGTGGGGAGGCACATCAATGATTGAAGATAGAGGAGAAATTTTCCCGGCATTTGAAGTAGATAAAAATCATCCAGCAGTTCACTCGTTAGTCGGTGCTCATAGAGAAGTAACAATGAAAGAAGCGCATATCAACGTTTCGCCAACGGTTACGGACGGTGGCTGGCTAGCTGATGCAGGTATAGCTACAGCTATTTATGGTCCAGGAGACTTAACGGAGGCTCACTCTGTTAATGAAAAGCTATCTGTTAATCAATTGCTTGATTACACGAAAGTGATGGTTCAATTTATTTATGAATGGCTACATACAAAAAAGGAGAATGCAAAATGAAATTTAGTGAACGTTTGTATGAAAAAGTAAAGCCGATTTGGAAGCAAACGCATGAGCATCCTTTTGTAAAAGGAATGGGAGAAGGAACGTTAGAACAAGATAAGTTTCACTTTTATATGGTGCAAGATTACGTGTACTTGATTGACTATGCGAAGCTGTTTGCTCTTGGAGCAGTAAAAGCAACAGATGTTCAAACAATGGGGAAATTTGCAGCGTTATTACATTCAACAATGAATGAAGAGATGGAGTTACATAGACAATATGCAAAGCGTTTTTTAATTACCCCTGAAGAGCTAGAAACAGCAGAGGCAGCTCCAACAACGCTTGCTTACACGCACTACATGCTTCATGTTTCTCAAAACGGAACCTTAGCGGAACTTGTTGCGGCACTCCTGCCTTGCATGTGGAGCTATTGGGAGATTGGAAAAGAGCTTCGCACCAAGCCTGGTGCAAAGCATGAACTTTATAGTGAATGGATTGATATGTACAGCTCAGCTGAATTTGGTGAACTGGCGACTTGGTGTATTGATTTAATGGATCAACTAGCAGAAGGAAAATCAGAAGCAGATCTTACTAAGTTAGAAGAAATTTTTATTAATACGACACGCTTTGAATACTTATTCTGGGATATGGCTTACGAAAAAGCGATGTGGCCTGTTCATGTATAAAAAGGCTTTGGAGTTTGAAACGGTGACTTTTTCATATGAAGAAAGCAGAGAAGCAATCTTGGAATCTCTTAATTTTGATATTGAAGAAGGAGAATTTGTAAGCATTGTCGGCGCAAGCGGTTCCGGAAAGAGCACGTTATTTCGCCTTATTACCGGGTTAGAGATAGAGCAGGCGGGACGAATTTTAATTAATAATCAGCAGCACCACAATCGCTTTGGGCATGTGGGATACATGCCTCAAGAAGATCTTCTTTTACCTTGGAGGACCATTCTAGATAACGCTGCTTTGCCTTTAGAGTTAAAAGGGGTACCAAAAGACGAAGCGTATATACAAGCAAAAGAACTGCTCAGTGAATTTGGTTTAAAAGGATATGAACAGAGGTTTCCATCTGATTTATCAGGAGGAATGAAGCAGCGTGTTTCATTCCTACGCACGGTATTGAGTGGCTCGAACGTGCTTTTGCTGGACGAACCGTTCAGTGCTTTGGATGCTATTACTCGTCTATCCATGCAGGAGTGGCTCCTTGAGCAGTGGCAAAAGCGTAATCAAACCATTTTGTTTATCACGCATGATGTGCAGGAAGCGTTGTTCTTATCAGACCGTATTTTTATCTTTGATAAGCAACCTTTAAAGGGATTTAAACAAGTGAAGGTACCTCTTGAAAGACCAAGAGCTCTGCAGGACATAGATCGACCAGAGATTGTAAAGCTGAAGCACCAACTAATGCAAGAGCTCAGGATGAAGGTGGATGCATGAAAAGGATACAAGAGTGGAGCTTACCTATTATTTTAACGTTCGTATTACTAATTATTTGGCAGGTTATCGCTTATATTGTGGGAATGCCCTTTATTTTACCATCTCCAATTGAAGTGTGTGTGAGAATATGGGAGCTAAAGGAAGTGCTTTTCATTGAACATTTACCTTCAACGTTACTGATTATTTTAATAGGTTTAGCTATTTCGATTGTTGTAGGCGTCTTAGTTGCAACTTGGATGAATAACAACAAAACCATCGAGCGGGCTATCTATCCTATTTTAGTAGCTTCACAAACTATTCCAATCATAGCGTTAGCGCCTATTTTTGTACTTTGGTTTGGCTATTCCATCTGGAGCAAAGTAGTGGTAACGGTCTTAATTACATTTTTTCCTATTACCGTGAACACGTTTGATGGTCTTCGCTCAACGAGGCGTGAACACGTTGAACTTTTAAAAACGATGGGAGCGACCAAGCGAGACCTTTTTATGAAGCTAAGCGTACCAGCCGCTTTACCTCATTTTTATTCAGGCTTAAAGGTAGCGGTAACCTTAAGCGTTATTGGAGCTGCTATCGGTGAGTGGCTCGGTGCACAAGCAGGTTTAGGTTATTTCAGTCGACGAATGATGACACAGTTTGATGGAGCCGGTGTATTCGCTCCAATCGTTGTGTTATCTCTTATTGGCATCATCTCTTTTATTGGCATTACATGGATTGAACGTAGATCACTAAAATGGAGGAAAGCTAAATGAAAAAATGGCTAGTTAGTTTATCACTGCTGCTTTTAGTATTAACGACTGCTTGTAGTAAAGATGAAACAAGTTCAGCAACTCATAAGAAAGAATTAAAAGAAGTATCGGTAATGTTGGATTGGTATCCAAATGCTGTACATAGCTTTTTATACGTTGCACAAGAAAAAGGCTATTTCGAAGAGGAAGGTGTAAAAGTAGACATTCAATATCCAGCCAATCCAACCGATCCGTTAAACTTAGCAGCCACAGGTAAAATTACGTTAGGATTTTACTATCAGCCAGATGTCGTAATGGCAAGGGCTAACGAAAATGTTCCCGTAAAGTCAGTAGGAGCGATTGTTCGTTCTCCATTAAATCACGTTGTCTTTTTGGATGAAAGTCCTGTTAAGCGTCCAAAAGATTTAGAAGGAAAGACAGTGGGATATACAGGAATTCCTTTAAATGAAGCGCTGCTGAAAAAGATGATTAAAACAGATGGAGGGAATCCGGACAAGGTTAAAATGGCTGACGTAGGCTTTGAATTAGGGTCTTCAGTTGTAACGAAAAAAGTCGACGCGGTAATCGGTGCATATATTAATCACGAAGTTCCTGTTTTGAAAGACAAAGGGTATGATACGCGCTACTTTAACCCAACAGATTATGGTGTTCCTAATTATTATGAGCTAGTAGCAGTAACGAGCGATCGTACATGGGACACAGATGAAGAATCTATTCGCGCGTTTTGGAAAGCAGCAACAAAGGGCTATGAGTTTATGAATGAACATCCGGATGAAGCTCTTGACATTTTATTAAGCAATCAAGACAAAGCGAACTTTCCATTAGTGGAAGGAGTAGAAAAGCAAAGCCTTGATATCTTGCTTCCAAAGATGGAATCAGCTGAAGGGTTTGGCAGTCAGACAGCGAAGTCTTGGGAAGAAACGGCGAAGTGGTTAAAGGATTCCAGTTTAATTAAAAAAGAACCCAAGGCAGAAGATATGTTTATAAATCTCACAAATTAATGAAACATAAAAACGCATCGATTGATGCGTTTTTATGTTTAAACAGGGAATAAAATGATAGTCGATAACAAAAAGTATATAGAAATTCAATTTCTATATTAAATATGAAGAAAAATATTTTAAATTATAATTGACCTACTGTTTGTGAGTATGATAACATTAATCAGAACTTAATGACCGTATTTGTTTTTTGGTCAAACGGTCGATTTAACTGAAAAGCTATTGGGGGATTTAACGATGAATATGCTGAAGGGAGAATGGAAATCCATTATTTCAAAGCCGATGAATATTTTAATTATTGTTGGCTTATTATTTGTTCCGTTCTTATATAATGTGATTTTTTTATCAGCTTATTGGGATCCATATGGAAAAACAGATCAAATTCCTGTAGCGGTTGTCAATGAAGACAAAGGCGCTACTTTAGATGGGAAAGAACTTCACGTCGGTGATGATTTTGTTGAAAATTTAAAGGATAACGATACGTTTGACTGGCGTTTTACGAATAAAGAAGAAGCGCTAGAAGGCTTAAAGGATGAAAAATATTACCTCGTCCTAGAACTGCCAAGTAATTTCTCTGAAAACGCAACAACTTTAATGGATGAAGATCCAAAGAAAATGAAGTTTGTCTATCATACGAACGCTGGTAAAAACTATTCCGGCGCGCAGATTGGTTCAAATGCAGTAACAAAAATAAATGAACAAATTAAAGAAGAAGTAACAAAGCAGTATGCAGAGACTGTGTTTGATAGTTTTAAAGAGGTAGCAGATGGCCTTCAAGAAGCAAGCGATGGTGCTGGCAAAATTGAAGATGGTTCTAAAACGCTTCGTGATAATCTAAAAAAGTTAGCTGATAGCACTGTTACTTTTGAAGAAGGCGTAACAAAATTAGCAAGTGGTATTAGCGATGCCAATAAAGGTGCTAAAACTATTAATGAAAATCAAGTTAAGCTAGCAAGTGGATTAGGTGAGCTAACAGATGCTGGTGGGAAATTAGAAACGGCTTCTGGAGAGCTAAAAGGTGGAGCAGTAGCCATCGATGACGGCTTAAATCAGTTAGAAGGAAAACTTCCTGCTTTTGTAGGTGGTTTAAATCAGCTAGAGCAAAAACTTCCTGAATTCGTAAGTGGCTTAAACGAAGCAAATACAAAAGTAAATGAAGTTGCTAAAAAAATTGAGCAAAAGAAGCAAGAAATTAACGCAGTGAAAGAAAAAATTGATTCAGCTCAAGAAGCGTTTGATACTAGACAACAGCAAATTGTAAATTCTATTAACGAAAATGAAAATATTCCAGATGAAGAAAAGCAAAAGCTTATTGATGAAATTACAAAGCTTTCTTCTGAACAATTTATGGAGCAGCAGCAGGCTCAAGTGAATGAATTAAAAGCGCAGGTTGATCAAGTTCAAGTGCTAGCAGATGGCCTGAAAGAGTTATCAGCAGCCGGTGGACAAATTCAGGGCGCAGTGACTGATCTATCAGACGCTAGTAAACAAATTCAAAGTGGAGTCACAGAACTATCAAATGGTGCGACTAAGCTAGCAAGTGGTCAAGAAGAATTTAATAAAAATTTTACAACATTTAATGACAAGTTAGGGGAAGCAAGCGAAGGTGCAAACAAGCTTGCTGAAGGAACAAAAGACTTGGTGAGCGGCTTAGGTGAATTAGACAAAGGTGGTTCTCAGCTTGTTAGCGGTACAAAAGAGTTAGAAGAAGGCTCTGGTAAGCTTTATGATGGATCTTCTGAATTAGCAGAAGGTACAAGTGAGCTTCATTCCTCTCTACAAGAAGGGGCAAATGATGCCAAAGAAGTGAATCCAAATGATAAAACGTACAGCATGTTTGCTAGTCCAACTGACTTACAAGATGACAAACAGAACAATGTTGATAAGTATGGAGTGGGCTTAACACCGTATATCTTATGTATTGGATTATTTGCAGGAGCGTTGATGTTCTCTTCTGTTTATTCATTAAAAGACCCAGCCGTTACGCCGACGTCTGGTTTGGCATGGTTCTTAAGTAAGTTTAGCGTAATTGCCTTTATGGCTGTTTTTCAATCAATTCTTGTAGCAACAGTACTGCTGTGGGGACTTGATTTATACGTAACGAGCGTGTGGAGATTTTATGTGTTTACAATAATTACAGGCTTAACATTCTTCACCCTCGTGTTATTTTTAACAACAGCTTTAGGTAAGATAGGGCAGTTCTTAACGTTTATCATGCTTCTCCTTCAAATTGGAGGAAGCTCAGGAACGTTCCCGAAAGCGTTGGTACCTGAATTTTTCCAAGTAATTAATCCATTCTTGCCAATGACGTATGCCATTCGAGGATTCCGTGAAATCATTTCGGTTGGTGATGATTATGGATTTGCTTGGAGCCAAGCAGGCGTGTTAGGAATATTTGCGCTTGTATTTATTATCTTAACCATTATTGTCTTCAGCTTGAATGTGCGAAAGTTTCGCAAAGTAAACGAAGACGAAGAAGCAACAGCTTAATAGAAAAAAAGCTTAGCCTCGTGAGGGCTAAGCTTTTTTTAGCATTCCTTAAACAAATTAATAGCATCTGGGCTTTGTGCTATGCGTTCGCTTCCCCAAGCACACATTAGGTTTAACACTTCTCTTAGCGTTTCCCCTTCAGTTGTTAACGAGTATACGACCTTTGGTGGTATTTCGTCATATAAAGTACGTTTAATAATGCCGTCATGTTCTAACTCTCTCAGCTGCTGGGAGAGCATTTTTTTTGTGATGTTTGGAATGACGCGCTGTAGCTCGCTGAATCGAAGAGCTTGCTCTTTCAAATGACAAAGGATTACAACCTTCCATTTCCCTCCAATCACTTCGAGAGTAGCTTCTACAGGAATATTATATTTAGTAGCCTTCAACGTTATCTCTCCTTATGCAATGTAATAGAAGGATGTCAATTGGATAATCTATTAATTGAATTCGTTAAGGAGGTTACTTCTTGGTAACCTGGTTACACGAAAGTGCCGTCTATTCATGGATGTACGATTCCATTATACTGAAATCAATCTTAAATATGAAGGAGGAAACAATAATGAATCAACCATATCCACGTTCGTTTTCACATATCGGGCTTTCTGTTCCTAATGTGGACGAAGCCGTTAAATTTTATAAGGAAGTACTAGGGTGGTACGTCATTATGGAGCCATCTGAAATTATAGAAGATGACAGTGCAATTGGACAAATGTGTACAGATGTTTTTGGCTCTGGCTGGGGGAAGTTTCGTATTGCGCATTTAGCAACAGGAGATAAAATTGGTGTAGAAATCTTTGAGTTTCCTCAAAATGAAACGCCTGAAAATAACTTTGAATTTTGGAAAACAGGCATTTTCCATTTCTGCGTTCAAGACCCTGACATTGAAGGACTTACAGAAAAAATTGTTGCTCATGGTGGAAAGCAACGTATGCCAATTCGTGAGTATTATCCAAATGAGAAGCCTTACAAAATGGTGTACTGTGAAGATCCATTCGGCAATTTAATCGAAATCTATACGCATAGTTACGAACTGACATATTCAGAAGGAGCATACTAGGATGAAAGCTTTACTTTTAGAAGAAAAGGGACAATGGGAACACATGAAGGTGAGAGATAGTGAAAAGCCTGTGCCTGATGCTGGAGAAGTAGTAGTACGCGTACGAGCTGCTGCTCTTAATCCCGTTGATTATAAAACGGCAACGGGTGGAAACCCAAGCTGGTCATATCCCCATATCTTAGGATTAGACGTAGCGGGTATTGTTGAAGAAGTAGGTGCACATGTGACCGATATTCAAGTCGGGGATCGTGTTGTCTATCATGGTGACTTAACGAAAAAAGGTGGTTTTGCTGAATATGCTGTGACAACGGCTCATACGGTATCTGTTATCCCACAAGGCGTATCGTTTGAAGCGGCGGCAGCGTTACCTTGTGCTGGCTATACCGCATACCAAGCGCTATTCTCTAAGCTTCATATCGAGAAAGGTCAATCTATTTTAATTCATGCGGGAGCTGGTGGAGTAGGCGGTTTTGCGATTCAACTTGCCAAGCAAGCAGGGTTGACCGTCATTACGACAGCATCTAAAAAAAATCATGCGTACGTAAAATCACTAGGTGCTGATTATGCCATTGATTATAAAGAGGCGAATTTTGTGGAAGAAACGCTTGCGATTACAAACGGGTTAGGTGTTCATGCTGTTCTGGAAACGGTTGGAAGGGAAAATGCAAATAAATCACTAGAAGCACTTGCATTTAACGGGCAAATCGCTTTTATTGCAGGGCCACCTGACGTGAATAGCGCCATTTCATTTGCACATCCACTTTCTTTTCATCAAGTTGCATTAGGCAGTGCTCACCAATCAACTAATCGTCAAGAGCAAACAGCTCTAAAGGAAATAGGAGATGTCATGCTGCAACTTGTGAAAGAAGGGAAGCTAGATCCGCTTGTTGAGAAAACCATCTCTTTAGATGAGGTTCCACAAGCATTAACACAGTTAGCTAGTCGTACCGTGACAGGAAAAATCATTGCAGTTCTATAAGCATAAAGAAATAGCTCCCCTTGTGTAGGGAGCTATTTCTTTGTTTATTAATGCTTTACAGGACCTTGAATGCCCATGCCTGTGTTTGCTTTAACTAATACTTCATCAAACTTCTTCGCATCTGCTTTTTCACTTGAGACAAGCGTACCGATAATAGCAGCTAAGAATCCAAGTGGAATTGAAATGATCCCTGGGTTAGTGAGCGTAATAAGCGGTTCCCCAACAAAGATGGCTGCTCCTGCCTCAGGTGACCAAACGTTAGGACTAATTGCTACAAGAATAAGGGAGCTTAGTAAGCCTACAAGCATCCCTGTTACTGCACCTGTAGTATTAAATCGTTTCCAAAAAATCGTAAACAAAATGATTGGTAAGTTTGCACTAGCTGCTACTGCAAAAGCAAGTGCTACTAAAAAGGCTACGTTCATATTTTGAGCAAATAATGCAAGAATAATGGAGATAATTGATACACCGATTGATGCCCAGCGTGCCGCAACAACCTGTTCTTTTTCCGTTGCCTCACCACGACGAACGATATGGCTATAAAAGTCATGTGCAAAAGCTGAAGCTGCTGATAAAACGAGCCCCGCAACAACTGCTAAAATCGTTGCAAACGCAACGGCTGATACAAAAGCAAATAAGAAATCTCCGCCTAAAACTTGGGCTAATAGCGGAGCTGCCATGTTACCAGCAGAGTTTGCCGCAATAATTTCATCGTATCCAACAAAGGCTGCTGCACCAAATCCTAAGAAGATAGTCATAATGTAAAACGCACCGATAATCCATGTTGCATAAATAACGGATTTTCTTGCTGTAATTGCGTCTTTTACCGTAAAGAAACGGATAAGAATATGAGGTAATCCTGCAGTACCAAGCACTAAAGCTAAGTTTAAAGAAATCATATCAAGCGGGTTGGTAAACTTGTTTCCAGGATTTAAAAAGCCTTCGCCAAGAGGTGTTGCTGTCTTCATCTCTGAAAACATTTTTACGATGCTAAAATCAAACTTTGCAAACACCATCACGGAAATAATAAATGTCCCGATCATTAATAAAATAGCTTTGGCAATTTGAACCCAGCTTGTTGCTGTCATGCCACCAAATACCACGTAAATTGTCATTAAGACACCAACGATTAAAACAGAGTAGACGTAGTCAAGTCCTAGTAATAAATGAATAAGTGCGCCTGCGCCTACAAGCTGTGCAATCATATAAAAGATTGAAATCGTGATAGTATTTAAAGCCGCAACTCCACGAACTTTCTTTTGGTCAAAGCGTGCAGCAATCATGTCAGCCATCGTATATTTTCCAAGATTACGAAGTGGTTCTGCCACAACATACAACACAACAAGGTAAGCAACTAAAAATCCGATGCTGTAAAAGAAACCATCGAACCCAGAAAGCGCTACCATTCCTGCGATACCTAAAAATGATGCGGCAGACATATAATCTCCAGCAATCGCCATTCCATTTTGTAGACCTGTTAAGCTTCCGTCAGCCGTATAGAAATCACTGGAAGTTTTGGTTCGTTTAGAAGCTAAGTATGTGATTACGAGCGTTAATCCAACAATTACGAGAAATAGTGAAAATGCAAGTCCATTCATTAACAGATCCTCCTTCTTTAGCGAGCTTCAGCTTTAATTACTTCAACTAGTTCGTCAAATTTAGCTGCGCGACGGGTATAAAGAATACACAGTGTCCACGTCATAATAAATTGAGCAAAAGCAAATACCCATGCCCATGTCATTGATAAAAAAGCAGGTTGATTTAATACGTTAGAATAAGCTGTTAAAATAGGTAGTGTAAAATAAAAAGCTAGGAAAAATAGTGATAATGGTAAAATGAAATTTCGTTTTGTTTTTAAGAGCTGTTGGAAAGATGGAGATTGAACAATTTTCGTATAGTCTGGTGAGGTAGGTTGTTCTTCGGTTTTTTGTAACGAGCTTCCGTTCATCGCCAATGAAAATACCCCCTTTAAATTAAGTTTGGAACATATTGGATAGATGTTCCTGTACACCGTCATTATATTGTTTTCAGAAAAAAAAGTAAATTTAGATTATATGACAAAAACTAAGAAATATCGACATTTCCTCTAGCTGTAAAAAAGTAAAAGCTAGAGAAGAGATAACTATGAAAGAGAATTGGATATAATTGTAGCATAATATGAACAAGCTCAAAAAAGGCTATTTACATCATAAAAAAGTTATTTTACCTAATGATATTTTTTATTGAGATAATAAAAAGATAGGTTTATTTATTAAAGAAACTTTTTTACTAAGAAGGTATTTATATGATTCTGTTATACATTATATAGATAATATAAAAATATGTTATATAACAGAAAATGAGATGATAGAAAAAGGTGACACGATGGCATTTGGATTAAAGCGTGAAGAGTTATATGCATGGAAGGAAGCTGTGAATCGAGGAGAGATTGCATTTTTAACTCACTATTGGATTGATGAACGATTTCCGGGTGCAACAACGGTAACAAAAGTAGGTTGCAGCGATATAGCAAAACTCATTCAGTGGGGAAAGAAATATAATATTCCATCTAGATATATTGATAATCGTTCAGGCTACCCTCATTTTGATTTACTGGGACAACGGCAGCGCGAAATACTAGCAGCAGAAAATAAGTTAGATCAGCTAGAGAGATTTGAAAACAACGGCTCGAAATGAGCCGTTATTTAAACTGATTGTTTTTGGGTTTTCTTTATGACGATGAGCATATAAACACTAATTGCGGCGTATGAAATAAGTGAACTTACTACTAACCCAATAGACTCTGATATTGAAAGAAAATCTATAATAACTTCAGGTAAATAAAGAAAAATAGGAATTAAAATGCTCACCCATGTTTTGGACCAAACTGATACGGCTATTAAGAATGTGATCGCTGCTAGTGCACTTACCAAGCCACTCAGTGAGTACAAGCCACCAGAAACAACAAAAAGTTTTATTTCTGCCTTTCTCTCTAGAAATACAAGCGCAATAAACCCACCAATCGATAAGACACTGTAAGGGATAAACAGAGTGAGCAAAGCTAATCCTGACAATTGTCTAGCTGCCACAACACGAAAGAGACTTAGCAAAATAAGCACCATAACCATAATGAAAATAGGCATGCCAATAAGCGTGTAGGCAGAATATGCAATATCACCATGAATGGCATCGCCAAGCAAGCTGTAAGCAAATACGCCTAAAATAATCATTGGCAAGTACTTCAACCATCCCATTAAGTCAGTCTTCATTTCACTTGATAAGTTTTCCATATATGCTTTTGGGGATTGACCGATAATGTGGTGAACACTTTTCCCGTCTTGTTCTGCATCTGATAAATGATGAGATAACTCAAGAATAATATCTTCTGTTTCCCTTTCGTTTTTTCCGCTTGAAAACAAATAAAGGCGTAAATTTTGCAAAAAATCCGTGCTTTCTTTTGATAACGTCATATTCATTCCCCTTTCTATTTTTTGTTGTTCATTAACTGATTAACGCTGTGTGATAACAAATTCCAACGTTCTTGAAAGTCCTTTAGCTCTTGTTGTCCTTCAGGTGTTAACGTATAATACTTTCGTTTTGGACCATTAGGCGAAGCTTTCATAATGCTTGTGATAAGCTGTTCTTTTTGCATACGGAGAAGGAGTGGGTAAATGCTGCCTTCACTTACCATATGAAAACCGTGGGCTTCCAATTTTTCAATCATTTCATATCCATATGTTTCACCTTTTGAAATGACTGCTAATAAACAGCCTTCTAAAATTCCTTTTAACATCTGAGTTGAAGACACAAACCGTTCCTCCTTAACTACCTTGTAATATAAGATAGTGGGTTAAAAAATGTTACTATTTTGCATTACAAGATACACAATACTAATTTCTGTAAAAATATTCAAGTGCTTTCTTGTTTAATTAGTAAAAATCGTGGAATACCAATTATAGAAGGGTTTGATATTCTCTTTTATAGGGAATTTTATCGAAGTGAGTTTCTTTATTTGATAAAAAATTATACCGTAATTATAATAAAATTATTATTCGGCTAAAGGAGGAGCTTAAAATGTCTGAAGTGGGTACATTAAAAAAAGGATTAGATATCTTCTCTTTATTAATAAAAGAGCCGAATATGACAATTTCTGAAATGATGAATGTGCTTCAATATAATAAAAGCACCATGTATCGCTTAGTGAGTACACTTGAACAAAATGAGTTCATTGAAAGAACAGCCGATCACCGCTATCGCGTTTCTGCTGTGCTATTATCTCAGCTATCTGGTGGGAACAGCTACGATTTAAACTGGTTTTCTGTTCCACCAATGGAGAAGCTGAATCAACAAACAAACGAAACTATTTATGCGGGAGTTATTTCTGATAACAAAATGGTGACAACTCAAGTTGTGAGCGGCGAATACTATAGCACGCGTACACATTCAGAAGTAGGGAATAAAAAAGCAATTCATGCAAACGGTATTGGAAAGTGTATTCTTGCCTATCAGTCAGAAGAAGTGCAAAATCAAATCATTGAACAACTGGCGTTTGAAATTTTTACTTCTCATACTCTTACATCTCGTACAGCTTTGGAAGCGGAGCTGCATAAAATTCGTGAGCAAGGCTATGCGGTTGATAATGAAGAGGGGGAAATTGGATTAAGGTGTATTGCAGCACCTGTAAGAAAAAATGGGCAAGTCGTTGCTGCTGTAGCACTTTCAGGACCTTCGGGTCGAGTTTCTCAAGATAAAGATGAACATCATGCTAAGCTTGTCAAAAAATGTGCCGATGCAATTTCTCACACAATGACTCACAAGTTGTGATTCAAATATACAGTTATAGAGGGGATGAATTCTAATGAACAATTTACAATCAACAACAAAGTTAGCAAATGGCGTTGAAATGCCATGGTTTGGTCTAGGTGTATTTAAAGTAGAAGATGGACAGCAGGTAGTTGACTCAGTGAAATGGGCAATTAACGCAGGTTACAAAAGTATTGATACAGCCAAAATTTATGAAAATGAAGAAGGCGTAGGACAAGCAATTAAAGAAGCAGGTGTACCACGTGAAGATCTTTTCATTACAACAAAAGTATGGAATGCAGACCAAGGCTATGAGTCAACGTTAGAAGCGTTTGAAACAAGCTTAAATAAACTAGGTCTTGATTACTTGGATTTATATTTAATTCACTGGCCGGTAGAAGGAAAATACAAAGACACTTGGAGAGCGCTAGAAAAGCTATATAAAGATGGCAAAGTAAAAGCAATTGGCGTATCGAATTTCCAAATTCATCACTTAGAAGATTTAATGAAAGACGCTGAAGTAAAACCAATGGTTAACCAAGTAGAGCTTCATCCATTATTAACTCAAGTAGAGCTTCGAGACTTCTGTAAAAAGAATGATATTCAAATTGAAGCATGGTCTCCATTAGCTCAAGGTGAATTATTAGATAACGCGGTACTGAAAGAGATTGCAGATAAGCATGGTAAATCAACAGCACAAGTTATTTTACGCTGGGATTTACAAAGTGAAATTGTAACAATTCCAAAGTCTGTTAAAGAGCACCGCATCGTTGAAAATGCATCAATCTTTGACTTTGAACTTTCTCAAGACGATATGGCTAAAATCGATGCACTAAATAAAAACCATCGCGTTGGTCCAGACCCAGATAACTTTGACTTTTAATAAAGAACGAATCATAAAGAGCGTCGCTTGTTCCAAAGCGACGCTCTTTTATTGTTCATGTTGTCTTATTGTATACAAAGCATATAACAGATACTTTGGATATAGTTAACGAGTTTCTTCTATTATATAGTTACTATATAATTACGCTTTACTAAGCTTCTTTTGAATCGGAATGTACAAATCAATTTGCTTATCTGTTTTTCCAAAGCATCTTTCATCATACAGCTCAAACTCCATTGAACCGTAATGTTCGTATCCTGATTGTGGAAACCACTCTGTGAAAACATAGTTCCACGTAGATTGAATGGAGAACGTAAAGTCGTCTTCACTGGACTTAGGCGTTGTGAAAACAGCATAGTCTATTTTAGGAAAGCTACGATATGTTAAGCCTTCAGGTGCTGCAGTATCTTCTTGCACTTCCATTCCAATTATATAGGTAAATTCACCCGTAGAAGGGGTAAAGTCTGTGCAGATTCCTAGCTCTTTGTTTTTATATAATGGCTTGGGTATCTTAGTACTAAGCTGATTTTTAAGATAATGAGTCCAAAACGCAGGAATATCTTTGTTGTTTTGACCGTCGACGTTTTTTGTTCGTAATTCATATCCTATAATGTGAAAAGCATCTTTTGTGATTAACATAGGTTTCACTTTGTTTCCTCCTGTTACTGGTTTTTGTAGATAGGCTTTTCCACGCAGGGGTCCACACAACATATTGGCACTGCGATATTCTTTTGGCGATAGTCCATATACCTTTTTAAAAGATCGATTAAATGATTCGGTGTATTGAAAGCCAAGGTCAAATGCAATATCAATTACTTTATCATTTGTGTAAAATAATCGTTGAGCTGCAGCCGTTAATTTTCGTTTTCGCACGTATTCCATGACGGATTCACCAACTAGCGTTTGAAAGACTCGGTGGTAATGAAATGGAGAAAAACAAGCTACTTCAGCTAACTGCTCTAAAGTAATTGAGTCATGCAAATGATCTTCAATATAATCAATGGTGTTTAAGACACACTGTTCATACGTCATTTTGTTTCACCTACCTTATTGTTACTATACCAATAAACATCATGTGGTTCTTAACATTACTTGCTCAATATTTACAGGTATTTAAACGAGTTTCTTCTATTATATATGTACGTTTTTTTTTGAAAAAGAAAATAGGTGAAAATATTTGTGTTGTCAACAAAGCAATTTCATGATATATTATTAATGTAAACGGTTACATATAAAGGAGGGGGGCATTCGTATGGTAACAATTCGAGACGTAGCGAAGCATGCTGGTGTATCTGTTGCGACGGTTTCTCGCGTGCTTAATAGCACAGGCTATGTACGCGAAGATACGAGAGAAAAAGTCATGCAAACAATTACATTACTAAACTATAGTCCAAATGAAGTAGCACGATCTCTATATAAGCGTGAGTCACGCTTGATTGGATTGTTGCTTCCAGATATTACGAACCCATTCTTTCCACAGCTTGCGCGCGGTATTGAAGATGAAGTGCATAGCCAAGGATTTCGTCTTTTATTTGGAAATAGTGATGAAAATCTAAAAAAAGAAGCGGCTTATTTACATACGTTTACTCAAAATCACGTTGTTGGTATGATTACAGCCAGAACGATATCTGATGATGAAACGTATGAAGGTTTAGGCTTTCCGGTTGTCTTTTTAGACCGTACATCGCCTCAATATCCATCAGTATATGCGGATGGAAGAGAAGGTGGGAAAATTGCTGCACAAGAAATTATAAAAAGAGGAAGTAAACAAATTACTCTTTTAAAAGGTCCTCCAAACGTAAAGCCAGCTCAAGAACGTTTTCAAGGTGCACTTGAAACGTTAAGCGCAGCAAACGTCGATTTTCAAGTGATGAATACGACTTCATTTTCGTTTCATGAAGCGAAGAAATGGGCAAAAGAACTGTTTGAAAAGCATGCCAATACAGATGGAGTAATTGCCAGTAATGATATTGTAGCAGCAGCTATTTTACATGAAGCTTTGCGGCTAGGAAAGATAATTCCAGATGAGTTACAAATTATTGGATTTGATGATATTCCTCAAAGTGAACTGTTATTTCCAGCACTTTCAACAATTAGACAGCCCGCTTATGAAATGGGAAAAGAAGCAGCAAAACTGTTATTAAAATATATCAAAAAAGAAATTGTTCAGGATAAACATATTGAATTACCGGTTGCGTTTATTGAAAGAAATACAACAAGAAAGGTTGATTAAGATGGTGAAAATTTCGGTTATTGGTAGCTCATCAATGGATTTAGTAGTTACTTCAAGTAAACGTCCAGGCGCTGGAGAAACAGTGCTTGGAGAATCGTTTAAAACGGTTCCGGGAGGAAAAGGTGCAAACCAAGCGGTAGCAGCAGCAAGGCTTGGAGCAGAGGTATACATGATTGGCCGAGTAGGTGATGATCATTATGGAAAAGCCATTTTAAATAATTTTAAAGAGAATGGTGTTAACATAGATTATGTGGAACCGGTTACACACATGGAAAGTGGAACTGCCCATATTATTCTAGCTGAAGGTGATAACAGTATTGTTGTTGTAAAAGGAGCGAACGACCTTATTACGCCAGAATATGTAGACCAGGCAAAAGAAATTGTTAAAGCATCCGACATTGTACTTATCCAGCAAGAGATTCCAGAAGAGACAGTTGAATACGTAGCTTCGCTTTGTAAAGAAGTTAATGTGCCTCTTCTATTAAATCCAGCCCCAGCAAGAGAATTAAAAGAAGAGGTTATTGAACAAGTGACGTACTTAACGCCAAATGAGCATGAAACAACGGTTTTATTTAAAGACAAACCGAAGGAAGAAGTGCTCCATAAATATGCGAACAAGCTGTTTATTACGGAAGGTAAAGCGGGCGTTCGTTATTTTAACGAAAAGGAAGAAGTGCTTGTTCCTTCATATAAAGTAGAAGCCGTAGATACAACAGGTGCAGGAGATACATTTAATGCTGCTTTTGCTGTAGCGCTAGCGGAAAAGAAAAGTCTGAATGATAGCATTCGTTTTGCAAACAGAGCAGCTTCATTATCTGTCACAAAATTTGGAGCTCAAGGCGGTATGCCAACTAGAGAACAAGTTGAAGGGAACTTATAGAGATGAAACGTCACGGAATCTTAAATAGTCATATTTCAAAAGTGCTAACAGATCTTGGCCATACGGATATAATTGTCATTGCTGATGCAGGTTTACCAATCCCAGACGGGGTAGCCCGTATTGATTTGTCTTTAAAGCTAGGTGTTCCTAGTTTTAAAGACGTCGTAGATACAGTAAGAGATGACATGGTTATTGAAAAAGTAATTCTTGCACATGAGATTAAGGAAAATAACAAAGAAACAATGAACTATATGAACGAAGCCTTTTTCGACACAGAAAAGCAGTTTGTTTCACACGAAATACTGAAAGCGTTAACAAAGGAAGCGAAAGTCGTTATCCGAACAGGAGAAGTAACGCCCTATGCAAACTGTATTTTACAAGCAGGAGTTATCTTTTAAAAGGGGTGAATAGTATGCACATTAAAATGTCCAATGTTTATAAAGCATTTGGTACAAACCAAGTACTTTCAGGTGTTGATTTTGAACTGCTACCTGGAGAAGTTCATGCATTAATGGGAGAGAACGGTGCAGGAAAATCAACGTTAATGAATATCTTAACCGGACTTCATAAGCGAGATGAAGGCAGAATTGAAATTGATGGCCAAGAGCGTTATTTCTCAAATCCAAAAGAAGCAGAACAAGCAGGAGTTACCTTTATTCATCAAGAATTGAACGTTTGGCCTCATATGACGGTTCTTGAAAATTTATTTATTGGAAAAGAACTTTACTCACCGTTTGGAATTTTGAAAACAAAAGAAATGAAAGCGCAGGCCAAAAAGCAATTTGATCGCTTAGCTGTCAACATTCCACTAGAGCAAGAAGCAAGCTTATGCTCTGTGGGTGAACAGCAAATGATTGAAATTGCCAAAGCGTTAATGACGAATGCGAAAGTAATTATCATGGATGAACCAACAGCAGCGTTAACGGATCGTGAAATTGAAAAGCTATTTGAAGTAATAAATGGATTAAGAGCCCAAGGTGTATCCATTGTTTACATTTCACATCGAATGGAAGAGATTTTTACCATCTGTGATCGTATTACTGTTATGCGCGATGGAAAAACAGTAGACACAACACCGATCCCCGAAACAAACTTTGATGACGTTGTGCGTAAAATGGTAGGGCGCTCACTGACCGATCGATTCCCAAGCAGGCAAACTAAAATTGGAGAAACGGTATTGGAGCTAAAAAACTTAACAAGAAAACATGCCTTTCATGATATTTCGTTTTCTGTAAAATCAGGAGAAGTTGTTGGAGTAGCTGGTCTTATGGGAGCTGGACGCACTGAAATTATGCGTGCTATTTTTGGTCTTGATCCTATTGATTCAGGAGAAGTTTTGGTAAACAACCAATCTGTCAAAATTAAAACACCAGACGAAGCAGTAAAGCATGGAATCGGTTTTATTACAGAAGATCGAAAAGACGAAGGGCTTGTATTGGATTTTTCAATTCGAGAAAACATTGCGCTTCCAAACCTAAAAAGTTTTTCAACAAAAGGAATGATTGCTGAAAAAAGTGAGCGAGAGTTTGTCGAGTTGCTTATTAAGCGTTTAACGATTAAAACGCAGTCAGCCGACATTAGTGCGGGTAGCTTATCAGGAGGAAACCAGCAAAAGGTAGTTATAGCGAAATGGATTGGTATCGGACCGAAGATATTAATTTTAGATGAACCAACTCGCGGAGTAGATGTTGGAGCCAAGCGTGAAATTTATCAGCTTATGAACGAGTTAACAGAACGTGGAGTGGCAATTATCATGGTCTCTTCAGAACTTCCAGAAGTATTAGGTATGAGTGATCGCGTTTTAGTAATTCATGAAGGAAAGCTAGCGGGAGAATTATTAAAAGAAGAAGCAACGCAAGAAAAAATTATGACATATGCAACAGGAGGTCAGTAATATGAATACGCCTAACGATTTACAGTCAAGCAAAGGAAATTATATGTCTAACATGATGCAAAAGCTAGGACCACTACTTGGACTCTTTATTTTAGTAGTCATTGTATCGGTATTAAATCCTAGTTTTTTGGAACCGCTTAATATTTTAAACTTGCTTCGCCAAGTAGCGATTAATGCATTGATTGCATTTGGAATGACATTTGTTATTTTAACAGGAGGAATTGATTTATCAGTCGGTTCAATTTTAGCTCTATCCAGTGCGTTAATGGCTGGGATGATAGTCTCAGGAATTGATCCAATCTTAGCGATTTTAATTGGGTGTTTATTAGGAGCTGCAATGGGCGCAGTAAACGGTTTGTTAATTACAAAAGGGAAAATGGCACCTTTTATTGCAACACTTGCTACAATGACTATTTTTAGAGGCTTAACGCTCGTTTACACAGACGGTAATCCCATCACTGGACTTGGAGACAATTATTATTTCCAACTATTCGGTCGTGGTTATTTCTTAGGCATTCCAGTACCAGCTATCACGATGATGCTTGCATTTATTGTATTATGGGTTATTTTACACAAAACACCGTTTGGACGTCGCACGTATGCAATTGGCGGTAATGAAAAAGCTGCGTTTATTTCGGGAATTAAAGTACCGCGCGTTAAAATTATGATTTATTCATTAGCTGGATTATTAGCTGCATTAGCCGGAGCAATCTTAACATCACGTCTAAATTCTGCTCAGCCAACTGCTGGTACTTCCTATGAATTAGATGCCATCGCAGCAGTTGTTTTAGGTGGTACAAGCTTAACAGGTGGTAAAGGACGAATCGTCGGAACGTTGATTGGTGCACTTATCATTGGAACATTAAATAACGGCTTAAATTTACTCGGCGTTTCTTCGTTCTATCAGATGGTTGTGAAAGGGATTGTTATCTTAATTGCGGTACTAATTGACCGTAAAAAAGCAGCGTAGGAGGGATCAACGTGAAAAAAGTATTATTACTTATTATGTCTTTGTCCGTTTTGTTACTAGGGGCATGTTCCTTAGAACCACCAACTTGGGCAAAGCCTTCTCAAAGTGGAGATATCAAAGATATGAAAATTGGATTATCGGTTTCTACTTTAAATAACCCATTTTTTGTGTCATTAAAAAATGGTGTCGTAAAAGAAGCAAAAAAACAAGGTATTGAAGTAATTGTAGTTGATGCACAAAACGACTCTGCCAAACAAATCAATGACGTAGAAGATTTATTGCAGCAAGGAGTTAACGCGCTGCTTATTAACCCTACGGATTCTTCTGCTATCTCCACAGCAGTTCAGTCAGCAAATGGTATCGGAGTACCGGTTGTGACGCTTGACCGTTCATCTGAAAAAGGAAAAGTAGAAGCGTTGGTAGCATCTGATAACGTAAAAGGTGGCCAAATGGCTGCAGAGTATGTGGTGAAAACATTAGGAAAAAATGCAAAAGTTGCAGAATTAGAAGGAGTACCTGGAGCTTCAGCAACGCGTGAGCGAGGAAGCGGATTCCATAATATCGCAGATGAGCAATTAGACGTTGTAGCTAAACAATCTGCTGATTTTGATCGTACAAAAGGGTTAACCGTGATGGAAAATGTCCTGCAAGGAAACCCTGATATTCAAGCGGTATTTGCCCATAATGATGAAATGGCGCTAGGAGCTATTGAAGCAATTACTAGTTCAGGAAAAGACATTGCAGTCATAGGTTTTGATGGCAACGAGGACGCTCTTAAAGCTGTTGAGTCAGGTGCATTAACTGCGACTGTTGCTCAGCAACCAGAACTTATTGGAGAACTTGCTGTAAAAGCAGCAAAAGATGTGTTACAAGGTAAAAAAGTTGAAGAAAAAATCTCTGCACCATTAAAACTTGTTACAAAGGAATAATAAAAACATAAAGCCTCTTGCCTAGTTTACTAGGCAAGAGGCTTTACTATTGTGAGAAAGTAAGAGACATGTGATGTTTTTACTATAACACCCAAGAAAAAAAGTAAATAAAACCCTATAAAAGTAAGTAAATGTAAAATAATTACGTGAATTAGTTCACAAACACCCCATTTTTCGTTGTAACAATGTAATATTTCTGTAACATAACGACTTTTTGACAAAATTCTTCATTGTATATTGGACATTTTTTTACAGTCATTTAAAAGATGAGAAGTTAAAAAAACCTTTATACAGCAGGGGTTCACGTAAATGTATGAATAAAAAGTTATACTTATATACAGAAAATGGGAAACTTTTAACGGTATTGTAACATAACTCGCCTCTTTTTTATGGTATAACTATGTCTATGAGGAAAGGGGACTATTACTTTATGAAAATTTTAAAGCGTATGACTCTTGTAGCAGTCACGGGAATGTTCTTCACGGCAGGCATAACAGAGACTCACGCCCAATCGAATGAAGAAGCGCTCCAAAGTACTGAACAACAGCTTAAAGAAAGCGAAAAGACTGTTCAACAAAAAGAAAAAGAGAAACAGTCAATCGATACGGACGTAAAAGCATTACAAAGCGAATTAGATTCTTTACATAAAGTTATTTCTGATAATGAGAAAGAATTAGCTTCAACTGAAAAGAAAATTAAAGAAGCGAAAAGCATGATCGAGAAAAAGAAAGAAGAGATTGTAGAGCTTCAAGAAAAAGTTCTTAGTCGTAAAGACATTATTGAAGAGCGTTTAGTTGCATTGCAACATGATGATAAATCGAATGCTATGCTTGAAATGGTAATGAACGCTGAAAGCTTTGGTGACTTAGTTGCGCGCATGGGTGCAGCAACAACGCTTCTATCAGCAGACAATGATATTTTAAAGCAGCATCAACAAGACTTAGATCAGATTGAAAAAGATAAAAAAGAAATTGATAAGCAAGAAAAAGTACTAGAAAATGAAGAAGCTAATTTAAAAGCAAAAAAAGCTGAATTAGAATCAAATATCTCAAAACAAACAGCTGCTCTAACAAAAATGCAAGAGAAGTACAGCGCAGTTGTAAATGATATTGAATCAGCTTCATCTGAAAAAGCAAGCCTGCAGTCACAGTTAGCAACAATTCAAGATAAAATTTCTGCAGAGCAACAAGCGGCAAAAGAGCAAGCTGAAAAAGTAGCTAAAGAGAAAGAAGAAGCAGTTAAAGCTGAAAAAGAAGAAACTCAACGTCAAGCAGAGCTTGCAACAGCTAAAGCTGAAGTAAAGCAAGAAAAGAAGGTTGAAAGCACAAAACCAGTTGCTAAAACAGAATCAAAACCAGCTGCAAAGCCAGCATCTAAGCCTGCTTCTGAGTCTAAACCAGAAAAAGTAAGTGGCAAAGAGATGTATGTTCAATCAACAGCATATACGGCAAGCTGCGCAGGCTGTAGTGGTAAAACAGCAACAGGCATTGATTTAAAAGCTAACCCTCACTTAAAAGTAATTGCAGTTGATCCATCAGTCATTCCTTTAGGTTCTAAAGTGTATGTAGAAGGATACGGAGTCGCGGTTGCTGGTGATACAGGTGGCGCAATTAAAGGTTATAAAATTGACGTATTCGTACCAAGCCAATCTGCAGCGATGTCATGGGGACGCCGCACAGTAAAAATAACGGTACTTAACTAACAAAAAGCATGGGACTCTTCCCATGCTTTTTTATTACCCGATTTTACAAGCACCAAACTGTTATATATAAGTTACTAGAGGCAAGAAATGTTTTTATCAAAAGTTTCTCCTGTGAAAAAGCCCTGCAGTTTACGAGGAGGCTGCTGAAAGGAAGCAAGCTATAATGGAAATTACGCCAAGTAAAGAGGGGGGTTAAAATTATAAGAAACAAGTAATGTGGTCATTAAAAGCATGCCAAGTAGAGAGAATCGTTAGTGCCTTTAAATAAATTATTGCTGCTAAAAGGTCACCTTAGCAAAAAAGTCTCTTTGCAATAGCAAAAAAAACTGTTTTCCTTTTTCACCAGCTAGCAAACTACATTTTTGTAGCGTGAAATACAATTGTTTACAACTTTATAAAGGAAAGAGTGCTAAATACCTAAATTCCAACAAGTGATTGAATTTTCAAATTACTTATACGGAGGGGTTTTAGTTAACAAATGGTTAACTTATTCTAAACTCTTCTCTTTACTAGCAAACGTTATCCTTCTTTTAGCAAAGCCTTCCTTACTGTATAAATTTAAACAAAAGGCAAAAATGTATCATTTTTGCCTTTTATTTTTACCATTGAGTAAATGGTCAATCCTTCATATAATTTAACTAAGTTAATTGTATCCGCTTACATAAAGCTTGCAAAAAGGCAAAAAAGAATTATGTAACGTTTACATCAAACTCAAATTTTGTAAGAAAAAGAAAATGAGTTTATTCAGAGGGGGATTATGATGAAGCGTTGGTTTGGTCTTATCAGCTTTACACTTATTTTCACGCTGATCTTAGCGGGATGTGGAGGAAAATCAGCAGACGAAGCAAGTGGAAGCGGTAGTAATGGAAAAGAAGTAGTTGCTTGGGCATGGAATATTAACGTTCCTGTTTTAGAAAAGGCAGCTGAAGAATACCAAAAAGAAAATCCAGACTTTAAATTAAAAGTTGTAGATATGGGGCGTGAAGACGTTTACTCAAAACTAACAACAGGTTTACAAGCAGGAGGTAAAGGTCTTCCAGATATCGTATTAGTGGAAGATGATCGCTTCCAAGGATACGTTAACTCATTTCCAAAAGCATTCTTAAACCTATCGGAAAAAGGCTTTGATGAGCACGGTGATAAATTCCCTGAATTTAAAAAGCAGCTGCTTTCCAAAGATGGTGACATGTATGGCTTCCCGTTTGACGCTGGTCCAACAGGTGTCTTCTATCGAACAGACTTCTTCGAGCAAGCTGGCGTAGATCCAGCTACAATCGAAACGTGGGATGATTACATTGCTGCTGGTAAAAAAATTAAAGAAAAAGTCGGCGTTGATTTACTAGGTCTTGATTTAAACAATGATGACGGATTATTCCGTATTGCATTAACACAACAAGGTACCTTCTATTTTGATGATAAAGGTGAACTTAATTTAACATCTAAAGAGTCTCAACAAGCAATGGAACTTAACAAAAAGTTAAAAGATGCTGGTGTTGTTCGTAACACAGTTGGTTGGGATGCTTCAATCAGTGCATTAGCTGAAGGCAAAGTAGCATCTTCTCCATCAGGCGCATGGTTATACGGTTCAATTGAGCAACAAGCACCTGATCTAAAAGGAAAATGGGGGGTGTTTTTACTTCCATCATTTGAAAAAGGTGGAAATCGTGCTTCAAACCTAGGTGGCAGTAACTATGTCGTAACAGCAAACAGTAAAAAAGCTGATGAAGCTTACAAATTTATGGAATACTTCTCGACAACAGATTCAGTTCAAGAAGCAGCAATGGAAGGTGGATTATTCCCTTCATTAAATACTGTATATGATTCAGAGTTATTCACACAGCCTGATGAATACTTCAGCAACCAAACGATTTGGAAAACGTTCGCAGATGAAATGCAGGATATTAAACCAGTTAACTTTACTGGGAACTATTCGCTTGCGAATGATGAAGCTGTAAAAGCTGTATCAGAAGTAACGAATGGCAAAGACATTAAAAAGTCATTAGAAGCAGCTGAAAAGCGTTTGGAAAATCGCATTAAGTAAGCATTTACTAAAAAAATAGAACGTTAAGCAAGCATTGAATTGGCCATATCCCCTGCTTTTTTGAAGCAGGGGATTCAACTCAAAGTCTCATGCTTGCGGTGTAAAACGGAGGTCATCATGAAAACAAATAAATCATTGCCATATGTCTTTATTGCACCTGCCTTGATCTTGTTTGCATTATTTACGATTTATCCAATCTTTTCTTCATTTCTTTTAAGCTTTCAAACAATGGATGCAGGTGAATATACCTTTACAGGTCTTTCAAACTACACGCGCTTACTTGGAGATGATATTTTCTGGACAGCGCTTGGTAATACGGGAATCATTTTAATTGTTCAAGTTCCAGTAATGATTCTACTTGCATTAATATTAGCAAATGCGTTAAACAGCCAGCTACTGAAGCTAAGAGGACTTTTCCGTGTATCCTTCTTCTTACCAGCGGTGACGTCTTTAGTTGCATATTCAATCTTATTCTCCATCATTCTTCAAGATGAAGGAATCATGAACACGTTACTTGGGTTTATCGGTATAGATCCAATACAATGGCTAGGAGATCCTTTCTGGGCGAAAGTTTCAATTATCGTGGCGATGACTTGGCGCTGGACAGGCTACAATATGGTTATTTTCTTAGCTGCATTACAAAGCTTGTCTCACGAAGTTTATGAAGCTGCAGATTTAGACGGAGCTAATCGCTTTCAAAAGTTTTTCCATGTGACGGTTCCACAGCTTAAACCAGTTATCTTATTTGCAACCATTTTATCAACGATTGGAACGCTACAATTATTCGATGAGCCTTTTAACTTAACTAAAGGTGGTCCAGCCGACTCAACGATGACGCTTGGTTTATACATTTATCAAAATGGCTTCGAATATTTTGATTTTGGTTATGCATCAGCAGTTGCATATGTTGTTGTATTACTAGTGGGTGTATTAACATTCTTCCAATTTAAATTTACGGGTGATAAATAATGAGTGTAGTAGAGAGAGTACAGACGACAACTGTTAATACAAAGTTAAATGCGAATAAAAAAAGAAAAAGTGGATTGCTGAGAAAAATTGGTTTGTACCTTTTATTAGGTATTTTTACCGTCATTTCTATATTTCCGTTCTATTGGATGTTTATCGGTGCTACAAACGAATCGGGTAAGATGTTTACTAACCCGCCAACGTTAATACCTGGCGATCAGTTTATGACGAACTTTCAAAATTTAAATGCCTCTATTGACTTAGGACGTGTGTTCTTTAATTCAATGTTTGTATCCATTGTATATGTCATTGTAGCGCTAATGGTTTGTTCGACAGCGGCTTATGCATTATCTAAGTTTGAATTCAAAGGAAGAAACCTTATTTTTACAACGTTTTTACTATCAATGATGATTCCATATCAAGCAACATTAATACCGCTGTTTCAAATGATGTCTAATTTCAACCTATTGGATACGTATTTCGCGTTAATCGCACCGCAGCTTTGCTATCCATTTGCTATCTTCTTGCTAAGACAAAACTTTTTAGCTTTTCCAACGGAGTTAATTGAGGCTGCGCGACTCGATGGAGCTGGAGAGTTTAGAATTTTCTTAACGATTGTACTGCCTTCTATGAAGCCAGCAATGGCAGCAGCTGCAATCTTCCTGTTTATGACGCAATGGAACAATTTCATGTGGCCTCTTGTTGCGACCACATCAAATGAAATGGCAACATTACCTGTTGCGTTATCTAGCTTAATTGGCTTATCGTTTATTGACTATGGACAAGTAATGATGGGCGTTACAATTGCAACAATTCCAATCATTATTTTCTTCCTTGCACTTCAGCGTCATTTTATCTCAGGGATGTTAGGAAGTGCTGTAAAATAAGAAAAAGCTCCGATTATCGGAGCTTTTTTGTTGGAAATGATTACGTTTTCAATGTATGCTAGAAACAAATCAAAAACAAAGGGGAGAAAAAATATGACAAGGATTCCAGTAGCAGTACAGCTTTATACGCTACGAGATGAGTTAGAAAAAGACTTTAAGGGTACGATTAAAAAAGTGGCGGAGTTAGGCTACGAAGGCGTAGAGTTTGCAGGTTATGGGGGATATTCAGCACAAGAGGTAAGAGAGCTTTTAGAGCAAGTAGGCTTACAAGTTGCAGCTAGTCATATCTCGTTAGAACAGCTTGAAGAGAACCTGGAAGGTGTTATTGCGTTTGAAAAAGAGCTTGGTAATACAGCGATTGTATGTCCGTATTTACTGCCAGAGCGACAAACAGAAGATGGCTATAAACAACTAATCAGCGTATTAAATCACGCGGAGGGTCGCTGTTCAAAAGAGGGTATTAAGCTTTATTACCACCATCATGACTTTGAATTAAAGAAACTACAAAATGGTAAGTCAGCTCTTGAAACAATTTTAGATGAAACAAATGTAGGCGTAGAGTTTGATGTATACTGGCTTACAAAAGCAGGAGAAAATCCTGTTGAATGGATGAAGAAATATCAAGATCGCGCTCGTTTAATTCATTTAAAAGACATGACGACAGATGACAAGCAGCTATTTGCACCTCTTGGAACTGGAGGAGTGGACATAACTGCCATTTTTAATCAAGCTGAAAGTATGGATGTTAAATGGTGGATTATTGAGCAAGATCAATGTGAAGGTTCAGCGTTAGAAAGTGTTAAACAAAGCTTAAACTATTATTTACAGCATGCATAAAAAACACATCTGCACATTCGTTTCGTTAACGAACTGTTGCAGATGTGTTTTTGGTTTTAAGGGGTCCATTCAATTTCACCGCATTGGTTATCATAGTCAATTTCAACGTGGAAGTCGTGTTTTTCATAAAAATGAACTAGTCGATTAACATGATCCCAATCGCGCTTTGCGATATCGCCTTTAATAGTGTGTATATTTTGATCAAGAGCTACTTCTTTTAAATAGTTCATGCAGATAGAACCATACCCTTTGTTAACTGGCCCTTTAATGTCACCAATATGAATGGTGTGGTCGTCTTCATATACCCCATGAATGGCAAAATCCCAAACGCCTTTATACGCTTTATGACAATTGTTAATCATAATTTTGCATTCATTTCCGTCATTTTGTGCCGATACAATAACTAGTTCATTTTCTTCAGGTTGATCAACACCAATGACCTCATATTTTTTAGCAATTTCTTTTAAGTTATCTTGCATGCGATATAACTGAAATTCTAATTCATCTAATGTTTCTTGTAATTCTTCCGCATCTTTGGGTTCTGATGGAGTAAATGCACTCAACACTGATATAATCTCCTTTCATCTAATTTACATTTTAGGAAAAATAATAATTGTGGAAAAAGCGTAGTGGTTATAGATTAAATAATTAGTCATAAGAATAAAAACTGAGGTGCTCTTTTTATCATTTATAACTAGGATATATTGTTCATATCATAAAATAAACAACGTTAACTACCCTAACAAATGAAGTAGTGATTGTCAATCATAAGCCCATATTTTAATAGGTTGAAGAGGTTGTTTGCAATTGTAAAATGAGGTATATTTTTCTAGAGTAATAGTTTGGAAATTGGTAGGTCTTTATAACTGATAAAAAGTAAACCATTATATGTTAATATTAAGGTTTTTTATATAGCATAATGAAAAAACAAAAAAGGTGTTGTCTAAAATGGAAAAATATCAGGTAGCTTTGCTAATGAATATACGCAAGCAGTTGCAGGAATGGTTTGAAAAAAGTCAACCCGTACAGTACCAAGATGTAAAACGTTTCTTGCATTCGTTGGCTGGTACGTCTCAAACAATTGGCCTTGAATATTTAGGAAAAGTATCAGCAGAGCTTTTGGATGGGATATCTGAAAATCCACAGTCAACTTGGGATACAAAAGAACTACAGATCCTGCTAATTGATATTATAAAAATTTGTTATAAAGATGAGATTGTAGAAGTTGAGCAAATTATGGCCAACGATAAGCCAGCTCAAACATCAGCTAGTATTTTATTAATTGATGATGATTTATCCATTTTAATTTACTTGAAAGAGCAATTTGAACAGCAAGGCTGGCACGTCTTTGTAGCGTCAAATAGAGAAAAAGCGATTACTGCTTTTTATGAATTAAAACCCGATTGCCTTATTTTAGATGTATACATGCAGGAAGAAGATGGATTTGAACTACTTTCTTATTTTAACGAGCAGGCGAGGCAACGTTTCATTCCGACAATTATGATTAGTGCAGATAACAGTAGAGAAACAAGGATTAAAGCATTTCAAATGGGAGCAGATGATTTCTTAGCGAAGCCTCTTGATATGGAAGAGTGTCTAGTAAAGATTGAGCGTCACTTAGAACGCCGTAAGCTGTTTACTGAGTATTTATTGGTAGATGAATTAACAGGTGCTTATAACCGCAAGTATTTAACCGAAGTGTATAAGCAGCAACAAACAAATTACATTCGTAATAAAGAAGCTTATTGCATCGCTATGATTGACTTAGACCATTTTAAAAAAGTAAACGATACATATGGTCATTTAATGGGAGATGAAGTCCTACAGAGATTTGTGAAGCATGTAAAATCAAATATTCGAACAACAGACCAGCTGTTTCGCTATGGTGGTGAAGAATTTGTATTACACCTTCCAAGGACGAATGCTGAAGAAGCACAAACAACATTGAATCGTATTTTAAGTAGCTTTGGAAAAGAATCTTTCCATATTAATAATCAGACTTTCTTTGTCACATTTTCAGCTGGGGTAGCTGAAGTGAGTAGTGAAAGTACTCTGGAAAACATATTAAATCAAGCTGACCGCGCACTTTATACAGCAAAGGAAAAAGGGCGTAACCAAGTAGTAGTATCGTGTTATCACCAACAAATGAAGCTGAAGAAATTTAACTTAGCCATTATTGACGATGATCCAATCATTCGTACTATGTTAACCGAATTACTCGGGCGAATTGATCTTGGAAATCGCTACGAGGTGCAAATTCATACGTATAAAGACGGTTTAGAGTTTATGAATTCAACTATTATAAATGAAGATACTCATTGCTTTGTTATCTTAGACGGAATGATGCCAAAAATGGATGGATTAGAAGTACTCCAGCGATTGAGAAAAGAAAAACGCCATGATCAATTTACAGTGGTGATGTTGACATCAAGGAATAGTGAAAATGATATTCAAAGAGCCTTGCAGCTAGGAGCAGATGATTATATGACAAAGCCGTTTAAGTTAATGGAATTAGAAGCAAGAATGCAGCTGTTAATGAAGAGAGTGAAATAATATGGAAATCATCAAGATCCAGTGGGTGTTTTATTTGTTTTTGATTTTGTTTGTGTTGTTGATAATTTTCTTCGTGTATTTACTTATGAAAAAAGCCCGTGTAAATCGTAAAAGAGAGCAAGTAGAGAATTATAAAGAAAGTATTCAAGAGTCATTTATGCAGTATATGTACTTACAGGATGAGAGTTTAAGGATAAGTCCAAAAAATAGTGTGCAGATTATAGCTGTCGAAGAACTACTACTAGGACTTGTAAAAGTAGTGAATGGCGAAGAGTTGCTGGAATTTATTCAACGCTATGCAAAAAAAGAATTTGGGAATGTATATCGCAATCAGCTGAAACATCGACGGTGGAGCGTGCGAATGAATGCTTTATATGCAATTGAAGAGCTACACATGGTATCACTCCTGGATGATGTTCTAAAGGTACTGGATAAAAAGAGAGTTACGATAGCGGAGGAAAGTCAAATATTAAGAATGCTAGTGCTTTTTCAACATCCAAAGTATGAACAATATCTATTGAGTAATCGTTATAAACGCTCAGAATTTACGTACCGATCTTTGTTAGGAATGATGAGTGCTGAACAATTTGAACGGTTCGTTGTTCGATTTAAAGAACACAAGGAAGCTGTACAGCTTGCAATAATAGATGTGATTGGGATTAATAGGAAAATTGAGCAACTTTCGCTTTTAGAAAGCCAGCTTTATTCTACATCAGATGAAGCTCGTATTAGAGCTTTAAAAGCACTGCATCAACTTTCCTACGTTTCAGAGACATCGCGTTTGGTGAAGCATGTAAAATCAGATTTATGGGAAGAGAGAATGATGGCAGCAAAGTTATTAAGTAAAGTACAGGAAGAAGATGCACTGCTGTTGCTAGAGAAGCTATTAAATGACCGTAGCTTTCTTGTTCGGTCTAATGCAGCTCAAGCTATTACTCAGGCTCCAAATGGATATGAGCGGCTACGTGTGATTTCAGCGGAAACACAAGATCTCTTTGCACGTGACATGGCGAATGAATGGCTAGAAAAAGGCGGTGAACGAAGTGTTTAATACCATATGGCATTATGTTTTATATTTCCTTGGTACAGCTGTATTGATCTATATGGCAGTTGTACTCCTTTTTTATTTTGTTATGTTTTTAATTTCAGCTGTGCAATTAAGAAGACAGTACCAGCTGAATGATAAACAGCCTTATGAAGACTTACTGAAGGTTAGCTACACAACACCACTATCTATTTTAGTTCCTGCGTATAACGAGGAAAAAGGAATCATCGGCAGCGTTCGTTCTCTTCTTAGTATCGAGTATCCAGAATACGAGATAATTGTCGTTAATGACGGTTCATCAGACGGTACGATGAAGCAATTAATTGAAGAGTTTCAGCTGAAAAAAGTGAATCGAGTTATACGACAGCAGTTACAAACAAAGCAAATAAAAGCACTTTATCAATCAGAGATCTACGAATATTTATATGTAATTGACAAAGAAAATGGAGGGAAATCGGACGCTTTAAATGCGGGGATTAACATCTCACATTATCCTTATTTTTGTTCAATTGATGGAGATTCGGTACTAGAACGCGATGCATTTTTAAAAGTAATGAAACCAATTATTGATTCAAATGGCGACGTAATTGTTTCTGGAGGGAGCGTTCGGATTGCCAACGGTTGTCGAATTGAAAATGGAGCCGTTGTATCTGTAGGTTTAGCAAGAGAGCCACTTGTTGTAATGCAGGTCATCGAATATTTACGGGCATTTTTAATGGGGAGAATTGGATTGAGTCGACATAACTTATTGCTAATTGTTTCAGGAGCATTCGGCGTATTTTCAAAACGCTGGGTCATTGAAGCTGGTGGATATTCAAAAACAGTTGGTGAAGATATGGAGCTTATCGTTCGCCTTCATCGCCTCTTAAAAGATAAGAAAGAAAAAAAGCAGATTGTGTATATCGCCGATCCTGTTTGTTGGACGGAAGCACCAGATGAAATAAAATATTTAAGTCGTCAGCGTAACCGTTGGCATCGGGGCTTGTTTGATAGTCTTTGGAAACATAAGAAAATGATGTTTAACCCAAAGTACGGAAGTATTGGAATGGTATCGATGCCCTATTTCTTTTTTATTGAGTTAATTGGCCCAGTTGTGGAATTAGCAGGTTACTTATTTATTTTAGTTTCTCTTATTGTAGGCGGAGTATATCTAGAATTTGCTTATTTACTGTTTATGATTATGGTTATTTATGGTTCGCTCTATTCAATGGCAGCAGTATTGCTAGAAGAGTGGAGTCTCAAAAAATTTCCAAAAGTACGAGATATTGCTGTTTTATTTTTCTTCTCGCTTACAGAATCATTTTGGTATCGACCGTTAACAGTAATTTGGCGCTGTCACGGGCTCATTGATGTTTTACGTAAGAAAACAGGCTGGGGTGACATGCAAAGAAAGGGTGTGTCGCAATGAGAAAATGGCTTTGGACAGCAGGGATTACGGTTATTATATTGCTAGCTGTATCTCCATTTATTGTATGGGCTTTAAAAGGAAAAACGGACTTTAGTGTATTAATTATTGATAAAACAGTACCAAATTCAGAGTATCGGGAGCATCAAGGGCTTGTGTGGATGTTAAATCAGTCTAAGTTAGTTAAAGGCGGGAAAGCCTATGACCCCAAGAAAGACTATGTAGGATTTGTTCCAGAGGATAACGGTAAGTATACAATTCGCTCGTTACCAAAGAACAATGACTATGACATGATTTATTTAGCAGATGGATACGGAGTATATGAAGAGGATTTGAAGGACGGTGTGCAAGAAGGCAATCGCTCTAAGCTGTTGTATGGGGGAGTAACATCAGAAGATATTGCCTTTATCCGCACGTCTTTATATGATCACCATTCAACTCTTGTTGGAGAATTTAATACGTTTGCAAGTCCAACTCCCAAAGAGGTACGAGCAGAGCTTTACGATCTCTATAATGTCACTTGGACAGGATGGATTGGTCGTTATTTTGAAGATTTTAGCAGTAGTGAAGTTCCAAATTGGGCTAAAGTAGCGTATCGAGAGCAGTTTGGAGAAGGATGGGCTCTCAAAGGTAAAGGGTTATTATTTGTAAATGAACAAAATGAACTAATTGTAATTACCGAAAAAGAATTAAAAGATAATCCAGTTTGGTTTCAGTACACCAAGAGCGGTCAGAAGGAACTTGGGCTGAATGATGAAGCAGCATATCAGTATTGGTTTGATGTTATCCAAGCACAAGATGAAAGGGAGATTCAAGCAACCTATACGTTGAACTTAAAAGGCTCAGCTAAGCAAAAACTTTTAGAGCACAATATTCCAACAACGATTCCAGCAGTAACGTATCATAAGACTAGTAAATATGATACGTATTACTTTGCAGGGGATTTCGCAGATGAAGGAGAAATACCTGCTTTCCATCAAGCATCTTTTTATCCAACTTGGAAAAAATGGATCACATCTTTGCGAAGAGATGATTCGACTGCTTTCTATTGGAATGTATATATTCCGCTAATGAAAGAGGTTGTCACTCAAAGTAAAGAGGCGAAAGACCAAAAGCTTCCGATTGAAGTCTATAGTGGCAAGGACTATCAATCTACTGGAAAAGCAGGAGACGATTATCTGCAGGTTTATAAAGACGGAAAGTGGCAAGACATTCTAGTAAAAGGTGTTAATATGGGGATTGCGAAACCTGGACATTTTCCTGGAGAGACGGCTATTACAAAGGCAGAGTACATGAGATGGTTTAAGCAAATAGGTAAAATGAATGCCAACGCTATTCGGGTATATACGATTCATCCTCCAGGTTTTTATGAAGCTCTAGCTGAATACAATCAGCAAGCAAAAGAGCCTCTTTACATTTTCCATGGTGTGTGGATTAATGAAGAAGTATTTTATGAGTCGCAAGACGCTTTTTCAAAAGAAAATACATCTGAGTTTGTAGATGAAATTAAGCGCGTAGTTGATTTAGTTCACGGTAACGCAACATTACCAAAGCGTGCAGGGCATGCAAGCGGGACGTATAAAGCAGATGTTTCGCCATATGTACTTGGATGGATGATTGGAGTGGAGTGGGACCCAGACGTTGTATTATCAACTAATGAGAAGCATCAAGGAATGAAGGATTTTAAAGGTAAGTATATTTACACACAAGGAGCACAGCCGTTTGAGGTATGGCTCGCTGAAATGATGGAACAAACCATTGATTATGAACAGAAAAATTACAAATGGCAAAGGCCTATGAGCTTTACAAACTGGGTGACGACGGATTTATTGACGCATCCATCTGAACCTTCAGTAGACGAAGATAAAGTAACAGTTAATCCAAATCTAATTCATGCAACGGATCAGTTTGAACCAGGGTTGTTTGCTTCGTATCATATCTATCCTTACTACCCGGATTTTTTAAACTATGAATCTCGCTATGTGAGTTATGTAGATCACCGTGGTCAAAAAAATAATTACGCTGGTTACTTGCAGCATATGAAAGAAGTTCACGACATGCCGCTCCTTGTGGCTGAGTTTGGTATTCCAGCTTCCCGAGGTTTAACACACCGCAATCGATACGGATGGAATCAAGGATTTCATTCAGAACAAGAACAAGGAGAAATGCTAACGCACTTGTTTGAAGACATCGTCGAAGAAAAAATGGCTGGAGGACTTGTTTTCACATGGCAAGATGAGTGGTTTAAGCGAACGTGGAATACAATGGACTATGACAATCCTGACCGCAGACCGTTTTGGAATAATATGCAAACTAATGAACAGCATTTTGGTTTACTAAGCTTTGAACCGGGACGAGAGCAAAAAGTAATTATTGACGGAAAAGAGGATGATTGGAAGAAAGCAACAACAGAAAGCAGTTCCTCTTCTTCATTAAAGAACTTCCAAGTAACGAGTGATGAAGGATATTTATACGTAAAAGGGAAGTCAGACAATCTTAAAGATGAAAGTTTATATGTGCTTTTCAACACAATTAAAGATCAAGGTCAGTCGAACATAAAGCAGCTACCAGGCTTAAAAACACAAGGCATTGATTTTGTCGCTGAACTTAATGGAAAAGAAAACAGTCATCTTTGGATTGATAGCTACTATGATACGTTTTATTTTTCTTATGCACATAAGCTGCAGATGATTCCAACTGTACCGTATGCGAATCAAAAAGATAACGGGGTGTTCCATCCAATTCGATTAACGCTTAATAAAGAGCTTAAAATTAAAAATGAAAGCGGACAGAAAGAAACTATTCCGTTTGAATCATACGAAGCTGGAAAGCTTAAGTTTGGTACCACAGATCCCAAAGACAAGGATTTCGATAGCTTAGCAGACTATTATTTGAATCAAAAAACAGGTGTCTTTGAGATTCGTATTCCATGGGCGTTATTAAACATGAAAGATCCGAGTTCTAAAGAAGCAATGGGAGACGTATGGAAAAAAGGTGAGCTATCAGAAAGTGTAACTTTGGATGGAATTGATCTGGCTGTTGTAGCAGTCAATCACAAAACAAAAGCAATAACGGATACAATTCCAGTTATGAAAGAGAACCGTTTGCCATCTGAAAGCTTTTATCACTATACATGGGAAATGTGGCAGGAGCCAACTTATCACGAGAGGTTAAAATCGTCTTATTATATTTTACAAGATACTTTTAAAAACCAGCATTGAGGAGGAGAATAATGGCGAAAATTTTACTTGCTGAAGATGAAGCGGTGCTTCGTATGTTAATTGTAGATACGTTGGAAGATGAAGGGCATGAAATAGTAGAAGCACAGGATGGTCAAGAAGCTGTTGAATATGCACAAAAAGAAGACTTTGATTTACTTATTGTGGATTATATGATGCCTGTGTTTACCGGTTTAGAAGTAATTCAGAAGCTAAAAGCAATCAATAGCGAGAAGTATAAACACATTCTCGTATTGTCAGCTAAAAATCAACTTGCTGATCAGTCTAGGGTCATTGAAGCAGGGGCCACGCACTTTATGTCAAAGCCATTTAGCCCTTTGGCACTAGCGGAAAAGGTTGAGGATATTTTAAATGAAAACTAAATTAAAAGTGGGAAGAAAGAGTATTTCTTCCCAGTTTATTTTACTGATACTAGTGTTTTTTGTTATGTTTGCAATCGGTTCTGTTGTGCTTATTAACGCTCAACAAAATATTGCCGAAACGTTTGACGAGCAGCGTAAAGAGTTAACGAAAAAAGAAAAGCTAATTATTGCGATTAAAAAGGATTTAAATGAAGCTTTTCTTCAAGCTCGAGGCTACATTGCATTTGATAATGAGAGCATGTATGAGCAAGCATTGAGTAGAAAAGAACCTCTACAGCAAAATATTGATGAGCTATTCCTTTTAGCTGACGAAAAGGATCAAGCTATGATTCGCAACCTTGATAATTTTGTAAATGTTTATTTCACCGAGACGATGCCAACATTTAAAGATGTGTATGTTAAGAAGGGAATAGAGGAAATACGTAAGAGTCAAAAGCGCAAAGATGCCACAGCAGGCGTTGAAAAAGTTCAACAAGACTTAAACGCATACCAACAGCAACTCTCAGATGAAATAGATGTAGCTTATGCAGATGCTTCTACGAATATGAATCAAAGCCAATGGTTCTTTATTGGTCTGTTAGGGTTCAGCTTACTAGTGCTCGTTGTATTAACAAGGGTCCTATTAAAACGAGTTGGAAAGCCTCTGAACGAGCTTGCTTATGTGGCTAGTGAAATTGCTGATGGTAAAGATTTATCTTATGAGCTAGATGAAAAGCGTGAGGATGAAATTGGCGTACTATCCAACGCTTTTTATAAAATGGTACGGAGCTTACAGGCGAATGAACAGGAATTGCTCGCTCAAAACGAAGAGCTAACTGCACAACAAGATGAGCTGCATAGTCAGCAGGATGAATTGCAAAGTGCATTAGATAAAATGAAAGAACGAGAGCATGAATTAGAATCGCGAAATGATTTTATAGATGAATTGAAAAATTCTCTGAAAAAACAAGAGGTCTTAGATAGCATTGTAAAAAACATGCGAAAAGTAATGAGAGTAGATTATGGATTCATTGCTCTTTTAAATGAAAAAGGGCATGCTTCAATTGGACTGTCAAATAGTGCCGTAGACCAAGCTCTTACAAACTTAGATAGTCATTTAGCTCTGCTTAAAGAAGAACATCAGCCTGTTGTTATTAAGCGGCTATGCCAACAGTCAGAGAAGCTTTATCATGAGAAAGAAATGTATGTATATGACGTTGTTGTACCAGTCATTTCATCCAAAGGTGAACTGATTGCTTGTATGTGCTACAGCCGATACACTAACGATTTTTCAAGTAACGATCTAGATACTTTCTCTGCTTTAAGTAAACAAGTAGCGCTTACATTAGAGAAAATTAATATTTACGAAGAGTCTGAGCATGATCGTTTATTGTCTCAGGATGTACTCAATTCTATTAAAGAAGGCATTCAGCTTGTGGATGTATCAGGTAAGGTTTTACAAGTGAATACAAATATTTGTGAAATCTTCGGGTGTCAGCATTCAAAAACTGTTCTTAACTCACCGTTGGATGAATGGACGAAGCAAATTAGTGAACGAGTAGATAATAGTGAAGAGCTGCTAGCATTCATTACTGACACCATTAATATGTCTAAAAATCGCCAGTCAACTGTCATATATCAAGTAAATATTGCAGGAGTAAATCGTGTAATTCAAGTATACAGCGAATACGTTTATCGTAACCGTCAGCATTTTGGCGTTTTATTTGTTCACCGAGACATTACAAAAGAGTTTGAAGTAGATCAAATGAAATCTGAATTTGTTAGTACAGTAAGCCATGAACTTCGAACACCGCTAGCGAGTGTATTAGGCTTCACAGAACTTATGTTAAACAAAACGCTTCGACCAGAAAGGCAAACGAAATATTTAAATACCATTTACCAAGAAGCTCAGCGTTTAACAGCTTTAATTAACGATTTTCTTGATGTGCAAAAAATGGAATCTGGAACGCAAACGTATCACAAAAATTATGTGAATTTAGTTCCGGTTTTAAAGCAAGTGGTAAACGTTCAGCAGGTGAATGCAGGAAAGCATACCTTTGATATCATTACAAGTAGTGAAGATCTTATTGTTTTTGGTGATGAGGATAAGCTCATACAGCTATTTAACAACTTAATTCACAATGCTGTTAAGTATTCGCCAGATGGTGGGAATGTACAAATAAAAGCACTTGCAGAGCATGATAAAGTGCATATCTCAATTAAAGATGAAGGAATTGGAATTCCAGAAGAAGCAATAAATAAGCTATTTACAAAGTTTTATCGCGTAGATAATTCAGATATGAGAAAAATTGGTGGAACAGGATTAGGGCTTTCTATTGTAAAAGAAATCGTTAAATCACACCAGGGTGAGATTAAAGTTAATTCAGAATGGAAAAAAGGAAGCACATTCACCGTTAGCTTGCCTTTAATGACAACTCATTCTGTTGAACAAATTGAGCAAGAAAAAGAAGACGGAAAGCGCAGCATCATCATTATTGAAGATGATAAAAGTTTAGCAAGCCTGTTGCAAGTAGAGCTAAAAGAAAGCGGTTTTTACGTTCGACATTTTGATCGAGGCGAAGCTGCAATAGAAGCGATACAAGCTAATCCGCCAGAAGCTATTGTGTTAGACATTATGCTGCATGAGCATGAAATGAACGGGTGGGATATTTTAAAGATGCTGAAAGGTGATCCAACTACTGAACATATTCCAATTTTTATTTCTTCAGCTCTCGATGAAAAGAATAAAGGCATGGAATTTGGAGCGTATGCTTATTTAGTGAAACCGTACCAACCTAGTAAATTAACAAATACAATTTTGCAAATGATTGTAGAAAAAAATGAAGGAAACGGGGAGATCTTAGTTCCACGATCAGATACAGAATAGTGTAAAGTAAAACGCTAGAGCGAGACAGGATAAAAGAGTGGTGAAAGCCATTCTTTCTTTTAAAAATAACTTGAAAACGCTATCATAATGTGGTTTTATTAAACTGTAGGCATAACAATGATGACCTTTGAACAACTTTTTACCTCCTTATTTGATATAAGGAGGCTTTTTTTATAAATTAGTCATAACTAGTCGATAGTATATAAAAAGGAGGGGGAATATGGATATTGCCCACATTATCGCGGAAGAAAAAATCAAACAAGCGATTAACGATGGTGATTTCGATAATTTATCAGGAGCAGGAAAGCCGCTACAGCTAGAAGACCTGAGTCATATTCCAGAAGAGCTGCGTCAAGCATATCGAATGATGAAAAATGCAGGCATGGTTTCAGATGAGAAACAGCTAAAAAAAGAAGTCATTACGCTTGAACAGCTGGCAGCTGTTTGTAACGGTGATGAAAAAGCTGATGTAGAACAAAAATTAACAGAAAAAAAAGTAAGGCTACAGCAAATCGTAAAGCAAAAAGGCATGGCGTCTTCTCCCTCTTATCGTCAGTATCAACGAAAGATTCATGCGAAATTTTTTGACTAACAAACGAGAGACAGCTAATATAGGAGTACAATCTTTTAGAGAAATAGTATGGTAAAGGCACGATCGGAGGCTAGCAGCTTGAGAATATTCATTTTGCTTCTTAGCATTATATTATTAGTAGCTTTTTGCTGGTATATTTTCTCGTCCCAAACAAAGCGTGCAAGTTCGTCGGGAGAAATACCTGTTTTGTTTATACATGGATATTTAGGAAATCAAAATAGCTTAGGTACGATGATAAAACGATTTGAAGAAAACAATTGGGGGCAAAAATCAGCTTACTGTATTGTGAGAAGTGATGGAACAGTACAGTGGAAACAAAAAGGGAAGTTAGCGGGGCATCTGCCTATGGTACACATTGTGTTTAAAAAGGCAGATGCAAGTCTGGAAGAGCAGACGAAATGGGTTGGACGTATTATCGATGACTTAAAGAAAATGTACCATGTTTCCTCTGTTGATTTATTAGGTCATAGTATGGGTGGTTTAACTGCTACAGCAGTTAGCTTAGAAAGACCTAAAGATGTTCATAAGTTGGTAACGCTTGGATCGCCGTTAAAGGGATTAGACTATGGTGAACTAATGGAAATGTATCCACATGCAAAGAGTCATCAGGCGTCTGAAGGAGCTCGCGATTTGGTCTTTCACTCTGCTGCATTAAGAGACATCCATGCTAATAAAGAAGATTTCGCAAAACATATTGATGTGTTTTCCGGAGCTGGAGATATTGGCGATGGGACTGATGGAGTTGTGACGATTGAAAGTGCCTATGGACTTGATTCGTTTACCGAGCATATTCACTTTCATACGTTTCATGAATCGCATTCAAATTTACATGAGAGCAACGAAGTAGATGAAGCCGTTTATCAATTTTTAAAAAGAGATTAAAAGCATGTATATGATGACATATACATGTTTTTTTTGTTTAATTAAAAAAGTATAGTTGACATTGATAATCATTATCATATAAACTGATAATAATTATCAATTACTAATTGGAAACAATAAGCTTTTTTAACATAAGGAAGTCTTAGAGAGACTGAATTGAAATTTATAAATAGAAAGGGAGAAAAATCAATGGATAAACATTTAGTCGTAGTAAAGGCATTTAGTCATGAAGTAAGCTGCTGTTGTCCTGGAGAAAGTCACCAACACGTTATTACCTTTCACCAAGGAGACGTATGGACATTGACTGATGAACGGAAATATATTGATTCGTTAGGATGGCATTCCTTAATGGATGTCAATCGAGAGTTTCAATGTTTCATAAGCACTGAAGAGCTTCAAGATTTATATCTGAACGGAGTCATTTGTTCAATCCTAGATTTAGATCTTCAAATGAATCATTTAAACTTTAAGATTAACGAAGCTCTCGATACGCAAAACCGCGAACTATTTCATTCAATGGTTAGCAAACGGTTTAAATTGCAAAAGATAAGAGATAAAGTGGATACAATTCATGCACAAATTGTTTAAATGCGAGTAAGAGGAGTAAAGAAATGGCAAAAATTCTAATTGGATATGCAAGTATGTCTGGTAACACAGAAGAGATAGCTTATCTGTTAAAACATAAAATTCAGAGTGCAGGACATGAAGTACATATGGAAGAGCTTGAATTATTAGATGTACAAGATTTACAAGCGTACGATGGTATTTTACTCGGAGCGTATACGTGGGGGAACGGAGATTTACCTTATGAAGCTGAAGATTTCTATGACAATTTAGGTGAAATCAACTTAATTGGTAAAAAAGGCGCTACTTTTGGTTCTGGGGACCGCGTTTATCCAGAGTTCTGTGCGGCGGTAGACTTACTTGAAGAAAGGTTAAAAAAGTGCGGAGCGGATATTGTTTGCACCGGTTTAAAAATTGAAATGGCTCCTGAGATGGAAGAAGATATTCGAGCCTGTGAAGCATTTGCTGTTACTTTTTTAAATGAACTAAATATTAGCGCTTATTAACAAAAACCTTCTGTACGATTACAGAAGGTTTTTGGTTTAACTGAATGAATAAAACTGGAAAAACACAGGTTTTAAAGAGATACAAAGTGGAATAGTAGTGGTAACAAATCGTATGATAAAGGAGATGGAACTGTGTTTGGATTAGATGATATTCCTAAATTTTTGTTTTCGTTTTTGCTCATTGTTCCTATTGTATCTATTATCCATCAGTCAGGTCATTCCTTTATGGCCTTACTATTCGGAGGACAGGTAAACTTTACAATTGGAAAAGGAAGAACAATCTTTAAATGGAAGAAAATTAAGTTGAAATCAATATATTTTTTAGACTCCGTCTGCGTATATGAAAAGCTAAAATATGATAACCGTTTTTCTCATGCTTGTGTCTATGCGGGAGGATCATTGGCTAATTTAGCATCCATCTTTATTGTAAATAGTTTAATTGAATCTAGTTTTTTCACAGCAAATCTGTTCTTTTATCAGTTTGTTTATTTTTCAGTTTACTATACGGTATTTTCTTTATTACCCGTTAGATTTTCGGAGAACTCTTCAAGTGATGGTCAAGCTATCTTTGATGTGCTTCGCCATGGAAAAGCATCATGTAATCCTGATTAAGGTAAACTTTTCACCTGAATATCCCTTTATTCTTTATAATAAAGAATAAAGGGAAAAAGGAGTGAGGGTATGCTGTACTTAATCCGTCATGGACAGACCGAATGGAATAAAAAGAAGCTTATTCAAGGGCAGCGCAATATAGGACTTGATGAGCAAGGCATGAAGCAAGCTCAGCAAGTTGCACGATTTTTAAAGAATGAAGGAATTGAAAAGTTATATTCAAGCGATTTAACGAGAGCTTACGATACGGCAGCAGCAATTGCGACTGCATCCGGTATTAATAACATTGAAACATGTGAAAGATTGAGAGAGCGCTCTTTTGGCCAGCTAGAAGGAAAGCCGGTTGCTTCATTAAGAGACCTAGTTCCCAATTATGATACAAATTGGGGAAGCGAAGCTTTATACGATATGGAAGCACTAGAAGTCATTCAAGAGCGCCTTTTAAAACGTCTAACGGAAATTATGGAAGAATCTAAAGGAAGAAAGGTAGCCGTTGTGAGCCACGGAGCCATCATTAATACCTTTATCCACTACGTAACAAACGGAGAGCACGGCACAGGAAAAACAGCTCTGCAAAACACGAGCATCACAACCTTTACCTACGAGGACAAAAAGTGGAAGCTCCAAATCTTAAACAACCACAGTCATCTTGTTTAATAAGATAAATTTTATCGTTATTTGTATGGATGCTATAAAAGGCTGGGACATAAGTAATTCAACTAATAAAAAACCTGAACGGTTGAGGGACTGACCCCGTAAAGTGAGACAAATAAAAAACACCTTTAAGTTGAAAACTGGGTATGTAGTACCTAACCATCACTTGGAGGTGTTTTTTTCTATGGGAACAAGAGTTAGTTATCCAGTCGAACT
>NZ_SBIM01000006.1:0-276348 GCF_004348885.1 Bacillus sp. CBEL-1 | reverse complement strand
GTGTGGACGGGATAAGTGCTGAAAGCATCTAAGCATGAAGCCCCCCTCAAGATGAGATTTCCCATAGCGCAAGCTAGTAAGATCCCTGAAAGATGATCAGGTTGATAGGTCAGAGGTGGAAGCACGGCGACGTGTGTAGCTGACTGATACTAATCGATCGAGGACTTAACCAAATTAGAAAAGCGAAGGCGACTGTTCAATTGTGAAAGGCGTTGGAGCTTCTGATAGGGAAACCGCTCTTTGGTTTCAATAACAGAAGTGAAACGACCGAACAATTAGGAGCCGTAGCTAGACAGTAAACTTAGTACTCAGCAAACATGTTATCTAGTTTTGAGAGAATAATCTCAATTCATGTCTGGTGGCGATAGCAGAGAGGTCACACCCGTTCCCATGCCGAACACGGAAGTTAAGTTCTCTAGCGCCGATGGTAGTTGGGACTTTGTCCCTGTGAGAGTAGGACGTTGCCAGGCAACAGCGCAAAAAAGGCTAGTCAGTAGACTAGCCTTTTTTGTTATTCCTTTCGATAAAAAGTAATGAATAAAAAGGAGATTTACTATGAGTGAGAAAAAAAAGAAAAAAGTAATGTATGAAGTAGCTGAAAACGAAACAATTGCTGATTGTCTAGATCGTATGAAAAAGGACGGTTATATGCCTGTGAGAAGAATGGAAAAGCCTGTATTTGAAGAAAGGGTCACGAATGGGGTTAAAGAACATGTTCCGATAAAGCAACAAATCATATTTGAAGGAAAACTACTTTAAACACGAACATTATTAAAATTTAAAAGTTAAATATTCGATTTTTGAGTTGACTTTTTTCATGGTTGGCTGTTATCATTAAGTTGCAAATAAGAGAAACGAAACCTCATATAATATTCAGGAATATGGCCTGAGAGTTTCTACCCAATAACCGTAAATTATTGGACTATGAGGAAAGAACAATCAATTAGGATTAACTATTCGTATCCTGCAGCTTATGGTAAAGGTACGGATTAATAAAGCCTAGAGTGATTGTGACTTTCCTTTTGGAAATCACATCATTCTAGGCTTTTTTTATAAATTAAAAAAGGAGCTTTTATCTATGAATGTAAAAGTTGCTGTTGTCATGGGAAGTCAATCAGATTGGTCTACAATGCAACATGCTTGTGACATCTTAGAGGAATTAGATATTGCTTACGAAAAAAAAGTTGTATCGGCACATAGAACTCCAGATTATATGTTTGAATACGCCGAAACAGCAAAGGAAAGAGGAATTCAAGTTATTATTGCAGGAGCAGGAGGAGCAGCACATTTACCAGGTATGATTGCTGCGAAAACAGTTTTGCCTGTCATTGGTGTACCGGTTAAATCAAGTAACTTGAATGGCTTAGATTCATTGCTGTCTATCGTTCAAATGCCCGGAGGTGTTCCGGTCGCAACAGTAGCAATCGGAAAAGCAGGAGCAACAAATGCCGGCTTGCTTGCAGCTCAAATTTTGGGTACATCAGATTCTATCGTTAGTAAACAGCTAGATGAGAGAAGAGAATCAATTCGACTATCCGTGTTAGAAAGTAGTGATCAACTTGTCTAATGTTCTTATACGTCCAGGGAAAACAATAGGAATTGTTGGCGGAGGCCAACTAGGGAGAATGATTGCCCTATCTGCTAAAGAAATGGGTTACTATATTGCTGTTTTAGAGCCTACAGAAGACTCGCCTTGTGGTCAAGTAGCTGATATTAAAGTGGTTGGTGCCTATGATGACCGAAAGGCAATTGAACGACTTGCAGAAGTTTCAGATGTAATCACATATGAATTTGAGAATGTTGATGTTGAAATGATGAAGTGGTTAGAAACGAAATGTTACGTGCCACAAGGAAGTCACTTATTAGCAGTTACTCAAAATCGTCGTTTAGAAAAAGAAATGATTACTAATCTAAATCTAAACGTACCTCAGTATGCCATTGTAAAGAATAAAGAAGAGCTGTTAAAGGCTGTCGAGACGATTAGCTATCCTTGCGTAGTCAAAACGTGTAGAGGGGGCTATGACGGCAAAGGGCAAGTTCTTTTAAAAAGCAGTCATGACGTAGCTGAGGCAGAAGGATTACTATCACAGTCTGAATGTATCGTAGAGCAATGGATGAACTTAGATAAAGAGGTTTCTGTCATTGTTCACCGAAACATGAGAGGCGACATTGTATGCTTACCAGTTGCTGAGAATATTCATAAAGATCATATTTTACACCAAACCATTGTGCCAGCACGTATTACAGCTAGCCAAGAGCAAACGGCAGTTGAATATGCAAAAGAAATTGCAAAAGGTCTAAACTTGGTTGGGACTCTTGCTGTTGAGATGTTCTTAACGAAAGAAGGCAATCTTTATATTAATGAATTAGCACCAAGACCACATAATTCAGGACATTATTCAATTAATGCTTGTAGCTTATCGCAATTTCAGCAGCATGTTCGAGCAATCTGTAACTGGCCTTTAGTTCAATCAACATTGTTAAAACCTGCTGTTATGGTTAACCTATTAGGAGAGCATATTGAAGAAACGATGGCAAAAATCGAATATTTAGACGATATGCATCTTCATTTGTACGGAAAAAAAGTTCCAAAACATAAACGAAAAATGGGACATATTACTGTATTAGCTGATAAGATAGATGAGGCGGTAGAAAAAGCCGAATCATTAGGAATATGGGAAAGAACGGAGGAATTAACAACATGATTGAACGTTATACAAGACCAGAGATGGCAGCCATTTGGACTGAAGAAAATAAATTTAAAGCTTGGCTAGAAGTTGAAATTTTAGCTTGTGAAGCATGGTCTGAATTAGGGCATATCCCAAAAGAAGATGTAAAGCTAATCCGTGAAAATGCATCTTTTGATATCAATCGAATCAATGAAATTGAACTTGAAACACGACATGACGTTGTTGCTTTTACTCGTGCAGTATCAGAAACACTTGGTGAAGAGCGTAAGTGGGTACATTACGGTTTAACTTCTACAGATGTTGTAGACACAGCATTATCTTATCTACTTAAACAAGCAAACGATATTTTAGTAAACGACGTTGAGCGCTTTATTGAAGTGTTAAAAGAAAAAGCACAAGAACATAAATATACAGTTATGATGGGTCGTACACACGGTGTCCACGCAGAGCCAACAACATTTGGCTTAAAGATGGGACTATGGTATGAAGAAATGAAGCGTAACTTAGAGCGTTTGAAGCGAGCAGCTGCTGAAGTAGAGTTTGGAAAAATGTCTGGAGCAGTTGGAACGTTTGCTAATATTGATCCATTTGTTGAAAAGTATGTGTGTGAAAAACTTGGTATCTCTCCAGCTCCTATCTCTACACAAACTCTACAACGTGACCGTCACGCACACTATATGTCCGTACTAGCCTTAATTGCAACGTCAATTGAGAAGTTTGCAGTAGAAGTTCGTGGCCTTCAGAAGAGTGAAACACGTGAAGTAGAAGAGTACTTTGCAAAAGGTCAAAAGGGATCATCAGCTATGCCACATAAGCGTAATCCAATCGGTTCAGAAAATGTGACAGGGCTAGCACGACTAATTCGAGGATATATGGTAACAGCTTATGATAACGTACCACTTTGGCACGAACGTGATATCTCACATTCTTCCGCAGAGCGCGTTATCTTACCAGATGCAACAATTGCATTGAACTACATGTTAAATCGTTTTGCAAACATCGTGAAAAACTTAACGGTATTCCCAGACAACATGAAGCGCAATATGGATCGCACGTTAGGCTTGATTTATTCACAGCGCGTGTTACTAACGTTAATTAACAAAGGTATGGTTCGTGAAGAAGCATATGATTTAGTTCAGCCTAAAGCAATGGAAGCATGGGAAACACAAGTTCCGTTCCGCTCTCTAATCGAAGGAGAAGAGCGCATTACACAACATTTAACAGCAGAAGAAATTGATGACTGCTTCGATCATACACATCACCTGAAAAGTGTAGATATGATTTTTGAACGCTTAGGTCTTTAATAAAGAAGGCAAGGTAAGTCCTTGCCTTTCTGCAAAAGTGGGTATCAGAATATTCTGGATATAGAGGTGTCAGCATGGAAAAGCAAGGGCTACTTTACGAAGGAAAAGCAAAGAAAATTTATGCAACAAATGAACAAGATGTACTGTGGGTTGCTTACAAAAACGAGGCAACAGCATTTAATGGTGAAAAGAAAGCTGAAATTGAAGGGAAAGCAAAGCTAAATAACCAAATTAGTAGTTTGCTATTTTCAATGCTTCATGAAAAAGGAATTCAAACACATTTTGTAAAACAACTATCTGACTATGAGCAAGCAGTGAAACAGGTCAAAATCGTTCCGCTTGAAGTCGTGGTTCGAAACGCAACAGCCGGTAGTTTAGCTAAGCGAATTGGCGTTGAAGAAGGTATCCGATTTAAAAAGCCAATTGTGGAGCTTTATTACAAAGATGATGCGCTAGGAGACCCGTTAATCCTTGATGAACATGCTGTTTTCCTACAAGCTGCAACTCAAGAAGAGATTGATAGCTTAAAAGCACAAGCACTTCAAATTAATGAAGTATTATCTTCTTTCTTTAAAGAGAGAGACATTTTCTTAGTTGATTTTAAATTAGAGTTTGGTCGTACGTCTCAAGGAAATATCATTTTGGCTGATGAAATCTCACCTGATACTTGCCGTTTCTGGGATGTTCATACAAACGAAAAATTAGATAAAGATGTTTTCCGCAGAGATTTAGGCGGTTTAACACAAGCATACGAAAAAATCTTACAGCGAATCGGAGGATAACCCAACCATGTATAAAGTAAAAGTATTTGTCACATTAAGAGAAAGCGTATTAGATCCACAAGGCGTAGCCGTTAAAAATTCATTACACCGTATGTCTTATGAAGAAGTACAAGAAGTTCGTATTGGTAAGTTCTTAGAGCTAACAATCGATAGCACAGATGCATTGGATGAGCGAGTAAAAGAAATGTGCGAAAAGCTTTTAGTGAATACAGTAATTGAAGACTATTGTTACGAGGTTGAGGAGGTTGTCGTACAGTGAAATTTGCTGTAATTGTGTTCCCAGGGTCAAACTGTGACGTAGATATGTATCATGCAATTAAAGATGAGCTTGGTGAGGAAGTAGAATACGTATGGCACGATGCTAAGTCTTTAGACGAATATGACGGTATCCTGTTACCAGGTGGCTTCTCATACGGAGATTACTTACGTTCAGGTGCCATTGCACGCTTTTCAAACGTAATGGATGAAGTGAAAAAGGCAGCAGCAGCTGGAAAGCCTGTATTAGGTGTTTGCAATGGCTTCCAAATCCTTTTAGAAGCAGGTCTTTTACCAGGAGCCATGCGTCGTAATGAAAATTTAAAATTCATCTGTAAAACAGTTAATTTAAAAGTAGCTAACAATGAAACTATGTTTACAAATGCTTATGGCAAAGACGAAATCATTGCAATTCCAGTAGCACATGGTGAAGGTAATTACTATTGCGATGAACAAACGTTACAACAATTGGTTGAAAACAATCAAATCCTTTTCCAATACGAAGATAATCCAAATGGTAGTCTTCAAAACATCGCAGGAATTTCAAACGAAGCAGGAAATGTATTAGGAATGATGCCACACCCAGAAAGAGCAGTCAGTGACATTCTAGGTAGCGCAGATGGACTAAAATTATTTCAATCAATCGTAAAGCAGTGGAGGGAACAAAATGTCGTTACTTCTTGAACCAAATGTAGAGCAAATTAAAGAGCAAAAGCTATATCGAGATATGGGATTAACAGATGAAGAGTTTGCAAATGTAGAGCAACTATTAGGCCGTATGCCTAACTATACAGAAACAGGGTTATTCTCTGTTATGTGGTCAGAGCACTGCAGCTACAAAAACTCAAAGCCTGTTTTGAAGAAATTCCCTGTCACTGGTGAAAAGGTGCTTCAAGGACCAGGTGAAGGCGCAGGAATTGTTGATATCGGCGATAATCAAGCAGTTGTATTTAAAATTGAAAGTCACAATCATCCATCAGCCATTGAACCTTATCAAGGAGCAGCAACTGGTGTAGGTGGAATTATCCGTGACGTCTTTTCAATGGGAGCAAGACCAATTGCGCTGTTAAACTCTTTACGATTCGGAGAGTTAACATCTCCAAAAGTTCGTCATTTGTTTGAGGAAGTAGTAGCAGGAATTGCAGGTTACGGTAACTGCGTTGGAATTCCAACAGTGGGTGGAGAGATTCAGTTTGAAGATTCTTACGAAGGCAATCCACTAGTTAACGCAATGTGTGTAGGTTTAATTAATCACGAAGACATCCAAAAAGGACAAGCAAAAGGCGTTGGCAACACGGTGATGTATGTCGGTGCTAAAACAGGACGCGATGGTATCCACGGTGCAACATTTGCATCAGAGGAACTTTCAGATCAATCAGATGAAAAACGTCCAGCAGTTCAAGTTGGAGATCCATTTATGGAAAAGCTTCTTCTTGAAGCATGCTTAGAATTAATTAAATGTGATGCATTAGTTGGTATTCAAGATATGGGAGCGGCTGGTTTAACGAGTTCATCAGCAGAGATGGCGAGTAAAGCAGGTTCTGGTATCGAAATGAATCTTGATCTTGTACCTCAGCGTGAAACAGGCATGACTCCGTACGAGATGATGCTTTCTGAATCACAAGAACGTATGCTAATCGTTGTTGAAAAAGGCCGTGAGCAAGAGATTGTAGATATCGTAGAGCGCTACGGTCTAGAAGCAGTATCAGTTGGTCACGTAACGGATGACAAGCGCCTGCGTTTAACTCATAAAGGTGAAGTGGTAGCAGATGTACCGGTTGATGCGTTAGCAGAAGATGCACCTGTGTATCACAAACCATCAGCAGAGCCAGCTTATTACCGTGAGTTTCAGTCTCAGCCATCTTACGCACCAGCAGTAGACAATCACAGTGATATGCTAGTGAAGCTTTTACAACAACCAACGATTGCAAACAAAGAATGGGTTTACAATCAATATGACTATCAAGTTCGTACAAATACAGTTGTATCACCAGGCTCTGATGCAGCCGTTGTACGCGTGCGAGGAACAAATAAAGCATTAGCAATGACAACGGACTGTAACTCTCGCTATCTTTATCTAGATCCTGAAGTAGGTGGCCGCATTGCCGTAGCTGAAGCAGCTCGTAACCTTGTGTGTTCAGGTGCACAACCTTTAGCAATTACCGACTGCTTAAACTTTGGAAATCCAGAAAAACCAGAAATTTTCTGGCAAATTGAAAAAGCAACGGACGGAATGAGCGACGCTTGTCGTCAACTTTCAACACCAGTAATCGGTGGTAACGTATCTCTTTATAACGAAACAAAAGGTGAAGCAATTTATCCAACACCTGTTATCGGGATGGTTGGACTAATTGACGATGTGAAGCATATTACAACTCAGCATGCGAAACAAGCAGAAGATTTAATTTATGTAATTGGCGAAGCGAAAGCAGAATTTGCCGGAACTGAGCTTCAAAAAGTACTTGAAAGCGGTAAGGTATTTGGTCAATCACCTGCTTTAGACTTATCGGTAGAAAAAGCACGTCAAGATCAGCTTCTTCAAGCAATCCGTCAAGGAACTGTACAATCTGCACATGATATTGCAGAAGGTGGTTTTGCTGTAGCCCTAGCAGAGAAAGTAATGAACGATAGCGGTCTTGGAGTAGATGTTACGGTGAACGGCGACGTAACAGCAGAGTTATTTAGTGAAACACAATCACGTTTTATCATAACAGTGGCACCAGAAAATCAACAGGCTTTCGAGAGTATTGTTGCAGATGCTAAGCTAGTGGGACGCGTAACTGAAAACGGAGAATTAACAATTAAGCATGAAGGAAATGCAATTGTACAACAATCTGTTCGAGACTTAACGAAAGCTTGGAAAGGAGCTATTCCATGCTTGCTGAAATAAAAGGTTTAAACGAAGAATGCGGCGTATTCGGCATATGGGGTCATGAAAATGCAAGTCAAATTGCTTATTATGGCCTTCACAGCCTTCAGCATCGCGGTCAAGAAGGAGCTGGAATTGCTGTTACAAATGGTGAAAAAGTCAGCGTGGCAAAAGGCGTGGGTCTTGTAAACGAAGTATTCGGCCACGGTGAGCTTGATCAGCTTCAAGGAACAGCAGCAATTGGTCACGTTCGCTATGCAACAGCAGGGGGTGGAGGGTTTGAAAATGTTCAACCCCTTCACTTCCGCTCTCATAGCGGAAGTATCGCACTGGCTCACAACGGTAACTTAGTAAATGCCAATGCGCTGAAGCATCAGCTTGAAAACCAAGGCAGCATTTTTCAATCAACTTCTGATACAGAGGTATTGGCTCATTTAATTAAACGTAGTGGCTATAGTGATATGAAGGACAAAGTAAAAAATGCACTTTCTATGGTAAAAGGTGCATATGCGTTTGTTATTTTAACTGAAGATGCCATGATGGTTGCTTTAGATCCAAATGGCTTACGTCCACTATCACTTGGTCGTCTAGGCGATGCGTATGTTGTGGCATCAGAAACATGTGCATTTGATATTGTAGGAGCAGTTCATGAACGTGATGTAGAACCGGGAGAACTGTTAATCATCAATGATGAAGGAATAAAATCTGAGCGCTTTACATTAAATGTAAATCGTGCAATTTGCAGCATGGAATACATTTATTTCTCACGTCCAGACAGCAACATTGATGGGATTAACGTTCATTCAGCACGTAAAAATTTAGGGAAACAGCTAGCGATGGAATCTCCAATCGAAGCAGATGTCGTAACTGGTGTTCCAGATTCTAGTATTTCAGCGGCCATTGGATTTGCCGAACAATCAGGTATTCCATATGAGTTAGGATTAATTAAGAACCGCTATGTTGGACGTACGTTTATTCAACCATCACAGGAGCTTCGCGAACAAGGTGTGAAAATGAAGTTGTCTCCAGTGCGTAAGATTGTAGAAGGTAAGCGTGTTGTAATGGTTGATGACTCGATTGTTCGAGGAACAACAAGTCGTCGTATCGTCCGCATGCTACGAGAAGCAGGAGCGAAAGAAGTTCACGTTCGTATTAGCGCACCTCCAATAAAAAATCCATGCTTCTATGGAATTGATACATCTTCTTCATCAGAGCTCATTGCAGCTACTCGCTCTGTACAAGAGATTTGTGAATTAATCGAAGCGGACTCTTTGGAGTTCTTAAGCAATGAAGGATTAATTGAAGCAATAGGTCGAGATTATGAAAATGGTGGGCAGTGTATGGCTTGTTTCACAGGAAAATATCCAACAGAAATTTATCCGGATACCGTACACCCACATGAAAAGGTAACTTGTTAGTTTCAATGTAAAAAAGGAGTGACAATATGTCATATTCATATAAGCAAGCTGGAGTTGACTTAGAAGCAGGCTACGAGGCCGTTTCACGTATTAAAAAACACGTTGCACGAACAGAGCGTAAAGGTATTATGGGCACAGTTGGTGGTTTCGGAGGAATGTTTGATTTATCTTCCTTAGGTTTAAAAGAGCCTGTTTTAGTATCAGGAACAGACGGTGTTGGTACAAAATTAAAATTAGCTTTTCAAATGGATAAGCACGACACTATCGGGATTGATGCTGTAGCGATGTGTGTAAACGATGTGGTTGTACAAGGTGCAGAGCCTCTTTATTTCCTGGATTATATTGCATGTGGGAAAGCAGTCCCAGAAAAAATCGAAGCGATTGTAAAAGGAATTGCAGATGGATGCGAGCAGTCAAATTGTGCATTAATCGGCGGTGAAACAGCAGAAATGCCTGGGTTATATGAGGAAGATGAATATGACTTAGCTGGATTTACAGTTGGAGCAGTTGAGAAATCAGAAATTATCACTGGAGAAAGCGTAAAGCCAGGGCAGCTACTAGTAGGTATTTCATCAAGCGGTATTCATAGCAATGGCTATTCACTGGTGAGAAAAATTGTTGATGATCAAAAGCTTGATCTTCAAAAGGTTTATGGAGGATTTGATCAAACTCTTGGCCTTGAGCTTTTAACACCAACTAAAATTTATGTGAAGCCTGTGTTGCAAGCATTAGAGGCAGCCAAGATAGCTGGAATGGCGCATATTACAGGCGGAGGGTTTATTGAAAACATTCCCCGTATGCTTCCAGACGGTTTAGGAGTAGAAATTGACTACGGTTCTTGGCCGATTCCAAAAATCTTTGATTTCCTTCAAGAGCATGGCGGCTTAGAACGTAAAGAAATGTTTGAAGTCTTTAATATGGGGATTGGGTTTGTGTTAGCGGTAGAGCCAGAAGAAATGAATGCGGTTATCAATGCAATTGAAAGCAAAGGGGAAAAAGCATTTGTGATTGGACGTGTGACAGAAGGCACTGGGGTAGAGTTTAGTGGAGGCGTGCTTGGATGATGAATATTGCAGTCTTTGCTTCAGGAAATGGCAGCAACTTTCAATCTCTATACGAAGCAACGCAATCGGGTCAATTAAAGGCAGCAATTAAGCTTGTGGTTTGTAATAAGCCACAAGCGTATGTAATTGAGCGAGCAAAAGCATGTGGTATTCCGTGCTTTGTTTGCTCACCTAAAGACTTCCCTGATAAAGCAGCTTACGAACAAGCAATTCTAAACGAATTACAGGCTAATAACATAGATTTTCTAGTATTGGCAGGCTACATGCGCTTAGTTGGTCCAACATTACTTCAACCATATAAAAATCGAATTGTTAATATCCATCCCTCTTTATTACCAGCGTTCCCAGGCATGGATGCAATTGGCCAAGCATTTGATGCTGGTGTAAAGATTATTGGTATTACCGTACATTTTGTAGATGAAGGAATGGATACGGGGCCGATTATTGATCAGCAGGCAATTCGTGTAAATGAGGAAGATACAAGAGACATCGTTGAAACTCGCATACATGAGATTGAGCATAAGTTTTATCCTCAAGTGCTCAACAAACTGTTTCAGCAGCTTGTGGTTAAATAATAGACTGGGTTGTCAAAAAAGTTTTAATACTTTACTATGGTAGAGTGATAGTGTAAGAAAGTTATAAAAAGAGAGATCGAATCAGGAGGAGTTTACAAAATGACAGCAAAACGCGCACTTATTAGCGTATCTGACAAAGAAGGTATTGTTTCATTTGCTAAAGAACTGAAGGAGTTAGGAGTAGAAATTATCTCGACTGGCGGTACAAAGCGTACGCTAGAAGAAAACGGCATTGATGTAATTGGTATCTCTGAAGTGACAGGTTTTCCTGAGATTTTAGATGGCCGTTTAAAAACGCTACATCCTAATGTTCACGGAGCTTTATTAGCGTTACGCGATAACGAAGAGCACCAAACACAAATGAAAGAGCACAATATCTCACCAATCGACTTTGTAGTTGTAAACTTATACCCGTTTAAAAAGACAATTGAACAAGACGATGTAACGCTTGCTGAAGCAATTGAGAACATTGATATTGGTGGACCAACAATGCTTCGTTCAGCTGCTAAAAACTATCGTTCGGTATCAGTTGTTGTCGATCCAACTGATTATGCGACCGTAGTAAGCGAATTAAAGTCAAACGGAAACGTTTCGTTTGAAACAAACCAACGCCTAGCAGCGAAAGTATTCCGTCATACGGCGGCTTATGATGCATTAATTGCTGAATACCTAACAAATATTACGGGTGAGAAGACGCCTGAAAAGCTAACGGTAACGTATGAGCGTGTTCAAGGATTACGCTACGGAGAAAACCCACATCAGGAAGCGGCTTTCTATAAAAAACCATTAACGCAAAAAGGTTCGATTGCAACGGCTACACAGCTGCATGGAAAAGAGTTATCTTATAACAATATTAATGATGCAAACGCAGCGCTTCAGATTGTAAAAGAATTTTCAGAGCCGGCTGTTGTAGCCATCAAACATATGAACCCATGTGGAGTAGGTGTGGGTGAAACGATTGCTCAAGCTTATCAGAAAGCTTACGAAGCAGACCCAACATCAATATTCGGTGGTATTGTAGCAGCAAACCGCCCAATCGATCGTGAAACAGCTATTCAATTAAAAGAAATTTTCTTAGAAATCATTATTGCTCCTTCATTTGATCAAGAGGCAATTGATGTATTAACAGCGAAGAAAAATTTACGTCTACTAACAGTAGAACTTGATGAAAATGCACAAAAAGAATCCTTCTTAACATCTGTAAAAGGCGGCGTACTTGTTCAAGACGAAGATGTATTTGGTTTTGACAATGCTACGGTTTCTGTTCCAACAAAGCGCGAGCCAACAGAAAAAGAATGGGCAGATTTAAAATTAGCGTGGAAAGTTGTGAAAAATGTAAAGTCAAATGCGATTGTACTTGCAAAAGACGATATGACAGTCGGAGTAGGTGCTGGACAAATGAACCGCGTTGGTGCAGCGAAAATTGCGATTGAACAAGCGGGTGAAAAAGCACAAGGATCAGCTTTAGGTTCAGATGCTTTCTTCCCAATGGGAGATACAGTTGAAGCAGCAGCTAAAGCTGGTGTTACAGCCATTATTCAACCAGGTGGTTCAATCCGTGACGAAGAGTCAATTGCAAAAGCAGATGAGTACGGCATTACAATGGTATTTACAGGCTTAAGACATTTTAAACATTAATGAGGTGAAGAACGTGAATGTTTTAGTTATCGGAAAAGGTGGAAGAGAACATACAATTGCATGGAAAGCGTCCAAAAGCCCACTTGTAAATGAAGTGTTTGTAGCTCCTGGTAATCCAGGTATGAGTGACGTGGCAACGCTTGTCTCAATCGATGAAAGTAATCATGATGAGCTAGTGGCTTTTGCGAAACAACAAGATATCAAACTAACAATTGTAGGTCCTGAAAACCCATTGATTGAAGGGGTTGTAGATCGCTTTGAAGCTGAGGGTCTGCCGGTATTTGGACCTCGTAAAAAAGCAGCTATGATTGAAGGAAGCAAAAGCTTTGCGAAAGAGTTAATGAAAAAGTATGAGATTCCTACCGCTGCATATGAAACATTTACGTCTTATGAAGAGGCAAAAGCGTATGTAGAAAAACAAGGTGCACCGATTGTTATTAAAGCAGATGGTCTAGCTGCTGGTAAGGGTGTAACGGTCGCTTTAACTGTTGAAGAAGCAGTAGAAACACTTCATGATTTCTTGGTTGATCAAAAGTTCCAGGAAGCTAGTGCTACTGTTGTAGTTGAAGAATTTTTAGACGGTGAAGAATTTTCGTTAATGGCATTTGTGCGTGGTACAAAGGTATATCCAATGGTCATTGCACAAGATCATAAGCGTGCGTTTGACGGAGATAAAGGTCCGAATACTGGTGGGATGGGTGCTTATTCTCCAGTTCCTCAAATCAGTGACGCTGAAGTAGAAAAAGCGGTTCAAACAATTCTATTACCAATGGCAGAAGGGCTAGCTAAAGAAGGCTGTGAGTATACGGGTATTTTATATGCTGGACTCATTCAAACAGCGCAAGGTCCGAAGGTTATTGAATTTAATGCTCGATTTGGTGACCCTGAAACACAGGTTGTATTACCGCGAATGAAAAGCGATTTAGTTGATGTTTTACTTCGCATCTTAAACAACGAAGACGTTGAGATTGAGTGGGATAATCAAGCTGTTATGGGGATTGTGTTAGCAGCTGCTGGTTACCCTGAAGCTTATGAAAAGGGAAATCCAATTTATGGATTAGATAAGATTAATAAAGAAGCGCTTGTTTTCCACGCAGGAACAACTTTAGAAGATGAAACATATGTATCAAATGGAGGGCGTGTTCTTTTAGTTGGTGCTAAGGGAGATACGCTTTCGCAAGCACAAGAAGAAGTATATAAACAAATGAATCACATTGATGTATCAAAAGGTTTCTTCTATCGAAAAGATATTGGATATCGTGCCCTTGAAAAAGCATCAAAAAACTAAAAGAAGAGCATTTGCTCTTCTTTTTATTTAGGCAATATTAACTTGGGTTAATCGTTGGATCTTCTGTATAGCCCTGGTCCCCTTCTTGGTATTTGTCGTAAGCAAATACTAAAGGGCAAAAGCGCGTAATTCCTTCACCAATTTTCATTGCAGCTAAAAAGGCTAACCATAGATAAGAATCTCGGTAAGGACGTCTTGTTAAGCGAGAGGTTGCCCAAGAAAGAAGGGTAAAGCCAACTGTAAGTCGAATTAAAGCATTAACGATGCCAATATTTGGTCTCATGTTTTATCACCTTTTCTCATAAATTAATAAAAGTTATTTTGTAAATGGAATTTATTCATTATAACCAAAAGGAGGCACAGCGTATGTCGATAGGAATGTATCGTTGGAGAAATAGACAGATTCGAAATCAGCTTTCAGTTGTAAGTGAACAAACATCCCCGACAATTGTGTTAAAAGGAACAACTTACTTAAATGCCCGTTTGAATAAGTGGATGAAAGCTAACATTTGGATTGCTAACGACCGCATTGTTTACGTTGGTGAAGCAATGCCAGCTGTGCTGAATTCATCTACGGAAGTCTTTGACTGCCGCGATCAATACATTGTGCCCGGCTATATTGAACCTCATGTGCATCCGTTTCAGTTATATAATCCCCATACTTTTGCACAGTATGCGGCTAAGCACGGCACCACGACCTTAATTAACGATAACTTAGTGCTCATGCTGCAAACAGATACAGAAACAGCATTTTCATTAATTGAAGAAATGAAAACGCTACCATATTCGATGTATTGGTGGTGCCGCTTCGATTCTCAAACGAAGTTTGAAAACGAATCTGAGGTTTTCTCTCATGCCCATATCAAAAAATGGTTAAATCATGATTCAGTTATACAAGGAGGAGAGCTTACGAGTTGGCCTCGCTTGCTAAATGGAGATGATCTTATGCTCCATTGGATTCAGGAAACAAAGCGATTAGGAAAGCATGTTGAAGGACATTTTCCAGGAGCTTCAGAACGTACGCTTGTTAAAATGAAATTGCTTGGAGCAGATGCTGATCACGAGGCTATGAGCGGAAAAGATGTTCTTTCAAGGCTGTCATTAGGGTACGATGTATCGCTACGCTATTCGTCTATTCGCCCGGATCTACCCAGAATCTTGGATGAACTACATGAAGAAGATCTCAATTATTATGAACATTTGACTATGAATACCGATGGTTCCCCACCATCTTTTTATACAGATGGAGTTTCAGATATGCTAGTGAAAGTAGCACTTGAGCATCATGTACCAATCATTGATGCCTATAAGATGGTTTCTACAAATATTGCCCGATACTACAATATTGAACACTTACATGGTCACATTGGCGTTGGATGTATAGCTAACCTTAATCTACTCACTAGTCCTGAATGCCCGACACCCATAAGTGTTCTTGCAAGCGGAAAATGGATTTTAAAGCAAGGAGAAGAACAGAAAGAAAACGAAACATGTTTCCCGTGGGCTTCGTATCGATTTCAACCGCTTGATTGCAACTGGGATCTTAAAATGGATGATTTTCAATTTTCAATGCCTATGGGTGTTTATATGAAAAACGCAGTTATTATGGAACCTTACTCAATTCAACTAAATGTAGGAGATGAATGTTTAGATACAAACCATGATGAATGCTTCTTCATGCTCATTGACCGATACGGTAAATGGCGGATTAACACGCTTTTGAAAGGCTTTGCAACGCATGTTAAAGGATTAGCTAGTTCGTTTTCTAGTACCGGTGATTTCATTCTTATTGGAAAATCAAAAAAAGATATGCTGTATGCCTATCATAAAATGAAAGAAATGGGCGGAGGCATTGCTCTTGCAGAGGATGAGAAAATTGTGGCGGAGCTCCCACTTACTTTGAATGGAAGCATGTCGACTGAAAGAATGGAAGTCTTGATGACGCAAGAAGAGTGCTTAAAACAAGAATTGAAAATAAGAGGCTATCAACATGAAGACCCAATTTATTCACTTCTTTTTTTCTCATCTACACATTTACCTTATATTCGCGTAACACCAGCAGGAATTTATGACGTAATGAATAAAAAGGTACTTTTTCCGTCAATAATGCGTTAAAATATAAAAGTGTAAAAGCGTTTTGTAAAAGAGCATTTATAAGGTAGGAATTTTGTTTGTGAAACACAACATGAATAAATGATGATGAATAGAAAGTTTAGTGTAAAGGAGTTTTCAGCACATGCAAATTAACAAACTTCGTGGCAAAGAATTAGACCAATTATTTGAAGCAATTTTATCTTTAGAAAACATGGAAGAGTGCTATCAATTCTTTGATGATTTGTGTACGGTTAATGAAATTCAGTCATTAGCACAGCGCTTAGAAGTAGCACGTATGCTTCGTGAAGGAAATACGTACCATAAAATTGAAACAGAAACAGGTGCAAGTACAGCGACGATTTCACGCGTCAAACGCTGCTTAAATTACGGCAGCGATGCCTATCAAATGGTGTTAGAGCGTCTGCAACATGATAAAGAAAAAGCGTGAGACATCTGTCTCACGCTTTTTTCTTTATTAAAACTTAACTGCTTCTTCTAGAAGAGCTTTTAACTCGCTGATTGGCACACGTTTTTGCTCCATTGTGTCGCGATCACGAACCGTTACTTGGTTATCTTCTAATGAATCAAAGTCAAATGTGATACAGAATGGCGTACCGATCTCATCGTGACGACGGTAACGTTTACCGATTGAGCCTGCATCATCGTAGTCAACCATAAAGTCGCTTGCTAACTCAGCAAATACAGCCTGAGCTTCAGCTGAAAGCTTTTTAGAAAGTGGTAATACTGCAGCTTTAACTGGTGCTAAAGCTGGATGTAGGCGCATTACCGTACGAGATGAACCATCTTCTAGTTCCTCTTCTTCGTATGCATCAATCATGTATGCTAACGTTACGCGGTCTGCACCTAAAGAAGGTTCGATGCAATAAGGCACGTAGCGTTCGTTTGTTTCTTGGTCGATATATTGGAAGTCTTCACCTGAGTGCTCCATGTGTTGTTTTAAATCATAGTCTGTACGAGATGCTACGCCCCATAGTTCACCCCAGCCAAATGGGAATTTGTATTCAAAGTCAGTCGTTGCGTTACTGTAGTGAGACAGCTCATCTGAATCATGGTCACGAAGACGAATGTTTTCTTCTTTCATACCTAGAGATAGCAGCCACTGTTCACATGTTTTCTTCCAGTAATCGAACCACTCTAGTTCAGTTCCTGGCTTACAGAAGAACTCAAGTTCCATTTGTTCAAACTCACGTGTACGGAACGTAAAGTTACCCGGTGTAATTTCGTTACGGAAACTTTTACCGATTTGTCCGATACCAAATGGAAGTTTCTTACGCATAGAGCGCTGAACATTTTTGAAGTTTACAAAGATACCTTGAGCTGTTTCAGGACGAAGGTAGATTTCGTTTGTAGAGCTTTCTGTTACACCTTGGTGTGTTTTAAACATTAGGTTAAATTGACGAATTTCTGTAAAGTTGGCAGAACCACACTCTGGACAAGTGATTTCATGATCGGCAATTAACTTTTTCATTTCATCAAAAGAAAGACCGTCTACAATCATTTCAATATCTTTTTCTTGAAGCTTTTCTTCAATTAATTTATCAGCACGATGGCGCGCTTTACAATCTTTACAATCAATCATTGGATCGTTGAAGTTTCCTAAGTGACCAGAAGCTTCCCATGTTTTTGGGTTCATTAAAATAGCAGCATCTAAGCCTACGTTGTAAGGAGACTGCTGAATGAATTTTTTCCACCAAGCTTTTTTGATATTATTTTTAAGTTCTACACCAAGCGGACCGTAGTCCCAAGTGTTTGCTAAGCCTCCATAAATCTCAGAGCCTTGAAAAACAAAGCCACGATGCTTCGCGTGAGATACAATTTGATCCATTGATTTTGTCATAGTAATTCCTCCAATAATAAATGATGTAATAAAAAAATCTCTCGTCCCTGGGCATATGCTTTCATATGCCCAGGGACGAGAGATTTTCCCGCGGTTCCACCCTGGTTGATACGTAATGTATCCACCTTAAACATGTATATACTCCAGATTGCCTTTTCCTTAAATCTTGCTTTAGGCTTTCACTATCCCTAAATCGCTATTATACTGCAGAGGGTTTAAGTACTATTAATCCTTCAAAGTATGGCTATACAATTTTGTAGCTATATATTAGCATATCCTATGCAGGGATACAATAACCGTTATAACAAAATGCCTTTTTCACTTTAATTGATGTAGACAAAAAAGATTGGTTTTCGTTTCGTCTCCCAATCTTAGTTTTGTTATAATGAACAAATGGAAAGTAGTCCGTTAAGTTAACGCATAGTGAAGAGTTGCTGGATAAATAGATGGAGGTTCATACAATGTACGACGTAAAAAAATGGAAACACGTATTTAAATTAGATCCAAACAAGGAAATTTCAGATGAAGCGCTAGAAAAAGTATGCGAGTCCGGTACAGACGCGGTAATCGTAGGTGGCTCAGATGGCGTTACGTTAGATAATGTACTGCAGCTTTTAATGCGTATTCGTCGCTATACGGTGCCGTGTGCTTTAGAAGTATCAACAATTGAATCAGTTACTCCTGGCTTTGACTCTTACTTTATTCCAACTGTATTAAACAGCAGTGACCCCAAGTGGATTTCTGGCTTACACCATCACGCAATGAAAGAGTATGGAGAAATTATGGATTGGGATGAAATCTTTGTAGAAGGGTACTGCGTGCTAAATTCAGAAGCCAAAGTAGCAACTTTAACGAGTGCCAAAACGGATTTAGACGCTGACGATATTGTAGCGTACGCACAAATGGCAGAAAGAATGTTTAATTTACCAATCTTTTACCTAGAGTATAGCGGTATGTACGGAAATCCAGATATCGTTGAAAAAGTAAAAAAATCGTTAACCAATACCAATCTTTTCTACGGTGGCGGTATTAGAACGAAAGAGCAGGCTGCTGAGATGGGAAGAATAGCAGACACAGTAGTTGTTGGGAACATAATCTATGACGATTTATCAACAGCATTAAAAACAGTAGATGCAGTGAAAAAGAATGTTGCGAACGGAAAATAAAGTGAAGTAAAATAGAACATATGTTTGATTAGGCGGTGAAATGATGAATTTTCTAAGTGAAAAATTATTAACAGGGTTAAACCCTCAGCAAAAAGAAGCGGTAAAAACAACAGACGGGCCGTTGCTAATTATGGCTGGTGCAGGAAGTGGAAAGACGCGTGTGCTCACGCATCGCATCGCGTATCTAATGGCTGAAAAAGAAGTGGCGCCTTGGAATATCCTTGCAATTACGTTTACAAACAAAGCGGCTCGCGAGATGAGAGAACGTGTTAGCGCAATCGTTGGTGGAGTAGCAGAAGATATTTGGATTTCGACGTTCCACTCCATGTGTGTGCGTATTTTACGCCGCGACATTGACAGAATTGGCTATAATCGAAACTTTACTATTCTCGATTCAACGGATCAGTTATCGGTTATTAAAAACATCTTAAAAGAAGAAAACCTGGATCCGAAAAAGTTTGACCCACGATCGTTGCTAGGAAGCATCAGTTCAGCGAAAAATGAGCTAAAAACAGCGGATGATTTCGCAAAAACGGCTGCGGGTCCGTATGAAGAAGTCGTAAGCACGGTTTACACAAAGTATGAAAAGCGCCTTAAGAAAAATCAAGCGCTGGACTTTGATGACTTAATTATGACGACGATTCAGCTCTTTAAGCGAGTACCAGAAGTGCTCACTTACTATCAGCGTAAGTTTCAATACATTCATGTTGACGAGTATCAAGATACAAATCATGCGCAATATATGCTTGTTCGATTGCTAGCAGCGCGCTTTGAAAATGTGTGCGTAGTTGGGGACTCAGATCAATCGATTTATCGCTGGCGTGGCGCGGATATTACCAATATCCTTTCCTTTGAAAAAGATTATCCAAAAGCATCGGTTATTTTATTAGAACAAAACTATCGTTCAACAAAAAATATTTTAGCAGCAGCAAACGAAGTCATTGCCAACAACATGAATCGAAAAGCGAAAAACTTATGGACAGAAAACGTGGATGGCCAAAAGCTTTATCGCTATCAGGCAATGAGTGAGCATGATGAAGCTCAATTCGTAGCGCGTAAAATTAAAGAAGCCATAGATTCTGGTAAACGTAAATATAGCGATTTTGCCATTCTATATCGTACGAACGCCCAGTCGCGTGTGATGGAGGAAGTCTTACTAAAATCAAATATTAATTATACAATCGTTGGCGGAATTAAGTTCTATGATCGTAAAGAGATTAAAGATATCCTGGCTTATTTACGCTTAATTGCAAACCAAGATGATGACATCAGCTTAACGCGCATTGTGAACGTACCAAAGAGAGGCGTAGGAGCAACGTCTGTTGATAAGGTGGCAAACTATGCACTAACCCATGATATTTCAATCTTTAAAGCACTTGATGAAGTGGAGTTAATTGGCGTAACCGGTAAAGCAACGAGTACGCTGCGAGATTTTCAAGCAATGATTGACAACCTAGCTCAAATGCAGGATTACATGTCCGTAACAGAGCTTGTAGAAGAAGTGCTAGAGCGAACGGGCTACCGAGAAGCGCTCAAAACGGAAAAAACAATTGAAGCTCAAAGTCGCTTAGAAAACATTGATGAGTTTTTATCTGTTACGAAAACCTTTGAAGAAGCAAGTGAGGACAAGAGCCTAGTCGCATTCTTAACGGACTTGGCGCTTGTGGCCGATATCGACCAGCTTGATGAAGAGGAAGATGAGAATGAACAAGTGATTTTAATGACTCTTCACTCTGCAAAAGGGCTTGAGTTCCCAGTTGTTTTCTTACTTGGTATGGAAGAAGGCGTATTTCCACACAGTCGCTCGCTCTTTGAAGATATGGAAATGGAAGAAGAGCGTCGCTTAGCATACGTTGGAATTACGCGTGCGGAACAAGAACTTTACTTATTAAATGCACAAATGCGTACACTATTCGGTAAGACAAACGTTAATCCGGCATCGCGCTTTATTAGCGAAATTCCATCAGAGCTAATCGAGTCGTTGAACGAAGCGAAGAAATCGCCGATGCAGCCAAGTGGAAGAAGCACATCACCGTATGCTGCTCGCAGACAAGCTGCCGTTGCGAAAACAACGCTCACTTCTACCGGTGGCGAATCGATTGGTTGGGGTGTTGGCGACAAAGCGGAGCATAAAAAATGGGGTATCGGGACAGTCGTTAGCGTTAAAGGAGAAGGCGACTCAAAAGAATTGGACATTGCGTTTCCAAGCCCAGTGGGAGTAAAGCGTCTGTTAGCTAAATTTGCACCCGTAACAAAAGTATAATGTGTGAAGAAGGAGTAAGGATATGGATCTTGAAACGAGCAAACAAAGAATTCAAGAATTGCATGAGCTGTTAAACCGCTATAACTATGAGTATCACGTATTAGATCAGCCAACCGTTCCCGATGCGGAATACGACCGCTTAATGAATGAGCTGATTAAAATAGAAGAAGCATTTCCAGAGTTAAAAACGCAGGATTCTCCTACTCAGCGCGTTGGCGGCCAGGTGCTTGATGCTTTTCAAAAGGTTGAGCACCGCACGCCGATGCTAAGCTTAGGAAATGCATTTAATGAGCAGGATTTGCGTGATTTTGATCGGCGTATTCGCCAAGCGGTAGGAGATGATTTTTCCTATGTATGCGAGTTGAAAATTGATGGCTTAGCAATCTCTTTACTTTATGAGGATGGCTACCTAGTACGCGGAGCTACGCGCGGAGACGGAACGATTGGTGAAGATATTACCGAGAATCTAAAAACTATCCGCTCAATTCCTCTTCGTGTAAAAGAGCCTGTTACGATGGAAGTGCGCGGAGAAGCATTCATGCCGAGAAAGTCATTTGAGAAGTTAAATGAAGCTAAGATTCAAAATGAAGAGCTTCCGTTTGCAAACCCTCGTAATGCTGCTGCTGGTTCACTGCGTCAATTAGATCCTAAAATTGCAGCGAAACGAAATCTTGATATTTTTGTGTATGCAATGACGGATGTTGGAGAACAGGATGTAGAAGCTCATAGTGAAAGTTTAGACCTTTTAGACCATCTTGGTTTTAAAACAAATAAAGAGCGTCAAAAGTGTGCTACCATTGAAGAAGTTCTTGCTTACATTGAAAACTGGCAGGAAAAACGCCCATCTCTTGCCTATGATATCGATGGGATTGTTATTAAAGTCGATGCGTTTGAGCAGCAGGTTGAGCTCGGTACAACAGCAAAAAGCCCGCGTTGGGCAATAGCTTATAAGTTTCCGGCAGAAGAAGTTGTAACAACTCTAAAAAATATTGAGCTAACGGTTGGACGTACAGGTGTTATTACGCCGACGGCCATTTTGGAACCAGTGCAGGTTGCAGGTACGACCGTACAGCGCGCATCTTTACACAATGAAGACCTGATTCGTGAAAAAGACATTCGCATCGGCGACCAAGTAGTTATTAAAAAAGCCGGTGATATTATTCCAGAAGTTGTGAATGTCATTACTGAAAAGCGAACAGGCAACGAGCAAGAGTTTACGATGCCAACCCACTGTCCGGAATGTGAGAGTGAGCTTGTCCGCTTAGAAGGGGAAGTAGCGCTTCGCTGTATTAACCCGAGCTGTCCTGCTCAAATTCGTGAAGGTCTTATTCATTTTGTGTCTCGCAATGCCATGAATATTGATGGTCTTGGAGAGAAAGTAATTACTCAACTTTTTAAAGAAGAGTTAATCACAGACGTAGCAGATCTTTACGAACTAACAAAAGAGCAGCTAATTGAGCTTGAGCGAATGGGTGAAAAATCAGCAGATAATCTTTTAAAAGCGATTGAAGCTTCTAAAGAAAATTCTCTTGAAAGATTGTTATTCGGCTTAGGTATTCGTCACGTAGGTGCTAAAGCAGCAAAAACTCTAGCACAGCAATTTGATACGATGGACAAGTTGCAAAAAGCAACGTATGATGAGTTAGTGACAATTAATGAGATCGGTGACAAGATGGCCGATGCAATCGTTACATACTTTTCACAAGAGGAAGTGCAAGAGCTGTTGCGCGAGCTTCAAGAAGCCGGCGTTAACATGACCTATAAAGGTCCAAAACCCGTCAATGTAGGAGATTCTGATTCTGTTTTTGCTGGTAAAACGATTGTGTTAACTGGTAAATTAGAAGAGCTAGGCAGAAACGAAGCAAAGGCGGAGATTGAAGCTTTAGGCGGAAAAGTAACAGGTAGTGTAAGTAAGAAAACAGACCTTGTCATTGCGGGGGAAGACGCAGGTTCTAAACTTGCTAAAGCAAATGAGCTTGGCATTGAAGTATGGGACGAAGCGAGGTTACTTATTGAATTAAACAAATAAGAGGTGTGTATAGTTGAAAAAGATATTTTTACTGTCTCTTATGGTCATGCTTATAACCTCAGCATGTGCACCTAATTTTTCGAAAGAGGAAGAGATTGTTCAACAAACAGATGATAAAAATGAAAAAGCTGTTATCCCAAAATACAGCATTTCAGATGAATATTACCGAACAATTCTTCCTTATAAACCGGGAGTAGCGAGAGGCCTTGTAGCAGCGAATATGAATAATCGCCTTGATATTCAAGAGTTTGAAACAGGATTAATGCGTCTAGCACAAGATGATTTTTCACCTGACAAATATGTGTTCCAAGAAGGACAATATCTAGACAAAGAGACGATTCGTTCATGGTTAAGCCGTAAGAAAACAGACGCGCAGTTTAAAGAACTAAAGGATAAGACAAAGGAAAATGATCGTGATTCATTAAAGAATGAAGGTCTCAATCCAGCCGATACAGGTGATGGAGACTTAAAAGCACGAAATGAAAGAAGCCCAATGTATTTGGCCCATATTACGGAGCAAAACTACTTAGTTCAAGACGGTGACGATAAAGTTGCGCTTGGCGGGGTAGTTATTGGTCTGGCCATGAACTCTGTCCACTACTATACGCAAGAAGATGGATACGCTCGTGAAGTTAAGCTCGATGATAAAGAAATTGAAGAGCGAGGCAAAGAGATAGCAAATACCATCGTGGATCGTATGCGTAAAAAGAAGGGACTAGAACAAGTACCAATCACAGTGGCAATCTTTAAGCAAAATCCAAAATCTTCTTTAACACCTGGTAACTTTATTAGCGTTGGCCAAGCTGGCAAAGGGCGTAACTCAGTGAACGGGTGGGATAAAGTTGATGAGAAGTATTACCTATTCCCGTCATCTGCTGCCGATAAAGACTATCGCGATGATGCAATGAAGTTTAATGAATTCAAAGCACAAATTGAAGATTACTTCCCGAACTTTACAAGCGTAGTAGGGAAAGGTCATTATATCGATGGTCAGATGCAGAGAATGTCCATTGAAATTCCAATTCAATTTTACGGAAAAGGTGAAATTGTTGGGTTTACTCAGTACGTTGCTGGATTAATGCTTGATCATTTCCCAGACTATATGGAAACAAGTATTTCCATCACGTCTGTAAACGGTCCGGAAGCATTAATTATCCGTAAACCTGATCAAGAAACGCCAACCGTGCATATTTACGAAAACTAAGTTAAAAGCCGCTCAGATGAGCGGCTTTTTCATTGTGAGACAAAGGGTGTGTTTTGATGAGATTTCATAAATTTTTGCAGGTGGCTTTTGGCATACTGAAATGCATCTTTTTCAGTTTTTCGCTCTTCATATGGAAGCTTTTTATCAAACTCAAATTGCTTTTTGAAAAAAGGAATATCCTCTTGCATGACATGACGCAACTCGTGAAACAGCGTTTCAACCAAAGGTAAATAATCCTCGAATTTAAATATGAAAATAATTCCAACTTCTCTCCAATAGACGGCGGAAGCATATTGAAGAAATTCTGCTTCTTCTTCTTCAAGTTCAGACACAATTTTATTTGCTTCACAAGAGTCACAAAACACAACGGGGGTTGTGAATTGGCGGTTTAGACAAGAGAAAACTTCCTTTTGCAGCTGATGCAAGTTAAATGAAAATTCGTCATCGAGAACAAACCAGTTTAGACACTCTTGGTAGACAGGACGCTTATGAATAGTCGAGTAAATGAGTAATGGATTCATAATGTGTTCACACTCCTTACTAGCGGTCATATTCATTTTCGACCTTTTTATTTACCCTTATACTTCTGATTAAGAAGCTTATGAAGAGGTTATTAATATATATGTCAAAGAGCTATTCATTTAGAAGAAAAGAGTAAAACTCTAAATAAATCCAGGAGAAAAATCCCTTTTCTAGAGGAATATAGAGTGTAACCCCTATCATTTTAAAAGGAAGATTTTATATTTATGGAACTACTCTCAGAAATGTTGCTTGATGCTAGTGAAGTTTGGTATTATCAGTATATTGTAGTGGGACGAATATTCGGAGGTGAACGAACATGTCAAGAATTTCTGTTGAACAAGTAAAACATGTTGCACATTTAGCTAGATTAGCTGTAACAGATGAAGAAGCAGCTTTATTTACAAAGCAATTAGATGCAATCATTACATACGCTGAGCAATTAGACGAATTGGATACTACAAATGTAAAGCCAACTTCACACGTATTAGACGTGAAAAACGTAATGCGTGAGGACAAGCCAGCAAAAGGATTACCTGTTGAAGACGTAACGAAAAACGCGCCAGACCATAAAGATGGATACGTACGCGTACCAACTATTTTAGAATAAGAAAGGAGGCTTTACGATGTCATTATTTAATCGTAAACTTTCAGAATTACATAAGCTTCTTCATAGCAAAGAAGTAAGTGTACAAGACCTAGTAGAAGAATCGTATAAGCGTATTAACGCAGTAGATGATAAAGTGGGTGCTTTCCTAGCACTGAACGAGGACAACGCTCGTGCTTACGCAAAACAACTAGACGAAGCGCTACAAACGAAAGATGAGTTTGGTTTGTTATTTGGTATGCCTATCGGTGTAAAAGATAACATCGTAACAAAAGACTTACGCACAACGTGTTCAAGTAAAATTCTAGCAAACTTTGATCCAATCTATGACGCAACGGTTGTTCAAAAGCTACAATCAGCTGAAGCAGTAACGATTGGTAAATTAAACATGGATGAGTTCGCAATGGGTTCTTCGACTGAAAACTCTGGCCTACAATTAACTCGCAATCCATGGAATTTAGACTATGTACCAGGTGGATCTAGCGGTGGTTCAGCAGCGGCTGTTGCAGCTGGAGAAGTACCATTCTCACTGGGTTCTGATACGGGTGGTTCAATCCGTCAACCTGCGGCTTATTGCGGTGTTGTTGGATTAAAACCTACATACGGACGCGTGTCTCGTTACGGTCTTGTTGCATTTGCATCTTCTTTAGATCAAATCGGACCAATCACAAACTCAGTTGAAGATAATGCATATTTACTTCAAGCAATTTCAGGTGTTGACCCAATGGATTCAACTTCTGCAAACGTAGATGTTCCGGACTATGTATCTGCTTTAACTGGTGATATTAAAGGTCTTAAAATTGCTGTACCAAAAGAGTATCTAGGTGAAGGCGTTGGCGAAGAAGCTCGTCAATCAGTACTAGATGCATTAAAAGTATTAGAAAGCCTTGGCGCAACTTGGGAAGAGGTTTCATTACCACACTCTAAGTATGCCTTAGCAACATACTACTTACTGTCTTCTTCAGAAGCTTCTGCAAACTTATCTCGCTTTGACGGTGTACGTTATGGATACCGCACAGATAATGCTGAAAACTTACTTGAAATGTACAAGCAAACGCGTAGCGAAGGCTTTGGTAACGAAGTGAAGCGTCGTATCATGCTTGGTACATTTGCGTTAAGCTCAGGTTATTATGATGCTTATTATAAAAAAGCGCAGCAAGTACGTACGCTTATTAAGGAAGATTTCGAATCTGTATTTGAAAACTATGACGTTATCATTGGTCCTACAACGCCAACACCAGCGTTTAAAATTGGTGAAAAGACAGATGATCCGTTAACAATGTATGCAAATGATATTTTAACAATCCCAGTAAACCTTGCAGGTGTACCAGGTATCTCTGTGCCTTGTGGCCTTGCGAACGGATTACCATTAGGGTTGCAAATTATCGGTAAGCATTTTGATGAAAGCACAATTTATCGCGTCGCTCATGCATTCGAACAAGCAACTGAGCATCATAAAGCGAAACCAGCACTGTAAGGGGTGAGAAGAAGATGAACTTTGAAACGATTATCGGTCTTGAAGTACACGTTGAGCTTAAGACACAATCTAAAATTTTCTCAGCAAGTCCAAACGCGTTCGGAGCAGCGCCAAATGCGAACACAAGCGTTATCGACTTGGGATATCCTGGCGTACTGCCAGTTCTAAATAAAGAAGCGGTTAACTTCGCGATGAAAGCAGCTCTTGCATTAAACTGTGAAATCGCAACAGATACAAAGTTTGACCGTAAAAACTATTTCTATCCGGATAACCCAAAAGCTTATCAAATCTCTCAATTTGATAAACCAATTGGTGAAAACGGTTGGATTGAAGTTGAAGTAAACGGTGAAACAAAGCGTATTCGTATTAACCGACTTCACTTAGAAGAAGATGCGGGTAAATTAACGCATACAGGTGATGGTTACTCTCTAGTAGACTTTAACCGTCAAGGTACGCCTTTAATTGAAATCGTATCAGAAGCAGATATGCGTTCTCCGGAAGAAGCTTACGCATATTTAGAAAAATTAAAATCTATCATCCAATACACAGGCGTATCTGATTGTAAGATGGAGGAAGGTTCACTTCGTTGTGATGCCAATATTTCTCTACGTCCAGTTGGACAAGAGAAGTTCGGTACAAAAACAGAGCTAAAGAACTTAAACTCTTTCAACTTCGTACGTCGTGGTCTGGAGCATGAAGAAAAGCGCCAAGAGAAAGTATTACTAGCTGGTGGAATCATTGAGCAAGAAACACGTCGCTTTGATGAATCAACAGGTGAAACACTCTTAATGCGTGTAAAAGAAGGATCGGATGATTATCGTTACTTCCCAGAGCCAGATCTTGTAGCACTTCATATTGATGATGAGTGGAAAGAGCGCATCCGTGCGTCAATTCCAGAGCTTCCAGATGCTCGTAAGAAACGTTATGTTGAAGAGCTTGGGTTACCGGCTTATGATGCAATGGTATTAACGCTAACAAAAGAAATGTCTGACTTCTTTGAAGCAACGATTGAAGCTGGTGGAGACGCAAAATTATCTTCTAACTGGTTAATGGGTGAAGTATCAGCATACTTAAACTCAAACCAAAAAGAGTTAGCCGACGTGGCATTAACTCCAGAAGGCTTAGCTGGCATGATTAAATTAATTCAAGAAGGCACAATTTCATCTAAAATTGCGAAAAAAGTCTTCAAAGAGTTAATTGAAAATGGTGGAAGCGCAGAAAAAATCGTAAAAGAAAAAGGCCTTGTGCAAATTTCTGACGATGCAACGCTACGCAAGTTCGTAACGGATGCGTTAGATGCAAATCCTCAATCAATTGAAGATTTCAAAAACGGTAAAGATCGTGCAATTGGATTCTTAGTAGGGCAAATTATGAAAGCGTCAAAAGGTCAAGCCAACCCTCCAATGGTTAACAAAATTTTATTAGAAGAAATTAAAAAGCGCTAATTAGCGTAAGTTAATTTCTTTACATCATGTGATGATTGCCCCCTCGTAAAATTGTAGCTGCTATTTTAAGAGGGGGTCTTATTTTGGAATAGAGATTATGCATATGTATATAATGTAGATATTGAATTGGTTTGGATTTTGATAAATTATCATTATTAGGATGATGAAAATGAAAAGAGCGAGAATCATTTATAACCCGACATCGGGGCGTGAAATTTTTAAAAAGAATTTACCAGAGGTACTTCAAAAGCTAGAGCAAGCTGGTTATGAGACGTCTTGTCATGCGACTACCTGTGCTGGTGATGCGACAGAAGCTGCCAAGATAGCAGTGGAGCGCAAATTTGATATCGTCATTGCTGCTGGCGGTGATGGAACGATTAATGAAGTTATAAATGGCATTGCTGGACAAGACTATCGTCCGCAGCTAGGGATTATTCCAGTAGGAACAACCAATGACTTTGCTCGTGCAATTAACGTTCCTCGTACGATTGAAGGAGCGGTTGATGTTATCATTAACGGTGTACCAAAAGCGATAGATCTAGGTGCAGTTACCAATGAAGGGGAAACGCATCACTTTGTGAATATTGCAGGTGGTGGCCGCTTAACAGAGTTGACGTACGAAGTGCCTAGTAAATTAAAAACTATGCTGGGTCAGCTAGCTTACTACTTAAAAGGAATGGAAATGCTGCCTTCAATTAAGCCAACCACGGTGGAAATTGAGTATGATGGTAAGTTTTTTAGCGGAGATATTATGATGTTTTTAGTATCTTTAACAAATTCTGTTGGAGGCTTTGAGAAGCTAGCGCCAGATTCCTCTTTAGATGATGGGATGTTTGATTTAATTATCTTGAAAAAAGCTAACTTAGCTGAGTTTATTCGTATTGCAACATTAGCGCTACGCGGAGAGCACATCAATGACCCTCACATTATTTATACAAAAGCAAATCGCGTTAAGATTCATACAAGCGATAAGATGCAGCTGAATCTTGATGGAGAATACGGTGGATTATTGCCTGGGGAATTTGTCAATTTATATCGACATGTAGAAGTTTTTGTCCCAAAAGAGACAGCAAAATTAATGGAGAAAAATGAGATCGCCTAACTGCGATCTTTTTTCATGTGACCGACTTTTGTGTAAAGAGAATTGATGTGGTACAATCAGTTCAGCATTTTTAAATACAAAGGATGTACGATAAATGGAAAAGTTAACACCACCAGTTGAAAAAAATGATTATATAGATGTTACGTTTGAAGATTTAACACATGATGGTTCAGGCGTAGCCAAAGTAAACGGCTTTCCAATTTTTGTTCAGAACACATTGCCTGGCGAAAGCGGCCAAGTAAAAGTAATAAAAGTAAAAAAAGGCTATGCGTTTGGAAAACTTATGAATCACAGTACGGTGAGCGAAGCGCGCGTAGAACCTCCCTGTCCTGTGTATAAGCAGTGCGGCGGCTGTCAGCTGCAGCACGTAAGTTACGAAGGTCAGCTGTCGTTCAAGCAAAAGCAGGTTCAAGGGGTAATGGAAAGAATTGGTAACCTGCCAAACGTTCCGGTGCTACCAACAATAGGTATGACAGATCCTTGGCGCTACCGTAACAAAGCTCAGGTTCCTGTTGCAAGTCGAGAAGGTGGCTTAGTGGCTGGCTTCTATCAGCAACGCAGCCATGACATCATTGATATGGACATGTGCCTGATTCAACAGCAAGAAAACGATGACGTTGTTCAAGTTGTTAAAAGCATTCTTGAAAAGTACAATGTTCCCGCTTATCATGAACAAAAGCACAAAGGAACGATTCGCCATATCATGGCTCGCTACGGCTTAACGACGGGAGAAATTATGGTTGTGCTTGTTACTCGCACAAGCGAGCTTCCAAACAAAAAGCACATCATTGAAGAAATCGTTAAAGCCGTACCAAACGTGAAATCAATTGTTCAAAACGTCAATACAAAGCGCACAAACGTTATTTTGGGTGATCAAACCAACGTACTTTGGGGTGAAGAGTATATCTATGACTATATCGGCGACGTTAAGTTTGCTATTTCAGCCAAGTCATTTTATCAGGTAAACCCAGAGCAAACGAAAGTACTTTATGACAAAGCGCTTGAGTATGCAGATTTAACAGGAGAAGAAACGGTCATTGACGCATATTGCGGAATTGGGACAATCTCTCTGTTTTTAGCGCAAAAAGCCAAGAAGGTATACGGAGTAGAAATTGTTCCTGAAGCGATTGAAGACGCTAAGCGCAACGCTAAGCTGAATAATATAGATAACGCTGAGTTTGAAGTAGGAGAGGCTGAAGTTGTCATTCCTAACTGGTACAAGCAAGGTATTAAAGCGGATGTCATCGTCGTTGATCCGCCAAGAAAAGGCTGTGACGAAGCATTATTAAAAACGATTCTTAAAATGAAGCCAAAGAAAGTCGTCTACGTATCATGTGGCCCGGCAACCCTGGCGCGTGATCTCAAGATTCTTGAAGAAGGCGGCTATCAAACGGTGGAAGTGCAGCCCGTTGATATGTTTCCGCATACGACGCATGTGGAATCAGTGGCAAAGCTTATTTTAAAAGAAGACAACTAACCTTATAAGGTTAGTTGTCTTTTTTATTAAAAAGGATAGTTCCTTCACTTGAGACTAATGCCTTCCCAAAAAAGATCTACTAACGACTGAGCAGTTTTTTCGGGCCCTCCGAGTTCATTGATTAATTCTTTTTTATTTCGAATCATAGTTACTGTTGAAAATGCATGGGCAAGGAGAAGGGGATTACTCTGAACGATATCACCGTCTTCCATCGCTTGTTTGAAAATATCTTCCAGTGCTTGATGAACTTCTTTCTCTGCTCCACGGATTTTTTTTATATGATCTTCTGTAAGTGAAGAAGTAGCCTCGTTTAATAGTGTTTCAAAGTCGATATGCGGTGTTTGAAGATGATTTAACGTGACTTCATACAATCGAGTTTTTAATCCTTTTGAACTTTGTAACAGTCGCTCTGTTTGGATTGTAATACGCTCAAACATACTTGATACGGATACCGTAAATAAATTTGCTTTATTTTTAAAGTAATAGTACACGCTTGCTTTTGTTACGTCACTTGCTTCTGCGACTTGTTCCATTGAGACACTTTCATATCCATATGTCATAAAGAGATGAGCTGAAGTTTTCAAGATTTGCTCCCTCGTTACATTCTTTTCAATTGTTATTTTCGGTCTTCCAGGCTTTTTCTTCGGTATGTTATCACTCATAGGGAGCCTCCTAGTTCAAAAAATAGACATATTAATTTAGTTGATTAATTAACCTTTTGGTATATATAATTATTTAAAGGATCTAATATTAGTTTAATGGATTTAAGTAAATCAAACAAATTTAATTACAAGGAAAAGAGGGTTTATAGATGAAGAAAAAAATAGGCTACCTTTTGGCTAGTATTGTCGTTCTACTAGTATTGGGGTTTCTAGGCTTTTTTATATGGTCACAGCAAACATATGAACCATCTGAAAAGCTTTATACGCTCATAGATAAAAAAGAAATTAAGCAAGAAGAAGATTGGGTTATCTTTAATCCTAAAGAGAATAACCAAATCGGGATCGTGTTGTATCCAGGTGCAAAAGTAGAACCTGAAGCTTACAGTTACTACGGTAAACAATTAGCAGACGAAGGTTATCTGGTTGCAATACCCAATGTAAACCTTAACTTTGCCTTGTTTGACTCAAATAAAGCGCAAGAGGTAATGGATAGTTATTCATCAGTAAACAAGTGGATCGTAGGTGGACATTCTTTAGGTGGCGTTGCGGCATCTAAATTTGCTCATTCTCATCCAAAAGAAGTGGTTGGTTTGTTTTTCTTAGGTTCTTATCCGGATGAAGCATCTGATTTCTCAAACACTAACCTTCCTATTTTGTCTATATATGGTGAAAAAGACGGCCTATCTACAAAAGATAAGATTCAAGACACGCAGCAGCTTCTTTCCAAGAATGCAACAATGCATGAAATAAAAGGTGGAAATCATGCTCAATTTGGAATTTATGGACCGCAAAAAGGAGATATGAAAGCATCTATCCCCGTTAAAAAGCAGCAGGATGAAATGGCACAGACTACACTGACATGGATAAAAGGAAACAAATACTAAGCATTTCTTTGGAGAGTGAGTCGTATGAATTCAATTGATATGATCATTAAAGCATTAAAAAAGCAAAATATTAGGGTTGAAAAAGTACGAGTAAAAAAGGATGACCGTGCCGAATGGTCACTTTCACAGGCATTAGAAAAGCCAAACATCGTAATCAAGCAAAATTAAAAGAAATGATTAGAAATTCGAACAAACCGTGATAGCCACTATGTTTAAAAGAATTGTTTTTATCAAAAGGAGCAAAAATGATTGATACCATTCTCTATCTACTATTTACTATTTTCTACGTAGCATTGTTTATATTCAGTATTAAATTAATTAAGAAAAAAGCATTATCGTTTTATATGCTTTCCTTTCCTTTAGTAATCATAGGCTTAATCTATGATAATTTAATTATCTTTATAGGTTCATTTATTGGCGAGGGGAATACACTCTTTGCTCTTAGCTTGCTCCGCTTTTGGCTCCATGCTTTGTTTACGCCAACACTTATTCTGTTTGGATATGGAATCGCAAAACATGCCAATATTAGCTGGGCTAATAAGCCAATTGTTAAGGTGTTGTTTCTGATAAGCACAGCAATCCTTATTAGTTATGAAGTAGTAAAGACAATTAGTCATGATGTGGCAGCTATAAGTGAGTATGGCATTATTCGCTATGGAATTGTAGGAACATCTGGTCCACCTATTATGGTAATAGTTGTAGCGCTTATCTTACTTTTTATCGGTATCTCAATCTTCAAGCACATGAATTGGAGAATCATGATGATTGGCGTAGCAGTGATGATTGTAGGAAGCGCAATTCCTTTTTCTCTTCCAAGTACAGCTGTGATAAACCTGTTTGAAGTTATATTTATGTTATCCTTAGCTTTGACTCATCGTCACTTAGTAAAGGTGTATCAGTATAGATATGTTGCTCAGGCTGGCTAAACTAGAGTTCAAAGTACACAAAAAGCTCAAATCCAAACGGAATTGAGCTTTTTTTATCTTCTCAAAACTGCTTTCTACGTAAAAAGATGGTAAATTGTTTAATCATTTAAATATAATAAAACTATACGAGCTGTTCGTTGGTGGTCTATTAACTAAGTGTGGGGTGATGTATGGATAACTACAGAGGATACATAAAAAAATACTATAAGCCTTTTAGCATTGCACTTTTGTTCCTAATGCTAGAAGCGATTTGTGACTTGATGCAACCAACGATTATGGCAAAAATTATTGATGTTGGAATAGCCAATCGGGATTTAGACTATGTGCTTCGGATGGGAGCGGTGATGCTTGGCGTGACGCTGCTTGGAGGAGTAGCAGCTTCGACACGTAGCATTTTAGCAAGCATCACGTCTCAAAATTTTGGGGCTGAGCTGCGCCTTGATTTGTTTAGAAGAATTCAAACTCTTTCTTTTAAACGAATTAATAACTATGACCGAGCGTCGTTAATTACGAGACTAACAAATGACGTGACACAGGTGCAGCTATTTGTGAACGGTTTGATGAGGATTTATATTAAAGCGCCTTTACTAGCAATTGGTGGCCTCATTATGGCAACCACGTTAAATATTCATTTATCTGTGGTACTTATAGTAGTGGTACCGATAATTGTGGTTCTGCTTATTACGAATATTAAACTCAGTATTCCGCGCTTTGCAAAGCTTCAGAATGCACTCGACCGAGTCAATGGATCGATGCGAGACTATTTATCAGGTGTTCGCGTAGTAAAAGCATTCAATCGATTCAATTATGAAACAGCAAAATTTAGCAGGTTTAACGATGAGCTTCAGGATAAATCGGTTGCGGCCACAAGAGTCATTGCTATTTTTAGTCCAATTATTATGCTTGTGATGAACGTAGGAATTGTGGCCGTCCTTTGGATTGGCGGTCATGGAGTAGAAAGCGGCACAATTCAAGTGGGACACGTCGTGGCATTTACGAACTATATGACGCAAATTCTCTTTTCACTTATGATGATTTCTATGGTATTTAATATGTTTGTCCGAGCGAGAACGTCAGCTGGCCGCATTGGTGAAGTGCTAGGCGAAAAAAACGATATGACGTGGACAGAGGAACAGTTTGTTTCTAATCAAGGAGGAAAAATCGAGTTTGAAAATGTGTCTTTTTCATATAATGCAACATCGCAAGAACCGGTCTTAAAAAACGTTACGTTTACGTGTATGCCTGGAGAAACTCTTGGTATTATCGGAAAAACGGGTGCGGGAAAAAGCAGTCTTGTGAGTTTAATTCCACGCTTATATGATGCAACGAGCGGAACAATTAAACTAAACGATAGCGACATTCGGGAGATTGAGCCAAAAGCCATACGTGAAAGAATTGCGATTGTTGCTCAAAAAGCGATGTTATTCACGGGGACGATTGGTGATAATATCCGCTGGGGACGAGAAGATGCGTCTGAAGAAGAAGTACAGCTAGCAGCTGAAATGGCTGATGCAAATGGGTTTATTCAAAGGTCAAAAGCGGGCTATGAAACGGAAATTGGACAGGGTGGAGTTAACTTATCGGGTGGCCAGAAGCAGCGAGTTTCGATTGCTCGAGCGCTAATTAAACAGCCTGAAATCTTAATCTTAGATGATAGCACCAGCGCGGTGGATATGGCGACTGAAGCAAAGATTAAACAATCGTTGGAGAGATATGCTAATGACATCACGTGCATTCTTGTTTCACAGCGAATTTCAACGGTAGCAGATGCAGACCGAATTCTTGTAGTTGATAACGGTGAGATTGTTGGAAACGGCAAGCATGAGGAGCTATTACAAACGTGTCAAGCTTATAAAGAGATCTACGAATCACAGTTTGAAAAGGAGGTGCGTTAACTTGGCGCAAAGAACCAATCAAGAAGTGAAAAAGGATAGCGCACCTCTTATGCCTGGCCGCCAGGGTGGCGGAGGAGCGGCTCGCTTTCAACGGCCAGTGATAAAACCGAAAGATTTTAAAGGAACGATGAAGAGGCTCTGGTCTTATTTTGGAGAAGATAAAGGGCTTTTGGCGACTGTTTTTCTGTTGACGATGATGGACTCCATCATCGTGCTGTTCGTTCCATTTTTAATTGGGAAAGCGGTAGATACGATGGCGCTGACGGAATCTGTTTCGTTTAGCGTGCTCAATACCATGATAGTGACGCTTTTGGTTGCGTACATCACAAGCTCTCTATTAAATTTTTCACAGGGCTGGATGATGGCCGGAATTATTGGACGAATGGTTAAAAGATTAAGACAGCATTTGTTTGGTAAGCTGCAAAGTCTACCTGTGGCCTTTTTTGACTCACGCACACATGGAGAAATGATGAGCCGATTAGCAAACGATATTGATAACGTCAGCACGTCAATTTCTCAGTCTATTACGCAGCTCATGTCTGGTGTAATTATTTTAATAGGGTCATTAGTGATGATGTTAGTCTTAAGTCCGTTACTCACGCTAGCAAGTCTTATTACTATTCCTTTAATGTTTCTTTTAACAAAGTCGATTGCTAGAAAAACGAAAGTGTTATTTAAAGAGCAACAAAAAGAGCTAGGCATGCTTAATGGGCATGTTGAAGAGATGATCACTGGTTTGGAGGTTGTTAAAGCCTATAATTATGAAGAAAAGTCCATTCATCGCTTTGAAGAAGTGAATACGAGACTGAGAGAAGTTGGTATAAAGGCACAAATATGGTCAGGATTTTTAATGCCGATGATGAACGTAATTAATAATTTTGGCTTTATGGTTATTGCTGTTGTGGGGGGATATTTAGCTATTAATGAGCTCATTACAGTAGGCTTAATTGCAAGTTTTATCACCTACTCGCGCCAATTTGTACGTCCGTTAAATGATCTTGCGAATATCTTTAACACTCTCCAGTCTGGCGTGGCCGGTGCTGAACGAGTATTTGACGTGTTAGATAGCAAAGAAGAAGATGCAGACCCTAAGAATGCCATTGATTTAACAAACCCAAAAGGGATTGTGGAATTTAAAAATGTGAGCTTTGGTTACAGCGATGATGCATTTATTTTAAAAAATATTAGCTTTAGGGCAGAAGCAGGCAGTAGCACGGCTTTAGTTGGAACAACTGGAGCTGGAAAAACAACTATTATTAATTTACTCACAAGGTTCTATGAGATTTCTGAAGGGCAAATTTTAATTGATGGAATCGATATTCGGAACTACACGAGAGAAAGTCTGAGAAAATGCTTTGGTATCGTGCTTCAAGATACATATTTATTTTCAGGAACCATTATGGACAACATTCGATACGGAAATTCAGAAGCAAGTGAACAAGAAGTAAAAGAAGCGGCTAAAGTAGCGAATGCAGATTACTTCATTAATCAACTGCCAAAAGGGTATGAGACTAAGCTAGCGGAAAACGGTGATAATCTGAGCCAAGGGCAAAAGCAGCTGCTTGCTATATCCAGAGTGCTGCTTTCAAATCCATCAATGCTTATACTGGACGAAGCAACCAGTAATATTGATACGCGAACCGAATTGTACATTCAGGAGGCACTACGCACCATCTTACAAGGGAAAACTAGCTTTATTATCGCCCATAGATTAAACACTATTCGTCATGCAGATACAATTATGTTTATTGAAAATGGCAACATTAAAGAAAAAGGTAATCATGATGAGTTGATGAATAAAGAAGGGGTCTACTATCGTATGATTCACCATCAATTCAAGACTCCAAAGTCTCTCAGTCACTAATAAACTCATATAAAGTAGAAAGCTCAACATCTGATTTAATAAAGACAGATGTTGAGCTTTTTTTATAGACCGTTTCTCTAAGACTTTATATGAACATTTTCCGCATCACAGATAATAATATAAAAAATCTACCTCGTAAAAAAGATAGACATAAGAAAATCTTTTCATCTTTAAAATAAAAATCAAATATATGGATATTTTGTATATCTATTGTTAATTTTTCAATGTAAAATTAACAATTTTTTTAGACTTTTTACACCTAATTAAAGGATTTACAAAACGTTTACAAAAATCGAAATAAAAATTTACAAGCGCAGTTTACTCTATAAGAAATACGAATAGAGTGTCTTGGAGGTTTAGAGATGAAGCTTATAAGAAAGACAGCGATAGGATTACTTGTTCTATCTTTTGTTACTACTTTGGCAGCGTGTGGTTCTTCTGATACTAGTTCAGAGAATTCATCTGGAGGTAGCAATTACACACTAGCAATTTCCGGCTCAACGTCCGTTGGTCCTTTAGCTGAGAAGCTAGCAGCTAAATATGAAGAGAAAAATAATATTAACATAGAGATAAATCAAATTGGTTCTTCCGCGGGAATTACCAACGCAACAAGCGGTGTTTCGGAGGTTGGGATGTCTTCACGTGACTTAAAAGAAGAAGAAAAAGCAACCGGCTTAAAAGAACATATCATTGCTTACGATGGGATTGTGGTAATTACGCATCCTACAAATAAAGTCAAGAACCTTTCAATGGAACAAGTAAAGAAAATCTTCACAGGTGAAATTACTAATTGGAAAGAGCTTGGTGGAGATGATATGGAAATTGTTGTTGTCTCTCGAGAAGATGGATCAGGTTCAAGGGATGCGTTTCAAGAAATTGTGGGCTACTCTTCTGGAGAGCTAATCAAAAATGCCATTGTTGCGAGTGGAAATGGAAACATTAAAACGACAGTTGCTACAAATGAGCACGCTGTAGGCTTTGTTTCGTTTGAGTATATTGATGAGTCTGTTGCTACTTTAAATATTAATGGAGTAAAGCCAACAGCAGATAATGTGTTACAGCAAAAATACAGCTTATCAAGACCTTTTTTGTTTGTGAACAAACCAGAAAACTTAAGTGAAGAAGGTCAGAAATTTATTGATTATATCTTAAGTCCAGAAGGTCAGAAAATTGCATCGGATGCGGGCGTAATACCATTAAAATAAAACGGTACGTTTAAGCAATTTTGGAGGAATGAAGTATGTCAACGCTACCTATTAAAAAGCAAAATCAAGAAGTTGAAAAATCGAATCGAATGAAGTATATGCTAGAGAAGTTGTCGGGAAGGCTATTTATGCTCTGTGCCCTCCTTTCAGTAGCCAGTCTAGTGTTAATTATAGGATTTGTGTTTTATAAAGGGTTTCATCCTTTCTTTACACAAGGATACAGTTTTATTGACTTTCTCTTTGGAGTAGATTGGGTACCTAGTGAAGATAAGTTTGGAATCTTTCCTATGATTGTAGCATCTGTATTTGCTACGATTGGAGCCCTCATTATTGGTGTACCAATTGCTTTATTTACCGCTATCTTTTTAGCTGAAATTGCACCTAAAAACTTAGCGAAAATTGTTTCGCCTGCTGTTCAGCTCCTAGCAGGTATTCCGTCTGTGTTATATGGAGTATTTGGATTAGCCGTCATTGTGCCTTTTTTACAAAATAATTTGGGGCTAGCTCGAGGTCAAAGCTTATTGGCGGTCATTTTAGTTTTAGCTATTATGATGTTACCAACGGTTGTTACAGTAGCTGAAACGGCAATCCGTGCAGTGCCAAAAACGTATCGTGAAGGGTCGCTAGCTCTGGGAGTTTCTAAGATTGGCACGATTTTTAAAGTGGTAGTACCAGCAGCGAAGTCAGGTATTATGACGGCTGTCGTACTAGGAATGGGGAGAGCAATCGGAGAAACAATGGCCGTTATACTAGTTGCAGGGAACAGCTTAATCATTCCATCAAGCTTAACAGACAGCGTGCGCCCGTTAACAACTAACATTGCGCTAGAGATGGGATATGCAGCAGGTACACATCAAGAGATGTTGTTTGCTACAGGGATTGTGTTGTTTTCGTTTATTTTACTATTAAATTTTGTATTAGCGAAGATCAGCTCAAAAGGAGGTAACTAAGTTGAGGAAGTTTAAAGATAATCTACTAAATGGACTGCTTTGGTTTTCAGCTTTTTTAACGGTTGCCGTCCTAGTTACTATCGTTGGATATATTTTTTATAAAGGCTATCGCTTAATTAGCATTGATTTTATCTTTGGCGATTATTCACCTTCAGGACATGACGGTGGGATTTGGCCAATGGTTGTCGCAACAATTTATACAATTGTTATTTCATTACTAATTGCAACACCAATTGGAATCTTGGCTGCTGTATATTTACAGGAATACGCAAAACAAGGAAAGCTAGTTAGAGTCATTCGCTTTGCTACGGAAAGCTTAACGGGAATCCCGTCCATTATTTACGGTTTGTTTGGTGCAGTATTCTTTGTGACGACGTTAAAGCTAGGTATGTCGATTATTTCGGCTTCTTTAACGCTTACCATTATTGTTTTACCAGTTATTATTCGAACAACGGAAGAAGCATTAAAAGTTGTGCCACGCTCATATCGCGAAGGATCATTAGCTCTAGGTACAACAAAGTTACAAACTTTATATAAAGTAATTTTACCGAGCGCTATGCCCGGTATACTATCTGGTATCATCCTTTCGATCGGTCGTATCGTTGGTGAGTCAGCAGCAATTTTCTTAACAGCAGGAACGGTAGCTGCACTGCCAGAGAGTATATTTTCTTCAGCTAGAACATTAACCGTTCACTCGTACTTAGTTACGCAAGAATCTGGAGATATTGAGCTTGCCGCAGCAATTGGAATTGTATTGATTGTGGTCATTTTAGTGTTGAACTTTGCAACGACTTTTATATCTAAAAAGCTAAATAAAGCCGACTATTAAGAGAGGAGTCGAATGATGAATATAACTATTGATCGTCAGAAGGATAGCAAAACAAAGGTGTTAGGAAACGAGGGTCATTCTGATAAGAAGACAAAGATTAGCGTAAGGGATTTAAATTTGTTTTATGGAGAAAAACAAGCACTTTACTCTGTTTCTCTTGATATTAAAGAAAAAGAAGTTACCGCATTTATCGGTCCATCTGGGTGCGGAAAGTCAACGTTTTTGCGTACATTAAATCGGATGAATGACTTAATAGACAGCGTAAAAATTAACGGAGAAGTAATTATTGATAACGAAAACATTTATGAGTCAAGCGACGTAATTAAGCTAAGAACAAAAGTAGGAATGGTGTTTCAAAAAGCAAACCTATTTCCAATGAGCATTTATGATAATGTGGCGTATGGGCCAAGAATGCACGGGATTAAAAATAAAAAAGAGCTAAACAAAATAGTGGAAGAGAGCTTGCGCGGCGCTGCAATTTGGGATGAGGTAAAAGATCGCTTAAAGACTTCAGCACTTGGTTTATCAGGCGGGCAGCAACAGCGTGTTTGTATTGCGCGTGCTATCGCTATGAAGCCGGATGTAATCTTAATGGATGAACCAACTTCAGCTTTAGATCCAATTTCTACTTTAAAAGTAGAAGAGCTAATTGCTCAGATGAAAAAAGATTATACAATTATCATTGTTACTCATAACATGCAACAAGCTGCTCGTATCTCAGATAAAACCGCCTTTTTCTTAAATGGTGAGGTAGTTGAATACAGCTCTACAGATAAACTTTTTTCAATTCCTGAAGATAAACGAACGGAAGATTATATTACTGGTCGATTCGGCTAATTATACACGTGGAAAAATCCTAGGGAATTTATTTCCCGGGATTTTTTTGTTGAAAGATTGGTGATTTCCATCGAGAAATTCTCTAAAATAAAGAAAAAGGTAGAGAAAGCGAGTAGAAGATGAGAATTCAAAAGTATATTAGCGAAACAGGTTTTTGTTCGAGAAGGCAAACAAATCGCTTACTCATAGAAGGTAGAGTAACGGTTAACGGAACCGTGAGTGATAAGAATACAATGGTAGCAGAGCATGATGAAGTTTTGATTGATGGAAGACCTATTCCTTGTAAGGAACAGTCGGTTTATTTAGCGCTTCATAAGCCGGTGGGTATTACGTGTACAGCAGCTAAAGAAGTAGAAGGAAATATTATTGATTTTGTAAATTATCCAACGCGAATCTTTCCTGTTGGCCGCCTGGATAAAGCTTCCGAAGGGCTTATTTTAATGACAAATGACGGTGATATTTTCAACAAGATTCTTCGATCAGAGCATGGTCATGAAAAAGAGTATGTTGTTACAGTGGATAAAATAATTACAGAGCAGTTCGTGTTACAAATGGAAAGCGGTGTTGAGATTTTAAATACCATAACTAAGCCGTGCAAAATCGAAAAAATAAGTGACAATGTGTTTAAAATTATTTTAACTCAAGGACTTAATCGACAGATTAGAAGAATGTGTAAAGCATTAGGTTACCGAGTTGAGCGTCTGCAGCGGATTCGTATTATGAATATTCACCTAGGAAATTTAGAAGCGGGGGTTTGGAGAGAGCTGTCCCAGCAAGAATTAAATGAACTATTGAAAGAGCTTCAATGACTTATTGAAGCTCTTTCCTTTTAAACGTGGTATTCTAGAAGTAAGTTATTATTTGAAAGAAGGAATAAAAAATGTATTTAACAATAACAGAAGCAGCTGAATATTTATCCTTACCTGAGCAATATATTGAAAGTCTTATTCAGCAGGGGAAGATTCGTACTGTTTTTGACGGTGAACAATACGTAATAAACAAAGAACAATTTAATACGCATTTTGAACAGCTTGAAAAATATAAAAAGCAGATGGAAGAATATTTAAGTGAGCCTATTCCAGAAGACATGGATGTAAAAGACGAAGATTAGTCCTCACTCTTTTCAAAGATGATTAAATACGTTTCAGCTACTAAAAAGGAGCATTTTAGTACTGATATGCGCAAAAAATGTCGAAAAAAGAAAAAAAATGACTGAAAATGTAGTTTTTAAGGGTTTATTTTTTGTATAATAAAGGAAGAAGTTGAAAAAGGAGAATTATATTGGAACAAGCAAAACAATCAAAAATAATTATCTTTATTGCGGTGCTGTTCTTTTTCATTCTTTTTGCTGTTATTATGCTAAAAGCACAAGGGATTTTACATAATCAAGGTGCAGAACCAGCTGAAAAAAAACATGTGGCGATTTTAACTAGTGATGCTATTATAGATCAGAGCTGGGGAAGTTTAGCCTATAAAGGGAAAGTGAAAATTGAGAATGAATTCCCCGTCATTGCAAATGTTTACAGTCAGCTTGATAGTAAACAAAAGGTAGAAAATGCTGTTCAGGCTGCAGTTGAAGAAAAAGCCGAAGTCATTATTGGTCATGGAAGAGAGTTCTCTCCTTTTTTTAATAAATTAGCAACCTCTTATCCACATGTTCACTTCGTTACAATACACGGTACCGCTGAACATTCCAACCAAACAGTCTATACGTTTGATCAATATCAAACTGAATATGGAGCAGGAGTTGCGGCTAGTTTTAAAACAAGTAGTAACAAGGTAGGCCTTATCGATGCATTTGAAGCTCGTGAGAAAAACAAAGGCTTTGAAAATGGATTGATGACGGCGGATGAGGATATTGAATTCTTTTACCGAGTGGTAAATAGCCGAGATGATAGTAAAAAGGCTGTTGAGTTAATGAATGAATTAGTAGACCAAGGAGTCGACGTCATTTATGCTAAAGGAAATTCATATAATCGAGATATTATTAGTACAGCTAAAGAAAAAGGAATTTATGTTATAGGTTATCTTGATGATCAATCGTATATGGGAGAGAATCAAGTACTAACAAGCGTTATTAATGATGTACCAGAGTCTTATAGCTCCATTATGGAGGATTATTTTAGCGAAAGCGGTTTACCATCAGGCACGGTCGTATTAGATGAGAATGATGGTGTGTACCGACTTGCTCCTTTTGGTCCTATGTACACAGAAAAAGAGAAGAGAGCAATCGAGAATAGCATAGAAGAATAGTAGCAGGAAGCTAGCAATATAGAAAGTATACAAAGAAAGAGATGATTATGAAGAATGTGATAAGTAAGCTTTCGTTTCGGAGTAAAATCCTGAGTTCACTCTTGGTTATTGCCTTGTTGTTGAGCAGCCTGTCGTTTATTTTTGTATATTCAATCGATGATTTGAGTCATGTTAGCCAAAGATTAAAAAATGAAGAAATTCCAGAGTTAGTTTGGCTTTCTCATTGGGACGAAGAGCTTCATGTTAAGCAATATATTGTTTCAAACAATCTAGAAAGAGATAATTGCTGTGCAAGCGTAGTAACAGAATATAAGCAATATGGTAATCACGCAATAAGAAAAGTAGAAAATGATAAATTGGCTTTTCCAGCATCGCTCCAACAATTGAAAGAGCAAATTGAACTGCTTGATTTTCAAATGAATAATAATGTTGCAGGGTTAATTGATTACGGAGATCAAGAAGCAGTTTCCACTTATCTTGAAGAGGTTTATTTGCCTCAGCTATATAAAGTACAAGGTGAGATTCATGATCAAAAGAAAGATGTATCAAATTCCTTAGGTGAACTGTCCAGTGATTTGCCGCTTATTATTCGGAATGCACTAATTGGATTATTAATTTCAATGGTTGTCATTGTATTCTTGTCAATTTTTATTTCCTACCGTATGAGCAGAATGTTGACCAAACCTGTGGAAAGCATGGCTGCACGAGTCAATCGGATTGCTGATGGTGAATACGGATTACGACTAGAAGAAGAGCAGCAAGTCGAGTTTCTTAGACTAAGCAAATCAATCAACAAGATGTCTCAAAATCTTTCTGAGTCTTTTCATAAGATAACGTCAGAGAAGACATACCGTGAGCAAATATTAAACTCATTGCCTGTTGGTATTATTACAGTTGATCATTACAATAATCATCTTTTCTTAAATGGAGCAGTAAAAAAGATGTTAATGATTAGCTTAAGCGATGTTCAGCATGCTTTATATCATGAAGGAAACGAGAACGAAGCATTTTGGCGTATTTTACGTGAGAAAAAAGTAAAAAGACATCAAAAAGTAACGTACCAGCTAAACCAAGAAGAACGCTGCCTGCTGGTTTCTCAATCACAGCTAGTGAATGATGAAAACAATGTGGTCGGTCGGATTTTTCATTTCATTGATATCACTGATACGCAGCAGTTAGAACGTCGAATGCATCAATCAGAGAAACTAGCATTAGTAGGAGAATTAGCTGCAGGAGCAGCTCATGAAATTCGTAATCCACTAGCGGTTATTCATGGCTTTTTATCACTTATGAACCACGGACTTTCTATAGAGGATCGAAAGTCGTTTCAGGTTGAGCTATTGCTTAAAGAGCTTGAGCGAATTAATTCAATTGTAGAAGAAATGCTGATGCTTGCAAAACCAGGAGCACCCGTTATGAAAGCAAAGAGAATTGATTATGTATTAGAAGAGATTATTTCGTTCATTACCGCTAATAATCAATCCTTTATGGTTCAAGTACAGATGGAAAAAGCAATGGTTTGGATTGATGATAAACAAATAAAGCAAGTGGTTCATAATTTGCTACGAAATAGCTTAGAAGCTATGAACGGGGCCGGTAGGATGGAAATCACCGGAATGGTGAAGAGAAATCAATACTGCATTTATCTAAAAGATAGTGGCACGGGCATCCCAGAAGAGGTTCAAAAGAATATCTTTCATCCGTTTAATACATCGAAGGAAAACGGCACGGGATTAGGTTTGACCATTGTAAAGACAATTCTTCAAAATCACGGTGGAGATATTGAATTAGTGGAAACATCTGAAAAAGGAACAACGTTTATGCTGACGTTGCCAATAAATTAAAAGACTGCCTGATGTTCAGGCAGTCTTTTAATTTATTGTTCGGTTAAAATAACCGGCCCCTCTTTCGTAATTGCAATGGTATGCTCGTACTGCGCAGATAGTTTTCCATCTGTTGTACGCGCTGTCCATCCGTTTTTATCCATTTTGGATTGCCAAGTTCCTACGTTTACCATTGGTTCAATTGTAATAACCATTCCTTCTTTTAAACGAGGTCCTTTCCCAGGTTTGCCATAGTGAAAAATGGTTGGTTCCTCATGCATTGTGTTACCAATGCCGTGTCCAGTAAAGTCACGAACAACGGAAAAGCCTTCTCCTTCCACATAAGATTGGATAGCATACCCAATATCACCTGTGCGATTTCCTACCTGTGCTTGCTCTATACCTTTATATAATGCGTTGTACGTTACATCCATCAAGCGCTTTGCTTCATCAGAGATTTCCCCGACTTTATGAGTCCATGCTGAATCGGCTAAAGCACCATTTAAGTTAACCACCATATCGATAGTCACAATATCTCCACTTTTTAGAGGTTGCTTCGTTGGAAAGCCGTGACAAATCTCATCGTTCAGCGATGCACATGTGGCGAACTGGTATCCTTTATATCCCTTTTGCTCTGGCGTAGCAGCGTGTTTTTCTAAAAAGCTTTCAACAAATTGATCAATTTGATGCGTTGTAATACCTGGTTTAATCATTTGTTCAATCTCTTTATGACATTGAGCTAATAACTTACCTGCTTCATGCATTAAGTTGATTTCGCGTTCACTTTTTAATGAAATCAAGTAAACTCCTCCTTTTGAGTGTACATTCTCTATATCTAAAATGGATTTAAAAATCCAAACTAAGTTTAATCCAAATTTTATGATAACGCTCCCTAAACTAAAAAAGCAAGAAACCCGCTTGATTTTCATGTTTGTAAAAAGATCATTCAGGGGAGAGTAAAAATGAGACTTGCGCTATAGTTATGATATAGTTAAAAGATAGAATCAATAATTTAGGAGGGTATGCAGCGATGACTCGAGGAAAAACGTTTACCGGTTACGTTGGAACGTATACAAAAGGTTCAAGTGAAGGAGTTTACACATTTACATTTGATGCAGAGAAAAAGGAATTAAGAGATGTACGAGCAGTAGCTAAAATTGATAACCCTACATATGTGAATATTAGCAAGAACAATGAATACTTATATGCTGTTGTAAAAGAGGGAGATAAAGGAGGCGTAGCTTCTTACAAAATCAATCCTGAAAACGGCGATTTAACGTTTGTTAATAACCAAATGCTTGAAGGACCTTCACCGTGTTATGTGGCAGTTAACGATAACAATGACCAGGTGTTAACTGCTAATTATCATCGAGGAAGTATTGAATCATACGTAACTTCTTCTCAAAGCGGAGAAGTGTGGCCAGCTGCTTCAGTTATGCAACATGAAGGAGAAGGCCCGAACAAAGATCGTCAAGAAAAGCCACACGCTCACTATTCAGACTTTACGCCAGACGGTAAGTACGCTGTAGCGGTGGATCTTGGCACAGATGAAATCATCACGTATGCTGTTGGAGAAGAAGGGAAATTAACAAAAGCTCAAACGTTTAACACGTCACCTGGCGCTGGACCAAGACATTTAACGTTCCATCCAAATGGCAAGTATGCGTATGTGATGACAGAGCTAAGCAATGAAGTGTTAGTGTTAGAATATAACGCGCAAGATGGGAGCTTTACACAACTACAAGCAATTGCAACCTTACCAGCAGATTTTACTGAAAATAGCCAAGGAAGTGCGGTTCATATCTCATCAGATGGCCGTTTCGTCTATGCTGGAAACCGTGGGCATAATACTATTGCAACGTTTGCTGTTAGTAACGACGGCCATGAACTTACGTTTGTTGAGTGGACGGATACAAAAGGAGACTGGCCACGTGATTTCGTATTAGATCCAACGGAACAATTTATTGTGGCATCTAATCAAGAGACTGGAAACTTAGTGTTGTTTGAACGAAATGAAGAAACTGGCAAGTTAACGTTCGTAGACTCAATTGTTGATGTACCATACGCGGTTTGCGTAAAGTTTTTAAATGTATAAATTAACTTGTTTTTTGAAAAACCTATCTGCTTAAGCAGATAGGTTTTTCTGCTTATCAACAGGAAACGTAGAGGATAGTAAAGAACATGGAGAGTGTAACGTTAGAGAGAGGGTGAAATGATTAATGTTTAACAGCAAATATCCATTAATTCAGGCACCGATGGCAGGAGGAGTATCTACACCTAAGCTGGCTGCTGCTGTTTGCAAAGCTGGAGGAGTGGGCTTTCTTGCCGGAGGTTATAAAACAACATCTGCTTTAAAAGAAGAAATAGAACAGCTGCAAAAGCAACAACCCGGTGTATTTGGCGTTAATTTATTTGTACCAGAAGAAGAAGGAAACTATGACCTCAAACAGTATGAAGAGCGTATAAAAAGTACGGCAGTTACGTTGCAGGAAGAAATAGGTGTTCCAAGATACCATGACGATGAATGGAAGGATAAACTTATGCTCTTAGCAAATCATCCTGTTCCATTAGTTAGTTTTACGTTTGGCTGTCCAGAAAAAAATGTTATTCGAACATTGCAGACGAAAGGAACCGTCGTTATCGTAACGATAACAACACCAAAAGAAGCGAAGCTGGCAGCTGAAGCAGGGGCGGATGCACTTTGCTTGCAGGGAATTGAAGCGGGTGGCCATCGCGGAAGCTTTAACAATCAAGAAGGGAAAGAAGAAGACTATGGAATTTTAGAGCTCATAGATCTTGTAAAAAAGCAGTCTAGCTTGCCGCTTATTGCTGCCGGTGGAATTATGGACAAAGATGGTGTAGAGGTAGTATTGAATGCTGGGGCTAGTGCCGTTCAAGTAGGAACAGCTTTTCTTTGTTGTAAGGAAAGTGGGGCGAACTCTACCTATAAGAAAGCATTATTAAATAAAACGTACAAAGAGACGGCCATTACCCGAGCTTTTACAGGCAGGCGTGCTAGAGGTTTGGCAAATACATTTTTGCTTTCCCATACTGACTCCGCTCCAGCAGCCTATCCGCACGTTCACTATATGACCCAGCCGCTTCGGAAAAAGGCTGCTAAGCAAGGGGAGGCAAATTATCTTTCCCTTTGGGCGGGTATTGGTCACAATAAAGTAAAAGAGTGCTCAGCCCAAGAGGTCGTACGGTCCTTAATGATGTAAAAAACAGAGGCTTGATCAGCCTCTGTTTTTACGATTGGACAAAATGCTTATGCTTTTCATGATGAAAGTTTCCACCTAAATCTTCTACTTTCTCTTTTGTTTCTTGTAAAATTGCTCTTGCTTCTACTTTCTGTTCATCTGTTAATCCTTGTAATAGATGCCCTTCACGTTCTGGGAAAGTGATTCCAAGCTCTTTAAGCTTTTCAATACCTCCTTTTTTCGTAATGGAACCTTCTTTAATTTGATTCATAATCTTTTTCGCTTGCTCTTTTTGCTCTTCAGTTAAATTAGAAAGCGGGTGTTTATGCATTTTTTTAGGTAGGTTAATACCTTGCTCTTTTAACTTAGTATAGGCTTCTTCTTTTGTTAAAGAACCATCTTTTACTTGTTCCATAATGTTGTGAAACTGTTCTTTTTGCTCTTTCGTTAAGTTGTGGAAAGGGTGATCTTTTTTCTCGGGAAATACCACACCGAGCTTTTCTAATTTTGTTTTTGCCTCGTTCATAACTACATCGACTTTTTCTTGCGTTTCGGCATCTAGCTGAACGTCTTCTTTATAGTGATTTGTTCGCTGAACGATTGTATTTTCGCCCACATTGTCTTTTGTTGCCGCAAACACAGGTGTGTTTACCGCTGCTACTGCGCCGAGAGTTAAACTGCTGGCCAACACATAGCCAAGCCACTTCTTGTTCATTTTTTTCACTCCTTTTTATGTTAAGTTCCCCGATGAAGGAACAACATATGAGAAGTATGTTGTTCACATTTGATAATGTAACCAGCAATAGTGAAAAAATGGTGAAAGTAGCAAAAAGATTTAAAAAAGATGAGAGGAGCATATTTCCAAGAGTGAATTTCTTTTCATTCGTTGCTGAGTATACTATGCTTATTCTTAATTTATTACATGTATAGGCAAGGAGCATAAATAAAAACATGAATGCGGTAGAGACAATTCTTAAGTTGCTATTAATCGGCATTATTGCGTATGGATTAATCTTTTTTGTTCAAAAAAATTGGCCTATTTCTCCTTTTGGTCCCAGTTTAAGTGAGTTTAAAGACGCAACAGACCTTCATCCCGATGTAGCCGAAAAAAGAGATCAGCTTATCGAAAAAGCAAAAGCACAGGGAATAGATGTTGTCATTACGGATGGCTTTCGCTCATTTGAAGAACAAGACGAACTTTATGCCCGTGGCCGAACGACCGAAGGGCAGATTGTCACGTACTCAAAAGGTGGCGAATCTTATCATAACTACGGTTTAGCGATTGATTTTGCGTTGCGAGTCGATAATGGCGATATTATTTGGGACATGGAGTATGACGGCAATGGTAATGGTAAATCTGACTGGATGGAAGTAGCTGAAATTGGTAAAAAACTTGGCTTTGAGTGGGGAGGAGACTGGCAAGGATTTAAGGATTATCCTCATTTTCAATTAAGGCCTGAAGATATAAAATAACGCGCTTAGAATAAAACTAAGCGCGCTTCTATATAAAAGAGGGATTAATCGTCCCACTCAACCTTTAATATGTTTCCGTTAATAGCGTCAATATCAACATTGACTTCACGGTTATCGTCAGTGTGAATTTCAATCTCATAGTGCAGCTGATGATCGTCGCGGTCTAACTCTGTTTCAACAATGGTTCCAGCTTGCTCTTTTAGTGCTACTTTTGTTGCTTCCTCTAATGAAAATTTAGCTTCTTCAATGCTTATCTCGCCATCACGGTCATCGTCATCATCGCTATCTAAGCGTTCTTGATCAAACTCTACTACTTTTCCAGAGTTAAAATCAACGTCCACATCGTATTCCAACTCACCATTTATAATTTCAAATTCATATTTTTTCGTTCTATCATCTGTATCCACGCTCATCTTTGTAATGTTACCACCATTTGTTTGTTCTAGCGCAATTTCTTTTGCTTGCTCTTCTGAAATCGTTGTTGAGTTGGCCGATACGGATTGTAAAGGCTGTTTATCTGTCATAGCGTAAGCACCAGCGCCTAATCCACCTAAAACTAAAGTTCCCGTTAATAACGTTGCCGCAAGTTTCATAATCAATAACCTCCTTGTTTTGTTTACATCCTTATCTTATCCAGCGAAGATTAAAGGAAAAGGAGAGAAAGATTAGAATTTGATGAGAAATCGGATAGTTTTTGAGGAAATGCTCTCATAATTCATAGAAAAAAGCTTATCCGTGCTACAAAACTAGCAGGATAAGCCTTTAATCATCGTCTGTCTCAAACTGAATTGATACGATTTCACCAGAATAGGCATCGATAAGTACAGTTGCTTCTTCACTTGGGCTTTGATCAATTTCTACTTCATATAAAAGCTCATCGTCATCATCTTCTAGCTCCACCGATGAAATGGTGCCCTTTACTTTTTCTAGCGCAATTTTTTTGGCTCCTTCTTTGCTGATAAGAGTGGTTAACTGTTCATTTTCCTGAGCAGTAGAGACGTTTGCGATTGAACCATCTGAACGATTGACTTTCACAATATGAGTGCCGCCATTATTCTTAATTGTTATATCATAGTGGTCATTGCTTTCTTTTACGTTTTCCACAGTACCTTGTACACGTTCCGCTGCTTTCTTTTTTGCTTGCTCCTGAGTGAGCTGTGCACGAGGTTTCTCTTCGTTCGTTGATTCACTGACTTTTGAAAAATCGATAATGTCACCAGAAGCTCTATCAACCATGATTTCATACGTATTGTTTTGATTGGTAAGCTGTACGTGAAACTGATTGTCTACTTTTTGTATTCGATCAATCTGACCTTCGTATTTTTGCTTAACGAGGCTTTGTACGTCGCTTTCTGATAAAGAAGAAGCACTGGTATTGTTTAAAGCTGTTACCCAGTACCAAATTCCGATGGCCACAGCAAGCGCGCTTAAAACCATAATCAGTGTTCGTTTCATAGTATCACCTCCAGCTGATTATCTCATTGGTTTATGATAATGAAGTTAAAATAAGATTAAAATTTCATGAGAAATGAATTGGTAAGCGGATTTGTACAGTTGTGCCTTTTTCTTCTTCACTTTCAATCTCAATGGTACCTTGGTGTGCTTTAACAATTTTTGATGCAATAGCTAGACCTAGACCAGAACCGCCAGTTTCTCGACTTCTTGCTTTATCAACACGAAAAAAGCGTTCATAAACGTGTGTCAAGTCCTCTTTTGGAATGCCAATTCCATGATCTATTATGGTAATAAGGCATGTTTTATCTACTGCATTGACGATTAATTCTACTGACTCTTCACTATATTTAATTGCATTATCTAATAAAATATAAAGAAGCTGCTTAAGCTTTTGTTCATCACTACTAACTTGAATCGAATGCATTGAAGGCTTTACATGAATCGTTCGCTGGAATGCTTGCTGCAGACTACGACCGGTTTCAATACATAGGGTGTTAATATCAGTGGGCTGTATGTGTAATTCCAGCTGGGAGTCATCTTTTGCTAAGACAAGCATTTGCTCGGTTAAAGCTTTCATCCGCATTGACTCTGAGTGAATAGATTCAACGGCTTCTTCCAGTATATCAGGCCGCTTCATTCCCCAGCGCTTGAGCATATTGGCATAGCTTTCAATGACTGTAAGCGGTGTTTTTAACTCATGAGAAGCATCGGATACGAACTGCTCCTGCTTTTTATAGTTTTCTTCAAGTAAATCCATCATATTGTTAAACGTACTAGCCATTTGATCAAGTTCATCTTTAGAGGATGACTTCGTTGCAATTCGTTTAAAGGTACGTGAGGTCTGAATATCTTCCATTGTATAAATAAGTGATTGAATTGGCTGTAAAACCACTTTGCTTAAAAAGCGACCACCAATAACGGTTGGAACTAAAATGATAAAAGAAGCGACAATTAGAATGATACGTAAAATACTTAAAGACTGCTCAACATCCACTAATCGCTCGGTAAGTTCCAGGCTCACAACATTACCGTTTGTCCAGATAATAGGCATTGATGCACTTGCATAAATGGCGCCTGATTTCTGTGTAACATCAGTGTGTTCGTTTGTTCGATAGGTTGCGTTTAAACTACGAAGCGATAGCTCATCCTTTAAAGTTGTTAGTAAGGTTTTGTTATTTTCATCAATAATGCGAATCATCCCGTTTAAAGGAACATAAGCATTGAATAAATTTCGAGGTTCAACAGCGGTTGAGCCACTTCTGTTAAAGCCTTCTGCAATATCATTAACTTGGCTATCTAAGCGTTCTATGGCATGGTCTGTCATGGTTTTTTTAAAGATAAAATAGATTGAGCTATTGGTTACAAGAAGCAACAGGATAAGAAGGAGCGTTGTAAATAACGTAATTTTCGTTTTTAGCTTCATCTTATTTATTCCTTTAGCATGTAGCCAACGCCACGTACCGTATGAAGGTAAGGGTTTGAATAAGGTGCATCAATTTTTTTGCGAAGATAGCGAATATACACATCTACTACGTTTGTATCTCCATAATAATCAAATCCCCACACATTTGTCAGAAGTTGCTCTCGACTAAGAACTTGATTTTTATTTTTTAATAAGTAAACAAGTAAATCGTATTCCCTTGGCGTGAGTTCAATGGTATTTCCTTCTCTTATGACTATCCGTGTTTTTTCGTCAACGGTTAAGTCGCCAATTTGAAGAATTGAATTTTCTTCAACGGTAGTAGACTGATGACGAAGCCAGACGCGAATTCGGGCGAGCAATTCTTCAATTTCAAATGGCTTTGTCATATAATCGTTTGCTCCTAAATCAAGTCCGCTAATTTTATCAGGAAGTGAATCGCGAGCTGTTAGTAAAATAACTGGGATGAACTGGTTGTTCGCTCGTATTCTTCTTAATACTTCAAGCCCACTTAATCCTGGAAGCATGACGTCAAGGATAAGTAAGTCAAATTGTTGACCTTGAAATAACGACAGCCCGTCTGCACCGGTATGAGCAGTGGCAGTTTCGTATCCTTCATATTCCAGTTCAAGTTGAATAAGTCTTGCAATTTTCTTTTCATCTTCAACAATTAAAATCTTTCCTTTGCTCACGATAGGCCTCCTTAACAGTAGTATGTAATTGCGTACATTATAGCATGAAAAGAAGTGGCAAGCTGTTTTTAATAAAATAGTAATAGATTTTCAAATAAAGGTTGATTTATATCTTTTATTAATGAATAATAATTAATATAATTATATATTTATTCATTAATATAGGAGGATTTTTTATGGAACACATGGGTTGGATTTCGTTAATACCAGCTTTTATAGCTGTTGTTCTTGCACTTATTAGTAAAAATGTTATTTTATCTTTATTCATGGGTGCCTTATCCGGGATTGTTATTTTACAAAAAGGAGCACCAATTGCATCAGTTCAAACATTCATTGGTGATTACTTATTCGTTCAGTTAACGGATAGTTATAACGCTGGGGTGTTAGTATTACTTGTGTTTATCGGTGGATTTGTAGCGCTTGTAGAGAAATCTGGAGGAGCAGGTGCTTTTGCAGAAAAGGTCATACATGTGTTAAATACGCGTGTGAAGACCCAAGTGTCCGCTTGGCTAGGCGGTATTTTAATCTTTTTCTCAGATTTGGGCACACCTTTAATTGTAGGCCCAGTTTTTGAAAAAGTATTTGATAAGATGAAGATTTCACGTGAGAAACTTGCATGGATTATTGATTCAACGTCGTCCCCGGTTGCTGTTTTAATTCCGTTTATCGGTTGGGGCGTGTATATTATGGGACTTATTCAAAAAGAATTTGACGCTTCAAACGTAACAAATATGACAGACTGGGAAGCTTTTGTGGGAGCTATTCCATTCCAATTTTATTCAATCTTAACGGTTATTATGGTACCTTTGGTAGTTATGACAAAGCTTGATATTGGACCAATGAAGAAAGCAGAAGAGAGAGTACAAACAACCGGCAAGCTATATTGGGATACATCGATTCCACTGCGAAAATCAGAAGCAATGAACGAAATTCAGCAGACAAAGAGCAAGGCGAGTTTTATTATTGTTCCTTTGCTAGTTTTGTTTATCACGCTGTTTGGAATTTTGATTTCGTTAGGCTTTCCTTTTAAACAAGTGGAGGGTAGTGCGTTTCGTATAGCGTTAACGACGGGGTACTTATTTGCTTCTGTTACGCTAATTGGATTTTTGGTCATTTCAAAAGTGAAAAAATTTGCTGAAACGATGGACATTTATTTTCACGGTATGCAAAAAATGATGGTTGTGGCAGCGACGTTAGTATTAGCTTGGGCGCTTGGAACGGTAATGAAGGAAATGGGAACAGCTAATTATATAGTGGAAGTTATTGATGGCAATTTGCCAGTTTTTCTAATTCCAGCTTTACTATTTGCCATTGGGGCAGTCATGTCACTTGCTTCTGGAACATCATGGGGAACGTTTGCGATTATGATGCCGCTAGCAATTCCGATGGCCGTTCAGCTTGATGCTTCACTGCTTGTTTGCATTGGTGCTGTTCTATCGGGAGGTATGTTTGGAGATCACTGTTCCCCAATTTCAGATACAACTGTGCTTTCTTCTACTGGAGCGGGCTGTGACCATATTGATCATGTCAAAACACAGCTTCCATATGCACTAGTAAATGCAGGTTCAGCATTTATAGCTTTTTTAATTGCTGGTATTTTCGGTCATGTTGCAACGCTCTTACTTGCAATTGTATTGATGGCTCTAACAGTTTGGATTTTATCGAAAAGAAAGAATCAATCCACGTCGAATACACTTTCACACTAGAAGCTTACATTTTCAAGGGATAATCGGAACATGCTATACTGAACAGTGGAGGTGTCGAGATGCGTTTAGAAAATAAAAAAGTAATTGCGCTTGTAAGCGAAGACTTTGAAGATTTAGAGTTATGGTATCCTGTCATGCGACTTCGTGAAGAAGGAGCTGAGGTGCATTTAGTTGGTGAAAAGGCTAAGGAAACATATAAAGGAAAATACGGAGTGCCCGCTATGTCCGACTATGCGTTTTCCGATGTGAAAGCAAACGATTATGATGCCATCTTAGTACCAGGAGGATGGGCGCCAGATAAACTGCGCCGCTATCCAGAAGTTATTGAAATGGTTCAACATATGGACGAGCACAAGAAGCCAATTGGCCAAATTTGTCATGCTGGCTGGGTATTGATTTCAGCAAAGATTTTAAAAGGCCGTAACGTTACAAGTACGCCTGGTATTAAAGATGATATGGAGAATGCTGGTGCTATCTGGCACGACGAAGCAGTTGTAGTTGATGGCCACATTATCTCAAGTCGTCGTCCACCAGATTTACCACCGTATGCAAAAGCATTTGCGGACGTTTTAGCGGAGAAATAAGAGGTAAGTAAAAACTATTTATTCAAATGAAAAAAGCGAGCAAGGAAATCCCTGCTCGCTTTTTTAGCTTTCATATTAAGTAACTTGCCTTTGTGCAAGTGTAAAAACAAATTCATTTTATGATTAAACCCATACTAATAAGGATTTAAATTTTCTCTGCTGTTGTGGACACAATTAGCATTGATTGTGTCTGCTCATATGGATTTATCCATTGCCGCGGTTCATCAATTCCACACGATCGTTTAACCTAAACGACGCAAGCCCTACCTCTCTTGCATCCTTACGGCTCCGAAGCCGATCCAGTGTGAGTAAGTTGTTTTTAAAAACATGTGTAGAATGCCAGTATTTTTACCTTGCATTTTACAATACATCCTCTCAAGTTACTTCTTTTTGAAGTTAGAATCATAATTCTACGCAATGTTAGTTTAAAAGTCAAGGATATGTTTTTGATTTTAAAAATATTTTTGTGGTAAAGGATATTATTTTTCGAACAAAGTAATATTTGATACGATAAAAAAAAGATAATAAAGGAGTGACATTATGAATACGAATCAAGCCTTTCGTGAAGAACTACTAGAAACTGTTTCAACTTTGTCATATGAAGAATTAAACCAAAAAGTATCAGAAGAAAAATGGAGTATTATGCAGGTATTGGAACACTTGTATCTAATGGAAGAGATGATTGTAGCTCGCGTGTATTATCAGTTGCAAAATGGAGAGGACAAGCCAGCACAAAAGAAGCCGTTTCATTTAACGACGGATCGTTCTCGGAAAGTACCTGCACCTCCACAGGTCACTCCTTCAGAAGAACCACAGACGTTAGAGGAAATGAAGATGAAGCTTGCAACATCGCGTACGAAGCTAGAAGATATTACTAAACGTGTAGCGACAGAGGAACTACAGAAAAAGTCGTTCCCTCATCCAATCTTTGGTGATATGGATTTAGCTCAGTGGATTGAGTTTGTAGGTTATCATGAAAAGAGACATCTTTTACAGATTGAAGAGTTAAAGGCAGAAATGAACTAAAAGCAGGTGCTTCCACCTGCTTTTTTAATTTGGAGAAAGAATCGGATAATCAGACATCGTCCAGATACCCACGCTATAGGTTTTAGGACTATGATTTTCTACCGTACTTCCCCCTTGAATCGTAAATAACAATTTTAAAGGGTCATCTGCATAGTACATCGTTTCTTTTGTATACGGGTTATAAAATACTTTAGGAGGAAGTTTTGGGACGATATCCGTTGTATTAATAAACGATCGGCTCTCAGGTACTAAGCTTGTATAAGTACGAACAAAGTTTAAATCTCCAACTCGTGGAGATGCGTAGTTGTACATGGTGACGCCTGGGAAATTTGTGTTGGTCACAACGTCAAGAGCATGCAGCGTAGCGAGGGCAGCCCCAAGACTGTGCCCGGTAATATAAAGAGGCTTGGCTGGTAAGGTAGCGTACGTGGATAGTATCTCATCTCGACATGATTCATAAATCTTTAAAAATCCTTCATGAACAAGGCCGGCATTTTGTGTATAAGGGTAAGGCCGCTGGTGGATTTGAGCATCTGCAATCCAATTTGCTTCTGATTGGGTTCCTCGAAACGCAATAACAATTGCCTCATCTGATTCTAAAATAAACCCAAACCATTCTTTTTTTCCAAGGACAGATGCTTGGAATGCTTTAATAAATTGATACCCTTTTGGGACCTCGAACGTACCTGCTTGCTGATATTGTTGATAGCTTAGTACACACATATAAAGAAGGTCTAGGGCAAGCGGTCGATAAAACAAAGGTTCAATTTTCATATTTAAGCCCACTTTCTCTAATAAACGTTTTTCTCTCAACTTATGAAAAAATGGAACTTTGGTGCTTGTTTCTCTTAGAGAATTGGCGTGAGAATAAAAATATGCGTAGAGTTATAAAAGAATGATATCGCTCTTTTTTTATGAAAGATAGTTATAGAATCTATAAAAACTATTTATTTTTGTATAAAATAACTAAATTTAAAATAAATAATCAAAGTTATATTGTTAAAATAAACAATATAACTTATAATTTTAAAAAAACAGAAAATTAGCAAGTTATAAGGGGGATTTTTATTGGAACAGTTTGTTGCAAGCTTAAATAACGTACTATGGAGTACACCGGTTATCTATAGTTGTCTTGCGATCGGGCTTTTGTTTTCCATTCTCACTCGCTTTTTACAGGTTAGACATCTAAAGGAAATGGTTAAGCTCATGTTTGAAGGGAAGAGTTCAAAAGCAGGGGTATCATCTTTTCAAGCACTGGCATTAGCATTATCTGGGCGTGTGGGTACAGGTAACATTGCAGGGGTAGCAACAGCCATTACGTTCGGTGGACCGGGCGCAGTGTTTTGGATGTGGGCCGTAGCTTTCATTGGTGCTTCAAGTGCATTTATCGAATCAACACTGGCACAAATTTATAAGGTAAAGCAAGATGGCCAATATCGAGGGGGGCCAGCTTACTATATTGAAAAAGGAACTGGAATGAAATGGTATGGTGTTATCTTTGCGATTGCAGCACTGGTAGCGATGAGCATCTTAATGCCTGGAGTTCAATCTAACTCTATCGCAGCAGGCTTAGATAATGCATTTAGCATTAGCCCAACGGTAACAGCTATCGGCTTAATTATTTTATTAGCTGGGATTATCTTTGGTGGAGTTAAGCGCATCGCGGGAGTAGCTCAAATTATTGTGCCGTTTATGGCTTTAGCTTATATCGCACTTTCTTTAGTTATTATTGCAATTAATATTACTGAATTACCAGCAGTTCTTTCGTTAATCTTCAAGAGTGCTTTTGCACTAGAGTCAGCTTTTGGTGGAATTGTTGGTTTAGCTGTTTCATGGGGAGTTAAGCGTGGAATTTATTCCAACGAAGCAGGGCAAGGAACAGGCCCTCACGCTGCAGCTGCAGCTGAGGTATCTCACCCAGTGAAACAAGGTCTTGTTCAAGCGTTTTCCGTTTATATCGATACATTACTAGTTTGTTCAGCAACAGCGTTTATGATTTTATTTACGGGGATGTATAACACACAATCACCCGATGGTGCATTTATCGTTTCAAATTTAGAAGGTGTAGAAGCAGGTCCTGGATATACACAGGCAGCAATTGATTCCTTTATTCCTGGATTTGGAGCTGGGTTTGTAGCAATCGCACTATTTTTCTTTGCATTTACAACGATTATGGCGTACTACTATATCGCTGAAACAAACATTGCATATTTAACAAGAGGAAAAAATGGTAAGTGGGCTATGTTGGTATTAAAGTTTGTATTATTAGGTGCAACATTTTACGGAGCAGTTAAAACAGCTGATATTGCTTGGGCTCTTGGCGACGCAGGTCTAGGAATCATGGTATGGTTGAATTTAATAGCTATTTTAATTTTAGCAAAACCAGCGCTTGTGGCGTTAAAAGACTATGAAGCTCAGAAAAAGCAAGGGCTAGATCCGGTATTTGATCCGGTTAAGCTTGGAATCAAAAATGCAGACTACTGGGAAACTGAATACAAAAAAGATGAAAATCAAGTTTCATAATTTCAAGCTCACTTTTTCAATCTTTGAAAAAGTGAGCTTTTTTCATTAGAATGACATGTATAATAAAATCGTATGTATTTATATTTAATGAGGCTAAAGGAAAGAGGAATGCGTGATGAAGGAAAATATTATTTCAGCAATCGATGAGTTACAGCAAACATTTTATGATATTAGTCAATATATTGGAAATAACCCGGAACTTGGCCATGAAGAAGTAAAAGCTTGTACAGCACTCACAAATGAGTTAGCTAAGCATAATTTTGAGGTGGAAATAGGGACGTGTGATTTAGCTACTGCTTTTACGGCTGTGTATGATAGTCATAAGCCAGGACCGTCAATTGGCTTTATGGCAGAATACGATGCGCTACCGGGACTAGGACATGCTTGTGGCCATAACTTGATTGGTACAATGGCCATTGCAGCAGCGATTGGATTGAGCAAAGTTTTGAGTGAGACAGGCGGTAAAGTATATGTATACGGGACACCTGCAGAAGAAACAACGGGTGGTAAAGTAACGATGGCAGATGCGGGTGTTTTTAACCATCTAGACGCAGCTATGATGGTTCATCCATATTATTGCCACCAAAAAAGCGGTAGATCACTAGCAATGGACGCTATTCAATTCGAATTTTTTGGAAAATCAGCACATGCAGCAGCAGCACCTCATGAAGGAATCAATGCGCTAGATGCAGTTATTCAAACATTTAATGGAATCAATGCTCTTCGTCAGCATGTGAAGCCAGATGTCAGAATCCATGGTGTTATCCCTGAAGGAGGCAAGGCTGCTAATATTGTACCCGACTATGCTACAGCGCAATTCTATGTGCGAGCATCTAATAGAAAGTATGTTAATGAGGTAACAGAGCGAGTAAAAGCTTGTGCACAAGGTGCAGCTTTATCCACAGGAGCACGATTGGAAATTTCAAACTATGAATTTTCATATGATGATATGGTGACAAATGAAGTATTATCAACAGCTTATACACAAAATCTACAGATGCTAGGCGTGTCAACGGAAGAAATTTTTGAAGATCAAGGCGATCATGGTTCACTAGACATGGGGAATGTGAGCCAAGTGGTGCCTTCAATTCATCCATACATTAAGATATGTGACGAATATTTTGTTTGTCATACTCATGAATTTAGAGAAGCGGCTCTTAGTCCACAAGGACAAGAAGCGCTTATTCTAGGGGCAAAAACCATGGCGTTAACAGGATATGACTTGCTAACAAATAAAGAGCTCTTGCAAAAAGTCAAAGATGAATTCTCTAAATGATGTGATGCAGAAAAGTGGTACCATTCAATGGGTGCCACTTTTTTAATTGAATTATTTGGAAGGTGCTAGCATGTTTGAATGCAATAAAAGCAGGGTAATATCAGTACTGAAGGTAAAAAGTAATGAGTAATGTTCACAAAGAACTAATAGAGGTTTTCATATGATTAAAATTTTAGCCAAAACAAAAGAAGAGCTTTTGACCAATTTAACAATTGACGAATTGCAGGCTCACCCTTCAATTGACTGGTACTGGATTGACTTTTATAATCCAACAGAACAAGAGCAGCAAGCTCTTGAAGAGAAGTTTGATTTTCATCCACTTGCCGTTGAAGATTGTTTAAATCAAGGTCAAAGAGCAAAATTTGAAATTTATGATGAGCACTATTTCTTAGTATATTATGCGCTACATAAAGAAGAATTAGAAAACCTAGAGGTGTCAGCGTTTATTGGAGATAATTTTGTCGTTACGTATCATGTCGATAAGCTAAAAAGCGTAGCTAGGGTGACAAACCTTGTAGAGAAGGACCCAAACGTTGTAGAGAATGATCCGTGGGAAATTATTTATGAGCTGCTTGATCATACAGTAGATGAATACTTCCCCACACTTTACCGATTAGAAGATCAAATTGATGATATCGAAGACAATGCAAAGAATGAAACAATGGATGAACTGATGAGAAATCTATATGACATTCGCAGTGATTTATCGCGAATGCGCAGAATTTTAAATCCAATGCGTGATTTAATTTACCGCATTATGTCCACAAATGCTTTAAAAGAAAAAGAACAGGTGCGTTATTTTAACGATATTTATGATCACTTGTTAAATATGATTGAAATCATGAATGCCAGTAGAGATTTATCAAATGATATTCGAGAAAGCTTTATGTCAATTAACTCAGACAGAATGAATTCCATTATGTTTACGCTGACGCTGATGTCAGCTATCTTCTTGCCTCTTACGTTTATCGCAGGTTTGTATGGAATGAATTTCTCATATATGCCAGAGCTCGCTGGTAAATATAATTACTTTATTGTACTTGGAATTATGGTTGGTCTGGTAGGCGTTATGGTTTTTGCCTTTTACAAAATGGGCTGGTTTAAATATCGAAAAGGTCCTAAGTTATAAACATCAAATTGCTCAAAAAAGCCTTATCCACATGTGGATAAGGCTTTTTTGGTGTACTATAAAAAGAGAAAGGGTTGATGCGAATGGTCAAAGGATTAAGAATGAAGCTGCGATCAGTCATCATTTTACTTGTATGTATCGTTGTTTTAATGTCATTATTATTAACCGATTTGTTAGTCAGTAACTCAACGGAGGAAAACGTTCGGAATCAAAAAGCAGAAAAAGCGACCGATGTGGCTAAAATTGTTGCAAACTCCAGTGAGGTAAGAAAAGGATTAGCAGAAAAAAATTCAGAAGACATTCAAGCATATACTAATTCCATTCAAGAAGAGCTAGGTGTGTTGTTTATTGTAGTCATGAATATGGATGGAATTCGTCAGTCTCACCCCAATGAAGCTAAAATTGGAAAGCACTTTGAAGGTGGAGATGAGAAAAAGGTCTTACAAGGTGAACGGTATACATCAGTTGCAAAAGGAACGTTAGATGAATCGTTAAGAGCATTTGTACCTGTTTATAATGAACGCAGTGAACAAATTGGTGCGGTGGCTGTAGGAATTTCGCTAGCTCAGGTCGAGCAAGCTGTTCAGGAAGACCATCGACGCATTTTAATTGGTTCTCTTTTCGGATTATTAGTTGGAATTATCGGTGCTGTCCTATTAGCAACCTATATTAAGCGAACGTTATTCGGTTTAGAACCATCAAACATTGCTAAAATCCTTGAGGAAAGAAGCATGATGTTACAGTCCGTTCGAGAGGGTGTTCTTGCGATTGATAAGGAAGGAACGATTACTCTAGCCAATAAATCGGCCGTACGCTTATTTAAAAAAGCGGGCTTATCGGGGCGGCCAATCGGCTTAAAGATTGCTGATTATATGCCAGGCTCACGATTGGAGGAAGTATTGTCAACAGGCGAATCTCATTATGACGAAGAGCAAGTAGTCAATGGTATTTCAATCGTTGTAAACCGCGTACCGCTGCTTGTAGATGGTGAAGGGGTAGGAGCTTTATCAACATTTCGTGATAAAACGGAAGTGAATGTGCTAGCTGAGCAGCTTACAGGTGTTAAAACGTATGTTGAAGCGTTACGTGCTCAGTCCCATGAGTTTATGAATAAGCTACATGTTATCTTAGGAATGGTACAAATGGGGTATCATGATGAACTTTCAAAATATATTCATGAACTTGTTGATCACAGGTACGGGGAAGTAAATTCGGTAACGAAACAAATAAAAGATCTAGCATTAGCTGGCTTTTTAATGGGGAAAATGAGCTATGCTAGGGAAGAACAAGTGCAGTTAAGCATGGAAGTGATTAATCAAATTCCAGAGCCCCAAGATTCACAGCTTACACATCATCTTATTACCATTATTGGCAACTTAGTGGATAACGGAATTGATGCCGTTAAAGATAATAAAAAATCAAAAAAAGTAGGCGTAGTATTAAAGTATGAAAATGAACGTTTGGTAATTGAGGTTTCAGATAATGGCTATGGAATGTCATCAGATAAGCTCACTCAGATATTTGAAAAAGGTTTTTCAACAAAAGGTGCTAATCGAGGCTTTGGATTATATCTAGTGAAACAAAGCATTGATGCCTTACAAGGTGAGCTAATGATTGACTCATTTGTTAATAGCGGAACAACATTTTCAATAAACCTTATATATAAAGGAAGGGTAGAGCAACATGATTAACATTTTAATTGTAGAAGACGATCCGATGGTAGCGCAGTTTAATCAAAAGTATATTGAAGATATTGATGGATTTTCAGTAGCGGGTGTCGCTCATTCCGTGAAGGATGCAATCAGTCAATTAGAAGAAGTGCACGTTGACTTGATTTTGCTTGATATTTTTATGCCAGGCCAAAATGGGTTAGAGCTGTTGACATATATTCGGAAAGAACAGAAAGAAGTGGACGTTATTGCTATAACAGCTGCTTCCGACATGAAAACAATTCAACAAGTGTTGCGAAATGGCGCAATTGAATACTTAATTAAGCCGTTTACGTTCAGCCGTTTTCAACAAGCATTAGTCGCATATAAAAATAAATTCTATACAATGAAATCGCAGTCTAGGATGAACCAACAGGAAGTGGACGAGTTGTTCACTTCACATAGTGCAGATGAAGTTGAAGCAGAAACCCTACCAAAAGGGCTTACAACGGGTACCCTTGAAGTTGTTATTCAGAAAATAGAAGAATTTAGTGGTGAGGCTTTTTCAACGGATGATATTGCTGAAAAATCAGGCATTTCTAGAGTATCGGTTCGCAAATATTTAAAATTTTTGACCGATATTGGTGTTCTTGGAGAACGAATGACCTATGGAACGATTGGCCGTCCTGTTTATGCTTACATTTATAATGAAAAGCAAAAACATATATTAAGTAATTACCTATCATAGTAGTCCAGGAGCCATTGTCTGGTATTTTCACTTTGTAACTAAAAAACAGGTGTTTTTTTAGTTGCAAACGTTTAACATAAAGGATAAAGAAGTGGGTTTAATGAAAAGTAAATTACTTTTTTGCTCTGACATCAAAAACTATAAAAAATAATAGGTGGATAAACATTGATAAAAGATGCTCGTAAAGCAGCACTGAAGATTGCAGTAATGTACGTTATAACGGGAGCCTTATGGATTCTTATTTCTGATAAGTTTTCTCGTATCCTTGCTCAAGATAAGTTTGAATTATATATCTTTTTTCAACAGTATAAAGGCTGGTTCTTCATGTTGGCGACAGGTATTATTCTATACGGGTTAGTCTATCGTCATGCATATCATTTGCTTCAATCACAGGATGAGTTATCCAAAAAGGATTATGAACTTCTAACTAGCCATGAACACTATCAATCGTTATTTAAACATAACCCGGATGCAGTATTTGAGATTAGTAAAGAAGGTCAAGTTCTCTCTACTAACCCTCAAGGTGAAAAAATAACAGGTTATTCAAGATTACAGCTAAAAGGGATGAAAACCTCAGAATTAATTGCTGAAGAAAATAAAAATATTTGCCATGAACATTTTCGTAATGTTTTAAAAGGTGAGAGTGCTAAGTATGAATTAAAGATTATTAATCAAAAAGGCCAAGTACGCTTATTAAGAAGTTCACTTTTACCAATCGTCGTTAATAGTCAAGTTGTCGGTGTATTTATGATTGCCAGGGATATTACGAATTATCGTCGAGATGAAGAGCTTATGATTGCTTCTGAGAAAATGTCCGTAATCGGTCAGCTGGCAGCCGCCGTTGCTCATGAAGTAAGAAATCCGCTTACTTCATTAAAAGGGTTTGTACAAGTCATGCAGGCTACAAAGCAAGTAGATGAACGTTACCTGGACATCATGATGGCTGAAATTGATCGAATTAATTTAATTTCTAGTGAGATGCTTATTTTAGGTAAAAAACAGCATGTAGCTTTTGAGGTAACCAACTTAAACGAAGTGTTAAAGCAAGTGTTAATCTTAATGGAAGCTCAAGCAAATTTTAATAACATTTCTTTAATTGCTCATTATGACTCAAAGAGAGACCTGTACGTTATGTCAGATCCTAATCAGCTAAAACAAGTATTTATTAATATTATTAAAAATAGTATTGAAGCAATAATTAATCAAGGTGAGATTATTGTAACGTTAGCTGAAGAAGAAGGTTTTGCCGTTATTCAGTTTAGGGATACAGGAATTGGCATGAGTGAAGAGAGAGTTGAACAAGTTGGTACACCTTTTTATTCAACCAAAGAAGCAGGTACAGGACTGGGGCTAGCCGTTTGTTTTAAAATTATTGAACGTCACCAAGGTGAAATTGAATTTGAGAGTGAAAAAGGAAAAGGAACATTGGTAACAGTATCATTGCCTTTAGCTAATGAATAGTACTTGTAAAGCCCCCGCTTTGATAAAGGCGGGGGCTTTTTATTAATTGTTTACATGTAAAGTTGGTGAGGTGTTTTCTTGCAAGAATATATTTTCTAAAGAAGGTTCCTCCACTTCTACTTTATAAAGATTGACATCTAATTGTGTAAGCTCACGAATGAGAAACGGAATATTCTTTCTGCTTGTTAACATAACCGTTGTCTCCGTATGTCCACATTCAAACTTAGGGCTTAGAGTACGAAACAGTTGCTTAATTGACTTAGATTGATTTGTTGGGTAAGGGTCATGCTTAATTACAACCCTTTTCTTTTTTTGATGTTGAGAGCGAAGGTCTTCCATGGTCCCCTCTGTTACAATCTCGCCGTCCTTCATAATGGCTATGCGAGTACAAATCTTTTCTACTTCATGTAAATTATGTGAGGTCATAAAGATAGTTTTTCCTTCTGCCTGTAGCTCTTTAATAAGTGCATGAATAGAAAGTGCGGATTCCATATCGACTCCTGAAGTTGGTTCATCCAGAAAAATGAGCGTAGGGTTGGAACAAATGGCCTGAGCAATACCTAATTTCTTTTTCATTCCAAATGAAAAATTCTTTACCTTTTGATGTTGGGAGCCTAAAAGGCCGACCTTTTTTAGAAAGGTAGAAGCTTCTTCTATAGATAGCTTAATTCCTTGTACTTTTGAGAAGTAACGCAAGTGTTGTAAAGCTGTCATATGGTTATAAAAAGTTGAATAGTCAGGGAGTACCCCAATTTGCTTTCTTTGTTTTTGGCTCATTGGCTTGCCTAGAAGTTTAAACTCTCCTTGAGAAGGTAAAGAAATACCTGTTAACATGTTAATAAAAGTAGATTTACCAGCTCCATTTCGACCTAGAAATCCAAAGATTTCTCCTGAAGAAACTTTTAAACTAATATGATTAACAGCGATTTTATCACCATATTGCTTAGTTAGGTTATATGTTTCAATTGCATACATCATAGTTCTCTCCTTTTAAAATGAAGCAAGCTGATTGTTATAAACAAGCCGACAAATGCTAAGAGTATCAGTATATAGCCCTTTCCTAGATAGATATAATAGTATGGGGTTATATATTTAAACCATGTAATATATAGCTTAGATGAAAATATGCTCCAAATGCTTATTGCTGGTAAAGCGACAGATAAAACTATTGTAAAAAACATCGTATGAGCTGGATTAGAAATTAATGTTGAAATCATGAGAACTAATGAGATGATACAAGTGGAAAACAAGATACACTCGAAAAATATGGACAAAGAAAAGCTGTGTGAAACAAGCGCAATTAAGAAAAATGATGCCGTAATACACGTAAACCAAAAGAGACAAACCCCTAAAAACTTTCCTAAAATAATGTGTTCTCTAGAGGCTTTTGTAGCTAAAAATCTCATTGTTCGGGATTTTACTTCCTGATTTATTAAGCCGTGAGAGAGGCTTGAAACAAAAAGCGGGCCGAATACTAATAGCATTATGATAATCCCGCTATTGGCGCCATCCTTAAACTGTGTCTGCGTTAATTGGGTTTCAAATTGCTCCATGAGATGAGCTAATCCGTAGGATACTCCAAGAATAGATAGAATAATAATAATAGATCGAATACTTTTAAATAACCCTTGAAACTCTTTTGTACTAATAGCCCACATCAATAAATCCTCCTATGAAAATCGATTAAATCACAGATTTGTTACTATTATCTATAAATGTTTTCTTCATGGTTGCTTTGCCACTCCATGATAAATTCGTCCACATACGAAGCAGCTGTTCGACAGGGCCAACTTTAAGCTTACGTAAATAAAGCAAACTGAAAACGAGCTGAATGAAATAGATTGTTGTACATAGTGCAATGCCATTAATCATGCCAAATGTTCCGAACTGCCCTAGGCCATATCCATAAAAAATAGTGGTGCAGATCACCGTTTGGAACAAGTAGTTGCTTAGTGAAAGGCGGCCAACGCTTTCAAAAGCCTTCATCAGAGTGGATTTCTCAAGCTTGCAATAAACCCATGCAAACCCAAACATATAGCCGAGCGATAGCAGATTTAATCCAAAAGCACTTGGAATACCTGCCCAGCTAGCATCTGGCCACACATGCGCAGTAGCTTTAAAAAGTAAACTGATAGGGATTAAAATGACGGCCAGGCGTCCATAACGCTTTTGATGCAGTGCTGGACTTTGAAACCAACCTTTCTTTCCTGCATACATACCGAGTAGAAATAAAGGTGCTGTAGCAAATGGAGCTAGTAAAAAGATCAATGCCAGTTTGGTTCCGTCAATGTTTAACGGCTCATCGGAGTTATTACGATAATCGCTAATTTCTGTATAGGTTCCAGAACCATAGATTGAAATAGATTCTTTGACGTAAGTTGCTAAATTATCCTTATCCATTAAGAATTCAGTTGTTTCATTTAACGATCCGTAACTTGATGCCCCAACTAAAAGAAATAACAGTGCAGCCCATAGTAGCAGCGTTTTTGGCTTACGGTTTAAAAAGAAAAATAATAAAAAGAAGCCAATCATCCCGTAAAAAGCAAGAATATCACCTTCCCAAAGGAAAATTCCATGGCACATACCCATTGCCAAAAGCAAGATAAAACGTCGAGAAAAGTGACGTTTCACACTCAGCTGTTTTCGCTTTAAGCCCTCTTGCATTTTGACCATTGAATACCCAAATAAAAAAGTGAAAATTGGCATGAAGCTGCCTTCAACAGCTACTTTTAAAAAGTAATATCCACCCATATCGCTTTCCGATAAAGAAAATAAGTGAATCGCATCTTTTCCATAAATTCCGTACTGGAAAATGAGCATATTGGCGAGTAAGATGCCAAATAAACTAAAGCCTCTCATGCTATCGATTAGCGTTACGCGGTTTGTGTTCATATCAAAAGCCCCTTTTCTGTTAATCTATGTATTTAGTATATGTAGGCATATTTTCAAGAACGTAAACGCCAGATTATCATTTCATTAATATTTTCCAATAATGTTAATCTTTTCGTAATGTTGCTATGATAAAATCGAAAGCGGATGACAAGGTAAAGAGGTGACTAAGATGAATGAAGCATCTATTTTATTAGTAGATGATGAGGTGGCCATTGTGAAAATGATGGAAACGGTACTACGTAAAGAGGGTTTTCAACATATATATACAGCCCATACTGCTAAAGAAGCGCTAGACTTATTACAGAAGCATTTAATTGATATTATTTTATTAGACGTCATGTTGCCTGATAAAAGTGGTTTTGATATTTGTCCTAAAATTCGAGAGTTATCAAACGCCTATATTTTATTTGTAACAGCAAAAGTATCGGATTTAGATGTACTAACTGGATTTGCGATTGGCGGAGATGATTATGTGACGAAGCCGTTCAACCCATTAGAAATTGCAGCTCGAATAAAAGCAAGATTAAGGCGGAAAGAAGCACTTCTCGAACAACCAAACCATGGTCAATCTGTTTCAATGGTGAAGCGCTATACGTTTGATCACTTTATAGTAGATGAAACAGCAGGAGAATTAATTGTCAATGGAAAGGTTGTAGCTTGTCCAGCTCAAGTCTTTTTGTTGCTGCTTCATTTTTGTAAAAACGTCAACATTGTATTATCTAAGTCACAGCTTTTAGAAGCAGTTTGGGGATACAATCAGTTTGTTGATGAAAACACAGTCACTGTTCATATTCGTAGGATTCGAGAGCGAATTGAAGAGAATCCAGGAAACCCAAAGCATCTTCTTACCGTACGAGGTCTTGGGTATAAGCTGGTCCGTGGAAAAACATCGTGAAATCGATTAAAAGAAGACTAACCTTCCATTTCTCTTTTCAGTTTATTTCCCTGTTTATTTGCATATTACTGCTACTATGTGCAGTGTTTTTTATCCTTGCTTTTTATCTTTCAAACGAAGAAGTTAAACATGACTTTCCTTCAGGTACTCTTAGCCTTCTGGTGACAGATACCGAAGTTACAGAAGATCATGCAGTGATACCAGAAAAGATTCAAAAGCAAATTGTAAAAGAAAATATGTGGTATCAAGTTATTAATGAAAGTGGGAAGGTCATTGGTGAAGTGAATACTCCGGAAGGTTTTCCAGATAGATACTCATTAGCTGAACTTGTACAAATGGAAGAAACAAAGAAAATAAAAGAGTATCATCTTGTTACTTCGTTTGAGAAACTCTTTGATGTACCTTCTTACTATGTTCTAGGTTATGAAAATGACTTACGGGATGAATTACAGAATATCTATGAAAAGTATCAAGGAAAGTTGCCGAATGAAAAAGAACAAAAGGATATTACGCAGGAAATAGTGAAAAACAATGCGAGTCTGCAAATTTTAAATTCAACAGGCCATATCGTTGTTTCATTTAGAGAAGAACGAGAAGCAAGATATCGTCCTTTAGAGTTAATCGATCGTAAGTTTGAACCAGGTAAATATGATACAACCACCACTAATTTTTATGATAAAAAGACGGGGTGCACGTGGGTTTTTCATACTCCTAACCGCCAGCATACGGATATTGTGAATGCATCTGTTATTAAACAAATTATTATTGTAGTTATTGTCATTGCAGTCACTGTATTGTTGGCCACCATTTCGTTTGCTGTATGGAACGCTTTTCGATACGGGGGTCCGCTTTTATTGTTTACCAGCTGGCTTGAAAGAATGGGGAATGGTAACTATTCTGAAGTGTTAACAGATAAAGAAAAAAAGCGCGTATTTCGTAAAAATGGAAAGGTTCGATTCCAATACCGGTTATATGAAGAAGTCATAAAGGCTTTCTATAAGATGGCAGAAAAACTCAGCGCCACCGAAAAAGAGCGAACAAAGCTTGAATTGACGCGAGAAGAGTGGATGACAGGCATCTCCCATGATTTGAGAACTCCAATTTCTACCATTCAAGGTTATGGGCATATGCTTGAAAGTGGCCAATATAAGTGGACAGAAGCAGAGCTGAAAGAAATCGGTGAGACGCTCCGTCAAAAAGGAGAGTATATGGTTGAGCTGGTAGAGGATTTTTCGTTAGCCTTCAAATTGAAAAATCAGGCTATTCCTTTAGAGACGAAACCTTTAGAAATCAATCAATTTCTTCAAAATGTAGTATTGAAGTTTGTAAATGACCGAACGATTCAAGATGTTCACTTTGTTTATCAACCTTTAAATAAGAAGGTTTTAGTCGAAGTAGATAAGCGTTGGTTTGAGAGAATGCTTGATAACATCATTTTTAATGCAATCAAGCATAATCCGCCTCACATAACTATTCACCTATCAATTTCTGTAGAAACAGAATTTATTTCTATAGAAGTGAAGGATGATGGAGTAGGTATGGATAAATCCGTACTAGAAAATCTTTTTGAGCGTTATTACCGGGGAACAAATACAAGTGAAAAAAAAGAGGGATCGGGTCTTGGAATGAACATTGCCAAAGCCATTTGTGAGCTCCATGGTGGCCATATTGTTGTAAGGTCCGCCCCTGGTGTAGGAACTACCATTACAATGAGGCTTCCAATTTTAAGATAGTCCCAAGAAAAGAGCATTGAAAATGCATTGTTTTGACGCGTTTTCAATGCTTTTCTTATGAATACTCACACGAAGCATTGTATTTCAACGAATCAATAGTGTATCATAGGTGGGACTTCTATTGAAGATGAAACGGATGCTTTAGGCATTTATAATAGATGAACGACAAAGGAGAAAAGATATGAGTCAATTTATCGAACAACTACAGCCGTTCTTGCAAGAAGCGTGGAAGAAGGCAGGCTTTGAACAACCAATGGCTATTCAAACAAAAGCTATACCAGAAATTTTAAATAAAAGAGATGTAATGGGAGAATCACCAACAGGTACAGGTAAGACTCTTGCTTATCTACTACCAATTTTACATGACATTAAGCCGGGACCATCTCACATTCAAGCTGTGATTTTAGCTTCTTCTCATGAGCTTGTTATGCAGATTCATAGTGAAATTCAAACATGGGGGCAAGGAAGCGGAATTTCTAGCGCAGCGCTTATTGGTGGAGCAAACATTAAGCGTCAAGTGGAAAAGTTGAAAAAACGTCCTAACCTAATCGTTGGAACACCTGGCCGCATTCAAGAGCTGATTAAAATGAAAAAAGTGAAGATGCATGAAGTGAAAACAATCGTTATTGACGAAGCCGACCAGTTGTTTGTGTCTGAACATATTCAAACGGTACAAGGTATTGTTAAAATGGCTCCAAGTGACCGTCAGCTTCTTGTGTTTTCAGCCACGCTATCTGAGCATACGCAAATATTAGCTAAGGAATTAATGAATGACCCTCTTTTCGTTCAAGTAAATAGAGATGAACTTCCTGCTCCAAAAGTTGAGCATATGTATATCGTAAGTGAAGGTAGAGATAAGGTAGAAGTACTTCGTAAGCTTGCGCATCAGGGACCAATGAAAGCTCTAGCCTTTTTCAAAGGGATTGAAACGTTATCTACTTTTGAAGAAAAGCTGAAGTTTAAGAAGCTTAACGTAGGGTCGCTTCATAGCGAAACGCGAAAGCTTGATCGCTCAAAGGTTTTAACGTCATTTCGTAAAGGCGAGTTTCCAATCTTATTAGCGACGGATGTAGCGGCACGTGGCCTTGATATTAAAGAGCTGTCACACGTTATTCATGTAGATGTTCCTCAAAGTGTTGAACAATATGTGCACAGATCAGGACGTACGGGAAGATCTGGGGCTGAGGGAACGGTCATTTCACTTGTAACAGAGCGTGAAGAGAGAGAGCTAAAGCAAATTGCACGCGAGTTGAAAATTGAACTAGCAAAGAAAGAACTGTATATGGGTGAAGTTGTAGAAGAAGGTACAAAGCAAGAAAAAAGGCAAAGTTACAAGCCTAGAAAAAAGACAAATAACAAAACATCTTCTCATAAACATAGTAAAAAGAAATAATCTCTTTATTTGCTTTTCAAAAGAATTTTGATTGTGATAAAGTAATAAGAGTTTAAAAAGCAACGTCTATAAGCTAAAGGGCGTTGCTTTCTTTTGGGTAAAAAATCATATAGATATATTATCCTATTATTGAAAATAGTTTAAACGATGCATTTTGTTTTGGATAACCTTATTTTAACATTACTTTAAGAGACTTCTAATAATAAAGGAATAAGGACGTGGGATATTTTGATTGATGCGATGGATGACTTCTTTGACGATATGGATCGCAACAGGAAGCGAATGGAATATAATCGAGATGTTGAAAAGCTTGAGCTGTATTTAGAGACGGTCCAACAAATTATTAATCGTTTTGAAGAAATGCTATATGCCCTTCAAAATGCTCATCAACAGTATACTTCTGAATGGTCTGGCCGTTCGAAAGACTCTTATGAGAATGTTAATAATGAAATCTTACAGACAGCTTATCGGTTATATGACGTTCGAGACGAGCTATACCGCTCATTGCATCACGAAATGTTGAGGCTAAGAGAAGAAGCAGAGGCTATCTAGTAGGCTTTTAATATATGTAAATGAAACATATCGATAGGAAAGAGGGTGTATACATGGAAATTAAAGTGAATTTTGAAGACTTGGAGCGGTTTTCAGAGCGCATTAAGCACTCGAGAGGAGAAGCAGAAGATGCGTTGCAGCGTTTAAGCTGGGAATCCACGAATCTGCACTTTTTATCCGTGGCAAACGTTGAGTCTATTCTAAATTTACAAGAGGAAATTCAGCAAATTATTGGGAAAATTGAATCGTTAACTGAAAGTGCTTATCTCCTCGTTAGCGAAACAGCTGAAAAACTAAAAGAAGCAGATGAGCTATCCGGTGGTTGGACAGAGTTTTGGAGCAGCGTGTGGGACGGTGCCACAACGGGGGTTAAGGATACATGGGAAGGGATTAAGTCTCTTTCGGAATGGGGAACTTTTGAAACGATGCGAGCTGAAATTACGCAACCTTTAGAGACGCTAGACATGATGTGGGCATCACTTTCGAATTCATGGGAAGAAAAAGTAGCAAGCGGTGATTTGCATACTCGCACAGAGTTTTTCACATACGGTGTTATCCAAATGGGTTTAGGCATATTGGGTGGTAAAGGCCTTCAAAAAATAGAAGAAAGAACAAATTCAGCTCAAAATCTAGATTTTGCAGGGGAATAAAAGAGAGAGTGAGAATTCCTTTATGAAAACTTGGAGCGAAGAAGAATAGTTACTGCGCTCCATGCAAAGAAAGCGTGATGTAATTGATTGAAAATTTATGAAGTTTGAGGTGTAATAAGATCAGATGAATAAACGAGAAAAAGGCGGTCTGTACAAAAAACTGTTAACTAATCAACAAGTTTCTTTCTTACAGCCGTTTAACGACTCAAAAAATATACAGCATGGAATTGAAAAATATGGGTAGTTCTTTTAATTCACTAGAAAAAGCTTTAATTGAAGCAATGAAAGATAATCGAGAAATTGGACATTTCTATGAAGAACTAATGAAAAGCAACCTGTTATGTATCGAAGTATCAGGTAATGAAAAGTCTGCTGACTTTTACAAGCGTGTACGAGTAATGGAAAAGAATCAGAAAATATATTTACCTGCCTTTTCATCTAATTATCCATTTGAGAAGATGCTAAAAGAAGAAAGAGCTGCAGTGATTAAATTCTCTGATTTATTGCAAGAGATAAACGAGAATACGGCAATTTTACTAAATCCAGATACCCCGCTTTCAAAACTTCTTATTCCAGAAGAATTAAAAATGCTAAAAGAAAATAAAAATCTTTTTAATTATTTTTCATCTTAAATAGAAGCTAACAAACTTTATAACAATTGTTAGCTTTTTTTGTATGATAAATGAACATATTTCGATTATGCAGGTATAATTGTCTCTGTTTATGCCATATTTACTGTGATAAAAATCATTGTTTTATAGGGTTTTTTGTAATTTTTTAGGGGTATATGTAGATATATATTCTTATTTTTTCTGGTTCTTACAAGTTCTCTTTGACCTTCAACCCTATTCTTTCTTACAATTAAAGTAAATCTATAACGATACATAAGGAGAGAAATCGATGTCAGGAATCATTCGTGTTACTCCAGCAGAACTTCGTGAAATGGCTGCTCGCTATAATAATGAAAGTGGGCAAGTTCAAGACCTAGTTGGCCGCCTTGATATGATGAGAAATCAATTACAAGATATGTGGGAAGGTGCTTCTAGCCAAGCATTTATCGCTCAATATGAAGAGCTAAAGCCATCTTTCGTAGAAATGTCGAATCTGTTAAACAAAATTGCTAAACAGCTTGATGATTCTGCAACCGTTCTTGAAGATACAGACAACCAAATCGCTAGCCAAATTCGCGGTTAATTTGCTCATACAAAGAGTGATAAGATAAAAAGAGCGCCCCATTTTTTTAGATGACGGCGCTTTTTCTATGTTTTGAGGTGAGATCATATGTATATTGAAGTGACCATCGATCTAAAACACTATACGGGTGAGCGGTTTGATTTAAGACTATCAGACTATCATTCTGTAAAAAAAGTGATTGAAATTGCATGGCAAGCTAAAAGAATTTCAAGTACACCAAAAGAAGGATACTGGGTTCGCGTTCCGAATAAAAACGTAGTATTTGCAGGCCATCAAAAATTAAATGAATGTGGTATTTCAAGCGGTGATTGCATTGAAATTCTTTGAAGGAGCTTACTAAAATGGCAGAAAAGAAACCGACTTACTTAGAAAGCTTATTAGAAGCGTCTATTATTCGTGATAAAGAAGAAGGCTATACGTTTATTTTTCAAAAGGAAAAGATAAAGCTAAATGATGGCATAGAAGTCGATATGTTAAAGGAGATGCATCCAGATTTCACTCGTGAAATCATCGTAAATGAAGATGAGCTCCATGTGAAAATTCAGCCGTCCCAAGCTTTCGTTCCATTTTCCTTTTTTAAGAAAAAGACGGAAGAGCAAAAGTGGCAGTTTGCGTATCAGCTTGTAAAATCTGTACAAAATCATGCTTTTACAAGATTTCACCTTGTAATTTGTCCGGAAAATTTAATGTTTGATGCAAGCTTAACACCTGCTTTTTTACACTATGGAATTAAAGAAAGCATTCCACCATACGAATATGACTCGGCTCGTGAGCTATCAGAAGTAAAAGCGACAATTGCTTCACTTGTTGATTCGAAATATAGCTTTATTCAGTATTTAAAATTGCACGAAACAATTCAGCTATCAGAAGTTGCTTCCAAACTAATGAAGGCTAACGACTTAAGTGAACTTTTAACGATTATTCGAGAACAGCTAAAAACAGTAGAAGAAGCGCGAAAAACCGTTATCACCGTTCCAAAGAAAAAGTGGACTATTTTTCGCTTTGCATCAATTGGTGTCACAGTGCTCTTAATTCCCGCTTTAATTTATACATTTTACTCCACATTTTTCTTGCAGCCAAAGCAAGAGGCTTTTGTAAGTAGTAATGAAGCTTTTTTACAGCAGGAGTATAGCGGGGTCATTGAGCAGTTGGAAGATTATAAAGTAAAAGAAATGCCAAAGGTTGTTCAGTACGAACTGGCTTTAGCTTACTTAACGAATGAATCATTAAGTGAAGAACAAAAAGAAGTGATTCAAAATACAGTTACGCTTCAATCAGACGATAAATATTTAAGCTATTGGATTCATATCGGTCGAGGTGAAAATGAACAGGCTTTAGAAGAAGCACGCTTATTAGAAGATCGAAGCTTAATTTTATATGGCCTTTATAAATATGAAAATCAGTTAAAAGCAGATGAAAATCTTGCGAGCGATAAAAGAAAAGAGAAGCTAGACCCGGTTCAAAGTGAAATTGAAGAACTTGAATCACAGATTGAAGAAGAGAAGAAGCAAGCAGAAGAGTCAGCCAAAGAGGAGCAGCAGGAGAGCGAAAAGCAGCCTGAGCCTGTAGATAAGAAGCAGTCCGAAAAGGAAGCTGAGCAAAATAAAGATGACAAATCAGATGAAACCCCTGCTCCTAACTCAGATTCGTCGGATAAACCGGCATCCTAGGAGGTGGACAGATGAGTATTTTATGGATTTTTAGTGGAACCACTTATCAGCAGTTGCCGATTAACTGGGGTAATTTTCGCCAAGCAACTGTAGGTAATAGTTCGAAAGAGACGGTGACTTTTTTCTCCTATCCATTTGAAAAAGGTGTCATTACTATATCAACAACAAAAGATCGAAAAATAGTTATTTCCCAAGGTAATAACGAACTGAGTCAACTGAGTTATTACGACTCGATTACGCTCCAAGAAAGCGATCAAAATCTTCGGTTTGTACTAAGTCCGGAAAAGTTGCACGAAGATACGTACTATATAGATTATTATCATGAGATTAACTTTTCCACCGTTGACGATACAGCCGATATCTATCAGCCTAACGAAAATCTAATTGTACATAACAGCAAGGAATTTTCTTTACTAAAAACTAAAGCAATGTGGCGAATCATTCCAAAAGGCGGTGACGTATTTGTAAACGGCCAGCATATTTCAAGTGTGACCAAGCTAAAACTTGGTGATGTGATTATGTGGGGAGCTGTTACAATTGAATTAATAGAACATGATTTATTAAAGGTTCATAGCTTTACTGAATTTTTCACGAAACTTTCTAAGTCAAAACAGCCTATTTCCGAAATGAAAAAGAAATATCCTATTTATCGTCGCACACCGCGGATGATTTATGAACTTCCCGATGAAAAAGTCCACTTATCGTTTCCAGCACAGGATACCGATGATAATAATAGGAGCCTATGGCTTACAATCTTACCACCACTTGTTATGCTCCTCGTTATGGGGACTGTAGCCCTTATTCAGCCACGTGGAATCTTTATTATTATTTCCGTGATGATGTTTACGACGACGCTTGTTGTCTCAACGGTGCAGTATTTCAGAGATAAAAAGCAGCGTAAAAAGCGTCAAGAACGTCGTCGCCGTATTTACACGCAGTATTTAGAAAATAAACGTACGGAGCTTCAAGAGCTAGCTGAATCACAGGGAAGAGTTCTTCATTATCACTTTCCAACATTTGAGCGAATGAAGTATCTAACTAATCATATTTCTGATCGTATTTGGGAACGAACGCTAGATAGTGGCGATTTTCTTCAAATGCGTCTTGGTACCGGTACAGTACCTTCTAGCTATGAAATTTCCTTAAATACAGGAGATATGGCTAATAGAGAAATTGACGATTTACTTGAACAGTCTCAGCACATGGAAAAGGTATACCGCGAAGTTTCTCAGGCTCCAATCACTGCGAAATTAGAAAACGGAGCTATTGGCTTAATTGGTAAATCAAAAACAGTTAAGCGTGAGCTTCATCAGTTAATTGGTCAGCTGTCCTTTGCTCATAGCTATCATGATGTTCGCTTTATCTTTATCTTTGATGAAAGCGAGTATAAGGATTGGGAATGGATGAAGTGGCTTCCACATTTTCAGCTGCCTCATTCGTTTGCGAAAGGCTTTATTTATAATGAAAAAACAAGAGACCAGCTTTTATCGTCTATTTATGAATTATTGCGTGAGCGAGATTTGGATGAAGAGAAAGGAACTGGTGCGTTTTTACCTCACTTAGTATTCATTGTTACGAATCAGCAGCTTATTGCAGATCATGTGATTTTAGAATATCTCGAAGGAGAGCATCCGCACCTTGGTTTCTCTACAATCTTTGGAGCCGAAACAAAGGAAAGTTTATCTGATAATGTTCACACTCTTATTCGCTATATTAATGAACAAGAGGGAGACATTTTAATTCAAAAGAAAAAGGCCGTTAATATTCCATTTCAGCTTGATGAACACCGCAACGAAGATAATGAAGCATTTGCTCGCATGCTGCGGACGTTAGATCATCAAATAGGAATGACTAATTCTATTCCAGACAGTGTGTCCTTTCTTGAGCTATTCCAAGCAAAGGAAGTGGATGATCTGCCGATTGAGAAGAACTGGTATACGAATGAGTCGGCCAAGTCTTTGGCTGTACCAATCGGTTTAAAAGGCAAAGAGGATCTTGTGGAGCTGAACCTACATGAGAAAGCACACGGTCCACACGGGCTACTAGCTGGAACAACAGGTTCAGGTAAAAGTGAATTTTTACAAACATATATCCTATCGTTAGCAGTCAATTTTCATCCTCATGAAGTCGCATTTCTACTAATCGATTATAAGGGTGGAGGAATGGCGCAGCCGTTTAAAAACATGCCACATTTACTTGGAACTATCACGAATATAGAAGGTAGTAAAAACTTTAGTACGCGTGCTTTGGCGTCTATAAAAAGTGAACTTAAAAGGCGCCAGCGTTTATTTGATCAGTATGAAGTCAATCACATAAACGACTATACAGACCTGTATAAGCAAGGCGATGCGGAAGAGCCGCTGCCACATCTATTCTTGATATCGGATGAGTTTGCTGAGCTAAAAAGTGAAGAGCCAGAATTTATTCGAGAACTCGTCAGTGCTGCTCGTATTGGCCGTAGTTTAGGCGTTCACTTAATCTTGGCCACACAGAAGCCAGGTGGAGTCATCGATGAGCAAATTTGGAGTAACGCAAGGTTTAAAGTGGCTTTAAAAGTACAGGACGCAACAGATAGTAAAGAAATCTTAAAAAATGCTGATGCGGCTTCAATTACTGTGACAGGTCGAGGTTATTTACAGGTTGGTAATAACGAAGTATATGAGCTATTCCAATCTGCTTGGAGCGGGGCACCTTATCAGCAAGATGATGTATATGGAACGGAAGATGAAGTGGCCATTGTAACAGACTTAGGATTAATTCCACTCTCTGACGTATCATCACAGCAAACGAAAAAGAAAAGCGCTCAGCCAGAGATTGACGTAATCGTAGAAAGAATCGAAGAAGTCCAGCATAACTTAGGGATTAATCGATTAAGAAGCCCATGGCTACCACCGTTAGAGAATCGTTTATATCGCTCTGCTTTCAAAATAGAAGAGAGAGAGAAATTCTATATTGGCTTAGTAGATGAGCCTGAAAAACAGAGCCAAACGCCATATGCATACGAAATGATGGAAGACGGCAATATCGGCGTCTTCGGTTCATCAGGTTATGGGAAATCATTCACTGCGATGACGCTTATGCTTAGCTTTGCAGAGTGTTATCAGCCAGATGAGCTACACTACTATATCTTTGACTTTGGAAATGGTACGCTGCTTCCATTACGCCAGCTTCCACACACGGCTGATTATTTCTTAATGGACGAAGGACGCAAAATTGAAAAGTTCATGAAGATTATTAAGCAAGAGCTGGCCGAGCGCAAGCAGCTATTCCAAAACAGAGAAGTAAGCAATATAAAAATGTATAACCGAATTAGTCAGGAGAAGCTGCCGCTTATCTTTATAACAATTGATAACTTTGATCTTGTAAAGGAAGAAATGCAAGATTTAGAAATGCAGTTTACCCAGCTTGTACGCGACGGCCAGTCGCTTGGCGTCTACATGATTTTTACAGCCACACGAATCAACTCAGTTCGTCAGTCGCTTATGAATAACTTAAAAACAAAGGTTGTTCATTATCTAATGGATAGTTCGGAATCCTATACGATTTTAGGGCGCATTCCTTATGCGCTAGAAGCGATACCTGGGCGTGCGGTTATTAAAACAGATACGTCTTATTTCTCACAAATGTTCTTGCCAGCTGAAGGTGAAGATGACTTCACGATTCTTGATAACATTAAAAATCAAGTTCAGGTTCTGAAAGAGAAATATGCAGATATTGCACCACCAGAACAAGTGCCAATGTTACAACCTAAGCTTGTACTGCATGAGTTCATGACCGATCGTCGTATCGTACGAGAAAGCGGTGTTATACCGCTTGGGTTAGATGAAGAATTTGTTCGTCCAGTTCACTTAAACCTAGTCAAGAATAAACATTGTCTCATTCTGGGGCCGACACAAAAAGGCAAAACAAACGTGCTTAAAGTGATGCTACAAACGTCCCTTGCACAAGGAATTCATCAAATTGGTTTATTTGACGCAATTGACCGTGGCCTTTCTTCTTATGCTACGGAAGATGAAATTGCATACATTGAGACGAAAGAGCAGATTATGCAGTGGATAGAAGGAGCAGAAGTACGGCTCAAAAAACGAGAAGAGCGCTACTTGGAAGCGATTCATGATGGAACCGTTGGTGAGCTAACGTTTACACCGATACTTCTTGTAATTGATGGATTTGGACGGTTCCAGCAAACCATTGATACCTTGATGCAAGATCGTATTACAAAGCTTATTAAAAATTACAGCCATGTTGGCTTTAATATCGTTGCATCAGGAAGTCAAAATGACTTCTCTAAAGGATTTGATGTATTAACGACTGAAATGAAGCAAATACGTCAAGCTGTGTTACTAATGAAAAAGTCAGAGCAAAACCTGATTAACCTAAACTATGACCGTAAAGAAGCAGATGTAAACCCAGGTTTTGGATACTATGTAAAAGACAATAAAGCAACACGTATTCAAATTCCCTTATGTATGAGTGAAAGGAAGGTTCTAATATGACGGAACAGCGAAAATATATGCTTAAAGTGATCGTAGCTGTCATTTTCATCTTAGGGTTTCCTTCCCTTTTCTTTCAATATATTGGTGATAACCCGCTGAAAGTAACTGAAAACGCAACAAGAGCCATAGCTGTTGTAAATGAGGATATTGGTGTGGAGGAAGAAAAAGGTGAAGAGCCTATTCGTTTTGGACAACGAGTAGCAGCCATATTAGATAAGGACTCAGATTACGATTGGACAGTCCTAAGTCGAAGCGCAGCTGCAAATGGATTACAAAGTGGTAAATATGATGCGGTAATTTATATTCCATCGAACTTCTCAGAGAATATTTTAACGTATGATCAAGAGAAGCCGAAGAAAGCCACATTCCAATACAAAGTTCAAAATCAATTAAATGCAGTTAATAAAGAAAAAGTTGTTCGTGAACTAGAGGATGCGACGGCCAAAGTAAATAATGATATGTCTTCTCTGTATTGGAGTTACGTATCGCAAGAAGTAGAAAAGGTTAGAGGCCAATTCGATAAAATTTTAGAAAAAGAGATTGCTTTCCAAAACACCATGGTAGCTTTCTATAAACCTAATTCTAAAAATCTAGCTGGTGAAATTGATGATCAAAAGAAAATTCTTGAGCAAATTCAAACAAACGTAAAAAGTGCGCAAGAAGGCTCAAGTGAACGTAAAAATGATGTACAGCAGGTTGAAGAAAACTTAACAAATTTCATTGAATACGTTGAAGAATACAAAGTGTATCAAGAAAAACAAAAAGAAATGTTGTTAAAAGCTCAAACGGAAAGTGTGGGCGATATTCAAGAAGGAATTGCAACAATTTCTGAAGGGCAAAATGGTGATCGCGAGCAGTTTGAGAGTGAAGCAGGAAAAGTCTTTGGGAAGCTTTCAACCGTGCAGCAGCAAATTGATGAGAACAAAGAAATGGTTGATAACTTGCAGGAAGCGACAGAAGATAAAACGTCTGGACAGCAAGATGAACTTAATCGTTTAAATCAGGATTTACTCAGCCAATACAGCCAAGTGACTGAGCAAACAACGCTAAATGAAGTGCAAAGTAAGCTGTCTACGCTTCGAAAAGATCTAGAGATACCACCTTCAAAAGGGGAAGAGGGTGAGACCCTACCGCCGATAGAAGATAATCCGGTCGTTCCTGAAGATGAAGAGGGTGAGGCGCCCCCAGAAGATAGCGAAGACTCTTATACAACGGTTCCTGTTGATTTAGAGAATCAACGTCAACAACTTCAAGGAATAAAAGACGACCTTCAAGCGTGGAATGAAAATCTTGCTGCGTTACCGGAAGAGGAGCAAAATGAACGTGTGGCCGACACACAACGAAAAATTGCAGACTTCTCTACACGCTTACAGGGCGTAAGTGACCAGTTGGAAAACGTCACGGTTGAAGTTCCGAAAGCAGACAATGACAATAATGGAAAAGAAGAACTGCAAAAGCAAATCAAAGAGCTGTTAGCTGTCAATGAAGCGCTAAGAGAAAGAGTTGCGCAGTTAGAAGAAATAAACAATCAGCCTAATGGTGATGTGCAAACTGTTGTTAGCATGATTACTAATAAGGAAGCCAAGATTTTATCGTCAAGTCAACTATCCGAAAGTAGAAAACAAAGGTTGGCTGAGCTGTTTGCTCCAGGTATTCAAACAGAGAATATGTCAAAGCTTTTCCAATATTATGGAGACCTTTCACAGTATGAACTAGCCTTAAATCGAGGTAATAACGGAGATCTTCAAGACGCTGTGTTACAAGATGAAGGTACCCGTCAGCGCATTCAAGCAATTTTGTATGGAGATGAGCAACCAAGCGTTATCCGTAAGCAGCTACAAAATAACTTATTATCAACAGCAGAAGGACTAGATTCATTCTCTTCATCTATGCAAGAGTTTACGGATTCTTATGGCCAGCTTATTGAAAGAGAGCAAGCATCTATTGTTGAAAGCTTATCAGCGCTTCAAGAAAAGGCAGGATCGATGAATGAGACGATTCAAAGCGTAGCTTCTGAAAGTGCAGTTGAAGCTCCAACACAAGAGAATGCAGATGTTTCGAGTCTTGTGACTCTTCAAAAGAGTATGGGTCAAGAGTTAAAAGGAATGAATGATTTGATTTCAACTCTTGGTGAACGTCAATCAAGCGTTGTGGAGTATACGGGTGAACTGCAAGAGAAGGTTAATGAAGTACAAGATCAAGCAGATACGCTTAATAATAAATGGTCACAAAACGTAGATTCAACGAAGCTTGTGCGTGGCCAAGTATATCGCCTATTGAATAATACATTAGTAGATGGTCAAAACAATGACTATGTTTATGACTACTTAGCAAATCCGCTACAGGTAAGCGGTGAAGTACCAGCAGAAAAAACAAAGACTGTTCCACCGGTTGTGCTTCTTGTTATTATTCTTATCAGCAGTTTATTAATAGGTTACTTCAGTCATTACTACAAAAATGCACCCCTTTTAGTAAGAGGATCACTCTTTGGGCTACTGGTGATGATTGTTGGTTTAATGATTAGTACGTTTAGTTTAAATATTTACTCACTGTCAGGAGAAAGGGCAATGGAATGGTCTATCTTCACGATTGTACTGTTACTATTAGCTTCAACTCTTGTAAGAGGAGCTTTCCTAATTGGTAATTTCGTAGGTTGGATTATAACAGTGCTGATGATTTTATTCTTTATCACGCCGCTATTAAATCTAGCAATGCCGAATTTTAATTATGAAGATCCGGCTTCAAAAGTATATATGTCAATCCAGTACGAAACGACTTCTCTATTTGCAGAAGCGACTATTATTCTGCTTGGACTAACTGCTGTATTAACAGTTATCCCGTTTATCATTCGCATGCTCACATCCAAGGATAAACAAGCAGAGAGTGATGAAACGTATGAAGCATAATATAATCGGAAGAATCGCATTTATAGCGATTCTTCTCTTTCTATCTACGTCAAGTGCATACGCAGCGGATGATACGCAAACACAAGTTCAAGATGTAGCACCGAATATCTTTCAAGATGAGAAGATAAAACTTAATCCGGATTCTCTTGGTCAAACTAAAAGAGAAGTAGAAAACATTCCTGAGGAAATAATGGGAATTCCATTTACGAATGAAGAGAAAAAGCCTTCTCTAAAGAGCTCTTTATTTTTAAATGATTCAACAACAAATCACTCCATTCAATCTCAAGTTGATAAATATGGTTTGTTTGCGTCACCTGAGTCACCTGTTCGGTCTTCACCAGTACAAGATGTACCGCAGGAAACAGGATTAAAACTACAGTGGGTATATCTATTATTGATTGGAATTGGATTGGTTTTATTATTTACAGTGCTTATTCCAAAATTAAAACCAGCTCAGATAAATGGGAAGAATAAATAAAAGACGCCACGTTCTCTATCAAAAGAACGTGGCGTCTTTTATTTATAAATTAACCTCGTAAGCGGCTAAATCCTTCATCCATTAAATAGTCTTCTGCTTCTTCATATGACTCAAACGCAGCTTCTAAATTCAAGCCTGCATAAATATTCCATAATGAATCTTCATGTACAAGTAATAATGTAGCTCCTTCAGGACCGTGCCAGCGTTGTTCGCGCCCATCTCCGATTACCGCCTCTTCAATCATTTCCTGCTCAGGACGGTGTGAAAGACTATTAATTGACTGCTCGATAATTGTACGTAGCTCTTCTTGTGAAAAATCACGGATGTTTACAAGCCCTTTATCATTTGTGTCGTAGTCAGAAAGGTGACCAGCATATACAAATCCGTTTCCGTTTGGATGCAAGTGATACACGACATTCTTTTTATCATAAACACTTTCATTGTATTGAAAATTTACGCGTCCAAGCGAAACATCTTTACGCTCTAGTTCAGAGAAAGACGTAATAACGGATAGTTTTTCGTCAAAAGTAAGCATTCATTAACCTCATTTCAAATTAGACTGTCTAGTCTATAATTTCTACATTCGGTTGATTATATCATACTTCATTTGAAAGACGCAGACCTTTTCTATGAGAAGAAAGACTTGTAAAGAAGATTGATTCCTTTTCCCTAGAAAATTTAACAAATTCCTACAAAAATTTTAACGTTTGAAATTTATAATAAAAAGAGTCAAATAATAACTCTATAGGGGGAAAAAATGTTGAAAAAAAGTTCAGCTCCTTTATACAAGGTACTGTTTCTAGTTACTCTATTAGTAGCACTAGTTATTAGCGGTCTGCCACTGCAGCATTCAAAGGCTGCTACTGCGATTAGCGTCTCACAAGCTGTCTCATTACAAAATAACGCAATTCAAACAGTAGAAGGATACGTTGTCGGGCAACCAACTAGTACAACCACAGTTTTAACTAGTAATTATCCAAACGACTATGCACTAGCAATTGCGGATACACCAACTGAAACCAATCCAGCTAAAATGCTTTATGTTCAAATTCCTTCTACGTTTCGTTCAGGCTTTGGACTCCAAACGAATCCAACGCTAAAGGGAAAGAAAATTTCAGCAACTGGGAATTTAACAGCTTATTTTTCACATCCAGGCTTAAAAAATGTAACGATGATGTCAAAGGAAACAAGCGGTACGACTAATCCAACGGAACCAACCAATCCACCTGCTTCGTCGGTTGAAGAATACTATTCATCTGCTGAAGGAAAGACGGGTACTGCATTGAAATCAGCATTACATAATATCATTGATGACCATACAGAAATCTCATATTCAGCAGTATGGGATGCACTTCGCAAAACAGATGAAGATCCTAATAACTCAAATAATGTAATCTTACTTTATACTGGGCGTTCTCAAGGGAAGTTTACAAATGGTACAGGGATAAATGATTGGAACCGCGAGCATGTGTGGGCAAAATCACATGGTGACTTTGGGACAACGATGGGAGCAGGAACAGACATTCATCATCTACGTCCAACAGATGTTACGGTTAACAGCACGCGTAACAATTTAGACTTTGATAATGGCGGCAAAGAGCATACTGAAGCGCTAGGCAACTATTATGACAGCGATTCATGGGAGCCCCGCGATGCAGTAAAAGGTGACGTGGCACGTATGCTATTTTATATGGCTGTCCGTTATGAAGGGGATATAAGCGACGAACCAGATTTAGAGTTAAACAACTTAGTGAACAATGGAAGTGCTCCGTATCATGGGAAGCTATCAGTGTTGTTACAGTGGCATCAGCAGGATCCTGTAGATGCTTCAGAGCGCCGTCGTAATGAGATTATCTACTCAGATTATCAGCATAATCGAAATCCATTTATTGACCATCCTGAATGGGTAAGCGCTATTTGGAACTAACAAGATAAGAAATCAGTGCATGACTCTTCATGCACTGATTTTATTTTTCTTAGCAACAGGATTTAAAAAAAAGAAGCCGAATATAACCTATTGGATTTAAAAAATAGGGGGAATTGTATGTACAAGCCAATTAAAAAGTTTGCATCACTTATTGTTTTGTTAAGTTTTGTTACCGCTTTCATATTAGCGCCAACCAATAGCCAAGCGGCGGTAAATGGACAGTCGTTTAACTCGAATTACAAGACCTACTTGATGGCACCGCTAAAGAAAGTAACGGAGTTTACTACGTGGGAAGCTTTTGAAAATGACCTTCGCAAGGCAAAGCAAAATGGGTTTTACGCCGTGACAGTAGATTTTTGGTGGGGAGATATGGAGAAAAACGGTGACCAGCAGTTTGACTTCTCTTATGCACAGAGATTTGCACAGGCAGCTCGAAATGCTGGAATAAAAATGGTGCCGATTATCTCGACACACCAATGTGGTGGAAATGTAGGAGATGACTGTAACACACCTCTTCCTTCATGGATTTGGAATACCAAAACGGATGATAGCCTATATTTCAAATCAGAGACAGGTACAGTAAACAAAGAAACAGTAAATCCATTAGCGACAGATGTGATTACAAAACAGTACGGGGAGCTATACACAGCGTTTGCGCAAGCGTTAGCACCGTATAAAGACGTTATTCCAAAGATTTATTTATCAGGGGGACCAGCTGGTGAGCTTCGCTACCCTTCATACACAGCTGCTGATGGCACAGGCTATCCTTCTAGAGGGAAATTTCAAGCATATACTAATTTTGCAAAATCAAAATTCCAAACGTGGGCTGTTAACAAGTATGGTTCGTTAGCAGGTGTAAACCAAGCATGGGGGTTAAATTTAACATCTATATCGCAAATTTTACCGCCTTCAGATGGAAATCAGTTTTTAAAGGATGGATATAGCACAAACTATGGAAAAGATTTTCTAGAATGGTATCAAGGAGTTCTGCAAGACCATGCAAAGCGTATTGGAGCATTAGCTCATCAAGCATTTGATCCGGTGTTTAATGTACCTGTAGGAGCTAAAATAGCAGGAATACACTGGCAATATAATAACCCAACAATGCCTCATGCTGCTGAAAAGCCAGCGGGTTATAATAACTACAGTACATTATTAGACTCATTTAAAACAGCCAAGCTAGATTTAACGTTTACATGCTTAGAAATGGTCGATAGCGGCACATATCCTGAATATTCAATGCCAAAAACGTTGGTAAAAGAAGTTGCAAGCCTAGCAAATGCAAAAGGGATTGTGTTAAATGGTGAAAATGCTTTAAGTATCGGAAGTGAAGAGCAGTATAAACGCGCAGCTGAAATGACATTTAACTATAACTTTGCGGGCTTTACGCTTTTAAGATTCTATGATGTTATTAATAACTCAACACGTATGAGTCAGTTTAATCAGTATTTAAATATAAAACCGATTGCACAGACCATGGTTGTTAAAAATGCACCTACAGCGCCTGGAGAGAGTGTTTACATCGTCGGAGATCGTCCTGAACTTGGACAGTGGGACACAACTGCTTATCCAATTAAGCTCTCTTACAACTCAACGTACGGAGATTGGAGAGGAACTGTTAATTTCCCAGCCGATCGAAGCGTTCAGTTCAAAGCGATTATCAAGCGATCAGATGGCTCAGTAAAATCATGGCAACCAACCCAGCAGTATTGGAATGTCCCAGGAACATCTACAACATATACGAATAACTGGTAAAAATCAAAGCACCCACGCTTTAACGTGGGTGCTTTGATTTTATTTCCAATTCTCTTTAATAAACTCATCGCGGCCAGATTTAGCACGATCTTCTTTATAGTGTTTAGGGTTTTTCTTATGAAAATCCTGGTGATAATCTTCCGCTGCGTAGAATTCAGAGGCAGGAAGAATCGCTGTCACGATAGGATCTTTAAAGCGACCGCTGTTAGCAACGGCTTGCTTTGATTCTTCTGCTTCAATGCGTTGTTGTTCAGTATGGTAAAAAATTGCTGTTCGATACTGAGGACCACGATCTTGGAACTGACCGTCTGTATCAGTAGGATCGATTTGTGGCCAATAAAGATCTAATAAGCGCTTATAAGGAAATACGTTCGGATCAAAAGTGATTTGTACAGCCTCATAATGGCCGGAAGTACCTGATTTTACCTGCTCATAAGTTGGGTTATCTACGGTACCACCTGTGTATCCTGATACAATACCATGAATGCCTTCTAGTTCATCAAAGGGTGTAACCATACACCAAAAGCATCCACCTGCAAATGTTGCTTTTTCCATATAAATCCCTCATTCTCTTTATAATTATGTTCTGTATTATAACAAAACGGAGCTCATAGAGCGAATAATTAATTTACCTAATAGGTTGTTGGAGAGGAAGAATTTATGTAGCAAACAACAGTTAGCTATGAATAGTTGAGAATGCGGAAGAGTAAAGAAGAAAAAAGTGATAAAATAAAAAGGATATGTGCCTAACTTATATAACTGCTAGTAGTCAGTTTATGCATAATCACAATCGTACTAAATTCGTTTTTATAAGTCACATAAGAAGTATAAACTGAATAAGTGCCTAGTTATCCACAAAAGAAGTGGATGAATATGAATAAATATACAATAGGAGAGTAAAAAATGATACAAGATAACCTCATCCTAGAGCATTATGGATTAAATGAGCTGAACTTTGAAACAATTAAAAACTATCGAGATAAGTTTGCAGCAGTAAAGCCGAATCATCCTTGGAACGTCCTTGAGACTAAAGAGTTTCTTTATAAGATAGGGGCATGGGGGAAAGCGAGAGACACTCATAAAGAAGGTGTAACGCTTGCGGGGCTGCTTATGTTTAGTGAAGAAAGAATGATCACAGAAGTTTTACCACAATACTTTTTAGAGTATCGAGAAAGCGATGCACAAGGTGGATGGAATGAGCGATTTACGTCCCAAGACGGTACGTGGTCTGGAAATCTATATGACTTCTACTTTTATGTTACAGAGCAGATTCATAAACACCAGCAAAATAGTGAGATCGCTTCCTCATTAGTTGAGGTAGTGACGAATATGTTACTGCATGCAGACTATAATGGAGAAGGTGGATTAACATTCGAATACAATCAGCATAGCTGTGTATTCTCTAATCCAGGCTTATTTCGAATCCCTGTGGATAAAGTGTTTATAACCAAGATGAGTAATTTAAGAAACCCACATTTATTTAAGCTCTTTCGTCTACTAAATTTATGTGAACGTTCTGGCAGTGGTTTAACGGTTCTTCACGATAAATGGAAATCATATGGCTACAAGCTTCCAACCATTGATCAAGATGTCTATCTAAAGAGGACAACACTTACTTTACCTATGTCTTTTCTGGAAGGACAAAAAGAGATTAAAAATCTAAAGAATTCAACTCTATCGTTTAATAGCAATTCGGGAAATAAAACAGAAGATGTCGAATCGACCGTGGAATTTGTTGAAAAAAGAAGCTCCTATAATAAAGTTGAAAACTCCTATAATAAAGATATAACGCCTTTAATAGAGGAGTCAGAAAGAATAAATAGAGGAGTTAGTCCTGTTATTAAAGGAGATAACCCCTATAACAAAGAGTTTAAGTCCTATAATAAAAACAAATACTCCTATAATAAAGAAGAGGTTTCAATTTCAAGTTTAGAAGATGAAAATAGTGTTTTATGGAATCTAGCTGAAATAGCAAGGCGTAAAAAGCGTCTAAGCCCAGTCAAAATGGAAGAAGTAATTGTTTCTCTTTGTGAACAACAGCCTCTTATGCTGAAAGATTTGGCTCATTTACTAGATCGAACGCCTGATGGAGTAAGAAACAATTACTTATCTAAAATGTTGCGCAAAGGTAAACTTCAGCTTAAATATCCTGAACAGCCTAACCATCCAAAGCAGGCTTACTTAATAGAAGATCATAAAAGGGAGGAATAAGTGTGAAGTGAAAAGTTGTTGGTTTACTTGTAGGAATGTTCGCTTTATTGAGTTCAATGAGTTGTGCTGCTAGTAGTGATGAAGAAATATATGATTCCTCTTTTTCAACATGGCTGTGGGATACGACACGGATTGAACAGGATCCAGCGCAGCTAGTAAAAGATATTCAAGAAAAGCGAGTAAATCGTGTATATCTGCAAATTAACCCTGAGGTACCTATCTTGGCCTATCAACGCTTTATAAAAGCCGCAAGCAGTAGCGGAATAACTATTTACGCTTTAGATGGTGGTCGTACATGGGCAACATCAGGTCAGTTAGATTATGAAGCTTTTTGGGACTGGGTTGGACGCTACCAAGAAGAAGTAGCAGTTGATGAACGCTTTAAAGGCGTTCATCTAGATGTTGAGCCGTATTTATTGTCAAATTGGAAAGAGAATCAGACGAAAATTGTTCGTGCATACGAAGACATGATAAAAGACGCTGCTGATCGATCTAAAGCGCTTCAGATGACAATAGGAGCTGATATTCCATTTTGGTTTGATGAAATCGATTCAATCACTGAATCAGATAGCCTTGCTTACTCCGTTATTAAGATGGTTGATGAAGTAACAATAATGGCTTACCGCAATAAAGCAAAAGGGGAAAATGGGTTTATTGAGCTTACAAAAAATGAGCGTAGGTGGGGCTCATTGCTTTCAACTTCTATTGAAATTGGATTGGAAACCATGCCTTCAAAAGAAGGGAAGTTTATTTCGTTTGCTTCTAAAGGCGAGTCAACTATGATGCAAGAAATTCAAGAAATGATCTCTATAGTAGGTGATAAATCCACTCGTTTCAGCATTCATCATTTTGACAGTTGGGTGAATATGAAAAAATAAGCCGGCTAGCTATTAAAGCTAACCGGCTTGTCCAATTAGGGGAGAATATGATTCTAGTATGGTCGGATGTAGAGAAATTTATACATAGCTTATTCATAAAAACTAAAAAAAGTAACCATCCGAAAATGGTTACTCGATACAAAGGGGGGGGAACTTACTAATAGCATTCCCGCTTTTGTCCTTTATATGCACATGGTGATGAAAAAATTAAAATAATTTTGTTGTCCACGTTTCACAGTTCCATACGTCCGTTACAACGTCTTCATAAAACTCAGGTTCGTGACAAATAAGCAGAATACTTCCTTTGTATTCTTTTAAAGCACGTTTTAATTCTTCCTTAGCATCTACGTCTAAGTGGTTGGTAGGCTCATCAAGAACAAGAATGTTGGTTTCATTGTTAATAAGCTTACAGAGGCGAACCTTTGCTTTCTCTCCACCACTTAATACCTCAACTTTACTTTCGATATGCTTCGTTGTTAAACCGCATTTTGCAAGCGCGGCGCGAATTTCATACTGCGTAAAGTGGGGAAACTCGTTCCAGACTTCTTCAATACATGTGTTATAGTTGGCTGTTTTGATTTCTTGTTCAAAGTAGCCAATGTGCTGGTAGTCTCCTTTTTCAACAGAACCAGACAACGGTTTGATTTCACCTAAGATACTCTTTAAGAGTGTTGTTTTACCAATTCCGTTGGCACCAGATAATGCGATTTTCTGACCACGCTCCATGCGAAGGCTCAGTGGTTTTGATAGAGGCTCGTCATATCCGATGACTAAATCAGTTGTTTCAAAAATTAGCTTGCTGGATGTACGTGCAGGTTTGAAGTTGAATTCTGGTTTCGGACGCTCTTGAGCAAGCTCAATAACCTCCATTTTATCAAGCTTCTTTTGTCGAGACATAGCCATGTTTCGTGTCGATACACGAGCTTTGTTGCGAGCAACAAAATCTTTTAAATCAGCCATTTCTTGCTGTTGCTTTTTGTAAGCCGCTTCTAGCTGCTGCTTTTTCATTTCATAGATTTTCATAAAATCATCGTAGTCACCTACATAGCGATTCAACTCTTGATTTTCCATATGATAAATAAGATTAATAACGCTATTTAAAAATGGAATATCATGCGAGATTAAAATAAATGCATTTTCGTATTCCTGTAGGTAACGTTTCAACCATTCAATGTGTTGCTCATCTAAATAGTTGGTAGGCTCATCGAGTAAAAGAATTTCTGGCTTTTCTAACAAGAGCTTCGCAAGAAGGACTTTTGTACGCTGTCCACCACTTAAATCTTGCACATCACGCTCTAATCCGATATCTTCTAAACCTAATCCTCTAGCAATTTCTTCAACCTTAGCATCAATGACATAGAAATCATTATTCGTTAACAAATCTTGAATTGTGCCTACTTCTTCAAGAAGCTTCTCTAGTTCTTCAGGAGAGACGTCAGCCATTTTTTCATATAATCCGTTCATTTGTGCTTCTAAGTCGAATAGGTATTGAAACGCGCCTTTTAAAACATCACGAATCGTTAATCCCTTTTCAAGAGAAGTGTGCTGGTCGAGGTAACCAACGCGAACTTTTCTAGACCATTCAACTTTCCCAGCATCCGGCTCGAGTTTTCCTGTAATAATGTTCATAAATGTTGATTTACCTTCGCCATTTGCTCCGATTAAACCTACGTGTTCACCTTTTAACAGCCGAAACGAAACATCATTAAAAATTGCGCGATCACCAAAGCCATGACTTAAATTTTTAACCGTTAGTACGCTCATGTTTACACACCTTTTCTATTTAAAATCAATCGATGATTGTTTATCTATCAGTAATCCACCCCCGATTATAGCGAAATTAGAGCGAGAAATCTATGCTAATATTATGACATCCAGTAACATGCGGTGTTTAAATGCTTGTTTTAGAAAAATAGAATAGATAAATGGTTTGGACTCGATTGTTTCTATTTCATCCTTCATAATAAGAAGCATGAATATAGGTTAACGCAAAGGGGAGAGGACAGTGGAGCTTCAAAATATTTTGGTCACAAGCCGCATGTATAAAGAATTAGAGAGTATCATTGAAAAAGAAGATAAGCGAGGAAAAGCTTTTCGATATGTTGATGAAAAACATATAAAGGATGAGGACTTAAGGTGGGCAGATGCTTATGTTAGTTTTTATCCTGTTGAAAACTTTGCTTTTCATCAGTTAAAGTGGGTTCATTCTCTAGGGGCAGGTGTGGATCGCTATGTTCAATTAGATAGCTGGAAAGAAGATGTACTTTTGACACGCACTGTTTGTTCATTTGGAGAGAGAATGAGCGAGTATTGTTTAAGCTATATGCTGAGTGAACTTCAGTACCATGCTGCTTTTCAAAAAGCGCAGAATAAAAAGAAATGGCAACCATTGGAACCCATTTTATTATCAACCCAAAAAGTTGTTATTTATGGAACTGGTGAAATTGGACAGGCTATTGCAGAGATGTTAAAACAGTTTGGAGTCCACGTAACGGGAGTTTCTCGAAGCGGCACAAGAAATCAACGCTTTCATCAAGTTGTGACAGCTGGTGATGAAGCATCGTATTTACAAGAAGCCGATTGGATTATTAACACACTGCCGCTAACGCCTGAAACGAATCATATGTTTAATGCGGAGTGGATGAATATTTTACAAAGTGCATACTTTATTAATGTAGGAAGGGGCGCAACAGTTGATGCGGTAGCACTTATAGAAGCGATCAATAAGAGAAAAATTAAAAAGGCCTTTTTAGACGTATTTGAAGTAGAACCGCTACCTGAATCTGATATGCTATGGGAGCATAAAAACATCGTAATCACGCCTCATATTTCAGCTGTTACAACGCCTGAAGAAGCAGTTGCTTGTTTCTTAGACACCTTAGACAGAATTGAAGCGGACAAACCTTTAGAAAATAAAGTAGACCTTAATCGAGGATATTAACGTATAAAATAAACATTGTAAAAAGCTTTTAATTCAAGGTAATGGTATACTGAAGAATGCTTACGGTTTAACAAAAGCAAGAAGTTGTTCTTCTAGGAGTGAACAAAATTGAACAAACAAGACTTGATGATAAAAGCGAGTGAATTTATTCACCTTTGTTATACAGAGCTTGATAGAACCCACGAAACTGCTGAGCGTTTAGCGCAGATTCAAAGAGAAATTGAAGAAACAGGAACGTATACTCATACATTTGATGAGCTTGAACATGGTGCCCGAATGGCTTGGAGAAACAGTAATAAGTGTATTGGGCGCTTGTTTTGGCAGTCTCTTCATGTGTTTGATGAGCGTGAAGCATCAACTGTTGAAGAAGTACGCGATGCTCTTTTTAAGCATATTGAGTATGCAACTAACGATGGGAAAATTCGCTCAACAATTACAGTTTTCAAACCAAAAATAGGTGAGAAAGAGCCGGTACGAATCTGGAATCACCAGCTTCTGAGGTACGCGGGCTATGAAATGGAATACGGCCAGCTTGGTGATGCGGCATCCAATGAGTTTACAAAAGTGTGCCAAGAGTTAGGTTGGGAAGGGGCAGGTACGCACTTTGATTTACTTCCTTTAGTTATTCAAGTGGATGAGAAGAAGCCACAATGGTTCTCGATTCCTAAAGAACTTGTCAAGGAAGTCATTATTACACACCCAGAGATAGCAGAATTTGCTGACCTACAGCTTAAATGGTATGGAGTGCCAATGATTTCTGATATGAAGCTAGAAATTGGTGGAATTGAATATGTTGCAGCACCGTTTAACGGCTGGTATATGGGTACAGAAATTGGTGCACGTAACTTAGCGGATACAGATCGTTATAATATGCTTCCTAAAGTGGCTTCTATTATGGATCTAGATACTCGCTATAATGCAACGTTATGGAAAGACAAAGCGCTTGTTGAACTAAATGTGGCCGTCTTGTCTTCTTTTAAAGAGCAAGGGGTCAGCATTGTTGACCATCATACAGCTGCTCAGCAGTTTCGCTTATTTGAAGAGCGTGAAGAGAAAAATGGACGAGAAGTAACGGGGAACTGGACGTGGCTCATCCCACCCGTTTCACCAGCAACTACACATATTTTTCACAAGCCTTATAAAAACAAGGTGCTGTCACCAAATTATTTTTATCAGAAAAAACCATATTAAAAACCACGAGAGTATGATTTCTCGTGGTTTTTATTTTTCTCATAGGGATGCTTTTAAGATAGAAAGAATGTCTTCTTTGTTCAGCGGTTTGAAGTTACCAAATCCACCATGCTTCATTTCTTTTGCTGCAATTTCAGCGATTTCATCTATGCGGTCTTCTCCAATCTCATAATCAGCTAATCTAGATGGTGCACCAAGGCTTGACCAGAATTCACTTAGTTTATTGATCCCTTCTAAAGCAATTTCTTTGTCTGTCTTTCCTTCTGTCTCGATATCAAACATGTTTAGCATTAAGCCTGTCATACGTTTTGTATCGTGATCAACAACGTGGCGCATCCAGTTCGGGAATAGTATTGCTAAACCACCTGCATGAGGGATATCATAAACAGCTGATACAGCGTGCTCAATCGTATGAGATGCCCAGTCACCAAAGTACCCCATTTGAAGCGTACCGTTTAGGGCAATTGTGCCTGAATATAAAATCGTTTCACGATGATCATAACTTTCAAGATTTTCTAACAACTGAGGTGCTGTTGCAATAACAGTTTGTAAAACAGAATAACAAATACGATCTTGGAGCGGCGTATTTGTCACGTTATGAAAGTATTGTTCAAATACGTGACTCATCATATCTACCATTCCATAAACTGTTTGATCACGTGGAACACTCATTGTATTCACTGGATCTAAAATAGAGAATACTGGATTTGTAACGCCAGGGCTTCCCCATACATATTTTTCATTCGTTTCCCAATTTGTAATTACAGAATCTGGATTCATCTCTGATCCAGTAGCCGCTAGTGTTAGAATCGTACCGAATGGAAGTGCTTCTTCTGCTACGACTTGTTTATTAATGATATCCCAAACATTTCCATCATATTTTGCCCCAGCTGCGATTGCTTTTGTGCAGTCGATGACGCTACCGCCACCAACTGCTAGTAAAAAATCAATCTTTTCGCTGCGGCAAATCTCAATACCTTTTTGCACGGTTGATAAGCGAGGGTTCGGTTCAACGCCAGCTAGCTCGTGTACATTTACTTTTAAACTTTTTAAGAATGTCATTACTTGATCATATAATCCGTTGCGTGTGATGCTGCCGCCACCGTATACAAGTAAGATATTTTTACAATAGTGTGGGATTTCCTCTGTCAAAGCTTGTACTTGGCCTTTTCCGAAGATTAATTTTGTGGGGTTGTGATAAGTGAAATTTTCCATGGTGAGTTATACCTCCGAGTAGAATATTCCTCGTTTTACCATAAAACGAGGGCACAAGTTTGTAATTATAATCTTATTCCAAAGTAAATTCAAGAAATTAAAAAGGGTTTGTTTCATTTTTAGCGAATGAAACAAACCCTTAGATATTTAATTAATTGTTATATTTATCTTTTGTGCTTATCAAGTAGATTAGCAAGTACATACGTTTTGTACTTTTCAATTTTACGTCCTTCATGGTGTCGTACACCATTTCGTTTTAATTGTTCAACGTACCAACCTTTACTTCCTACGTGCATCCTATAACACCCTTTCTTCTCATTTGTAGTTACACAGCTGAACAGAATGAGGTTCATTGTCTGCTTGAATGGAAGAGCTTTGTCTTTCCAATCTGTGTGCCATTGTAACATCTTTTAAAATAAGAAAAAAGGGGGTGAAATCAATTTTTTAATCGAGCTGCTGACGGGATAACAATAAGAAATTTAGTTCATCTTTATTTGTGATTAAGTCTTCAAGCGTATAACTATCAAGTACTTTAATAAAAGCCTGCATAGCCTCGTAAAGCACATGTTTAAGCTTACATGAAGGAGAAATGGTGCATTTATTGAGTTCATTGTTAAAACATTCAACAATATGAAAGTCTTCTTCAGTTTGGCGCACGACGGCGCCAATATTAATTTCTTTAGGGTTTTTTGCCAATCGAATGCCGCCTTTACGTCCGCGAATCGTCTCTATTAATCCAAGCTTTCCTAGTTCATGAGTTACCTTCATAAGGTGATTTTTTGATATTTGATAAGCATCGGCAATTTCTTTAATATTGCTTAAGCTTTGACGATCTCGAACAGCTAAGTAAAGCAGCACACGTAATGAATAGTCTGTATACTGTGTTAGCCTCATAGTCTCACGCTTCTTTCTTCACCAACTGTAGTAATCATATCATGCCTGGTTGCGAGAGGAATAGCAAGTTGCTCTTTTTTATACACATCACTAATTTGTGAATTATTTATTACGCTTTTCAGAAATAGCTATTTTTTTCAAAAATTTTAGGTTATTATAAAGATGTATTTTTGATATATCTTTATAATTTAAAACATATATATTAAATATATCTTTTAGGGGGACAACAAAATGAATCAGCATGAAATTGATATTGTGAAAAGTACGGCTCCTATTTTAGCTCAGTATGGTGAACAAATTACAACCTGTTTTTATCGCAATTTATTTGAAGCTCATCCTGAGTTATTAAACGTATTTAATCGTACAAATCAAAGAACAGGGCGTCAACAAACTGCTCTTGCTAACACGGTGTATGCAGCCGCACAGCATATTGATCAGCTCCACGTATTGGTTCCGGTTGTGAAGCAAATTGCACATAAACACCGAAGCATTGGGGTGAAAGCTGAGCATTATCCAATTGTAGGTGAGTTTTTACTTGGTGCTATTAAAGAGGTCCTTGGAGACAACGCAACTGATGATATTTTGGAAGCTTGGAAAGAAGCATACGGAGAAATTGCTGCTATTTTTATCACTGTTGAAAAAGAGATGTACAAACAAGCTGAGCAAACTGATGGTGGATGGGGTGATTATAAACCGTTTGAGGTTGCTAAGAAAGTTAAAGAGTCGAGTGATGTGTATTCTTTTTATTTAAAACCAGTGGATCAAAATCCGTTACCTTCCTTTGTACCAGGACAATATGTAAGTATTCGTGTTCAAGTACCTTCAGAAGAATATACGTCTATTCGTCAATATAGTTTATCTCATACTTGGGAGCAATCGTACTATCGCATTACGGTAAAAAGAGAGCTGCACGTAGAAGAAGGAAAGGTTTCAGCTTACTTACATGATCACTTAGAAGTAGGTGGCCAAATTGAAGTGAGCGCGCCTGCTGGTGACTTTGTTTTAGAAGGCAGTGCAGGACAGCCAATCGTCTTAATTAGCGGAGGAGTTGGCATAACGCCAACAATGTCAATGCTGAAAAAAGCTATTGAAGAGCATCAAGATGTTACGTTTATTCATGCAGCTAGAACGAAAGAACAGCATATTTTTAAAGAGGAGCTACAGGAGCTTTTCGCTAAGCATCCGTTTAGCTACCATGTAGCATATAGTGGTGGGGATGTAGATGCTGACAAAACGTATGACCAAAAAGTTGGACGTATTACTCAAAAGGATTTACAAAAGTGGTGCAAAGACCCAGAAGCTTCTTTTTATATTTGTGGCTCACCATTCTTTATGGAAGAAATGATTAAAAGCTTAAAGATAATAGGAGTGAAAAGGAAAAACATTCATTTTGAAGCCTTTACCCCTAAAATGAGCGTAGCGATAGCTGAATAAATTTATGTAGAACGGGTAAAAAGCTAACAGGACTATAAACTGTTAGCTTTTTTGGTGAAAGGGAGTTTTTGAATGAATGAACAAGTATATGATGTGATTGGAATTGGTATTGGTCCATTTAATTTAGGACTTGCTGCGTTAATCGAGCCGGTTGAAGAAATAAGTGCAGTGTTTTTTGATAAAGAGGAGAACTTTGAATGGCATCCAGGTATGTTAATCAACGGAACAGATTTGCAAGTACCATTTTTAGCAGATTTAGTTACGTTTGCTGATCCGACTAGTCCCTACACGTTCTTAAATTATATCCATAAGCAAAAGCGGATGTATCCATTTTTCTATTTTAATCGATTTGATATTCCAAGGCAGGAATATAATGAGTATGCTAAGTGGGTAGAAGCTCAGCTTAATTCGTGCCATTTTCAACACGAAGTTGTTGATGTAAAGGATCACGAATATGGATATGAAGTAACGGTGAAGCAGACGAAGAGCAATAAAGAAGAGCTATTTTATGCGAAGCATGTGGTGCTAGGAACAGGTGCAGTCCCGTTCGTACCAAAAGGCCTTAAGTATTCCTTGGGAAATGATGTTGTACATAGCAGTTCATATTTACAACACAAAAAACATTTGCAAGAAGGGCATCATATTACCGTCGTTGGTTCTGGTCAGAGTGCAGCAGAGATTTTTTATGATCTTTTAGAAAATCAGCCTACATATGGCTATCATTTGAGCTGGTTTACCCGCTCTTCAAACTTTCAGCAATTGGATCAGTCAAAGCTTGCTCAAGAGCTATTCTCACCAGATTATGTTCAGCATTTTCACAGTCTACCTTTTAAAGAAAGAATGCAAGCATTAGAAGATTTAAATCCTTTACGAAATGGGATTGAAGCCTCCACTCTTCAGCACATTTATGATTTAATGTATCATCGCTCAATTCAAGGTGAGGTTCCAGTTACGATCCGAGCTTCAATCGAAGTAAAAGGAATAACAAATAAAGGTGGCTATCACTTACATTGCCGCCAAAAGCAAACGAATAAAGAATTCTCTTACGAAGCTGATCGAGTGGTTCTTGCAACGGGTTATAAGCCACATGTACCAAAGTGGATGGATAGATTTCATCATGAAATTGAGTGGGAAGATGATAAGCTCTTTAAGGTAATGAAAGACTATCGTTTGCAGTTCAAAACTCCTCGTGACCATCACATATTTACATTAACAAATATTGAACACTCCCATGGTTCAAGCGCAACAAACTTAGGGTTATCTGTTCAGCGCAATCAATGTATCATTAATACAATTGCGGGGAAAGAAATTTATCCTGTTTCCTTTAACACGACCTTTCAACAATTCAATTTACCTGAGTGAGAGTGTGACCTAACTACATCAATGCTTCTCTAAAGAAGGATCGGGACTGTTTTAAATAAGTTAAGTTGTTAGAACACGTTCGTTTCATTTTACTACAGGCACTCGTTTTCCGCGGGGAGGAACCTTATCCTCCTCGCTTTGATGCGGGGTCTCAGTTTTTCCTCTAGTTCCCGTAGAAGTCGCATGTCCTACGCTGTATTCCGCTCTTTTCTTAAACTTGTTTTCCAAGTCAACAAATAATGGAATTATAAAAAAAGAGATAACTCTCAATCGTTTAGATATATGATTGAATGAAAGACCTATGAACCAGCCTCATTTTTATGAAAAATGTAAGTGTTTACAGTTAAAAACTTACTTTGTCTTTTTATCTTTTTTCGGTATAATGACATAATTGTGTTCAATAAATCAGGAGTTTTGTCTCAGTATTGTCAAAGGATATGGTTCGGTGTCTATCGCATCGACACTTCTACCTTCTACTTTGTCATGTCAAAGTAGAAGGTAGAAGTGTGGATAAAACATACATGTTGATTTAACCATTATAGTATTTGAGGTGAGTAGAAAAAGTGAACATATCAGAATTTGTAAACAGCATAAATGGTTTTTTATGGGGGCCATTTATGATTACATTTTTATTGGGGATTGGTATTCTTTATACGTTTCGTTTAGGGTTTATCCAAGTAACAATGCTCAAGCAAGCATTTGTTCAAACGTTTGGCGGAATGTTTAAAAAGAACCCTGATAATAAAGATGGAATATCTCCCTTTCAAGCGTTGGCAACATCAGTTGCTGCTCAAGTTGGAACAGGGAATTTAGCAGGTGTGGCAACAGCCATTGCTCTTGGAGGGCCTGGGGCCATCTTTTGGATGTGGATTAGCTCATTTTTCGGCATGGCCACGATTTTTGCAGAGGCGGTTCTTGCGCAAAAATATAAAGAAGAAAAAGATGGCCAGATTGTTGGAGGACCGGCTTATTATATCCGAAAGGGCGTAGGGAGCAAATGGTTAGCAGGCTTTTTTGCCGTGTCCATTATTATTGCGCTCGGGTTTATCGGAAATATGGTGCAGTCAAACTCCATTGCGGCATCATTTGATACGTTCAATATTCCACGCGTCGCTGTAGGAATTGTTGTTGCAGTGCTAATTGGCTTTATTATTTTTGGTGGAATTCAGCGGATCGCAAAAATTGCTGAGTTTGTTGTGCCGTTTATGGCGCTCTTCTATATAGGAGGAAGCTTAGTTATCGTATTTGCAAATTTCTCTGGAATCGTGGATGCATTTGTATTAATCGTAGAATCAGCGTTTAACCCCACTGCTGCCACTGGCGGTGTTATCGGGGCAACGATTAAAGAAGCGATTCGCTATGGGGTTTCAAGAGGTCTATTTTCGAACGAAGCAGGGATGGGTTCAACGCCTCATGCTCACGCTGCGGCAAACGTAAAACATCCTGCCCAACAGGGATTAGTGGCAATCATGGCCGTTGTAATCGATACAGTCATTATTTGTACCCTAACGGCTTTCGTTATTATTATGACTAAATCCTATGAAACGGGCTTAAATGGTATCCAGTTAACTCAGGAAAGCTTCACAAGAGGTCTCGGCGAGTTTGGCCATCCGTTTATTGCAATTTGTCTATTCTTCTTTGCTTTTACAACCATTTTAGGTTGGTATTACTTTGGAGAAAATAATATCAATTATCTGTTTGGAAAAAAAGGAATTAGCGTTTATCGTGTGCTTGTACTACTTTTTATCGTTTTAGGATCTACTTTAAACGTTACGCTTGTATGGGACTTGGCTGATACATTTAATGCATTAATGGTTCTTCCAAACGTAATTGCGCTCTTCATTTTGAGCCCTGTTGTAGTTAAAATTTATAAAGAATATAAGACAAAATGGTAAAGCTTTGCGATCAGCAAAGCTTTTTTTATACATATCGTTCTTAAATTCCATGTTTAAGGTGAAAGGACAGGGGTACATTATTTATAGAACAAAAGATATTACACATAGAAATAAAGGAGTTGCTTGTTGAGATGAGTAAAAAAATCGCAGTATTAGTAACAGATTTATTTGAAGATGTGGAATACACAGATCCTGCAAAAGCATTAAAAGAAGCAGGTCATGAGTTAACAACGATTGATGTTGAAGGTGGAAAAACGGTAAAAGGTAAGCAAGGGGAAGCAACGGTAAGCATTGATAAAGGCATTAAAGAGGTAAAGCCTGAGGAATTTGATGCTTTATTCTTACCAGGAGGCTTTTCACCTGATATTCTGCGTGCTAACGATGATGTTGTTGCATTTACAAAAGCATTTATGGATGAAAAGAAGCCAGTAATGGCGATTTGTCATGGCCCTCAACTTTTAATTAATGCGGATACGTTAAAAGGTCGCGATATTACAGGCTATAAGTCAATTGCAATTGACTTGAAAAACGCAGGCGCAAACTTCCATGATAAAGAAGTTGTTGTATGCCAAAACCAACTAGTTACAAGCCGTACGCCTGATGATCTACCTGCATTTATTCGTGAATCAGTAAATGTATTATCGTAAAAATAAAAAGCGCTCAGCTGAGCGCTTTTTTCTTGTTTAAGGTGACTTTTTGCCGCGTTTGTTGATACCAAATGTAAAATAGGATAGTAAGAACAATAGACACGATCCCAAAAGCAACCGTCATTAACTGAAAACCAATGCTATCTAGCAAGAACCCTGTTGTTAAAAGCACAACTTGAAAGACGATACGCTCAAGCATATTACGGAACGAAAAAAAGCGGCCATGAAAATCTTTTGGGACCGTTGTTTGAAAAATTGTTGCTGCTACTGGGAAGAAACAGCCGACGGCAAATCCAAAGATAGTAAAGGCGGTAATTGTGATAACAGAGCTTGTGGCCATGTAAAGCATGAGCTGCGACACGCCCACAAAAAATGAAAACACAAACAAAATGTGTACTTGGCTCATATATTTAGTGAGCGGTTTAACTGTAAATGCACCAAGCATAAAAGCGATGCCTTCTGCTGTGTAAATCCAACCTTTAATTGCAGCACTATCTTGTAGCTCGCTAATATTAATAACGATTAAGTTAAATCCACCAATAAATAACAAAGGAATTAACAGCATGATAAGCGTAATTGAAACAAGTGGCTCTTGCTTAATTATTGGGAATAAAGTGCTGAAATTCCGCTTTTCTTTAACGCGATCTGCAACCTTAGACACGCTATCATCTTCAACTTTTAATAACATAGTTAATAGAAATAGAGCGAGATAAGCAGCGAATGAAAAAAGGTAAAGCATGTGTAAGGGTAAGACAACTAAAAGAGCACCGCCCAATGCTGTACCTAAAATTCTAGACAGCGTAGAAACATTCATATATACGCCATTTAGCTGAAGTAATTCTTTCTCATCCACAACAAGAGGAAGCGTAGCCTGCAGAGCAGGAAAGTAGAACGCAGCAGAAATTTGAATTAAAATAAGGAAAACAATCATCCAACCAATCGAACCAGTTGCCAATGCAAGGAACATAAATAAGACGCTGATTGTTCGAAGCAATCCTGCTGCTAGCATTACTTTCTTTTTATGTATTTGGTCAGTAAGCTTTCCAGCAAGAGGGCCTAGAGCCACCCCAATGACAATTCCGATGGCTAAGATAATTGATTTCATAAAATCGGAAGGGATTTTAGCTTGCATAAACTCTAGGTTGCCGATAATCCCCATCCATAAACCTAATCCAGCGATTAGCTCACCCGACAGTAAAATCCATACATTGCGATTTTTCCACATAATATCGTTCCCCGATCATTTTAGTAAGTATATCTACGAAGCACTTCTATTTACTAACTACTTCGTGTTTCTAAATGAATCCACACATTGAATCATATCACAAAACCTTTTTCTTGAATGGTAAAAAAGGATATAAAATGGTCTCGTTCCTATTATTCTCATTCTTTTCTTGTAACGTTTGTAACGCTATATTTACAGTTATATTACTAACGATTTTAATAGAACAAACAAAGAGAGGAGAAAAGTGAGGAATACCAACGGCTAACGATGTATTAAAAAAAATTACAAAAAACTCTAGTTAATTTTGGTAACGGAAAAGCGGTTGATTGACTCTATGAATCCATGTAACAATGAATATGCAACGCGAGATTAGCAGATTCATTCTGTAGCGTAGCTGTCTACCAATACAGATATATCATTCAAGGAGGAATTTACAACATGAATAAGAAGTTCCGTATTGCTACAATCGCAGGTGCCGTTTCAATCGGCTTATTAACAGCAGGACAAGCTAACGCAGCTGCACCTGACTGCAACACACCAAAGCAAATTACTATTAAAGATGCTCAAGCAGCACAAAATATAAATGTCGATGAGTTAGTAAAGAAATACAACGCTCAGCCACAAAAAGCTGAAGCAGCAGCACCAGCTAAAGAAGAAGCACAGCCAAAAGCTGAAGCTCAACCACAAAAAGAAGCTGCACAGCCAGCTCAGCAAGCTGAAGCAAAGCCAGCAGAATCTAAAGATTCAAAAGCTGAAGCAAAAGACGTAAGTGAGTTTGAACAACAAGTAGTTACATTAGTAAACGAAGAGCGTGCGAAAGAAGGTTTAAAACCACTTGAGCTTGACACAGAACTAAGTGACGTAGCTCGTGAAAAATCAAAAGATATGATGGATAAAGGTTACTTTGACCACACTTCACCAACGTACGGTTCACCATTTGATATGATGAAGCAATTCGGTATTCAATATTCATCTGCAGGTGAAAACATTGCAAAAGGTCAAAAAACACCTGAAGAAGTAATGGAAGGCTGGATGAACAGTGATGGTCACCGCAAAAACATCATGAATCCTGACTTTACTCACATCGGTGTAGGTTTTGTTGAAGGAGATTCAACTTACTGGACACAAATGTTTATTTCAAAATAATTCATGACACAAGAAAGCAAGCAGAAGAAAATCTGCTTGCTTTTTTATGTTTTTTATTAAAGAAAGTCGGGTAAATTAATGTCATAAGACAAGGAAAGGGTGCGATGCACATGAGAAGAGTTTTAAAAAAAATCATAGTGGCTGTATTCCCTATTTTAATGAAAGAAGGCTACCAGTACTATAAAAACCGCAAGAACCGTTCAACAACGTCTACGCGTACGTATAAATAAAAAGCTCACTCTCGTAACGAGAGTGAGCTTTTTTATGAATTAATCTGCTTCTATTCCAATATGCTTAAAGCTTGTAAAGTCAAAAAGTCCTTTATCCGTCAATTTTAAGCATGGAATAACGGGTAAGCTTAAAAAAGATAAAGTAAGTAATGGATTGAAGGCATTGCTAATGTCTAATCCTTTTAACGCTTCATGCAGAACGTGAAGCTCTTTGTTTACTTGTTCGTAAGGGAGAGGAGACATTAGACCTCCAATTGAAAGTGAAAGAGAAGCAAGCACCTTTTCATCCTTCACCAGTACAATTCCACCTTGGATTTTTTCCATTTCTTTAATAGCCATCAGTAAATCCTGGTCATTTGTACCAACAGCAACAACATTGTGAGAGTCGTGGGCAATTGTTGTTGCGATGGCTCCATCTTTTAATTGAAACCCTTTAACAATCCCCAGTCCAATATTTCCCGTTTGGTGATGACGCTCGGCCACGACTAACTTTAAATGATCTCTGTCTGTATCAATCCTAAATGTTCCGTTTTCAACTACTACTTCTTCCACTACGTGGTTGGTAATAAGCTGATTTGGAATGATTTCAATAATATTTGCTTTATTGTTTTTCATGTTAATTTGTAGCTGTTCAATGGAAATAGATTTTAAATTTACGGAGTGCATCAATTCTTTAGGCTCGCTCGTTTCATTAGCCGGTTTAATTACTAGCTGGCCGCTTTTGGCCACCACCTCTCCATTTGTAATAACCGTTGACGCATAAATATTTTCTAATTCATCAAATAGCATGATGTTTGCTTTATATCCAGGAGCAATAGCACCTTGTTGGGCTAATCCGTAGCACTCAGCCGCGTTTAATGAAGCCATTTGAATTGCCATAAAAGGGTCTAAACCTTCACTCACTGCAAGGCGAACGTTGTGGTCGACAGACCCTTCGGTTAGCAAATCATCTAGGTGCTTGTCGTCTGTACAGAATAAGAATCTTCTAACGTTGCGCTCGTTAACAGCCGGAAGTATTTGCTTCAAATCTTTAGCAACAGATCCTTCGCGAATAAGGACATGCATGCCCCGTTGCACGCGTTCTAGTGCTTCATCAGCCGTTACGCACTCATGGTCTGTGGAAATGTGAGCTGTTCGATAAATATTAATTCCTGTTGAATCTAGTCCTGCTCCGTGGCCATCGATTACGCCCTGATGATCTTTTGCTCCCTGAAGCTTAGCAAGCATATCATCGTTTGCGTCACGAACAGCAGGAAAGTCCATAACTTCAGCTAAACCAATCACGCGTTCATGGTTGAAAAATGGTCGTAAGTCCTCTGCTTTTAGGACAGCTCCAGAGCTTTCAAACCGAGTAGCTGGAACGCTTGATGGTAAGTTAACAAGTACTTCAAGCGGAAGGTTTTCAGAGTTTTGAAGCATAAATTCAATGCCTTTTTCGCCTGAAACGTTGGCAATTTCATGAGGATCGGTTACGACAGTAGTAACACCTCTTGGCACAAGAAGCTTTGCAAACTCTTTAGGTGTGACCATTGATGACTCAATATGAACGTGGCCATCAATGAAAGTAGGTGAGATATATTTGCCAGTAGCATCAATTGTTTCTTTGCCATCATAGTGGCCAAGGCCGACAATCATTCCATCTGCAATGGCGATGTCTGCTTCAAGAATGCTTAACGTAAACACATCGATGATGCGTCCGTTTTTAATGACTAAATCAGCTGGGATTTGTTTATTTGCAACAGCAATTTGCTTTTTAAGTGAATGGTTTGACATAATGGTTTATCTCCTCTCATTGTGAAACAATGAAGGACTAAAAAGAGTAGAACACCGCTCGGAAGTAATATAGAGGTATAAAAATGTTCAACTCTCGTAGTCCAACTATTTACGGTAGTTTGGTAGAAACTCTTGGACCCTATTTCCAAGATTATACGAGTGTATGCTTATAGGTATTGCGATACATTGTATCTGTATTTTTAACTATCGTCAATTACTCTCGGAAAAGAAAGACTTTTTAAAAAATTCTACTCGTATAATGTTTTAAAGAAAGATAAACAAATGTAATGAAGTGAGAAGAAGCCGTGTAGGTAAGAAAACGCCGCCAATGTACAAGATAGACATTGACGGCGTTTGTGAAGCTTAAGCTTGCTTGCGTAATGCTCCTAATTCTTCTGCAATTGCTTGCATTTCACTTGGACTGAATGAATCTTTACGCATAACCATTTCATATAAATATTTTAAATCCTCGTACATTTCTTCATCAAAAGCATCGCCTTTAATTGCACCGATGTTTAACATGCGAAGCTTTTCGCTAATTTGATCAATCATAAACGTAATGTTTTCTGGAGACTTTACTGATAAATCCACTATGTTCATCCTTCCGAGCTTTTTTCTCATTGTAACATGTTTTCATAAGAAGAACACTGTGTTGTCAAACTCTTTGACCAAAAACAGGGTTTTCTTAAATGAAAAGGCTTGTATATAATGTTTGTAATAAGAGAAAGGAGTCGAAACTATGGTTAAAGTACTATTTGTATGTCTTGGAAACATTTGTCGCTCTCCAATGGCAGAAGCAATCTTTCGAAAGCTCGTAAAAGACAAAGAACTTGAGAAGCAAATTGAGGTTGATTCAGCTGGAACAGGAAATTGGCATGAGGGCAAGCCACCCCATGAAGGAACGCTTAGCATCTTAACAGATAATAAAATTGACGTTACAGGTTTAAAAGCGCGCCAAGTTATTGAAGAAGATCTGAATCAGTTTGATTACATTATTGGCATGGACGCTGAAAATGTGGGGAACTTAAGACGTATGGCTGGACATCGTCGTGATGTACGCATTGAACGTCTGTTAGATTATGTCCCACATTTATCCGTTGAGAACGTTCCTGACCCTTATTATACGGGGAACTTTGACGAGGTATACGATCTGGTTACGGCAGGATGTAAGCAGTTAGTAGAAGAAATTATAACAGAGCATAAATTAAGTTAATTAAACAAGAGGAGAGTGAGAATATGAGTCAAGGAAAAAGCAAACTACTTGAAGGGATTATTATTGGAGCAATCGCTGGTGCTGCAATTTCAATGCTTGACAAAAATACGCGTAGAACGGTTATTGAAAACAGTAAAGCTGTTAAAAATAAGACGGTACATATGATTAAACATCCAGATGAGGTAAAGCAAAACCTTCAAGAAAAATATGCTGCCGTGCGTGAAACAATTGAGCAAGTATCCGATGACGTTTCCTTTCTAACGACACAGGTGGAGCAACTTAAGAAAACAACTCCTCAAGTGCTAGACGTAGTAAAAACAACAAAGGAGACTTTCTCACATAAGTATGGCCAAGATGAACAGGAATAATTGAGAGGTGAGCATATGGCCGACACAGCAAAGATTGTAGCTTTTATAAAAGAATTAGCAGCTCGCATTCATAACGATGAACTGCCAAGCCTGTCAGCGGAGCTAGCGTACTATCTGTTGTTATCCCTTTTTCCATTCTTAATCTTTCTCATTACCCTTATTGGCTTTTTACCCGTTCAGGCCCCTGATTTATTAGGGCTTGTTGAAAGTTTTGCGCCAGATCAAGCAATGAGCATGATTGAAAACAATCTAGATAATATTATAGGCTCTCATAACGGAAAGCTGTTATCGTTTGGAATCATCGCGACAATGTGGTCAGCGTCTAACGGAATTAATGCTATTGTGCGAGCGTTTAACCGTGCTTACCATGTAAAAGAGAACCGTCCTTTTCTAGTGGCAAGGGGCATGGCTGTATTACTAACGTTTGCGATGATTTTCGTGATTATTGTGGCGCTGTTGTTGCCTGTGTTTGGTCATATGGTCGGCTTTTACCTATTCTCAACCTTTGGGCTATCTGAAACTTTTTTATCACTATGGGCCGCTTCTAGGTGGATTATTAGCGGCGTTATCTTATTTATTGTCTTTATGGGGCTATACTATTTTGCTCCTAATAAGCGCTTGACTTTAAAGAACGTTGTACAAGGAGCTGTTTTTGCAACGATTGGTTGGACAGTTGTGTCGTTTATTTTCTCTTATTACGTTAATAATTTTGGAAACTATACGGCGACATACGGAAGCTTAGGCGGCATTATTGTGTTGCTGATTTGGCTGTATTTATCAGGGATGATTATTGTCATTGGTGGAGAAATTAACGCTATCTTTTATGAGCGAAAAAAAGCAATTAAAGCATAAGGCGAAGAACCCATTTGAACATATTGGTATGAGACGAAGACTGGAAAGTGGGCATACTAATAGTGAAATGAAAGGGGGATTCACCATGACAAAACATACGAAAAAAGACGGAAGTAACACAAAACAAAACAAGAAAAGTCATCCAAAACATAAAACAAGCAACAGCCAAAATGGACAAAACGGTTACCATTAAGGAATTTGCTCTTATAAAAAAGAGGCCTGATAAAAGGCCTCTTTTTGGGTGTTAAGACTTTAATAAACGCAGTCCATTTAAGATAACGAGAATTGTGCTCCCCTCATGTCCAATCACGCCAAAAGGCATATCCAGAACTTGAAGGAAGTTTGATGCGATTAATAAGAAAATAACGCTGATTGAAAAAATAACGTTTTGCTTAACAATGCTGTTCATTCGCTTAGATAATTTAACAGCATCGGCAATTCTAGATAGATTATTTTTCATTAATACAACGTCAGCCGTTTCTAATGCAACGTCTGTACCTTCTCCCATAGCAATTCCAACATTGGAAGTAGCAAGAGCCGGAGCGTCGTTAATTCCGTCTCCAACCATAGCTACAGTCGAATATTTTTCTTTTAATTCCTTTACTTTATCCACCTTTGTTTCAGGCAAGCATTCAGAAATATATTCATCTACCATGCATTCTTTTGCAATGGCTTCCGCTGTTTTTTCACTATCTCCCGTAATCATAACCGTGTGGATACCTAAGGATTTCAGGACTTTAATTGCTTCGACTGCTTCTGTTCGCACCACGTCTTTTAATGCTAGGATTCCGATAACGCCGTGTTCATCTCTTGCATAAACAACAGTTTTTCCCTCCGAAGCAAGAGCCGTTGCAGAACCGTTCTTAAAGGACATTGCATCGTTCTTGCCAATAAAATCTGCTTTTCCAATCTTCCACTGCTTACCTTGAATGGTACCAATAACACCAAATCCCGGAACATCTTCAAGAGATTCAGGTTGAAGTAACTGAAGGTTTTTTTTATCTTTTGCAAATTGTACAATTGATTGAGCAAGCGGATGGTTTGAATGACGTTCAATTGAAGCAATTTTAATTAAAAACTCATCTTCAGAAACGCCGTCACGAACAAGTACATCCGTTACCTCAGGCTTTCCTTTCGTAAGCGTCCCGGTTTTGTCAAATGCAACAGCGTTTAAATGGTTTAATCGCTCTAAATGTACGCCCCCTTTAAATAAGATTCCTTTACGGGCTCCGTTTGAAATAGCTGACAGAGAAGCTGGCGTAATAGACGCTACAAGTGCACAAGGAGAGGCGACAACCAGTAAAATCATCGCTCTGTAAAATGTTTCAGTCCAACTCCACCCAAGAACATAGTGAGGAAGGAATAGCATGATGGCAACAACGGATAGAACCACTTTTACATAGGTTCCTTCAAATCGTTCAATGAATAGCTGAGAAGGTGATTTCTCGCTTTGGGCACTTTGAACAAGCTGAATAATCTTTTGGAATAGCGTTTCCGTACTTGGCTTTGTCATTTGAATGACGATAGCGCCTTTTAAATTTACCGTACCTGCAAATACTTCTTGATCAGCCGTTTTTAAAACGGGAACTGATTCACCGGTAATCGCAGCCTGATCAATTGTTGTTTCACCTGATAAGACAATGCCATCTACAGGTACGCGTTCACCAGGCTTCACAAGTAAAGTATCGTTTACTCGTAGTTCAGAAATAGCTACGACTTCTTCATGATCCCCGTTTAAACGAGTTGCTTCTTGAGGCTGTAAATCCATTAAAGCACTGATTTCGCGACTGCTTTTATTCATGGTGTATGTTTCAAGCGCTCCGCTTAATGCAAAAATAAAGATAAGCATGGCACCCTCTGTCCAGTAACCAATTACAGCGGCACCAACAGCTGCAATAATCATCAGCATTTCCACGTTTAGTTCTTTATTTTCAATTGTTTCTTCAATGCCTTCTTTAGCTTTGGCAAATCCGCCAATAACATAAGCAAGCACGAATAACGTAATAGATAAGGTCGAAGCATCTTGTTTTGATAAAAGCCAAGCAGCTAAGATAAGCACGCCGCTTACAAGAGCAGCAATCAATTCGCCGTGTGCCTGCATGCCAGCAAGGAACGAAGAAGCTGATTGATTCTCTTGTTTTTTTGCTAATGTTTGTTCCATAAAAAGCCTCCTATAATGTAGTAGTTGAGAAGAATAATCACAATCATTACCCCTAAAAAAGCACAAAAGCTGCCATCTCAGCGATAGCAGCACGTCTTACAATTGTTATAAGGTTTTTTGAATATATTAGTAACAAAAGTATAACATGGAATAGCTACAGAAGGAATAGTGAAAATTGCGTTTATAATCTAAGAAGAGTATATGCTCTTACATATCTAAGTGTTCTTCATACAGTCGATATGCAGAAGAATAAACATGTTCGATGTCAGCGTCTGTCATATACATTAATGTCTCACGATCAAACCCCTTAATTGTTTCAATAAACATAATCATATTCTTGCGTTCTTGTCTGCTCATTGTTATTTCTCCTCTCAATCTGTTTTAATACAGTTTATTATTATTAATTGTATTATATAACAGTTTTCTGAATTTTGTGTAGCTTTTTTTAAAATTAGGCTTATTTTTTTAAAATGATTGATTCAGTCTAGAAATCACAGACGTTATATCTAGTTTTAACTCGTTAAATAAAGAATGATGAAGCAGCACGGCATGCTAGCCCGTAGTAATGAAAACAGTATTTCTGGAAATAGTAACAGTTGACAAATATTTTTCTGAAATTTACAATAAAGTATATGAGCATATGTTCATATACTATTGTGTATTGTGGAAGGGGAAGCTTTAATGAAAAGAGCAGACCATCACTTTTTATCGGCCAGAACGGTCGATGAAGCGTCTCGCATGCTAAAAGCAATTTCTGATCCTACAAGAATGAAAATTTTATATTTACTGTTTCAAGAAGAGTGTTCCGTTGGCCATATGACAGAAGTATTAAACATTTCACAATCCGCTGTATCCCACCAGCTAAGCTATTTGCGAAATTTACGATTAGTGAAATACAGAAGAGAAGGAAATACATACTTTTACACATATGCCGACGAACATGTTGTAGGTATTTTAAATCAAGTGATTCAGCACATTGAATGCGTGCACGAAGAATAGGGAGGAGATTGAATGAGTCACCACCATCATCACCATCACGGCCATGACCACCATGGGCATCATCATTTTGACAGGCAGCGTGAGGGCAACCAAAAAGGACTTCTTATTGCTTTATGTATTACAGCAGGTATTATGATTTTAGAATTCATTGGAGGACTTGTGACAAACAGCTTGGCACTCCTATCCGACAGTGGGCATATGCTTTCGGATACAAGTTCACTAGCACTAAGCCTTGTAGCTATTTGGTTTGCAAACCGTGCAGCTTCATCGGAAAAAACGTACGGATACTATCGATTCGAAGTGTTGGCTGCTTTATTTAACGGAGTAACGCTCTTTGTTATCGCAGGTTTTATTATCTATGAAGCCTATGAACGCGTGCTGCATCCTCAAACGGTTGCGAGCGGTATGATGATGGTTATTGCAGCTATTGGTTTAGGTGCTAACCTGCTTAGTGCTTGGTCGCTTTTACGACAAGGCGACGTAAAGGATAACGTTAATTTGCGAAGTGCATATCTGCACGTGTTAGGAGATGCTTTAGGTTCTGTTGGCGCTTTAGTTGCCGGGTTACTCATGCTTTTATTTAATTGGTATATTGCCGACCCTATTATTTCTGTGGTGGTAGCACTCTTGATTTTAAAAAGTGCTTGGGGAGTGTTAACTCATAGCGTTCATATTTTGATGGAGGGTTCACCTGCACACGTAGATACAAACGAAATTAAGGGATTACTTAAAGAAATTGATGGTGTAAAAGATGTTCACGATATTCATGTATGGACGATTACATCTGGACTTCATTCTTTTAGCTGTCATTTACAAGTAAGTGACGACCAGGATTGTCAGGCTATTTTACAAAAGGCACTGAACTTAGTGAAGGAGCAGTGTGGTATTGAGCATTCGACGATTCAAGTTGAGAAGCCAGGACTTGAGCATGGTGAGCTGAAGGTATAGAGAAGAATAGAAAAGGAGGTTGCAATAAAGCAACCTCCTTTTGCATTCACTTTGATAAGGTAGTCTTTTTGTAGCTTTGCACGGATGTGCCAAATAAAAAGACGCACAGAAAAATTAAAAATAGTACAGAACTAATAACGACAAAAAAGCTTAGTCCTTCAAATAATCCGATAAAAGTTCCACCTAGGTACGGTCCCGCTAAGCTTCCAACGCTAAAGGAAATTCCACACAGCAAGTTGCCTGTTGGTAGCAGCGAGTTTGGCATGAGATCTGTCATATAACTGATTCCTAGACTAAACGTAGAGCCAAGGAGCATCCCTCCGATAAATAAGCAAGCTAATAGTGGAATTGTTGTAGATTCTAGTAGCGTTGCCAATAAAAATGCTCCAGAGCCTAAAAATAAAATCCAGTGAAGAACAAACTTTCGTCCATATTTATCACTCAGCATGCCAAGAGGGAGCTGAAATATAATACCGCCGACTGCGAAAGAGGTTAGCAAAAGTGAAATAAATTCTACGTTTAAACCAATTCGCAATCCGTAAATCGGAAAGCTTCCATTTAGTGACGACTCTAAGAACCCGTAACCAAGCGGTGGTAAAAACGCAATCCAACCGTATTTTATGGCTTGTGAAAAGCGCTTCATTGTTGCAGCAAAAGACATTGTACTTATTTCTTCATCACCCGTTGGAATTTCATTTTTTAATAAAAATAAAAATGCCCATGTGATGAAGCAAATGAAAGCTGAAAAAATAAACGGCAACGATTCACTTACGTTAACCAAATTGGCCATCAAAGGACCGACCGCAAAACCAATGCCAAAGGAAAGGCCGTACAGTGAGATGTTTCGTCCGCGCTTTTCAACAGGTGAAAATGCTGTAATCCACGTTTGCGTAGCAAAGTGAAGAGCATGATCCCCAATTCCAATTGCGAGACGAAGCAAAAACCAAAACGTAACCGATTTCCAAAGCGGAAACAAAAAGAGGGATAAGATTACTAAAGCTCCTCCCCACATGATAATCGGTTTATAGCCATACTTTCGTAAGAGTGGCTCCATAAATGGAGATGCCAGTAAAATACCAATATATAAGCCAGCAGCGTTTAATCCATTTAAAGTCGATGATACCCCATCTTTTTCAAAGATAATAGCAATAAGTGGTAACAACATACCTTGACTAAAGCCAGAAATCGCTACTAGGCTAACCAAGACCCAAAATCGTGTTCGTAACGTTCTGTTCATATAAGTGACCTCGTTTTTAGATGTTTTTTCTCCACGTATAATCGTATAGAATCTATCTGAAAATGACAATAAGGGAACTTAAATATTTGAGTATCGTTCCAATTCGTGATATAACGAATTAAAACCCTAGGAGGTATTTTGGGATGGAATTTAAAATGCAAGAAGTTGGTTTCTCAACAGATTTACCATTTGGGAATTTGCAGGTGGCAGGAGATGATGAATACGGCTTTCGTCCGTTTCAGCTAATGGTTTCATCCATTGCGGTTTGTAGCGGTGGCGTTCTTCGTAAAATATTAGAAAAGAAGCGCATTGAAGTGAAAGATATTCACATTTCAGCAGACGTGACGCGAAATGAAAAAGAAGCAAATCGCATTGAAAGCATCCATTTACACTATAAAATTAGCGGTGAAAATCTTCCGCACGATAAAATTGAAAAATCAATCGAACTTGCTAGAAAGAATTGTTCAATGCTTCAATCTGTTGTTAACAGCATCAATGTAACGGAAACATTTGAGTTGATCGCATAAATTTATCCCTCTCAGAATAAATCTGAGAGGGTTTTTTCTTGTTATCTATGATTATGCTTAATCTATTCCTTATGAAAGAAGGTTCAATTTTAACTAAAATCATCTATAATAAAAAAGTGTTTAGAATATATTCCCATATGTAAAGCAGAGCGTTTTAAAAATTAGGACGTCACCCTAAAAAAGAGGAGCTGATACAATTTGGTTCAATTAAAAGATTTTATGATTGATTTTGACTATACAAAAGGAATACCTTTTTTCCAAGTTCATCAGAACAATAGAATCCGATTTGATCTTTATGAACTATCGCTGGCTGATTTTAAAAGTATTATTAACGAAGTCTTTCCTGAGAGGAAAGACATTAATGCTATTTTTATTTCAGCGTACATCTTTAATGGAAAGCGTCGGTCAGCTAAATCCAGAGTTGGTCTTACCTTTCAGTTGAACAATTGGAAAGAATACATAGTAGGGGAAGATAAAAATAATGCAGTTGTCTATGCTTCTATCAAAAATTTAAGTTCTAACGATATTTATAATTATTGTTTGAGTATCAGAAAGGGAGGAAGGCCAGCATATATTTCATTTTATTCGAATGACTATTTGTTATATGTAAGTACGGATGTTATTGATATTGTCTCAAACGATACAATGAACATCGCTAAGTTAAAAGATGACTATAACGGCTTGTACGATACGTATTATGCACATCAATAAGATACGCATCACCTTACATGAAATAGGTGTATAGAACTAATTGAAGATTGAAAGAAAAGGAAAAGACAAGTAAGATAGATTTGATTACTAAAGGTTTCTTAGAATGATGATAGGACTATCGGCTAGTTTTAGGGCTTTGATTCGAAATGCTGAGTTTATCAATGTATAATTCAGTATGAATGAGATAATCGATATACAAATAAGGGAGGATTTACCATGGTATTACTTATAGTTAGTTTACTAGGAATAGCTATTGTATTGCTTATTCTATCTTTCAGAAAAACAAAACAAGCACAAACTCATACAGATCAGCAGCTAGAACAGTTGACGCTGACCATTGGACAAGAAATGAATGAATTGAATGACCGTATTCGTACTCTTGAAATTGATGCGGCGATTACAGCAGAAAAATCAGGTGTATTAGGTCTAGAATCACCTGAGCGTAAAGATCTTCGCAATATGATTGACATGCACAAGCGCGGTTATTCATCTGAAAGCATTGCAGGACGAATGAAAGGCTATACGCAACAAGAAGTGGAACAAATGCTAGCTCCTTACACGAAGAAGAAAGATGAAGGGAGCATGATGGCATAATGACACCGAATACGCTACGCAGCTTTGCTATGGGTTTACTCGTTGCAGCAACGGCAACTGGCATTGTGTACTTGCTTGAGCCATCTTCAACTTCAACTTCTAAAGAGTTATCAGAAGAAGAGATGCAAATTCAGTTAGAAGACAAAGGATTTGTGGTTCAAACACAAGATGAACTGGACAAGCAGTTAGCTGATGCGCAAGCAGAAGCAGCACAGGAAGCTCAAAAAGAATCGAAAGAAGAAAAAGAAGAGCAGTCAAAAGAAGAACCAGTTTATCGCACAATTATCAACGTGTCATCTGGTATGACGGCAGTTGATGTTGGTGAGGTTCTTGAAAAAGCTAAAATCGTAAAAAGCGGCTTTGAGTTCTACAAAAAGGTAGAAGGACAAGGCGTGGAAAACAAACTTCGTCCAGGAACGTTTGAAGTTGATAGCAGCATGACCGAAGATGAAATGATTGCTGTGATTTTTAAAGGGTAACAAGAAAACTCTCTTAAGTAAAACTTAAGAGAGTTTTCTTGTTATGGTTGATTGAAGGGCTTGGCTGTTTCACTCACAATAGTAGGCTATTGTAGTGATCTGGAAGTAACTTCTATATAAATTGTACCTTCTTTGTACTAAAAGAAGCAATTGGGGTTTTTTACTAGATATCAAAACATATTATGTAACATACAACTCTCTTTGTGAGAGTTCTTAGCATATATTTTCATAACTTTAAGGTTATTATTTGCCATCAATAGGTTCTTTCTTCCCGTTTTATTACCCCAATTTACTTCTTCTCCTTAATCCCGTTACGATAAATATAGATTCGATTTATAAACTATATTTTTCATATAAGGGGGATTCAAATGAAAGCAAAAAAACATTTGCTAAAATGTGCTTTAGTAGCTGGTGTGATAATTTCTACCTCTACACCTTACGCTGCTTTAGCAAAAGAGCCAAGTATCACGATGAGTGAAGCGGAACAAGTACTAAATAATTTATCAAAAGAACAAAGAGAAGCTTTACAACAACTTGAAATTGGACCTGGCTTTATTATTTCACCCGATATTAATACTACAACCCCAGAAAACGTTGAGATTATCGTTGAGTTTAAGCAAGATCCAGCAAAAGTAGAAGTGAAAAAACAAATGCTTAATCAAAAGAAAATCTCTTTAGGTACTGCAAAACAAAGAGTTGAACAGTCACATAAAGAATTCAAAACGTATATAGATCAATTAAAAACTAAGAAAAAAAAGGCGGTATACGATCCAAGTAAGATTAACGTGAAGCATGAGTATAAAAATGCCTTTAATGGTGTAGCAATGAGCCTTCCTGGAACGGCAGTTGAAGAATTATTGAATTCTGGAGAAGTAAAAAGAATTTGGAGCAATGTTCAAATTCAACTTGAACTTCCTAAGTCAAAAGGGGAGAAAGCTACTCCTAAAATGATTGACAGCATTCCACAAATTGGAGTAGATAAGCTTCATGATGAAGGAATTACAGGTCAAGGTATTAAAGTGGGAGTGCTGGATACAGGCATTGACTACACACATCCAGATTTATCAGATTCATATAAAGGATATCGATCAGCAGAAGGAAGCGATGGAAAAGGTGTAAATCCGTCTTCTGTAAAGGGATGGGATTTTATTAACAATGATGCCGATCCGATGGAAACAACGCATAAAGATTGGAAAGCAACGAGCTCTCCTGAATTTAATGCTTCAGGAAATGCATATTATACGTCTCATGGTACTCACGTATCCGGTACAATTGCGGCTCAAAAAGATAATAAGGTAGATTACGCAGTAAAAGGCGTAGCGCCAGATGTTGAATTATATGCTTATAAAGTACTTGGTCCCTATGGTTCTGGTGCAACTGAAGGAGTTTTAGCAGGTATCGATAAAGCTGTGGCAGATGGAATGGATGTCATCAATTTATCGCTAGGGGCAAATGTAAACGATCCGCTGTATCCTACATCTGTTGCAATTAACAATGCGATGCTATCAGGTGTTGTATCCGTAGTAGCAGCTGGAAATACGGGACCATCTGAAAAGACGGTTAATTCGCCGGGGACAAGTGCATTTGGAATTACCGTAGGAGCTAGTGATGCAGCTATTTCCATCCCAACTTTTTCAGTAACGGCAGGTAATAAAACAATTGAATCAATGAAGCTGTTAGGAAAACATTTTAATGACAGTTTAAGAGAATTTGAAGGACGTACCTATCCTATTGCGTCAGTTGGATTAGGAAAACCAGAAGACTTTAATGGTAAAGATTTAAATGGAAAGATAGCGCTTATTCAGCGCGGCGAGCTTACATTTGAAGCAAAAATACAAAATGCTAAGAAAGCAGGAGCAACAGCCGTCATTATTTATAATAATGAAGAGGGTGACATTCCTTCTTATATGGGTGAAAGTACGAAATATATTCCAACATTTCAGCTTACAAAAACAGATGGAGAACAATTAAAGAATGAAGAATCTATTACATTTAATACTCTATCTAGTGTGAAAACAGGAGGAGACTCTTTAGCAAGTTTTAGCTCTAGAGGCCCTGTTAATAGTAACGATGATATTAAGCCAGACATCGTTGCGCCAGGAGTATCCATTTTTTCTACGTATCCAGAATTTATGAATCACCCACAAGACGGTGAGGATTTTACAACTGCTTATGCTCGCTTAAACGGTACTTCAATGGCTACGCCACACGTAGCGGGTGTAGCAGCACTTATTTTACAAAAAAATCCAAATGTTGATCCGTTTGAAATGAAAGCTATGCTTATGAATACGGCAGAAGACCTAAAGAGCAATTATTCTGTTCACGAAGTAGGGGCTGGACGTATTGACGCATATCAAGCGGTTCATTCTGATATATCTTTTAAAGTATTAAATCGCACTGATGACATCCAAAACGGTGAGTATGTAGAAATCGATAATTTAACAGGTTCGATTAACTATGAAAGTCATTACTTAACAGGAAGTCCTATTAATGAAAACCGCCTCATCAAAATAATAAATAAAGGAAGAGAAGCGAAGTCGTTTCAAGTTAATGTGGAGTACCATAAAGCTGGGACAGGGATACAAGATGGCATAACCAATAAGATAAAAGTTAACGTACCTCAACAATTGCATCTTGACCCAGAAAGTACTCAAGAGATTTCTGCTGAAATTACGGTTCCAAGTGATGCAAAGCCTGGACGCTACGAAGGATATATTCATATTGTAAATGAAAAAGATGAGAAAGATCATTACCAAATTCCATTTGCTATACGAGTTGTTGAAAAAGGTATTGCCGTAGCGGAACCTCTTGTACCGTCCGTTACAAATAATACACCTTTTCATCAATATTACACGCCAGGAACTCACATTGTATTTAAGTTGAATAGTCCAATGGAGCATTTCGATATTGTAATGAGAGATAAAAAAACCGGCCAAGCAGTTGGAGTAATTGGTAGCTACGATGGAAAAGGTGCGATTCCTGATAAAGAATACTTAATTTATTTTGGGCATAGAGGCCTTGTCTATCCATTCACTGGTGACAAAAAGCAACCAATTGGCGATTATATTCAAAAAGTTCCAGAAGGTGAATATGTCATTGAATTTATTGGTAGAGATAAAGATGGAAAAACATATAGCAAAGAAAGTGTGGGAGTAATAGATAATACACCACCAAAGATAGATTTAGCTCTTGAACCAGGGCCGATTGAGGTTACGAAAGATATGTTATCTGAAGAAGATGGGTACTATGGGCTTTGGGTACATGGAACAGTCAAAGATAATACCGTCGACTTACTGAAACAAAGAGGCTTTAAGTATACTCAAAAAACAAATTCAGTTGCTTACTACGAAAGTGGCCCACCATTTATTAGAGGATTTTTGCAAATTGAAGATAATGGTGAGACAAAGTTTGGAGTTCTACCAGAAGAATATGAGAAAAAACCTTATGAACTACGCTTGTTCCCATGGGATATGGCAACAGCGGCTGATTATCATTACTCACCTCGTTATATCTTTATGAATGAAGGGACGGAGTATGCAGGAGGTTACTTTAATAAAGAAAAAGTGCAATTAAATGATGAGGCAACATTGACTGTAAGCCTTAATAATGTAAAAGAGTTTATGGCTGGCTCAATGAAAATAGATAATAACTATGTATTACAGTTCAAAGAAGTAAAAGTTAACAAGGAGTTTCAAGAATTAGCCAACAAATATGGAGCTGAGGTTAAGCTTGATGAGCCAAAGGTGTCTGAATCTTCTGTTCAGGTGGGGGCTTCTTTGGTGAAAGATGGATTTAATGGTATTAGTGGAGATACGCCTTTCCTCGATGTAACGTTTAAATTAATAAACGACACAGAGGTTTCTAAAAATACTGGTGCACAACTTACAAACCTGTCTTATAAAAAAGCAGGGAAGACAGAAAATATCAGTATTCCAGCTTATAGTTTCAAAAACATGGAGGTTATTTCAACACATAGTAGGTTTACTGGTAACTTCGCGCCGGAAGCATTTTTAACTCCAGAAGGATACAGTAATAATAAATATGATTTTACAAAGATTAATGCTAACATTTATGCCAAGAATAGTAAGGATGAAGTATTTGAAGCTAAATTAGATAAACGCGGGGGTTATGAATTCATTGTCCCAGCAGATAAAGACGCATATAAAATTTATGCAAAAGTTCCTGGACACCTCACACAATCTATGCACGTGATGGGAAGCATTGAAGAAGAAGGAGAATATCGCGGTATTTATTGGAGACAAAACCCAGGAAAAAACCTAGTAGGTGATGTAACTGGAGACGAAGTTATTGACATTCGTGATGTAAAAGAAGCAGTTGAAGACTACGGTAAACAAGGAGGAAAAGCAGATCTGAACCAAGATAACACAGTCAATGAAACCGATATTCGGTTAATTGAACAAAATTTCCTCACAAAAGGTCAATTGGCTGGAAAAGGCAATAATCCAAAAGAAACAATTGGTAAAAAGGATCTTGCATATTATCTAAAAGAAGTAGGTTTAACACCTAAAAATTAACGATAAATTTGAAAGAAAGCGTTGGAGATTTCCTTCGCTTTTTTTTTATGCTTGCTATAATATAGGAAAACACTTTAAGTGAGGTTGATTATGGTTGAAGAAAAAATTATAAAATTTTATCGAGAAAAAAGCGGTTTAACGCAAGCTCAACTATGTGAAGGTATTTGTTCAGTTACTCACTTAAGCAAGATTGAAAGAGGACTTACAGAGTATTCAAAAGAGATTACAGGTATGCTAGCTCAAAGGCTGAAAATTAACCTTCAAGCAGAAACTAATCGCTATCACCGCTTGTCTAAAAAATTGCAACAATGGGAACAAGCTATTGTCATGCAGCATGGCGCAGAGTCCAAAACCTATAGGGAGGAGCTAGAAAAAGAACCGCTTATTAAAATGCCTGAATTTCAACAAATCTATCAATTGCTTTCTGTTAGATACTTTTTGTTTAATCAAGACCTAAATACAGCTAACCAACTTATAAAAGAAATTCAAAGGCAGGAAGGAATTTTGTCGGGCTATACGCGTAATATGCTAAAACATATTATAGGTATTTATTATTTTCAAATGGGTGAATTTCGTCATTGCATTGAGCATCTTACCAAAATTGATATAGAGCACTATAATAACGAGGAATATTTTTACCATCTAGCACTTGCTTACCATTCAGTCCATTCTAATATCACTGCTTATTATTATGGAAAAAAAGCATTAAGTTTTTTTCAGCGAACGTTAAATATTCTACGTATTATTGATACAGAATTAATGCTCATTGTTCAACTTAATGCAAAAGAACTCCATCATTTTGAAGAAACAAAAGAGAAATATGAACAACTACTAAAATTATGTGATTCAGTGCGCTCGCCAGCATATAAAGCAAAGGTTTACCATAATTTTGGCTTCGAATGTTATAGAAGAAAGCTGTATTCCGAATCGGTAGGGTATTTTAATGATGCATTGGCACTGATGGATCAATCTTCTCCACAGTATTTAACAACGCTTTACCAATATATTAATGCTTCGTATAGAGGGAATTTAACTCCGGTGACTACATTGTTAACTTTAGCAGAAAAAGGGTTCAAAGGAGCGAAAAAAATAAATTCACCTCAATGGATGGATTTTCAAATGGTTATATATGAAATGAAGGACGATAATGAGAACTACTATACACTAATTGAAGAAACTATATTACCCTATTATCAAAAAATAGGTTATTTTATTCTTGTTGAGCACTATGAAAGAAAGCTTTTTTACTACTACTCTGAAAAGGGAGATTTAAAGAAGGCAATGAAAATAGCTCATTCTTATATCGGTTCAAAAACAAGCTTTTATGATCACCATTAAAACTATACATAAAATTAGCTATATGTTACTTCTACAAATAAAAAGGTAAGCCTTTTCATCAGCTTACCTTCTACTGTCCGGTAGATTTTATCTTTTTGTTTAAGAAACAGACTGTTTTTTTGGTAGCTTAGGATTAGTAGAGATTTGAGTTTGTTTACTAGTAAGTGAAATAGTAACAAAAGAAATAAAGCTCGTAATCAGTCCGTAAACGATAGGTTCGGTGGCTGTAATACCTTGAACAACCAGTCCGATTAAGATGACTGCTGCGCTTAATAGAATAGAGAAGAAAGCAGCTTTGGACGTTGCCTTTCTCCAGAAGAATCCAAATACAATTGGAAAGAACAATGAACCAGATAGCACTGCGTACGCCACATCTAATGCGACAAGAACGTCTTGAATCCATACGGCAAAGATCATGGTCACAACACCGACAGCTAAGGTCGTAAAGCGAGATGCTTTTAAAAATATTTTTTCACTCATAGATGGGACAAGGGGCTTGATAATGTCATTGACAATTAAAGTAGAAGAGGCAAGTAGTGTTCCTGATGAAGTTGACATTAACGCAGATAATACGCTAGCAAGTACAATGCCTAAAATACCTGTTGGTAATGTTTCAAGAGCCATACTTGTAAAAGCTGTTTGTGGATCGTTTAAAGCAGGGATGGCTACAAAAGCACACATACCAATAATGCTAATAGCAATTGCGTAAAATAAACTATAAATACCAGCTCCTAAAGTCCCTAAACGTGCTACTTTTAATGTTCTTGCAGTAAACAACCGTTGCCAAATGTCCTGTGCCACCACCATTCCTAAGCAGAATAGTAGAAAGTATTGAAAAATTTCCATTCCGCCAATGCTACTAATACCAAAATAAGAAGTAGGGAGCTCTGTTTGCAAATTGCTCCAGCCGCCAGCTTTGGAAAGACTCATTGGTAACATAATAGCAAAAATCCCAATTGTCATAATAATGAATTGAACAATATCGGTCATTGTAACGGACCACATGCCCCCAAGAATAGTATAAGAAAGAGCAATAGTTCCTCCAATTATCATTGAAAACGTGAGATTCCATCCAAGAAGAACGTGGAGCACTGTTCCCATTCCAATTACTTGAGTTACTGATACCATCATTGCATAAATAGCCGCTACTAATGCGCTAATAACACCTGTTTGTGCATTATAGCGCTCTGTTAGCATTTGACTAATTGTTAACACTTTTAACGAAAAAATCTTCTTTGAAAAAAAGATTCCCATGACGACTATTCCTAAACCAAGCATGGCAACTAGCCACAGTCCTGATAACCCAAATTCATAGCCAAGCCTAGCTGTTCCTATTGTGGATGCTCCTCCTAAAATCACGGCTGCTAAACATGCAAGATACATGGTAAACCCTAGGTTTCTGCCTGCTACGATATAATCTTCAGACGTTTTTGCTCGTCGAGAGCCTAAAATACCAACAAAGATTAACAGTAAAAAGTAAATAATAATAACCAAACCATCAACTGTATTCATCGATTCGCTCCTTTAGTAGAAGGAGAGAAGAAACTCTCTCCTTGGAATTAAGAATTCTATTATTCTACGGATTGAAGCTCTTTTTTTGTTTTGGTTTTTTTCGCTAATGCCACAAGCGTCACAAATTCATAAAGAATGTTAGCAGCAGCTGCTGCTGTAATGTCTCCATGATCGTAGGCTGGAAGTACTTCTACTAAATCAAAACCTACAAAAGATAAGCCTTCAAGCCCTCTTACAAATGCCAATGCATCATCAATCGAGGCGCCTGAAACCTCTGGGGTTCCTGTTCCTGGCGCAAATGAAGGATCAAGAAAGTCAATATCAAACGTTAAGAAAACAGGGCCTTCCTGTACACGAGTGTGAATCTTTTTAAGCATGGCTTCTACACCGTGTTTTTTATAATCATTTGTAGAGTACACGTCTAACCCTAAATTACGCGCATCTTCTAAATCTTCAGGTCCATACAAGCCGCCCCGCATTCCGATTTGCATGGAACGGGAGACGTCTATTAGACCTTCTTCAATAGCGCGGCGAAATACAGTACCATGATTATATTTTTTATCAAAGTAAGTATCCCATGTATCAGAGTGAGCATCGAATTGTAAAAGAGCTACAGGACCATGCTTTTTAGCAATTGCTCGTAATTCTCCAAGCGTAACTGAGTGATCACCGCCAATTGAAATAGGAATAATATCTTTATTAACAATCTCTGTAATTGCTTCTTCGATATTTACGTATGTCTCCTCAATATATCCCGGAACGACATTAATATCACCGTAGTCGATACCAGAGACATAATCAAAAATATTAATGTTTTGTTCTACGTTATACGGACGAAGTAAAATAGAAAAGTCTCTTACTGCTTGAGGACCGAAGCGGGCTCCAGTTCTAAATGATTGACCTGAATCAAACGGAATACCCGTAATGACAAAGTCCATATCATAATCAAGCTGTTCAATATAAGGTAAACGCATAAACGTACGTGGTCCACAAAAGCGAGGAGATTCAAATGAGTTTTTTGGTTCATACTTAGCCATCAGTAAATCGCTCCTTTAATTAAATAGATTGTCCTTTCTTTTTTATATTGCAAATACTGTGCCAAGTTTAAAAACCTTAAAAAAACCTTATGAACAGCATCTTGATGCTTAATCCATAAGGTTGATTTGATTCAAAAATGAATTTTTTACGGTAATTTTAATTCATTTTTGAATTAATTTGATATTTGTGTAAGCGTCTAACAACAGTTGCTTGACTCATTTCAAGCTCTTTAGCTATATCGTATGTAGTTTTATTTTCCTTGGCAGCTTTTAGTAAAAAGTGCTTTTCTACTTCAGCTAAGGCCTCTTTTAATGTTAGGTCTTGGTTTAGGTAAATCGAATTTTTATGCTGAACAGGTGTTTCAGATGTGTGAATACCATACGAGAAATCTTCATTTACATGAATGATATCAGTAGGAGAAGTGACTACGAGCCGTTCAACGAAGTTTTCCAATTCCCGTACATTCCCTGGCCAGTCATAACCACTTAAATAATCAATGGCTTTAGGATTAAATGACTTTTGAACATAATACTGCTCATTAAAACGATCTAAAAACATTTTTAGTAAGCTATAAATATCTTCTTTGCGTTCTCGAAGAGGTGGGATGGTAATAGGAATCACGTATAGGCGATAAAATAGATCTTCTCGGAACGTACCGTTTTTAACTTTTGCTTTTAGGTCTTGATTGGTAGCTACGACTAAACGAAAATCAATCTTTTTTGTCTTTCCTCCTCCAAGACGTGTAATTTGTTTTTCTTGGAGTACTTTTAGCAACTTAGTTTGAATATCAAGTGGAAGTTCGCCAACTTCGTCTAAAAAGAGAGTACCTTTATCAGCTTGTTCGATTAACCCTTTACGGCCTCTATGGTTAGCACCAGTAAAAGCACCGCTCTCATAACCAAACATTTCAGATTCAAATAAAGAGCTTGGAATAGCACCGCAGTTAACTTCAATAAAAGGACAAGCTTTTCGCTCACTGTTTTGATGCAAAGCGCGAGCAAAGACAGTTTTTCCTACACCGGATTCTCCTAAAAGAACGACATTAGCATCACTTGCAGCTACTCGCTCAGTAAGTTCCCAAACGTGCTGCATGTTCTTACTTTTAATTACCATGCCATTTCGAATTATTTCTTTTTCTTTGAGCTGTTGAATCTCAACTTCGTATTGCTTAAGTTGCTGTTGAAGATGTTCATAATCTTCTTTTAATCGTTTAAGCTCTGTTAAATCATGAGAGAAGCTAACAATTCGATACAGGATTCCTTTTTTATTAAAGATTGGGATGCCAGTTGCCATGATTAATCCACCGTCTTTGTTTCTTTGCATCAGCTGAACTTTCTTCTTTTTCTTTATAACGGCCAGCGTAACAGAAGGTGAGAATACCTGCTGTTTTTCAAGTTCGTAAGCAGATTTTCCGATAATAGAGTTAGAGTCGTATCCATAGATTTCTTTACAGTTTTTACTTGCTTTTAAAATAATTCCATCGCTATCAGCTATCACTATATTATCATTTGAAGCATCTAAAATAGCTTCCATTTCCATCATTAAGCTTTCATAGTGTTCAGACATCATTCACATACCCCTTTGTGGAATGGTTTTTATATAGAATTTTCAGTTTATTAAACTATTTTATATATCTTTTTAGGGAAATGGCAATGTCTTTGAAAGAAGTGAACTTATTACTTTAGACTGGTGGATAAAAACATTGAAGCATCTTGGTTCATGAAAATACGTTCACCGTAATGAAAAGTGTGAATTGTCGTTGATGCAAATCCAACTTCCAGCAACAATTCTTTTAGTTCGCTGTGAGAGAAGCCATTATGAACTTTTGGATGACTAATTTTAGAATTTTTATCAAAATCCACAATAATGAGCTTGCCATTGTCATTTAAAAGAGTGAATAATTGTTGCAACACTTGCTTAGTTTCTGGAATGTGAAGAAGAACAAGTGACATTAAAACAATATCTGCTTTAACAGTAGGTACTTTCTTTGTGAAGTCTGCACAGAGCGTTTTGGCATTTTGAATATCGTTATAGGCAATTTTACCTTTTGCAATATCGAGCATTTGCTCAGAGGAGTCTACTAATAAAACGGAATCGACTAAATCCGTTAGTTCTAAGCTGACAAGTCCCGTTCCGCTTCCGTAGTCCAGTAATGATTTTGATTGACTATCTTTTAACTGAGTTTTTACCTCTTTAACAATAACCTTAGCTAATTCTATTCGGTCCTCGGTATCATATCGTTTGGCCATTTGTTCAAATGGGTTATTTTCCATATTTACCTCCATCTTTTATAACGTTAGATTGTATTATAGCAAAAGAATAAGGGGCAATACATGTATCCGCTTTGGTCAAACTAGCAGGCGCTAAAAACCAATGATATACTTTCAATTATACTTACGCATTACATATACTAACGAAACAGAGGGGAAGCAGATGAACATTACACAACGCTTGTTTGGAGAACTACACGGTCAAGAAGTGATGGCATACACGATGACCAATGATAACAATATGTCCGTAACGTGTATTAGCTTAGGAGGCATCATTACTAAAATTCAGGTGCCAGATCAAGCTGGAAAGGTTGAAAACGTGGTACTAGGTTATGATTCGGTAGAAGACTATCTTCATAACACGGCTTACTTCGGGGCAATTGTCGGACGGGTAGCAGGAAGAATTCATCCAGCTAAAGTTGAAATTGATAATAAAACATATGAGCTTTCAAAAAATGAAGGAGAGAAGCATCTTCATGGTGGAGACAAAGCGTTTAGCCACGTCATTTGGAATGCCGAAGTGAAAGAAAATCAGGATGAGGCAAGCGTTACGTTTACATATAACAGCCCAGACGGTGAAAATGGCTATCCGGGTAATTTAAAAGTCAGCGTAATGTATACGCTTACGAATGAAAACAAGCTTAAAGTGTCATATCATGGAATTTCAGACCAAGATACGCTGATGAATATGACAAATCATACGTACTTTAACTTAAGTGGGAACGTCAAAAGAGACGTTTTAGAACATGAATTAATAATGAAGAGTGATGCTTTTTTAGAACTTAACGATTTTATGCTTCCTACAGGTGAAAAAATAAACGTAACGGACACTGCGTTTGATCTTAGAAAAGGGAAGAAGGTTCGAGCCGGTGTAGAATCTCAGCATCCTCAAAATGTGAAGGTTGGCAATGGTTACGATCACCCGTTTTTACTGAACGAGAATCAAAATGAAGAAATAACGGTGGTTGATCATGATAGTGGGCGTAAGCTTATTGTAGAAACAGACCAGCCATGCGTCGTGTTATATACGGCGAATATGCTTGAAAATACAGGAATGATTCGCGATGTGAGAAGTCGTGAGTACCTTGGCTTGTGTCTAGAGACACAGAATTTACCAAACGCTATTCACCATCCAGAATTTCCATCCATTGTATTAGAAAAAAACAAAGTGTACTCTGCAAATACGACATATCAATTCGGAACAGTTGAGAGTTAACTAGTAAAAAGCTCTGCGGGATAATCGTTCACCGCAGAGCTTCTTTTTATTGCTGAACGTAAACAGATACAGATCCACCGTTTACTTGGAAATTCCCCCATCCATCTGCATTAATCGTAATCTTATCTGTGCGATTACCTGTGATATCGTACCAAACCTCACCGGCATTTTGCTTTCCAACATACATCCATTTAGACCCGCCAGGTCCATCTGTGACAAGAGTTGCGAGACCAGATTTTGCTTTTGTGCTGTCTCCTTCTCGCGTCCATCCAATTACGTCCCAATGGTCCATATAGTTGTGCTGTGTACCGTAAGCGTAATCTTTACGAGCTTTTAATAGAGGCTCTATCTTTGTTTTTAAAGCTGGGATCTCATATGAACTGTTTCCTTTCGTGCCGTACATATCACCGTAAAATACGCTTGGATAACCTTCTGCTCTTGTTAAGATAAATGCGTAAGCTAGCGGTTTAAACCAAGGCTGTACAACAGATTCTAGGGATTGACCTGGTTGTGAATCATGATTTTCAACTAACGTTACGGCCTTTGTTGGGTGCGCAGCCACAACCGTTCCGTTTAATAAGTTTCTCATATCATAATTCCCGCCAGACTGAGACGCATAGTGGAAATTATAGTGAAGAGGTGCGTCAAAGACAGAATGGTTATAGTTTACCTTTGCTAGATAGTTGTTAATGGCATTCACATCGTTTTGCCAGTATTCCGCCACTGTAAACATTTCTTTTCCGGTTTTCGTACGAACATGATTGACCCAATCGCCTAGGTAAGAATGCTTAATATGTTTTACTGCGTCTAAGCGAAAGCCGTCTAAGCCAACTTCGTTTGCATACCATACGCCCCAATTCTTCATTTCGTTCGCAACATCTGGGTGATCAAAGTCAAGATCAGCATACATTAAATAATCATAGTTGCCGTTTTCACTCGATACTTCCCAGTCCCATGCTTTGCCTGTTCCACGGAATTTAAAAATACGGCTGGCATTTCGTGATTGATCCCAGTCCGTTCCGTCAAAATGATACCACTGCCATTTAAATGGACTGTGTGTAGTCCCGCGACCTGGAAAGTTAAAGCCAGTCCATGCTTGGATGGTATATTCACCTGAAGTTTCTTGATTTCGGTTAGAAGGGTTTACTTCAACTGCTGTCACGTTTTCGGTATAGTCAGCGCCACCTTTATGATTCATAACGACATCTCCATACACTTGAATACCGTTTGTTTTGAGAGTACTAACCGCTGATTTTAATTCTGCTTTTGTTCCATACTTTGTTCGAATCGTTCCTTTTTGATTGAATTCACCTAGATCATAGAGATCATAAGCCCCGTATCCAACATCATTTTGGCTTGTACCTTTATAAGCAGGAGGTGTCCAAACAGCCGAAACACCTACGCTTTTTAAGTATGCTGCATCGTTGCGCAATCGGTTCCAGTGTTGGCCATCATTAGGCACGTACCATTCAAAGTATTGCATCATCGTTCCGTTTTGAGCTGCTGCTTCCGCTTTATGATTCGGTGCAACCGTTGGCACAAAAATCAATAAAGCGAGAAGTAAACTAAACCATCTTCTTGACCATTTTGTTCTCACATTTCCATCCCCTTCACTTTTATGTAAGCGTTACCAAAAGAGAAATTAGAGATGAACAATAAAAAATCCTTCTTTTTTTTCAAAAAAAAAGAAAGAAGGTTATCTAATTTTTTAAAAAAAGAAAAATTCATCAGCTTTATCGACTATATATAAAGCTACAAGCATAAAAAAGCTCAAACAAGAAATTTCTTGTTTGAGCTTCTTAAAGGATTACAATTCTTCTGGTTCACTACCTGCTTTTTCAAAATAGCGAATGTTTTCAGGTGTTAGCTGAAGAAGTACGTAGTTTGGATCGTCTGGGCTGTTAATCCATTCTTTTAAATGATCGTTCCAAAACTTTTCTTTTAATTCTTTGTTGTCTTCAATTAGAGCTTTGGCTTCGATTTCAACATACGGATCATTCCAGCCTTGGCCGTCATAGCCGAGGAGAATATGAACGTATGGATTAGATTGAATGTCATCAACCTTATGTGCGTTTTTGTTTGTTGCTGTGTAAAGTACAAGGTCATCGTGAGAAAACATCATAAAGCGAGAATAGGGTTTGTTATTTTGGATTGTAGCAAGCGTACCAATCTTATAGTTATCTAAAATGGACAGTACTTTTTGTTTTACATCTGACATATGCTCAACTCCTTTTTTCATCTTTCTTACTTTTGCTAGTTTGGGCTTTTTTTAAACATTTTCTTAAAGAAGAATTTATTTTGTTCATAAAAAGTTTATTTTTTTAAAATAAAAGGGTAACAAGGGTAATGAATAAACAGGCGTTAGAAAGACGAAGCTTGTAGAGTGAATGGATTTAACTTAGAGAAGTAGGTGCATATGAATGAATCGAGTGTTTTTTATAATGGTACTCATTGGTGTTCCGCTATCGGTGATTGGGAATCTTCTGCACTGGTCGCAGGTTCTCATGTTTGCAGTGTTTTGCTTAACCATTATAGCTTTAGCAGCTTATATGGGTCGCGCCACAGAAAGTCTCGCTGTTGTCGCAGGACCGCGAATTGGAGGTTTATTAAACGCAACGTTTGGTAATGCCGTTGAACTTATCATTTCTATTTTCGCATTAAAAGCTGGATTGATAGGCGTTGTGTTGGCTTCATTAACAGGTTCTGTTTTAGGCAATCTGCTTCTTGTTGGCGGCTTATCTTTCTTTATTGGCGGATTGAAATTTAAGCGTCAGGAGTTCAACGTATACGATGCGCGTCATAACTCTGGTCTATTGATTTTCGCTGTAATCGTAGCATTTGTTATTCCAGAAGTATTTTCTCAAGGAATGAATGATCAAAAAACGATAGTCCTAAGCGTTGGTGTATCCATTACGTTAATCCTTCTATACTTAGCGGCATTACTCTTTAAGTTGGTGACTCATCGCGGGGTGTATCAGCATAAGAGCGAACAGGTGGAAGAACATGAAGAGCCAGAATGGTCAAAAGGCAGAGCAATTCTTGTTCTACTGCTTGCGACCGTCGCTGTTGCTTACGTGGCAGAAAGTTTAGTACATACAATTGAAACCGTTGCGCTTCGGTTTGGCTGGAGTGAGCTGTTCATCGGGGTTATTATCGTGGCCATTGTCGGAAACGCAGCGGAGCACGCATCTGCCATCATTATGGCTGTGAAGAATAAAATGGGTGTAGCTGTTGAGATTGCGATTGGCTCTACCCTTCAGGTAGCCATGTTTGTGGCCCCTGTATTGGTGTTAATCTCTTTACTGTTTGAGGAGCAAATGCCGCTTGTCTTTACGTGGCCAGAGCTTATTGCTATGGTAACAGCAGTCTTTGTTACTGTGGCCATCTCAAATGACGGAGATACGAACTGGTTTGAAGGTGCAATTTTATTAGGGGCATACATCATTATGGGAATTGGATTTTATTTAATTTAAGGAAAAGCCGAGCAGAAGAAGCGCTCGGCTTTTTTGGTTATAATTTCCTTTGGTTAAAACAGGATAAAGAGCTATTCCTTTGAAAAAACTATGCGTACATCTATTTATGAGGTTGAAAGGAGCTCTTATATGCTACGTCAATTATCTATCGTAACGTTCGCTATTTTCTTGTCATTTTCAGGTTTGCATACAACAGAAGCGAAAAACAAGGAGACAAAAACACCAAGTACGGCTGTTCAAATTCCTAGCTCTACGCTTCATATTGCAAAGGAAAATACAAATCCAAATACGAGTCAAGATACGCCTTATCTACAGCCAAGTGAACTGTCTCAAGAATTACTTGAAACGTCCAATGTGCCAATTCAAAATCCAGATTTAATTCGTATCTTAAATGAAACATCCATTTCAAAGACACCGTGGGCAATCGGTTTTCGAGCAACAATTTATCTTGGCCAATGGCCGCTTAACTATGAATCTGAAGCAACAAGTGTGAATTGGCAGTATCAAAAAGTGAACACAAATCATTATGATAATCGTTCAGGGAAGTCTCAGCAGCAAATGCACTATAATCAAGAATCACAAAGCATTGTAAAAGGCGGTTTAACGTCTCGTATTAACGAAGCGGACCACGTGAAGCAAATGATGCTTTTAACCGCTTCAAAGAAAACAAACCTAACGTTATCATTCCAAACGATTATCGGTGCCGGTACCAAGAAAGATCAGGTATACAATATTGCACCTAAAAAGGTTGGGTACTTATACGCATATACACCGGCCGTTCATGAAAAAGGAAAAGTAACGTATGGTGAAGTGTATTTAACTATGAAAGGCAGCAAGCGCATGATTGTCGTTAAAAACGTAACGTCACAAGGAATTGGTGCTTGGATTCCGGTACAGGATTACGTGTCATTAAGCTTTGGTGCTTACGATCAGCCGCGTTAATCAAAAAGAAAACCTCTCCAGCCTACTGGAGAGGTTTTACTTATTTCGTAATCAATGCTTTGCGCGTTGAAAAATCCGTACCTTGATAGTAGCTGTTTTTCACCAAAATGTTTGGTCCAAGACAGGAAACGGCTGAGCAGTGACAGCTAAGTTCTTTTGAAATTGATGATTGCTGCCATGTGTCAAAAGCACTCTGTAGCTTTGTATCTTGAATGTTACCAAGCGGAGGCGTATCGCCAAAGTCGGTCACGATAATATCGCCATCAAAAATGTTCACGTTTAAGCGAGAACGGCCGTCTGGATCGTTCCGAACCGTTACGTTTTTGCTGCTGTATAAACGCTTTAACAACGCTTGGTCTTCTTCGTTACCATTACACGCATAGAACGGCAGCGTACCAAAAAGCATCCACACGTTTTCATCACGGATATCGAGCAAGTGGTGAATGGCGCTGCGCATGTCTTGTAATGACAATGTTTCAAGTGCGCTTGCAAAGTCACTTGGGTACATAGGGTGCACCTCATGTCTCTGACAAAGCATTTCATCAACGATTTGACGATGAATTTTTTCCATATGAGGAAGCGTACGTTTGTTGAGCATTGTTTCAGCTGATACCGTTACGCCAGCTTTTACGAGTGCACGGCTATTTTCAATCATGCGATCAAAATATTTAGCGCGCTGCTCGTATGTTGGTTTTCGGTCCATCATTGCAAAGCCAGCTTCAACAAAATCATCCATTGTTCCCCAGTTGTGTGAAATATGTAAAACATCAAGGTATGGAATAATAAGCTCATAACGTGCTAAATCAAGCGTTAAATTTGAATTAATCTGTGTACGAATGCCACGTTCATGCGCATACTTTAAAAGAGGCACTACGTAATTTTTGACAGATTTTAAAGACATCATCGGCTCGCCCCCTGTAATGCTTAGAGCGCGAAGAGTCGGTACTTCATCCAAACGCTTTAAAATCAAATCAAGAGGTAAAGCATTCGGATCTTTTGGCTGAAGCGTGTAGCCAACTGCACAGTGTTCACAGCGCATGTTACACAGCGTTGTTGTTGTGAACTCGACGTTTGTTAAAGTTGGCTTTCCGTAATCTTTTATATCTAAATAAGCTTCCCACGGGTCATAAGACGGCGTGATCTTTTGTAAAGTGGTCATCACAAAAACTCCTTTTTTTCATTCAACGTGTTACCTAGCTTAAAAAGGACACTAGTGACTATTATGAAATCCAATGCTTTTAGTTGTCAAATGCAAAATCATTCGTTACGATAAAAGAAATTAGTTCTTTTACCAAGTAGAAAAGCGCATTTAAATTTATCATGAGAAGGTGTAGACAAGTATGGGAAATGCAGTACATGATTCAGAATCACAAGTTCGCTATTTAAAAGAACGTTTAAATATGTTTATGCAGGTGCTTGACTCAATTGAACCTGAAACAACAGAGCTTGAAGATATTGACCGTTTAATCACAATGATTGATGACCTTGAATTAAAGTGTGAGCAATTTAAAAAGAGCGACGATAATAAGTAAGATAAAGCGAAAAGGCCAAAGAGTCTTTTCGCTTTCTTTATGGAACTAAAATCTTTATATTTCATTATTAATTCGCTATGCTAAAAAGTGGAAGATGTGAGTAGAAGATAAAAATGATTGAGAGTATGTGAACATGAACTTCTAGCACTATCTCTAGAGCGTATACAGAATTGGAATGAACGAGATATTTGACGGTGTTAAAGAATGAGTATACTTACATAGTTTGATTAATGGTCAGGGGGAGAAACTTATGTTTAACCAATATCCAATTGGAGTATTAACAATTCAACAGCCTATAACAAATGAACAAATTAAGAACTGGATTGTAGAAATTGATGAAGCACCTGCTCAATTGAAAAGAGCGGTAGAAGGGCTTACAAAAGCCCAGTTAGCTACACCTTATCGAGAAGGCGGTTGGACGTTGCAACAAGTGGTACATCACATGGCTGATTCTCATTTAAATGCTTATACACGCATAAAGCTTGGTTTGACAGAGAATAACCCTACAATACGTCCATACGACGAAAAAGCGTGGGCACTCCTATCAGATAGTGGTCTATCAATTGAGGTATCCATTGGACTCTTATCGTCTTTACATAAACGTTTAGTCACGCTGCTTCAATCTTTGACAGAAGGTGAATTAAAAAGAACCATTCAACATCCTGATAACGGCACAATGACCATTGCAGAAGTAATTGGAACCTATGCGTGGCATGGAAAACATCACATTGCACACATTACAACGCTGAGAAAACATAAGAACTGGTAGTCAGCTAATTCCAAGGAAAACCTTTCAGATTATAAGACAAGAGAGTATAATAAAAGTGAAATGAAGAACGGAAACGGCCGGCTCTTCTACAAATAAAAAAACGCTTACATTTATTTAGGGGACACGGGAGGAGATCTACAATGATTGAAGCTTTAAAAAAGAGTATGTACGATCTAATTGTTGAAACATCCACGAAGCTACCAAAGGATGTGCGACGTGCTATTGCAGCGGCAAAAGCAAAAGAAAATGCGGGTACGCGTGCAGCGATGTCACTTGCAACAATCACAAACAACATTAAAATGGCGGATGAAAACATCTCACCAATCTGTCAGGATACGGGGATGCCGACATTTAAAATTAAAACTCCAGTTGGCGTGAACCAAATTGAAATTAAAAAAGCGATCTATTGGGCAATTGAAGAGGCAACAAAAGACGGAAAGCTGCGCCCAAACTCCGTTGACTCGTTAACAGGAGCAAACAGCGGTGATAACTTAGGTGCAGGGACTCCGGTTATTAAGTTTGAACAGTGGGAAAATGATTATATTGACGCGCGCCTCATTTTAAAAGGCGGCGGCTGTGAAAACAAAAATATTCAGTACAGCTTGCCATGTGAGCTTGAAGGTCTAGGCCGTGCTGGTCGTGACTTAGACGGTATTCGAAAGTGCGTAATGCACTCTGTATACCAAGCCCAAGGCCAAGGCTGTAGCGCCGGCGTCATCGGCGTGGGCATCGGTGGCGACCGTACAACAGGCTATGAGCTAGCAAAGGAACAGCTTTTCAGAAGCTTAGATGATGAAAATCCCAATGAGCAGCTAAAAGAACTTGAGGAGTACGTGATGGAAAATGCTAATAAGCTTGGCATTGGTACCATGGGCTTTGGTGGTGAAACAACGCTTCTTGGGTGTAAAGTTGGCGTTATTAATCGTATTCCAGCAAGTTTCTTCGTATCGGTAGCTTATAACTGTTGGGCATACCGTCGCCTTGGCATTAAAATTGATGCAGCGACAGGTGACGTAACAGAATGGTTATACCAAGAAGGCGAAGAAATTGACTTCTCTGAACAAGCGGAGAAAGAAGAAGATAAAGTAGCGAATAAAACACGAGAAGTTGTTCTGCAAGCACCAATCACAGAAGAGCAAATTCGCGAATTAAAAGTAGGTGACGTGGTAACGATTAACGGCATGATGTATACAGGCCGTGACGCAATCCACAAACACTTAACAACGAATGACGCTCCGGTTGACTTAAACGGCCAAATTATTTATCACTGTGGTCCAGTTATGTTAAAAGATGATGCGGGCAACTGGAAAGTAGCTGCAGCAGGACCAACCACAAGTATTCGTGAAGAGCCTTACCAAGGTGATATTATGAAGAAGTTTGGTATTCGTGCTGTTATCGGTAAAGGCGGAATGGGGCCAAAAACCCTAGCAGCTCTACAAGAACACGGAGGCGTCTATCTAAACGCAATTGGCGGCGCAGCGCAGTACTACGCAGATTGCATTAAGAGCGTTGAAGGCGTTGATTTAATGCAGTTCGGTATTCCTGAAGCAATGTGGCATTTAAAAGTTGAAGGGTTCACAGCAGTTGTAACGATGGACTCTCATGGGAATAGCTTACATGCCGACGTTGATAAATCATCGCTTGAAAAGCTGGAGCAATTTAAAGAGCCTGTGTTTAAGTAATTGGTAAAAAGTAGCGAGCATACGTAAACGAAAAGGATGAATACTAAGCATAAACTGACCTTTGGAAAGGAGCACGTTATGCGTAGATTCATCCTTTTCCTCGTTGTTTTAGTAGGCGTAACGATTCCAGTTTCAGCACAAACCTATTCAAATAAACCAATTAGCTGGGGGTTTCAAAAAAGTAAAAATCACAAGCCGGCTGATGCAGGAGCTTCTCATGAAAAGCTATTAAAGAAATACGAAGCTTTTTACCTTGGTGATACAACCAAAAAAGAAATTTATCTTACGTTTGACAACGGCTATGAAAATGGCTACACAGCAGACGTTCTTGACGTGTTGAAAAAGCGTAAAGTACCGGCAACGTTCTTTGTGACAGGGCATTATCTAAAAGACCAGCCAAAGCTGATTAAACGAATGGTACGAGAAGGCCATATTGTTGGAAATCACTCTTGGCACCATCCGGACTTAACGCAAGTAAACGATAAGCGTTTTAAAGAAGAGCTGCAAAAAGTAGAAGATAAATACAAAGACATTACCGGACGAGATGATATGCAATATATTCGCTCACCCCGTGGCGTCTTTAGTGAACGTACGCTAGCTTTATCACAAGAGGAAGGCTATATTAACGTTTTCTGGTCACTGGCATTTGTGGATTGGATGACAAATGCACAAAAAGGCTGGCGCTATTCTTATGACAACATTATGGCTCAAATCCACCCGGGTGCTATCTTACTTCTTCATACCGTTTCAAAGGATAATGCAGAGGCGCTTGATAAAGCAATTCACGATCTTCAAGAAGAAGGATATACGTTCAAAAGCATTGATAATCTTGTGTTTGAGCGTGAAAAAGTAGCTCCAATTGAGAAAAAAGAACCTACCGATATGACAGAGCAAAAAACTCCTTAAAATCGACAAGAATCCTTGTCGGTTTTTTTGTCGTGAAAGTGTTATAATATGCCTTGGTTCTTTTTTAAGAAAAACATCATCGGTTTTATGAAAAGGTAAAACCGTGCATAAATAGAAACAGAAACTATAATCGGAGTTGTTAGAATGAATAAACCTAAACAAGAAATGAAGGTTCAAAAAGGACAAACCTTTCCGCTTACTATTAAGCGTCTTGGTATTAACGGTGAAGGAGTAGGATACTTCAAACGCCAAGTTGTCTTTGTTCCTGGTGCGTTGCCAGATGAAGAAGTAGTTGTTGAAGCAACGAACGTACAGCGTAACTTTGCGGAAGGTCGTATTAAGCGTATTCGCAAAAAATCACCACAGCGCGTTAACCCGCCCTGTCCCATCTATGAGCAGTGTGGAGGCTGCCAGCTTCAGCACTTGTCGTATGAAGGCCAGCTTGATTCAAAGCGTGACATTGTCTCACAAGCCTTTGAACGTCATAGCTCATTGAAAAACGTTGAGTCAAAAATCAAATCAACAATTGGTATGGAAGATCCGTGGCGTTATCGAAACAAGTCACAGTTTCAGGTTGGAATGGACAAGCAAAAAGTCATTGCCGGCCTATATGGAATCAATTCACACCGCTTAATTGACATTGAAAACTGTCCGATTCAACATCGCGCGACAAATCATGTGACAAAAGAAATGAAGCGTATTTTACAAGATTTAAAAATTCCTGTGTACGACGAGAAAAAGCGCGGTGGGGTTGTTCGTACAATTGTGACGCGCGTTGGATTTGAAACAGGTGAAGTGCAGCTTGTTTTAATTACGGCACAAAAAGATATTCCGCGTAAAGACTTACTATTAGAGGAAATCAAACGTTGTCTACCGGAAGTGAAATCTGTTGTTCAAAACGTAAACGGTCAAAAAACGTCGCTAATCTTTGGTGATGAAACGTTTACGCTAGCAGGCAAGCCAGTCATTCAAGAAACGTTAGGAGATATCTCATTTGAACTATCAGCTCGCGCTTTCTTCCAATTAAATCCTCAGCAAACCGTTAAGCTTTATGACGAAGTGAAAAAAGCAGCGGCGCTAACAGGAGAAGAAAAAATCGTTGATGCTTACTGTGGTGTTGGAACGATTGGTTTATGGTTAGCGGATGACGCCAAAGAAATCCGCGGAATGGATACCATTGAAGAATCAATTGTGGATGCGCGTAAAAATGCGAAAGATCACGGCTTTGAAAATGCCACATATGTAACAGGGCCAGCCGAGCAGTGGTTACCAAAATGGGTAAGTGAAGGCTGGAAGCCGGACGTTATCGTCGTGGATCCACCGCGTACGGGCTGTGATGAAAAGCTTTTAAAAGCAATTTTACAAGTGAAGCCGAAGAAAGTTGTTTACGTATCTTGTAACCCATCGACTCTTGCAAAAGACGTCCAAATTCTTTCAAAGTACTACAAAGTAAAAAACGTACAGCCAGTCGATATGTTCCCTCATACGGCTCACGTTGAGTCTGTGACGACATTGAAGTTGAAAAGTATGCATAAATAAGAATGTACTAAAGACCCAAACCTCGCGTGGTTATGTGCGATTTTTGGGTTTTTTTGTCTCTTTAACTTTCCTCATCAAGTTCCATTAGTTCTCTTTCAATAAGGAATACAGAAATTTCAAATGCATCTATACGTCGCCTAGCTAAAGTGATTTGCGATTTGTACCTACTGGGAATTTCTTTTGCTTCTAGCGTTTTGACGGTTTCTCTGAGCTTATGTAAAGTTGAATCAATTTGACGTTTTGCTTCAACTAATTCAGGTTTTGAGAATTCCACTAAAATACCTCCGTTGATTATTTTTTAGTAGTAAATGAGCTGCTTTTATTTTGTAAAGATATAGTATCATAGAAAGAGTAATTATTTGGTTTTTAATTATGTAAGGGACCATATTCTTGGAGAGGCGGTTCGGTGATGACAAACACAAGTACTGCAAAAGAAATACATAGCTACGTGCTTTCGGAAGAAAAGCAACAAGCGCTCTATAAACGTATTTTATTCATTGTTAGTATCTCACAAATACTTGGTGGTGCAGGGCTCGCTGCAGGAGTGACGGTTGGTGCACTTATTGCCCAGCAGATGCTCGGAACAGAAGCTTATGCAGGAGTTCCTTCTGCGCTGTTAACTTTTGGATCGGCTGGAGCTGCGCTGCTAGTGGGCAGACTTTCACAACGATATGGACGGCGTATTGGGCTATCAACTGGTTTTTTCTTTGGTGGTATCGGTGCAGTTGGGATCATATTGGCAGCTATTCTAAACAGTATTGTACTGTTATTTGCTTCGTTGCTAATATACGGAGCAGGCACAGCTACAAATCTGCAGGCTCGCTATGCGGGCACAGACTTAGCCAACAGCAAGCAGCGAGCCACAGCGATTAGTACGACAATGGTGTTTACGACATTCGGTGCCGTAGCGGGTCCTAACTTAGTAGGCGTGACGGGAGAATTTGCCCAGTCAATCGGGTTTCCATCTCTTACAGGTCCGTTCATGTTAGGAGCAGCTGCTTATCTTTTAGCTGGAATCTTCCTTTTTATCTTTCTTCGTCCAGAGCCATTAGTCATAGCAAGAGAAATAGAAATGATGAAGCAACATGATAAAAAGGAGGCTACGGCTTCAGCAGCGATGAAAGAAGATAAAAGAGGAATTGTAATTGGTGCCACAATTATGGTCATTACTCAAATCGTGATGGTTGCCATCATGACGATGACACCTGTTCATATGACTCACCACGGCCACGCCTTAGGAGCCGTTGGATTAGTAATTGGCTTTCATATTGGTGCTATGTACCTTCCGTCACTGTTTACTGGAATCCTTGTCGATAAGCTTGGACGCGTTCCGATGGCGATTGCTTCTGGAGCTACCTTGCTGTTAGCTGGATTAATCGCAGCACTAGCACCAGGAGAATCCATGTTTTTATTAGTCCTTGCCCTTGTTTTACTTGGATTAGGGTGGAATTTTGGCTTAATAAGCGGTACGGCACTAATTGTGGACTCTACGAGCATCTCTACACGAGCGAAAGTGCAGGGAACGGTTGATGTTTCCATTGCCTTATCAGGAGCTGCAGGTGGAGCTTTATCAGGAGTGATTGTAGCAGGTTCAAGCTTTCCCACGTTATCACTAGTTGGGGGGATGCTTTCGTTGTTATTGATTCCAGTTGTAGTGTGGCAGAGAAGAAGTAAACAGTAAATGCATTTGTGAAAAAATAATATTTGGGAAGGAAACCTTCTTACCGGTTAGAAAAATAAGCTAGTATAATAAATATGTTCGTCTTTACCTTTATTTTTTTATGAAGCTATTTCGAGAGTTGCCAAGGAGGCTTTAATATGACAAATAACGAAAAGCAGTTGTCATCTGAACAGAGTGAAGAAATTATTACAGTATTGAGAGAACGTTTTGAAAAAAATATAAATCGTCATCCAGAGCTTGAATGGAGCAAAGTAGAAGCAAAGCTCAAAACAAATCCTGAAAAACTCTGGTCCCTTCATGAAATGGAGCGAACTGGCGGCGAGCCAGATGTAATTGATTATGATACAGAGGATGTATACACGTTCTATGATTGTTCAGTAGAAAGTCCAAAAGGACGTCGAAGCGTTTGTTACGATCGTGAAGCGCTGGAATCAAGAAAGAAGCACAAGCCTGAAAATACGGCTATTGATATGGCTACGGATATGGGAATTGACCTTTTAACGGAAGAACAATATCGATATCTACAGGAGTTTGGAAGCTTCGATAATAAAACATCGAGTTGGGTACAAACACCAGCCCCTATTAGAAAGCGTGGTGGAGCTATCTTTTGTGATCGTCGCTACGACACAGTCTTTGTCTACCATAACGGAGCGGATTCTTACTATTCTTCCAGGGGCTTTCGAGGTCTATTAAAGGTTTAAACAATATTTATTTAACCCTAAATTCTTTGAGTTAGAGAGAGAATTTAGGGTTTTTTATTATGTTTCTTTTTTGTTTTAAAAAACAAGCCAAAAGCAATGTTTCTGTGTTTAGTAAGTATATGGAGAAAGGGTGAGTTTGGGAGCATAAAGAGATTGAACTTGACCCAATTGGGGTGGATTTAAAAGAGGGGAATGAATAGAAAATAGTAAAAAGAGCAGAGTTAATTCTGCTCTTTTTACTATATGAAAGCTAAACCTTTTCATAAACAGCTGGGGCTTGACCAGTGATTCTGCCATCCGGCTTTGTTAAGTCTGAAATCAGCTTCATTTCCGTTTGAGATAGTTCAAAATCAAAAATTTTATTAAAAATTTATTGATTAAAGAACAAATGTTCGTATATAATGAGAACGAATGTTCCTCACTTTTTCTTTTAAGGAGTTATTTTCATGGATTATGGTCAGTTACCGAACAGAGTCATTATTTGTATTGATATGAAAGCATTTTTTGCATCGGTTTCTTGCGTTATTAGGGGATTGAATCCATTGAAAGTAAAACTTGCTGTTGTGGGAGACACGAAGCGGCCTGGCTCAGTTGTTTTAGCAGCCACGCCCTTGTTAAAGAAAGAAGGAATCAAAACCGGCAGTCGGCTGTTTGACATTCCTAAAAGAAAAGACGTTTATGTGGTGAACCCATCTATGAAGCGCTATATCAAGGCTTCTAACTATATTTCAAGCTTGGTATTACAGTATGTAGCGCCTGAAGATTTTCATGCATACAGCATTGATGAATTGTTTATTGATGTGACAGCTTCTCTACATTTATTTGCCAAAACTCCTGAAGAATTAGCCCATCGAATACGTGATGAAATCTACCAAAAGACGAGGCTAACAGCCACTGCAGGAATAGGCCCCAACCTCTTATTAGCTAAAATCAGCTTGGACCATGAAGCGAAGAACAGCTCATCAGGCGTTGCCTATTGGCGCTATGAGGACGTTCCTATTAAACTATGGTCAATTCATCCATTGAAAAACTTCTGGGGGATTTCATCGGCTACGGAAAAACGATTACACCGTTTAGGCATTACGACTATAAAAGAGCTTGCGCTTTCTTCCAAAGAGATGTTGAAAAAAGAGTTTGGTGTTATAGGAGAAGAGCTTCACCAACATGCTAACGGAATTGATTTTAGCCGTATTTCTGACGTGTATGTTCCAAGCTCTCGTTCTTTTGGAAAGAGTCAAATTTTATTTCAAGACTATACAAGTCGAAAAGAAGTGGAACTTTTGCTATTGGAGCTGTTAGATGACGTCTGTTTTCGATTGCGTATGCACCAAGTGGTGGCTCAAACTGTTCATTTATCCATTGGCTACAGTAAGCAAAAAGGAGGATTTTCCAAGCAAAAGAAAATGATGCGGGCGTCAAACTTGACCCAAGATATCTTTCCATATTGTTTAACAATCTTACATACATTTGATAGTGGAATGCCTATTCGATCGATTGGTATTTCGCTATCAAAAACAAGCATTCAAAGAGAAGAGCAAATGAGCTTATTTGAAGATAGTGATCAGCGTGAAAGAGCCTACGCGCTTTCCAAAACGGTTGATGATATTCGGCTACGCTACGGAAAGAACAGTATTCTACGAGCTTCAAGCCATCTCGATCACTCAACAGCTCACTATCGAAATGGCCTCATTGGGGGGCATAAAGCATGATAAGAAAGAGGGAGATTTTATGCAAAATAGAGGAATGAAAAAATGGCGACCATTTGCAACAATGCCAGAGCAATATATAGGTATACAAAACATAATTAATAAACAATTAGAAGTTTCACAGCCAGTTTTAGCCGAAGATCAAATAGAGCACATGAACTTTACTTTAATTGAAGCATTACATGCAAATCGAAAAGTTTATCTTACATACTACAAGCAAGGGCATTATATAACGGAAACAGGATTCATTCAGTTTGTCGATTCATTGAGGGCCCTTTTTGTTTTTATTGACGATGCATTAGAAGCCAAACGTAAAATGAGATTAAGTGAGCTGATTGATGTACGGTTTGTGTGAAGCACGGTCACTTAACAACCTCATATTTTGTAAAGTAACAGTGACTATTTTAGTTTGTAATCAGAAAAAATAGTGAAAAAATTTTCAAAATACATAGTATAATTTACTTAACAAAAGTCATAGGGGGTAATGATTGTGATCAAAATGCTGAAAGAAGTAAACGGTGAGCTCCTTTATTGGGAAGTCTGGGAAGATGAGAAAACGTTATTGATTCACTATGGACGAGTTGGAGATGCAGGCGATACTCAAGAAAAGAAACTATCGCGACTTCACAATGCAGAAAAGTTAATGGAAGGCCTAGCAGAAGCAAAAGTTGATGAAGGCTATGATTACATAGATGAAGATGAGCTTATCGAGCTGGTTGTACAGTATAGCTATGAAGATGGGGAAATGGAAGAAGTACTTGATAAGAGACATCACGTTGAGGATTTAATGAATGAATGCTTAGGGTGGACAGGTAATGGCTTCTGCGATGGTGGAGACATTGGAAGTGGCACAGCGAATATTGTAAACTATGTGATTGACCCCGAGAAAGCCACTCAAACTATTATCCAAGACCTTGAAAAGAACAACGTGCTTGAAGGCGCAAAGATTGCCTATTTAGATGATGACAGCGATGAATACGTAGCGCTTTATCCAGAAGGAGCAGAGTTTGAATTAATTTAACATCGTTATTGATAAAAGGCATTTTGTTACTCCTTACATAAATAAATTTAGAAGAGTAGTAGTTACTCTTCTTTTTCTAGTTTTATCAAAAAGGACTTTCTATGAACATACTGAACTACTAAATAAGACAATTTATTAAAAAGAGGAGCATTATATGGCGAAATCAAAGCCAATTTATGTGGAAATAGTAATTGATTGTGAAATGGAGAAGCTTTGGGAATATACGCAAAAACCTGAGCTACACCAGCAGTGGGATTTGCGATTTTCAAATATTGAATATTTACCGAAAGAAAAAGAAGAAGCGCCTCAGCAGTTTCTGTACCAAACGAATATTGGGTTTGGAATTAGCATAAAAGGAACGGGAGAGAGCGTAAAAACGATTGAAAAAGATGACGAGCGCATTTCCTCACTAAAATTTTGGGCAGACCACCCAATTTCGCTAATTAAAGAAGGTAGTGGCTACTGGAAGTATATAAAAACTGATCGAGGCATCCAGTTTTTAACTCAGTATGACTATAAGACTCGCTTTAGTTTTTTGGGCAGAGTGCTAGATGTCCTTTTTAAACCGCTGATGGGTTGGGCGACAGCTTGGAGTTTTGACTGTCTACGGTTATGGATTGAAAAGGAAATTCCACCGCGTATTTCGATAATGAAAACCCTGTTTCAAATCATTTTAAGTGGTATCCTTGCTTTTATCTGGATTTACCAAGGGCTTGTTCCTAAAGTTTTATATCAAGAAGCAGGCGAGCTGGCGTTATTAAAAGGAACAGGTTTACTTCAAGGAAAAGAAGAACTTTTTTTATACGGACTAGGAGCTGGACAAATTACCTTCGGCTTGCTTTTTTTAATATTTAGCCGAAGCAAATGGCTTCATTTGATAAATATTGTCGCGTTAATTAGCTTAGGTGTTGGCGCAGTAATGAGTGGAGGTAGTATCTTTGCAGCACCTTTCAATCCAGCCACCTTAACGCTTGCAATGATTGGCTACTCAGCAATGGCGCTTTTGAACTTACGCGATTTACCAAGCGCGTCAAGTTGCAAAAGAAAACGAACGACAAAAAGGGGAAAACAATGATTTCAATTTATGAACGAGCACTTGGAGAAGCTTACAGTCGGCTTCACCCAGAACTTCAGAAGAAATTTGGCTTAACGAGCGAGGCTAGAACATCTATTATCTGTACTGGAGTGATGGAAGAAATATGGGGCGGAAAAGTTTATATGAAACCTTTTCTTCATCTAGGTGCACAGAAGAACATTACATTTTCAGAAAGAGGGAGAAATATCCCATTTACGTTAGAGAATTACGCGTATCGAAACGCACAAGGTCAGGAGTGCATGGCTTGGATTCGGAAATTTCAATTTGACCCAGTACGCAATTTTGATGCCACAATGATCTATAGTTCGAAGAAGAAAGGAATTGTAGATTATCTAGGTATCGACCAAGACTTTGTCACGGATATTGATATTTCCGTGTTGGAAAACGGCGGGATTCGTTTACTTTCAGGACCGCTTACGTTTTCGAAAAAAGGTTTAAATCTAAAGATACCGGCCGTTTTTTCAGGTACAGCGGAAGCAATTGAGTGGTATGACGAAGAAAACGAGTGCTTTCACATTCATGTGGCAGTAACGAACGGAAGCTTTGGCACAGTATTTGGCTATAAAGGAACGTTCACGATTGAGTACGTGACTTGTGAAGATCCTCCCGCCTACGCAAAACCAAGGCGTGAAGCAGTAGTAACAGCGGTTTAGGAGGAAAGCTGAGTTATGAGAAAGTTCACATCCATACAAGCACTTATCGGATTTATTATGTGGCTAAGTTTCTTTCTAGCTCTTGAAGTTAATCAAATTGAGCGGCTTTTACTATTTGCCATGCTCGTCATTGTACCGCTTATCTTAAACGTTATTGAAACAAGAAATCGCAACGGCGATACGTTTAAAACGTACATATTCAGCGTATATCTATATCCAATAGCCGCCCTGTTAGCTTGTTTGTCATTCTTTTTTTCCACAGGAATAACAGCAGGGTTATTATCGCTTGGTTGGTTAATATGGACAGCAATGGTGTTTTTATATGGTGCATCAAGGCTTTTGGCAAGAGGCCTTTATTTAATTGAAGAAGTAAGTATTGATATTGGGTTAATGTATCTCCTGCTTGGAGGAGCTTGGTTTTCAACGTTTCAATTTGGCATCGACGTGATGTCATTTGGACCAACAATTACGCTATTGACCGCTATCCACTTTCACTTTTCGGCTCTGATTACGCCAATCTTTATAGGTTTTGTTGGAAGGTTACTGAGGCAACGAGGTGAGAAACTACCAGTTATGTATCACATAGCAGCAATTGGTATTATGGTAAGCTCGATGGGTATTGCGGTTGGCATTACGTTTTCTCGATTGGTTGAATTCGTGTTTGTTGTAGTGTTTGTCATTTGTCTGTGGCTATATGCCTATTTTACAGTAGTAAGGATACGAACCTTAACCAAAAGCACAATTGCGTATGTTTTTCTTGTCTTATCATCGGGGACACTTTTGTTGACCATGCTACTGGCAGGGTATTATGGCTTATCACGCGTACTACACGTCGAGCTCATTTCAATTCCAAATATGGTGTCGCTTCATGGGATTGGGAATGCATTTGGATTTGTCTTTCTAGGGGTCATCGGCTGGTCTTTTATTCGTCCAAGTATGGTATTCAACCCATACGCAATGCCTACTAGCAATCTTTTTGGAAGGTGGAAAATTGGCGCTGATTTCTTTCAGCAGTACGAATCAAAAGATAGAAAGCATAACCACTATGAAGGGCTAGTAGATAACTTAGGTGAATTTCAGCAAAGAGGTTTCAATGCTCAGTCTGTTCATCCTACTGTTCGACATTTTTATGAACAAACTCTTGAATATGAGCTTCATTCTAAAACATATTGGCATAAAGGATTTGGTTTTCTATCCAGAATCTATAAGCAATTTAGCTCAAGTATTGAGCAAATTAACCTACCGCTTAATCATGAAACGGAAGAGCTAGTTGTGGATAGCAGAATTGTTGGAATTAGCAGTAAGCAAGATGGAAGGCAGAAAGTTCGAGCTTGGATTCGAACATCAAGAGAAACGAATAAAGCTGTTTTTGTCGCTGCGTATTCATCCCATGAATATCAGGAGAAAAAGTACTTAAATATTGCGCTTCCTCTACCGTCTGGCCAAATGACCGGCGTGCTGCGCTTTGAAAATCCACAGGATAAGCAGAGAGAAAGAGGCTTTATTTTAACTAGTCTAAAACAGTCAGCTGATAAAGGTGATGAAGGGATTTACTACGTAACAAAGTGGTTTACAATTCGCTTACCAATAAATGAGCATTTTACAGTATGGCCAGAGACAGGCTTACATCAAATCAAAGCTAGTCATAAAATGTGGATTTTTGGAATTCCGTTTCTTTCAATTGATTACACCATTAAAAAGCGTGAAGGTCTAGCATAAACCTTCACGCTTTTTTATTTGATCAACCAATCGCCATAATACTCGTACCATAAGTTATCTGCTATAGCTATAATAACAAAAACGATAAAAAAAGCAGTAACTATTAACAACACCTTAGTACTCGTTTTCTTTTGGTACTTGTCAAACAGCTTGCTCGCCAAATTAAATAATAGGAAAAAGATAATTACTTTAATGATAATAGCAACGATAAGAGTTAGCGAAATGGAACCTTTAAGATAATCTTCAAGTACGAGATCCTGTACGAAATAAAGGAACCAACTTAAAATAAAAAGTCCTAAAAACGTAAACCAGCGCATAGAAGCTCCTTTAAAATTAATTTATATTGATTTTACCATCAATGAAAAATAATGGTATTACTTATTGTTCAAGCGGGTAAGTTAACTGTATATTATTACGTTAAAGGCCGGTGAAAACCTCTTGAATAGTATTTGGGTTTCGATTGTTATTGTTTTAATCCTTATTGTCGCAAATGGACTCTTTGCGATGACCGAAATTGCAATTGTAACGTCTAAAAAGAATCGACTTGAAAAATTAAAAGAACAAGGTGACCGCAGAGCTGCATATGCATTAAAGCTTGCTGAGGATCCAAACCAGCTGTTATCAACCATTCAAATTGGAATTACGTTAATTGGTGTAATAACAGGGGCATTTGGAGGAGCCACAATTGCCCGGCAGCTATCAGGCTATGTAGACCAAATTGATGCTTTGGCTGCGTTTAGCTATCAGTTAAGCTTTATCATTGTGGTAGGTCTGTCTACATACTTGTCGTTAATTATTGGGGAACTGGTCCCAAAGCGAATTGGATTAAACAATCCAGAAAAAACGGCATCGATTGTGGCAAAGCCAATGTATTACTTCTCAAAAATTGGTAAACCTCTTATCTTTATCTTAAGTAAATCAACAGAGTTTGTACTAAAAGTGCTGAGAGTAAAGCCAAATGATGAGCCAGATGTAACGGAAGAAGAGATTACTCAGCTGATTGAACAAGGCGTATATAGCGGAGTTGTTGAATCCATTGAACAAGATCTTGTGGAACAAATCTTTTACTTAGGAGATAAGCGATTAGGCGATATTTTAACACCACGCCCTCAGCTCGTATGGCTTGATTTAGAAGATCCATTAGAGGAAAACATTAGGATTATGAAAGAAAATTCATATTCTAGGTTTCCTGTAGGAGAGGGAACGCTTGATGATTTTAAAGGAATTGTTCATGCGAAAGACATGTTTGCAAAGCTAGTGTCTGATGAACACTTTGACTTGACAGAATGTATACGTCAAACAATCATTCTTCCTGAATCAATGAAAGCTTTTCAAGCGATGGAAATGTTGAAAAAATCCGCACACCACGAAGCAATTGTAATCGATGAATATGGCGGGGTGGAAGGATTAGTTACTCTTCACGACGTGTTTGAACATATTATTGGTGAGATGCCAGAAGAGCACGAAACAGAGCTTCAAATCGTCCAGCGTAACGAAAATTCTTGGCTTGCAGATGGGCTGATACCAATCGACACATTTGTCAGGTACTTCGACCTTGAAGGTGTCGAAAACCTAACGAGCAATAAAAATTTTCATACTCTTGGTGGTTTTATCACCAGCCAAAAGGGAGAAATTCCTAAAGTAAAAGATGAAGTTCGCGTAGGGGATTTGTTATTGGAAGTGGTTGATATGGATCAGTTTCGTGTAGACAAGGTGATGGTTTCAAGAGTTGAAGAAAGTTCATTAGGCGAAATGTAGCAATGGTATATAAAATAGTATGAAAAGCAGCCCATATTATACAAATATGGGCTGCTTATTTTTATTAGCATAGGAAAAAAGCAGATGAATGAACAAAAGCCTTTTGTGATTTAACAATAATAAAATCATGAATAAGATAAAATATTTATTGAAAAACAATAAATTTTGAGTTACTATCATATTGTAAATAATAAATTAAGTGAGGTGCTTTATATGAAACAAGGATTATCAACACTATTTTTAAAGGTAGCTGTGATTTTGATTGGAATACCTGTTCTCCTCTTATGTATATTTTTAGTTCCAGAGTTGGCTGGTGTTACTGAAAAATTACTTCCTGAATTTGCGTATATGAAGTATTTCGTTTCCGTTGCGTTTTATGCTTCAGCCATACCTTTTTATTTTGCTTTATATCAAGCTTTCAAGCTTTTACGCTATATTGACAAAAATAAGGCTTTCTCTGAATTATCTGTAGAAGCATTAAAGAAAATTAAATATTGTGCCGTTGCGGTTAGTATGCTACATCTTTTTGTGTTACCATTTTTCTATCTCTTTGCGGAAAAGGACGATGCTCCGGGAGTCATTTTGGTCGGCTTAATTGTTCCATTTGCTTCCATTGTTATTTCTGTGTTCGCCGCGGTTCTTCAAAGGATTTTAAAAGAAGCAATCAATATCAAATCAGAAAACGATTTAACAATTTGAGGTGAAGAATATGGCTATTATTATTAATATCGATGTGATGTTAGCCAAGCGGAAAATGAGCGTAACTGAACTGTCAGAGAAGGTAGGAATTACAATGGCAAACCTTTCTATTTTAAAGAATGGTAAAGCCAAAGCGGTACGTTTCTCAACGTTAGAAGCTATATGTAAAGCTTTAGACTGTCAGCCAGGTGATATCCTAGAGTATCAAAATGATGAGGATATGTTAGACACATAGAAAATAATTATTTTTGTGAGCCCGCCATCTTGTTTAGTCGAAACGGTAAAGGTTTGTTCTTTTTGATGAATGAAACGCTCACTTAACGCATATTGATTCTAAAAGGTTGTTAATTCCAAGTAAAAAGGTAATTGTATCAAACAGGTCTTTTTGCTATGATAATAGTATCTAATAAGAAATGGGGGTTTTTCTGTTGACAGCATCAATGAGATTACGTTTACCAATGTTCATTCGCTAATTGAATAATTGGAAGCTCTGCCTGCGCTCAGAGCAACGGAATTGGTCTGTCTATTTTTAAGAAAACCCTATATTTTACGGTTATTTTAAGAAGAGAGGAGAATATTCCTCTCTTTTTTGTTGTCTCAAAATAGGAGTGCATGGACGGAGTTAGTAGGTAAATGAGATAAAAATTGAATAGAAATGAGCTGTTAAATATGAATAGTGCAGAAAACCATTTACAAGAGAACTGGTTAAAGAATATTATTCTTTTTCTTAGTAGCCAGACAATTTCACTGTTTGGATCGTCCCTTGTGCAGTATGCTATCATGTGGCACATTACGTTAACCACACAGTCGGGCTTCATGATGACGTTGTATATTATCTGTGGATTTATTCCGACCTTTATTTTATCGCCCGTTGCTGGGGTTTGGGCGGATCGCTACAATCGAAAAGTCCTCATTATGCTCGCGGACGGTTTAATTGCCACTGCAACACTTGTTCTAGCAATTCTCTTTTTAATGGGATTTGATAGTATTTGGCTTCTGTTTGTGATGGCAGCAGTCCGTGCATTTGGAGCAGGGATTCAAACACCTGCTGTTGGGGCCATTTTGCCACAAATTGTGCCAAAAGATAAGCTGACCAAAGTAAACGGAGCAAATGGAAGTATCCAGGCAATCATTATGTTTATATCACCAATGATTAGCGCTGCTTTACTTACTACAATGTCGCTTGAGGTTATTTTTTTCATTGATGTAGTTACAGCAGCACTTGCTATCTTGACGCTGCTTACTTTCGTGAAAGTTTCTGTGCATAAAAAAGCTGTTGGGAAACAGGAAGTAAGCTATTTCAGTGATTTTAAACAAGGAATTCGCTACGTGAATAATCATGCTTTCTTAAAGCAATTTTTCTTATTCTTTGCGGTGTTCTTTGTACTAATGGCACCAGCTGCATTTTTAACTCCGCTTCAGGTTACGCGAAGCTTTGGTGATGATGTGTGGCGACTGACTGCAATCGAAATTGCATTTTCAGTTGGAATGATGATAGGTGGAGGGGTTATTGCAGCTTGGGGTGGCTTCCAAAATCGTATTAAAACGTTGGGCCTAGCAAGCATAATCATGGGCGTTTGTACGTTAGCCCTCGGTTTAGTTCCTATCTTTTGGCTGTATTTAGGATTTATGGGCCTTTTTGGAGTCGCTATGCCTATTTTTAATACGCCAGCTACCGTATTATTGCAAGAAAAGGTAGAAGAAGAGTATTTAGGGCGTGTATTTGGGGTGATGGGCATGATTTCTACTTCTATGATGCCGCTTGGAATGCTGGTTTTTGGACCTCTTGCAGACTTTGTTAGCGTAGAATGGCTTTTAGTTGGAACAGGTATCTTTATCGTTGTTCTTGCAATTTTCTTAGGGCAAAATAAAGTGCTAATTGAATCTGAAAAAAATACGCTCAATGCTTAATAGTGAGAGAATAGAAGGTAAACAGCAAAAACGAGATCATTTTATATGATCTCGTTTTTCTTCTTTTATTGGTTTAAGATAAGGAACTGTGCGAACAGATGCCCTGTGAATGTTTGTTTTTGTGCTTTGCTCCTCACCATGTACTATTCAGCTTGAAACCTTTGATACTTTAAAATGCGCAGGTGCGGTTATTCTCTCTTCTGCATGTCCATGGCGCTCTTGAACAAATAAAAGAGCGATACATCCGATGATACTAGGAACGGCAAAAGCCATAAATGCTTGCTGAGGAGCTAAGCTGGTTGTTAATAAGAAGCCGATAATTACAGGAGCTAAAATAGAACCTACTCGCCCAATGCCTACTGTTACACTTAACCCGGTTGTGCGAATTTCCGGTGGGTAGAACCCTGAAACATAAGGATTTACTAAGTTTTGAGTTCCAGCTGTACACGCACCGCTAATCGCAATTAACACGTATAATAAAAGCTGCTGAGATGTGAGGCTTAGCGCAACAAAACAAAGTGAACCGAGTAAAAACATGTATAAAAGAACTTTTCGGTGACCGATGCGATCAACGAAATACCCGCCTAATAAAGAACCTCCGATTTGACCTATTCCTAAAACAAGGCTGAAGGACAAGCTTGATGTAATACCATAACCGGAGCCTTGCATAATTTTAGGTAGCCATGTGTTTAGGCCGTAAATCATAAGGAGGCAGCTCGAGACAATAAGCCAAAAACATACTGTGCTAACACCTCGTTTGTCAGAAAAAAGCTTTTTAACAGGAACTCCTTTTGCTTTTTCTTTCACGGTTTCATATTCAAAATCATCGGTAGATTGATAATTTCCTCTAGGGCTAACTCTATTAAGAATGTTCGCAATTTTATCACCCTGGTTTCGCAGAATGTAAAATGATAGCGATTCTGGAAACTGCTTCAAAAATAGTGGTAGGGTGAGCAGCGGGATAATCCCTAGCCAATATAAAAAACGCCATCCTAAGCTTTCCATTAAGTACATCCCAATAAGTGAAGCTAGTATTGCTCCAATTGAGTAGCCGCAGTACATGGTAGCAACGGTGAGAGCACGATTTTTTTTAGGTGAGTATTCAGTCATAACTGCAATGACAGCTGGCATTAGGCCACCCATTCCTAGCGCTGCGATGAACCTCATAATGGTAAAGGTAAGTGGGTTTGGTGCAAGCCCTGCTAAAAGAGAAAAAATGCTGAATATAGCCATGCAAATCGCTAAAATCTTTTTTCGACCAATTACGTCTGCCAGAGAGCCGAGTAGGAAAGAACCAAGCATCATACCCACAAGCGTATAGCTGCCAATCGCTCCTGCTTCTACGACGCTTAGTCCGTAATCCTTCATCATAAGTGGTAAACCTATTCCGTAAAGTGCAATATCAAAGCCGTCAAACGCAATGGCATAAAAGCACCATAGAAACACGAGTAAGTGAAACTTATTAAATGTACTTTCAGCAATAACTTGAGAAGTTTGAACAACGCGCATGAAATTCCTCCTGAAATTTTTTTCGTTTAAGTTGCTTTTAAATATCCTTAGAAAACCCAACAATTTATTTTATTGTATGTATCCTACCATGACTAAAGAGGTATAGTGTAACTGATAAAACGCATCAATTGATATAGCCAAAAGATATAACAAATAAAAAACGACTATCGATTTGAACTTTTAACCATTTGAAGTTAAAATACAAACGGATATTATACAGAAAATTTCAAACAAAAAGGAGTCGCATTTATTTAATTATGAAATTACAGCAGCTCAAATATGTTATTGAAGTTGTGAGGTGTGGGTCGATTAATGAAGCAGCTCGCAGGCTCTACATCTCACAGCCAAGCTTGTCAAAAGCAATAAAAGAGTTAGAAAAAGAAGTTGGAATTACAATTTTCACCCGTACTTCAACGGGTATTGCCCTTTCCTCAGACGGAGCTGAGTTTCTAGGGTATGCAAGGCAGGTTGTTGAACAAGCAGAGTTGTTAGAACACAGATACTTAAATGCAGCGCCTTCTCCACAGCTGCTTTCCATTTCCACTCAGCACTATGCGTTTGCCGTCAATGCGTTTGTGGATATGATTAAAAAGTACGGGCAAGACAAATACCAGTTTACCATGAGAGAAACGAGAACCTATGAAATCATTGAAGACGTAAAGAGCTTAAAAAGCGAAATTGGCATTTTATACGTTAGCTCGTTTAATGAAAAAGTAATGCTGCAGCTTTTGAAAGAACAAGGGTTGGAGTTTCATGAGCTGTTTCAAGCTACTCCTCATATCTTTGTGAGTGTCCAAAATCAGCTTGCTAAAAAGAAATCCGTGACGCTTAAAGATTTAGAAGAATACCCACGGTTGAGCTTTGAGCAAGGAGAATTTAACTCGTTTTACTATGCTGAAGAAATTTTCAGCACGATTCCAAGTAAACAAAGCATTCAAGTCAGTGACCGAGCAACGTTATTTAATTTGCTTATTGGCTTAAACGGCTACACCATTTCAACAGGTATTGTAAGTGAAGATTTAAATGGATCAAATATTGTATCGGTACCGCTTGATGAAGGTGAGTTCATTAGAGTAGGATGGGTTGTTCACAACAAAACTCAACTTAGTCGCATGGCTCGAATTTATTTAGAAGAGCTTCATAAAGTAATTGAAAAGTATCACCAAAAATGAACTAGAAGCGATTGGCTTCTAGTTTTTTTGTTTGTTTTCTTGTAAGAGGAAAGTTCAGCTAGGGTAACCGCGTTTGTTCTTAGTTTCTCATAAATTCCCTTTTTATAGTTCAATGATACTTGTAGAACTTTGTCGGTTTTTGGGGATTAATAACTAATCTTTAGAAAAACATTAAATCCTTAGAACTGTATTTCTCTTTCGCTCTATTCATAATTCTCAATCTAATATAAATTAAAAAAGCAGAAAATTAATGAAAGGTTGTAATTAAATGGATAGAATTACAAGAGTTGAAAAATTTTCTAAGCAAAAAGCAAAAGAGAGAAAGAAGCTTATCAAAATTGGTGGAACAGGGTTAGCCATTGTAACAACAATTACTGGATGCAGCGTCTCAAACGCGTTAAACAGCGAACAGACAGAGGCAACAGTCGCACAAGTACAAAAAAGTGCTCAAGATCAGAAGCCTAGCATGAACCCTAAAAAGGTAGTAAACCTGCCAGAAAAGGAGATACCATTTTCTTATAATCAAGCAAACCAACCACTAGAGCAAAGGGTAGTCCATTCTCCTAAGCCGGACGAGCAGGTGCTAGCACAAGAAATCACTGCCGCGTCTAGTGCAAAAGAACAAGATACAGTGAAAGAAGTCACAATTAAGCAAGATCCAGTGGAGCCTGCAGTAAAAGTAGTACCAGTACCGTTAAGCTATCAGGAACAAGAGCCTGTACCTTCGCCCGTAGAAGAAGAAATGAACGTACAAACACCCATACAAGAGTTACCAACAGAAGAGCTACAAACAGAATTTGAAGAGAGTATAGTGCCAGTTGAAGAGCCACCAATTCAAGAGGAAGCCGCTTTACAAGTAGAGAAAGAGCCAGCACCTGTTCAAAAAGTGGAGTCTAAAGAAGAAGAAGCTTTAGAAGAGGATCAAAGTGCTCCAATTCAGGAAGAGCAAGAATCCTTACAAGAAGAAAAAGTGGCGCCTGTGCAGCAAGAACAAAGTAATTCGTCAATACCTGTTGAAAATAACGTAAGGCAGGAGCAAATTTTAGAAGTTCTTGGAGTTGTAACTGGTTTAGTCGATGCTCATTGTATTGAACTTGACGTTCAAGGACAGATGAAAGCGTTTCATGTTAAAAGCGACATCGATTTACAAAACGAGATTCGCCAGTATGAAGCAGGAACAGCACTGGTTGTTCGTTATGTAGCAAGTCCAAATGGACAAAATCAAATTCGTGATATTGTAGAAGTTGTAAGTCCTGATACGGGCGATCAAACAGTATCTATTGAAGCTGATTATTTTGAAATGGTGAATTGGAATACGGTTCAAGTTTACGTAAACAATCAGCCAACAACGTTCAAGCTATCAGACTATTTGGCACATCATAAAGAGAAATTTGCTCCTGGTACAAAAGTGTTACTGACAGGAGTAAAAACCTCGCAAGGAACAATGATTGAAAGCATCAGTCCATTGTAAAATGTCTATTTGTATAACTAGAAGAATGCGTTAGCATTTGCCTATAGTAATAGATCATATATTCTTTACGGTTAATTCTATTTTCGTGTGGTAGCTAACTATCACACGAAAATAGAAGGCAAGATTACATCTATCTAAATGAACCACATTTTTATCCTCTCAAACTACTTATATTAAATTCCCATTTTTTATTTTTCTCTATGCTATCTAGCATCGTTTCGGTTAAAACAATACAATTTTCTTATCATTTTGCTGTTGCGTACCAAAATGGACTAGGCTATAATGACTTTATCGAAAGCGCTTTCGATAAAGTGGAGACAAGCATGTTTAATGTAAGAAATCCATGGACATAGCGATTTTTTATACCATTTTATATCTGAATTTTTAGAAAAATATAAAGCTTATTTTATCTCAATCACTAAGATTAACCAGAGAGTAGGGACCACATACGTAGAACTTTATAGGTAATAGAAATGTTAATTAAAATGTAAGCGATTACTATATTTTAATAGAAGAGAGGAAATCATAAATGGAAAGTCCTTCTTTAAAACGAAAGGTTTTCGGCTCCATATTATCAGCAGCGTTAATTAGTTATTTGTTTACCCCGGTTGGTCATGCCGAAGAGGAAGAACAAGCTAAAGGGCAAAAAGAAAAAAATAAGCCAATGTGGACTCAAGTGTGGGGAGACGAGTTTGACGATGGAAAGATTGATCCTACGAAATGGACGTTTGATTTAACAAACGGTGCTTCTGTGGGCATACCTGGGTGGGGGAACAATGAGCTCCAGTATTACACCAATCGTTCAAAAAATGTTCGAGAAGAAGGTGGTAATCTTGTCATTCAAGCTCATAAAGAAAGCTACCAAGGCTTTGACTACACATCTGCTCGTGTAAAGACGAAAGGGTTGTTCAGCAAGAAATACGGGAAGTTTGAAATCCGTGCTAGCGCCCCAACAGGTAAAGGCTATTGGCCTGCCGTTTGGATGCTTCCGGAGCATAATCGTTACGGAGGCTGGGCAGCTTCGGGTGAAATTGATATTATGGAAGGCTGGGGTAGCAGGCCAAATACTATTGCGGGCACCATTCACTATGGTCAGCAGTGGCCAAACAATACGTATAGCGGTGAAGAATACACATTTAAAGATGGAAGCACAATTGAAGATTTCCACACATATGCCGTTGAATGGGAGCCTGGTGAAATCCGATGGTACGTGGACGGTGAGCTCTATAGCGTGCAAAACGATTGGTACAGTCAAAGTGATGGACAGCCAGATACCAATGCTTATCCAGCGCCGTTTGACGAAGAATTTCATCTCATTATGAATCTAGCAGTTGGTGGGAATTTTGATGGGAATCCAACGGCAGAGACCCAGTTCCCAAAAGAAATGAAAATTGACTATGTAAGAGTCTATGAGTTAACGGGCAGAGAGTACCGTGAGCCAACTCCTCCAGTCATTCCAAAAGAAGAATATTTGTCAGGTGCTAAGCTTCCTCAAGCAGACGGAAACTTAGTTTATAACAATCAGTTTACAGAAACAAAAGCAGGTGACCCTGGCATGGGAATTGAAGGTACTGCTAACTGGTCCCTTCATAAAGAGCCGGATGGAGATGCAGTTTTATCAGTAGAAGAATTAAACAATAGCCGCTTTTTAAAGGTAAATATACTTCGTCCTGGAGGTCAGCTTTACTCGGTGCAGCCTCAGTCTATTGTGTCACTAGCGAAAGGCCGCTTTTATAAGCTAACGTTTGATGCTAAAACGGAAGTAGCTAGAAGCATGAAGGTACAAGTAACAGGAGGAGCATCAGTTGGATACGCAGGATATTCACCAGCTTTAAATGCTCAGCTGACAAACCAAGTACAAAGCTATGAAGTTTTGTTCCAAATGAAAAAAGAATCCGATAATGCAGCGCGCGTTGAGTTTAATCTTGGAACAAACGACCAGCCTGTATGGATTGGAAACGCAAAGCTTGTAGAGGTTGAAGGAATTCCGTTTAATGACGATATTCCAAAGGTTCCTTTAAGTGATGGAAATCGAGTATACAACGGTACATTTAGCGTGGGAGAAGCAGATGGAATGAGCTATTGGCACGTTGTACAAGCGAGAAAAATAAACGCTTTAGCAACCGTTGACCCTAATGAACGCCAGCTTCATATTGATGTGAAAACAAGCAGCAAATATGCAGATGATTTGAAGTTACTTCAAAAAGGTATTTTCCTGAATGCAGGACAAGGGTATGAATTAAGCTTTGATGCAAGTATTCAACCAAAAGGTGATATGTTTGTTGCGCTGACAGACGAAGATGGAAACGTGTATGAGAAGCAGAAAGTAAAAGTATCTTCCAGAATACAGAAATATCACTTCGCTTTTAAAAATTTACAGCTACCTCATGACGATAAAAATGCTCAGCTTGTCTTTTACTTAGGAGATGTAAAAAAGAGTATAACAATTGACAACATTCATTTACGTTAAGAGGACTCTTCAATTAAAAGAAAGCCTAGGTATAAGCAGGCTTTCTTTTTTTTATTTAATGATGCTATAGTTAACGATAGATTGAAAAGGCATTCATGAGAATGAAGAGGTGGAGTGCATGAGGTTTTTAAATCATTCTTTAGCTCAAGAAATTGTAAATCGAACGAAGAATATTATTCATCGCAACATCAACGTGATGAATGAAAAAGGCGTAATTATCGGCTCAGGGGATCATCATCGAATTGATTCTATTCATGAAGGTGCTGTGCGAGTAATCGAAACACAAAAAGGCTTTGAAATTACGAGTTCTGATTTAACGCATTTTCAAGGAGTAAAAGCAGGAATTAATTTGCCCATTACCTTTCATGATAGGGTTGTTGGTGTGATTGGTATTACAGGTGAACCAGAGGAAGTGAGGAACTACGGTGAGCTTGTGAAAATGGCTGCTGAAATGATTCTACAGCAGGCAGTATTAATAGATGAAATTCAATGGGACGAGCGACTGAAAGAGGAATTAACGAGTCAATTGCTTCACGGCACGGAAACGTTAGATTCCTTTTACTTTGAACGAGTAGAGCGTTTAGGGATTCAGTTGGACCTCCCACGTATAGCAATAATCTTAAAAGCGGAAAATCATTCAAATGGCTATAAGTGGCTGCGAGGAAAGCTCGAAAACGATGACTTGTATGTTGTTCAACCAACTCATATTGTAGTGCTGAAAAGAATTGATATAACGAAGGAACAAGAAGACGGTGCTTTTAACAAAATCAAGAGCTGGATTCAACGTAATCAGCTAGAAGGCAAGATGGCAATTGGAAGGTTCTTGCCTTCAGTGGAAGGAATCGCTACATCTTATCAAGAAGCGCTCTATACGTTAGAAGTAGGTGAAAAATTACACCCTGATCAATCACTTTATCGCTATGAACATTATAAACTAGCTGTTTTTTTAGCTAAAGCGAAAGAATTTGGAGTAAAAGGCGAGTTAAGTCAATCACTTGAAGTGTTAAAAGACTATGACGAAAAAGGCGATTTGTTAGAAACTTTAAGCGTATATGTTGAAGAAAATGGTGATGTAAACAAAGCAGCAAGCAGGCTTTTTATCCACCGGAATACGCTGCGGTACCGATTGGAACGCATTTCGGAGCTAACAAATAAAGATCCCCGCAAACTCAGTGACTTGGTTGAGCTGTACGTAGCAATCCTACAGTATAAAATTCAATAAAGTTGTTCCGATGCACAAAAAGGCTTGCGAAAGACAGGCCTTTTTTTGGTTTCATGAACAATGTAGTTAGTTTAGAAAACGCTTACAATTAGTGTATAACATTCAAGGGGGAACGGGAAATGGATGCTACTATTGAAGTAAGCGCGTTAGGCGCAGTGGTTGCGCTTGTTGTTGCAATTGTATTGATCTTAAAGAAAGTATCTCCTGCCTATGGAATGATTGCCGGTGCTTTAATTGGTGGTCTAGTAGGAGGAGTGGATATAACGAATACCGTGGCGCTCATGATGGAAGGAGCGCAAGGAATTATTCCAGCAGTACTGAGAATATTAGCTGCAGGTATATTAGCAGGTGTGCTCATCGAATCAGGAGCAGCTGCTGTTATTGCAGAAACAATTGTAAAAAAACTAGGGGAAGCGAGAGCTTTGCTTGCGCTGGCGCTTGCAACAATGATTTTAACTACGGTTGGTGTATTTGTTGACGTAGCGGTTATTACGGTGGCACCAATTGCACTTGCAATTGCTCAAAAAGCCAAGCTGTCAAAACCAGCGATTTTATTAGCAATGATTGGAGGCGGGAAAGCTGGGAACATTATGTCGCCAAATCCCAATGCTATCGCAGCTTCAGATGCTTTTAATGTGCCGCTCACATCCATTATGGCAGCGGGCATTATCCCAGCAGCTTTTGGAATTTTTGTGACATATATCATTGCCAAAAAGCTTGTGAAAAAAGGGTCTTCTGTACAGCTTACCGAAATAGAAGTAAACAATGCAGATAAGCTACCAGCGTTTTTACCAGCTATTATAGCGCCGCTTGTGACGATTGTTTTACTATCACTGCGACCGCTGTTTGACATTAGTATTGATCCAATGATTGCGTTGCCGGCTGGAGGAATTGTCGGTGCGCTTGTGATGGGAAGAGGCAAAAAGCTAAATGACTATGCTGTTTCAGGATTAGGGAAAATGACGGGTGTGGCCATTATGCTTCTAGGAACGGGTACGCTTGCTGGAATCATCGCTAACTCAGGTTTGAAAGATGTATTGATTGAAGGATTAAGTGCGCTTGGTTTACCAGGCTACGTGCTGGCGCCAGCATCAGGAATTTTCATGTCTGCTGCAACGGCTTCAACAACTGCAGGCACAGCTGTGGCCAGCCAGGTGTTTAGCTCCACAATTTTAGAGATGGGCGTTTCAGCGCTTGCCGGAGCAGCTATGGTACACGCAGGTGCGACGGTTTTAGATCACTTACCGCACGGTAGCTTTTTCCACGCGACGGGGGGAAGCGTTCATATGGAAATTAAAGAACGCCTTAAGCTTATTCCATACGAATCAGCAGTTGGTTTAACGCTAGCCATTTTATCAACGCTCATTTACGGTGTGTTCAAGCTATTTAGCTAATATTAAAGTGTAGGGAGAGAGTGTAATGAAGATTGTCATTGCTCCGGATTCATTTAAAGAAAGCTTATCAGCTTTAGAAGTGGCTGAAGCAGTTGAAAAAGGTTTTAAACAAGTATTGCCACAAGCAAATTATGTGAAAATACCGATGGCTGATGGAGGAGAAGGAACGGTTCAGTCACTGGTTGACGCAACGGATGGAGAAATTATTTTAAAAAAGGTTACGGGTCCTTTAGGCGAACCGGTTGAAGCTTTCTTTGGCATTCTGGGAACGAAGAAGACGGCCGTCATTGAAATGGCAGCCGCATCAGGACTGCATCTCGTACCCCCTGCTAAGCGAAATCCGCTTATGACAACAACAAAAGGTACAGGTGAGCTCATTTCAGCAGCGCTAGATTACGGCGTAAACCATATTATTATCGGGATTGGTGGAAGTGCCACAAACGATGGAGGCGCTGGAATGGCCAAAGCGCTTGGTGCACAGTTACTAGATGCAGAAGGAAACGAAATTCTAGATGGTGGCGGAGCACTCGGAAACTTAGCTTTTATTAATCTAGCAACGTTAGATTCGCGTCTTCAGCACGTCAAAATTGAAGTAGCGTGTGATGTTGATAATCCTCTTACCGGAGAGCGAGGAGCATCTGCCATCTTCGGTCCACAAAAAGGAGCAACACCAGAGATGGTTGCGCTGTTAGATCAAAATTTAAGACATTACGCAGCCGTTCTTGAGCGAGATCTTGGTCAAAAGATTGATGACGTACCAGGAGCTGGTGCAGCAGGGGGATTAGGCGCAGGGCTGCTTGCTTTCTTACAAGCGGAATTAAAAAGGGGCGTCGACATCGTCATTGAGGCAACAAGTTTACTAGAAGCCGTGCGTGATGCTGATGTAGTCATCACGGGAGAAGGAAAAATTGATGGGCAAACCATTTACGGCAAAACTCCCATTGGCGTTGCCAAAGCGGCCAAAAAATATGGCGTTCCTGTCATTGGAATTGCTGGCAACGTTGGAGCTGACAGCCAGGTTGTTTATGAACATGGTATCGATGCATTATTTAGCATTGTGCCAGGAGTAACAACGCTGGAAAATGCTTTTGCGAATGCCAGCGAGTATGTGGAAAGAGCCGCAAAGAACGTGGCAGCTGTTTTTATAATTAATAAAAAAACCTGAATTTTAATCATTCAGGTTTTTTGCCTATTTGATTTATTGCCAAATAGCATACTATAAAAAAACTAGAAAGGCCAAAGCTAATCCAAATAGCCGTCAAATTAGAAACACCGTAAATAGGAATATTGCTAAATAATCCACCAGCTAGTGAACAATAGGGAAGGTATTTAGGAACTGTTTTTTTATAAAAGATAACCACCAGCATTGTCGGAATTGCAGCAGCATATATTTTACCGAAAAAGAAGATAATTGATACTAGAGTAGGAGATAACGCAATTGAAGTGAAAAATAAAGCTAGACAAAGTGCTCCTGCTGCTAAGTAAGTTTTCTTTAGCTGTTGTTTACTGTCCCAGTTAAAATAAACAGCAAGTATGTTTCGGACAATCATAATAGATGTGGCATGCAATTCTGCACCAGTAGTAGAAGCAATAATGCTAAAGCAGCAACCAATAAATAATATAATAAGAAAGGCAGAGTCCACTTTCTCGACTAATTGGTTAAGAATAGAGTTGACACCTTCAAAACCTTGATTATGTATGGTAATAAGAGTAATTGATGTGAATGCTAATGGAATAGCAGACCAAATGATTCCTGTCATAAAGAAGGAAGACCTAATCTTGGAAGGTTCAATAACGTAAATTCTTTGCCAAGTTGATCGGTCTATTAGTAATTGTCCAATTGATACAATGAGTCCAGTTAGTACAAATAACAAGATATAAGTATCTTTAAAATATAATAAGTATGGATGATAAAGAGTCAGGCCATCATAAACTGGATAAATACCTTCTTTAATAAAGAAATAAACAGGTATTAAAATAATAGCAGCGAAAACAATCGAAATGTGAATCGCCTTGAATTTATGTATTCGCTTCATACCACCTAATCCAAATAATACATAACAATATAGTAAAAATATAAGCAAACCTATATATGATGGGATCTTTAGCAGTAAATGTACTATGATTCCAATACTCAAAACTTGAATAAGAAGATAATCAAAGCTGGTAATAACTAAAACTAGCATCGCAAACCAGTATGACCTTCTATCTAATCTTTCATAAAGAATATCCCCAATGGTCAATGCGTTTGGGAAGCGCTTTTGTATAGAAGGAGCAATGAGTCCGAATAGAAATAAAGCGATTGCTCCCATAACGGCATAACCTATCCCTCCTAGTAATCCATATTTCACAAGCGTTTCGGGTGCTGATAAAATCGTATTGCTGTTAATCCATCTAGATAGCAAGGATACGACTCCATAAGCAAGTCCGAATTTAACAATACCTTGTATATAAACGGAATAACTTGAAGTATTCATTGCATTTTAACCTTCAACTTTGCTCTATATTCTGTTGGAGTACAGCCAAGCTGCTTTTTAAATAACGAACTGAAGTAATGTTGACTGCTAAACCCACATTCTTCTGCTATACATAAAATAGATTTTTCATCGTCTTGTATAAGCAATATTTCTGCTTGTTTGATTCTGAAGTTATTTAAGTATTCGGAAAAACCAATATTCATTTCATCATGGAATTTCCGACTAAGATATGTACTATTGACATGAATTTGTTGAGCAACACTAGACAATGAAAGTTTTGTAGCATATTGATTATGAATAATGGCTAATGTTTGATGAATAATATGTGATTGAATAGTTGAATACCTGTAAGGGTTTAATACTTTAATAAGTTCTTCCTCTATGATTGGTTTTGTAATATAATCTTTTGCACCTAATCTCAGCGAATCCTTTGCATAATCAAAAGATTGAAAAGCGGTTACCATAATAATATCGAGCTTATACTGTGTCTTAATTTCTCTACCAAGTTCAATGCCAGATTTTCCAGGCAGTTGAATATCTAGCAAGACGAGATTAACAGGGTAGTATTTTAAAATTTTCATAGCTTGAGAAGCATCTGCGGCTTTATGAATATTCCAGTATGAAAAATTTTCATTGATGATATATTCTAATTGCTCTAGTTCAAGTGGCTCGTCATCAACTAATAATATGTGCATTGAAACTCCTCCCTCATAGTGTAAAATGGTGTCTATCTTTTACTTTCGGCCATAGGACTTGAACACTAACACCTTGATTTTCAGCATATAAATGTATAAAGACGGTATCAAGAGGAAATAACATTTGTAATCTTTTCTCAATGTTTTCTAAGCCTAACCCTTCTTTTGACTCAGAATTTGTGCTTGAAGTAGCTACACTATTCCATACTTTTAAAAAAACTTGGTCTCTTTCTTCTTTCAGTGTAATAATTAGCTTTCCTGGGCCAGGATTCTTTTCAATACCATGTTTAAAAGCGTTTTCAACAAGTGTTTGTAATAAGAAAGGCGGAATTTGAAAAGGTAAACAATTCTCTTCAATATTCCAAACATATTCTACTCGATTTCTAAAACGTAAGTGTTGAATTGATAAATAGTACTGAGTATATGTAATTTCTTGTTCTAGTGAAATTAGAGGATCAACAGTTGTGTATTTAAGCTTGAAATATTTAGAGAGTATTTCAATAGAAGTAATAAGTTCCTCTTTCTTGTTTAAACGCGCAAGACTAAGAATCACATTGAGCGTATTAAAAAAGAAATGGGGTTGAATCTGCTGGTTCAATTGGTTATACTTTGCAAGCTGAAGCTCTTGCTTTAATAGTAGCTCTTTCTTTTCTTTCTGTAATTGATCTAGCCTTTTTTCAAAAATAAATAAAAATAGTAAACTAAAAGCCCCGATAATAGGGGCTAGTACTGATAGCATAATATAGAAAGAAAATGATTTTAATGTAAACATGTATAGGCTCCTGTAAGAAGAGATATCTTTATTTTAATAGAAAATGATTATTATGAAAATAGGTTTATACATAATGACATTTTGTTAAATGATTCTCTCCACCAATCATAGGAGGGGCAACTAATTTACATTGATCCGTTGCAGCTGGACACCTAGTATGAAATTTACATCCTTCAGGAGGATGTAATGGTGAAGGGATATCTCCTTTTAATAAAATTCGTTGTGCCCGTTTTTGAGCATTAGCGCTTGGTATAGCGGAAAGTAACGCTTTAGTATAGGGATGAGACGGGTTATGAAACAGCTCAGCTTTTGTAGCTATCTCAACAATCTCTCCTAAATACATAACAATCACGCGATCGGATATGTGTTTAACTACGCTTAAATCATGAGAAATAAATAAATAAGTAAGTTTGAGCTCTTTTTGTAAACTCTTTAATAAATTTAGAATTTGAGCTTGAATAGAAACATCTAAAGCTGAAACGGCTTCGTCACAAATAATTACTTTAGGATTTACAGCTAATGCGCGCGCAATGCCAATCCTCTGTCTTTGACCACCGCTAAACTCATGTGGCAGACGATCTAGAGAGGTTAATGGAAGCCCAACGTAATCTAATAGTTCTTTTAGTCTTTTTTCGTGTTGTTCGAATGGTACAACTTTTTGAATTATCATAGCTTCTGTCAAAATTTTTCTTACTGTTTGCCTAGGGTTTAAAGATGCAAAGGGATCTTGGAAAATAATTTGAAGTTCCCCGCGAATTTTTCGAAGTTCTTTCTTTGATAATGTGCTTAGATCAAGCCCTTTATAGTTAATGCTTCCAGCTGTCGGTTTATCAAGTTGAAGGATAGCTCTCCCGGTTGTAGATTTTCCACATCCTGACTCTCCTACAATACTCAATGTTTCCCCTTCAAATAATGAAAAACTAATATCATCAACAGCTTTAATTTGTTGAGGAGGCTTAAATGGCAATCCGTTTTTTAGTGTAAAATACTGTTTTAACCCGGTTACTTCTAATATTGCTTGCTTTTTGATAGGAGATGATACATTCATTTGATATCTACCTCACTTTTCTTTACATTATCTTGAAATAAGAAACATCTAATTTGGCTATTATCTTCTAAAGTGTATAGCGGAGGTTTCTGATTTTGACACTCTTGTGTTGCGAAATAGCAGCGAGGTGCAAAGCTGCAACCTTTTGGCAAGTTATAAGGTGAAGGAACAGTTCCAGGCATTGTTTCAAGCTCTACTTGTTCTTCTTCAAGTTTAGGCAAAGAGGCAATAAGTCCTTTAGTATAAGGATGTTTTGGATTGGAAAATAACTGCTCCGTATTACTATACTCAACGACTTTTCCTGCATACATCACAGCTACCTTGTCACACAGCTCTGCTACTACACCAAGGTCATGCGTAATAAAGATAATTCCCATCTTTAAATCTTTTTGGAGTTTTTTCATCAATTCTAAGATTTGAGCCTGAATAGTTACATCTAAAGCTGTAGTTGGCTCGTCCGCAATTAGAATTTCAGGGCTGCATGACAAAGCCATTGCAATCATTACACGTTGACGCATCCCACCGCTTAATTGAAAAGGCTCTTGTTTTGCCCGTTCAATAGGTGAGGGAATTCCTACTAGTTCAAGCATTTCAATTGCTTTTTTCCAGGCTTCTTTTCTTCCAAGCCGTTGATGTAGACGTAATGACTCAGCTATTTGTTCTCCGACAGGAATTACCGGGTTAAGAGAAGTCATAGGTTCTTGAAAGATCATTGAGATTTGATTGCCACGAACATGGCGAAGTTCTTCTTCAGACATTGTTAAAATATCTTTCCCTTTAAGCTTAATAGAACCTTCAACAATTTTTCCCGGTGGTGTAGGTACGAGGCGTAAAATGGAAAGGGAGGTCATGCTTTTTCCACACCCTGATTCCCCAACTATACCTAATGTTTCTCCTTCATGTAGAGTAAGGTCTATCCCATCGACGGCTTTTGTAATACCTTTTTTGGAAAAGAAATGTGTATGCAGGTTTTTAATTTCTAAGATAACGTTCTGTGTCATTTAGCTCACTCCTATTTCAAATCGATTCGCTTATTAAAGAAGCGATACGAGATATCGACTAACAGGTTTACAAATACGAATACTAAAGAAGCTACAAGAACGCCACCTTGTACTACAGGTAGGTCTCGGGTTCTTATTGCATCTACGATCATTCGACCAAGCCCATTAATAGCAAATACCGACTCAACTAAAACTGTCCCTCCCAACAAAGCTCCAAATTGTAGTCCGACTACGGTGATTACGGGAATGAGAGCATTACGTAAAGCATGCTTATAAATAATAACGGATCCTCTTAACCCTTTAGCGCGAGCGGTTCTTATATAATCTTGGCGTATGACTTCTAACATGCTAGACCTGGTCATTCTAGCTACAATTGCTGCTCCACCTAATCCCAGTGTTAAAGCTGGTAGTAGGATATGCAAAATGCTATCCCACCCTGAAACTGGTAGCAATTGAAGTTTAATGGAGAATACATAAATTAATAGCAGACCTAACCAAAAGCTAGGTAAAGAAATTCCTAATAAAGCAATTACCATAACTCCAATATCAGTTAAAGAATAAGGCTTGATAGCCGAGATAATACCTGCAGTCATTCCTAAAACAATTGTAATTACAATGCTATAGAAAGCTAATTCAATTGTAATTGGAAGCCTTGTCATAATCTCTTGAAGAACAGGTTGATTATTCTTTAAGGAATTGCCCATATCTCCTTGAAGCAAGCTGAGAATATAGTCGCTGTATTGTACATAAAGTGGTTTATCTAATCCAAGGTCGGTTCTCAGCTGCGCTACTGTTTCTTTGGAAGCTCCTTCTCCTGCTAAAATAACGGCTGGGTCACCAGGGACCATTTGCATAATTAAAAATACGACTAAGGTTACACCAAAGATAACAGGTATAACTTCTATGAGTCTCCGGAAAATATAGAAAATCATGTAACGTCCTCCTTAAGATTTTAATCTAGGGTCTAACGCATCTCTTAAGCCATCACCAAACAGATTAAAGCCAAGAACTAATGTTGATATAGCTAGCCCTGGAAATATAGCAATATAGGGAGCGCTAAAAAGAAAATCCCTGCCGCTAGAAAGCATTGTGCCCCATTCTGGTGAGGGGGGCTGAGCTCCTAAGCCTAAAAAAGATAAGCCAGCTGCAGATAAAATAGCTGTTGCTAAGCGCAAGCTTCCTTGGATAATAATTGGTGATAATATATTTGGCAAGATATGCTTGAAAATAATTGTACGGTCGCTAGCACCTAAGCATCGAATAGCATCAATATACTCAAGTTCTTTTGTTTCTAAAGTAGATCCTCTGACAATCCTTGCAAATAAGGGGATAGAAAAAATTCCAACAGCAAACGTTACATTAATAAGGCTTGGACCCAGGGCGCTAATAATAGCTAAAGCTAGTAGAATGCCAGGGAAAGCAAGCATGATGTCAAGTATTCTACTAATTAAAGTATCAAGCCAACCGCCAAAGTATCCTGCTAATAAACCCATGATAATACCAAAGAATGCGCCAAAAGCTACCGCTGCAAAACCAACCCCCATTGAGAGTCGAGAGCCGTAAAGAATACGAGCTAAAATATCTCTCCCTTTATCATCAGTTCCCATCCAATGTTCTAGGCTAGGGCCTTGCAATTTTTTACTTAAATCGATTTGATAAGGATCATGTATAGATAAGATGGGAGCTAGTAGTGCCATTAAAAGATAAAATAAAATAATAATTCCACCTATAACAGCTCCTTTGTTTTTAGAAAAATCTCCCCAAAATTCAAGGGATTTTGACCAAAAAAGCTTAGGCTTAGTGGGTTTGATTATAGAAACGTTTTCTTGCATCTTTAGCGGTGAGCTCATTTTATTTCCTCCTTTTAAAACAAATTCAATTGATTAGTTCAAAGATAGAGGAAGTACATAAGGAAAAAAAGACAATTTGTTAAAAAAGTCAAAATAATTAAAAAATAGGTAAAGATATTATAAAAAATTCTCTTAGTTCTTTTTTATAATGCAAATAGACAGTTGAAATTATAATTTCGAAAAGGTGGGAGATAAGGAGTGAAAAAAAGCATAAGGAAACAAATGTTTATTGTTTTAAGCTTTATATTTGCAGTGTTATTATTACAAGCTTGTTCTACTGGAACTACTGAAAGTCAACCATCGACTCAAACCACTGAAGGAAGAGAAGGGGGTACATTAAAAGTAGTAAGAGCTACCGATGCTACAAATCTTGACCCTCATTTCATTACGGATATCTCTTCTGCTAATATTATTTATCAAAAAGTTTACGAAACGCTTGTGGGATTTGATAAAGATATGAAAATCATTCCAGGATTAGCTGAGAGTTGGAAGCAGGTTGACAATGTAACCTGGGAATTTAATTTAAAGAAAAACGTTACATTTCATGATGGAACTACCTTTAACGCAGAAGCTGTAAAAAAGACATTTGATAGATTGCTAGATCCTGATACAAAGTCTCCCCAACGAGAAAAGTTAGGTATGATTAAGGAAATTAAAGTTATAGATGATTACAAAATCCAATTCGTTTTAGATGCCCCCTATGCACCTTTATTGTCAATATTAGCTAGCAATGAAGGAAGTATCATAAGTCCAAAGGTGATTGATGAAAACCCGAAAAGCTTAACAACTACACCAATAGGAACAGGTCCATTTAAGTTTGAGTCTTGGAAATCTGGACAATCAATTAAACTTGTAAAAAATGATAGCTATTCTGGAGAAAAACCAATTATTGATGGTATCGAGTTTTTAGTTGTCCCTGAAGATTCTACACGTCTTGCTATGGTCGAAACTGGTGAAGCTCATATTAATGACCAAGTGCCTGTTACAGAAATTGAACGTATAGAAAGTTCGGATGCGTTAAACCTCTATCGTACAGACGGATTAGCAGTAGAATACATTGGCTTTAACACGGCTAAAGAGCCTTTTGATAATGCAAAAGTAAGAAAAGCTCTCTCAATGGCAATAAAGAGAGAAGCCATCATTGACGGTGTATATAACGGGGTTGGAACGTTAGCTAACTCATCGATGAGTCCTAAAGTGTTTGGCTATAGTCAAGCTACGAAGCCATATAGCTATAATCCAGCTAAAGCTAAAAAACTGCTCGAAGAAGAAGATATGGATAATAAGCTGGAACTTACCTTAATTACAAATGATAAGAAAGAACGTGTAAATTTAGCTGAAGTCGTTCAATCACAGCTAAAGGGAATAGGAGTAAAAGTTAATATTCAAGTTATGGAATATGGAACATATATCAACGCTATTAACAAAGGAGACCATGATCTTTTTGTAGGTGGATGGGGAAATGCTACGGGTGATGGTGACTACAATCAATACAATCTATTTCATTCTAATTCTCATGGATCTCCGGGTAATCACTTCTACTATGACAATAAAAAAGTAGATGAACTAATTGTTAAAGCACGTAAAGAACCTAACTCAGAAACAAGAAAACAGCTATATGAAGAAGTTGCTTCTATTGAAATTAAAGATGCTGTTTATGTTCCAATTCGAAACTATGAACATTTAGCAGTCTACAGTAACCAAGTAAAAGACTTTTGGTTGAGCCCAGTAAACTATTTAATGGTTAATCAAGCAATAATTGAATAAGTGTATTAATATTTTTAAATTGAAAATATGGATGGGGGAAATTTAATGAGAAATTTTTGGCTGAGAAATGTAAGAGTTGAAAGCGGCTTTAAAAAAGATAGAGGGACAGTAGTAGGGACAGAAACTAAGCTTGTACATGTAAAGGTTGAAGGGGATTCGATTGTTCATATTACAGAAGATGACACAGAACTTAACTCAACTTCCTATACAGTCACCGATATGAAAGGTAAATTGTTAATGCCTTCGTTCCGTGAAATGCATATCCATATTGATAAGACTTATTATGGTGGCCCTTGGAAAGCTTGTACACCAATTACAAAAGGAATTTTTACAAGAATTGAAGAAGAAAAGCAGTTACTTCCACAGCAGCTGCCGTTTGCGCAAGAAAGGGCAGAAAAGATGATTGAGTTATTGCTGAGCAATGGTCACACGCATATACGTACACATTGTAACATTGAACCCACTTCAAAATTAAAACACTTAGAGATTACAATTAAAGCCTTAGAAAAGTATAAAGATTATTTAACATACGATATTGTTGCTTTTCCACAGCACGGGCTGTTAAAAAGTAATTCAGTGGAATTAGTAAAGGCAGCAATGAGAAATGGAGCTACGATTGTTGGTGGGGTTGATCCTGCCACTGTGGATAGAGACCTCGATAAATCATTGTGGACGACAATGGATATAGCTGTAGAAAATAATGCTGGAATTGACATTCACCTTCATGATCCAAATACATTAGGAGCCTTTACATTTGAGAAGCTTGCTAAGCTTACAGAAGAAGCAAATATGCAAGGAAAAGTAACAATGAGTCATGCAATTGGTCTTGGGGATTTAGAGGGAGAAAGTTTAACAGAGATTATGACATTGTTAAGAGAGAATGAGATTGATATAACAACAACAGTTCCAATTAATCGTCCTACAATTCCTATTCCAAAATTAGATAAATTCGGTATAAAAGTATCGGTAGGTCATGATAGTTTAACTGATCATTGGTCACCTTTTGGAACAGGGGATACTTTAGAAAAACTTAATATTTTAGCAGAGAGATTTAGGTTAATTGACGAATATTCTATTAATCGAGTATGGAAGTATGCATCTGGAGGAATCACTCCCTTAGACGATGAAGGAAACCAAGTTTGGCCTAAAGTAGGAGATAAAGCAGACTTTTTATTCACAGAAGCAAGCTGTTCAGCAGAAGCAATTGCTCGTCGTACAAAAATTCATTCTGTTTATAAAAGTGGTAGAGAAATAAATACTCACCAATTTGAAGTTGCAACAACTAAATAAGAGAGGAATGATAGTATGAAGTGGATAAAAAATGTGAAATTAGAAATCGGTAACATAATTGATGGTGAACGTATTGAGACAAAAACAGGTTTTTATCATATAGGGATAAAAGATGGAAAGATTGTAGAACATCTTCATTATACTATGCCTATCCCTGAAACTGCTGAAGAAGTATACGATGCTAAAGAATATCTAGCTATTCCAACGTTTAAGGAAATGCATAATCACTTAGATAAGACATATCTTTCGTTAGAATGGAAAGCATCTAAACTTGTTAAAAACCTAAAGGAAAGGCTTCAATATGAAGCAGAAGAATTAAAGGATCTTGCACCTACTACTAAACAAAGAGCAACAGCAATGATTGAAGAAATTTTGTCACATGGGGCCACACATATTCGAACTCACGTCAATATTGATCCTTATATAGGCCTTAAAAATTTAGAGGGAGTAGTCGCTGCGCTAGAGGAATACAAAGGTGCTGTTACTGCAGATATTGTTGCTTTTCCACAACATGGATTATTTAATGGTTCTGTACCAGCATTAATGAGAGAAGCAATGAGAAGTGGGGCCACAGTCGTAGGCGGATTGGATCCATCTGGCATTGACCAAAATATTGAAAAATCATTATATGAAACCATGGCTATTGCAGCGGAATTTGATGCTGAGGTGGATATTCATCTTCATGACGGAGGTGATGTGGGAGTTTATACAATTAACAAATGGTTAGATATTGTTGAAGAAACAAAATGGAAGAGGGCATCTGCTATCAGTCATGCATTTTGTATAGGCGAAATTCCTACATTACAACAACAAAATTTAGCAAATCGCTTAATGAAAAACAATGTGGCAATTATGTCTACTATTCCACTAACAAAATCCCTGCCGCCAATTGAATTATTAGACGAGCGTGGTGTATCAGTTCATTTTGGTTGTGATGGTTTTTATGACTCATGGAGTCCTTTAGGACATGGAGATTTGATTGAAAAAGTACAAAAGTATTGTCAAATTACCAAAAGAATTGATGAAGTATCGTTGAGAGATAGCTTAAAGTGGGTTACCGGAGGGATAACGCCTTTAGCCAAGGACGGAACGTATCAATGGCCTAAAAAGCAAGATGATGCTAGTTTTATTTTTGTAAACGCTACTTCTTCGGCTGAAGTAGTTGCTAGAAGAAAGCAACGTCTTGCAGTTATGAGTAGAGGTGAGTTTGTATTTGGAGAGTTGGAAAAAGCAGTTTTACATGTTTAATTACCAATGGACAATAGTTCTCTAATTCAAAACTTGCTAGGATAAAAGGATTTTAGTGAAGGCACATCCACATGTTCATCCGTGTAGAACATATGGATGTGTTCTTTTTAATGGAGATTAAAACCCATAGGAGAATACTAAAGAGCAGTAATTTTGTTGGTAGTTAGTTCTTTTTTAAATATAAATTTAAGCTTATAATAGACTCAACTTAACGTAAAGGAGAGAGCCGTATGGGTAAAGTAAACGAGTTAACGTGTGAAAAAAGATCATACTCGAAAGAATTCACGCTCCATCAGCATGATTTTGGACAGTTTCTTTTTCCACTTCAAGGCTCTCTTGATATGGAAATGGCGTTTCAAGAAGTAACGCTTAGCCCTAATCAATGCTTTTACCTACCTCCGGGAGTGAATCATAATTATCGCTCCAGAGATCGAAACGAATTTTTAATCTTAGATATTCCAACTCAGTATCTGCCAAGGGGTACAAGCAGCATGTATATGACGCTTGACAGTCAGTGGTCAGCTATTCGGTATTTATTGTTAGAAGAAGCGAAAAATTCTGTTGATCAGTCTGCATTAGTTGATTTAACAAGATATGTAACTAAAAAGCTCCAAACGTCTAATCCTCCTTCAATCGATTATATTCATCAGCACTTTAAGGATCCAATCAAGCTAGAAACCCTCGCCGCAATCGAGCACTATCATCCTGTTTACTATTCGACATGGTTTAAAAAGCAAACGGGAAAGAGCTTAAAGGATTATTTATCGGAGCTTCGTTTGAATGAAGCAAAGCGCCTGCTGATATCAACGACATGGTCGATGTCCCAAATTAGCGAAGAGATCGGCTTTGCGAACTCTTCTTCCTTTACAAGATGGTTTGTCAGCCATGAAAGCATGTCGCCACAAAAATATCGAATTCTTAATAATAGATAAAAAGAAGATTAAACTTGGTAAAGAAAATGGATAGTGGATTCTTTATTATAAGAGTAATCGTTCTTTTTATCTTTTTTATTGAGGTGAGCCAATGTGAAAGCAACTCCTTTTTTTATTTTACTAGCCGGTATTCTATGGGGTACAACTGGTACTACTCAGGCGCTAGCCCCGGACTCAGCACATCCAATTGCTATTGGCGCAACAAGGCTTGCGGTAGGAGGTGGGTTTCTATTACTTCTTCTGCTAATGAGAAAAGACTTACGTTTTAAAGGATGGCCACTAAAAGCTACTCTTGTAGCGGCTCTTAGTATGGCGTGCTATCAACCGCTATTCTTTTCAGCAGTTTCAATTACAGGCGTTGCGATTGGCACGGTCGTGGCCATCGGGAGTGCACCTGTTTTATCTGGGCTTATTGAATGGTTTTATTCAAACAAGCGGCCAAGCATCATCTGGTGGTGCTCTACGTTTTTATCTATCTTAGGCTGCGTGCTGTTATTTCTGAACAAAGAATCGGCAAGCCTAAATATAACGGGAATTTTCATGGCGCTTGGAGCAGGCCTATCCTTTGCTTGCTACACCCTTGCAAGCAGAGGGTTAGTGGAAAAGTATTCGTCACTATCAGCCGTTGCGGTTGTCTTTATTTTAAGCGCGCTTTTTTTATCACCGCTCCTATTTTTATTTGATATGTCGTGGTTTGTAAGCTTGAGAGGTATTGGTGTAAGCCTCCAGCTTGGCGTTATGGCCACAGGGATTGCTTATTTTCTATTTGCCAAAGGGCTTGCACACGTTTCATCTTCAACCGCAGTTACTCTAGCGTTAGCAGAGCCGCTAACTGCAACGATGCTTGGCGTTTTAGTTGTAGGAGAAAAGCTGACGATGACGTCTTGGAGCGGAATTAGCTTGTTGTTAATAGGAATTGGGATCCTGATTTGGTCAACACGTGATGTAAGCAGAAAATCTGAAATGGTCACAATCGAAAAATAATAAAAAGGTGGTTCAAGCTAAATGGCAAACATTGAAGACTTTTTAAAATTAGATTTACGCGTTGGTACAATTCTTGACGCCAAACCGTTTCCAGAGGCCAAAAAGCCGGCGATTAAGCTTGAAGTTGATTTTGGAGAAGAGATCGGAGTGAAGCAGTCATCTGCGCAAATTACGCATCGCTATGAGCCAACCGAGCTTCTGAATCGTCAGGTCGTCGCGGTTGTAAACTTTCCGCCAATGCGAATTGCAGGATTTAAATCAGAAGTGCTCGTTTTAGGTGGCGTTCCAGGAGAAGGAGACGTGGTGCTGCTACAGCCGGATGAAAAGTTGCCAAATGGAACGAAGATTTCATGAATAAGAAAAGACAAGCTGAAGGTAGCTTGTCTTTTTACAGCTTTCTTTTATGGCTTAACGAGCTGCATCAATAGCGGTCGCTCATATAGATTTGAATCAATTACGTCAAAGCCGACGAAGTGTTGATAATCAGCGTCTGCAAAGCAAAATTTAATTCCGTTAAAAACAAATGTTGCATGAGCCTCTTGAGATGATAGGCAAAATGAGAACATCTCATCATGCATTGTATAGATATGCTCAGCACCAGAAAGTGGCGCTATCTTCTCTGCAAGCATTCCGAAAAGCTCAATGCCAATAATTCGGCCCTCACTATCAATATCAAGCAGTAAACTAGGATTTACTTCTAATTCTTCCGTTTCTTGAATTTGATAAGAAGCCGAAGCAGGGAAGAGATAAAGGTAAGCTAACTTTGCGTCAGTATCATATGTAATTCTAGCGTCCATGTCTATTTCTCCCATCTATTCTCTGTGTTTATTATTGGTATAAAGATCGGCTGATGAAACCCACTCAACAAATTGATGATATGGATAATACGTCTTGCCTTTCAGCTCAATTTTAGGAGCATCTGGGTATTTATTTAGTAGCTCCTGCATTTCTTCTCGCGTTAAGCTAAAGTGATAGTGAAGATCACGCTCCTTAATTAAATAAGGGTAGGTTGTTTTCTCTTTCGGTTTACCAAAATTTTTTAAACCATCTCCAATAAAGTAACCAAGAGCAGCTAGCCCTATAGCAATCCAAAAAAAGCTGATATCCATGATTTTTAACCTCCTAATCTTTATAGTTATTAATAGTCCATTACACCTTAGTAAGTTTTTGATCTGCGATAAAATTCATTAAAATAACTGTTCCTGATAAATTTAATAGGATACTATTTCCTGAAATACACCAGTTAGATTTAAAGTTAACGCCAAAATCAAACAAATTGCCCCCATCATTATACAAAGTTATCTTGAACTACGATTATTCAATTTCTTCACCATTAACAAAAAGTAAATATAAGTATATTTTAACATAATTTAGATTGTTTTATGTTTCTTTTATAATAGCAGAATAGTCATTCATAAATTTTAAATTTAGGATAATTTAATCAATCTTGCCGAATAGTCTATAGATTTTAGTCAGAATATGGTAGCCTCTAAAATAATAGAAATTTTCAAAAAAGAGGTGGTTTTTGTGAAAATTAGTAAATTCATGATGGCTCTCGTATTTACGTTAGTGATGTCTAGCGCTTTTAGCAACAGTGCTTTTGCTGCTTCCACTAAGACCGTTCCATCCAGTTATAACGGAGCCATTGTAAAAAAGACTTTGATTGATACAAGAGCACAGTGGAGTCAGGATGAACACACCTATTATTTAAAACCTGCCAAAGCCAGAGCATTTGCTTCAAAAATTGAAAGGGGAACTGCGACGCAGGTTTCTCAGTATATTACAAGTACTTTAGTGGGGATTAAGTTCACTACCCCTGGTGCATTAATCGGTGGGGTTACGTTATTAGATAATTTGAGAAGAAGTGAATTGGCAAATGAAATTAGAGCTAAGTCAGAAAAGGGCCCTGTTAAGTTTACGCTGGTTAAGCATCGCTATGGATGGGGATACGGAGCTGTTACAAGTTGGAACGGTAGCTCCATTGATATTAGTGAACCAAAACCCTATGAACTTAAAGGCTATGCATTTATAGAGTAATAGTGGAGAGTGAATGATTGTGATTTACGTTGTTATTTCAGTCGTGACAGGGATACTAGCACTCATCTACAGCTTACGGTTGAAAGGAGACAAAGTAAAACGAATTAGTTTAGTTTTCACAGCAGGTTTTTGTTTGATGATGGCGTTGCTGATCCACTATAACGTAGTAGATGGTGTATACTTCTTGCTAAACGTTGTTTTCTATGGAGTTATTTCAATAGTGGCTCAGGGAATTTTGAAAATGGGAAAGAGTAGCTGAAAAGCTACTCTTTTTGGTATGTTTCTTCTTTCTATCTATCTCTTTCTGTGTAAACCCACAAGTTGTATAGTGCCCAAATAAGAGGGGAGCGAGCATCATATAATGAAGTTGACTCAATGGCAAATAAAACAATAGAAGAGATCCAATTAGTAAAAAGGGGGGAAAAGGATAGCATACTTCTTCCAGTTCATTTTCTCATCCTCTCAGCTATCATTATTAAAAATCTTTTATCAATAGAAGTAGTCCAATGGTGTATAAACAACCGCTAATTAGCCATTTTACGCTTAGCGGAAGCTTTACGTTTTCAAACTTCACGGCAATGTAATAAATCATGAGGACTCCTGTGAGGTAGACCCAATTTATTTTCCATTGGTCAGGGAGCAGATTAAAACTAATCCAACCAATCCCTAAACCAAACACGTCTCGGAGGTAAGTCGACGGTCTCTGGGTTTTATATGTTTCTTTTCGTTTAGGTACATGACTCCCTTCCATATGTTTCTCCTACCTTTTCTCGACCTTAAAATACATATAAGCAAAGAATAAAAATAAACAAAGCATAGTAGGGAAAATTATATATGAATCAACTACTGCACTGACGGTAGGCTGTAAATAATGGTTATATAACATATAGATTATACCTGTAAAAGCGATAAGCACTTGGTAAGTTATTTTACGACTGAACACGTATAAGACCACCTTTACATATCTTTAGTACGATACTATTATAACATTAAATACCTTTTATATTAAAATATGGTAATTAATCTTCGTGAAAAGGAGGAAGAATGATGTATTCACCACAAGAAGCTTTGCTTTCTAGTTCCATCTATTTTATGTTCATGGCTTTTTCATTTATTATTAGTTTTTTAATAGGCAGATATATAATCTTAAGAACAAATCGAACAATAGGAGAAGCTCAGGGAGTGTCTTTATTTAGCCATTTTTTATTGTTTTTAATGAACGTGGGAGCCTGGTGGTTTCCACATGCTTTTTATAACTTGCTGATTTTTGAATTCTTCTCGATTACCTTTATCAGTATCGTAGTTTTTATTGTCAGTGAGTTTGTTCTTTACATTTGGCTAAAAGCGATTTATAGAAAGGTCATACATAAAGGAGAAGTTTTTAAAAGATGATTTTTCAAACGTATTAAAACATATATAATAGCTAGGAAAATAGTAAATTAAAAAGGAACGAAACGATGATTGAGATATTTTGGTATATTTATTTAGGGATTTTAGGAACTGCGCTAGTTGGCTTTTTAATTCAAGGAAAAAAGACCGTTGCGTACGTAACCGATTTTCTTATTTCAATTGTGACATGGCTTGGGCTGTTTGGATATGTCACAGGAACTGATTTATTCACGCCTCTTATTTGGAAGATGGTTTTCGTTGGAGGGTTGACTTGGGACATTACGTTTACCTTCGTTAAAGGTATAAAGCACGAAGAACTTGAAGAGTTATCCACTCCTGTACAAGCAGCACTATTTATTGGAACAGGAATTATCACGGTAGGTCCGCTTTACTACGGATTGTTTCAGTATGCCTTTTAAAACGCAGAGTAAGAGAAAAAAGAGTTGAGATTCATTTCAACTCTTTTTTTATTGCTATAAAAGCTCTTTTTCCTCTAGATATTCTTTCAATACGCGAAGTCCAACTCGCAGCTCTTCCAGCGAATTAGTGGAAGAAAGAGCGACGCGCAGGTATTTATTAGGCGTAGTCTGTCCACTTAAGAAACGGTCGGAGTGATAAATGCGAATTCCACGCTCGTGAAGATCTGCTTCAAGCTGGAGTGCGTTATGATAAGGGTTAATTGACAGCCAGCGGAAAAAGCTCAGCGGGTGCTCGTAGTGTTTGCGAGCTGGAAAGTATTCAAAATAAAGATCGTTGGCTTCTTGAACAAGCTGTTTTTTCTTCGAGATAATGTCATGGGCTTTTCCAGATAAGATAAGCTCCGTCACGATTTCAGCGTTTAAGGATGACGTTTTGACATTGATATTAAAAATAGCGCGCAAAATCTTCTCTTTAAAACGCTCACCGTATACCATATAAGCAACGCGAAGGCCTGAGCAAAGCGCTTTTGAAGTGCTGCAGATGTACACGGTTTGTTCAGGAAGTAAGTTAAACATGGGCTGTTTATAATCGGTGACTACTCCCGCTGTGAAAAAAGCGTAAATATCATCTTCAATGATAATTAAATCATGTTTTTTGATAACGCATGCCAGTGCTTTTTTACGATGGTCTGTCATCATCACGGTCGTTGGGTTACAGCACGAAGGCATGAGAAATACGCCGTGAATAGAGGTGTGGCTACATTGTTTGTCAAGTTCTGCTGGAGACATTCCGCATTCATCACCAGCAATAGGAACAAGCTGAATATGATACATCTTGGCAATTTCAATAAAGTTTGAGTACGTATATAAATCCGTAGCTATTTTTTGACCAGGCTCAAACAAGGCGGTTAAGCTGATGGCCAGCGCATTTTGAGCGCCTGATACGATGGAAACCTGCTCAGGGGAAGCGTCCACGCCGAGATTTTCCATCCAGTTCACGGCGGCCATCTTCTGGTGTGGAATTCCAGTAGGATCGTTGTAGTTTAAAAGCTGGTCGAAGTAGCGCTTTTCCATTACTGTTGAGAGTACTTCCTTTAAATAAGGGCTCGTTCGTTCAAATGAAGCTACAAATCCAAGATCAATGTTGCACGTGAGCCTATCTGCTGAAATCGTAATAGAGCGAGTGGCGTTTGGAGAAATGAACGTACCGCTTCCCGTTACGGCATAAATCAGGCCTTTCATTTCACAAATTTTATAAGCTCTTGTAATCGTTGTGAAGTTTAGATCAAGAAAATCAGCTAGCTCACGCTGTGGAGGTAGCTTTGTTCCTGGAGCTAAAAAGCCGTTGGTGATATTTTCTTCGAGTAAGTGAGCTAAGGATTGGTAGTAAGGACGCTTTAACGACGAGCGATCAGGCTTCCATGACATGGGATAATGTTCAAATGAGTTTACAGGCATGACGCCACCTCCAGTTCAGACGTTTGGTAATTCTTATTTTAGTATAGCCCAAACCATCGTGCCGGAGAGAATTGTAATCCATACAATTCTTTTATTTTTTGTATGGATTGGGTGTGTTAAAACTAAAATAAGTTACTCAAGCAAGGATGTGAAATCAATGAGCCATCAAGAAAAAATACGCGCACTTCGCGCAGCATTCCCGCACACTCTGCCGATTTTTGCAGGCTTTTTGTTTTTAGGAGGGGCGTACGGCATCTATATGAACTCCCTAGGGTTTCATCCCATATATCCAATTCTCATGAGTTTATTTATCTTCGCAGGATCAATGGAGTTTGTTGCAGGGGGGCTGTTGCTGGCGACGTTTAATCCAGTCAGTGCATTAGTACTTACGCTTATGGTTAATGCTAGACACTTATTTTATGGGCTTTCTCTATTAGAAAAATACAGCGGCGTTGGGAGAAAGAAAGGCTACTTAATCTATGGTCTTTGCGACGAATCATTCTCCATCAGTCAGGCAACGGATGTACCTAAAGGAATTGATAAAGGCTGGTTTTTCTTTTTTATTACGCTGTTGAATCACTGCTACTGGGTACTCGGCTCAGCACTTGGCAGTATCTTTGGCTCGTTTATTACGTTCAGCACGGAAGGAATTGAATTCGTCATGACCGCGCTGTTTGTCGTCATTTTTATGGAGCAATGGAAAAAAGGCAAGCAGTACCACAGCGCACTGATCGGAATTGGTTTTTCGAGCGTAAGCCTGTTTGTTTTTGGCCCAAATAGCTTTATTATTCCAGCTATGATTTTGATACTAGCGGTATTAACGCTCATTCGCAAGCCTGTTCAAAAAGCAGAGGTGACAATGTAATATGACTATTACCCAGCAAGTTATCATGATTATAATGGTTGTTCTCGGAACGATGATTACGCGCTTTTTACCATTTTTACTTTTTCCAGCCAATAAGCCAACCCCTAAGTATGTTCAGTATCTCGGAGTTGTTCTACCGGCAGCGGTCATCGGATTGTTGGTTGTGTATTCGTTAAAGGATATCAGCTTTATTTCAGGAAGTCATGGGTTACCTGAAATGCTAGCAGTTGGCTTTGTGGTACTGCTTCATGCATGGAGAGGAAGCATGCTGCTTTCGATTGGGGGAGGAACGCTTTTATATATGGGATTGGTTCAGCTGGTGTTTTGAAGGGCGCCAGTTTTGTGTCATTTTTTTGATATGAGGCTACACTTTTTGTTCATTCATTTCATGTGACATTGAAAAGGTCTACTTCATTTATATAAAGGGTTAAAATTGATTTTATTGTAAAATATTTACTAATCCTGTGTGGTTACCCATTCTTGAAGCTTGCCATATTCATACCATGTTATCAGCATAAGAAAGGCAGGTGAAAGTAATTGATGAAGCCAGTGAAAATCATAAAGTCCATGAAAACTGTGCAATCTGTACAATCGGTACAGTTTATGCAGCCAATGCAACTCGTGCAACCTGTACGTCGCATGCAACCCACGAATCATCCACAACCTAAAAAAGATTCAAACGCCACTACAAAACATAAAGTTGAAGGTACTTTATATATGGTAGGAACAGATTTTGTCGATATATTAAAAGACGATTGTACAGTTGTGACAATTTTAAGAAATAATATGAGTAAAATTATTTGGCTTGATAAAGTCAAAAAGACCTCGACTACCAACCACAATTCTGCATATCGTTCTACACACTCTAAACACTTCCATTACCCTTGCCATTGTCATCGTCATGGTCACCATCACAATTGCACTTGCAAGAAAAAACATCACCACAATAAGAAGTTCCATCCAACCCCTTCCATTCCAGCTTGTGGGGGAATGGTACAGTTAAGATTGGGAGGATTAACACAAAATCTAAACTTCCATTTATTTAAGAAAATAGGAAAACGCGTTATTATTGAATGCTCAAGTCACTAAATTTTTCAATGCGGCTTTTAAGAAGGAAGGACTCAAAATCAATTGATTTTGAGTCCTTTAGTATGAAAGGGTTATTCTTTAATGAAGCAAATTTCCTCAAAAGCTATCGTTTCTTTTGATTCGTTTATTTCTAAAGTCAGATTAGCTTCTTCAACTGCCAATAAACATCCTTTCTTTTCACCTTTATCTTTTGTCACAACACATATATCGGATTTAAGAAAGGCACATAAAAATTTGTTTAGTCTCATTCCAAAGAATAGGTTAATTAAAAAAGGGTTAGCTGCCACAACTTCTCCAAAGTTAAGCATTAATTCTCGACGGCAACAGTCATTCAAGTTGGCTAATTCTCCGCCGTGTCTTCCCATCATATGTTCATTCATTTCACTGTGATTGATATTGCAAATACGTTCGTACGGAACGAAGAAATTTTGATGTGAATGATCAATAATCAAAAAATCCTTTCCTGCATCAGAAAGCTCACCTTCAATAGGAGTTTCATCTTTTCCACATAACACATGAGCAGTGACGAAATGTCCCCGCATCGATTTTACTTTTAAACGAAAAGATTCTAATAAATGAGGATCTCGTTCATCCGCAAAGGCTAGTAAAAGTTGGTTAACTTCATGGATACATTCCTTTAATTCCTCATGCTCTTTAATTGGTAAAATTCTAGTTGGAGCAGAAAACCTTTTAGTGGGTATTTCCTCGGGACATTCATAGGGCGAACAGAATCTTGTAGGATCATTTTCAGCTTCTAAGATGCAAGTTGGACAGTGAAAGTGCCGCTGATACCCGGTAGTTTTGTCAGAATGGCTTTTTCTAATATCACCCATATTTACCCTCTCTTTTCGTATTTTGTTAGTGGCGCGATACGCGAGTCACCTTTTTTAAGAACGCGCATAATTCCCCACATCCCCAGTTCAATGTCCCATCGAATATTGCCAGAGCGATACATATAGTCACCAGGTAAAGCAAATTGCCCCCCGGCTCCATCATGAAGCTCAAAGTTATCATGTGTCCCAACCGTGTTTTGCCCTATGGCAGAAATGGCTTCTGAATTAACATCGCGAATGCTTCGGTTCCATTCATGGGCGTGCAAAGTGAAAGTATGAGTACGTGCTCTATCAGCAGGGAAAACGAAGCGTATTGTAATTGGATCACCTGGGTGAGCAAGAAAAATTGGAGTAGATGGATCACCATGTACCTTTGTACTAAAAACTTTAGAGATATCAGAATTTCGTCGTAATCGATTAATAAACCGCTCTGATCGATAGTTAAATCCTCTTGAGCCTTGATCTTCAAAGTCTTCTAATTCTTCGCGGTCCATGAAAATAGGTTCGGGGTCAATAATAAGATTGCCCTTGCGATCTACCAACCGAACGCCATCATGCATCAACAAGACAAATTCCCGCTTTTCGCCCAAAAGAGGGTGAGAGAGTATGACTTGGTTACCAGATTGCACTTTCTTTCTAGTAACAGAATCTAAATAATGCGTACCTTTTGGTTCAGCAATAAAGATTCCGAATGCTCCATGGTGCCGGTGATTACGCAAATCAGCCATGTCCCACAAGTTACATGCGCCTACAGGGCGACTGACGTACCAGCGATAAGTGATCGTTTCACCGGGACCAATTGTTTGGTCAGGGTTAAAGCCTACTGTTGCTCCGTCTGAATTTCTCACGTCATACTCTAAAAGCTGGGCATGTAAAGAAATTCGACAAGAAGGTGGAAATGGTGTTTCAACAGGAACTTCAGGATAGCCATGAATAGCATGTTGTGGATGTGAAAAGCCCTTTAGCTTATTGTGAAGAGTTATTTCTATGCAATCACCCACGTTTGCTCTTAAAATGAGTGGCTCAGGATTTAATTTACCAGAACGAATTGCTTTTTCATCTTTCGCAAGAGCAAACACAATGCCAAATGGATCATGGTCACCATACTTGTTGTAGACAATATCTGTTTGCATGGCGACAACGTTATATTTAATAACGCGTGCATCCTTCGGACCAGGAAAGTCTTTAGGGACAGCTTTCTTTGGTACCTTACCATTTTCACATGGTAAAGGTAGCTTTCGTTTTGGAGGACAAGGGCGGTCTGGAAGAGGATATAAATGATCTACTTCTCCTTCAAACGTTCGCATTAATCCCCAGTTTCCGAGCCATAAATCATCAATACTACCAAAATGATATAACATATCAAAATCGCCTTTACCCTCTATTGAAAATGCAAGAGTAAAGTGTTCAGAGATACCGATATGCTGCTGCTGAGTGAGTTCAGAATCCAGGTCTTGGCGCTCTTTTTGCCAAATTTGTCTGTGTAGATTAAAGCTATGAGACTCTTCTTGTGCGCCGTCAAATAATCTAATTCTTACAGGGTCACCATTATACGTTTCAAGCAGTGGTGTGACAGGGTCACCATGTAGGTAAGAACTAAACACATAAGCAGGATCACAAGTTGGCTCAACTAACCGAAATTGCAGAGGTTCATTTTTATAATTAATGCCCATTACCCCAGGGTCTTCTTGGGAACCTGGAAAAGGTGGCGGATTAAGAGGGCAGCCGTCCTTATCAAATAGTAAAGCAAAGTCATGAACAAATAATGAGAATTCTCGGTAGTCTGCAATTAAAGGGTGTGTAACAATTGTTTTTGTACCAGAATCAATGGGCTTTCCTGTTTGCATATCTAGAACTTCAGCACCTTTTGCATGAACATTTAAACCACCAAACACTCCATGCTGTTGTCCCTGAGCAGCGAAATTATGGTCATGAAAAAATACACCTCTGAGCTCTACGTCTGCGTACCACTGCAGCTCAATCGTTTCGCCAGGCAGTACCGCAGTGTTATAGTTCCAGCCAGTATTAGCTCCATCCGAACATAAAGGGTCGAACTTCACAAAGTGAACGTGCTGAGTTGCTTCATAGGTGCGATTAACTAATTGAAAGGCATTTCCCCCTAATATTTGGGGAAGTTTGTTTGTAAAACGAATCTTAATACATTCACCAGCATTGGCATGAATGACAAGCGGTTCAGGTTTTTTTCGACCAGCGAGAACGTCTTCTTCGTCTTCCGCTAAAACGTATAGTCGCCCTTCAGGATCATGCCAACCTTCCTCGTTGTATTGAATAGGCATCTGTATCAACACCGTGTCATAAACGCGTGTAGGTGTAACCCCTTCAATACAGGGGTTAGCAAACAATGCACCAGGAGAAGCATTGGGCGCAAACTGCTTTTTTTCTAGCTTAGTAGGCGTTCGATTAGCGTCGCTTATTCCAATAGGAGGCCTTGGAGACTTACAGCCGACTATACCAGGGATAAAGTTTGGAAACCCAGGTTTCTTTGCTGTTGGTTTTGGTGGTAAAGGCCGGTCAGGCAAAGGCTGTAAGCAAGGAATTGGGACTCCGTTAGGATAACACTGACTACCGTCTTGCAACGTATTAAATATTCGCTGCATTCCCCACATTCCTTCGCCAAAGTGAGGGTACAAATGGCAGTGAATGATAATGTCTCCGAACGCTTTTTGGAAGCTTCCAGCACCATATAGAGGTGAAATTGTATACGAATTTTGTGGGGAAATTGCTTGAGAGTCAATGATGTCAGAATCACTATCTTCTAACTCGAACTTCCACTGATGAACATGATAGTGAAATACATGGGTTTCTTGAACTCCTCCATGAATGAGACGTATTTTGAGAGGATCTCCTACATAAGATGGTAAGACAGGCGTTGCGGGATCGCCAAATGCCCAGGAATCATGGTGAACTTCTTCTCCCTCACAGTCACTGCAAGCGACACCCTCTAACATCAGCATTTGACGATTTCTCATCGGTTCAGAGCGGTAGTTAATAGAGTGCTGCATGGACGGCTGTAGCGTGTGAGGATCAATTGGGTGATCACCGGCTAAGTTGTTAGCTTCTTGCTCATCGTGAAAAAACCATGCATATTCTCTAAAAGACGGACCTAACGGATTGTGGATATCAGCATATACACCGCTAGTAATATCATCGCCTGTGACTGGATCTGTCCACCAAGATCCTTTTGTTTGAACGATGAGTGCGCCAAAAAGTCCGTGTAGATTGGTTCCTAGTTCACTAGATAACGAGTTCCCTAAATCTGAAAAAATATGAATTCCTTCATTATTAACCTTCCAGCGATAAATATGGGTTTCACCTGAAGGGCAAGGTGGAACCGTGCTATTAGCATTTAATCCAACAAAAGCTCCATCAGATGTTTGCACATCATACTCGGCTCGTTGGATATGCATAGATGTTGGGAAAGGAAGCTTATTCTCCAATAAAATTTCAATATCGTCTCCTGCATTTGCTCGGATTGTCAGCGGTTGGACAAGCTCAACGGGCATAAATGGACTACAGTCAACTTGTTCACGTACCTTTTTTTCATTTTCTTTTAAAACATACATCATTCCATTCGGATCGTGATCACCAAAATTATTAATTACAATCCGAATGGGAATCGCAACAACATGAAAGCATCTTTTCACTTACCATCAACCCCTTTAACAACTTAGCGGATTTTCGGTATAGAAGGACCGCCATTTTCAATATAAAATACATCGATATCATCAATATGAATGCGCATTACCTTATTTTCTAATTCAGAAATATAAGTGGTTTCAATGTCTAAAAAAACGTAATCACTCTCCACTTTAAGGATTGTTCCAATACATATAAAAGGAAAAGAACTAATAAATATGAGGCTTCGCTCACCGCTTGCCGTAGCAAAAGCTTCCGTAACAACTTGTTGTCGAATTGCATTAATATCCAGTGATTGATACATATAGACAACCTCCTTTAGATAGTGGCTTTAACAGGATTATGGAATAGGGAACTGTGTACTACTATCAAATGGTACGAAGCTAGAAATTTGTTCAATAGCAAAGCTTAATGGAATAGGGAAACGATGAAATGGAACATTTTGCATTTTTATAATGACGGGATTTAGCGTAATAAATCCATTTGTTACGTCCACTACTTTGCCACAAAAAATGGGACGAAATGTTTGACCGAATAAGTTATATTGATCAGAGTCCATGGTTATTAATATTTCTTCACCAAGGACCTCTAGGAATAATTGATTTTCAGGTAAAATATCATCATCTGTTTCGCAATCTTCTTGTGGGGATTCCTTTTGGTCTCGTTTGTTTGAGTGACGCTTTTCTTCTCGGCTCATCTTCTTTAGGTGACGCTTTAACGACCTGACCTCTGCTTCAATGGACTCAATCGAACCCTGATAACCATTGGCCGGGCCTCTATAAAAATCTTGGTTGCCCATAGTTTTTCCTCCTATAGCTATTAGAATTTAATCATTTACAATATATGGAGGGTAGGCTAGTATCATTAATATAATTTGTTTTTATTCTGAAAAAAGACAACCGTTTAACGTGAATTAAAGAGTGAACTTGATTAGCAGTTCAGCATTTTTGTACTCTATCGTAGAATAGAGAAAAGCAACTATTACAAACAATGGAGAAAGAATATGAACTATAAATTTGAAAAGCTATTTAACTTTCGAGATGTTGGCGGAGTGATGACAGAGAATGGCGAAAAGCTTAAAGAAGGAGTTTTGTTTCGCTCAGAAGATCTATCAAAGCTAACGAAACAAGATATTGAGACCTTTCGTCAGCTGAATATTAAAACAATTTGTGATTTAAGAATGCCATCTGAACAAAAATCAAAGGTTAGTCGAGTGGGACCAGGCCCTGGTATAGAACTATTATCGGTATCTATCCATGACAAGAGCCAAGAGTTTACCCATCTTGAGTTTTTTAAGTTTCTTGTGAGCAAGTCGACTAGCGTTGATTTCGAAAAAATCATGAGAGATATGTATGAGCACATGGCTTTTGGCTGTCATGATGAAATAAAAGAAATTATTTGCTTCTTATCTCATACAAGTCGGATACCTGCTCTTATTCATTGTACGGGTGGTAAGGATCGAACCGGGTTTATCGCGGCTATTATTCAATTATATTTGGGCGTTTCATATGAAACAGTAATAGCTGAATACTTAAAGTCAAATGAGCTAATTGCAGAAAAAATGAAAAGAACTGAGTCGTTTATTCGATGGATGAGCTTATTTCGAATTTCCCCTGAACAAATCAGGCCCGTTCTGGAAGTGCGTCGTGAGTACTTGGAAGATGTTTATCAAAAAATCATGAAGCAGTACGGAGATATTGAAACGTATTTAAAAGAAGGGTGCGATATTCCGAGAAGTTGTTTAGAAGAGCTGAAAAGAAAGTTTCTTTCATCTAGCGAATGCCAATAACAAAGCAAAAAGAAGCCGAACGCCATTTGAGTTCGGCTTCTTGTGATTTCTATTACTGTTCAAGCTCTACTTTTTCGTTGACGGCTTGCGGCTTAAACGCAGAAAGTAGGATCACAATTCCGCTGATGATTCCAATCCATACAAGTATGGATAGTGGACCATCCCACGTGATGCTCTTTCCAAAAAAGAAGAGATCTCGTAACCCTTCAATCATGAATCGCATTGGCAACCATGAATAAATCCAGTCTCTGTAAAAAGAAGACATCATCTCTGGAGGCAGTGAAAGCAAAGGTGCTCCAAAGAAAAGCATTAGGGCAAATAAGGGTATTCCTTTTATGCCTACTAGTGAAAGAACGGCAGAAATCATTAAAATGAAACTAAAGGACGTAATCGTTAAGAATAAGGCTGCGTCTGTAAACTGTGGAATATGGAAACCAACCATGTGAGCAGCTAACCAGGTTAAGCTAAATCCAATTACAAGTGCTATGAAAGCGCCCATAAATAGTTGGATTAATTTAGTTTTTACAACATCTTTACGGTTTCTAGCCTTTAATTTACGAGTTGCGATGAAAAGAATAGCGGCACTTGCTAGGCAAGCAATCCATAAGGGTTGAAACAAAGAGATTGGAGAATTGCCGTTTGCGCTATTTTTTCCGGTTTCGTGAACATTTTCCATCGTTTTACCAATCGGGTTCGCGAACAGTTCAATTTGCTTTGGCGTTAACGTTGCCCCTTGTTTTTCTAATTCAGTAATGAGCTGAGTGCGTACAGTTGTGTTCATCTGATCAACTACATTGTTTACTATTTGTCCTGCAGCTGTGGATGCCATCGTGTTCATCCCTTGATTAATAAAAATCTCTAATTTAGCTGTTTCCGGGGCAGGCGTCTTGAAAGAAGCTTGCTTTGCGCTGAAGTCTTTAGGAATGACGAGTGCTGCGTAATAGTCTCGATTTTCCAATCCTTTTTGCATATCATTTTCATTTTCTTCAACAATCCACTTCACAGCTGGTTCACTTTCAGCTGTAGTTTTTGAGCTTTTTATCACCATGTCCACAACTTTCTGTCCCATATTTACCTCAGGGTGATTAGGAAGCTGAATTCCTTCATCTGCGTTCACAATCGCAATCGGTAAGTTCTTAAGTTTAGGCTGAACGGATGGATATAATGTTTGTGAAAAAATAAAGATAATGCCAAACACAATAAGAGGTGAAAATAAGAGCAGTTTGTTCTTAAACATGTTTCTTCCTCCTTATACTTTTGATAAAATAATGAACAACCTGTTGTTTATGTTGATTCTATTCGAATTCTATACTTTGTATGAGGCGTCATCAATAATCAACATTCAAGGATGTGTCGGTTACGGAACACTACTTAGCAATCTGTTGGATAAAATAAAGGGGGACATACGATGAAAAATCAGCATTTGGACTTGCGAATTGTTCGAACAAGAGAATCAATCCAAAATGCATTTATTGAATTAATTGAGGAAAAAGGGTTCGACGCTATTTCAGTGAAAGATATCACAACGAGAGCCAACATCAATCGAGGCACATTCTATGCGCATTATGAGGATAAATTTGATTTAATGAAAAAATGTGAAGATGAAGTGATGCTAGAGCTTTCTACTATTGTAAAAGAAAATTTCCCAAGCGTTGTCGCTTCTCTAGAAGAGGACTCACCAATAGCAGTTCCGTCTACCATTGCAATCGTAATCTTTGAATATCTAAACAAAAACAGTAGTTTCATGAGAGCGTTATTAGGTCCAAACGGAGATTTATCTTTTCAGACGAGGTTAAAAAAGTTTATGTGGACAGAAATCTTTGAAAATGAAGCCTTTGACTTTGTTCGGAAAGAAAATTTTCTTGTTCCAGGAGACTACTTGGCTTCTTACATAGCTTCTGCGCATATTGGAGTAATCCAACAGTGGCTTAATAGCGGCCGAAAAGAATCGCCAGAAGAAATGGCTAAAATCTTTTCAATCATTACTTTTAACGGTCCTTTTTTTGCTGCTGGTTTGAAAAAATAAGGTGCCAGAAGGTCTATCTAAGAACGATCTTCATCTCAAAAAAGCTAAACTGCTGTTAGTTTAGCCTTTTTTTAAAGATGTTTAATCGGTTAGCCGAAAGATGCAACCCCTCTTTCAAAAGCAGCTAAATGATTGACAGATGCGTTTCGTAGCTGTGAAAAGACCGTTCGTGCATCACTTGGAATATCGTATGTTAAAAAGCGTTCGTACATCTTAATATTATCAATCTCTGCTTGAACACCTGCTGAATATGCAGCTTTGAGGTTTGCTGGAGTTTTGACAAGGTCTTGAGAAGTATCATCAGGAATCGGTGCTTGATAGCGATCAAATAGTGGCAGTAGTGCATCAATATGGCGTAGTTCTGCTTCTTTAATTTGAACAAATGTTCGTACGGGCCCAAACGTTTGAATAACGTTATTATATCTAGACTGAGCTAGGTACTCGTCTTGAAGTGCATATGTCAGCATTTCTGATAACGATAGCGATGGTGCATTTAATGCCCCTTTAGCACCGTAATCATCAAGCTGCCTTTGAGACGAAGAGGGCTTTGGATTTTTCATAAAATATAAGAACCATACAGCGTGATTCTGCTCATCTGAGGCTGCTCGTCGAAAACGATCTTTTATCGTAAGGTCTTGCGCTTTGTCTGAAATATCTAAGTAAGAATCCACAGCTTCTTGCTCGTCTTTAAACGCAAACTCAATGCCATCTTTATAATTGTTGGGACATTGTTCAGTGATTTGATAAGAGGGCTGTCTTCCAGCTAACGCTATATAAATTCTGGTGAACTCTTCAAGGTGTCGTTTTTCATCTTTTTGAATTTCACGTATTTTGTTGCGCTCTTCTTTTGTCGGTGCTAGGTTAGCTAACTTCTCGTAGCACGAAATAGCACTATACTCTGCATTGATAGCTTTTTGAATATCGCTTAAAAGCTTTGTATCTGAGGTGTTTCGATAAAAATCATGAAAGTATGAATACATAGATTGTCCTCCTTGTATTTGCAATTCATACATTTTATGTATGTAAAGCGGGCTAGTGTGCATGACTATGTTCTAAGACGTAATGATTAGTTAATTCGTATGATGTTTTTTCTAACGCTTAATGCCTTTTTCCTGTTTTTACATATCATCCATAATTTTCAATTTATGAATGATATACTTTTTAAGTTAAGAAAAAACGGACGAGTGAGGCGAACAAGATGAAGAAATGGTTACTTGTAACAGCTGCAAGCTTACTACTAGCAGCTTGCGGTAAAGACGAGAGTGCAGAACAAGCGAAAGAAACAGCGGCTGCGGAAGAGCAAAAGAATGAAGAAAAAATAGAAAAAGAAGCTGAAAAGGAAAATTCAAAAGAAGAAACCTCAAAAGTGGAACTATCCCAAGAAGAGACAGACAAGCTTCGAATTCCAACGGTTTCGATCGATTCACCATATTACGAAAAAGATCTTACGGAACAAGAACTAGTTGAAAACTATATGGACGAGACGGGAAGAATTTACTTTAGCTTAACGGAAGAGCCAATCCGAACAATTGTCAGCAGTACGTCATCTTCAAAGGTTTCAAACATCACAAACTACAGTGATGTGTTTATTAATCCAGAAAGCCAACAAGCATATCAGCTTCAAAATCAAGCCGAAAGGGATCAAATCTATAAATTGATTTTAGCCAATCAGCCAACGCAGCTCCAAGGCACGGATCCTTCTGAGTATAGAACATGGGAACAAGCGACGAACTTAGAGCGAGGCATGATGCAGATGCTTTATTTAGTCGGACCGACAATGAATGATATTAAAACTGCGATGGACCGTGACTTATATGATCACCCGGCGTTTGTAGTAGGACAAGAAGAGCTAGAAAAACTAGGCGCACCGCTTGTTTTTGCACCGGCTCCGCAAACTCCGTTAGACTATGAGCTTTTTGAAAACATGAAAATGGTTCAAGCAATGTGGGGACAGGTAGGTAAATTTGAGAATCCTGCTGAAAATAAAGCGGAATTTGAAAAGGTATATGCCCAAGCGAGACAAGAAACCAACAATTTATTCGCGCGCATTAACTATGCGTTAACGGAAGACGGCTTTAGTGAATAAGTAAATTTGATTTATCAAAAACAAAAGCTGAACCTCATGTAGGCTCAGCTTTTTGTTTTGGCACTTTTTAAGTAAAACAAAGATTACTTAATGGAAAAACCTTCGTCTTCTTTCATGCCAGTTCGATCTTTGAACTCATCAAGCAAATCACGTACTTCATCAGTCGTTTCTGTGCTCATCAGTAAGTTTCGTAACTCACTTGCACCTCGGAATCCACGAACGTAGATTTTGAAGAAGCGACGAAGCGGTTTGAATGGACGTGGCTCTAATTCTTTCGAATATTTATCGTGAAGATCTAGCTGCAAACGAAGAAGGTCTAATAGCTCTTCGCTTGTATGCTCTTTCTTTTCTTTTTCGAACGCGAATGGATTATGGAAGATTCCGCGTCCAATCATAACTCCATCAATACCGTACTTCTCCGCAAGCTCCAAGCCTTGTTGACGGTCAGCAATGTCACCGTTAATCGTAAGAAGCGTATGAGGCGCAATTTCATCACGAAGTTTTTTGATTTCTGGGATCAGCTCCCAGTGTGCGTCCACGTCACTCATTTCTTTTTTCGTACGAAGGTGGATAGATAGGTTAACGATATCTTGTTCTAAAATATGCTTTAACCAGTCGTACCACTCGTCGACTTTTGTATAGCCAAGGCGCGTTTTTACGCTGACAGGAAGTCCGCCAGCTTTTGCTGCTTGGATAATTTCTGCCGCAACGTCTGGACGACGGATTAAGCCAGATCCTTTTCCGTTTCCTGCAACGTTTTGTACAGGACAGCCCATATTAATATCAATGCCGCGGAAGCCCATTTCAGCCATACCAATACTCATTTGACGGAAGTATTCAGGCTTGTCTCCCCAAATATGCGCAACGATTGGCTGCTCATCTTCAGTGAACGTTAGACGTCCTTTTACGCTATCTTTTCCTTTCGGATGGCAGTAGCTTTCCGTATTCGTAAACTCTGTAAAAAACACATCAGGTCGAGCTGCTTCTGTCACCACGTGACGGAAAACAACGTCCGTTACGGCTTCCATTGGCGCCAAAATAAAGAACGGACGAGGCAGCTCATGCCAAAAATTATCTTTCATTGTATATCTAAACCCTTTCCTTAAAGGGAAACGCGTTCCCGAAATTAAAAAGTGAAATGATTGTTAGAGAGCTGATTTCTACTATAGAAGAAATTCAACCACTATATACTTTAATAGTATTAAATAAAAAGTGCAAGGGAACGAGACATCTTGTTGTGCTGGAAATTGTTATTTAAATCGTTTTGTGGTTCTGATGAAAAGGAAAATGATTGAACTTTCTATAAACATTTTGTAAAATTAAATAGTGCGCAATATTTATGGAGGGGGAAGCGAATGTGGAGACTTTGTACGACTTGACGGTAAAAAAGACAAATGGCGAAGAACAAGCATTAAAGAAGTATGAAGGCAAAGTAGTACTCATTGTAAACACGGCTAGTCACTGCGGTCTAGCAGGTCAGTTTAAAGAACTACAAGAGCTATATGACAAATACAACGAACAGGGCTTAGAAATCTTAGGTTTTCCATGCGGTCAATTTAACAACCAAGAGTTCGATAATATTAATGAAACAACGCAGTTCTGTCAGCTGAATTACGGCGTAACTTTCCCGATGTTTGCGAAGGTTGATGTGAACGGAGAGAATGAAGACCCGCTGTTTACGTTTTTAAAGAATCAAAAAAAGGGTCTCCTATCTAAAAACATCAAGTGGAACTTTACAAAGTTTCTTGTTGATAAGAAAGGCCGTGTATTAGAGCGCTATGCGCCAACTGTGGAGCCGAAAAAGATTGAGAAAGAAATTGTGAAGCAGTTAGCGCTGTAGAGAAAGATTAAAAGGAGCTTAGGTATCTAAGCTCCTATAATATTACTGTCCGTCCGTAAGAGGATATAGCTCATACTCCCACTGATGCGTACATTCCTCTAACATATAATATCCGCGTTCTTCGTTGCGTACAATCCAGGAGCACTGCTGTCTGGGTATTAGCCCTTCGTCACCATCGCTTACAACATCAATCCAGCGCTGACCTGTTTTTTTATCATACCGGGTGATGAAATCCATCCCGTTAATGGTTATTTTCTCTCCGTCACTGTTGCTTTTTGCTTTCAGTATGAAATTCTCTATTTCTTTTGTACTGACTGACGATGAAGAAGAGGCTAAATACACATCTTTTGCTCCTTTCCATGAGTTAAACCTGACAATATCTTTGGAAACCCATGTTGGATTATGGGCTCCTAATGCTGCCTCAGCTCCTTCTTCAACAGGATATTCGGGTCCTCTCACCATAAATTCCACCGATTGATTGTCGAGAAGCTTACCAATTACTCCAAATCGTGTTTTATAAAAGTGATAAAAATACGTTGTCTCACCTAGAGTGACGTGACGATACTCAATTACAAGAGATTGTTTGTGACTGGGAGAATCAATCTTTGTATAGTCATAATCCATGAACAAGACCATAAACCCATGTATAAATAAGGCCGGAATTCCAACGATTAGTCCTAAACCAATCCACAGCTTTTTGTTAACAAAAAACAGCACGATGATATTGATGACTAAAGGAATGAGATAACCAGTTGGTTTTAAAAAGAGGAAAAAATAGCCTGATAGATGCATAGATGTTAGTCCTAAGTCCATTACGCACAGAAGAACGAGTAGCCATTTTGCTTTTGTCATTTTGTTTCCTCGTTTCTATGTATGAAATGCATTAAAACATTTAGAATGATTTTAGCATAGGATTAACAAATTGTGGGAAGTTGTTTGAGGGTAAAGAGGTTGATGATAGTTTATAAGATAGATACTTTAACTCTTGCTGTTTACCAAAAACCCCTTGATCCACCCCGTCCAAACCCCTAAACTAAAAGTAACAGTTTAATGGAAAAAGGTGGAGCGGTGGACTACATGAACAATCGATTACTAGTAAACTCAAAAAACACGAATCTTCTACATGAGCTTGTGACTTCTTTGAAAGAGTGTAAGAGCTTTTATTTTAGCGTGGCTTTTATTAATTTTAGCGGTCTGCAGCTGCTTTTAGACCCTTTGAAGGAAGCGGCTAATCGTGGTGTAGAAGGGCGTATTATTACGTCGACGTATTTGAATTTTACGGAAGTGAAGGCGTTAGAGAAGATTAAAAGCTTTGATAATATTGATCTTAAGGTATTTAGCTCGGTAGAAGAAAAAGGGTTTCATACGAAGGTTTATATTTTTGAGTATGAGAGCGACTACAAGGTGATTATTGGATCTGCAAATATGACGCAAAGCGCGCTGAAAAGCAATATTGAGTGGAATGTAGAGGTTGTATCAAAGAGCGAAACGCCTTTCATTCAAGATGTACTAAAGGAATACGAGCATTTGTGGGACATTAGCAACGACGCCACGAGCGAATTTCTCGAGGAGTACGGAAAGTTTTTGGCTGCGCTAAAGGAAGCAGCGTACAAGCCCCAGATGATTTTTGAACAGAGTGAATACATCAAACCAAATAAGATGCAACAGCGCGCGATGGGAAATTTAGGGCGCTTGCGCAGCTTTGGTGAAACGAAAGCTTTAGTCATTGCGGCAACGGGTACAGGTAAGACGTATATGTCAGCATTCGACGTGCAAAAAGTGAAGCCAAAGCGCCTTTTGTTTATTGTACACCGAGAAGAGATACTCCAAAAAGCAAAAGAAACGTTTGAAACGCTGCTTGTGAACGAGGGAGTGACGTTTGGCTTTTTGACAGGAAGCTCGAAAAATCAAGAAGCAGACTACTTGTTTGCGACGATTCAAACGTTAACGAAGCACTATAGTACGTTTGAGCGAGATTCGTTTGATTATATTATCTATGATGAAGCGCATCATGCGACAAGTCCTTCTTATCAGCGAGTAATGGACTACTTTACCCCAGCATTTACGCTAGGCATGACGGCAACGCCAGAGCGAAGCGACAGCATGAACGTATTTGATTTGTTTGATAACAACGTAGGTATTGAAGTTCGTCTTCACGAAGCGCTAGAAGATCAGTTAGTTGTACCGTTTCACTATTTTGGTATTACGGATATTGAAGATGTTGATTTAAGTGATATTGACATTGATGATATAGCCGAGGTAACCAAACGGTTAAAAGTAAATGAGCGCGTTGATTTTATTATTGAAAACATGGAGTTTTATGGTCACGACGGCTTAACTCGTAAAACGCTTGGCTTTTGCGCTAGTATTGAGCACGCTGAGTATATGGCAGCACAGTTTAATAAGCGTGGCTACAAAAGTGAAGTGTTACATGGCGGCCATTCCATCCTTCAGCGTCAAGCGTGTATTAAACGATTAGAAGACGATAGAGATGAATTAGAAGTCATCTTTTCAGTAGATATTTTCAATGAAGGTGTGGACATTCCATCGGTGAACTCTGTATTAATGCTTCGTCCAACAAATTCACCAATTGTCTTCATCCAGCAGCTGGGACGTGGTTTGCGCAAGCACGAAAGCAAATCATTCCTAACAGTGCTTGATTTTATCGGAAATCACAGCAAGGTCTTTTTAATTGCCCTTGCCTTAAACGGCAGCCGCTATTACGATAAGGAAAGCTTAAAGGTAGCTATAGCAACGGGATTCCCAAGTATTCCAGGTGCTACGCATATTCAAATGGATGAGATTTCACGCGACAGAATTTTAGCGCAAATTGACCGTGAAAACTTCAATTCGCTGAAGTACCTGAGAGAAGAGTACAACGAGTTCAAAAAATTAAATCAAGGCATGATTCCGTATTATCTCATGGACTATTTAAAGTTCGACGGAGCGCCTGACCCAGTGAAATTTATTAATAAAGAAAAATCATATCTTCAGTTTGTAGCAAAAACCGAAAAAGACGACCAGCTGAAAACTTTGTTGCTTCATGAAGACTTTGAAAGTGCCCTTAAGGAATTGTCTAGTAAGCTACCAATCAAGCGGGTATACGAGTTTGTGATTTTGAAATATTTACTAGGTCATGACAAAGTTTCACTGAAGCAAGCTAATAAAGAAATCTTGAAATACGTAGAGAACGTGGAGGAAGATACGGTAAGGCATGCGTTTGAAGTATTAAATCAAGCGTACTATGATAGTGGTCAGCTTCGTTCTAAGTTAAAGCTACTTGATTTTAACGGAGAAGAAGCGGTGAAAACGGAGCGCTTTGTGAATGTTTTACATAACGATCAGTTTAAGCCGTTTATTAAAGATGCGATTGATTATGGTATTTTCCGCTACGAAAAAGAGTTTGGTAAACGAGATTACGGCGTACCGCATTTAAAGCTGTATGAACAGTACACGATGATGGACCCAGCTTTACTATCAAACTATCGGAAAACGCACAGCTCGTTTCGTGGTTCTGGTTTATTAACAAATGAGAAAGAGTTTTTCTTATTTATTGATCTTCATAAGGAAGAAGATATTAAAGAAAGTATTAACTATCAGGATAAGTTCATCGATAAGCGTACGTTCCACTGGCAAACGCCAAACAGTACGACCCAAAAATCTGAGCGAGGAAAGAATATCATTTTTAACAAAGATAGAGGTATTTATCTGCATCTGTTTGTACGAAAGTATCGTAAAATTGATGAAAAAACTGAGCCGTTTATTTATATCGGAAAAGGAAATACGGTTGAGTACCACGGAGAAAAGCCAATTACGGTCATTTTAGAATTAGAAAATGAAATTCCAGCACTTCTGTATACAGAGTTTACGGAAAGAGTATAGCCTTCTCATCATGAGAAGGCTATTTCTTTTCTACTAACAGTTCAACCGCCGGAACATCAGCTGGTGCCCAGACAAGTGAATGAAGGTTTTCTTTGTTTAACCAAACAAGCTTCGCATGCTCAGTAGGCTGCGGTGTACCTTCAGCAATTTCAGCTTTAATGGCAATAAGCTCAATGATAAACGTATCGTATTCATGCGTATGCTCGTTATGTAATTCGGTTGCTTTGATTTTACAGTGCAGCTCTTCTTCAATTTCTCTCACAATCGCAGAGTAGATGTCTTCGCCTTCTTCTACTTTTCCACCAGGAAATTCCCACATGTTCGGTAGAGACATGTCGTTTGAGCGAAGAGCACATAGCACTTCATTTTGATCATTTTCAATAACGGCCGCAACGACCTTTATTTTTTTCTTCACGGTTCATTCTCCTTACAGCTGTTTTGTTTCATCATAACATAGGAGAGTAGGAGATTATAAGATCGGAATTGATAGGTAGATTGAGGGTGATGAGGGAAATGAACCACATATCTTCTTTATTTGATATAATATTTACAATATATGTGAACACAATGACATAAAAAATAAGAATCAGGTGATAATCTTGATAGTCTACGAAGCTACAAAACAAGAGTTTTTGACAGATATATTTGATGATAGGTTAGTGAATAATATTTGCAACAACTATAATGAAAAAATCGGTAAAGTCAATCAAAGTGAAGTTCGTTCTTGGGATAATTCAATGCAGTATATGTACCGGATTTTGAGTGATAGAGACATACCGAAAAATGCTGGAGTTGCGATTGAATTTAAGATTCCTTATACGTCTAGGCGCGTTGACTTTTTAATTTCTGGGCGAGATGATGAGCGTGACTCTATTGTCATTGTTGAATTGAAGCAGTGGGAGCGCGTCGAAAGAGTAGAGAATAAGGAAGCTATTGTGAAAACGGGTATGAACAAAGGGTTAGTTGAAACAACACATCCCTCATATCAAGCATGGTCATATGCTTCGTTAATTCAAGATTATAATGAGAACGTGCAAAAAGAAAATATAAAGCTTTATCCGTGCGCTTATTTACATAATTATATCTATCAAGAAAAAGATCCGTTAACAGACCCGATTTACGAATATTATATAAACCAAGCGCCTGTATTTATGAAGGGTGAAGCTGCTAAGCTACGAGATTTTATTAAGCGTCATATTAAATATGGAGATAATAAAGAGAATATATATAAAATTGAAAATGGACGGATTCGGCCTTCGAAATCATTACAAGATTCACTAAATAGCATGCTTCAGGGTAACGAAGAATTCATGATGATTGATGTTCAAAAGGTTGTATATGAAGCAGCTCTACAGCTTGCAAAAGAAGCAATTCGAACAAATATTAAGCAGGTGCTTATAATTGAAGGGGGTCCTGGAACAGGGAAATCTGTGCTAGCAATTAATTTATTGGTAGAGCTCACAAAGAGTAGCATGGTAGCTCAGTACGTAACAAAAAATGCTGCTCCTCGTAAGATTTATGCTAATAAACTAAAGGGAGACTTTAGAAAAGGTCACATAGATAATTTGTTTACAGGTTCAGGGAGTTACATTAACACACCAGTAAATGAGTTTGATACTTTAATTGTGGATGAAGCTCATCGTTTAAATGAAAAGTCAGGTCTTTTTGCCAACTTAGGTGAAAATCAAATGAAAGAAATTATTCAAGCGTCTAAGCTAGCTATTTTCTTTATTGATGAGCAGCAGCGGGTGACTTTAAAGGATGTAGGAGAAACAAACAGTATTGAAATATTTGCAAGCGAAGCTGGTGCTATAGTGACGAAAGCACGTTTAGAATCTCAGTTTCGTTGCAATGGGTCTGATGGTTACTTAGCGTGGTTAGATGATGTATTAGAAATTCAAAAGACAGCTAACGACAATCATTTAGGCAATCAATACGATTTTCGCATTTATTCGGATCCTAATGAACTGAAGCAAGCCATTTTCAAGCTAAATAAAGTGAAGAATAAGTCTCGTTTAGTAGCTGGATACTGTTGGAATTGGGAGAAGGAAGGAAAAAACAGCACGGATGTTCATGATATTACAATTGAAGAACATAACTTTGGCATGAGCTGGAACTTAGGGAATTCAGAAACGTGGGCAATTGATTCTGAATCTGTTAATGAAGTTGGATGTATTCACACGTGTCAAGGGCTAGAGTTTGACTATGTAGGTGTTATTATTGGCGATGATTTAACCTATCGTGAAGGCGAAATTAAAACAGACTATACGAAGCGCGCAAAAACAGATAATTCATTACGAGGTTTAAAGAAGATGATGAAAAAAGAACCAGAAAAAGCATTAAAAATTGCTGATGAAATTATTCGAAATACGTATCGTGTGTTATTAACACGTGGACAAAAAGGTTGTTTTGTATATTGTACAGATAGCTACCTTGAAGAATACCTGCGTAATCGTCTGCAAGTGACCGATACTTTTTATAAGGCAAATGGTTTTTTTGCCGATTGGTCTGTGGTGGCAGAGGATAGCTGAATTTATTAAATAGATTCTAATTCTAAAGCATCCCGAGAGATAAATAGCTCACTTCAGGATGCTCTAAACCTAGGTATTACTGCTCCCTCTTACATTAAAAACAAGCCATACAACTTGAATCACAAGCGGAATGACAAAGGCAAGCACTAACACAATAAAGGATAATAGTTTAATCTCAGGGGTTTGAATGGCACCCGCTCCGTCCACTTTTCGCGTCCATACCATAATAGTGCCTAAAACAAATAGCATGGCCCAAAAACAGTTCGTAATCCACCAGGAAATCCATCGTTTTTTCATGAAATCGCTCCTTTCATCTTTGGCATAAAGCAAATTTACTTTTAAGTTTTTCCTTTATTATCCAGGATTTATTATCCAATAATTAACAAAAAAACAATTTTTCTATATTTTATTTATGATTTTGCCAGAGAGGTTATAAATGGATTTATAAGATAAGTGCTTTGAAAAATGAAGTGTTGTACAGTGTTAGCTAAGTGAAATGAAAATAAAAATTGTAAAAATTTATAAAATTTGATATGTTTAAAGTGAATTTAATATCGGTGTAGAAACAGGTGTAGATGAAAGGTATCTTTCATCTGCTTAAAAGGGAAGTTCGGTTGGATTCCGGCGCTGTCCCGCAACTGTATTTGGGAGCGATTCGAAAAAAGCCACTGTTTTCATGGAAATGAAGATGGGAAGGTTCGAAGAGCGATGATCATAAGCCAGGAGACCTGCCTGTTTTAGCATGCATCAATACCTACGCGGATAGGGGGTGTTAAGTGCGAAGTGACAAACATGTTTTAAAAATGATTTAAAAACATGTTTATTTGAGTATTGTCTCGCGGCTTAACAACTTCTTTGAGAAGTTGTTTTTTTGTTGCTTTTTTACAGGGTACGCGTGATGGAGGTGAGCAGCTGTGGATGGATCAGTTGAGTATTTTGTGAATTACTTCAAAACGAGCATTATGAATAACGTAGTGGCAGAGAATCCTTGTACACTTTCAGACTATTATCACGAGTTACGAGATTGTGTGGTAGATGAGAGGGGGGATGCTGAAAAGAAGGCTCTTTTTTTACACAATATTGAAAAGGCTTACAAGATAGTAGGTGAAGAGATATTTGGAATGGAGGAAGAGAGGTATGGAGACTGAAGCGAGGTTTTTTCCGGGACTTGAAGGCGTTGTAGCTACTGAAACAAAAATTTCATTTCTCGATACACAGCAAGGAAAAATTATTATTCAAGGATATGACCTGATTGAGCTATCAAAATCAAGGAGCTATCTTGATATGATCTATCTTTTACTAGAAGAAAGGCTCCCCAATAATAACGAGAAGAAGCTAGTCGAAGAATTTTTAAAAGGAGCGTATGACATTCCAGATGAACTGTTGGATGTCTTCCGCTTACTCCCTAACGGCACGCATCCAATGGATGGATTGCGAACAGGAATTTCGTTTCTTTCTGGCTTTGATACGAGGCTTGATGACCGCTCGCTATCAGTAAATAAAAGCCGTGCTTACAAGTTGTTAGGTAAAGTGCCTGCGATTGTGGCCAACAGCTACCGGTTAATTGAGAAGAAAGAACCTATTCGTCCCCTTAAAGAGTTATCGTATAGCGCAAATTTCTTTTATATGATCACCGGAAAGAAGCCATCGTCTCTGGAAGAGCAAATCTTTGATCGTTCACTTGTTTTATACAGTGAGCATGAGATGCCAAACTCAACGTTTACGGCGAGAGTCATTTCTTCTACTCAGTCTGATTTATACGGAGCGTTGACAGGAGCTGTTGCTTCTTTAAAAGGAAACTTGCATGGAGGAGCTAATGAAGCGGTAATGGAAATGCTTTTAGAAGCTGGTACTGTGGATAAATTTGAAGAGCTGCTGGCCGCTAAGCTTTATAAAAGAGAGCGTATCATGGGATTTGGACATCGCGTGTATATGAACAAAATCGATCCGCGTGCTTTAATGATGAAAGAGTCGCTCAAACAGCTATGCGACCTGCAAAGAGATGATCGCCTTTATCGCATGTGCGAGGCGGGCGAGGAACTTATGAAGCGTGAAAAAGGTCTTTATCCAAACTTAGATTACTACGCAGCACCTGTTTATTGGATGCTTGGTATTCCTATTTCACTTTATACACCAATCTTTTTTAGTGCTAGAACGGTAGGATTGTGTGCGCACGTTATTGAGCAACATGAACATAATCGACTTTTTAGACCTCGCGTACAGTATGTAGGCGAGCGCCGCTTTTAACAATTTGGGGTTGTTCACGGCCGCTCACCGAATGGATATTTTGGCGAATACCCATTTCTATCATAAATAAATTTGAGTAGAAAGGAAAGATGCACATGTTGAAAACGAATGAGCAAGTCAAAACGGATGTTTTGTTAGAGGAGATCGCAGATTACGTTCTTCATAAGGAGATTAAGAGTTTAGAAGCGTTCCAAACCGCTCGTTATGTGCTGCTTGATACGCTTGGGTGCGGGATGCTGGCGCTTAGTTATCCAGAGTGCACAAAGCTTCTCGGCCCAGTTGTTCCAGGGACGGTTGTTCCAAATGGCAGCCGGGTGCCGGGCACGTCATTTGAGTTAGATCCAATTCGAGCTGCGTTCAACATTGGCTGCATCATCCGCTGGCTGGATTATAACGATACGTGGCTAGCGGCAGAATGGGGACATCCTTCTGATAATCTTGGAGGTATTTTAGCGACGGCTGACTACATTAGCCGCGTACGTATAGCAGAAGGGAAAGAGCCGCTGGTTGTTCGTGATGTACTTGAAATGATGATTAAAGCACACGAAATTCAAGGCGTACTGGCGTTAGAGAACAGCTTAAACCGAGTTGGGTTAGATCACGTGATGTTTGTGAAAATTGCTACGACTGCAGTTGTTACTAAAATGCTTGGAGGAACGCGTGAAGAAATTATTAATGCTTTGTCCAACGCGTGGATCGATACGGTGAGCTTACGTACCTACAGACATGCGCCGAATACCGGTTCGAGAAAGTCGTGGGCTGCGGGAGACGCCACGAGCAGAGGCGTACAGCTGGCTATGATGGCAGTAAAAGGAGAAATGGGCTATCGGACTGCGCTTTCTGCACCTAATTGGGGTTTCCAAGACGTATTATTTAATAAGAAACAGGTAACGCTTGGCCGCCCGCTTGATTCCTATGTCATGGAGCACGTGCTGTTTAAAGTGTCTTACCCGGCAGAGTTTCACGCTCAAACGGCCGCGGAGTGCGCAGTTAAACTGCACGGAGAAGTCGTGAATCGATTAAACGATATTGCGTCGATTACAATTACAACGCATGAGTCTGCGATTCGCATTATTGATAAAGAAGGGCCGCTTCATAATCCAGCGGACCGAGATCATTGCTTGCAGTATATTACGGCAATTGGTCTTCTTAAAGGAACAATTGCTGCCGAAGATTATGAAAACGAAGTTGCAGCTGATCCGCGAATTGACGAGCTGCGCAGCAAGATGAAGGTTGTTGAAAATAAACAGTATAGCGAAGACTACTTGGATCCGAAAAAAAGATCGATTGCAAATGCCGTACAGATTCATTTTAAAGATGGTACCCAAACAGAAGAAGTAGAGTGTGAGTATCCGTTAGGCCACCGTTTTAGAAGAGATGAAGCCATTCCAAAGGTTAAAGAAAAATTCTCGACTAACATCAAAACGCGTTTTCCTCGTAAGCAGCAAAAGCGAATCGAAGGAGTTTGCTATAACCAAGAGGAGCTTGAAAACATGAGCGTAAACGAGTTTGTTCAATTGTTTTTAATCTAAATAAGGAGGGTCTTACATGACGTGGATTGTCAATCAGCCGTTATCTCAGCAGGAGCTAGCTGCTACGTTTCAACGGCTTATGGATGCACCAGAAATCCTTCAACTTCCGGGTGCGCATGATGCTATGGCCGCACTTGTGGCTAAGCAAGCGGGTTTTTCAGCACTTTATCTATCAGGCGCGGCCTACACGGCAAGTCGGGGGCTGCCCGACTTAGGAATCGTGACATCTACTGAGTTAGCCGACCGAGCGAAGGATTTGATAAGAGCTACAAACTTGCCTGTGCTAGTTGATATTGATACAGGCTTTGGTGGCGTTTTAAATGCTGCCCGTACCGCTAGAGAAATGGTTGAAGCAAACGTAGCTGCCGTTCAAATTGAAGATCAGCAGCTTCCCAAAAAATGCGGTCATCTCAATGGAAAACAGCTTGTAACAATAGAAGAAATGGTGCAAAAGATTAGAGCAATTAAAGAAGTTGCTCCGTCTTTAATTATTGTAGCTCGGACGGATGCTCGCAGTAGCGAAGGTTTGGAGGAAGCTATCAAACGAGCAGCTGCATATGTGGAAGCAGGAGCTGATGCTATTTTCCCTGAAGCACTGGGTTCCGAAGAAGAATTTCGAGCGTTCAAAAAGCAAATTCAAGCTCCTCTTTTAGCTAACATGACAGAGTTTGGGAAAACACCGTACTATACAGCAACAGAATTTAGTAATATGGGTTTTCAAATGGTCATTTACCCAGTCTCGTCACTTCGCGTAGCAGCAAAAGCGTACGAAAGGATATTTGAGCTAATCAAGGCGACGGGTACTCAAAAAGAAGCAACAAGAGATATGCAGACAAGAAGCGAGCTATATGATATTATCTCGTACTATGATTTTGAACATTTGGACAAGAACTTAGCTCAAACCATTCTTACAGAAAAGCATAAGTCGTAAGCAGATAAGGAAGTTAGAATAGTGTGAGCTTGCTGCAACCTGAACTAATTACTGTTCTTATTCTAGTAGACCAGATATAGCAGTTAAATCATTTAGATAAGAAATAAAACAGAAAATTTGTATATAAATAGTAAAAAAGGTCGAGGAGTTGCCCATAAATTGAGCAACTTCTCGACTTTTTTAATGATTTTTTGACAAAATTTTAATGGTTAATTATGTATTAATCTATATTTTTTGCCTTTATTGTTATATATTAAAAATATAGTAAATTATAGAGAAAAAGGTCTGTTTGCTACTTGCCTATAAACAGAAAAAAGGGGAGCAGTTACAATGAAAAAAGTGTTAACAAAGGGGATTACTGTTTTAGCATTACTCGTGGTTTTATTAAGTGGACTTCCAACAAATAAAGCAGAAGCTGCTAGTAAAAGCACAGCAAATCAAGATTTAATTATTATCAACAAATACTATAATAAGCTAGTTTATTATCAAGATGGAAGTTTAGAGATGGTTAAATCTGTTGCGACCGGAAAGTCGTGGGAAAATACTCCGGTTGGTTTTTTTAAGGTAGTAAATAAAATAAAAAATCGCCCTTATTATAAAGGGAAAATTCCTGGTGGAGATCCTCGTAATCCATTAGGTAATAGATGGATTGGCTTAAATGCCAACGGAACGTACGGAGATACATATGCAATTCATGGAAATAACAATCCAAGCAGCATCGGAAAATACGTGAGCTTAGGCTGCGTTCGTATGCATAATGCGGATGTAACCAAACTTTTTGATAAAGTAAAAGTAGGTACGCCAGTGGCCATTACGTATTCGTATAAAAGCTTTGAAGAATTAACGGCTGTGTACGGATATGATTTTAAAGGCTACAGCACCAAGTGATAAATGAAATGATTTAAAGAAAACCGCCAGTCCCTTAGTGCACAGGCGGTTTTCTTCTTTGTTTATAATTGACTTTATAATTAATTATGCTCAACATCATCAGAATAAAAGTGCTGATAGCAAAGTAAGTAAATCCGCTTTTATTAAATGAATATAGATAGAAAAAGCCCGAACTGATTATAAATAATAGATATATGCCAGTAGTTAGTATCCAATATCTCTTCATAAACACATTTTCTAGTCGCTATTTACTTATTTTACATAAACAAAATATGGCGTTTACATCAAGTATAATAAAATAAGATAGAGTGTAAAAGAGGTCTAAATGGATAAAATGGTGAACAAACTAGAAGTAGGAAAAGGAAATGTTGAATAGAGGTGTAGCGGGTGAAAGAAATAGTAGCTTGGGGTAAATCCATTCTAATTGCAGTTGCCATTGTCTTTTTGGTACGAAACTTTGTGTTTGTTCCAATCATTGTAGACGGCGCGTCGATGATGCCAACGCTAGAAAGCGAAGAACGCATGATTGTCAATAAGCTAGGAGATGTTGATCGGTTTGATATTGTTGTGTTTCACGTGACAAAGAATAAAGATTACATAAAGCGCGTCATTGGACTGCCTGGTGACCATATTGAATATAAAGATGATACGCTTTATATTAACGGAAAAGCATACGAAGAGCCTTATTTGGACGAATATAAGAAAGGTTTATTGGGACAACCTCTTACAGAAGACTTTAAGCTTGAAGAGTATACAGGTGAGACAGTTGTACCAAACGGACAGCTGTTTGTGATGGGGGATAACCGCCGCAACAGCCTAGACAGCAGGTCGCCGATGCTTGGCACGGTTCCGTACGATCAGGTGGTTGGAAAAGCAGAGCTTGCATACTGGCCTTTAGAGAAGCTAGAGGTTATCGGTTCTGATTCAAAAGAGTAGAAAACGATTGTTTAACTAACAAAAATATCCCTTATAAAAAGGGATATTTTTGTTTCACTAAGATATATAGCACGCTTATAGATATGAATTAATGGCATGTCGCAATTCACTATACTTGTTTTTGCTAACTCGAATTTCTGCATTGACATTTTCAAGCTCGATTAAATAAGAGCGCATGTATTCATCAGGCTTAATTTCAGCTACCTTTGATAAAGGAATTAAGAATGATTGGTGAGGTCTGAAAAAATGATGTTTGCTTAGCATTTTTTCCAGTTCGTTCAGCGTATTGCTGCATTCAATCTCTTTGTTATCCCTTACGCTAATAATACATTTTCGGCCTCGTTTTTCAACGAAATTAATTTCATTGATTGTAATAAAGTGAATGGAGCTTTTGTCTCTTACCGTGATTTTCTTTGTTGCTTGCTCTTGTGTACTATCAAGGTTAAGTTCTTGAGAAACCGTTCTGTTTGAGCGCTGGTTACGAAACTGAACCAACGCTTTTTCAAGTCGTAACGGGCTTACAGGCTTTAATAAAAAGTCGATAGGATATAACTCGTACCCATGTAGAGCATAATCAGAATGACCCGTTACAAAAATCAGTAAAATATCAGGAAATTGCTGTTTAATGGTTTCAGCTAACTTTAAACCATTGATGTGAGGCATGTCGATATCTAAAAAAACTAAATCAACCGCTGATGTTTGTAGAAATGCTAGTGCGTCTCTGGGATCTGAATAACTATAAATGTTTTCGATAAATGGATATCGTGTTAATAAATTTTTTAACATATCCGTGCAATGGATCTGATCATCTACGGTTAAAACATTATATTTATCCATCTGTCTCTCTCCTTTAAATCGCTTTGTTCTTTTTCATAGCTGGAAGTCTAGCAATAAAAGCCGTAGTATTACTAGTTGTTTCTAAGTAAATCATGCCTTCATATTTCTCGATAATCCGCTTAGTAGCAATTAAGCCAATACCTTCATGATCATTTGACTTAGTTGTAAATTGATTGTTAAATAACTTTGAAGCAACATTAGGGTCTATTTCTCCACTGTTTGTTACTGTAAATATGTATTCGTTGGATGAATGTTCAGTCTCAATTAAAACCTCAATCCAGCTGTTTTGTTTTTTATTATGCGTTAGGGCATCCATCGCATTTGAAATTAAATTTCCTAGTATGCGATTAATATCGGTTACTTTGCAGGGAATGTGGGCTAAATTATCTTTTGCGATTACGGACATCTGAATATTTTTGGTATGTGCTTGCTGCTTTAAAGTTAATAGTAAAGCCGAAACGGCTGGGTGATGAATAGGAATGACTTCATTTACTTTTCTCACATCTTCAATGACTTCCTCTATATATGCTTCAGTATCCTGAAATTTTTGCTGGGCAATTAATCCGTATAGTGTATGAAGGTGATGAATAAAATCATGCCGCTGAGATTTAATAACTTGAAAGTATCGCTTAATTTCCACCTCATGCTGCTTTTCTAACAGTTTCTCTAATCGTTCAGATTCATGCTTAAGCACAATTTGTGAAAAGAATAGCAGATAAATGATAGATACAACCGTAATGAATAAAATAGATGAATTCGTTTGTTGTAAATAAAATAAATTATACGAAATCGTAAATGCTACAACAATGATAAGTACCATAGTGAAGCAAGTTAAGATGATATACCTTGGCCCATGTTGCTTATAAAAGAATTCATTCTGATCTTTGTAAATAATAGTTAAAGGAATGAAAGGTAATTTGTATTTAATAAATAGAAAGCTAATGAAATTAATTAATAGAATATGAGGTAACGCAATGAACATTTTCTTAAAGGACTGAGTTTCCAATAAGCTTATGACATCAAAGGTATTTCCTAAAAAAAGGAGTGCTATTAATTCTCCTAATAATAAAATACATAAACCGAGTACTACTGAAATAAACGCAGCAGAAAAGCTAATCTTAAAAATTAAGCTTCCTAAGATGAATAAAATGAGAAAGCTGCATAAAAAAGTAATAGCGTGTGAAAAGTTGGTCGTTAACTTCAATAGCATAATCGATGCTACTCCGATTGAATTGACTGCTATGAACTGTGCTCTTACCTTGGAAAATTTAATACCTAAAAAGGCAATTAAGAAAAACATTAATGAAAAAACTTCTAAAAAGGTGCCTGCTAGTTCAACGAAGAAGTTCATTTTAATTCTTTTTACCTCCTATTTTTATTATGCTAACAACCCTTTACGATATATAAAATAGCATATATTGAATTTTTTTAATATGTTAATTACAATAATTATTTCTAAAAATAACAATACTTGGTTAATTTGATGATTTTAACAGACGATGTTTTGACCCTGTTAAGACGAAAAAATGCCTAGATAAGCAGGAGATGTAGACATATATGTATGTTTATTTTAAATTATTGTAAGAAGTTTTCTGAGTTACTATATTGTAATGCAATATAGTGGAGGGGTGAAAAAAATGATAAGCAAATGGCTGAAATGGAAGCTTTTTATTCGATGGAAGAATCAATGGAACTATATTAAAATCTTTAGAGATTTATCAGTCGGAAGAAGCCTCTGGGTCTTATTTTTTATTCAAAATATAATTCATTCATGCTTCATTTTTTTCGGAACGTATTTTCTTTTAAAATACGTAGTTCTTAACGAACAGTTAACGAATGGTGAAGTGAAGCAAAGTCTAGTGCTTAATTTAATTTTAAAGATGTTGTCTTCCATACAACAAAATGGGGAGATTCTTTGGTCAATTTTATTTTGTTTAATTATGATTTTTGCCTTTATTTCGGGGATAAGTTCTTCTAAATGGCAAATACAATCGAAAGATCAAGAATGGTTAATGATTACGTTAAAGATCAAGCAAAGAAAAGCAAACATCTTTCTTTATTTAGAATCAATTGTATGGGACACGAAGGATTTTATCTTTAACTATATTCCAATTTTAGTAGCTGTAGGCGCTGTTACAGGTGTAAATAAAGTTTATCTTGCTAGCTTACTAATTTTAACGTTAGGTAGCTATCTGCTGATGACTTTGCTTGTTTCAATATTGCATAACAATTATATTAAGCTACAGCATTATAAATGGAATTTCTTTTTGAGATTGTTAACAAACCTAATTGTTCGCCTTTTGATTGTATATACAGCTTTTTTTATTGGAAAAGTGAGCTCTCCGTGGATTAAGAAATTTCCTTTAACGAGCAATAATATCAATTATGCACATTACAATGAATGGATTAATGAAGGAGTAGACGTTATTTTTTCTATTTTAGCACCGCTATCAAAAATCTTTTTACATCCTTATATGCCTTATAACGTGTTTTCAGACATTTTGTTTGATGGCCTACAACTCCATGCCTTAATGAAGCTAGCAATGTTCTTTGTAGGATTGATTGTTCTTTTATTCATTCTATCAAAAATGAATCATCATAGAAGAACACCATATTATCCGTTTAAAAGGATAGAGGCTTTCAATACTTTTTTAGCTAAAGTTATTCCTGGCACATCGTATACAACTATTTTAGCGAAGCATCATTATCGAACGAATTATTTACGCTATCGGTTTCCGATTGTTTTAGGGTCATTTTTATTTTGGGTAATTTGGGGAGTGATTACAGGTCTCCTGCAAAGCCTTAATCCAAGTGAAGAGATTTACTTTTTAATCATGTCATTTTATTTGTTTTTCTTAACTTATTTCTATGTATATTCAATTTTCTCCGAGTTAAATGGTATGTTTTCTGTGGACGGAGAAGGGAAGCAAGTCATTACTTATTTGTTAAATGGAAAATCATTATGGGATGTGTTTAAATATCGGTTTCATCTATTCGCTTTGACAAGTTTACCTTTGTTTATCGTCGCAGATATCGTATTCTTTTTTGTTAATCAAATGTCGCTCATATTAAGTATCATGACTTTGTTATTGCATATTATTAGCTTTTTCTTCTTTGCTTTATTAATGTTCTTGCCTGGAGTACTTAGACCGCATTTTAATTACGAAAATATCGAACAGTTAGACGATTATCCAGATAAGAAAATTGTTGCCGATGTCATCCGCTTTGGGACCGTTGGGTTAATGGTTCCATTATTGATGCTTCCTACGGCTTTGTTTCTAGTGGATAGTATTGGGACTTTAAGCTATCTTGTCATTCAGTGGGGCATGATTGGAATAATTCTTCTTTTATTTGTTGGAACAGCGCTGTCGCTCGTTTCCAAACTATTAGTTAAAAAATCAAGCTTTGAACAAATAAACTTATAGAGAGAAGTGATTGTATGAACTACTCTTTACGCTTTCAAAACGTCAGTAAATCGTTTGAAACCAAACGCATATTAGACCATATCTCATTTGATATTGAAAAAGGGAAAATAACGGCATTTCTTGGACAGAATGGAGCGGGTAAAACCACAACGTTAAAAATTGCAATGGGACTTCTCACACCGAATGAGGGAAAGGTGCTTTTGCATAGTGAAAGCATAGAGAAAATGAAGAAAGAAGTCACTTTTATACCTGATCATCCTTATTTATACGACGAATTAACAGGTCGAGAATATATAAAGTTTATTATGGAATTAACTGATTTAAATCTATCAAAAGAGGAAGTAGAGAAACAAATTGTTTACTATCATCTAGAGAAAGAAATCGATAAGAAAATTAAAAATTTATCATTAGGTAATAAAAAAAAGTTAGCTTTGATGGGCAGCCTGCTGAATAAGCCTAGCGTCTTACTGTTAGATGAATTCATATCTGGGATTGATCCAATTAATATGAAAAAAATAAAATCCATTTTAAAAGATTATGCATCAATAGGTAACTCTATTTTGCTCTCTACCCATCAGCTAGAAGTGGCACAAACATTTTGTGACTCTTTGGTCTTCATTAACGAAGGAAAGATCTTAAAAATAGAAAGAGATATATCAAGTGTTTTCACAAAAAATGAAAGCTTAGAAGACTACTTTATTTCAATGTTAAGTACGTCAGGAGGCACTTCGCATGACTAAAAAATTCTTTATACTGGCTACTATCGTGTTTTTACTATTCGCTTCACCGCCACTTATATTAGCTATTTATCAAGGAGAGGTAAAGGACATTATGGTTATCTCCTTGATTATAATTATTGTTTTTTCGATTACAACATATGAATTTGTTAGAAGAAAAAAATGAAAAAAAGACTAAGTCCTTAAAAAATTAGGGATTTAGTCTTTTTATTTTAGTCACTAATATTAGCAAAATAACCCCTGAAAATACAAAAAACGACCATAATATCCAAAAAATGTTTATTGTTTGGGTTTTTATTGTACTATTTATTCAGGAAGCAACCAACAAACAGGAGGATGAGAAAGTACAATGGTGAATCAATCTGAAGTAATGGAAAATAAACAATCTGTATCACTCTCGACTAACAACCCCATTAGTCTAGTTAGCGCACTATTTAGCCCAGTTAAATTCTTTAGTCAGCTAAAAGTGCAAAGAAAACTGGGGGTTAATATCTTCATTATTTTAGTTTTATATGGAATTATTACATATTTACTTTCTCAACACTTATTAACGAATAATGAAATTGGATCCATGTTGCCAAAAGAACTGCAAAATGGAAAAAGTCAAATGATTATGGTAATTGGAACCACTTTAGTAGGAATATTCCAATTTTTATTTACCGTCTTAATTTCTACTTTAATTTATAAAATTATCTTATCATTTGCACAGGTTCGAGTAACGTTTAAAGGGCTTTTTCATATCGTGATGGTTGCGCAAATCCCCCTTATTATTGGGAAAGCAATTAACCTATTATTTATTAATGAAAACACTATGGAAATGCCAATTACAAGCTTAGGTTTTACGATACAATCTTTGACTGATTCGGTTTTTATCCTTAATTTCTTCTCTAGTCTTGAAATATTCAGTATTTGGAGTTATTTCATCATTGCCTTAGGTGCTAGCGTATGTATTGGGTTTAGTAAGAAAAAAAGCATGATCCTTGTGTTCTCTACGTGGCTAGTATTTCTTACTATTTCTTCTATGCTATTGAGCTTTTTAAATTAAGAAAAATGCACTGATTGAAGGAGGTGAGAGGGTGGACGTAATCGCTAATTTAGTCGGAGCATTAGGAATCTCCGAGTATTGGGCTACTTTGATTGTGAATGCCATCATGGCTGGAGATACAGTAACACAGTTATTGGCTGCATTTGGAAGCTTTGGATTAACTGGAACCTTAATTAGTACATTGAGAAAGTTAATCAAACAAATTGGTAAGCAAAAAACAATTGCTTACTAATAAGAAAAGAATGAATTTTATTTAAAGGAGGTGAAAAACATGGAAGTAGTAGCATATATCGCAGGAGCATTAGGAATTTCTGAATACTGGGCAAACGTAATCGTAACAGCAATCGAAGCAGGCAGCACAGTTCTAGCTTTGATCTCAATGTTTGCTAGCTTTGGATTAACATCAGCACTAATCTTAACAGCTAAATCATTATTGAAAAAAGGCGCTAAGAAAACAGCAGTAGCTTACTAATAAATTAAAAATCTTAAAATGAGGTGGAAAACATGGAAGTAGTAGCATATATCGCAGGAGCATTAGGAATTTCTGAATACTGGGCAAACGTAATCGTAACAGCAATCGAAGCAGGCAGCACAGTTCTAGCTTTGATCTCAATGTTTGCTAGCTTTGGATTAACATCAGCACTAATCTTAACAGCTAAATCATTATTGAAAAAAGGCGCTAAGAAAACAGCAGTAGCTTACTAATAAATTAAAAATCTTAAAATGAGGTGGAAAACATGGAAGTAGTAGCATATATCGCAGGAGCATTAGGAATTTCTGAATACTGGGCAAACGTAATCGTAACAGCAATTGAAGCAGGCAGCACAGTTCTAGCTTTAATCTCAATGTTTGCTAGCTTTGGATTAACATCAGCACTAATCTTAACAGCTAAATCATTATTGAAAAAAGGCGCTAAGAAAACTGCAGTTGCCTACTAATACAATTGCAACTACAAATTAAATTGTAGGGAGGGGAACGATGTCGGTCGTTTCCCTTAATTTATTATATCAAAATTCTTACATAAAAAAAATCTTAAGGTGGTAAAAATGGAAAAATTATTAAAAGATAGATATTTATTTCTATTTTCTGTTGGGTGTTTTTTCTTAAGCTTAATTTTTGGACTAGGTTTGGTTTTAAGTGCAGATGTGAACGAAGCTATTAGTAACAACAATAATTATTATGCGAAACGAGAAGGGATTTCAGGAGCAACATTCTTTTTTATTCAAAATTTTAAAGTGGTGCTTATGTTACTTTCCGGAATTCTTTGTTTTGGGCTTTCTACTTTTTTAGTATTAGTAATCAATGGATTTTGGCTTGGGGGTGTAATAGCGAGTCAATATTTAAATGGCACAAGCGTCTGGGAATTATGTATAAGCATATTGCCACATGGAATTTTTGAGATTCCAGCTTTATTATTAGCCGGTTACATAGGATTTGTTGGTTTTAAATTTTATTTTCAAAAAAAGAACTGGAAAAGGAATCTATCAACAGTAGGTATTATTGTTGTGTTACTTTTAATAGCAGGCCTTATTGAAGGATTTGTCACGCCTAAGTATATTTAATAGGCGTGACTTAGTGTTTTCATTAAGAAGTCCTTTAAAAAGTGAAGAGAAGATAACCAATCATCTGTTACTAGTATTAGGAATTTCTCCTGTAGGTTAATATGGCTCTTGTGCTGTTGCTTAGCCATTGTTATGTAGTCTCTAAAACAGAATAAAATGAATGCTACTACCATCAAGACTGTTTTAGCTAATGTTGATAAGAAGGATTTTTAAAAAGTAATATAATACACCTGCAACCTGAATAATGAGAGTTAAAATTAGAATGCTCATGATAGAGCTTGTAAAGGCAAAACGCTTATTCAATTTAAAAAAACCTAGGATGACAACGCTACTTAATATGGAAAATAAAGTTAAATCAACAAATAAAGATGAATCGTTATGTGAACGGCTAAAGATAATAATAGTTGATATGAGTAGAATACTAAGCCCAAAGGTTATTTTTTCTTTTAAAGAGCTTTTTGGTAGCTGTTCTACAATTTTTTGTGTATATTCTCTGGGGTTTTGACCAAATAAGTCGTGAAAGTCTTTTCCTTGTTTCTCTCCTTCTAAAAGGTGATCAAGTATTTCATCTCTAATTTCGTTACGTTTTTTCGTGTCTAAATCGCTGCTAGATAAATATAGACAAAACTCTTCAAACTGTTGCTTATTGTACTTAGTTAATCTAAGCTTTAATCTTTCAACCTCTTGATAAGTCATACTCGTGAGTGCTCCTCTCTATGTTTTAGAAAATAATTTACTGATTTTTCTAATTTTACCCATTCATCTTCAAAGCCTTGTAAAAATTCTAGACCTTCTGGTGTTATTTTGTAATACTTTCGCCTTGGTCCTGTTTTGGATTCAATAAAGTAGGCAGAAATAAGCTTTTCTTTCTGTAATCTCAGCAATAGAGGATAAATGGTTCCTTCACTTACTTTGTTAAATCCACCTTTCCTCAACTTCTCAATTAATTCATATCCATATATTTCATTTTGCTTAATAAGAGATAGAATACTACCTTCTAATAAGCCTTTAATCATCTGACTATAAATAGACAGTACTTTCACCAGCCTTTCTGAACTATAGTTGAGCAATATAGATGGGTTATAAAAATTATCTTATAAATACTAAATCTAAAATACTAGCATGACGTATAAAGGTTTAAAAATGTACTATAAATTCCAAAATAAGAATTTTTAGGGGAGTTTTTGTGTTTTAATTTAACTGTATTAATTTAACTTAATAGTATTTTTGTGCTAATATAACAATTGTAAATTATAGTTTGTTTGGAGGAGTAAGTGTGAATTGGGGACCAAAAGACTTAGCTCAAGCAATAACCAATGAAGTTATTGCTCACGAAAGTAGCTTTAGAAAAGTAAGCGGAAAAATTCGCTATGGTTTAGAAATGATGATTATTTTACTTTATCAGGTTTTCATTGTTTTACTATTGGGCTCTCTATTTGATCTATTTTTTCTCACATTACTTTGCTTACTGTCTCTATCCATGTTTCGAATGTTTTCCGGAGGAGCACATTTCTCTAAATTTCATCACTGTTTAATTGCAAGCGTTATGCTTATCTTCACCATTTCTTTTACTTCTAAGTATCTCTCACCTATGCTTGATATTATTTATTGGCAGATCATTGCTTATCCAATAGTCATTTTCTTTGTTTGGCGATATGCACCCATTTTATTTAAGAAAGAAGCAGCTTTTAGTAATTCGCAGAAACAAAAAAATAAATGGACCTCTATTTTAATTGCACTATTTCTGATGATTATAAGTTTATTTATTCCCAAGGCATATGCAATTGTCATCATGCAAGTACTGGTTTATCAAACATTTACGATTACACCTATTGGAGTATTTATCATACACTCAATAGATAAAATTTTAATAAAGAAGGAGATTGATTTAAATGAAAAAGTATCTTTATAATTTTGTTGCTGCTACAGGTTTATTTATGACACAAGCTACCTTTACAACAAGTTGTTTTCTAGGATTGTATGAACCTGAACTTCCTGAAGATGAAGACGAAGAACTACAATAAGTTTACAATGATTTTTTTGCACTTATTTTCATTTTTAAAGTAGTTAAATAGCCAGTTTTCGGTACTAAACCGATGACTGGCTATTTACGTTTGTTATGCGTATTATCTTTTAGAGATACCTTAATCTTATAAATGAAGATGATTTTATGATAAAATTATGTGTGTCAAAAAATATTAGAAGTGAGGAATTACATGAATGCGTTAAAACAGCATCGAAAATCGAGTAAAAAAAAGCTGCTGTTTCGGGGCCTTTTAGTCATCATTGGTGGCATTATCGCAGGTTATGGGTTAGAAACAGTATTAATTCCAAATAGCGTATCTGATGGGGGCGTAACGGGACTTAGCATCGTTGGTTCACAGCTTTTTGAAGTTCCACTAGGTGTGTTAATCGCTATTATCAACCTTCCGTTCATTTGGTTAGGATATAAACAAATTGGAAAAAGCTTCGCTATCTTTTCAATCATCGGTATTGCTTCTCTAGCAATTAGTACAACTCTTATGCATCATACTCCAGCAATTATCGAAGGAGATACGCTTTTAGTAACCGTTGTAGGTGGTGTAATCCTTGGTTTTGGAATGGGTTTAGCACTGCGTAACGGAGGCGCATTGGACGGTATTGATATGCTTGCTGTTCTCCTTTCACGAAAGTCCCCGTTTGGAACAAGTGACCTTATTTTATTTTTAAATATGTTTGTTTTTATCGTGGTTTCTTTTGTGTTTGGCTTACAAGGAGCTATCCTTTCTGCAATTGCTTACTTCATTGCTTCAAAGGTCATTCATGTCGTTGAAGTAGGACTAAGCGGTTCAAAAGCGTTTGAAATTATTACAAGTGAGCCTGTCTTAATGGTTAAAACGATTCGTGATCGACTTGGTCGAAGCGCTACATATAAAGAAGTATACGGCGGATATTCTCATGAGAAGTTCAAAGAAATTACGTGCGTCATTAACCGTTTAGAGGAAAGTAAGATGAAGGAAATTATCAACGAGATTGATCCGAACGCATTTGTGCGCGTATATGACGTTGCCGAAGTAAAGGGTGGAAACTTTAGAAAAACCAACATTCATTAAGTTAATCTTTTTATTCTGTATAAAATTGGTATTATCTAGAGGTAGAAGGATTATCCAACAACCTATCCAATAAAAACCAGATTGACAGATTAGGAAGAAAGATGTAGACTTGAAACAAATTTAATAAGACCTCACTTTTAGTCAAGTGAGGTAGAGGCGCGGTATTTAACAGTCTTTAGTAGAGTTTGAGAGACGTTGAAGCTAGGGAGAAGGAAATATCGCCGAAGTGAGTAAATTGTTCTCAACGATTGCTTGCTGGGTCTGTAGTGAAGAACTGCAGGACTGTCTCGATAAGTTTACCAGCTTATTGAGTTGTGCTATCTCATCTTTTAAAAGAGAGGACTTTAGGGAACGATGAACGAAACGACCTGAGTATATCTCGGGTCGTTTTTTTATTGTCTTCAAAGCTTAAAAAGATATAAGGGGGAAACAAATTATGAAAAGAAAAGCAGGGTTTTTCTTAACATTATTGCTTTCAGCAGTCGTTTTATTAGCAGGCTGTGGGCAAAGCAGTGAGTCAGCATCAGGTTCAGGAGATGCTGATACGTTTACGGTAGGTTTAGAAGCGGGCTATCCACCATTTAACTGGACTCAGAACGACGATTCAAATGGCGCGGTTAAAATTAAAGGCAGCTCACAGTATGCAGGCGGCTACGATGTTGAAATGGCCAAGAAAATTGCTGATGGATTAGGCAAAGAGCTAGTAATTGTAAAAACTGAGTGGGATGGACTTGTACCAGCCTTAACATCAGGTAAGATTGATGCGATTGTTGCAGGAATGTCACCAACCGCAGAGCGAAAAGAAACAATCGATTTCTCTGATAACTACTATAATTCAAACTTAGTAATGGTTGTGAAAAAAGGTGGTAAGTATGAGGGAGCTACAAAAATTGCAGATTTCAAAGGTGCAAAAGTTACGGCTCAATTAAACACGTTCCACTATTCAGTAATTGATCAAATTAAAGGTGTATCAAAAGAAACAGCAATGGATAATTTCCCAGCAATGCGCGTAGCGTTAGAGTCAGGAGTTATTGATGGTTATGTATCAGAGCGACCTGAAGCAGTAAGTGCTTCAGCAGCAAACGATAATTTTGCAATGGTTGAGTTCAAAGATGGCTTTAAAACATCAGCTGATGATACAGCTGTAGCCGTAGGTCTTAAAAAAGACAGTGAACTAAAAGAAGAAATTAATAAAGCCTTAAAAGGCATTTCAGAAGACGAGCGCACTAGCATTATGGATACGGCAATCAAAAATCAACCAGCAGCAAAATAATGATGACATAAAACCGGCTGTATACTGCAGTCGGTTTTGTAATGAGGTAAAGGAGGAAGAACGATGAGTTTTGAATGGATTATCACAATCATCTCAGAAAACTGGCCAATGTTCCTACGCGGAGCTGGGATGACGCTGCTAATTGCGCTAACAGGTACCGTTATTGGAGCGATTATTGGGTTGGTTGCCGGTATTGTCCGCACTGTTCCAACGCCAAAGAGCGGGCTGAAAAAAGCAGGGTTGAAGGTAACGAATTTCGTTTTATCTGTATACATTGAATTTTTCCGAGGTACGCCAATGATCGTGCAAGCAATGGTTATTTACTATGGTTCAGCGCTTGCATTTGGGTTTGATATGAACGTGATGTTAGCAGCGGTGATTGTTGTATCAATTAATACGGGAGCATATATGGCTGAGATTGTACGAGGGGGTATTATTTCAGTTGATAAGGGACAGTTCGAGGCAGCTAAAGCCATTGGGATGAATCATTATCAAACAATGATGAATGTTGTTTTGCCTCAAGTTATTCGTAACATCTTACCAGCAACGGGTAACCAGTTTGTGATTAATATTAAAGATACGTCAGTATTGAACGTTATTTCTGTGTCTGAGCTATACTTTGTTACGAAATCAGTCGCAGGAAACAACTTTAGATATTTTGAATCATTCTTTGTTGCTTGTATGATTTACTTCGTCATGACGTTTGCAGTATCACAGATTCTGCGTTACTTTGAGCGTAAATTAGACGGACCCGATAGCTACACGATGATTAAAACGGACCAAAATCGATAATGAAGGGTAAGGAGGTATAAGAAAATGGAACAAGTAATTGATATTCAGCATTTAAACAAAGCTTATGGAAGTCATGAAGTATTAAAGGATATTAATTTCTCTGTTAACAAAGGAGAAGTCGTGACGATTATTGGTTCTTCAGGATCAGGGAAGTCAACGCTCCTTCGCTGTATCAATTTATTAGAACAGCCAAACGGTGGACAGATTATTTACAAAGGCGAAAACATTTTAGATGACCGTCATAATCTTTTTGATTACCGCAAAAACCTAGGAATGGTTTTTCAACAGTTCAACCTATTTGATAACCATAATGTTTTAAATAACTGCGTGGTAGGACAAGTCAAAGTATTAAAGCGTTCAAAAGAAGAAGCTGAAAAGGTAGCGTTGGGCTATTTAAAGGTCGTTGGAATGGATCAATATATTAATGCAAAGCCAAGACAGCTTTCAGGTGGTCAAAAGCAGCGTGTGGCCATTGCTCGTGCTTTGTCCATGAAGCCTGATGTCCTTTTGTTTGATGAACCAACATCAGCTTTAGACCCTGAGATGGTAGGAGAAGTATTAAAGGTTATGAAGGAACTTGCCGAGTCAGGTCTAACAATGCTTATTGTAACGCATGAAATGGAATTTGCTAAAGAGGTATCAGATCGCATTGTCTTTATGGATAAAGGCGTCATTGCAGAAGAAGGTACTCCTGAGCAAATCTTTAATAATCCAACACAAGAACGTACGCGTGAGTTCTTAAAACGTACGTTAAAAGATAAATAAGAAAAGCCCTTGTAGGGGCTTTTTCTTATTTATATAGCCCTCGAATGTAAACAGATGCAATGTTCCGCGCAATTTCTTCAATGGAGCTTTCATATTCATGCCGAACGATATCCCATAGATACATTTCATTAGTGAAAAACCAGCCTCTTGCTACTAACTCATGATTTAATTCATCTCTAGCAAGCCCCTTCTTTTGAGCATAAGCGATATCTTGTGAGATGCGCTGAATAAATTTCTTTCGAATGTTTTTCCAGCTTTCGGACACGACAGGAGCGATTCCAATTGCTTGTTCGAATACCTGCATCATGCTGCGTTCATGCTCGGCCATATGTAAAAAAGCATTTGTTTGTTTATGGATGATATCCGTTGCTTCCTCTTTTGTTTGTGGAAAAAAGGAGGTTTCTGCAATCTTATAGAATTCCGCCATGACGCTGTCCATGAGAACGATTAATAGCTCTTCTTTTCCTTTAAAGTGAACGTACGCTGTTCCGTAGCCAACTTCAGCTTTTTCAATAACCTGTTTAATGGTTGTTTTTTGAAACCCTTCTTCCATAAACACTTCTTTGGCTGCGTGTAATAGTTTTTGGCGCGTTTTAATCGAACGCAAATGTCGCTTATCTTCTATGTTATGTTCTGTCATGATGGACGATCCCTCCCAGCTTTCTTTAATTTCTAGCATATAGAAAATCTCATAAAAGGAAAAGAGGTAGTTTTTAAAAATGTTTATAATTTTCAGAAATATAATATTGACACTGTGTCATATTGTTTGATAATCTTTTGTTAAGATAGCGATTACAAATGCTAAAAGGGGGAGAATACGATGTTTGACTCAACAAAAGAATGCGCAGAGAAGCTGGATGCGCAGGATGAATTAGCGGCTTTTCGAGAAGAATTTTACCTCAAGCCAGACAGCATTTATATGGATGGAAATTCGCTAGGGCTTCTATCGAAGCGAGCTGAAACAACGCTGATGGAAGTTATCACAGATTGGAAAGAGAAGGGAATTGACGGTTGGACACAAGGGAAACATCCTTGGTTTTCATTATCTGAACAACTCGGTGAAATGATGGCGCCGCTTGTAGGAGGTTCTCCTGAAGAGGTTATTGTAACAGGTTCAACAACTGTAAACCTTCATCAACTCGTTTCAACGTTTTACGAGCCGAACGGAACACGTACGAAGATTTTAGCGGATGAGCTGACGTTTCCATCCGATATCTATGCACTTCAAAGTCAGCTGCGTACGCGTGGCTACGATCCCGATGGGCATTTAGTTTGCGTAAAAAGCCGCGATGGTCGCTTTTTAGAGGAAGAGGATATCATTGAAGCGATGACAGATGAGGTCGCGTTAATTGTCTTGCCAACTGTTTTGTATCGAAGCGGTCAAGTATTAGATATGGAACGCTTGACTACGGAAGCTCATAAGCGCGGAATCATTATTGGATTTGACGGTTGCCATTCCATTGGCGCAATTCCTCATCAGTTTAGCGACTGGGGCGTTGATTTTGCTTACTGGTGCAACTATAAACATTTAAACGGTGGGCCAGGAGCTGTTGGTGGTTTATACGTGAATAAAAAGCATTTTGGGACTCTTCCAGGCTTAGCAGGTTGGTTCAGCTCAAAGAAAGAAAAGCAGTTTGATATGGAGCATACGCTAACACCGGCTCATACAGCAGGTGCTTATCAGATTGGTACGCCACATGTGCTCAGTCTGGCACCGCTAATCGGATCACTTGAGCTGTTTAAGGAAGCAGGCATTGAACGCATTCGAACAAAATCACTTCGTATTAATCGGTACTTAATGGATTTACTAAACGCAGAGTTAAAAGAATACGGGTTTACTCTTGGCAGCCATACGGATGACAAACGCCGAGGTGGCCACGTGAGTCTTGAACATAAAGAAGCAGCACGTATTTGTAAAGCGTTAAAGAAAGAAGGAATTATTCCTGACTTTCGTGCGCCAAATATTATTCGCTTAGCACCTGTAGCTTTATATACGTCCTATAGCGAGGTGTGGGAAGTAGTTCAAGCATTGAAAAAAATCATGAGTGAGAAGCTTTACGAACAATTTAAAAACGAGCGCGAAGTCGTCGCGTAAATTAACAGCTGCTTACTTGAACGAAGTAAGCAGTTTCTATAGGTAAAAGTTCAATCTAAGAGGAGATGACCTATGAAAACCAATCAATCTCACCTGCATACGAATGAAAATCAAGATAAAGGGTTGAAGCGAAAGTTAAAAACGAGCCAGCTGACGATGATTTCAATGGGCTGTGCAATTGGTACAGGTTTATTTTTAGGAAGTGGACTTGCAATTCAAACAGCTGGGCCAAGCGTATTGGCTAGCTATGCGTTAGGAGCATTTGTTGTACTACTTTTAATGGGATGCTTAGCAGAAATGACCGTTGCTCACCCGACAGCAGGATCGTTTGGTACCATTTCTGAAAAGTATGTTCATCCGCTCGCAGGCTTTTTAGTTCGCTATTCGTATTGGATTGCTAACGTACTGGCAGTAGGAGTAGAGGTGAGCGCCATTGCATTATACATGAAGTATTGGTTTCCAACCGTTCCAGGGGTAGTGTGGATTGTGATATTCGCTGGAGTTTTAATTTATATTAACGCAACGAGCGTAAACACGTTTGCAACGTTTGAATATTGGTTTTCAATGATTAAAATTAGCGCTATCGTAGGCTTTATCCTCTTAGGTTCATACATATTATTTGGTGCAGAGCCAAGTTCAGCCATCGGTACGAAAAATCTTGTCAACGATGGAGGCTTTCTACCGTTCGGCTTTTGGGGTATGTGGGTGGCCGTTTTTATTTCGCTTTTTAGCTTTCTAGGAACAGAAATGATTGCCGTTACTTCTGGAGAAGCAAAAGATCCTGATGTGGCCGTTCCAAAAGCACTCAAAGCAACAGTATTTCGCTTAACAACGTTTTACGTTTTAACAATTGGTATTATGCTGATGATTGTCCCGTGGCAACAAGCCCAGGTTGACAAAAGCCCGTTTGTCAAAGTGATGGAGATTTTAAATATTCCAGCGGCATCTGGCATTATGAACTTTATTATTTTAACAGCGGCTCTTTCTGCGATGAATAGCCAGCTGTATGCGTCGACACGCATGCTGTTTTCTTTGTCAAAAACAAATAATGCTCCGGCATTTTTAGGTAAGCTCAGCAAGAAAAGCGTACCAGTTTGGGCATTAGGTATTTCAACTGGTGGCATCTTTTTAGCTGCGGCTGTCAACGCTTTTATTCCTGGGTCTTCCTATGCCTTTATGATGGGTATTTCCATGTTTGGCGCGATGTTTACCTGGTTTATGATTTTTATATCTCATCTGTTTTTTCGTAAAAAGTGGGAGAAATCAGGTGGGCGCGTGCTCCCTGTGCGAATGATGGGCTTTCCGTACTTAACCATTTTAGGAGCTATTTTGCTACTTATCCTTATGATTACAACATGGTTCACAGACTTTAAGATTATGCTTCAATTTGGTATTCCATGGCTTATATTTTTAACAATTGCATATTTTATTGCAAAGCGTAAGAAGGTAGACGTAGGTGCACCTAGAAATATAGTAAAAGATGAATTTAAAGAGATGCAATAAGGGGGACATAACGTGAATACGCCAAACGAAAAGAAGAGAACGGCGATAGAATTAGAACAAAACCTACAGACGGACTTTGAAAAAGCAATGTCATACGGAGATTACTTACAGCTTGATTCCATACTATCAAGTCAGCATCGCCTCTCCGATCACCATGATGAAATGTTGTTTATTGTTATTCACCAAGCAAGCGAGCTGTGGATGAAGCTTATTCTGCATGAGCTCTCGGCTGCGATTGCCTGCATTCGTGAAAACAATCTAGAACCTTCGTTTAAAATGCTTTCTCGCGTGTCACGAATTCAGCAGCAGCTCATTCAGTCATGGAGCGTGCTTTCTACGTTGACGCCAGCTGAATACATGGAATTTCGTGATAAGCTTGGACAATCATCAGGATTTCAGTCGTATCAAAATCGTTTAATTGAATTTGCACTTGGTAATAAGAACATTCATGCGCTTTCGGTGTACAAACACGACGAAGCACTCTACGAAAAGATGACTCAGGCTCTTTATGAACCTAGCATTTATGATGCTTCTATTCGAGCGCTTGTAAAGAGAGGATTAAAAGTAGATGAGGAAGCATTGCAGCGTGACTGGTCACAGCCATATGAACCAAATGAAAGCGTAGAAGAAGCATGGCTAACGGTATATAAAAATGTTGATCAGTATTGGGACCTGTACGAATTAGCTGAAAAGCTTGTTGATATTGGTAATCAGCAGCAAACATGGCGCTTTAGCCATATGAGTACCGTTGAACGAATTATCGGCAATAAGCCGGGAACAGGAGGTTCTTCAGGGGTAAACTATTTAAAACGTGCGCTTGATAAGCACTTCTTCCCGGAATTATGGAGTCTACGTACAAAGCTATAAGGATAGATAGAAAGGGTGCTAGATAATGAATAAATGGATCGATGTTTCACAACCGCTTAATAACAAGGTGGCGTGTTGGCCAGGCGATACGCCGTTTTCCTACAGGGTGAGCTGGAGTAAAGAGGAGTCTGGTTCAGTCAATGTAGGTGAAATTACAATGAGTGTACATACAGGTACTCATATTGATGCTCCTTTTCATTTTGATAGTGAAGGGAAAAAAGTAAAGGACTTAGACGTGAACCTTTATATTGGAGAATCGAAAGTTGTGCACCTTCACAATCCTTCCAGCATAAGCGTTGAAGATCTAAAAAAAATCGACTTAGCTGGGGTAACGCGACTTCTTATTAAGACCGGTGCGTGGACGAATCGCGAGACCTTTCCAACGTCTATTCCACCTGTAGATAAAGGGGTAGCCGAATATCTGGAAGAACAAGGCGTTCGTTTGCTTGGTCTCGACCTACCCTCAGTGGACCCGCTTGATAGCAAAGAGCTAGCTGCACATCATGAACTGGCGGCACATAGCGTTCATATTTTAGAAGGACTTGTGCTTGATGCTATTGAGGAAGGAGACTATGAGTTAGCCGCTTTACCACTTTCACTAGCGGAAGCAGACGGAAGCCCAGTACGCGCGGTGTTGAGAAAGAAATAATCTAACAAAAGCCACTCGTTTAGAGTGGCTTTTATCGTCTATGCGACTTTTGAAGTTGTTTTTTCAACAGACTTTTTGTTTCCAACATAGATTAATCTTAAAGCAATTAACATTAGCACAATAGCGAGCCCACGTTTCCAGTCTAATGAAATTTGTGTACCGCCAAAGAATCCAAAGTGATCAATAATAATTCCTGCGCTTAGTTGGCCAATAACCGTAGAAATATTGGCTGCAATGACACCGATTTTCGGAACGGCTAAAACAGTTAAAAATAAATAGCCAACTCCAAACCAAACCGCACTTAGCTGCCATTTTGGCGCATCTAAAAGAGCTAATACATCACCTTTGCCAAAAAATAAAATGAGTAAAAATAAAACAAGTGCACCTGTTGCAAAGGTAAGAAACGCGCTTTCATACGTACCGGCTTTTCTACTGAGCGCCCCGTTTACGGAAGACTGAGCACTAAGTAATACTCCACCGATAACCGCTGCAATGAGCAAGATAAAACTCATCGTAAAACCTCCTTTAATTAGTTAAAAAACGAGTAGTAAAGCGATTGCCATCAACGCAACGGCCATTATTTTTTCTTTTGTAATAGGTGTTTTACTACTACCTAACCAGCCTTTATGTTCAATGATCATACTCATTGCCATTTGTCCGACAATTACGCTAATCATTGTTAAGCCAACCCCGAGAAGCGGAACGCCAATAACTAAAATCGTTAAATAAATGACGCCAAATACTCCGCCTGTAAGCTGCCATTTCGGTGCTTTTGCCGAATAGGAAAGTGAGCCTTTTCCTAAAAACAGCACAATGATTCCTAGAATTACAGAACCAACTGCGAAGTTATAAAAGCTGCTTTCTAGTTTACCAACGGATTGACCTAGCACACCATAAATGGCACCTTCAATACTAAGGGACATTCCAGCTAACACAGCCACAATATAAATCCAAAATTTCATGATTTCACATCCTTATATCGAGATTTATAGATATGTTAAAGCAAAAAAAAGAACTTACAGCTCTTTTTTTATGATTTCAGCAATCTCCGCAATCTTTTTTTCGTTTCTGCGGTAGTACGTCCATTTTCCATGTCTTTCTGATTCCAATAATCCAATGCGCTGAAGCATTGAGAGATAATGTGAAGTAGTGGATTGTGATAAGTTTGCGCGTTCTTGAATATCTCCCACACAAACACCACCCTTTTCACTAATAGTTTTTGAAAGGTGCGCAGTAGGCTTATCAAAATGCTCTATTGGATCTTTTAACCACTTCAACATTTCTAAACGAGTTTCATTGCCCAAAACCTTAAAAATATCTACAAGTTTATTTTCCATGAACTTATACTAATCGATATTTCTCGATATGTAAAGTTTTTAGTTTATCTTTTTATAAACCGCATATGCCAAGGTAATACAAAGGCAAACACAATAAAATATAAAATAATTGAAAAAGCAAAAAAGCTCCAGTTTTTGATATGTAAGTAATCCACTGCAATCATTCCCCACTCAATTAATGTGGAAATGACCGTGAAAAGTACTACTAGCGACCAGCGATTCTTGGCTGTAGCATAATTAACGTAGATGACGGCAAGAGCAGAAGGGATGATGGAATAGCTAACAAATTCTCCAATTCCTGTGACGTTTTTGTCCCCTAAATCAACTAAGTCAAACATTCGACCAACTAAAGAATTGATCACCCATGCGATATAACCGATAAAGCTGAACGTCACATAATAATCAACCCAGTTAATTTCGCGTTTAGGCATAATGAGTGAATAGAGAAACAAAGCGCCGCTTATTACAATAGGAAACCAAACGCCTTTTGCTGATAAATCTATATTTTGCATCCATGAGTTCACGTTGAGACACCTCTTTATGTAAGGGTATCTCTAGTGTTGCCTAAATAATCTATTTTAAAATTAACTCTGTTCTTCTTTTTTCCACATTTTATAGTTATAAAGAACTTGAACAAGAAAGATTAAGCTAATTAAACCAACAAACCCAAAGTACACGGGAAGAGGCCAATGTGAAAGGTAGTACAAAACTCCGCAAGCAATGAAAATGAACGGAATACTTGTAAGCGTAAAAATCGAAAAATTGAGAACCAGCACTCTTTTCTTAATCAGAATACTAATGAAGAATGCTAGAAATAAAATCATGATAAACATAAAGAGGTTTTCAAGAATAAAATCCAAAACGATATCCCTAGCACAGCGTTCCCCTTAAAGAAAGTAAAATAGTTCCATGTGGAACAGCTATCTTCTACGCTTCATCACTTGAGCAATTGTCATGATGAGTAAAGACAGTACAGCAGCTATAAAAACTATGATGCTCAACGCTCCATAACCAAGCCCTTCCCATCCTCCAACTAGTAAGCTAATTATAAATCCTGCTAGGCTAAGCACTGCTACAGCAAGGGGAATGACATATCGCAACGATTCCTTCTTTCGTCCAATAAGGTAAGAAAAAATAAGAATCACTAAAGTAGTCATAATGATAAAGGTATATGAATTTAGCATAATATCCTCCTTTTCTATTAGTAAAGATCTATGCGTAAATAAGGATATTAATTCCAATTTAACATAATATAGGATTTGTTGGAAGGGTGTCTTGTATAGATAATTATTATAGATAGAATTACTAAAAAATTCTATTTTATACTATAATAGTAAATGGATTTGGTGTGTAGAGGAGGGGTTAAATGAATACAGAAGATCGTCTAAGTGAAATAGAAAGAAAGTTAGATGATTTAAATAATAAGCTAGATCAAAGGAACAATAACTCTAGCTCGCGATTTGTTCTTAGAATTGTGCAGGTTATTTCTATTATTTTAATATTCCTAGTACTGATAGGGGTTATTAGCTTTTTTGCAGGATAAGAATACAAAAAGGGTTGAGGGAATTCCTCAACCTTTTTCTATGTAAATGAATCAAAAATACCACCATATAAACGCAGTACATAAAAGAAAAAACCTAAAGATAATCATTTGCTGCAATCAAACAAAGATTGAGTTGATGTATACAGTAGGTTGGAATATTGGAGAGTAAAGCATAATAACGTATTGTATAGGTTAATTAGTCTATCTAATTTTATTTATTTTATAGTATAATTTTACTAGTTTGTTATAAAAAAATAGGTAGGAGGGGCAGGGATGAAATTTTGCACGAACTGTGGAAGTTCACTGGGAAGAGAAGATCAGTTTTGTAGCGGGTGCGGTGCAGTAATTGATCGAAGTGAAAAGATGAGTGAACCTGTACAAAAAAAGCAGAACACGTCAGCGCTGCGTGTAGAAGAAGTGGTACGTATGGGAAAGAATAATAAACAACTTACTATTGCTGGTCTTATTTTAATTATCGGTGTCATCATTTACATAATGATTCCAAAAAAGCTCACGGAAGCAGAATATGAGCAGCTCGCTCTCGATTTATTAGTGAAGGATGTAGCGATACAAGAACAGTTTTCGCGTTCAATTGAAAATAGCTCCATTGACACAAACACGGAATGGGATTCAGAGTTTAAACAGTTAACAAAGCCTGCTGAAAGAGCACAAGGTGAGTTTGAAGACATTTATAAAGAATTAAAAGGCGTAAAGCCACCAGAAATGTTTGAACATGACCACCAACTACTATTGAAGGCGTTTCATATTCATAGTGAACTGATGATTGGAGCAGGTGAGTATTTTAAAAATGGAAATGAGGAAGAGCTTGAAAACGCAGAAGAATACCAAAGCGAAGCAGAAGATTATTTAGCTCAAACATCTTTTTCTTCTGGTATATATAAAGAACGATTAATCAAGCGAATTGAGAAGCTAGGCATCGAATAAGTTAATAAGTTTTATAAGGTAAAGCACCTTCACTTTCTACATTCTTGGTGAAGATGCTTTTTGTTCATTATGTCAATCATTCAAAGAATCTTGTTTTGTTTTTTTAACTTTATAGAGAACAACGAGCAAAATAAACCAAAGAGGCGTGACAAATAGTGCAACACGCGTATCTGAAGCGAGAGTTAATACCACTAAAATAAATGCTAAAAATATTAAAACTAAATAGTTAGTATAGGGGTAAAGTGGCATTTTGAACGGATTTTCTTTTGCTAAATCAGGACGTTCTTTTTTGTATTTCATATGACAAATAACGATAATCCCCCATATATAAATGAATGATACGGTTGAAATACTCGTGATTAAAGTAAATACACCTTCTGGCATGGTGTAATTTAAAACAACTCCAATTAAAATGATCACAGCTGAGAAAAAGAGTCCGTTTGCAGGAACTTGTCGCGCATTGATTTTTGCTAGAGAACTTGGTGCATCTTGGTCTTTAGCCAGGGAATAAACCATGCGGCTTGTACTGAATACAGCACTATTTCCTGCCGAAGCAGCTGATGTTAAGACGACAAAATTAACAATCGTAGCAGCGGAAATGATGCCAATTGCAGCGAACACTTGCACAAATGGGCTCTGAGAGGGGTCTACATCATTCCAAGGGTAGATGCTCATGATGACGAAAAGGGAACCGATGTAGAAAAGTAAAATTCGAATAGGGATATTGTTAATAGCAAGTGGAATATTGCGCTCAGGATTTTCTGTTTCTCCTGCCGTTAATCCTACAAGCTCGATTCCTACAAAAGCAAATACAACCATTTGGAATGAGAGAATAAAACCGTTCATGCCATTTGGAAACATGCCTCCGTGAATCCATAAGTTACTCACTCTAGCTGTTCCATTTGGTGTGGACGCACCTTTAATAATCATAAAAGTACCTATAATAATTAAAGCGAGTATGGCAATGATTTTAATTAATGCAAACCAAAATTCCATTTCACCAAATAGCTTGACCGTTGCTAGGTTCATGATGAGTAAAATCACAAGCGCAATGAGGCCTGGTATCCACTGCGATACGGATGGAAACCAATATTGAGTGTAAAGTCCAATAGCTGTTAAATCAGCCATAGCGATACAGATCCAGCAAAACCAATAGGTCCAACCTGTAATAAACCCAAGCATGTCTCCTAAATAATCACGAACAAAATCGACAAAAGAGTGATAATTAAGGTTGCTTAAGAGTAATTCACCTAGTGAGCGCATAATGAGAAAACCAATTAGTCCTGTAATCATATAGGCAAACAAAATAGAAGGTCCCGCTAAGTTAATGGACTTTCCTGATCCCAGAAATAGTCCCGTACCAATGGCACCTCCAATAGCAATTAATTGGACATGTCTATTTTTTAAACCTCTTGCTAATTCTTGCTCTTGCATAAGCATTCCTTCTTTCGTCGCTTTCTAGTTGGTATAACGTAACAAGTCAGTAACTGAATATGGGACACTATGTATCATGCTTTGAAAAAATAACACTATAGGATGTAGGGTTAGCATTTTAAAGATTTTTTATCATGGAGTATATCGGTAGACCATCTAAAAAATAAAAAAACAACCTTTTCACCGTGTTAGGCGTGAAAAGGTTGTTTTTTTAATTATTTATAATAATGCCATCGCTCATACGAATCACCCGATTTGCATAGGTAAGCATTTCTTCATCATGCGTAACGATGAGCGTGGTGATTTTTAGGGACTCTGTTAACTTTTGTAAAAGAACCATGATGTCTTTTGAACGCTTTGAATCAAGGCTTGCCGTTGGTTCATCAGCAAATAATACTTTTGGTTTGTGGATGATGGCTCGAGCAATTGCGACGCGCTGTTTTTCTCCTCCTGATAAAGAAGGAGGGTATGCGCTCTTTCGATGCTCCATTTCTACAAGTTTTAAGATATGCTGTACTTCTTGCTTCTTTTCTCGTTTTGACATTGATACTTCGGCTACGTCTAACATTAAAAGAAGCTGTTCTTCAACCGTCAAAAATGGCACAAGGTGAGCAAATTGAAACACAAACCCAAACTTGCTTGCACGCAGTTTCCGTATTTGTTCAGGTTTCATGGTTACCAAGTCATTTCCTTCAAATATAATGTGTCCGCTCGATGCAGACTGTAGTCCAGCTGCAATTGTGAGAAGCGTGCTTTTTCCAGAACCTGATGCACCAACAAGAGCCGTAATTTCACCTTCTTTTAATGAAAGCTTAATTCCTTTTAAAATATCTTCCGTTTGTTCGCCGCTTAGAAACGATTTTTTTACATCTTTTATTGTAAAAGTCGTCATTTTACATCTCTCCTTGCTGAATTGCTTTTAAAGGTTCAATCTTTTTAATTTGTATACCAGATAACGTCGAGCCGATAAAGCCAATAGTCAAAAACACACCAGCAAGCTGAAGAGTAGTTAGAACAGGTAAGCTAAACGGCATTCCTTCAGGTGCTATTAGGTTGAATAGCTGACTACATGTAATGGCTAATACAATAGAAGCAGCAGTGATAATCAGCATTTGCGTCCACATGATGGTAAACAGCCTGCTCGTTTTCATTCCAATTGCTTTTAGAATTCCGTACAGTCCAATTTTTTGAACGTTCATCATATAAAAGAAAATGGCAAACAGCATACCGCTAATAATAATTAAAAACCAAATGATCATATTCAATGACATTTGTTCAGCACTGTAGCTTGGGATGGTACTTAAAAATTCTTTGTTTGAAAAAGATTGAAGACCATTAAAAGATGGAGCTTCATCTATGTTTGGTAAGAAAATTAGCTGCATCTCTTTTGTGGCAAACATTCTTTGATAGTCTCTCTCATTAATGTAAGCAACGGGTGTATGATTATATTTGGCTTCATCGACAAAGCCTTTCACCATAAACGTCCCATCATATTGGTCGTGAGTAAGGGTGTCGCCAACTTTGATTCCTTCTTTTTTCAAAGAAGCGTCTAGTACAACTTCACCTTGATTTAGATTTGGAAATAGCTTTGAATCCGTTGATGTGACAAAGGAAACACTACGTTGTTTATCTCGTTCATCATTTACAAAACCCATTCCAATTGAAAAAGCTACAGCACCTTTATAATCTTTTAGAACACTCTCCTGAACAGAACGGTCAATTGACGAGAGGTTATACGTTTCTTCTGCTTCTTCCGTCATGTAGAACTGTCCGTCAGGCAAATTTTTAATGAGTGCTGCGTTATCCTGCGATAGACCATTTGCAAGGCCTGAAATAATAAAAGTTAAAAAGCTTACAAGAAAGATAATGGAACCTAGTATAAGAAATTTTGCTTTGTTTTTTTTGATTTCTTTCCATGCGATGTTCATCAAAATCTCCTCCAATTTGATTTCGTACTTTTAGTGTATAAGCCTTTTATGAATGGACGATGAACGGAAGGTTACAAATGAAAAAAGCCACATCCAGTGGGATGTAGCTTCAGGAGATGGGAAGTTCAATTTGAAATAACGTGCCTTTTCCTTCTTGACTGTCTACCGTAATTTCTCCGTTATGAAGCTTCACAATTGTTGAAACAATTGAAAGCCCAAGCCCAGTTCCTTCTACGGTTTGTGAACGAGCGGTATCAGCACGATAAAAGCGATCAAAGATACGCTTTTGCTGTGAAGTGCTTAAACCAATTCCTGTATCTTGGAACGAGACTATCAAATAATCACCAGCAACTTCCATTGAAACATTAATCGTTCCACCTGGTTTATTATATTTCATCGCATTTGTTAATAGGTTATCCCACACCGTGCTTAGCAGTGAAGGGTCTCCTACAATTGTAATGTCTGGAAGAGAGTAAGTAATCATCAATTCTCGTTCACGAATTGCCCATTGGTGCGTTTGAATTAAATCTTCAATTTGCTTTCCGATATGAAAGCGTTGAGGCTTCATAATATCTTCATTTCGATCAAGGGAAGCAAGAAGCAACAGCTGTTGGGTTAAAATCGATAATCGAGTAATTTCACTATTAATAACAGAGATATATTGCCTTTTTTCATCGTTTGTTAAGTTTTCTTGTTCCAAAAGGCCGGTATACCCTTTAATAGTGGACAGTGGAGATTGAATGTCATGAGAGATATTTGAAATAAATTCTTTTCGCATCTCATCAAGCTGTTCTAACTTTTGAGCCATTTGTAAAAAGCTTTTTGAGAGTTCACCAAGCTCATCGTTTCGCTTCATTTGAAGCTTAGGCTGGAAGTTTCCAGCCGCTAATACTTTTGTGGCTGCTGTTAGGCTCGAAATCGGTTTTACCAAATAGTTCGTACTAAATAAAACAAGAATAATACTAAGTAAAATAGTAAGTGCCAATAGCCATGCTAGCAATAGATGCATTTCATTGAACAAAAGCTTGATGTCTGGTCGTAAAAAGAGGGCATACGACTTACTGTCATGCGTAATTGGAACACCGATTGTATTGGTAAGTTCATTTGCAAAAAAGCCTGTTACAAACGTTTGCTTGGGGAACTGGCGCATTCCATGATAGATATCACCATTTAAAACCTTTGCTTTCACTTCATTTTTTAATGCTGTATCTCGGAATGCTGCTCCGAAAAAATGATCGCGTTCATCTGTATCAACAAGATAAATTTGATAGCCTACTTCAGCGATATTCTCAAGGTAATTCGTCAATTGAATATTTGGGTTTTCATTGATGAACTCAGCAATATCGAGAGCAATCTCTGTATTCTTAGCATCGTTTGATGGCTTTAGCTTTTGCTGGTAGTAAAGGTTTGAACCTAAAAAAGCTAATACACTGCTAAGCACCATAATGCTAGCGGTAACAACAACAAATTTACTATAAAGAGATGTCATGATTGTTTTGTCTCCAACGAATAGCCAACTCCACGGACCGTTTTGATATGAAAGTCGTCTGTCAAACCGGCAAAGCGCTCCCGCAGACGCTTAATGTGAACATCTACAGTTCTCGAGTCTCCTTCGTAATCAAGGCCCCATACATGTTCAATTAAATTTTCTCTGGAAAAAACGCGCATCGAATTAGTGGCGAGAAAAGCGAGTAGCTCAAATTCTCGCAGGGGTAAAAGCAGTGTTTTTGTTCGCACCTTGACTTCGTAGCTCTTCTTATTAATGCTTGTCTGTCCTAACTTAATAACGAAAGCATCTTCTTCCTTGTCATATCTTCGTAAGAGCGCTTGAATCCTAAACAGTAGCTCTTTTGGTTCAAACGGCTTTACGAGATAATCATCTGTTCCAGCTGAAAAACCTTGTTCTTTATCTTCAATCTGGCTCTTTGCAGTTAGCAAAATAACGGGAATATCGTATAAGCGACGAATTTCTCTCGTCAGGGTATAGCCATCTACAAAAGGCATCATTACATCAACGACTGCTAAATTAACGTTTTCCTTCTGTAACCTTTCTAGCGCTTCGCTTCCATGCTTCGCTTGTAACACATCATAACCAGCTTGTGATAGGTGAATAGTTACAAGCTTAAGAATATGTAAATCATCATCGACAAGTAGAATTTTTTTCATAGTAGTTCCTCGTTTTCTTTTGAAAAATCTTGTGTCTTAAACATATCGTTTGAGGAAGGAATTTTCAACTGCAGAAGAAGGGCTATAACTTAGAGCGTATGCCCCAAATGACAAGAAGTCCAATGTTAACTGGTAGGCTCAATGCTAAGAAAAGAGGAAAATATCGCTTTGGCTCGTTACCAAATTCTAAAGTAGCAATCAATTCAATAACGAGGTTACCGCATGTGATACACAACATAATGATTAGATAAGAAACGACGTACTCTTGAAAGAGGCGGGTGAACACAGGAGAAAGTAGAAGTAGAATCTTAAGCTACTGAAATGTTCCTCTATAAAATAGATTTAACCTTTTTAAGGACGACTCTGTCTGCATATGTTATTCTCCTTTACAAGAATCTTCTGTTTTGTGGTAACACTATGTAACAAGGGAACAAAAGATAAGATTTGAAAGGTTGAGATGAGAGATACGTAAGAATTATTCTCTCCAACAAAAAAGTGCACAGAATGTTAGGTGTTTTTGTAGATGTAAGGAAGGAAAACAAATTGAATGTATTAGTAGCCATGAATAAAGCAACTTCTTGTAAGATCCAGAACTATCGTAGAATGAAAGCAATAATACTAATTCATCAACGTTTGGCAGTGAAAGTTGAATTCCTGTCACTGAAAACTAAAGAACACCGTGTAAAAGTTTAGTTGGAATTACTTCTACACGGTTTTTTTTAATAAGAATTTATAAATCTCTGCGCCAAGCCTCAACAAAAGCAGCTGTAAGAAACGTGCACGCTCCCCATAGAATCCAAGCAGCTCCAAGTGTAATTTCATCGTAGGAAGAACCGTACAAAGTTGGCCCCCATGTGATAAAAATCCCGTCAAAAAAAGTGGCAACTGCTAGACCAAAGCTAACACCGGGCACAATTTGTGGAGCAGATAAGCCAACTAGTTTAACCATGAACCTAACAGATAGCCAAGAAATAAGAATTCCAGCTCCAAATGAGAAAATGCTAGCAGTTGGTCCGAAAAAACCAAAAGCAGAACCAAACTTAACACACATTGCACCGACAAACCAAAAAATAACACCTACAGCTGTTAGTAAAAATATTTGCTTTTGGGTTAATAGATACGGCTTATCGCTTGAAAAAGTAACGCTTTTAACAGGCTGACTCATGTACATAACCTCCAAGTATAATTATGTAGTGTTTGCTACATAATTAAAATGTAGCATATACTACATAAAAACACAAGAAGGAACTGATCGCATGAAAAAAGGAGAAAAAAGAAAAAATCAGATCGTTCAAGATATATCAATATATATTCTTGAAAATGGGGTGCAAACAGCTACTTTACGAAATTTAGCAGAAGCTGCAAGCACGAGTGATCGCATGCTCATGCACTATTTTAGGGATAAGGAAGAACTACTAACAGTAGCTTTAAATTCTATTACTGATGAGTTCATTACAATATTGGATAGTGCACGCACAGAGCAAAAAAATTTTGTTGATTTACTACCTTATCTACGCGAAATGATGAAACACCCGGGCATTAAACCCTACATTAAGCTATGCTTAGAGCTTGCTGCTATTGCAGCAAAAAAAGAAGAACCTTTTTACTCAGTTGGAAATCAAATGTGTGCTACATTTTTGGACTGTATTACACGAGAAATTAAGGTGGATAGTGAAGAGGAGCGAGACGAGCTATCTGCTCTTACGCTAGTGATGATTGAAGGGTTTGTTTTTTTAGATGCGCTTGATTACCATGAACAGATTGACAAATCAATTAAAGGTATTGGTCGACTCATAAAGGGTTAAAAATAAATAATTCGTTTAAGCTTCATCGTAAAGTCGGTGAAGTGACAATTATTAAAAGCTAAATAGTTGTATTCTGCAATCAAATTCATTACCATGACACATAGAAATTGATTAGAGAAGAAAGGTGGATGTATCATGAGCAACGAAGCAAAGAAACAAGAAATTCTAGATGCGTTTCATTTTCGTCACGCAACGAAAGAGTTTGATCCGACAAAGAAAGTGTCAGATGAAGACTTTCGTTTCATTATGGAAACAGGGCGTTTATCTCCAAGTTCATTAGGTTATGAGGCATGGAAGTTTTTAGTGATTGAGAACGAAGACCTAAAACGTCGCTTGAAAGAAGTTTCATGGGGCGCGCAAGGACAACTGCCAACAGCAAGTCATTTTGTTATCATTCTAGCGCGTACGGATGCACGCTATGACTCAGAATACGCAATGAATCATCAAAAAAAGGTTAAAGAGATGCCAGAAGATGTGTTAGAGTCGGTTTTACCACGATTCAGAGCGTTCCAAGAAGAAGACGCTCGTTTATTTGAAAGTGACCGTTCGCTGTTTGACTGGGCAAGTAAGCAAACGTATATCGCACTTGGAAACATGATGACAGCAGCAGCGCAAATTGGTGTTGATTCTTGTCCAATTGAAGGCTTTAATTATGAAAAAACGCATGAGCTTTTAAAAGAGCAAGGACTTCTTGAGAATGGCCAATACGATATCTCTGTTATGGTTGCATTTGGTTACCGTCTTGAAAATCCACAGCGTGAGAAAACAAGAAGAGAATTTGACGATGTAGTGCAGTGGGTAAAATAAGTCATAGTAAAAAGCAGCTTCTATTATAAGATGCTGCTTTTTTTGTTTGAATATATGTTAAAATATAGAAAAAAGGGTGATGGACTATTAAAAAAATAACAAATCTTCAAAGGCTATCTGTTATTTCTTCTGTCGTACTTGTCGTAGGAGCATCACTTGTGTTTTCAGAGTCCTACTTTAATAATAAAGAGCTGCGTACGCTAACGAACTCTTGTTTTGATAGTGGTGGAATGCCCAATGTTGAGCTAGGAACGCTCAATGCAGTATTGTCGTTTGAATGCAAATAATACATAGGAGTTTTGACAATGGATTTCTTAATTTGGCTATCTTTTTTAGGAGCAGCTCTATTGCTTACAATTATGCCAGGGCCAGACAATTTATTTGTGCTTGCTCAGAGTATTTCTAATGGGAAAAATGCGGGTATTGCGACGGCGTTTGGTTTATGTACAGGTCTAATTGTTCATATTTCAGCGACGATTTTAGGCGTAAGCGCACTTTTATATCAATCGTCTATTGCATTTTCTATCATTAAATATGCAGGTGCCGCTTATTTACTGTATTTAGCTTATAAAGCATTTACAGCAAAAAGTTCTCCTTTAGAGGTAGAGAAGACTCAACAAGTAAGCTATGGTGCACTCTACAAAAAAGGAATTATCATGAATATCTTGAACCCAAAGGTATCCCTGTTTTTTCTGGCATTTTTACCACAGTTTGTTACTGATAGCCATGGAAGTGCAGCATTTCAAATGCTCGTATATGGCATTACGTTTTTAGTTCAAGCGCTTTTTGTCTTTGTATTAATCAGTTTATTTGCTGGAAAAGTAGGAACAGTCTTACGTAAACGGCCAGCTGTTTCACGAAACGTTAACTGGATTGAAGGCTCGCTATTTGCACTGATTGGATTAAAGATTGCGCTGAGCGAAAAGTGAATGTACTACGCGCTATTTGATTTATTCTTTACTACCAAAAACACCAAGGTGAACATACACCTTGGTGTTTTTTATGATACATACATGTTTGTTTGAAATTCGTCTGAAAGCATGCGATAAGCGAGTACTTTCTTTTTAAATTTTTTCACTACATCCACATGATCGCTGTAGCTGTATATAAACAGTTCAAAGGTATGCTTGCCGTGTACACTGTGAATAATAACGGGAGTTTCATTTTGCTCAAGGTTGAGATAGTGAGTTCGATTCCCATCGTGTACGTAGTACTGATCTAGAAACGTCGCTTTGTTAAAGGCTTCAATAATTTGTGTTTTCTCTTCACCTTCAATTGTGCTGCCATTTCTCTTCACAACAGCTGAATCTATCGATAAGGTAGGGTGTAGCTTAAATTTACCGTGAAGCCACTCTACGACTGGGGTAGGAAGGCATGTAATTAAAAGTTTAAGAGCGCTGACAACAACAATAACAATAACTGTCCAGAACATCTTATGTCATCTCCAATAATTAAAAGTAAGAATGCATCCTTTATTTTACCACGGAATAAATGCACAAATTTAGTCTATTATGTGAAGGTTTTTATCAGAAAATATTTTTAATTTATTTCGAGAGGCTAATTATTTTACAAAACGAGAAAATGAGAGTAAGGTAGTAAAAGTTGCATTAATAAAAGTAGATAACTTTAAGTAAGCACTTATATAAAAATAACCATAAGAGGAGAGATTTAACATGCAAACAACAAATGACTTCAATAAAATTTTAAAAGAGCGACGTTCAATTAAACGCTACGATCCAACTGTAAAAATCAGTCGCGAGGAAATGGAAGAAATCCTAACTGTGGCAACAACTGCACCATCTTCAGTTAACATGCAGCCATGGCGCTTTTTAGTAATTGAAAGCGATGAAGCAAAAGCACAGCTTGCAGAGCTTGCGAAGTTTAACAGTACTCAAGTTGAAACATCTGCAGCTGTTATTGCGGTATTTGGAGATATTCAAAACGTTGAATACTTCGATGAAATTTATGACAAGGCAGTAGAAGTAGGCTATATGCCAAAAGACGTAAAAGACAATATTAAACAAGCATTTTCTTCATACTTTGAAACAATTTCAACTGAAGATATGAAAGATGTTGTCTTAATTGACGGTGGGCTTGTATCTATGCAAATCATGCTAGCAGCACGTGCCTACGGATATGATACAAACCCAATTGGTGGATATGAAAAAGAGAAGGTAACAGAAGTGTTCGGAATGGATAAAGAACGACATGTACCAGTGATGCTTATTTCAATCGGTAAAGCAGCTGATGAAGGTCATCCATCAGTTCGTTTACCAATCAATCGCGTAGCAGAGTGGAAATAATAGTGGAAAAGCCTGAGATAGTTCTCAGGCTTTTTTTAGTATAAAACGTCCTTATGCTTCTAACAGTTTTGTTAGCGCTTTAGTTTGTGTTTCCAAGTACTCAGCATCTTCATCAATTGAGACAAATTTAGCAATTGCTTTTTCAATTTGTTCTCTACTTAATTTAATTGCTTTTTCAGAAGCGTTCGTCTCGTTTAAAATGGTGTGTACAACCGATGTTATTTCTTCTACTTTATTGTGAACCTCTTTTGCTGATTCGTTTGCTCGGGTAGCTAAATGGCGCACTTCTTTTGCAACTACATCGAATCCTTTTCCATGTTCACCAGCATGAGCTGCTTGAATGGCTGCGTTTAATGCTAGTAAGTTCGTTTGGCTCGCGATATCTTGAATCGTTTTGACCATACCACGAATAGAGTCTGTTTGGGTTTGAAGCTCAGACAGTATATCCATATTTTTTTTCACATCTTCGACAATATGCTGAATGCAAGCAGACATGTGCTGAACTGTAGTAATTCCTTCTTCCGCTTTTTTCTTTAAGCTTTCAGACATGAAGTCTAGATCATTAACAAGATGAGATGTAGTTTGTTCACGCTTTGTGATATTTGTAGCAACTTTAATAACAGCTTCTACCTCATTCCGTTCAGTTAAGACTGGAGTATAAGTTGCTTCTAGCCATAAAAGCTCTCCTTGCTTTGTGATTCGTTGAATCTTTTCTTGAAACGCTTTACCTAATCGTAGGTTGTGCCAAAGCTGGGCATATTCCATACTGTTATAAAATGAAGGTGTGCAAAAAGAACGGTGGTTCATTCCAATCATTTCATCGCACCCGTATCCAAGTGTTTGAGCAAAAAGCTGGTTAACCCAAAGGACATTGCCGTTTAAATCGAATTCAATCATCGCTAAAGACTTTTCTAGCGCAGCGAGGACTGAATCTTGTTTCAGCACCTGTGTGCTAGTATTTATATTTATCATTACATGCGCTCCTTTTAGACAAACTCTCTTTACTATTTCGACTATTTTTACTCAAAATCAAGCTATTTGAAATAAAATTATTTTAAATCAGGAGAATGAGGTTTGAAAGAATAAGAAAGTAGGTATTAATGTATGGGGCAAATAAAAAGGAGTATTAACATGACGGATCATTTTTATGACGAGTTGTTAAATATACAAACAATTGGAAATCAACAAGGCTTTTACGATTCACTGCATTATCATCGCTATGAGCCTACACCATACAAAGGTCTTGACCAGTTATTTGCGAAGGTATCGCTAAGCTCTTCGGATCGAGTTGTCGACTTTGGGTGTGGAAAAGGGCGATTAAATTTTTATCTACATTATCGTTATCAAGCATCTGTAGTGGGTGTTGAGATGAATGAAGAATTTTATAAAGAAGCGCTTCTCAATAAGCAAAGTTACTTGAAGAAATATCACCACCGCCGAGCTGAGCTGTCTTTTCAATGCTGCTTAGCAGAAGAATATGAGATTGATATTCGAGATACTGTCTTTTACTTTTTTAACCCGTTTTCCATTCAGATTTTTATGAAAGTCGTTGGGAATATCTTAGATTCAGTGGGAAACAGCTATCGGCCCGTAACTATTATTCTTTACTATAGCTCAGAGGATTACACGGATTTTTTAACTCGGCGCACGCCATTCCAGCTGAAAGAAGAAATTGAAATTCAAGGTTTATCACTACGAAATTCACTCGAAAGATTTTTAGTGTACGAACTCAAATATTAAAGGGTGCACAGGCAAGGTGTAAACGAATATGCTTAAAAAACAGACATTCTTGTAGAGATATGTTACTATATACTATGGCAATACACCAATCCCCCTTATTACCTAGAGAACGTAATGCTAAAAAGCATGCCCACGAAAAAGCAAGTATAAACTTCTTCACCATACAACCAGTTCTATAAATTCCAAGTCAACAAACCTTCCTGTATATGTAAAGCGCAGGTAGGTCTTGGTTGCTTAGTGTTACATGAGGAATATTAGCTAAGTAAAAATGATGTAGCTTAAGTACGTCTTAACGCAATCTTTAAGGGTTAGTTATTATTGCTTCATAAAAAAATATTGTTTTCTATTTGGTTTTGCATATTGTTTGTGTTCTCCAATTGAAGTAAAGCCCTCTGCGAATTTATCAAAGATGGGAGTTTTTAATTTCAAATGAAAAAAGTTTCAACAGTTTTTTATGTTTCGATTGCCATCATGGCATTATTAGTTATTTTTGGTGTGAGTGCACCTAAAACGCTTGAAAGCGTAACGGGAGCCATTCAAGGTTTTATTACTGATTCATTTGGTTGGTATTATTTAATTGTGGTGTCTTTGTTTGTATTGGTTTGTTTGTATTTATTAGTAAGTCCGATTGGTCGAATTAAACTCGGGAAACAGGAGGACAAGCCTGAGTTTTCACGCCCAACCTGGCTTGCCATGCTTTTTAGTGCAGGAATGGGAATCGGTCTTGTGTTCTGGGGTACAGCTGAACCTATTAGTCATTATGCGATCAGCTCTCCAACAGGAGGAGTAGGGACAGACGCAGGTCTGCAAGACGCAATGCGCTTTACGTTCTTCCACTGGGGAATTCATGCGTGGGCTATTTATGGTATTGTTGCGATGTGTCTAGCATACTTTACGTTTCGAAAAGGAGAGCGTGGATTAATCAGCGCAACATTGAAGCCAATTTTAGGGAAATATGCAGATGGCGTACTTGGTAAAATTATTGACGTTATTGCAGTTATTGCCACTGTCATTGGTGTAGCGACAACGCTTGGGTTTGGTGCGGTTCAAATTAACGGTGGTTTATCTTATTTGTTTGATGTACCATCAAATATTGTCACGCAATTCATTATTATTCTTGTGGTGACAGTGTTATTTATTATCTCAGCTTTAACGGGATTAGGAAAAGGTATTAAGATTTTAAGTAATACGAATATGATTTTAGCATTTGCTTTATTTGCATTAATGTTTATATTAGGTCCAACGCTATTTACGCTAAATATCTTTACGGATACACTTGGGAAGTATTTGCAAACATTAGTGAACATGAGCTTCCGTATTGCACCATTAAATGAAGAAGGCCGTCAGTGGATTAACGGCTGGACGATTTTCTATTGGGCTTGGTGGATTGCATGGTCACCGTTTGTTGGAATCTTTATTGCACGCGTATCAAAAGGTCGTACAATTCGTGAGTTCGTTATCTTTGTGTTAATGGTACCTTCTCTAATTGGTTTCCTGTGGTTCTCTGTATTTGGAGGATCTGCGTTAACGTTAGAACGTAATGGTATTGCACAAATTTCAAAGCTGGCAACAGAAGAATCTCTGTTTGGTGTTTTTGCAAACTATCCGCTAGCAACCCTTATGTCAATTTTAGCGATTATTCTTGTTGCTACATTCTTTATTACATCAGCAGACTCAGGTACGTTTGTGCTTGGAATGATGACAACAAATGGTTCACAAAACCCAGCAAACAGCGTTAAGCTTGTTTGGGGAATTACGCTTACAGTTATTGCGCTAGTGCTTTTATACTCTGGCGGACTTCAAGCGTTACAAAATACCATGATTATAGCAGCGCTACCGTTCTCTGCCGTAATGGCTTTAATGACGGCTAGTCTATTAAAGGATTTAAACAAAGAGGCAAAAGCGCTTGGCATTGGTCAAATTAAAAAGAAAAAAACATCATAACTAGTAAAAAAGCATAGTGAATGATCATCACTATGCTTTTTTTATTGTCAGGTTGATAGGTTAATTGAAAAAAAGGTTACAATTCAGCAATTGACATGCAAATGAAATTTTTCTTACGGAGATTTCTGTTAAAATAATAGGAAGAAATCATTGAAAATGTTGAATTTCTATACATAGATGGAGGAATAGATGAATGACAATTGAAAGGCATTTAATTCAGAAGGAGTACTATGAAACCTTGCTTTCAGAAGAAAATTTATCTAATCCAATTATGGCGTTAGGTGAAGCGCTTTTGGAAGAGCAAAAGCAAGAGTTTTATGAACTATCATTTATTCGTTTTTCCCAAGGGGAAGTCTATTTTCATAACAAAGACTTTGAGGCAGCTATTTATAAGTGGGAAAATGTAAGTGGAGAACTTGAGTTATGGGCAAAGAAAAATATTGGGGATGCTTACTATGAGCTTGGACTCTTATCGATTGCTGAAGAGGTGTACACCGCTATCGATTCGGAATCTAGCACGCTCACAGCAGAAGTTGGGTTAAAGCTATTCTCGTTATATAAAGAGCAGCAAAATTCGGATCGATCTTATGAAATAATAAAAAAACTTGTATCAACTCAGCCTAGTTATCCGAACGTTACCGCGTTAGCACGAGAATTTTACGAAGAGCAGAGCGACTGGACAAGCGCCGTAGAGCTGGCTGTGGACGAAGCAATTCGTACTGAATCGTTAAAATGGTTTGATACATTAAAGAAATATGTCGATAAAGGTTATACAAAATCATTCGCACCCGATTATTTTTATCAGGCCCTTATTACCTTCTATAAAGTCGATCAGCTACATTTTAAGCAGCTGGTTTGTGGCTTGTGGAAGAGCTACGTTGGTCAAGACTCATACCTAGCTTGGGTCAAAACTATTAATAACATTTTCTTAAATGTAGAAGTAGGTTTATATGAATACTGGCAAGAGATTTCTCGCCTGTATGAAGAGACGTATAGAGAGCTGATTAATGGCCAATACGCAATGCGTGATCTTCATGACGTTGTGCCACATTTGCTTGCTAACTGGTTAAAAGTTACGAGTCAAGCACGCTCTTTATTTCCTTCGGCTGCTATCTTGGCATGGAATGAGCAGTTTACATCATCAATTGCTTCACCTGCTTTACAAGAAGCAGAGCGTCTCGTTTTTGAATCATCAAGTGATATAGATGGCTTAACGTACTTCCTTGAACTCGGTGAAAATATTACGAAGTGGGGAAGACGTCATGGACTTGAAGTGGGTTATAAGTTTAATTGGCTAGCCAGTTCATTTGCAGATTTAAAAACGAAATACGTTATGGTGGCGGGTGCGGTGCAAAGTGATAAAGCCTCAATTGTTAATGCTATATTAAACGAGCATGTAGCAGGCGGGAATAATGTACCAATCTTAGTCTCCCATGATGAAGAATTTAAAGTGAATCAGCGTTCGTCAACAGAAATCAATACGAGTACAGAGTGGCATTCTTTTAGTAAGTTGAAGGAAGTAAGCGAAGCTGATACGTGCTTAGAAGTTCGAGTGCCAAATCGCTTTTTACAAGATCAGCACTACAGTATCATTGATATTCCAGGCTTTAAAGGGCAAATGGATGAAGCTCAGTATATGTTTGAGTATCTTCCTATTGCAGACGGGTTACTATTTGTGCTGGATGCAAATCAGCCTTTTACAGAAAAAGAGCGAGATATGTTGTTAGTCGTGAAAAAGCAAGCACCAGAGCTTCCTATTCACTTCGTATTAAACAAAATAAATGCACTGGAAGATGAGCGCGAAATGGAGCGTTTTGTTGAAGAAACGTCTGCTTTTATTCACGCTGACTTTCCAGAAGCAAGCATTCTACCGTATGCTTCGGTATACGAGCTAGATGAGCGAGGTAGCATAGCTCGATTTATGAAAGAAAATTTCCGATTCACTAGCCGCCAAGATAACCAGGAGCGTCGCATTAGCAATTTATTAACGTTTATTCGCAAAACGCTTTCTGATTTATTAAAACAGCGTGCGGAGCAGGAGAGTGGATACGTGCAAGCTATTCACTGGAATGAAGATATGCTTGTTCGCGTTAACGGTTTTATTAATACGCTAGAAGATAAAGAAAGCGAAGCTGTTCACGAGCTGGTAAACGTGTATCAGGGGATTAAAGATCAAATGAAGCAAGCGTTAACGAATAACCTTCCTAAGTTGCTGCGTGAGTGTTCTAGTATGCTAAGCGAAGAGAGTGATTTCCGTCGAATACACCTGGAACTAAACAAGAAGATGAACGAGAAAATTCAAGAGTATATTGAAAAGGAACTTTTACCAGAGTTTAGAGCGTCACTGCATGAGTGGATGAAGCAGTGCAATGATCATTTTCAAGACATGCAATCTTACATTGAAGATATGGGGAATAGCTTCAATGAAATGTATGAAAAAGAACGCTTTATGCTCCAGTGTGATTTTAAAGTATTGGATGATTGGAAACGTGATATCAATCGAATGACAACGCGCATGCAGTTAGAAGAAGAAAACATCTTCTTACGCGTGAATCCAGCGCAATTTCTCTTGAAAAGTGCAGGAAAGATTTTTGGCTCGTTCTCGCAAAATAAAACGATGCTTTATAATCAGTACAAAAAGTATATTGAAAATGAAGAGTATGAAGATGTTACGGCATCTGTACTAAATAAGTTTTTCCTACAATTTGATTTATTTGAGAAGTCTCTGGAAGTGGATATTCATCTCTTCTTTGAGCCACCTATCCAAGAGCTGCACGGAGCAGTTGAAGAATCTCATGAAACAATTGATTGCAGTAAGGATGCACTTAATGAGATGAAGGAAAGTCTGACGGTGTATAGTGACCCACTTTCTGTATTCCAATTACGTCTTCGTCAATATGAGATCATGCTCCAGGCGAAAGAAAACGTAACCTATGAAGAAATTAAGTCTACTAATGTTAATCATTCTGAGTCATATTCATAACAAAAAGGCAGGGAAACCTGCCTTTTTATTATGCAGGTCATAATATTGTAAGAAAGTAAAAAAGTAGAGGAGGTAAGGATGTTTAGCATAATAGTTATCCACAGTAGAAAAATAATGAAAGTGCATACAAAATGAGGATATTAACAGAGTTATACACATTATCAACAATAATTCTGAAAATTCCTATAAAATATTCACATTGTTATACCAGGTCATAGCGGTTGTTAAATGGAGTTATTAACGACTTATGCACATTATCCACATATATGTTAGTAAGTTATGTGTATATCTTTTACTGTGCATAATGAGAGTTTATATGTGGAATGTCTTCTTACTGACATAGCAATTTATTATTGTTAAAAAATAACCGCACATAAAAAGAAGGCACCTGTATAAGCTGCCTTCTCTTGCTAAGAGGTTAATGCCTAGATTGCTTTTTAGTATAGCCACCAGCTTGGTCTGCTAACTTAAATTCATGAGAATACGTTACTTCTTGTGCGCTTCGTAGTGTACTTTTCGTTTTTTCATGACGCTTTTTATCAGCCATTAAAATCCCTCCAAGTAGTTCATTTCTGTACTAAGTTTCACCAACTTTGGTACTTTTTAAACCAATAGTCAAACATAAAAAAAGAGCTATCCATGGAGATGGATTTGCTCTCTACGCTTCTTTTAACTGGTGATCTTCATGAACTTCTTGCTCGTGGCGCATATAGTAAAGTGTATATAAATCCTTTGGGATTTCATATAAGTCATATACTTCTTCATTTCGGTTGATCTCATCGTATAAGCTTTTTCTTGTTTCATTAGCAAGGACTGCATAAGGTAGCTTTTCAGCTGCTTTCAGCGAGCGGATATTTACTTTTCGAATTCGCATAAATACGCGCTCAATCTCTAGTTCAAAAAAGAGTTCGTTAAAGAATGCTTCTTTAGCAAGCTGATTATATCCCTTACCATGATATGGTTTGCCTAACCAAGTACCTAAAAAGCCAGCTTGGTCTTCCACGTCAAATAGGTTAATAGTGCCGATTGGGTTACCCCATTCGTCCAAAATTGTACGTGAGATTACTTCCCCGTGCTCTTCTGCTTCCATTGTTTGCTTCGTCACGAACAAAAACTCTTCTTGAGAATACGCTTTATGACGAACAAAAGGGAAGACATCTGGATGCGTCATTAGGTCATAAAGAGATTGACAGTCTTGTAGGTCACGTTTTCTTAACATAACTTTTCCCTCCTGAATGAGGGCATACAAAGGACCTTCAAGTCCCCACCCTCGAAATTTTTTAGTAGTAAAAAAAATTTCGGGGTGGGAATCGAACCCACTAGAACCAGTTACCTGGTGGCGCACCATTTGCCTTCCCATTACAAGTCAACGATTTCAAATGTTAACAAGTGATGTGTATAAATTTGTTTTCTTCATATGTTTCTGTACGTATCATACTAAAAAAACTTGAAAAAGAAAATAGTTATTTTGTTAATTTTTTTTAAATAATATCTTTCCATTAATCATTGTTACCAACGGCTTAGCTAGGTAGTGAAAAGGGTGATAATTCCACAGTACTAAATCAGCGTCTTTATTACGTTCAATGCTGCCCACGCGGTGATCAACGCGCAGGTTTCTGGCTGCTGCAATGGTAATACCTTCAAGTGCTTTTTGTTCATCTAACCCTTCTCTTACGGCAATGGAAGCACAGATGTTTAAATATTGGATAGGCGTGTAGGGGTGGTCAGTTGTAATGGACACTTCGACGCCTTGATTCCAGAGTGCTTGATAAGTTTCCCAGCTTTTATTTTTGAGCTCAATCTTTGAGCGTCTTGTTAACGTAGGTCCAACGCAAACCTTTAGGTTTCTAGCAGCTAGTTCATGAGCAATCAAATGACCTTCCGTGCAGTGCTCAATACGGATATCTAAATTAAATTCATCTGCAAAACGTAAAGCAGATAAAATATCGTCTGCACGATGAGCATGAATTCGAACAGGAATTTCACGTCGTAAAGCCTGCACAAGAGGCTTAATTCGTAAACTATCGGTATTGTCACAGTGTTTTGCTTCATAGAATGCTTCGCGAAGCATTCCCATAATACCCATGCGAGTGATTGATTCTTTATTACCATGACTGTGAATGCGCTTAGGGTTTTCACCAAGCGCGATTTTCAGGCCAGCAGTTTCTTGGATGAGCATGTTTGAAATGTTGGTACCAGTAGTTTTAATTACAGAAGTTGTGCCGCCAATTACGTTTGCGCTTCCTGGCATAATATGAGCGGTTGTAATGCCGTACTGAACCGCATCTTTAAATGCAGAATCAAGCGGGTGTACGCTATCCAGTGCTCGAATATGTGGAGTGAGAGGTTCGATGGTTTCATTTGCATCATTACCAGCCCAACCCGTGCCTTCGTCATAAAGTCCAAGGTGTGTATGAACATCAATAAATCCTGGAAATAAGTATTGGTTTTTACAATCAACGACTTCCACTTGCAGAGGAGGCTGTAAGTTCGGCCCAACATCTTTGATTTTTCCATTAGCAACAAGTACGTCGCAGTTAGGTATTGCCTGTGATGTAATTGGATAAACTGTAGCATTTTTAAATAATGTCGCTTTCATAGCAAACTCCTTATCTGATACATTCATACACCGTTATAATAAATCTTGTAATGCATCTTCTAATTTAGTATATGTAAAATGGTAGTTGTGTTGAATCATTTTTTCAGGAATTACGCGCTGCCCTTCTAAAATAATCATACTCATCTCGCCAAGCATGAGTTTCAAGCCAAAACTAGGGGCAGGAAGCCAGTGAGGACGGTGTAAAACTGCGCCAACAGTTTGGCCAAACTCTTTCATTTGGACAGGAGTAGGGGCTGTGACGTTAACAGGTCCTTGAACCCCTTGATTCACTATTGCAAACTGAATTATTTCGACAACGTCTTTAATGTGGACCCATGAAAGCCACTGATTTCCTGAGCCAACTGTTCCTCCAGCAAAAAAGCGATAAGGCAAGGCAATCATTGACAATGCACCGCCGTCTTTTCCTAAAATAACACCAAAGCGCGTAAATACAGTGCGAATTCCTAAATCTTCAGCTCTTGATGCCTCTGCTTCCCATACTTTAACCGTCTCAGCTAAAAAGTCATGCCCAACGGATGGAGACGTTTCTGTGAAAGTATCTTGCTCGGCTGTTCCGTAATAACCTACAGCGCTTGCGTTAATATAAGCAGAAGGTTTTATCTCTAAGCTCTCCATAATTCGAATGATTTCACGAGTAGAAGAAATTCGACTTTGGACAATCGCTTGTTTTCGTTCTTCTGTCCATCTACCGCTATTTAACGAAACACCTGCTAGATTAATAAAGGCATCAGCTTTCTGAATAACGTTTTCAGGGCTAGCATTTTCTTTTAGCCATTCTACATAATGAAGGTTAGGATCGTGAGAGGGTTTATTGGCGTTCCGAGTTAACACGTACACCTCATGCTGTTTTTTTAATAAATCTTGTACGAGTGCTTTTCCCACAAAACCGGTACCGCCAGCAATCACAACTTTCATTTTCATTCCTCCTTTTTGATAAATACCATCTAATACTAGTTCTATTGTTTACCAAAATAATGGTTTCAATCATTGTTCTTATATTAGTACTTGTAGTTATAAAACCCTTTCTTTTGTAGAGAAAAACATTTCTTTTTATAAAACCATATAAAGAAAACTTTATAAAACATTCAAAGAAATGTTTAGTAGTTGATTTTATTTTTTGAAAATTTTAAAATAAGTATTGTCTATATAAAATGAATACGTTATAATGACGCTATCGAAAGCGCTTTCGTAAAAGAGGAGAAAACAATGGTTACAATTTATGATGTTGCAAAGAAAACAGGTTTTTCAAGTACAACCGTATCAAAAGCTTTAAATAACTATTCAGACGTTAGTGAAAAAACGAAGCAAGAAATTTTACGCGCTGCAGCTGAGATGGGCTATTTACCTAATTCCAATGCTCAATCGCTTTCTACAAAAAAATCTCATATGATTGGCGTTGTGTTTGCTGAAGAAAACGGCGTTGGTATGAAGCATCCGTTCTTTAACGCTGTGATTGAAAGTTTTAGAAAGCATGCAGAGCGTGAAGGATACGACCTTATCTTTGCTTCACGAAATTTACGTAATCGTGATGTTAGTTATTTGGAACATTTTATGTACCGAGGCGTAGATGGGATTATTGTATTTTGTTCACGAGCTGATGATTCTCAAATTCAAGATTTAATTAATAGCAAGCTTCCTATTGTTGTTATTGATATGATGGAAGCACCATGCAGTACGGTGTATTCCGATAATGTGGAAGGAGGAAAGCTAGCCGTTCGACATTTACATTCGCTCGGTCATAAAAGAATTGCTCATATTGCAGGAAGCTTTATAAATGCTGTTGGAGAAGCAAGGGCAGAAGGATACAAGAAGGCAATGCAAGAAATGGGCTTATCAATTCGAGACGGTTATTTAGTAGACGGTGGTTTCTTTTCAATTGAAGAAGGAAAGCTAGCAATGAATAAGCTTTTAGATTTAGAGGTTCAGCCAACAGCAGTATTTACAGCTGGTGATCATATGGCAATTGGAGCAATCGAAGCCATAAAAGAGCGAGGGCTTGGAGTACCAGAGGATATCTCAATTATTGGGTTTGATGATATTGATATGGCGCAGTATATTACCCCGAAATTGACAACGATTAGGCAAGATACGGATTTAATGGGAGAGCAAGCTGCACAAATCTTAATTGAACAAATTACTCAAAAGAAAAAGGTAATTTCATCTAACATCATTCCAGTTGAGCTTGTCTGTCGAGAAAGCTGTCTAGCATTAAAAGAAAAAAATAATAGCTAATATTATTTTTTACAGTAAATCGAAAGCGGTTTCGATTTACTTATTTTTAACTTATTTCCGAAACCGCTTTCGCGAAGGCTTTATGTGATAGAGAAGGAGGAGAAAGAGATGAAAAAGCAGGGGATTTTTTTCATGGTCATGGTGTTACTTTGCGGCGTGCTGGGTGCTTGTTCGGGCGGTAATAAGGCATCGGGCGATAAAGACGTCGATTTACGAATTTGGTCATTCACTGATGAATTGAAAAAGCCAATCAAAACATTTGAAGAAAAGAATGGTGTGAAAGTAGAACTAACAATTGTACCAATCGCAGATTATCCAACAAAGCTAAAGCCTGTACTCGAAAGTGGAGTAGGAGCACCTGATGTATTTACAGGAGAAATCGCGTTTTTAAAACAATGGGTGGACGCTGGGTATTGGGAAAACTTATCCCAGGATCCTTACAACGTAGATAAGATGGAAGACAAATATGTACCTTACACGTTTGATTTAGGAAAAGACAAAGAGGGTAATGTACGCGCTGTTTCTTGGCAAACAACACCTGGAGGGATTTACTATAAGCGTAGTATTGCAAAAGAAGTGCTTGGCACGGATGATCCAAATCAGGTAGGAAGCATGTTAAATTCAATGGAAAACTTGTTTAAAGTAGCAGAGAAAATGAAAGAAAAAGGGTATCGTATGTTCCCAGATGAAGGTGCGCTGCGCTGGTTTGCTCAAGGGACAAATCCTCAGCCATGGGTGAATAAAGACAACGAATTAAAGCTTACAAAAGAGCGCATCGAATATATGGATTATGCAAAGGAGTTACGTGCAAAGAACTATACGGCATTAGCACCTGAATGGTCACCATCTTGGCTGGAATCAATGGATAAGAAGGTAAAAGTAAAAGAAAACGGCCAGCAAATTGAAACGGAAGTATTCTCATATGTACTGCCAACTTGGGGACTGCACAGCGTATTAAAGTCTAACGTAAAAGATTCAGCTGGAGATTGGGCCGTTACTAATGGACCAACGCCTTATTTTTGGGGGGGCACTTGGCTTGGAGTGTACAGTAAATCTGAAAACAAAGAGCTAGCATATAAGTTTGTCAAAATGATGACGCAAGAAGATAAGTTTCTAACGGACTGGGCAAAGGAAACAGGAGATGTATTATCTTACCTTCCAGTAACGGATCAAATTAAAAGCGATTTCAGCGACGAATTTTTAGGTGGACAAAACAACTATGAATTTTTCTTGAAACAATCAGAAGAGATTGATGCAGGGATTGTAACAAAATATGACCAGCAAATTGATACTCTTTTTGGTAACGCTGTCAGAGAATATGTAGAAGGTAAAAAATCGAAGAATGAAGCTATTAAAGAATTTTATGAAAAAGTAAAAAACGCATACCCAGATATTACTGTGCCAAAGAGCTAATTAAATAGGGGTGACACTTGGCGCTTGGTGTCGCCCCCTTTAAAAATTGAGAAAGAAGGTAGAGGGATGAACAAAGTAAATCGATATGGATATCTTTTTATAGCCCCCTTTTGGATTGTTTTTTTAATCTTCAGCATCTACCCCGTAGGACTGACGTTTTATTATAGCTTTACAAACTACACCGGCAGCGGAACTCCTGATGTTGTTGGATTAACCAACTATACACGCTTATTTACGGATCAATACTTTGTGGAAGCTTTTTTTAATACATGGAAAATTTGGGGAGTAAACTTTGTTTTACAAATTGGAATCGCGCTACTGCTAGCAGCAATATTCTCCGATATGCGCGTCAAAATGAAAGGGTTGGCATTCTTTCGTTCCATTTTTTACTTGCCAAATTTAATCACAATCAGTTCCGTTGCGCTTTTATTTGGTATTTTACTAGATTGGCAGCATGGGTCATTAAATATGGTATTAATGAGTTTGGGAATTATCTCTGAGCCCATTAACTGGCTTAATAACCCGACAACGGCTCAGCTTTCGGTGTCTCTTATTTTAACGTGGATGTGGTTTGGGCATTCATTTATCGTCGTGATGGCAGGGGTGTCTGGTATTTCACGAGATTACTATGAAGCCGCTCTAATTGATGGAGCTAACCGCTGGCAAACGTTTACGAAAATCACGCTACCATTATTAAAGCCAATTTTACTATATATCATGATTACGTCTCTTATTGGTGGCCTACAGCTATTTGATTTACCAATGTTACTAACGGATGGAGTTGGTTCTCCAGATGGTGCTCTAAATACGATGGTGCTCTATTTATATAATCAAGCTTTTAAATACAATAACTACGGCTATGCATCAGCAGTTGCCTACGGATTATTTATCATTACCGTTATTTTCTCTATTTTTGTCTTCAAAGGAATGTACGGTAGCCAAAATAAAAAGGAAAAGCAGGTGTAATCAATGATAGAACGACCTGTGGTGAATAAAAGTAAGCAAAGTCAATCGTTAGAGACTAAGGTTTCAGTTAAAGCCCCCGGATCTGGAAAAGCAAAAGCAATCAAGCTGTTTATTTACGCAGCGCTTATCCTTTTAGCGGTCATTTGTTTTATTCCATTCTTTATGATGATGATTAATGCTACGCGATCAAATGAAGAAATCTTGACTGGATTTCAACTTCTTCCAGGCTCTTCATTAATGGAAAACTATGAAACGATGCTGCAATATATCAACATATGGACAGGATTTAAAAATAGCTTAATTATTTCAGTCCTTGTCACTGTGCTATCAGGATACTTCTCAGCTTTAACTGCTTATGGATTTGCTTTTTACACGTTTAAAGGGAAAAATTTCTTGTTTGTCTTCATGCTTGTCATGATGATGGTACCTGGACAGCTTGGTTTAATTGGCTTTTATGAGCTAAGTAAAAATCTTGGAATTCTAGATACGTTTATTCCACTCATTGTCCCGGCCATTGCAAGCCCGTTTGTAGTGTTCTTTTTAAAACAATACATTCAAACGACGCTTCATCCGAGCTTAATTGAAGCATCACGAATTGATGGAGCGAGCGAGCTAACCATTTTTCATCGAGTAGCCATGCCGATCATGATGCCAGCAATTGCGACGATGTCTATCTTTACGTTCATTGGATCATGGAACAACTATATTACACCATTGGTTGTGTTATTCTCTCCAGAAAAGTTTACTTTACCAGTGCTCATGGGCTTTTTGAAAGGTTCTCAAGTTGCTCAGAACCTAGGTTCACTTTATTTAGGTATTGCGATATCTGTTGTACCAATTATGGTCGCATTTTTATTTCTATCAAAATACATTGTTAACAGCATTTCAGCAGGGTCTATTAAAGAATAGGGGGATTATCGGATGAAATTTCACAAAGGATTTACGTTTGGAACGGCAACATCTGCTTATCAAATTGAAGGGGCATATTTAGAAGACGGAAGAACAGCGTCTATCTGGGACGTGTTTTGTGATATACCAGGAAAAGTACATAAGGGGCATAACGGTAATGTAGCTTGTGACCACTATCACCGCTTTGAAGAAGATGTGGATCAAATTAAAAAGCTAGGAGTCGATACATACCGCTTTTCAATTTCTTGGCCACGAATTTTTCCAAAGAAAGGCGTGTTTAACCAGCAGGGAATGGAGTTCTACAAACGTTTGATTAAAAAACTACGTACAGAAAACATTAAGCCAGCCGTAACGCTTTATCATTGGGATTTGCCGGTGTGGGCCCATGAAGAAGGAGGATGGACGAATCGAGAATCTGTTCAATGGTTTATGGATTATGCACGCGTATGCTTCCAAGAATTAGATGCGGATATCGACTCTTGGATTACTCATAATGAGCCATGGTGCGCAGCTTTTCTCGGTTATCATCAAGGTGTTCATGCACCCGGGCATCAAAACATGGAAGAAGCACTAAAAGCAGCTCATCATATTTTAGTATCTCATGGTCAAGCCGTGCGGGTGTTAAAAGAAGAAATACAGTCAAATACCCCAATTGGAATTACGCTAAATTTATCACCTGTATATGCAAACACAAGCTCTTTAAATGATCAGCTAGCGGCAAATAATGCAGATGGTTATTCAAACAGATGGTTTTTGGACCCAGTTTTTAAAGGACAGTACCCTGTTGATATGATGAATATTTTTTCAAAATACGTTCACTCCTATAATTTCATCCAAGCCGGTGATTTAGATATAATTTCAACTCCGTGCGACTTTTTTGGAATTAATTTTTATAGTCGTGCGCTAGTTGAGTTTAACGCAGCTTCTGATTTTATGTACCAAGGAGCATATTCTGACTATCCAAAAACAGGGATGGGCTGGGATATCTCACCGAAAGAGTTTAAAGATTTAATCCATCGCTTACGAAAAGAGTACACCGACCTTCCAATTTATATTACGGAAAATGGAGCGGCGTTTGATGATGTTGTCGAAAATGGCCGCGTTCATGATGCAGGCCGTGTGGAGTACGTGGAGCAACATTTGCAGGCTGTACATGAACTTAATGAAGAAGGAATGGGCATTGAAGGTTATTATTTATGGTCATTAATGGATAACTTTGAATGGAGCTTTGGCTACAATAAACGATTTGGAATCCTCTATGTAGACTTTGACTCTCAAGAGCGAATCTGGAAAGATAGTGCATATCGCTATGCTGAAATTATTAAAAGTAATCGCAGCATCTTAATTTAAAAGCAACGGATACGTTCTTCTTGGTTCAGTATGATATGATGAGCCAAGAAGAATTTTTTTGTTAAATTGGATGAGGTGGAAAAATGACAGTTATTACGAAAATCACAACGCAAAAGAATAGCGCAGAGAGATTTAATGTTTATATAGATCAAGGAAAAGGCGAAGAATTTGCTTTTGGTGTTGATGCCAATGTTCTCATTCAGTATGACTTAAAAAAAGGACGAGTATTGGATGAATTTGAACTAGCAGAAATTCAATTTGCAGATGAGGAAAAGAAAGCTTATAACTTAGCGGTAACGTATCTATCGTATCGAATGCGCTCTGAAAAAGAGGTAAGAGATTATTTGAAGAAAAAAGAAGTAGGCGATATGATTGCTCAGCAGGTAATTCAAAGGTTACATTCTCACATGTATTTAAATGATGAAGAGTTTGCCAAAGCCTACGTGCTTACGCAGGTTAACACTACGCCAAAAGGGCCGAGCGTTATTAAACGAGAACTCCAAGAAAAGGGTATTCGATCAGATATCATTCACTCTACGCTTGAATACTTCTCAAAGGAAGAACAAATTGAAACAGTAATGAAACTCATTGCAAAGCTGAAGGGGAAATATAAAAAGTACTCAGAAGTAGTCATGAAGCAAAAAATTGAACAGTTTTTAGTGAACAAAGGCTATTCTTTTAACATTATTAACGAAGCCATGCAGCACGTAGATGTTGAGAAAGATAGTGATGAAGAATGGCAAGCTCTTACACAGCAAGGCATGAAGGCTCATCGTAAATACGCGAAGTATAGCGGCTGGGAGTATGAGCAAAAAATGAAGCAAAATCTTTACCGAAAAGGCTTTTCAATTGATCAAATTGAAGCGTTTATTTCATCCTTGAAAGAAGAATAAAGCCTTGCTGAGAGCAAGGCTTTTGTGGATGTTAGACCATAATGTCTTCCTTTGTCATGCGCTGGTTGAAAATAATGCTAGCTACTTCACTTGGATGTTTTAAGCGGCTTTTATCCGCGATATGATCACTGTTATCCCAAAAAGGTGTATCCATTCCTCCCATATAAGCAGCAGTACATGAAACAGAAGTATGTTCACATTCTACTTTTAAACTTTCAACAAATCCTCTTAGAGCAAATTTACTTGCGACATAAACAGATTCGTTTTTCTTACCTCGTAGACCCGCGGTTGAAATAATAGTTAAAATGGTGGTTTGTTCACGCGTTTGTAGATGAGGCAGTAGGGATTGTGTCAGATAGATTGTCCCTTTAATGTTTGTATTAATTACTTCATCAATCATCTCTTTTGTGTAGCTTGTAAGTGGCCCAAAATGTCCCATACCTGCGTTGTTAATTAAAACGTCAACGGAGTGCAAAGACAAAAGGTTATCCATCTTTTGTGTAAGCTCTTCGTAATTAGTCAAGTCCGCTGAAACAGTGGCAATGCAGCTTTTACCTAGCGCTTCTTGTGCTTTATTCAGTCTGTCTTCATTTCTTCCTAATAAAATGACCTGGTGGCCATTTTGGACATATAGCTTAGCAAGCTCGTTTCCAAGACCTGTTGCTCCACCCGTAATTAAGATTGTTTTCATGTAAGCGCCTCCTTATATTCCTCTCCTTTTAGTTATACCTTTTGTTATAATAAAAAGAAAGGAACAAAAGGGGGAAGCAGCGTGTCAGACAAAAGGTATAGTGAAATGAGTACGTATGAGATTCAGCAAGAGATTAGCGTGCTAAATGATAAAGCACGAAAAGCTGAACAATTAGGAATGATTAATGAATATGCCGTATTAGAAAGAAAAATCGTCATGGCTAAGTCGTACTTGTTGGATCCATCTGCATATAAACCTGGTGAAGTATATGAAATAGAAGGAGCTCCTGGTCAATATTTTAAGATTGATTACATGAATGGAGTATTTGCTTGGGGGTTCCGTTTAGGCTCATCTGACAAAGAAGAAGCATTACCGATCTCAATGCTTAAAAGCAATTCATAGAACAAAGCACGAATTGATGGTGATCAATTCGTGCTTTTATTTTGTTAGCCGTTCGTACGTTGGTTGGAGGCATGCATGCGCTCCTGTGGGTTTGTATTGATAGTACCGTCAGCACGTTTTGAAGCGAATTCAGCTTTAGCGCGCGGTTCGCCTTCTAATTTATTGTTTGATTGGTTTGGAAAGCTCTTTTCTTTATTACGCATTCAAGACCGCCCCTTTTACAAAAGAATTTGTTGTGTGTATGATATAGTAAGTCAGGGAAAGCTATACTTCCCTTGACTTAGTGTAAGTCGAAACCAATCATTTACTCATAAATAATTTGGTAACAGAGGTGTTTGTATGGAAGATATTTTTGAAAGGCTCACCAATCAATTACTTGCAAAAAATGATACGCTTTCTTATGCACAAGCAAGAACGTGGGTTGAATTATTTTGGGAAGATTTCGAGTCAACGTATGCAAAAGCCGGCTATGAATATAAGGGGAAAGAAGCAGCTGAGCAGGTGGTTAAAATGTATATTAACCATTACGGGGATAAGCTTCATGAAGTGGCTGTTAAAAACCCAAAGTATAAGCATTTATTAAATAATGATGATTATTTAAAGCACTAATTTACAAATGAAAAGCCCCCTGGCTCTAGCTTAGGGGGCTTTAGGTGCTGGAATTGATTAGTGAGGAAGATAATCAAGCTTTTTACGAAGCTTCTTCTCACTGAAAATCCAGCCCGTATATGAACAAATAATATTTAAATCGTAATCAAGTTGAACAACTGCTACAAATGGATAGTAATCTTTGCTGCGATAGCGAAGGTCAATGAAGCGAACTTCAATATGATCGCTGTATTCGTCAACTTCCCAACGATAAATTGGAGAAAAGGATAAGAACGCAGCTAAGTTTTCATCTCGTTTAGCAACATCAATTACGTCAGACTCAGGAATAGGAACCTTTTTAAAGGTATCGTAAATAAAGATTTTTTGGCCAACTGCGCGTCCAACGTGAAAGCTTTCTTTTGTTGTGATGGCTAGATGCCAGTGCGTAAAGCGAATTGTTGGCGAGATATTCATTTTCACTACGTCGGGAAATTTCTGACGTATTTTCTTAGCGATTTGATGTCGCATGTAAAAGCGCCACACGTAGTACAAAGCAATAATACTGTACATGGTAATAAAGGTTGGGCCAGGACTCATCCCTAAGAACCAAATTAAGATGGCAACAACATGGACAGAAAAGATAAAGTAATCAAACGTATTAATAACACCAAGCGCAATCCATTTATCAGTAAAAGGTCTTAAAGCTTGTGTGCCGTAAGCATTGAATACATCAACAAAAACGTGAATAATAACAGCTGCAAAGGTCCAAATCCATAAGTGGAATAAATTAGCGTTTGGAAAAAACAGCGAAACAATTACAATAATAAGCAAGGGCCAAAGCGCCACTGCCGGAATTGAATGCGTAATTCCACGGTGGTTTCGAATGTAGTGAGCATTATTTTTAAGTTTTAAAATTGTATCTAAATCAGGTGCTAATGAACCGGCAATGACGCCAATCATTACGGCTTCTGTGGTGACACTGCTTGATGCGACAACAGGATCTAAAGTAGCAAGTGCACCGATGGCGATTCCCATTGCAATATGTGTACCAGTATCCATTAAAGCAACCTCCTTATTTGCTTAACCTTACTTTTCAGATAGAAGCAAGTGTGTTTAGAGTATAACATGAATAGAAAAAGAACAACATTTCAATACAAATACATTGTATATGTATAGTTCATACCTCGGAGGATATAACGTGAAACAAAGTAAAGATATTGTGAAAGATTTTCAAATAGAACAATTTCAGCACGATCTTATCTCATGGTTTGAGACAGAACAGCGCATTTTACCATGGAGAAAAGATCAAGATCCTTATAAAGTATGGGTTTCTGAAATTATGCTACAACAAACCCGAGTTGATACAGTGATTCCATACTTTAATAATTTTATTGAGAAATTTCCAACGATTGTAGACTTAGCCTATGCGCCTGAAGACGATGTATTAAAAGCATGGGAAGGGCTAGGTTATTATTCACGAGCGCGAAATTTACAAGCAGCTGTCCGTGAAGTGCATGAACAATATGATGGAAAAGTGCCCAATACGCCGGATGAAATCTCGAAATTAAAGGGCGTAGGGCCCTATACCACTGGTGCTATCCTTAGTATTGCATATGGGGTACCTCAGCCGGCTGTTGATGGAAACGTTATGCGAGTATTATCCCGTATTTTATCAATTTGGGACGACATTGCAAAGCCAAAGACTCGTAAAATTTTTGAAGAGATCATTCATGAAATTATTTCAAAAGATAACCCGTCGTTTTTTAATCAGGGCTTAATGGAATTAGGCGCTATTGTATGTACGCCAACTTCTCCGTCCTGTCTTTTATGCCCTGTTCGTGAACATTGTCGAGCATTTGAGCAGGGTGTTCAGCAGGAGTTACCGGTTAAGTCAAAGAAAAAGCCACCAAGAACTGTGCAAATAGCAGCAGCTGTTATTACAGATGAACAAGGTAATTTCCTCATCCACAAGCGGCCTAATAAAGGTTTACTTGCAAACTTGTGGGAATTTCCCAATGTAGAAGTGGATCTTACCATTGGTCAAGAGCAAAACCAGCTTACATCCTTTATTGAAGCAAATTATGATATAGAAGTAATGCTAGATTCGCCATTTACTGTCATTCAGCATGTCTTCTCCCATATTGTGTGGAACATTAACGTATATAAAGGGGTGTTCACAGGGCATATTTCTAACCAGGATGATATAAAGTTAGTATCGGTTAAAGAAATAGAAGAATATGCGTTTCCAGTGTCTCATCAAAAAATTCTAAAGGAATATCATAAAATTAATTAATGAAAAGAGACTGTGGTTGTTCACAGTCTCTTTATGGTTGTGTTTAATCATATACTACGCTGGTAGAGTGCGTGTAATCAGCTTCATTTCGATGCAGACCGCCACGATTTTCAATTTCTTTTACAATTTGACGATGAATACCTTGGCCTTCAGTATTTAAATAAGGCATGATTTGCTGGAGGGAATGATGAAAATATGCGAGTTCGCTATCTCGCCATTCGGTCTTTGCCATCATTGATAATTCAGTCATATCACGACCTACGTACATGCTTCATCACCTTCTTATCATTAATTAAGCCTCGTTCTTGCATCATGCGCAAATGAATCTAGGCAGACTTATTTTTTCATCTCCCCTTGTTTCTTATACAGAAATATAAGTACAATATGAACAGAACGATACATAAGGAGTAGATATTATGGAACAAAAAGTAGCACTTGTAACAGGAAGCAGCCGTGGAATCGGAAAAGAAATTGCACTAAGACTTGCAAAGGATGGATATAATATCGTCTTAAACTATGCACGTAGTAAAAGCGCAGCATTAGAAGTAGCAGAAGAAGTAAAAGCACTTGGGCGTGAAGTGCTGGTTGTAAAAGCAAACGTGGGTAAAGTTGAAAAAATTAAAGAGATGTTTGAGCAAATTGATGAAGCGTTTGGACGCTTGGATGTATTTATTAGCAACGCAGCATCTGGTGTTTTACGACCTATAATGGAACTTGAAGAAACACATTGGGACTGGACGATGGATATTAACAGCAAAGGCTATTTATTCTGTGCACAAGAAGCGGCAAAAAGAATGGAAAAGGTCGGTGGAGGTAAAATTGTAACAATCAGTTCACTGGGCTCCATTCGCTATTTAGAAAACTACACAACAGTAGGAGTTTCAAAAGCTGCTGTTGAAGCACTAACTCGCTACCTTGCAGTCGAGCTAGCTCCGAAAAACATTATTGTGAATGCAGTATCTGGTGGAGCTGTTGATACTGAAGCGTTAAAACATTTTCCAAACCGTAATGAACTGTTGGATGATGCACGTCAACACACGCCGACAGGTCGTATGGTTGAACCGAATGATATGGTCGATGCGGTTCAATTTTTAGTATCGGATAAAGCCAATATGATTTGTGGTCAAACGCTTATCGTAGACGGCGGCCGTTCTTTATTAATGTAATGAGCTAAAATAAAAAAGAGTGTATATCGCTTTAATCACCTGGACATATTAATTTTTGTGGAGGTGATTACAATGGCAAAACAACCAAACAAAACAAACGCGCAACACGTAAAGCAACAAAACGCACAAGCTGCAAACAACCAATACGGTGCTGAGTTTGCTAGCGAAACAGATGCACAACACGTGAAGCAACAAAACGCACAAGCTGAAGCAAAGAAAAACCAAAACTCTGGTAAATACCAAGGTTAATGGTAAAGCGAAGCCAAGGTTCTTATGAAGGACCGTGGCTTCGCTTTTTAATTTGACAAAAGCTCTCGAAACTTTACATATCTCGTCAAAGGAATTAAAGGTGAAAGAACAGAATGTTAAAAGTGGACTTATACCTAAGAGCGTTCTAATTTCAATTTCAACAGATTCTGCTTTATAAATGTGTTACCTACCTGAAATGAAAGAAGTGAACGACCTGTTTACTATAAGGAGGATTAAGACATGGAGCAATTTACAAAATTAGTGTCTCAACAATTAGAAACGATGGACCAACTTTTGTTTTTACAATCAGAAATAGAACGCTGTCAACAAATTGAAGAAGAGCTCATTAAACTACAGGCAGAAGCAAAGCTGGATTGTATTCGCAACGAAATTAGCGAGATGAAGCAAAAGCTCAAAGAAATTCAGCAAACTTTCGAGGTACAAACAGAAGAGATTATCTCTTCATATAAAAAAGATTCCCACTATCCCGTATCTCGTTAAAGGAAAGCTGTACCTCTCTTTTTAAAGGATGTTTCCTTACTAAAAAGAGAGGTACAGCTTTTTTATTCAACAAGAACCATATCACATTTGTTTTAAAATAGAAGAGAAACCGTTATAATAAATAGGAGAGGACAAGGTATATACGAAACAAGGTCACTGTTTAAAAAGCAGATATGTTACCGCTTTGATAAGAGCATCAATGGTTTTAACTAACAGGAGTAATAACATATAAGAATAGGCTGTGACCACTTAAAAGCGTACGTGAGGTAATTGTGATAGTCAAAATGAAAGTAGGGAGTGGAGATGGGATTTCCAATGGAAGGAGAAACAATTCAAATACACAGTTATAAGCATGATGGCAAGCTGCATCGTGTGTGGGATCAGACGACGGTTTTAAAATCGACAAGTAGCCTGATGATTGGAGGAAACGATCGAACGGTCGTAACAGAGTCAGACGGTAGAACGTGGATTACAAGAGAGCCAGCCATCTGCTATTTCCATTCACAGTATTGGTTTAACGTGATTGGAATGATTCGTGAAGATGGCATTTATTATTATTGCAATATTAGTTCACCATTTACGCATGACGAAGAAGCGCTGAAGTACATTGACTATGATTTAGATATTAAAGTATACCCAGATATGACCTATACGCTTCTAGATGAAGATGAGTACGAAAAACATCGCAAAGAGATGAATTACCCAGAAGCGGTAGATCGTATTTTACATACTCATGTTGAGCATTTAAAGACCTGGATTCGCCAACGCAAGGGACCGTTTGCACCAGAGTTTATCGATACGTGGTATGAGCGTTTTTTAACATATCGACATGCATAAGCGCACGGATATAAGCGTCATTATAGGATCTAGAAATTTGACCTATATGATGCTTTTTTATGTTGAATAATGAAGTGTAAAAGCCGTATATGAAAGTGTACGGAATGTTACATTATAAAAGAAACTTAGTAGACATAGCTAAGAAGGAGGAGAGAACAAGTGGGAAGCATCAAGCGATATATGGAATTTGTAAAACCATATAAGTGGCAAATTGTTGGAACAGTTTTAATTGGTGTGATAAAGTTTTCGATTCCACTATTAATCCCACTGCTGTTAAAATACGTACTTGACGATGTTATTGGTTCAGATACATTATCAGACAGTGAAAAAATAAAGCAGTTGTTGATGATCATGGGTGGTTCTTTCTTTGTCTTTTTAATTTTACGCCCTCCGGTTGAATATTATCGTCAATATTATGCGCAGTGGGTATCAAGTAAAGTATTGTATGATATTCGAAATCAACTGTTTGATCACATTCAAAAGCTTAGCCTTCGTTATTATTCTAATACGCGCGTAGGTGAAATCATCTCCCGTGTTATTAACGATGTAGAGCAAACGAAAAATTTCGTCATTACGGGTTTAATGAACGTTTGGCTTGATATGTTCACCATAGTGATTGCTATTATTATTATGTTTACAATGAATGTACAGCTAACGTTGGTATCTATCATTTTACTACCATTATACGCGCTATCCGTTAGATATTTTTATGGTAGGCTCCGTCAGTTAACTCGTGTACGCTCCCAAGCACTAGCTGAAGTACAAGGACATTTACATGAGCGGGTACAGGGGATTTCAGTTATTCGAAGCTTTGCGATTGAAAATCATGAACAAGCGCAGTTCGATGAGCAGAACCGTAATTTTTTACAAAAAGCAATCGATCATACGAATTGGAATGCTAAGACATTTGCAGTGGTAAATACAATTACGGACTTAGCCCCATTAATTGTTATTGCATTTGCTGGTTATCAGGTTATTAACGGAAGTTTATCGATTGGTACCATGGTAGCGTTTATAGGTTATATTGACCGATTATATAATCCGCTGCGTCGACTTGTGAATTCGTCAACAACGTTAACACAATCCGTTGCTTCTATGGACCGAATGTTTGAATTTATTGATGAGCAGTATGATATTGTCGATTCACCCAATGCAAAAGATTCGCTAGAGATTAAGGGAGCAGTCAAGTTTAATAACGTTTCATTTGCGTATGAAGAAGATGAATATATCCTGCATGATATTAACTTGGATGTTGAACAAGGTAAATCCGTAGCGTTCGTAGGAATGAGTGGCGGCGGTAAGTCAACCATCATCAGTCTTATTCCACGCTTTTACGATGTATCTTCTGGAGAGATTTTAATTGATGGTGTAAACGTAAAAGATTATCAAACAAAAAATCTCCGTGATCAGATAGGAATTGTCTTGCAGGATACAGTACTATTTAGTGATACTATTCGCAACAATATTTTATTAGGAAAACCGGGTGCCACAGATGAAGACGTTGTAGCAGCTGCGAAAGCTGCTAACGCGCATGACTTTATCATGAAGTTGCCCCATGGTTATGATACGAAAGTGGGAGAAAGAGGAATGAAGCTTTCAGGCGGGCAAAAGCAACGGGTTTCCATTGCTCGCGTATTCTTGAAAAATCCACCGATTTTAATTTTTGATGAAGCCACATCTGCACTGGACTTAGAAAGCGAACATTATATTCAAGAAACCCTTGAAAAGCTTGCTAAGGAACGAACGACGTTTATCGTGGCGCATCGCTTGTCAACGATTACACATGTAGATGAAATTGTACTCGTTCAGGATGGAAAAGTAATCGAACAAGGCTCTCATGGAGAGCTAATGAAGAAAAAAGGATATTACTATGATTTGTTTACTGTACAGCAGTTGGGACAAAATTAAAAGCCAGGTAGGGATACCTGGCTTTTTTTAATCTTGTTCTCGCTCATGATTAATTTCAAGTGCATTGTCTTCCTTGTGGTAATTGTGGAAGCTATCGATTAAGCGGTCTAAATGCTCTAGCTCTTCACTGTATTCAATGATACTTGCGATGAGAGGGAATAAGTGATAAAGCATCTTATTATCTTCGTCATCTTCAAGAAGCTTATATTTCATAAATGCATCAATTAATGCGCGCTTTTTTGTATACGCTTCTGTTGGTACGGATGTTGTTAATTGAACTTTTAGTTTACCAATAAATTTTAACAGGGCCTGCTCGTGATACATCAGTAAGCATTCCATTTCAGATTTAATGAGGTTCTGAAACGACTGTGGCATGTGCTGAATATCATTTTCAAGACGATGCAACTGCTTTAATGTTTTAAGAGCATGGGATGTTGTTGTAATCATTTGGCGAAAAAGCACAAGTTTTCGAGACTTTACGAATACTTTTCTCTTTGAATACGTTCGCTCTTCTTTATAGAAATCAAAAAGTTGATTCGCTTTTGTTAGTTGATCTTTGATTTTCTCAATGTCTTCTTTTAAGAGCGTATATTCAGAAGCATGATAAATATTCATACGAATCCACTTAATAATTTCTTCAGTTGTACCAACGATTTTATAATAAAGCTTTGTTTCATACTTTGGTGGTAAAAAGATTAAGTTTACAATAAATGCTGAAAAGACACCTAATAAGACGGTTGCAAAGCGGATAACTGCAAACTGCACAAAATCATCGCTAGGGCTTTCCATAATAGCAATAACGGTTACCAGCGCAAGGCCAATTGTATTGCCGATTTTTAGCTTTAAATTAAGCGTAATTACCATAACAGCCGTTAAACCGATAATAAACGGATGTGTGCCGAATAAAAGTCCAAACCCAACTGCTAGTAACGCTCCGATGACATTAGCTTGAATTTGCTCTAACACTGTCAAATACGAGCGATAAATTGAAGGCTGAATAGCAAAAACTGCTGCGATTGCCGCGAATGTAGGTGATGGCAGATTGAGCAATTCAGCGACTAACAATGAAAGTGTAATGGCAATTCCCGTTTTTAAAATGCGGGCACCAAGTTTCATGCTTTCATAGTCCTTTCTGTACATAAGATTTTGATAAAATCAATAAAAGCTTCTTTATAGTATACATAACCCATCTCGAATTATATAAACAATAACATACTATACAAGGTTTGCATGTGGATATCAAGAGGAAGGAATAAGAAAAATCCCGTTAAATAACGGGATTTTTCGACAAGTATTTTTACGTTCGAGTAGTTTACAAGAAAATAAAGACTTATAATTCTTTGCTTAGTTGCTCAAAAGTTTTTTCTACAGCTTTTAACGTCATGCGAATATCTTTTTCTGTATGTTCTGTTGTTAAGAACCAAGCTTCATATTTAGAAGGAGCTAAATTGATACCTTGATGAAGCATGAGCTTGAAGAATTTTGCAAACAATTCACCGTCTGTATTTTCAGCTTGTTCGTAGTTAGTGACTGTTTCTGTTGTGAAATAAAGTGTTAACGCACCTTTTAAACGGTTGATAGTAATTGGCATTTTATATGTACGAGCATGTTTTAAAATACCTTCTTCAAGCATCGCACCAAGCTTGTCCATCTTGTCGTATACGCCTTCTTCTTTTAAGATTTCTAAACACGCAATTCCAGAAAGCATGGAAGCAGGATTTCCAGCCATTGTTCCAGCTTGGTAAGCGGGACCTAGGGGAGCAACTTTTTCCATAATTTCTTGTTTACCGCCGTATGCTCCAATTGGAAGGCCTCCACCGATAATTTTTCCTAATGCTGTTAAGTCTGGTGTCACGCCAAGTAAGTCTTGGGCACCCCCATACATGAATCGGAAAGCAGTGATGACTTCATCATAAATAACAAGTGCACCTGCTGCATGTGTTAGTTCATTTACTTGTTCTAAAAAGCCTGGGTGTGGCTCAACAATTCCAAAATTCCCTACGATTGGCTCGACAAGAACACCAGCAATTTGGTCTCCCCATTTTTCTAAAGCTTCTTTAAATGGTTCAATGTCATTAAATGGAACGGTAATAACTTCGTTAGCAATGCTTTTTGGTACGCCTGCTGAGTCTGGTGTGCCGAGTGTTGAAGGACCAGATCCTGCTGCTACAAGCACAAGGTCTGAGTGTCCATGGTAGCAACCAGCAAATTTAATAATTTTGTCGCGGCCTGTATATGCTCGCGCTACGCGGATCGTTGTCATTACAGCTTCGGTTCCAGAGTTGACAAAGCGGACTTTATCCATGGCAGGCATCGCTTCTTTTAACATCTTTGCAAATTTTACTTCATGAGCAGTCGGAGTACCGTATAATACTCCTGTTTCCGCTGCGTGGGTAATTGCCTTTGTGATATGAGGGTGAGCATGACCAGTGATGATTGGGCCGTATGCTGCTAAATAATCAATATATTTATTCCCATCAACATCCCAAAAATAAGCACCCTTTGCTTTTTCCATTGCAACTGGTGAACCGCCACCTACTGCTTTATATGAACGAGACGGACTGTTTACACCGCCGACAATATGTTGAAGTGCTTCTCCGTGAAGCTGTTCTGATTTCGTAAACTGCATAATATGCCTCCTAAAGTATAATTCCACGTTCTATTCTATCAAACTTATTTGTTTCTTGAAAAACATTGTAGAAGGTGTATGATAGAAAACTGTGCATGAGCAATTTAAATAAGTAGATAAAACTAGTTAAATAGATGGAGGAAACGAGATGAAAAATGCAATTGAGGTAAAGGGATTGCGAAAAGAATTTAAGGCTTATTCGAGTCGCTCCGGCTTAAAGGGTGCGTTTCGTGATTTATTTACACGAAATTATAAAGTGCTAAGAGCTGTAAATGATATTTCGTTTACAGTCAAACAAGGTGAGATGGTTGGATACATCGGAGAGAATGGAGCAGGAAAATCGACAACCATTAAAATGCTGACGGGGATTTTAACACCAACTGACGGTGAAATTCAAGTGAACGGAATGAATCCTCACAAAGAGCGTGAACAGTTTACCCGTACCATTGGGGTAGTATTTGGCCAGCGCTCACAGCTTTGGTGGGATATTGCGGTGCAAGAGTCGTTCCGTCTATTAAAAAAAGTATATAAAGTATCAGATGAAGATTATAACAATCATATGGAGCACGTTATTCGAACCCTGGATATTGGTCCATTATTAGATAAGCCGGTGAGAAAGCTATCTCTTGGTCAACGAATGCGATGTGAATTGGCGGCAGCGCTTATTCATAACCCACCGCTACTTTTTTTAGATGAGCCAACTATTGGATTAGATGTGTTAGTGAAACTCAAAATTCGTCAGTTTCTAAAAGAAATTAACGAAAAATACAATACAACAATCCTATTAACAACGCATGATTTAGCTGACATTGAAGCCTTATGTGAACGTGTTGTGATGTTGGATGAAGGAAACATTATTTATGATGGTTCGCTACAAAAGCTACGCTCTAACTGGGGAGATATGAAACAGGTTATATTTGAATTCACAAAAGAACCACTCCAAGAGCAGTTGCATTTAATTACACAGGGATTGCCTGTTACGTGGGTAAGGGGAGACCGCCTCAACAGCTGGGTTGCTAATCTTGAAAACAAAGGGGATAGTATGTCGCAGCTGATTGCTAAGGTCGCTGCTAAATATGAAATTGCTGATTTGAGTATTCACGAAATTTCAACTGAAGAAGTTATTCGTAACATCTATGAAGAAGGTGTTGTGAATGGATAAGTATATTGAAATGATACGCATTCGCTTTTTAATGATGCTTGCGTATCGAACAAATTACTACAGCGGTATTTTAATTTATGCCATTAATATTGGAGCTTATTATTTTTTATGGTCTGCAATTTATGGAGGGAAAGAAAATATTCAAGGGCTGTCAATGACTCAGATGACGACATATGTAGCTGTTTCCTGGATGGCACGTGCTTTTTATTTTAACAACATTGATCGTGAGATGGCCATGGAAATTAAAGATGGGAAAGTAGCAGTTGAATTAATTAAGCCTTATAACTATCTTGGAATGAAAATGATGCAGGGGCTTGGAGAAGGGATTTTTAGGCTTTTATTCTTTTCAATTCCTGGAATGGTGATTGTATGGTTTTTATTCCCTATCGATTTATCAGGTCACGTACAGACATGGATTTATTTTAGTTTTTCAATTATCTTTAGCTTTATTGTAAATACTCAAATTAACTTATTAACTGGAATTACGACATTTTTCTTGTTTAATAATGATGGATTAATTCGAGCAAAGCGCGTTGTCATTGATTTGTTTTCAGGACTTTTATTACCGATTAGCTTTTATCCTCTTTGGGCACAAGACTTAATGGGTTATCTGCCTTTTCAAGCAATCAGCTATATTCCAAGCATGATCTTTACAGAAGGCTTCACGAGGAGTGAAGTGGTAGCTGCATTGATAACACAGCTCATTTGGTCATTGCTTTTATTTGTTCCCATCGTCTTTCTATGGAATTTTGCAAAGAAAAAGATGGTTATCCAAGGAGGGTGAAAAATGTTTTATTTTTCTATGTTCTTTCAATACATCAGCCAATACATGAAAACTAGGCTCCAATATCGAGCTGACATGGTAGTGGAACTTTTATCTGATTTGCTGTTTCAAGCAGTAAACTTGATCTTTATTTTAGTTGTATTTGGTCATACGCAATTTTTAAACGGTTGGTCCCGAGAAGAAATTATCTTTATTTATGGATTTTTCTTAGTACCTTTTGCAGTCTTTTCTTCATTTTTTAATATTTGGGACTTTAATGAGCGCTATATTGTTAAAGGTGAAATGGATCGCATCTTAACTAGGCCTATCCACAGCTTGTTTCAAGTTATTTTAGAAAGAATGGAATTAGAGTCTTTGTTTGGAGCAATCACTGGGGTAGCTGTGATGATTTATGCAGGCTCCATTTTAAATCTTTCGTTTGCTTGGTATGACTTTTTCATCTTTATTCTATTTGTGCTTGGCGGAGCGTTAGTATATGCAGGAATTTTTATTGCACTTGCAAGCATCGGCTTTTGGTCAGACGCTCGGACGTCTATTATGCCAACAATGTATAACATTGGAAATTATGGGCGCTATCCTGTTGATATCTATAATAACGTCATTCGTTATGTACTAACATGGATTTTACCGTTCGCTTTTGTTGGTGTATACCCAGCGGCTTATTTCTTAGGTAGAGAAGAATGGTACGGTTATGCATTTTTAACCCCGGTTATGGGAATTGTCTTTTTTACTCTAGCTATTGTCCTATGGAATGTTGGTGTGAAAAGGTATCGAGGAGCAGGCAATTGATGCCTGCTTTTTTTGTGTTATTGAATAGTAATGAGTAGGAAAGGGACAACGTATAGTAATACAAGAACTTTTTTACTTAAAGGAGTATCTGTATGACGGTTTCGTTGATTCTAGTCATTGTGTTTCTAATGGTAGGAAGTATGAAATTTTTGTTTGAAAGAGAGCTGGGTGAATTTCATTTCTTCTCACTTGGGCACTTTTTTGTTTTACTTTATTCATATTTAACGGTTTTACTTGGCTTTAGCTTAATCTACACAGTTTGTGAAATGAGTAATATAGAAGTAATTAGCGGAGGGTTTTACCATCAAGAACACTATTTTTATACATTGTTTAACAGTATGTATTTTAGTGCCATTACACTGTTTTCTGTAGGGTATGGCGATATGTATCCCGTTGGCATTGGAAAGATGTTTGCGACTATTGAAGCGTTAATTGGATATATGATGCCAGCTGTTTTTGTAATCCGTACTGTTAGTCGAAACGAGAAAGCTTAAAGTTGTCTTAAATCGCGAAATTGGTTACCCTATACTAAAAGAGAACTGTATTAAAGGAGCGATATAAGATGACAGTAACTGTAGGTGAAGTAGCACCAGATTTTAAACTAGCAGCTAACAATGGAGAAGAGGTAGCTTTATCTGACTATAAAGGTCAAAATATTGTACTTTACTTTTATCCCAAAGATATGACGCCTGGCTGTACGACGGAAGCGTGTGATTTCAGAGATGCTCATCAAGAATTTGCAGATTTAGATGCCGTTATCTTGGGCGTAAGTCCAGATCCAATCGACAAACATCAAAAGTTTATTGATAAACACGGACTACCATTTTTATTATTAGCCGACGAAGATCACCAAGTTGCCGAGGCATATGGCGTATGGAAGTTAAAAAAGAACTTTGGAAAAGAGTACATGGGCATCGAGCGTTCGACGTTCATTATTAACAAAGACGGTGAAATTGCGAAAGAGTATCGTAAAGTGCGTGTGAAAGACCACGTAGCAGAAGCTTTGCACTTTATTAAAGAGAATTTAGTATAATTAAGGCATTCGTCTATAGCAAAATCTTTTGTTATGCGTATGATAACAGTGTAGGGCATACCTCCTCAGGTGTTACGATATAAAACGCGACTTAGATAGTCGCGTTTTTTTTTTGCGGAATGAACGAGAAGCTGTTTAAAAATAATATGTAGCAGGAATCGCTAATGAGATTGACAAAGTGAAGCAGTAAGAGTTACACTAATTGTAAGAATTATAAAGTAAGAATGCTTATAGAAGAGAGGTGCATGACGTGTCAAATCATTTACAAGAAGCGCTTGAAATGCTGAAAGAAACTGGCGTTCGCATTACACCGCAACGTCATGCTATTTTAGAGTATTTAATCAATTCAATGACACATCCAACTGCTGATGATATTTATAAAGCATTGGAGGATAAATTTCCTAATATGAGTGTGGCAACCGTTTATAATAATCTACGCGTATTTAAAGAAGTAGGAATTGTAAAAGAGCTAACTTACGGAGATGCTTCAAGTCGTTTTGATTATATTACGACAGAGCATTACCACGTAATATGCGAAGAGTGTGGGAAAATTGTTGACTTCCATTATCCAGGATTAGATGAAGTAGAAGCACTTGCAGCGCACATTACCGGGTTTGATATTAGTCACCATCGTATGGAGATTTATGGTACTTGTTCGGATTGTACAACTAAAAAAGCACATTAAAAAGCTGATAGTTATGATATACTATCAGCTTTCTTTGTGTCTTTCCTATTATACTTTTCGTTAAATTCCTTCCCGTCAAGTGCTGGGTCTAAAGTCAAAGGCTCATTACAGTGCATACATAAGTCTACTCTTCCAAGCATTTTTGTATGCTTATTGCAGGTTGGACATGTGACTTGTACAGCTTTAGTAGAAAGCATCCCAATCCAAAAATAAACAACGGTACTAGCAACAATACATAGTAACCCCAATAGCATAAAAATGGTCATAAGCCACATGGAAGATTTAAAAAAGATTCCTCCATACATCACGATGAAGCCAATAAAAATTAAGCTTAATGCAAATGTCCTGATTTTATTGATTTTACTTGAGTATTTAATTCCCATGAAAAATCTCCCTCCCATTTTATAAATATAGCATAATTGTAAGAAAAATAAGTCTTTTAGGTTGAATTAACTGATAGAACTGTTTAGGGAAGGAATACAAGAGAGAATTTGTTATAATAATCTGTGAGGAAATCCGTCACGAACATTCACACTAAATGTGTTTCAATATAAAAGAAGATTAGACCAATATCTTTAATTATGATAGTGAGGAGCTTGTAGAATGGAAGATATTTTACGCCCGCTATACCAAGAGCGTGCAAGTAAAAAAGAAACGTTAGGCATTTTATTGATAGAAAAAAGGAAAACAGATTCACCAGTTACAGATGATCTAGATGCCATACTATTTATTATTACAAGTAATAATGAGCTACCTGTGTTTGTTAAGCAATATGAGTATAAAGAACAAAGGGCGGCTCTTTATGTAGCTTCAGAACAGCAAATCAGCGAATGGATTATGATGGGGACCAACCGACGCACTGTGGATTGGGTGTTGAATGGAAAAGTACTGTTTGATCGTAACGAATACGTAGCAAATTTGAAAAAGAGACTGCTCGATTTCCCCCGCGAAGATCGAGTGAAGAGGATAGGTATTGAGTTTGCTAAGCTTATTCGCCGTTTTAAAGAAGGTAAAGATTTTTATACGTCAAATCATCATCTAGATGCATTCAATCATGTGGTTCATGCTTTGCATCATTTAGCGCGTCTTTCCGTACTAGAAAATGGATTTTATCCAGAGGTTACTGTTTGGAATCAAGTGAAAAAAATTGAGCCTTCTATTTATCGTTTATATGAAGAGCTTGTCGGCAGCCAAGAAGAAATAAACAAAAAGCTTGAGCTATTGTTCTTAGCTAGTGAGCTTTATGTGAATAAAAAGGTTGAGATAGGTTCTACACATCTATTAACAATTATGAGTGAAAAAGAAGAGTGGACGTTTAATGAGCTCATTTCACATCAGCAAGTTAACCCATACGCAATTGATCTAGGAATCTTACTCGAATTTCTCATTCAAAAAGAGATTGTAGTCGTTCATAAAATAGAGACAAAAGGAAAGAGTTTATATCACCGCCATTATGCTATTAATAAGGGGTAATGAAGGAAAAGATAAAAAAACAAATGTTTTTTTATCTTTTTTTAAAAAACATGTTGACGTTCATGAAAATGCATGTTAAATTTATATACGTCGCTGATGAGCGATACCAAGTTTATGAAAAACTTGAAAAATAATCTTAAAAAAGTTGTTGACAAAACGTTAACTACTTGATAAGATAAGAAAGTCGCTTAAGGGCGATGGTTGAACTTTGAAAACTGAACAAAGCGACAAACGTCAACGTTAATTTTTAAAACTTTTATGAGCAAGTCAAACATTTCTTCGGAGAGTTTGATCCTGGCTCAGGATGAACGCTGGCGGCGTGCCTAATACATGCAAGTCGAGCGAACTGATTAGAAGCTTGCTTCTATGATGTTAGCGGCGGACGGGTGAGTAACACGTGGGCAACCTGCCTGTAAGACTGGGATAACTCCGGGAAACCGGAGCTAATACCGGATAACATTTTCTCTTGCATAAGAGAAAATTGAAAGATGGTTTCGG
>NZ_SBIM01000011.1:0-367212 GCF_004348885.1 Bacillus sp. CBEL-1 | reverse complement strand
CCGAAACCATCTTTCAATTTTCTCTTATGCAAGAAAAAATGTTATCCGGTATTAGCTCCGGTTTCCCGGAGTTATCCCAGTCTTACAGGCAGGTTGCCCACGTGTTACTCACCCGTCCGCCGCTAACGTCATAGAAGCAAGCTTCTAATCAGTTCGCTCGACTTGCATGTATTAGGCACGCCGCCAGCGTTCATCCTGAGCCAGGATCAAACTCTCCGAAGAAATGTTTGACTTGCTCATAAAAGTTTAAAAAATTAACGTTGACGTTTGTCGCTTTGTTCAGTTTTCAAAGAACTCTTTTTTTTAAATCGCTCAAAAGCGACCTCTATAATATAACAAGTTTTGAACTTGTTGTCAACAAGTTTTTGATGTTTTAATATAAAACCTCGTTGCTGACTTTTTCTATACTATCAGATTCCTTTTGATAATACAAGCTTTTTTCTATAGAAAAAATAAAAGGTTTTGGCATAGATGCCAAAACCTTTTACTCTGCTTATTCACTTTCAGGTAATTCATCACTTGTCATGTCTAATTCCGATTCACTGTCTTCATCAAGTTCCTCATCTTCTTCTGATGTTTGAACTTTTGCTACAGTAGAAACAAACTCACTATCTCCTAAACGGATGACTTTAACTCCTTGAGTGTTTCTGCCCATTTGAGAAATTCCAGAAACAGACAGACGAATTAACACACCGCTGACTGTAATTACCATAATCTCTTCACCGGATGTTACACACTTCAACGCGACTACATCACCATTTTTGTCTGTGATATTACATGTTCTTAAACCTTTACCGCCTCGAGTCTGTATGCGGTATTCATTAGCTGGTGTTCTCTTACCATATCCATTCTTTGTAATAATTAAGATATCTGATTCTTCTTCAAGAATCTCCATCCCAATTACTTCATCTTCTGAATCAAGAGTAATTCCTTTTACACCAGTCGCAGTTCTTCCCATTGAACGGACATCGTTCTCGTTAAAACGAATTAACATGCCGTTTTTAGTACCAATAACCATGTCTCTTTTGCCATCTGTTAGCTTTACAGAGATTAACTCATCCTCTTCTCGTAAACTTAATGCAATTAAGCCACTATTACGGATGTTTTCAAAAGAAGATAATGGGGTACGTTTTGAGATACCTTGTTTTGTAGTAAAGAATAAATACCAATCATCTACAAACTCATCTACTCGAATAATCGCATTGACCCATTCACCTTTATCTACTTCTAACAGATTAATAATAGGAATTCCTTTAGCAGTTCTTCCATACTCCGGAATTTCATATCCTTTTGTCTTGTATACTTTACCTTTATTCGTAAAGAATAAAATTGTATCGTGTGTAGAAGTTGTTAAAAGATGTTCAACAAAATCATCTTCATTCGTATTCATTCCTTGAATACCACGCCCACCACGCTTTTGACTCTTATAAGTGGATACAGGCAATCGTTTAATATATCCATTATGTGTTAGACTAATAACAATATCTTGTCTTGGAATAAGATCTTCATCTTCAATAACTTCTGAACCACCCGCTATAATTTCTGTACGACGACCATCATTAAAGCGATCTTTAACTTCCATTAATTCTTCACGAATAATTTCCAACACTTTTTCGTTATCCGCTAGAATTGCTTTTAATTCAGCAATCAGTGCTAGTAAAGACTGATACTCAGCTTCAATCTTCTCACGTTCTAATCCCGTAAGTTTTTGCAGACGCATATCTAAGATGGCTTGTGCCTGCTTTTCACTTAATGAGAATTGTGTCATTAATCCTTCTCTAGCAATATCCGTTGTTTGAGAAGCTCTAATTAACGCAATAACAGCATCCAGGTTGTCTAAAGCAATTTTTAAGCCTTCTAAAATATGTGCACGCGCTTCTGCTTTTCTTAATTCAAACTCAGTACGTCTACGAATAACGACAACTTGGTGATCTAAATAATACTGTAAACATTGTTTTAAGTTTAAAACCTTTGGCTGTCCTTCAACTAAAGCAAGCATATTAATACCAAAGCTTGTTTGTAAAGACGTTTGTTTATATAAGTTATTTAGTAAGACATTTGCATTTGCATCTCTTCGAACTTCAATAACAATACGCATACCAGATCGATCAGATTCATCACGTAAATCTGTAATACCCTCAATCTTTTTATCCCTAGCAAGTTCTGCAATTTTTTCGATAAGTTTAGCTTTATTCACTTGATAAGGAAGCTCATTAACAATAATGATCTGCTTTCCATTTGGCTGCTCTTCAATCTCTACTTTGGCACGAATAATAATAGAGCCTTTTCCTGTTTCATAAGCTTTCCGAATTCCACTTCTACCTAAAATTTGACCTGCAGTTGGAAAATCTGGCCCAGGTATAATTTCCATTAGCTCTGGAATTGTAATATCTTGATTTTTACTAATAGCTAGTACGCCATCAATTACTTCTCCTAATTGATGAGGAGGAATATTTGTTGCCATCCCTACAGCAATACCCGCTGAGCCGTTTACAAGTAAGTTAGGAAACCTAGCCGGTAATACAACTGGCTCTCTCTCAGATCCATCATAGTTATCTTGATAATCTATAGTATCTTTGTTGATATCTCTTAATAATTCCATAGAAATTTTGGACATTCTTGCTTCTGTATAACGCATCGCTGCTGCTGAATCGCCATCGATAGAACCGAAGTTACCATGACCATCTACAAGCATATTACGATAGCTAAAATCTTGTGCCATACGTACCATTGTTTCATAGACAGCTGAGTCACCATGAGGATGATACTTACCTATAACTTCTCCTACGATACGAGCTGATTTTTTAAATGGTTTATCCGAAGTCATACCTAAGTCATTCATCGCATACAAAATACGACGATGAACCGGCTTTAAGCCATCACGTACGTCTGGAAGTGCACGTGAAACAATAACGCTCATTGCATAATCTAAAAACGAAGAACGCATTTCTTGGCTAATATTTACTTCTGTAATTTGAGAGTTTGGTTTATCTGACATCGATAAGAACCTCCTTCACGAAGTTCAGTATAGTAGTTCACATATGTAAACGCAGGATAGAAACAAATCTACCCTGCCGTTTAACATTCTTTTTAATTCTTTAAAAATGCTTTATTTAAATATCTAAATTTTTAACGTATTTTGCATTTTCTTCAATGAAGTTACGACGTGGTTCAACCTTGTCCCCCATTAGAATTTCAAATGTTTCGTCTGCCTCAATTGCATCTTGTAAGCTGACTTGTAGAAGCGTACGCGTATCTGGATCCATTGTTGTTTCCCAAAGTTGCTCTGGGTTCATCTCTCCTAAACCTTTATAACGTTGTAAGTTAGGCTTAGATCCTTCTGAAAACGTTGGAAGAATTTCTTCTAACTGCTTATCGTTGTACGCATATTCTACGCGTTTCCCTTGTGAAATCTTATATAGTGGTGGCTGTGCGATATAAATGTAACCTGATTCAATAATCTGTCTCATATAACGATAAAAGAACGTTAACAATAGTGTACGGATATGAGCTCCATCAACATCAGCGTCTGTCATAATAACAAGTTTATGATAACGTGCCTTAGAGATATCAAAATCTTCTCCAATTCCTGTGCCTAATGCTGTAATGATTGTACGAATCTCATTATTAGATAAAATTTTATCTAACCTTGCCTTCTCAACGTTAATAATCTTACCACGCAGAGGTAAAATCGCTTGGAAATGACGACTACGTCCTTGCTTAGCCGAACCACCTGCAGAATCACCCTCTACAATGTACAATTCACTAATTGAAGGATCTTTTGAAGAACAATCTGCCAATTTACCAGGTAGATTTGAGATTTCTAAAGCACTTTTTCTTCTTGTTAATTCTCGTGCTTTTTTAGCTGCCATTCGAGCACGTGCAGCCATAACCCCTTTTTCAACGATTTTCTTCGCTACCACTGGATTTTCTAGTAGGTATGTTTCAAAGTGTTCTGCAAACACAGAGTCTGTAATTGTTCTTGCTTCACTATTTCCTAGCTTTGTTTTTGTTTGACCTTCAAATTGAGGGTCCGGATGTTTAATTGAAATGATTGCCGTAATTCCTTCACGAACATCTTCACCTGTAAGATTTGTATCACTATCTTTAAACACATTATTCTTACGCGCATAATCATTAATAGCACGCGTTAAAGCAGTTTTAAACCCTGCTTCATGTGTACCACCTTCATAGGTGTGGATGTTGTTTGCAAAAGAGTACAGATTACTTGTGTAGCTATCATTGTATTGAATAGCAATTTCAACTGAGATACTATCACGATTTCCCTCAATGTAGATTGGTTCTTCATGTACTACTTCTTTTGAACGATTTAAATGTTCAACATATGATTTAATACCACCTTCATAGTGGTATTCACGTACCTTATTTTCTTCACGCTTATCTTCAATTGTGATTTTAATTCCACGATTTAAGAAAGCCAATTCACGTAATCGGTTAGCTAATGTATCAAAATCATACTCTAACGTTTCGGTAAAAATTTCACCATCTGGTTGGAAGTGAATAACTGTACCGGTTTTATCAGTTTCACCGGTTACTTCTAAATCTGCTACAGGAACTCCGCGCTCAAATTTTTGATAGTGTACTTTCCCATCTCGGTGTACATTTACTTCCAAATAAGTAGAAAGTGCATTTACAACAGATGCTCCCACACCATGTAAGCCACCGGAAACCTTATATCCACCACCGCCAAATTTACCTCCAGCGTGAAGAACTGTTAAGATAACTTCAACAGCAGGTCGTCCCATTTTTTCATGCATACCAACAGGAATTCCACGCCCATTATCTTTAACTGTGATGCTATTATCTTTCTCAATTATGACGTTGATTTCATCACAATAACCAGCTAGCGCTTCATCGATACTATTATCAACAATTTCCCATACCAGGTGGTGTAAACCTTTAGCACTCGTAGAGCCGATATACATCCCCGGACGTTTTCGTACTGCTTCTAACCCTTCCAACACTTGTATCTGGTCAGCATCATATGATTGCTTTTCTTTTTGTTCCATTGCCAAATGTATCACCTACACTTTTCATTAACAGCGAACTGTTTATAGTTGTATTCTTATAACGTATCTTAAAAATAATCGAATGGAAACCACTTAGGAGCTTCAGACAAGCAAAGCTCATCTTTCATAATTTTGAGGGTAAGTTTTAAAACATTAGACTTAAAACTATAATGATACCATACTTTGTTGAAATTAACGTTGAAAAGCTGTCAGTATAAAAAACTATTTAATTTTTTGTATGACACCAGCCTCTACTGCAAATGTAGCAGCTTTGTCTAATGTTTCATGATGAATTCCTTCAATACTTGTGGTTGTAACAAAAGTTTGAACCTTTCCTTGTATCGTGTTTAACAGATGCGACTGACGAAAATCATCCAGCTCTGATAAAACGTCATCCAGCAATAAAATGGGATACTCACCAATCTCTTGGTTAATCAGCTCAATTTCAGCCAATTTTAAAGACAAAGCGGTCGTACGCTGCTGCCCTTGAGACCCAAAAGTTTGAACATCCTTTTCATTGACGTAAAACAGTAGGTCATCTCGATGAGGGCCAATTAAAGTGACACCCCTATCAATTTCTCTACTTTTTATTTTATCAAATTTTTCATGATATGCTTCTATCATTTTCGACAAATCTGCATCTTCTGATACATCAATCGAATTTTTATACTCGATACGTAAGTTTTCAAGCCCTCTACTGATTCCAAAATGGATAGGTTCGGCCCATTTTTGTAAAAGCTGTAAGAACTCAAATCGTTTTTTTAAGATCCGAGCTGCCACTTCTGTAAGCTGAGAAGTTAAGACATCGAGCAAAGATAAATCAGATTGCTTTCGGGTCTGCAGTTGTTTTAAATATTGATTCCTCTGCTGTAAAACTTTTTGATACTTGCTTAAGTCGTGCATGTATACAGGGGAAACTTGGCCAATTTCCATATCAATAAATCTTCTCCGTACTTGAGGACTCCCCTTTACTAAGTTCAAATCCTCTGGAGCAAACATAACTGTATTCATGGCCCCGATATATTGACTTAACTTTTGTTGCTCAATGTAATTATATTTTGCTTTTTTCCCTTTTGTTGAAATGATTAAATCCAACGTCACAGGTCCACGCTCTTTTTCTACAACACCAGAAATCTTTGCAAATTCACTTTCCCATTTTATTAATTCTTTATCGTTAGACGTACGATGTGATTTTGCCATTGATAAAACAAAGATTGATTCCATAATGTTTGTTTTTCCTTGCGCATTTTCTCCTAGAATGACATTTACCTTATTTTCAAAAGCAACCGTTGTTTTTTCATAATTACGATAGTTTGTTAACGCAAGTTCTTTAATGTACAAACCATTCACCAACTCTTAAGATATAATAATAAACTCACCCATGTCTGGGATTGTTATTTGATCGCCTGGATATAGCTTTCGACCGCGGCGTTCTTCTAACTCACCGTTCACATACACTTCATGTTCACTTAAAAACCATTTCACCATTCCACCAGTCTGAATAACATCAGCTAACTTTAAGAACTGACCTAGTGCAATATATTCCGTTGAAATTTCAATTTCTGTTTTCATCATAGTCCGCTCACTTCCCTAATTATTTTACTTATCATTATTCTACTAAATAATTGTCCTTGAGAAAAGAAAGCTACTAGAAACAATCTAGTAGCTTTCAACATCAATATGTTCTAACCGGTAAAATCAGCTGTAACATTGAGTCATTCTCTAATGTTCGAATAACAAATGGTCGCATAGCCCCGGTAAAGTTAATTTTAATATCTGTGCCTTCAAGGGCTTTTAATGCATCAAGCATATATTTTGCACTAAATGAAATCTTTAAATCTTCGCCAACAATTGATTCACTTTGAACTTCTTCAATAACTTTACCAATCTCCGGAGAATTCGATGAAATTTCAACAATCCCATCTGGTAAAGTTGATAACTTTACTACGTTATTACGTCCTTCTCTTGCCAACAGCGAAGCGCGATCAATAGATTGAAGAAACTCTTTAACGTTTAAAACAACGTCTGTCTTACTGTCAGCTGGAATCAGGCGAGAGGTATCTGGATAGTTTCCATCTAGTAAACGTGAAAAGAATAAAAGGTGCTTCGTTTTAAATAAAACTTGATTTTCAGTCATGACGATATCAACTAGTTCATTAGAATCATCTAAAATTTTACTGAATTCACTTAAACTCTTTCCTGGAATAACAACATTGTAAGAAACTTCATGTTCAGATTGAATATTTGCTTTACGCAATGCTAAACGATGGCTATCTGTTGCAATACACGTTAACGCTTTACCTTCCACCTTCCAGTTTACACCTGTCAAGATAGGGCGTGTTTCTGAGGTGGACACCGCAAAGACAGTTTGTCGAATCATGTTTTTAAGTAAATCCGTAGGAATCTTAAACACGTTATTCTCTTCAATTTGTGGTAAATGTGGGTACTCTTCAGCATCTAAACCATTTAAATTAAATTCTGCTTTTCCAGAACGAATAATTGTTAAGAATAAATTTTGAACATCTAATTCTACAACTTCTTTTGGTAATTTCTTTACGATTTCACTGAAGAAACGAGCTGGTAAGACAACACTTCCCGTTTTCTCTATTTCTACAATTTCTTTTCCATCTTCTTCTTTTGGGATGAATGATTCAATAGAAATATCAGAGTCACTTCCTGTAAGTGTAACTCCTTCTTCCGTTGTAACAATTTTGATTCCTGTCAAAATAGGGATCGTTGTACGAGATGAAACAGCCTTCATTACATCCTGAACACTTTGAACCAAATAGTCTTTTTGAATTTTAAATTTCATGGAATCCTTCCTCCTTTTTTACTTTAAAAGTCGGTTTAAACAGCTTATTTATTTATTATAAAAAAAGTAGTAGTAGTAATAGGGGGTGTGGAAATGTGGATAACCCCTTCAAACGCCAGTACACAGCCTATCCACCTGTGGACAGACTGTGTACAATCCTACCTCACTTATACACAAAAAACAAGAGAGAAAAAATTAGATCTTTAAAGAGTCACTGATTTCTTTAATGTGTTTTTGTAGCTGCGAATCGGTTTGAACCAACTTTGAAATCTTTTCATGAGCATGAATAACTGTAGTGTGATCTCGTCCTCCAAATTCTTCTCCAATCTTTGGTAACGAGAAGTCTGTAAGCTCACGAGATAAGTACATTGCAATCTGCCTTGGAAAAGCAACAGATTTTGTTCGTTTTTTTGCTTTAAAGTCTTCAAGCTTTACATTAAACTGCTGTCCGACTATTTGTTGGATATCTTGAATGGTAATAACTTTGGGCTTTGAACTTGGAATGATATCTTTTAAAGCTTCAGCAGCTAAGTCAGCATTAATATCTTTATTAATTAAAGAAGAGTATGCTACTACACGGATTAAAGCACCCTCTAATTCACGAATATTTGAATCGATCTGATTGGCGATATAAAGCATTACTTCGTTAGGAATTACTAAGCCGTCAGCTTTTGCTTTTTTACGTAAAATAGCAATCCTCGTTTCAAGATCTGGTGGCGTAATGTCTGTAATTAAACCCCATTCAAACCTAGAGCGAAGACGATCTTCTAAAGTTGGTATCTCTTTTGGCGGTCTATCGCTTGAGATAACAATTTGTTTACTTTCTTCATGTAACGTATTAAACGTATGGAAAAACTCTTCTTGTGTTTGTTCTTTACCAGCTAAAAATTGAATATCATCTATAAGTAAAACGTCGACATTTCTATATTTATTACGAAACTCCACTGCTTTGTTGTCACGAATTGAGTTAATAAATTCATTCGTGAATTTCTCAGAAGATAGGTATACAACTTTAGCATCAGGATTATGATCAAGCACATAGTGACCGATTGCGTGCATGAGGTGGGTTTTCCCAAGCCCTACTCCTCCATAGATAAAAAGTGGATTGTAAGCTTTAGCTGGTGCTTCTGCAACTGCTAAGGAAGCAGCATGAGCAAAGCGGTTACCAGAACCAATAACAAAAGTATCAAACGTATATTTGGAATTAAGCATACTTTGTGGGAATTCGTGTCCATCTTCCTTGCTTACATTCTTTTTAGGAGGAGTTAAATCAAACTCTTCTTCAGATTGATTTAACGGGATAATAAATTTTACATCTAGTTCTTCCCCAGTCAAATCGTACAATGTTTCAGCAATTAAGTTAGAATATCTAGACTCTAGCCAATCTCTGGCAAAGTCATTGGGTGCTGTGATAATAAGTGTATCACCTTGTAAAGCATGAGCTTTTGTTGATTTTAACCATGTTTCAAAACTAGGTTTACTCAACTTCTTTTCAATTTCAGCCAATGCTCCGTTCCATAAATCATGAATATTTTCCAAAGAAGTAAGCCTCCTTTTCCATCAGAATAACGACTTGTACAACTTTTGTACAATCTTTAAAATCGTTTATGCATATAAAATTTATATTTATTCAATTGCTATTATGTGGGTAAATATATATTATAGAAGAAAAGCAACTATTCGACATATTCCACATGTTGTGGATAACAGTTCATAACAAGGGTGGAAAACATGTCCACAACTTTTCCACAATATGTGGATAAAGATGATATGTGGAAAAGTAATTAAGAGTGAAAACAAAAATATAATATCAAAGAATAACGGTTGTTGCAACGGATTTTCGAAACTTATCCACAATCACTACACCTTGTGGAGTAAAGTTTTCCACAACACAAGATGATGTGTACCACTTGTCGATAAGCGAAGTGGATTATTAAATTTGTCGAAAAAACTTATCCACAATACAAAAAACGACTTTTTATGAATAAAACCTTAGAAAAATGTCGTAGTTTTGTTTAAGTGTTTGAAAATGAGGAAGGGATTAAGATAATCGGTACTTTAAGGAGAGGTAGAAAGCTATCCATAAAAAAGAAGAAGGAAAGTATGGATTTACTATGGACAAGTGGACAGCAACAATATTACAATGGAGAAGATTTTAAGAAGACTGTTGAGAAAAGGATTTAGGAAGAGCATTTATTATTTTATAAATAACATTGCAATTTCTACTTATTTTCATTATAATAGTTAGGACTGTCTTTTTCAGTTATTCCTCGAGGAGGTGTTTATAGATGAAAAGAACTTACCAACCAAACAGACGTAAGCGTAGCAAGGTACACGGTTTCCGCTCTCGTATGAGCTCAGCAAACGGACGTAAAGTTTTAGCTCGTCGTCGTCGTAAAGGAAGAAAAGTATTATCAGCATAATAGACCACTGAGACGTCAGTGGTCTTTTTTTCACTTAATGGACAAGTTTGCCTCTAATCCTTTATGGAATTCATGGTGGAAACGTGCCTGAAAAAGGGTAGGAGTGTTGAAATGAAAAAAAAATATCGGATCAAGAAAAATGAAGAGTTTCAAAAGGTTTTTCAAAAAGGACATTCATTTGCGAACCGTCAATTTGTTATATATGTACTAGACCAACCAGAGCTTCAGCATTTCCGTGTTGGTTTTTCCGTCGGTAAAAAAATTGGAAACGCTGTTACTCGAAATCGAGTAAAGCGATTAGCTCGTCAAGTCATGTTTGAAATTGCCCCATATCTCAAACAGGATAAAGATTATATTGTGATAGCTAGAAAACCAGCAGCCGAGATGGAATATGAGGAAGTGAAAAAAAGTTTACAGCATGTATTTAAAAGAGCGAAGCTTTATCATCATAGGCTCAACAGTTCACGAACTGAAGAAGAGAACTCTCAATAAATGTTGTTTTTCTACTATATCCTTATATAATGGTGTTTGACAAACTTTCAGTTTTGGAAGTTGGAACTTATTAAAGGAGGAGCAAAGGTGAGAAAGAAAGTTTTACTAGGAATTACACTTGTCTTTCTTTTGACGGTTTTGGCTGGATGTACGGAAATTAATCAGCCAATTACTGCTGATAGCAAAGGCTTTTGGAATGAGTATGTTGTTTATCCACTTTCTATGGTAATCGTATACTTTGCGAATTTACTTGGTAGCTACGGTTTTTCCATCGTCATTGTTACTATTCTAATTCGATTATTAATTTTACCTTTAATGGTTAAACAAATGAAAAACACAAAAGCAATGCAGGTTTTGCAACCTGAAATGCAAAAATTAAAGGAAAAGTATAGCTCAAAAGATGCAAAAACTCAGCAAAAGTTACAGCAAGAGACCATGCAACTTTTCCAAAAGTACAATGTAAATCCTCTAGCAGGTTGTTTTCCAATCTTGATTCAGATGCCAATATTGATTGGTATATTTCATGCTATTACTAGAACTGAAGAGATTGCAAACAACAGCTTTTTATGGTTTGACTTGGGTTCACGTGACCCATATTTTGCATTACCAATCATTGCAGGAATTACAACATTTATTCAACAGAAGATGATGATGGCGGGAAATGCAAATCAGAATCCTCAAATGGCTATGCTTTTATGGTTAATGCCAATTATGATTGTGGTTTTTGCAATTAATTTCCCAGCAGCTTTATCATTATATTGGGTTGTCGGAAACATCTTTATGATTGTACAGACGTACTTTATCAAAGGACCAGATTTAAAAGCAGGCTCAGCAACCCCTCAAGGAGCTAAAAAATGAAAGATATAACGGTAACAGCTCCAACTGTTGAAGAAGCCGTCAATCAAGCTCTTTCAAAGCTAAATATTTCAAGAGAAAAAGCAGAGATTACCGTTGTTGAACAAGGGAAAAAAGGTTTCTTAGGGATTTTTAAAGGTAAACCTTTTGTTGTTCATGTGAAAAAAATAATGGATCCTGTTGAAGAAGCTGTATCATTTATTAAAGATGTAACAGCGCAAATGGGAATTGAAGCAGCAATTGAAGTGAAAAAAACATCAAGACAATGTGAAATTCATATCTCAAGTTCTTCGATTGGTCTATTAATTGGTAAACGTGGACAAACGATTAACGCACTCCAACTTTTAACACAACTGGTAGCAAACCGTTATAGTAAACACTATTTTAAAATTACTCTGAATGCAGAGAATTACCGTGAGAGAAGAGAAGAAACACTGGTTCAGTTAGCGGAGAAAATGGCCCATCAAGTACTACGCACAAATCGATCCGTGCAGTTAGAAGCTATGCCTGCACATGAGCGAAAAGTTATTCATCAAGCACTTGCTAAGAATAAAAAAGTAGAGACTTTATCCGTTGGAGAAGAACCAAAGCGATGTGTACTCATGCGTCCTGTACATTCAGTCTTTAAAAGTACTAATCACAAGTGATTAGTGCTTTTTTTATGTGTAAAAAAACAAAAACAAAAGATAGCAATTGTTATTCACATGTGGATAAGTTAAAATAATACGTACTGTTTATTTTGAGGTTGTGCATAACTGCTATTCGTTTTTTTATTGATTGAATTGTGGTATCCTAGTTAGTTGATTGCCTTAATTTTAATAAGGTATGTTTTTGTTTTTATAAAAATGTGAACGATAGTAAAAAATCGTTTTAATAATAGCATAATTAGTCCAAAGGGATGAGGTGAAACTCAAATGTTAGATTTTGATACTATTGCTGCAATTTCTACTCCAATGGGAGAAGGCGCAATTGCAATTGTAAGATTAAGTGGAGAAGAAGCGGTAAGTATTGCGGATCGTGTTTTTAAGAGTGTTTCAAATAAAAGATTAAATGAAGTACCTTCTCATACCATTCATTACGGTCACATTGTTGATCCTAAAAATGGACAAACGATTGAAGAGGTTATGCTTTCTATTATGAAAGGCCCTAAAACGTTTACGAGAGAAGACATTATTGAGATTAACTGCCATGGAGGAATTGTTTCTGTGAATCGTGTGTTGCAGCTTGTTTTGGCAAATGGCGCACGTCTGGCAGAACCAGGGGAGTTCACAAAGCGTGCTTTTTTAAACGGTCGTATCGATTTATCACAAGCAGAAGCAGTCATGGATTTAATTCGTGCTAAAACAGATAAAGCGATGAATGTAGCAATTGGACAGATGGAAGGTCGACTTTCTAACTTAATCCGCCGTTTGCGTCAAGAAATTCTTGAAACGCTTGCTCATGTGGAAGTAAACATTGATTACCCTGAATATGATGATGTTGAAGAAATGACCCATCGTGTATTAATTGAAAAAGCGACTCGAGTTCGAAATGAGATTGATAACCTTCTACAAACATCTCAGCAAGGTAAAATTTTACGTGAAGGGTTAGCAACAGTGATTGTAGGTCGTCCAAACGTTGGTAAATCTTCACTTTTGAATAGCTTAGTTCAAGATACTAAGGCAATTGTAACAGACATTCCTGGAACTACTCGCGACGTAATTGAGGAATATGTTAATGTTCGTGGCGTACCACTACGCCTAGTAGATACAGCTGGAATTCGCGAAACAGAAGATATTGTTGAACGAATTGGAGTAGAGCGTTCTAGACAATACTTACAAGAAGCGGATTTAATTTTACTTGTTCTCAATTATAATGAAGAGTTAACAGACGAAGATCGTAAACTGTTTGAAGCAGTTAAAGGAATGGATTACATTGTCATTGTTAATAAGACAGACTTAGAGCAAAAACTAGATATGACTGCAGTGAAAAATCTTGCTGGAAATCGTTCAGTTGTCACAACTTCTCTGTTGCAAGAACAAGGGATTTCAGAGCTAGAGGAAGCTATTTCTTCTCTGTTCTTTACTGGAACAATTGAGTCACAAGATTTAACTTATTTATCAAATACAAGACATATTGCATTACTAGCACAAGCGCAAAACGCAATCAATGAAGCAATTGAAGGAATTGAAAGTGGAGTTCCAATTGATATTGTTCAAATTGATTTAACAAGAACGTGGGAGCTGCTTGGAGAAATTATTGGTGATGCTGTGCATGAAAGTTTAATTGATCAGCTATTTTCTCAATTTTGTCTTGGGAAATAAAGAATTGTTAAAAGGAGGTTATTCTTATGCATTATGAAGGTGGACAATATGATGTAATTGTTGTTGGAGCTGGACATGCTGGATGTGAAGCTGCACTAGCTTCTGCACGAATGGGTGCAAAGACATTAGCTTTAACAATCAATTTAGATATGGTTGCATTTATGCCATGTAATCCATCTGTAGGTGGTCCTGCAAAAGGGATTGTAGTAAGAGAGATTGATGCACTTGGTGGAGAAATGGGACGAAATATTGATAAAACTCATATTCAAATGAGAATGTTGAATACAGGTAAAGGTCCTGCTGTACGTGCTTTACGGGCGCAAGCAGATAAATTCGCTTATCAGCATGAAATGAAAAAAACCCTGGAAAATGAAAAGAATTTAACACTTGTTCAAGGTATGGTTGAAAAATTAATCGTTGAAGATGGTGTTTGTACAGGAGTTGTGACGCAAACAGGAGCGGAATATAAAGCAAAAACAGTTGTTATTACAACAGGTACGTTCCTTCGTGGAGAAATCATTCTAGGAGAACTGAAGTATTCAAGTGGTCCTAACAATCAACAGCCTGCTATTAAGCTATCGGAACACTTAGAAGAGATTGGTTTAGAGATGGTACGCTTTAAAACAGGTACGCCTCCGCGTGTTAATAGCCAGACAATTGATTACAGTAAAACGGAGATTCAGCCTGGTGATGATGTGCCACGGGCTTTTTCATATGAAACTACACAATTCATTACAGATCAACTACCTTGTTGGTTAACCTATACAAGTGAAACAACGCATCAAATTATTGACGATAACCTTCACTTATCACCGATGTATTCTGGAATGATTAAAGGGACAGGCCCACGCTATTGTCCTTCAATCGAAGATAAGGTTGTACGCTTTAATGATAAACCACGTCATCAAATCTTTTTAGAGCCTGAAGGACGTCACACTCAAGAAGTTTATGTACAGGGTTTATCAACAAGCCTACCAGAACACGTCCAGCGTAAGATGCTTGAAACAATTCCTGGGTTAGAAAAAGCTCAGTTGATGCGTGCTGGTTATGCAATTGAGTACGATGCAATTGTACCAACGCAATTATGGCCAACATTAGAAACGAAAAAGGTAAAAAATCTGTATACAGCAGGTCAAATTAATGGAACATCCGGCTATGAAGAAGCGGCAGGTCAAGGTTTACTTGCAGGTATTAATGCTGGTTGTCGTGCTTTAGATAAGGAAGAGCTAATTTTAGGTCGAGCAGATGCTTACATTGGTGTTTTAATCGATGATTTAGTAACAAAAGGTACCAATGAACCATATCGTTTATTAACATCAAGAGCAGAATATCGTTTACTTCTTCGCCATGATAATGCGGACTTACGTTTAACAGATGTCGGATATAAGATTGGTTTAATTAGCGAAGAGCGTTATGCTTCATTCCAGGCTAAAAAGGCAGAGATTGAAGCTGAAAAAAATCGTCTGCATGCAGCAATTATTAAGCCAAATGAGCAAGTACAAAGCGTAATTCGAAGCGCTGGGGGTAGTGAATTAAAAGACGGTATTCGAGCCCTTGAGCTATTGCGACGACCAGAGATGACATATGATCATATTAGTCAGCTTGTCCCTGCAGAAACTGAAATCCATCCAGAAGTAGCTGAGCAGGTTGAAATTCAAACAAAGTATGAAGGTTACATTCAAAAATCATTGCAGCAAGTTGAACGTTTGAAGAAGTTAGAAAACAAAAAAATCCCTGATTTAATTGATTATGATGCTATTCATGGTTTAGCTAACGAAGCGCGCCAGAAATTAAAAGAAGTACGTCCTTTAACAGTAGCTCAAGCATCACGTATTTCAGGAGTTAACCCAGCGGATATTTCCATTCTTCTCGTTTATATTGAACAAGGTAAAATTGCAAAAGTATCAAACGACTAACTTATTGGTAAAGGAAAGGGTAACGCAATGAATATTTCACAGTTTCAACAGTTGCTAGAGGAAAAAGGAATTACTCTTTCTTCCTCTCAGCTTGATCAATTTGAACGTTACTATAAAATTCTCGTTGAGTGGAATGAAAAAATGAATTTAACGGCTATTACAGAGCATGGTGAAGTGTATGAAAAACATTTCTATGATTCTGTATCAGCAGCTTTCTTTCAAGACTTTCACTCTATTGAGAGCGTTTGTGATGTAGGAGCAGGTGCTGGTTTCCCAAGTATTCCATTGAAAATCTGCTTCCCTCACCTTCACGTTACAATTGTGGATTCGTTAAAAAAACGAATTACATTTTTAACACATTTAACCGAGGAGTTAGGTTTGGAAAATGTGTCACTTTATCACGATCGAGCAGAAGAGTTTGGGAAAAAAGAAGGAATTCGTGAATCCTTTGACTTAGTAACAGCTAGAGCTGTAGCTCGTATCTCAGTTTTAAACGAATTTTGCCTACCTCTTGTAAAAGAAAATGGTCGATTTATTGCCATGAAGGGATCTTCTGCACCTGATGAATTAAAAAATGGCGAAAAGTCCTTTAAAGTATTAGGTGGAAAAGTACAAAAAATTGAACATTTCCAGTTGCCATTTGAACAAAGCGAACGTTATATTGTTTTAGTAGATAAAGTAGCAAAAACGCCGAAGAAATATCCAAGAAAACCAGGAATGCCTATTAAATCACCACTTGAATAAATGGGATAAAAGGCACGTTAATGTAAAGAATGTTTCTTGTGAAACATTCTTTACATTAACATTTTCCTAGAGCAAAGAAGGATATTAACGACAAATATCGAATTAGTTTTAAGGCGGGATTTTCCTGAAGGTGGTGTAGGATTATGAAATCTGCTTTTTCACGTTTTTTTAATTTAAAAGAAAAAGATGAAGCTATCTCGGTAGCCTCAGAAGAACCTCAAATTGAAAATGTCGAAAAAGTTTCAAAAGATGAAGTAAAGCAAATTTTGGTTTCAAGTATTACTCCCAATCGCTATCAGCCACGTACGGTTTTTAATCAATCTAAAATAGAAGAGCTAGCACTTACTATTCATACGCATGGTATTATACAACCAATTGTTGTTCGACCGGTCAATGATAATGAGTATGAGTTAATTGCTGGTGAACGTCGCTGGCGAGCAGTTCAGTCACTTGGTTGGGAAAGAGTTCCTGCTATTATAAAAGATTTTAATGACACTGAGACAGCGTCAGTAGCATTAATTGAAAATTTACAAAGAGAAGAGTTAACGGCGATTGAAGAGGCATTAGCCTATGCGAAATTACTAGAGTTACATAATCTTACGCAAGAAGCTCTTGCTCAGCGACTAGGCAAAGGCCAATCAACAATTGCAAATAAACTTCGATTATTAAAACTTCCTTCTCCTGTACAAGATGCTATTAAACAAAAGTTAATTACAGAAAGACATGCACGAGCACTTATTCCTCTGAAGAATGAAGAAAAGCAACTTCAACTTTTAAATGACATTATCGAGGGTAAGCTTAATGTGAAACAAACGGAAGAACGTGTAGCTAAACTATTAGAAACACAGGTGAAAAAACCAAGAGCAAAACGAAAAGCATTCAGTAAAGATACTCGTATTGCTATGAACACAATTCGTCAGTCTTTAACAATGGTTAATGATAGTGGAATTAAGCTGAATACAGAAGAAGAGGAATTTGAGGAGTACTATCAGTTTACGATTAAAATTCCAAAGAAATAAAGATTAAAATAATCCTCATCTGCTTACGATGAGGCTTTTTTATAATTAGTTTAAGCACGAACTGAAAGTAAGAACAATAAATGGATGGGAAATGAAAGCAGGTGACAACTTGGGGAAAATAGTGGCGGTTGCTAATCAAAAAGGTGGAGTTGGAAAAACGACTACTGCTGTCAATCTAGGTGCATGCTTAGCGCAGCATGGTCAAAAAGTACTGTTAGTAGATGGTGATCCGCAAGGAAATGCAACAAGCGGTGTAGGAATTGAAAAAGCAGATGTAGATGCTTGTGTCTACAATGTTGTTGTAGAAGATATGGATACAAAACAGGTCATTTGCCCAACAGCTGTGGAAAACTTATCAATTATCCCTGCAACAATTCAATTAGCAGGTGCAGAAATTGAACTTGTTTCAACTATTTCCAGGGAAGTACGCTTAAAAAGGGCATTAGAAACAGTAAAAGATCAGTATGATTATATTATTATTGACTGTCCCCCTTCTTTAGGTTTATTGACATTAAACGCTTTAACAGCAGCAGATTCAGTATTGATTCCTGTTCAGTGTGAATATTATGCGCTAGAAGGTTTAAGTCAGCTACTTAACACAGTAAGATTAGTACAAAAACATTTAAATCATCACCTTCGAATTGAAGGTGTCCTATTAACAATGTTAGATGCACGCACGAATTTAGGACTCCAAGTTACTGCTGAGGTCAAAAAGTATTTCCAAGAACGTGTTTACCAAACAATTATTCCACGAAACGTTCGTCTTAGTGAAGCACCTAGTCATGGTGCACCAGTTATTTTATATGATTCAAAGTCTAGAGGGGCTGCGGTATACATGGAACTTGCGAAGGAAGTGATATATAATGGCGAAAGGATTAGGTAAAGGTATTAATGCTTTATTTTCGGGGGTAGATACACAAGCTACAGATTCAATTCAAGACATTGATATTAATGAATTAAGGCCAAATCCTTATCAACCGCGTAAAACGTTCCAGCAAGAAGCAATCGAGGAGTTAAAGCAGTCCATTTTACACCATGGAATTCTACAACCGATTGTTGCTAGAAGAAGTATTAAAGGATATGAAATCCTAGCTGGAGAACGTAGATTTAGAGCAGCAAAAGAAGCAAACTTAACAACGGTCCCTGTTATTGTAAAAGATTTTTCAGAAAAGCAAATGATGGAGTTGGCGTTGCTTGAGAACTTGCAGCGTGAAGACTTGACTCCAATCGAAGAAGCAATGGCTTACCATCTTCTTATTGAAAAACTTGATATGACACAAGAGCAATTGGCAGCTCGCCTAGGCAAAAGTCGACCGCATATTGCCAATTATCTACGTTTGTTACAGCTTCCAGAAGAAGTGCAAATGTTAATTTCAAATAACGAAATTTCAATGGGACACGGTCGTACATTAGCTGGATTAAAAAATAAATCATTACTTCCAAAAGTAATTAAAAAAATAAAAACAGAGCACTTAAATGTTCGACAATTAGAGGCTTACGTTTCTCACCTTAATCAATCTGTTTCACGTGAAACAAAGAAAGAAAAACCTCAAAAAACAAAAGATATCTTTATTAGAGAAAATGAAACAAAGTTGCAGGAAAAACTAGGTACTCCCGTAAATATTACGAGAACTAAGAAAAAAGGAAAGATTGAAATTGAGTTCTTTACTCAAGATGATTTAAATCGCTTATTAGAGTTATTAGAACATATTTCAATTGAGCAAAAATAAAAAGGTTGTCCTAATTATTAGGACAACCTTTTTATTTTTCATACTCTAATTGATAACTATGAGATGACAAAGAGACAGAGGGTCCTCTATGAGTTTGATAAGCATATTGAATACTAGTAGCAATTAATTCTGCAATGCTCATGACTAAATAAAGTCTTGTATTTTGTAGTACAAAAAACTCCATAAAGCCACTTACATTTACAATTCCAGTCATATGAATATCACCCACAGGAGGTAACTCTTTATTTACGCCCGCACCAGGCTTTACCGGCCCTATTCCCAATGAAACAGATCCTACACTCTTCATTCTTCCTAAACAAGCATCAATGCCGATAATAAAAGGGTTATCAAATTCTTTTTGAATCATTTTTAACGTATCTTTTAAATTCACAGCATGAATGGGATCTTTTAATGTGCCATATATATGAAAATGAGAAAGGCTTTTTTCTTTTAATTTCGTGCCTACTAATGGTCCTAATGAATCTCCAGTTGAGCGGTCTGTTCCGATACAAACAATTACGACCGGTCTAGCAGGATCAGCTGGAAGTAACAACCCTAGCTGTTTACTTAATTGTTGAGCAGCAAATTCTTCATCATGAAAAATACGAATTGAACGTGATGTTTTCTCAAAGAAGGAGGATTTTAGATTCATAGGTTCCACTCCTTATACATAGTAGTAACAGTATACGAAGATTTTTAATATTCTATACATACATTTCACTTAAAGGAGGAATTTATGTTGAAGCAGGGCTTTAAATGGATGTTTCTTATTTTAGGTACAATTATTGGAGCTGGTTACGCATCTGGAAGAGAACTTTGGCAATTCTTCGGCGAAGAAAGTGGACTGGCTCTGCTTTTATTTACTATTATCTTTATTATTTGTTGTCAAGTAATTATGAGTATTAGCTTTCAATTGAAAACAAATCAATTTTATCCATTGCTTATTGAAGTGTTTGGAAAAAGGTGGGCTTTCCTTTATGATAGCTTAATCATTTTTTATTTATTTTCAACAACAGTTATTATGATTGCAGGTGGAGGCGCTACGTTAGAAACATTTCAGCTTCCATACTGGTTAGGCATTATGACCTTTAGTTTATTAATTATCCTGGTGTTTATTAGAGGTATTCAAGGAATGCTCTCTATTAATTCCTATATTATGCCTGTACTTGTTATCGGCTTAATTAGTGTACTTCTTTTTTTTATTTTAAAAAGCCAGCATATTTTAGACATTGACTGGCGTCATCAACATAATTGGTCTTCAGGCTTTACTTTTACGGCTTTAAATATTCTCCCTCTCGTTGCAGTTCTCACAACCATTGGAAATGAGATTAAAACAAAAGTAGAAATTCATATTGCTTCCATAGGGAGTGGTTTGCTAATTGGTGGTTTATCCTTTGTTTATAATGAATCACTTTTACAGGTTTCAGATTTGTTACCAGATTACGAAATTCCGTTATTTGCTATAATGAAAAGTTTTCCGTTTTTTATGCTAATTATTATGAGTATCTTATTGTTAGTGGCTATCTATACAACAGCAGTATCAGGGATACTAGGTTTAACCACTAGATTTCGCAGGAATGAAAATACTTCGTTATGGAAAATGGCCATTATATTTGTCATCATTATGATTCCATTTACAAAACTCGGGTTTTCTAAGTTAATTGCTGTTTTATACCCTTTATATGGTATGGTTAATCTATTCTTATTAGCGGCTTTACTAGTTTATCCAATACGAAATATCTACAAAAATTAAATAAAACTTGCTAAAATAAACTAAAATATTATGACAATCATGAGAATGGGAGCTTGCAGCATGGAATCAATTCAAACCTTTTTAAAAACGACGTTTCAGACGTTCTTTAAAGAAGAGACGTGGGCTAATATAGGTATAGGTTTTATTAAAATATTACTCATTATTATCGTTTCAATGTTATTAATTCGATTTGGGAAAATGTTTTTAAATAAAATGATAGAGGTTCGGACAAAAAGCCCACTGCGTATTTCAGAGCGAAGAGAAGCAACGTTAGTACGTTTAATTCAAAATGTATTTACGTATGCAGTTTATTTTATTGCGCTTGTTATGATTCTGGAAACGATGACAATTGAGGTAAAGGGATTATTAGCAGGAGCAGGAATCGTTGGTTTAGCAGTAGGGTTTGGTGCTCAAAATTTAGTAAAGGATGTTATTACAGGTTTCTTTATTATTTTTGAAGATCAGTTTTCTGTAGGAGATTATGTGCGAATTGGTACATTTGAAGGTACTGTGGAGGAGATTGGTTTGCGGACAACTAAAATTAAAAGTTGGACAGGAGAAATTAATATTTTGCCTAATGGAAGTATTATAGAAGTGACCAACTTTTCGCTTCATAACAGCATTGCATTTGTAGATGTTAGTATCTCATATGAAGAAGATATTCAAAAAGCGGAAAAAATTATTCTAGAACTCTTAGAAGAATTGCCTGGGAAATATGAAGATATGGTAAAAACACCAGAATTACTAGGAGTTCAAACAATGCAAGCAAATGAAGTTGTTATGCGCATTACAAGTGAAGTGAAACCAATGAGGCATTTTCACATATCACGTATGATTCGTAAAGAAGTAAGAATGAGATTAAATGAGCATGGTATTGAAGTTCCGTTTGCGAAGATGATTATGTATAATCGTGGTGAAGATCCTAAAAATGTATTAACTCATCGAGAAAATCAAGGAGGTCACAGTAATTGAATCAAAAAGAATTTGGTTTAAATGACATTGTAGAAATGAAAAAACCCCACCCTTGTGGAGAGAATAGATGGAAAATAATTCGAATGGGAATGGATATTCGAATTAAATGCGAAGGCTGTGGTCATAGTGTCATGATTCCTCGTAAGGATTTTGCTCGAAAAATGAAAAAGATCTTAGTTAAACATGAAGAATAACTGAAAAAGTAATTCATATAAATACTGAACTAGGACAGGCTTTTCCAATCAATAAAGCTTGTGTTTTCAAATGTGAATTACTATAATTGTGAAAGGTTAACTGGTTTTCGGTTATATAAAAGAGGAGTGAATGATCATATGGCTTTAACAGCTGGAATTGTTGGTCTTCCGAACGTAGGAAAATCAACTTTATTTAATGCAATTACACAAGCGGGAGCAGAGTCTGCTAACTACCCTTTCTGTACAATTGATCCGAATGTTGGGATTGTAGAAGTTCCTGACGAGCGTTTAGATAAACTTACTGAGCTTGTAAAACCTAAGAAGACAGTTCCAACAGCATTTGAATTTACAGATATTGCAGGAATTGTAAAAGGTGCGAGTAAAGGTGAAGGATTAGGAAATAAATTTTTATCTCATATTCGTGAAGTAGATGCAATTTGTCACGTAGTGCGTTGCTTCGAAGATGAAAATATCACTCACGTTTCGGGGAAAGTAGATCCTATCTCAGATATTGAGACAATTAATTTAGAGCTAATCCTAGCTGACTTAGAAACTGTGGACAAGCGTATTGGCCGTGTTCAAAAGATGGCGAAACAAAAAGATAAAGAAGCAATGTATGAGTATGAAATCTTAGAAAAGCTAAAAGAAGCGTTTGAAGCTGGACAACCTGCGCGTTCTGTTTCATTTACTGATGAGCAATTAAAGCTTGCTAAGCAGCTACACCTTTTAACAATTAAACCAATTCTGTATGTAGCGAACGTATCAGAAGATGAGGTAGCGGATGCGTCATCAAATCAATATGTAGCGAAAGTACGTGAATATGCGAAAGAAGAAGGCGCAGAAGTAATTGTAGTTTGTGCTCGTATTGAATCTGAAATTGTTGAGCTTGAAGGTGAGGAAAAAGAAATGTTCCTTGAAGAGCTTGGAATTGAGCAATCAGGTTTAGACCAACTAATTCGTGCCACTTATGATTTATTAGGTCTTGCAACATACTTCACAGCTGGTGAGCAAGAAGTACGCGCATGGACGTTCAAAACAGGTATGAAGGCACCTGAATGTGCGGGTATTATTCATACAGACTTTGAGCGTGGATTCATCCGTGCTGAAACGGTATCTTATGAAGATTTATTAGCAGCTGGAACAATGGGAGCTGCACGTGAAGCAGGAAAAGTTCGTCTTGAAGGAAAAGAATACATCGTTAAAGATGGCGATGTTATGCATTTTAGATTCAACGTATAAAAAGTACGGCTTTAAGCCGTACTTTTTCTTTTAAACGAAACTCTTTTAATATCATTGCGTTTCGAAAGTTTACATGATATAATTTTAAATCGTGAGTAATATAATTATTGCTCCTTGCCCGTTTAGGGCCGTTAGACCAAAAGGAGGTGACAGTGATGAGAAAGTATGAAGTAATGTACATCATCCGTCCAAACATTGATGACGAAGCAAAAAAAGCATTAGTTGAGCGCTTTAACGGTGTTTTAACTGACAATGGTGCAGAAGTTGCAAACGTTAAAGAATGGGGTAAGCGTCGTTTAGCTTATGAAATCAACGATTTCCGCGATGGTTACTACATGATTCTTGACGTAGCAGCGACTTCAGAAGCAGTTTCTGAGTTTGATCGTCTTGCTAAGATCAACGAAGACATTATCCGTCATATCGTTGTTAAACAAGAAGCTTAATTTATCGTTTAAATAAATAGTTTTTTCCTTAAGGAGTGGTTCTGATGATGAATCGCGTAATTCTCGTAGGACGCTTGACGAAAGATCCTGAATTACGTTATACCCCCAATGGAGCTGCAGTTGCAACATTCACACTAGCAGTCAACCGCGCATTTACAAATCAACAGGGTGAACGTGAGGCAGACTTTATTAACTGTGTCGTATGGCGTCGTCCTGCTGAAAATGTAGCAAACTTTTTGAAAAAGGGTAGTTTAGCTGGTGTTGATGGACGTTTACAGTCTCGTAGTTATGAAGGACAAGACGGTCGTCGAGTTTATGTAACAGAGGTTGTGGCAGAAAGTGTGCAATTCTTAGAACCAAAAAGTGGTGGCGGGGATATGCAACGCAATAACTTTGCTAACACTGGTGGATCTGGACAAGGCTCTCCATTTGGAGATAATCAGAACCGTAACTCAGGTAATCAAGGTTATACTCGCGTTGATAATGATCCATTTGCAAATAATGGTGAAACAATCGACATCTCTGATGATGACTTACCATTCTAAAAAGTGATAAGTGCGAAGTATACAATCGGATAGAGTTTAAAAGGGAAGGAGGCGTATTTCAATGGCAGGTGGACGTAAAGGTGGACGTAACAGACGTCGTAAAGTTTGTTTCTTCACAGCAAACGGCATCACTCACATCGACTACAAAGATGTAGATATGCTTAAAAAATTCGTTTCAGAGCGTGGTAAAATTTTACCTCGTCGTGTAACTGGAACAAGCGCTAAATACCAACGTAAATTAACGATCGCTATCAAACGCGCTCGTCAAATGGCATTATTACCATATGTTTCAGGTGAATAATGAATATAAAAAGAGACAGTGAGGACTTCCTTGCTGTCTCTTTTTACATCTAAATAGATAAACTGGTGAAATAGTTGCTTCTCTTGTATTGAATCGATACAATAAGTAATAGTTTATACAATACGAGGTGAAGTTGTGAAAGGGATTCGTTATATTACCGAAGGAGCAGCACTTTTAGCCCTTTTTGTAGCGCTGTTGTTGTTTCTCCTATACATACCGGTTATTGGTGGGTTTTTAACTCTTGCTCTTGCTGTACCGTTTATTGTTTATACAGTTAGACATGGTGTGAAAAGATCCATTCTGTTTTTTATTGTATCTTTATTGTTAACATTATTATTTGGGACAGTTGTAACATTACCAGCAACAATGGTTTTTGGTATAAGCGGTATTGTAATTGGCTACTTGTATCAACAGAAAAAAGCGCGATACAGCGTATTGTTAGGTGGAACCATTGCTTTTAGCCTTGCATTTTTGCTAATGTTTGTGCTATCAAGTTTGCTTATGAATGTTAACTTAATTAGTGAAATGAACAATGCGTTGAATCAGTCAATTGATCAAAGCGTTGATATGATGAAAAGTTTAGGACAAACCGTTACAGATGAACAGATTCAACAGTTGGAACAAACCATTACAACTTTTAAATATTTACTTCCACTGTTTATTGTCATGTTGGGGGTTGTTTGTGCCTTCTTTTCTCAGTTAATCGCTGCATCTGTATTAAAACGTTTGAAGCATGATATTGAATCATTTCCACCATTTCGTGAACTGCAATTACCTAAAAGTGTAATTTGGTACTATTTAATTGTATTAATTTTATCATTTCCTTCATTTAATTTTGAAGAGGGATCATTTATGTTTATCGCTATCTTAAATTTAGCGATGGCCTTGCAAATGTTAGTCATGTTACAAGGATTTTCTTTTATCTTTTATTTTTCATATCAAAAAGGTTATTCGAAAGCAATTCCAGTGATTGTAACAATTTTGGCATTTATTCTGCCAATTCTCCTTCAATTTGTACGCATCTTAGGTATAATTGATTTAGGATTTAATTTACGTAAGCGTATTGGGAATGTGGATAAATAAAAGTTAATGTGGAACTTAAAGATTAGGAGCTGAAATAGATGCCTGTCTTTACAAAGAAAAATATCATTCGTTATCCATTTTATTTACTGTACAGTATTGCTCTTATTTTAGTAGGGGTAGTGACATATCACAACTGGATGATTGGCGTAGGGGGCTTTGTGCTTTTACTGGTGACCTTGCTGCTGTTTATTAAAATGGAACGAATGTTAGTAGACGAGCTTGAAAAGTATATCTCAATGATTTCTCACCGGGTGAAAAAAGTGGGGGAAGAGGCATTAATGGAGATGCCGATTGGGATTATGTTGTTTAATGATGAATATCAGATTCAATGGACTAACCCTTTTCTAGCTTCTTGTTTTGATGAGGATTCATTAGTAGGACGTTCCTTGTATGATGTAGCCGAAAGTGTTGTTCCGTTAATTAAGCAAGAAGTTGAGACAGAAGTAGTCACTTTGCATGAAAGAAAATTTAAAGTAATTATCAAAAGAGAAGAACGTCTACTTTACTTTTTCGATGTTACAGAGCAGATAGAAATTGAAAAATTGTATGCTGATGAAAGAACCAGCATCGGTATTATCTTTTTAGATAACTATGATGAGCTTACACAAGGAATGGATGATCAAGTGAAAAGTAACCTGAACAGCCAAGTTACTTCTCTGCTTAATCATTGGGCTCAAGAATATGGTATCTTTATCAAACGGACGTCTTCTGAGAAGTTTATTGCAATTATGAATGAGCAAACATTACTTCATCTTGAACGTAGTAAATTTTCAATTTTAGATCAAGTACGTGAAGAAACGTCTAAACAGAATATACCGCTTACACTAAGCGTTGGAATCGGTACTGGAACCTCTCCATTACCTGAATTAGGTGCACTAGCTCAATCCAGCCTTGACCTAGCACTAGGACGTGGTGGAGATCAAGTAGCGATTAAACAACCAAATGGTAAGGTGAAGTTTTATGGTGGCAAAACAAATCCAATGGAAAAGCGTACAAGAGTACGTGCACGTGTCATTTCGCACGCCTTAAAAGAGCTTATCACCGAAAGTGGTCAGGTTATTATCATGGGGCATAAATATCCAGATATGGATGCGATAGGCGCTGCAATTGGTATTTTAAAAGTAGCACAAGTAAATCAAAAAGATGGATTTATCGTTTTAGATCCTCAACATATTGATACGGGTGTAAAGCGGCTTCTAGAAGAGATTAAGAAAAGTCCTGATCTTTGGGAACGATTCATTACCCCTGATGAGGCACTTAATCTAGTGGGTGACGATACATTACTGGTGGTTGTCGATACTCATAAGCCTTCACTTGTAATTGAAGAACGATTATTAAATCGAGTTGAAAACGTTGTGGTCATTGATCATCATAGACGAGGCGAGGACTTTATTGAAGATCCTCTACTCGTCTATATGGAGCCATATGCTTCCTCTACTGCCGAATTAGTGACAGAGCTATTAGAATATCAACCTAAGCGTTTTAAAATTGATATGCTAGAAGCCACTGCTTTATTGGCAGGGATTATTGTAGATACGAAAAGTTTTACCCTTAGAACTGGTTCTCGAACGTTTGATGCTGCGTCCTTTTTAAGATCTCAGGGAGCTGATACAGTTCTTGTTCAAAAGTTCCTTAAAGAAGACATTAATCAATATGTGCAAAGAGCTCGTTTTATTGAACACGCAGAAATCTATAAAGCAGGAATTGCTATCTCAAGAGCAGATGAAGCTGAAACGTATGATCAAGTGTTAATTGCACAAGCTGCCGATACATTATTATCGATTAGTGGAGTCGTTGCTTCATTTGTTATTTCGAAAAGAAGAGATCAGCTTGTTGGAATCAGCGCTCGCTCACTAGGTGATATCAATGTTCAAGTAATTATGGAAAGCTTACAAGGCGGCGGTCATTTAACGAATGCAGCTACTCAATTACAAAACATGACGTTAGATCAAGCAGAAGAGCTATTAAAGCAAGCAATTGATGAATACTTGGATGGAGGTAAAAAATCATGAAAGTCATTTTCTTAAAAGATGTAAAAGGTAAAGGGAAAAAAGGAGAGGTTAAAAACGTAGCCGATGGTTATGCACATAACTTCTTATTGAAGAATGGATATGCTGTTGAAGCAACAGGTGGTAATGTAAAAGTATTAGATGCTCAAAAGAAAAAAGAGCAAAAAGAAGCTGCACAAGAATTAGAAAACTGTAAAGAACTAAAGAACACGCTCGAATCTTTAACAGTAGAGTTAAAAGCTAAATCAGGTGAAGGTGGCCGTTTATTTGGTTCTATTACAAGCAAGCAAATTGCAGAAGAATTAAAGAAAAAACATAACATTAAAATTGATAAGCGTAAAATCGAACTAGATGATGCTATTCGTGCGCTAGGTTATACAAATGTACCTGTAAAACTACATCCTGAAGTAACGGCTACAGTAAAGGTTCATGTAACAGAACAAAACTAATGATAAACAAGGATTAGTCTATAAATAGTAAGGTTAAAATAAGAATAAATTAAATGTTGGCGCGAAGAATTTCGCGCCAACATTTGCGATAATCGAAAAAGCGATAGAGGGGCATAAACTATGAATGATCTTTTTGCTGATCGTCTACCGCCTCAAAATATCGAAGCTGAACAGGCGGTATTAGGGGCAATTTTCCTAGAGCCATCTTCTTTAACGTTAGCGTCTGAGTTATTAATTCCAGAAGACTTTTATCGAGCAGCTCACCAAAAGATTTTTACATGCATGCTAAAACTTTCAGACCAAGGTGAACCGATCGACTTAGTTACGGTTACATCAGATTTAGCAAATCAAAAAATCTTAGAAGAAATAGGTGGAGTGGCATATCTAAGCGATTTAGCTAACTCTGTACCAACTGCTGCTAACATTGAATACTATGCGAAAATCGTAGAGGAAAAATCGATTCTTCGCAGGCTTATTCGAACAGCGACTGATATTGCTTCAGAGGGTTATGCGAGAGAAGATGAAGTCGAAGTCTTATTGAATGAAGCGGAAAAAAACATTTTAGAAGTAGCACAGCGTAAAAATACGGGCGTGTTTCAAAATATTAAAGATGTTTTGGTACAAACCTATGACAATATTGAAGTTCTTCACAATCGTAAAGGTGACATTACAGGGATTCCAACAGGGTTTACTGATTTAGACCGCATGACTGCAGGGTTTCAGCGAAACGATTTAATCATTGTTGCCGCACGTCCATCGGTAGGTAAAACTGCATTTGCGCTAAATATTGCCCAAAACGTAGCAACCAAAACAGATGAAAACGTAGCGATTTTCAGTTTGGAGATGGGAGCGGAACAGCTTGTTATGAGGATGCTTTGTGCAGAAGGTAATATTGATGCACAAAGGTTAAGAACAGGCTCTTTAACATCGGAAGATTGGGGAAAGCTAACCATGGCAATGGGCTCTCTATCTAATGCTGGTATTTATATAGATGACACGCCAGGTGTACGAGTAGGAGAAATTCGCTCAAAATGTAGACGTCTGAAGCAAGAAGGCGGCCTAGGAATGATTTTAATTGATTATCTACAGTTAATTCAAGGAAACGGTCGAAGCGGCGAGAATCGTCAACAAGAAGTATCGGAGATTTCTCGTTCGTTAAAAGCATTGGCACGTGAACTTCAAGTTCCTGTTATTGCACTATCTCAGCTTTCACGTGGAGTTGAGCAACGTCAAGATAAAAGACCAATGATGTCGGATATTCGTGAATCAGGAAGTATTGAGCAGGATGCTGATATTGTTGCCTTTTTATATCGTGAAGACTACTATGAAAAAGATACTGAAAATCAAAATATTATCGAAATTATCATTGCTAAGCAGCGTAACGGGCCAGTTGGAACGGTGCAATTAGCTTTTGTGAAGGAATATAATAAATTCGTAAACTTAGAAAGACGCTTTGATGATTCGGGTGTACCACCAGGTGCATAAACCTCTCAATTCGAGAGGTTTTTTTGTATATATATCGTATATGTTCGGTAAAAAGCAGTATATTATCTTTGTTTAAGATTAAATAGTTCGGATTTACATTGACTTTACTATGATAAATTGATACACTTATTTACGGTTAAATTATGTCGTAGTAGGCTGTTGCTTACTAAGCGGAGGTGCTTAAGATATGTCTTCAGTTGTTGTAGTAGGAACACAATGGGGAGATGAAGGAAAAGGGAAGATTACAGACTTCCTGTCAGAAAATGCAGAAGTAATTGCACGTTACCAAGGTGGAAACAATGCTGGTCATACGATTAAGTTTAATGGTGAAACGTACAAATTACATTTAATTCCTTCAGGGATTTTTTATGATGATAAAGTTTGTGTGATTGGAAATGGTATGGTTGTAGATCCAAAAGCACTTGTTCAAGAATTAAAATATCTACATGATCGTAACGTAACAACAGATAACTTACGTATTAGTAACCGTGCGCATGTTATTTTACCTTACCACTTAAAATTAGATGAGGTAGAAGAAGAGCGCAAAGGTGATAATAAAATTGGAACAACGAAAAAAGGAATTGGTCCAGCATATATGGATAAAGCTGCACGTGTAGGTATCCGTATTGCAGATTTATTAGACCGTGAAGTGTTTGAAGCAAAATTAACGCAAAACTTAGCTGAAAAAAATCGTCTTCTTGAAAGAATGTATGAAGTAGAAGGCTTTAAATTAGAAGATATCTTAGATGAATATTACGAGTATGGTCAACAGGTTGCAAAATATGTTGTCGATACGTCTGTTGTATTAAATGATGCTTTAGACGAAGGTCGTCGCGTATTATTTGAAGGTGCACAAGGTGTTATGTTAGATATCGACCAAGGAACATATCCGTTTGTAACTTCTTCTAACCCTGTTGCTGGTGGGGTAACAATCGGTTCAGGTGTAGGTCCTTCAAAAATCAAGCATGTAGTGGGTGTATCAAAAGCATACACAACTCGTGTTGGTGACGGTCCGTTCCCAACAGAATTAACAAACGAAATTGGTGATCAAATTCGTGAAGTAGGTCGTGAATACGGAACAACAACAGGTCGTCCACGTCGCGTTGGTTGGTTTGACAGCGTAGTTGTTCGTCACGCGCGTCGCGTAAGTGGTATCACAGATTTATCTTTAAACTCAATCGATGTTCTAACAGGAATTGAAAAATTGAAGATCTGTGTAGCATATCGTTATGAAGGTAAAATCATTGAAGAATTCCCAGCTAGCTTAAACGTTTTAGCTAAATGTGAGCCTGTTTATGAAGAGCTTCCAGGTTGGACGGAAGATATTACAGGTGTGAAATCTTTAGATGAGTTACCTGAGAATGCACGTCATTATTTAGAGCGTGTTTCACAATTAACTGGTATTCCGTTATCCATTTTCTCAGTGGGACCAGATCGTAAACAAACAAACGTATTACGCGGAGTTTATAGCTAATAGTGTAAAAAAACCAACGTTTAGTTTCTTAAACGTTGGTTTTTTGTTAAATTCATTTCTTAAAAATGTTTTTCTAAAAAAACTATTGCATTTAGTATCTAAATCATGTTATTATTACACATGTCGCTGATATTCATAGTATGAGCCATTAGCTCAGTTGGTAGAGCATCTGACTTTTAATCAGAGGGTCGAAGGTTCGAGTCCTTCATGGCTCACTTTTATTACTATGGCCCGTTGGTCAAGCGGTTAAGACACCGCCCTTTCACGGCGGTAACACGGGTTCGAATCCCGTACGGGTCATTTTTATTACATATTATAAACTGAGGGTCCCGTGGTGTAGCGGTTAACATGCCTGCCTGTCACGCAGGAGATCGCGGGTTCGATTCCCGTCGGGACCGCCATTTGATGATGGCTCGGTAGCTCAGTTGGTAGAGCAAAGGACTGAAAATCCTTGTGTCGGCGGTTCGATTCCGTCCCGAGCCATAAAAAGCATGACTTTTAAAAGTCATGCTTTTTTGTTTGTATATGGTTGAAAATTAATGCTGTTGTTGTATAGTAGAGGATGAATTTGTGACGATTACTATGTTATGAAGTATAATACAATTAGTGTATTCAAACATTATGAATACTTACTTTCCTATTTTTTGTTCGAAATGATAAAAGGAGAACGATGATCATGGATAAACGTATTTTAGTAGTAGATGATGAAAAGCCAATTGCAGATATTTTAAAGTTCAATCTGCAAAAAGAAGGTTACGAAGTGTTTTGCGCTTACGATGGTGTAGAAGCACTTGAAAAGGTGGAAGAAGTACAACCAGAAATGATTCTGTTAGATATTATGCTACCGCAAAAAGATGGCATGGAAGTGTGTCGAGAAGTTCGAAAAAAGTATGATATGCCAATTATTATGTTGACCGCTAAAGATTCTGAAATTGATAAAGTACTTGGCCTTGAACTAGGTGCAGATGATTATGTAACAAAGCCTTTCAGTACGAGAGAGCTGTTGGCGCGAGTGAAAGCAAATTTAAGAAGACATCAACAGATTTCAAATAATGTTGAAGAAGAAGAGAGCAATGAGATTACAATAGGTGCACTTGTCATTCATCCTGATGCTTATATTGTTTCAAAGCGTGGAGAAACGATTGAATTGACACATCGTGAATTTGAATTGCTGCATTACTTGGCAAAGCATATCGGACAAGTTATGACGCGAGAGCACTTGTTACAAACAGTATGGGGCTATGACTATTTTGGTGATGTTCGTACAGTTGATGTTACTGTTCGAAGATTACGTGAGAAAATTGAAGATAACCCAAGCCATCCAATGTGGATTGTAACAAGACGTGGGGTAGGTTATTATTTGCGTAGTCCAGAGCAGGAGTAACGCTACGTTATGAAGAAAGTCCGGTTTTTTCAGTCCATTCATTTGAAGTTTGTATTAATTTATGTATTGCTTATTTTAATTGCAATGCAAATTATTGGTGTTTATTTTGTACGCCAGTTAGAAAAAGAACTTGTTAATAACTTTACAAATTCATTGACAGAACGGGTAGGGTTACTTGCTTATAATATTGAACAAGAGCTAGAAAAAACACGTAACGACACGTCCCCTACTTTAGAAGAAGACTTAGAAGTAGTGCTGAGAGACTTTGCTTCTATGCAAGGGATTTCTTCTAAAGATATATTAGAAGTGCGCGTTATTGACCCGAATAGACGTATTATAGGGACATCAAACCCAAACCCTGAACAAATAGTAGGGAAAAAAATAAATGATTTAGCCGTTACAAATGCTCTTTTAGCAGGCACATCTTCTAATAAGGTATATCGTAAAAGTGGTGACAGAATTAGAGTATTGACTGTGCCTATTCGTCTACAGGATGATGTAGGAGGAAATGCTTCTACTAATCCAAATAGCCGAGAAAGTTTACAGTCAGAACAAGAGATACTAGGTGCTGTTTATTTAATTGCGACGATGGAGCCGGTCTACGAGCAAATGAGGAAAATTAATAGCATCTTTGCTTCCGGTACAGTTATATCGTTAGTTATTACAGCACTTTTAGGTGTGTTTTTGGCTCAAACGATTACACGACCAATGTCTGAGATGCGTAAGCAGGCATTAGAAATGGCAAAAGGAAACTTCTCAAGAAAAGCAAAGGTCTACGGTTATGATGAGATAGGACAGCTTGCCTTAACGTTTAATAATTTGACAAGGAAACTGCAAGAAGCACAAGCTACTACTGAAGGAGAGCGGCGTAAGCTAAGCTCTGTACTTGCTCATATGACAGATGGTGTTATTGCTACTGACCGTAAAGGTAGAGTGATTTTAATTAATGACCCAGCTGCGTCGATGTTAAACGTTTCACGTGAAACTGTATTGTCAGAGCCTATTGTCACGCTTTTAGGTTTAGATGAAACACATACATTTGAAAGCTTATTGGCTAATCAAGATTCACTAATCCTTGATTTTAGTACGAAAACAGAACCGTTTATCTTGAGAGCCACTGTGTCAGCTATTCAAAAGGAAACAGGTTTTATCAACGGAATTATTATTGTCTTGCACGACATTACAGAGCAAGAGAAAATCGATCAGGATCGACGAGAGTTTGTAGCAAACGTCTCTCATGAACTTCGAACACCTTTGACCACAATGCGAAGCTACTTAGATGCTTTGGCAGAAGGCGCGTGGCAGGATAAAGAGATAGCTCCAAACTTTTTACATGTTACTCAAACAGAAACAGAGCGCATGATTCGTTTAGTTAATGACTTGTTGCAATTATCTAAGTTAGATAGCGAAGACTATCGTTTTAGTCGAGATCCGGTTAACTTTGTAAAGTTCTATCATTACATTATTGATCGTTTTGAAATGACAATTGAGCAAGGAATTACTTTTGTTAGAGAACTACCTGATGAATCCATCTATGTAGCGATTGACCAAGATAAAATTACGCAAGTATTAGATAATATTATTTCAAATGCGATTAAGTATTCACCAGAAGGGGGAACAATTACGTTTTCCATTAAACAACACACGCATGAAATTGTGGTGAGTATTAAAGACCAAGGCATGGGAATACCAAAGTCAAATCTGTCTAAAATCTTTGAACGCTTTTATCGTGTGGATAAAGCGAGAACGCGTAAGCTAGGAGGAACAGGTTTAGGTTTAGCGATTGCAAAAGAAATTATTGAAGCTCATGATGGTCGAATATGGGCAGAAAGTAAAGAAGGGGTTGGGACATCTATTTACTTCACACTCCCAATTGAAAGCGAGAATGATGAAGAATGGGAATGAGATATGAAAATATAAAAACCATTGTGCTAGTGATTCTGGTGGTTTTAAGCTTATTCCTGACTTGGAATTTATGGTCCTATCAATCACCTTCTGATTTAAATACTGAAACCCAAAACCTTCAAGAGGCTGAGGTAGGTGGAAAGAGTGAACTGGAGGAATATATACGTCCTACGAAGGTACTCTATCACCAAAGCGGCAGTCACTATCTGTCTCATGAAGAAAAGCAAATAGACTCATGGTTGCAAGAGATGAAAACGTGGAAATTAGCAGATATTACGGATGTTTCGAGTGCCATTGAGCCTAGTGGCTTTTTAAACTATGTTCATGATAATAATTCTGTAGAAATTGTATATCCAGACCTAATACCAGTGGAAACTTTTCAGCAAATGTTTAGCTTTACCACAGATAAATTACCAAGGATAGATTTTGATCGGGTAGTCATAAAGATAAAAAAGACGCCTACTTTGTCTGTAAACATGTATTTGGTGAACTATAATCAACAAAAAGTGTATGCAGTAAAAATTAGTAATGTAGTGAAGAACGATGTGCAAAAATTAGCAGATGCGGGAACGTCAGCAGAGCGTTGCGTAGTTTATAAAAAGAATGAAAACCGTTATATTTTCATACCAGCTCAAACGCCTGATATGCACAAGCTTTATGCATATGAAGCACCTTTAGATATTCGTAAATTTCAAGATGCGCTGTTTACAAATCCAAGTTATGCCCGAACAGAAAGCTTAGCATATAGAGAGCTGTATACAGAAGGAACAAAGGTTATTAATGTAAATACACGAACAAATGTGATGGAGTATGTTAACCTGGTGAATTCGAATACAGAATCAAATGATGACGCAAATTTATTAAATCGTAGCTTTAGCTTTGTTAATGATCATGCTGGATGGACAGAGCCCGATTACCGTTTTGATAGTTGGAATCGTGTAACAAAAGAGATTACATATCGTTACTATCACGATAATCACCCTGTATATAGCAACCAAGGCATGACAGAAATCTATCAAAGGTGGGGTAATGCTGAAGTCTTAAATTATCGTCGACCTTTGTATCGCTTTGTTCAAGTTTCCTTACCTGAAACGAAAGTGCAGCTCCAGTCTCCTCAAGAAGTAATTGAAATGATTGAAAAGCATCAGGATTTTGATCCTTCTCTGCTAAATGACATATCAATTGGATATCAGCTTGAGGAAGGGATTGGGAACAATCAACAAAAAGATAAGGATAAAGCCGAGTATGATTCAAATTCCGTTACATTGGTTCCTTCTTGGTTTTACTACTATAATAACAAGTGGTACCGAGTTACGTTACCTGATGAAGGAGGCGTAAACGGTGGATTGGAATAAAACGAAATCGATTTTCATTGTAACGTTCCTAGTCTTAGATTTATTTTTAATTTATCAATTCATGAAAAAGCATGATCAAGATCAGTATTCATTATTTGTTGAATCAAGTATTGAAGATCAGCTAGCTGCAGAAGGAATTACTTACACGGAGCTTCCTAAGATTGAAAAAAATGCATCTTCACTAAACGCAAATAGTAAAGGGTTTAGTGAAAGCGATTTGAAAAAGCTTAAAAAGCAAAAAGCAAAATTAATTGATGAAAAAACAATTGAAAGTACGTTAGACAAACCAGTTCCTGTTCCTACAAAGAATAAAACATCAAAGCTAAACCAGTTCTTACAAGACTATGTTCTTTCCGGCAATGCATATACACTTTGGAAAATCAATGAAGATAAAAATACAATTACATTTTATCAACAGTATAAAAATAAAGTTATTTACGATAATGAAAATGGCATTGTCATTGCGCATTTGAATGACAAAAATGAAATTACTTCTTATGAGCAGACCCTTATGGAAAATATCGAGCCTTTAGACGATGAACAAGAAGTTCTTGCGCCAATTAAAGTGCTTGAAAATCTGTATTTAAAAGAAGAGTTAACCGAAAAAAGCACGGTAACAGAAATAGAGTTAGGTTATTATACTTTTGATTTACCTTTGCCAAGCTCACAGGTCCTTGCACCTACTTGGCACGTTGTCGTAGACGAAGATGTTGACTATTTTGTAAATGCTTTTGAAGGGCAAATCATTCAAAAGAGTTCAAAATAGTATATTGGAGTGAGAAAAATGAGTTTGCATTTTAGCGTGCTAGCTAGCGGTAGTACTGGAAATGCGATTTTTGTAAGTGATGGAGACCAATCGCTATTAGTCGATGCAGGCTTAAGTGGTAAAAAAATGGAGTCACTTTTTCAAGAAATCGATCGAGATATTCACAACGTATCGGGGATACTGGTAACTCATGAACATAGTGATCACATTAAAGGGCTAGGTGTGTTAGCCCGTAAATATAAGCTACCTATTTATGCAAATGCAAAAACATGGAAAGCTATGGACGGGTTAATTGGCCAGGTATCACCGGATCAACAATTTCACTTTGAAATTGGTGAAAATAAAACATTTGGAAGCATTGATGTTGAATCGTTTGGTGTGTCGCATGACGCTGCTGAACCAATGTTTTATGTTTTTCATCAAGGAGATAAAAAACTGACGTTAATTACGGATACTGGCTATGTAAGTGATCGTATGAAAGGCATTATTAAAAATAGTCAGGCTTATGTTTTTGAAAGCAACCATGATGTTGAGATGCTTCGCATGGGCAGGTATCCTTGGAGCGTTAAGCGTCGTATTTTGAGCGACGTGGGGCACGTTTCAAATGAGGATGCAGCATTGGCAATGGCTGATGTTATTGGCGATCAGACAGAGAGGATTTATCTAGCTCATTTAAGTTTAGATAACAATATGAAAGAAATTGCTCGAATGTCTGTTTCACAAGTTTTAGCTGAAAAAGATATTGATGTGAAAGAACAGATAAAACTTTATGATACAGACCCTAATAGACCAACACCGATTGTTTATGTATAGTCTACATGAACAAAACAAAAAATAACTTCATTTAGATGGTTAGAAAGAAACAGAAGTGTCTAAAAAAGTAATAGTTAATCTGTTTCGGTACGTATAATCATAATAAATGAAAAGGTCGGTGATGGATATGGAACATTATGATGAGAATCGTGAACCGTCTCCTTCACGTCAAAAGCCAAGAAGACGTGGAGGCTGGTTTCTGTCGTCATTAATAGGAGCAATCATTGGAGGAATAGTGGTTGTCATTGCACTTCCATTTTTATCGGAATCAAATTTACTTCCAAACCCTCCAGCAGAAGAAAGTCAAGGCTCCATTCAAAATGGTGAAGATATTGTTCAGAAAACGGTATCTGTTGATGTAAACACAGATACTACAAAAGCTGTGAACCAAGTTAATGAAGCAGTGGTTGGAGTAGTAAATATTCAGCAAGGCGAAAGTTTTTGGAATGAAAGTGGGACAGACGCTGGCACGGGTTCGGGTGTCATCTATAAAAAACAGGGAAACAAAGCCTTTATCATTACAAATCATCATGTGATTCAAGGTGCCAAGCAAATTGAAGTCAGCTTGTATGACGGATCTAGAGTACCTGCACGCACATTGGGAAGCGATGAGTTAATGGATTTAGCCGTTATTGAGATTGATGCTGAACACGTAACCAAAATTGCTAACTATGGGGATTCAGATAAGCTGAAAGTTGGGGAGCCGGTTATTGCTATTGGAAACCCTCTTGGACTGCAGTTCTCTGGTTCTGTAACACAAGGTGTAGTCTCTGGTGTCAATCGTGTCATTCCACAGGACTTAAATGGTGATGGAAGCCCTGATTGGCAAGCAGAAGTTATTCAAACGGATGCAGCGATTAACCCTGGTAACAGTGGCGGTGCTTTAATTAACATTGACGGCAGGTTAATTGGAATTAACTCCATGAAAATTTCTCAGCAAGAAGTTGAAGGAATTGGCTTAGCTATTCCAATCAATATGGCCAGACCTGTTGTAGATGATTTAGAAAAGTATGGAGAAGTAAGAAGGCCTTATTTAGGTGTTGGAACATTATCGTTAAGCGAAATATCAGGTTATCATCTAAAAGAAACGTTAAAGCTTCCGCAAGACGTTGTAAATGGTGTTGCCGTATTAAACGTTGCAAATGGCTCACCAGCTGCTAAAGCAGGCTTAAAAGAATATGACGTTATTGTTGCCTTAGATGGAGAAGATATTAAAGACTTAGTAGGATTACGTAAGCATTTATATATCGACAAAGAAATAGGTGATAGTATGGAAGTGACGTTTTATCGACAAGGCAAAAAACAAACGGTCACGGTGAAGCTATCACGCGAGTCATTATAAACTAAAAGTTATCCACAGAGAAACTTTCTCTGTGGTCTTTTTACTGATACTTGTGAAAAAGAAAGGAGATCATAATTTGAAAATTTATTGTTGCTTAGAACATACAGAATTAGCGTTAGATGTAGCCGTAGATGAGATTGAGTTAGCCCCAGTTTTTAAAGAAATAACTGAAGATGAGCGCAATCATGTATGTGAATACTGCGAAAATCCAGCGTTATACACAGTGGAAAACTAAAAAAACACAGGTTGTGTATATATATTGTGGATATGTGGATAAAATCTGTGGATAATTTATAAGGGAGATTATTTTGAATATTTCAATTGTATCGATCGGAAAATTAAAAGAGAAATACTTGAAGCAAGGCATTAACGAATACTTAAAACGATTAGCGCCTTATGCCAAGATAGAGATTATCGAACTTCCCGATGAAAAAGCACCTGAGAATTTGAGTGAGTCGGAAATGGTTCAGGTCAAGCAAAAAGAAGGAGAGCGCATACTAAGTAAAATTGGGCAAGATGTACATGTTATTGCTTTAGCGATTAATGGCAAACAGCGTTCATCTGAAGAGTTGGCCAAAGATTTAGACTCGCTTGCTACATATGGAAAAAGCAAGATAGCTTTTGTCATCGGAGGATCACTGGGGCTAAGCGATGAAGTGATGAAAAGAGCAAACGCTACGCTCTCTTTTTCAAAGATGACGTTCCCACATCAGCTTATGCGCTTGGTGTTGGTTGAACAGATTTATCGTGCGTTTCGGATTAATCGTGGTGAACCGTATCATAAGTAAAAACTCTACTTTTATAGAAAAAAGAAGCTGGTTTAACTTAAACCAGCTTCTTTTTAATCAAATCTAAGCAGACAATAAAACCTTCTTTTCCACTTCTAGTTTCCGGTACATAAGTGCAATTAACATCGCAGGTAAGCTACATGCAAGCATTCCAATGAAAGCATACCTTGGCTCAATTTCATATAAGAAGCCACCGAAAACTGTAAATACAGCCGTACTCCAGCTGAGTGCGAAAGCTGAATACATGCCTTGAGCTTTTGGAATATGTGTATGTGGAATGTTTGCTGTTAGGTACTTCATGAAAGCATAGTGCCCCATCGCAAATGAAAACGCATGTAGGGTTTGGGCCATACAAAAGACAATAATGTTTGGAAAAATAAATACTAACACCCATCGCAGAGAAGAGCCAGCTGCAGCTAATGCTAATAGGGTACCCGGTGAAAACCGGCTAAAGCGTTTATCTGCAATCGAAAAGAAAATAATCTCAGCAATAACGGCAATATTGATAATGACACCGATTAGATAGATTGGCGCATCAATTTCTTTTAAAAAGATATAGCCATAGTTGTAATAAGTAGCATGGGCAGCTTGGAGAAGCACTACGATAACAAGTACAACTAAGAAATGTTTAGTGCGAAATAAATCTAAGATATTTACCTTTTTACTTGGATTTACTTGAGGTTTCTGCGATAAAATATCCGGAGCACTTGTGAAGCTAAGAGCCACAAAGCAGCTAATCCCAAGCAATAGCGCCCAAAAAATGACGTTATCCCCAAATATTCCTGTAAACACAGTTAACAGGATACCTACAGAGACAAACCCAATAGATCCCCATTGGCGGCTTTTTCCGTAGTGTTTCAGCTGCTTGCTTTGTACAAGAACACCCGCGACGCTATCTAAAGCTGGCATTAAGGTTGGATAAAAAATATGCAAAAAGACGGTTACGACTAGTAAGCTTGTAAACGAATTAGCTGGAATGTAACAAAGAATTCCAATCAATGTGCCAATTCCCGCGATATTTAAAAGTGCTTTATTGCTGATTCTTTCTAATAAATAGGGAAAAGCAAATAGTGTAGAAAGACCTCGCGCCACTAATCCAATACTCATAATAAAACTAGCTTCTGAAACGCTAATTCCTTTTGTTTGAATCATCCAGCCTGACCAGTAAGGTAGAAAAATTCCCCATGTCAGAAAAAAACTAAAAAAATGTGTACTCATCCAACGTTGTGTATTCATTGATATCCTCCTTATCAATGGCATGATATCATGAGAATAAATAAGATTACTATGAGATATCTCATAGTTTTGAGGTGGAAGATGGAAATTTACAAAGGCGAAAAAAAACAGTTGTATCTAGAAAGCTATTCAATTGCTAATCAGTTTTCTTTTCCAATTGAAGAATTTCTTGAAGTGCGAGAGTATAAGCGAGATGAATGGATTATCCGCGAAGGGAAAAGACCAGATTTTTTGTTTTATGTGACAGAAGGCAAAGCGAAAATCTATGTAACGCATCAAAATGGAAAAGTATCGCTTATTAATTTTATTAGCGCGCATGATTTTATTGGTGAAATGGAATTGTTAAACGATGTGTACTATACAAAAGGTATTCAAGCTTCTACTAAAACAATTTGCTTTGCCTTGCCGTTTTCGCAATGTCGCACGAGGTTGCTTGAAGATGCTAAGTTTCTTCGGGAATTAACAAAGTTCTTGAGTGCAAAAGCAACGTTGATGGCAGCTAAGTACTCACAAAGCCTAGCTTTTCCTCTAGAAAATAGGCTTGCAGACTTTATTTTACAAACGGCTGATAAAGGATTTTACCGAGAAAAGCATGTGATTGTTTGTGACTACCTCGGCGTTTCTTATCGTCATTTATTGCATGTGTTGACACAGTTCTGTGAGAAAGGATATTTGCAAAAAGAAGGTAGAACCTATCAAATTAAAGAACAGCGTGCTTTATATGAACTTGCCGAAGCAATTAAGAATAAAAGCATGTAAAGTCCAAGCTGAATATATAGTAAAAATTAATAAAATCACATAAAATAATGTTAAAATAAACAGCGTTGTATCATTTCTTAAATATATCTATTCATACGAATATTCTCACCCTTCAATTAAAGAAAGGAGGGGTTTTTTCATGATTAAATTAAATCGTGTAAGCAAAAGATTTTCACATTTTGAAGCAATTAAAGAAGTGTCTTTAGAGATAAATAGTGGTGAGATTCATGGAATTATAGGAGCGAGCGGAGCAGGAAAGTCAACGTTGCTTCGCCTTATGAACCTAATTGAAATTCCTGATGAAGGAGAAGTAGAAGTGAATGCTCAAAACCTAACAAGGATGAGTGGAAAAAAGCTTCGCGAAGCGCGAAAATCAATTGGGATGATTTTTCAGCACTTTAATCTCATTTCAAATAAAACGGTGTACGATAACGTGGCTGTTTCACTAGAGTTAACACAAACGCCAAAGGAAGAGCAGAAAAAGCGCGTATCTGAATGTTTACGCTTTGTTGGGTTAGAAGAGCTTAAAGGTAAATATCCGTCTCAGCTAAGCGGTGGGCAGAAACAACGTGTGGCCATTGCACGTGCCCTAGCAAATAGGCCGCAAGTTTTACTGTGTGATGAGCCAACTTCCTCTCTAGATCCTAATACCACCGCTGACATACTAAAAGTCTTAGAAGATATTAATAAGCGCTTAAGTGTGACGATTGTCATTGTTAGTCATGAGATGGAAGTCATTAAAAGCATATGCAATTGTGTGACCGTTCTCGAAAATGGATCTATTTATCAAACGGTCATTACAAACCCAAACGGTGTTCAAATGAAGGACAATGGGGCACAATACTTTGTAGATCAATTAACACGGGGAGAGGAAGCGAACAATGCTTGAAGTTTTGGCGCAATACGAAACTGAAATTTGGCAGTCTATTGGTGAAACCTTTGTCATGGTGGGTGTTTCAATTTTAGCTGCGGTTTTCATCGGCCTTCCCGTTGGCACTTTTTTGTTTCTTTGTCGCAAGGGACAACTGCTTGAAAATCAGCTTATATTTTCAACCTTAAACCTCTTGGTGAATACGATTCGTTCGTTTCCATTTTTATTACTAGTCGTCTTCCTCATACCGTTTACTCGGTTTGTCCTCGGGACAGCAATTGGAACAGCAGCAGCAACAATTCCACTCTCAATTATTGCGATTGCACACTATTCACGTCTTGTGGAGCAATCGCTGTTAGATGTGCCTAAAGGCGTTATAGAAGCAGCAATTTCTATGGGGGCATCTATTCGAGAGATTATGTTTAAGTTTGTTTATGTAGAAGCACGTTCAGGCCTAATTCTTGGACTGACGACCTCAATCATTAGCTTTATTTCGTATTCCACTATTATGGGAGTTGTTGGTGGAGGAGGAATTGGTGATTTTGCCATTCGGTATGGATATCAACAATTTAAAACAGATTTAATGATGTACATGATTATTATTATGATTGTATTGGTGCAGTTTGTTCAATTTATTGGAATGACTGTAGCCAGAGTATTGGATAAAAGATAAGTAATGGAGGAAAAAATGAAAAAACTATTCTTTTTTATGTTGGTGCTTGTTGTAGCATTAAGTGGTTGTGGCCAACCAAACGAAGCAAAGGAAAATAAAAATAAGCAAGGACAAGATGGAGAAGAAGTGACGTTAAAAGTAGCTTCTTTAATACCACCAATGACAGAGATTTTAGACCTTGTAAAGCCAAAGCTAAAGGAAGAAGGAATTAACTTACAAGTAGAAGTCTTAAGTGACAACGTACAGCCAAATAGCGCGCTTGCAGCTGGAGAAGTAGATGCAAACTTCTTTCAACATGTGCCGTATATGAAAGAATTTAATCGTAATAACAACGCAGAATTAGTAGCCGTTGAGCCAATTTATTTTGCAAACTATGGTGTATATTCGAAGAACTACAAGTCAGTGGAAGAATTACCTGATGGTGCGACTGTGGCCATTGCTAATGATGTTTCTAACATTGATCGTTCGCTTTCTCTGCTTGCACAGCATGATGTTATCAAGTTAGGTGAGAAGAAAGATACGTATTATACGAAGGCCGACATTAAAGAGAATCCAAAAAACCTTCAGTTTAAAGAAGTTGATTTATTAATGCTATCGAGAATGTATGATGATGCAGATGCGGTAGTCATGACGCCAGCTTATGCTGCACCTCTTGGCTTAACCCCAAAAAGTGATGCACTTCTTACTGAAGGAGTAGACAATGATTTTGCGATTACCTTAGTGGCGCGCAAAGATAACGCTGATTCAGATTCAATTAAGAAGCTAGCTGAAGTAATGACAAGCCCAGAAGTTCGTAAATTCTTAGAAGAAAAGTACGACGAAACAGCGATTCCAGCCTTTAAATAAATAAAAAAGCCATTTGAAGATTTTTTCAAATGGCTTTTTTATTTATATTTCAGTAATTTTACTGTAGTTAAAAAGTATTTTACTTTTTTTAATTACAAAACTTTAATAAGTTTCATAATCTATCAACGCTTGTTAAAAATCATTTAGAATGTCTATAAGTCAATTTGAAAACGATTACAAAAGGGGGATAAAGCGTATGGAAAAGCCATTGAGAAAGTCAGATGTCTTAGATCAAAAGCCAAAGGTATATGACCTTTCGCAAAACAATATGCAGCCAAAAATTATGGGAATGCCCATCTTATGGTTTGCTTTGTTTTTAGCTATCACAGTTGTAACGGTTTATACAGGTAACCTACCTGCTGGAATGATTGGAAGTTTACTTGTCATGGTTGTATTTGGTGAAGCTTTAGGTTGGATTGGAGATCGTTTGCCAATCATTAAATCATACTTAGGCGGAGGCGCTATTGTTGCTATCTTTGGTTCCGCTTATATGGTATACAGTGGGCTTTTACCTGAAACCGTAACGACAAATGTAACGGAGTTTATGACCACTGCTGGATTTTTAGACTTTTATATTGCTGCTTTAATTACGGGCAGTATTTTAGGGATGGATTCAAAAGTACTCATTAAGATTGGTGTTCGCTATTTTGTTCCAATCTTTGGTGCAGTGATTGGAGCTATGGTTATTGCAGGTTTGGTAGGAGCACTCATTGGTTTTTCAATTCGAGATGCTATCTTAGTTATTACTCTTCCAATCCTAGGTGGAGGAATGGGAGCTGGAGCAATTCCGATGGCTCAGGTTTATTCTGAATCACTTGGAAATTCACCAAGTTATTATATTTCAATTCTTGTTCCTGCATTAGCATTAGGTAATGTATTTGCCATTATCTTTGCAAGTTTACTAAACAGTTTAGGTAATAAAATTCCTTCATTATCAGGAAACGGCCAGCTTATCCCGGGCTTAAAAATAGAAGAAAAGAAATCAAAGTTTGATATCTCGAAAATGGGAATTGGGTTACTAGCTGCTCTATTATTCTTTGCGTGTGGCCATTTATTAGGCGCAATTATTCCGCTTCATCCATATGCTTTGATGATTATTCTTGTTGCAGTTGCTAAAATTGCAAACTTAATTCCTGAAAATGTTGTAGAAGGTGCGAGCCAATGGTATCAATTCGTTGCTAAAACATGGACACTCGCTTTACTGTTTGGAATTGGTGTAGCGTATACGGATTTAAATGCCGTGTTAGAAGCACTAAGCCTGCAGTATATCTTACTAGTAGCAGGCGTTGTATTAGGTGCCGTAATTGGAGCAGCACTGCTTGGACGATTAGTTGGATTTTACCCAATTGAATCAGCGATATGTGCAGGTTTATGTATGGCTAATATGGGGGGAACTGGTGACGTAGCCGTTCTTTCAGCCTCTAATCGTATGCAGCTCATGCCATTTGCACAAATCGCTTCTAGATTAGGTGGTGCTCTAATCTTATTGTTAACAGGTTTAATTATTCCACTCTTTATGTAAAGGCTGAGTTATACCTTTGTTATTTTTATTCAGATAGTAAGAAGTAAAATCTTTTTTACAACTAATATTTATTCTCTTATTAATCCTCTAGCTTGTTTAGATATGCTGGAGGATTTTCTCATTCTTTAAATTGGTAATAGGTATATTGATACTTTTTTGGATTAAGTTAATTGATACATAAATACTAGAAATAGTATGTATGAAAAACTTTATAATTATGATTTTAAAGGAAAAGAAGTCGTTGCTTACTATAAAATAATTAGTTATATTTAATAAAGAACACTTATATTAAAAGGATTTTTATGAACTTAAACATTTCTGTTAGGAAATAATTTATCAAGTTATAAAGCCGTAAAACATTCTTTAAATTTAGATAGCCTAGGTTGAAAAATGACTATCAAGTAGTTCTAATATACTATTGGAGATTGGAGAGCTAACGCGTTAAGACATGTTTAAGTGGAAAAAAATTTTATTAATAGTTGTGTGTGCTGGAGTATTTCTTTTTTATATGGGATATTTCAATAAACCAGAGGACAAGGTAAATGATTTCGTATCAGCTTACAATCATCAAAATGTGCGAGCAATGATTGGAATGTTTGACAATCAAGAAGTTAATCAAATGAAAAGTGCGATGAGCTTTGCAGGGAAAATTAGTGAGGCAACATTAGGAATAGATGCGAGCGAGTTGTTAATGGATTTCCTACCTATTTCAGAGAGTCTTTTAGGGTATACAGGCTCCCGAATGGACGCTTATATACAGTCAACTGACATGGATTTATTACATAGTGAAGCAAAAGTATATACACAAATTTCAATCAGTGAAGATGAAGCAACTGAGAACGAAAACATTATCTTTTTTCTGAAGAAAAAAGACCGAGAATGGTATATTACTGATATTCAAGAGTATTAAAAAGTATTAAATAAAATAATGAAAGTTAAAATGAATTTTTTATATCGACGCAATGAAAAGTCTATATAAGAATATGTTCTCCTTACTAAAAACAAAGCAACTTCTGTTTATTAGTAAGGTTTTTTTATAAACTAAATAACCAAGGTTTAAAATAATCAGATAATTCTAACTAAGCCTACCAATTATCTACATCTCTCGTTATACTAAAATAGTAGGGGGCGTTGCAAAGTGAAGGCTCGTTGGCCGTTAGAGCGTAAATTTATGTTTTTGATTTCTATTTTGGTTACGATGATCATGTTAATGGTAACCATTGTATATGTTTATTTTGAACGAAAACAGACGCGTGAATTAATGGGAGAAAAAGCATTAACAACGGCAATTGCTGTTTCAGAAATGCCACTTGTAAAGGAAGTTATTCTACAAAATGAAAACGCTATAATTATTCAGCCACTTATTGAGCGAATTAGAAAACAATCAGGTGCAGAATTTATTGTAGTTGGTGATGCAGATGAAGTTCGTTATACTCATCCTCATAAAGAGAAGGTTGGTCAAAAGATGATTGGTGGAGACAATGAACGAGCTCTTATTGAAGGAGAAAACTATATTTCATTTGCAAAAGGCTCTCTTGGGATGTCAGTGAGGGGAAAATCACCTATCTATGATGAAAATAATAGGATTATTGGCGTTGTATCTGTCGGCTTTATGCTATCTTATGTAGACTCTTTATTTGGACAAGGGCTTGCAGCTTTTTCAATTTGGCTTGCTTTTATTTTTATTAGTGGTGTTGTAGGTAGTTTTATGCTTGCGAGAAGTATTCGCAGAGATACATTTGGTTTAGAGCCTTATCAAATTGCTAGATTGTATAAAGAGAGGGAAGCTATTCTAGAAGCACTGAATGAAGGGTTAATTGCAACAGACCAAAAAGGGAACGTAACGCTCATTAACCATTCAGGTAAAAAAATTCTTGGAATTAGAGAGAATATTATCGGCCAACCAATTCGAAAAGCTTTAAGGAACTCAGAAATTTCAAACGTGCTTGCGAATCAGCTAGCCGTTGGTCACTACGAAACAATCTACCATAAAAAGCCGCTGCTCGTGCACTATAAAATGATTGGTGACAAAGATAGTTACGCGGGCAAAGTAGCAAGTTTCCAAGAAAAATCTGACGTTCAAGAGCTGCTCAACACTTTATCAGAGGTTCAACAGTATTCTCAAGATTTGCGTGCGCAAACTCATGAATATACGAATAAGCTCTATGCTATTTCTGGCTGGCTACAGCTGGGGCACGGTGAAAAAGCTAAACGATTCATTCACGAAGAAATTGGTCAGCAAAAAATATATGAACGTGTACTATTTGAACGAGTAAATGATTCAACTATACAAGCGGTTTTAATTGGCAAGCTTTCAAAAGCCTCTGAAAAGAAAATTGATTTTGTTATTGATGAAGATAGCATGGTTCACAAGACTTGGCCGACCAAAATGACGGCACCTTTAGTCACTATATTAGGAAATATTATTGATAATGCGTTTGACGCTGTAGCAGAACAAACAGAACCGCTCGTCGATTTGTTTCTAACAGATGTAGATGGTGAACTAATTATTGAGTTAGGAGACAACGGTAGCGGTATTAAAAATAAAGATTTAAACCTTGTTTTTAATGAAGGTTATACTACAAAAGCAGGGGGACATAGGGGTTTTGGGTTAGCTCTTGTGAAAGCTGCTTTAGATGAACTAAATGGAACAATCTATCTATCAAAAAACCAGCCACATGGGACTGTTGTTCACATACATATACCAAAAACAGGAGCGACATGATATGAATGTTTTAATTGCAGAAGATGATTACAGAGTAGCAGATATTCACTGTCAGTATGTAAAAAGCTTAAAGCAAGTAAACGAAGTAAAAACCGTTGCAACGGCAAAAGAAACCCTACAGGAACTAAAGAACTGGCAACCTGATTTAATTTTATTAGACGTATATCTGCCAGATCAAACAGGAATAGACTTAATTCACCAACTGAAAGAAGAATGTTTAACTGTACAGGTAATATTAATCACAGCGGCAACGGATATAAGCATATTAAAAGATGCGTATAACCTTGGTGTCATTGATTATTTAGTCAAACCAATTGAACTTCAGCGTCTTTCTGATGCGATTGAGAAAGTAAGCAGAAATAATCTGGTCTTAAATTCTCAGCAAAAAATTACTCAAACGATGGCAGATCAGCTTTTTCAATTTAAAAATATAAAAAAAATAGATGGAAATCATCTTCCAAAAGGTATTGATCAATTAACTTTAGAAAAAGTAAGAGAATTATTACAACAGCAAAAGGAAGGAATTACAGCAGAAGAGCTTGGCAAGCTTCTAGGCGCTTCTCGCACTACGTCAAGACGATATCTAGAATATCTAATCTCTATTCGTGAAGCAAAAGCTGAACTGGTATATGGGATTGTTGGAAGACCAGAGCGAAAATACTATGTTGTTTCTTCCGAATAAGAAGCTTTCAAAGAGTCCATTCTTTGAAAGCTTCTTTTTGTGAACAAAATGAACTTAATTTGCAAAATAAACTTAATACACTTTAAAAAGAAAACGGTTACAAAAAGAAGTGCGGTAGGTAAAATTAGTTAAAAACAAAAAGGAGGCGCTTTCATTGGTTAAAAAATGGTTAGTTTTACTTAGTGTAAGCTTAGTTGTATTAACCGGCTGTTCCATGCCAGTTCAACAAGGAAAAGTTAATGAACAAGGAGAATGGGAGCCAGATCGATCTATTGAAATTATTGCGCCATCTGCAGCAGGTGGAGGATGGGATACTACTGCACGTATGCTAGCACGTACAATTGATGAAGAAAACTTAGCAAACAAAGGATTTGGAGTTGTAAATAAGCCAGGTGGAGGAGGCGCTGTTGGCTGGGCGTACATCCACAAGCGCAACGATCCTCATAATCTTTTTATTAGTTCACCACCTCTACACTTTGTCGCATTGAATGGACAGTCTCCTTATGGATATGAAGATTTTACACCTATTGCGAATTTAATTGCGGATTACGGAGCTTTTGCAGTCCGTGATGATGCTCGTTGGGATAACTTAGAAGAGCTTTTTGCTGAGATGAGAAAAACGCCAGAAAAAGTAACTGTTATTGGAAACTCTTCACCGGGAAGCATGGATCATATGCAGTTTATATTGTTTGCAAACGCAGCAGGGGTTGATATTACAAAGATTCGTTACATTTCTGACCAAGAAGGTGGAGCGATGACAGCTGTTTTAAATGGTAGTGTAGATGTCGTTTCAACCGGTGTATTAGACGCAGCTGAACAAGCACGAGCTGGAAAAATGAAGGTTCTGGGTATCACGTCACCCGAAAGACTAAAAGGAGATAAATTTTTAGGTACTTTACTAACAGGGAAAGAACAAGGAATTGATACAGAGTTTATTGTGTGGCGTGGTATTTTTGGACCTCCTAATATGACAAAAGAGCAATTAGAGTATTATCAACAAATCTTTAAGAAAGCGTCAGATTCAAAATCATTTGCAAAGGTTCGTGAATCTTACGGCTGGGATGAACAATACATGGACAGCGAAGAATTTAAAGTATTTTTAGATGAACAATCAAAAGAGTTAGAGACTTTATTGAAAGAATTAGGATTTATAAAAGAATAAAGGAGGTAATCGTATGAACTGGTCTGTTAATAAGGGATTAGGTTTAGCATTAATGATTATATCAGTCGTCTATTTATTTTTAGCATTTAGTTTACCTGAGTACGCGTTTGTTCCTGTAGATTCAGATCTTATTCCAAAAATATTAGGCTTTTGTTTGTTTATATTAGCTATTGTTCTCTTTTTTAGCCCAGATAATGATACAGAGGAGCAAAAGAAAAAGCGTGTTATTAAGCGGAATGAATTATTTATGCTTTTAGGGGTGATGGCTCTTATTTTAGCTTATATTACCGTACTAGAAGTAGTGGGATTCGTTATTATGACAACGGTCTTTATTATTTTCTGTTCCCGCTTTCTCGGCTATAAAAACTGGGTGGCAAGTATTTCAACAGCCTGTACTTTTTCTCTTGGTTCTTATGTTTTATTCAACTATGGCTTAGCTATTCGATTACCAGCAGGCATTTTACCATTTTAAAGAGGTAGGAAAGGGGGAAGAGAGTCATGTTTGAAGGAATCATACAGGGGTTTCAAGTCGCTTTTAGCTGGGAAGCTATCTTATTTGTCTTTATTGGTGTCTTTATTGGAACAATTATTGGAATGATTCCCGGTCTGGGCCCAATTAGTGCAATTGCAATTATGATTCCGGTCACATATGGGATGGATACAACAAGTGCATTGGTTATGATGGCAGGGGTCTATTATGGTTCGATGTATGGTGGGTCCACATCTTCTATTTTGTTAAATGCTCCTGGGGTAGCAGGGACAGTTGCAGCATCATTCGATGGTTATCCGATGTCTCAACAGGGAAAAGCGGGTAAAGCATTAGCCATCTCAGCCATTTGTTCATTTATTGGAGGTACTGTTAGCGTTGTGCTCCTTATGATGTGCGCACCAATGTTAGCCAGTGTGGCCATCGTGTTTGGTCCTCCAGAATACTTTGCACTGATGCTCCTTGGACTGACGGCCATCGCTAGCCTTTCGGAAGGTTCAACAATTAAAGCGTTAATCGCAGCAGTTGCTGGCTTTATGGTTGTAACCATTGGAATTGATGCACAAACAGGTACAAGCAGATTTACATTTGGTAGCGTAAACTTATTAGATGGAATTGACTTTTTAATTATTGCGCTCGGCGTATTTGCTTTGGCTGAAGTTTGCTTCTTAATCTTAAACCGTAAGCAAAAACTAAAGGGATTAAATAATATTGGTAGTCTAAAGTTAAGTAAGCAAGACTATAAAGACATGGCCGGCCCTATGACGAGACAATCCTTTCTTGGCTTTATCTTAGGGGTTTTACCGGGGGCAGGGGCAACAATTTCTTCCTTTGTGGCTTATATATCCGAAAAGAAGCTAGCTAAAAAGCCAGAAGAATTCGGAAAAGGATCTATCAAAGGTTTAGCAGCACCAGAAACAGCGAATAATGCAGCAACAAGCGGCGCGTTTGTACCATTATTAAGTCTAGGAATTCCAGGTTCTGGAACAACAGCTGTTATGTTGGGAGCATTTCTTGTTTTAGGTGTTCAACCTGGTCCATTACTCATGACAGAAAATCCATCTGTGTTTTGGGGAATCATTGCGAGTATGTATATCGGAAACGTATTTTTGTTAATTTTAAACCTTCCGTTGATACCATACTTTGTGAAAATTTTAAAAGTACCACGTCCACTTTTAATCTCACTCGTTATTATTTCAAGCTTAGTGGGAGTATATGCAGTAAGTTTCAGCACGTTTGATTTATATCTCCTCGTTTTGTTTGGAATCTTAGGTTACTTGATGAGAATCTTTGCGTTTCCAGCAGCACCGTTTATCCTAGCTTTTATTTTAGGTGGAATGATGGAAAACTCGCTTCGTCAATCGTTAACAATTTCAGGTGGATCATGGAATATCTTCTTAACCAGTCCGTTGGCCATGTCACTGATTGTGCTAACAATTTTAGCGATAGTAGTACCTGCATGGAGAGGGCGCTTAAAGCGTAAAAAAGAAAATACTCAAATTGGAATGTAGCTATAAAAAAGAGCCCTTGTCCAAAGACAAGGGCTCTTTCAATTGGATAATTCGTTAAATCTTAATCAGTTACGAATTAGGTAATCAAAAGCACCTAAAGCTGCTGTTGCACCTGAACCCATGGAGATAATAATTTGTTTATAAGCACTATCTGTGCAGTCTCCCGCAGCAAATACGCCAGGAATGCTAGTTGCACCATGCTTATCAACGACGATTTCTCCCATGCGTGTACGTTCTACGTCATCGCCTAACCAATCAGTGTTTGGTACTAAGCCGATTTGAACGAATACGCCTTCTAATTCAACGTGTTTTTCTTCCTCTGTCTCACGATCAATATAAGTAATACCGTTTACTTTATCCGTTCCGGTAATTTCTTTTGTTTGAGCGTTTTTCACGACAGTTACGTTTGGAAGGCTGTTTAGGCGTTCTTGTAATACAGCATCAGCTTTTAATTCAGACATATATTCAAAAACAGTTACGTGATTAACAATACCCGCAAGGTCAATCGCTGCTTCCACGCCTGAGTTTCCACCGCCAATAACAGCTACGCGTTTACCTTCAAATAAAGGGCCATCGCAGTGTGGGCAGTAAGCTACACCTTTGTTTTTGAATTCTGCTTCTCCAGGTACACCAACATTACGCCAGCGAGCACCTGTTGAAAGGATGACTGTTTTACTTTTTAGAACAGCACCGTTGTCTAGCTCAAGCTCAACAAGGTCTTTTTTCTCTAAGCTACGAGCGCGTACTAAATTCATTACGTCAATGCCGTAATCTTTAACATGCTCTTCTAAGCTTGCTACGAGTTTAGGACCTTCTGTCTTTTTAACGCTAATAAAGTTTTCGATGCCCATTGTGTCCATAACTTGGCCACCAAAGCGCTCGGCTACAATACCAGTGCGAATACCTTTACGCGCTGCATAAATTGCAGCACTTGCACCAGCCGGACCGCCACCAACAACGAGTACATCGTAAGGATCTTTATCAGCAAACTCTGCTGCATCTGGGCCGCTGCCCATTTTACTTAAAATTTCTTCGATTGTCATACGACCACTGCCAAACTCTTCACCATTAAGGTAAACAGTTGGAACTGCCATAATGTCTTTGCTTTCTACTTCGTCTTTGTAAGCCGCACCGTCAATCATTGTGTGAGAGATCCCGTCATTTAAGATACTCATTAAGTTTAGAGCTTGTACAACATCTGGGCAGTTATGGCAGCTTAAGCTGATATACGACTCAAATTTGTATTCGCCTTTAATGTTCTTAATTTGGTCAATCACTTTTTGATCAACTTTTGGTGCACGTCCACTTACTTGTAATAAAGCAAGAACTAATGAAGTAAATTCATGTCCTAAAGGGACACCAGCAAATGTTACACCTGTATCTTCACCGATACGATTTACGCTAAAGCTCGGTGTGCGCTCTAATTCAGCTTTTTCAACTTTAATACGAGATGACATTGTTGCTAGTTCATCTACTAATGAAAGCATGTCACGAGATACTTTATCTTCTCCCGCGCTCACTTTTAGCACAATGTCACTTTCTAACAATTGAAGATACTGATCTAGCTGTGCTTTGATATTTGCATCTAATAACATGTAATCAAACTCCTTAGATTTTACCTACAAGGTCAAGTCCTGGTGTTAGTGTTTCAGAACCTTCTTGCCATTTAGCTGGGCAAACTTCACCTGGGTTTTTACGCACATATTGTGCTGCTTTAATTTTATTTACAAGTGTGCTTGCATCGCGGCCGATACCACCAGCGTTGATTTCAACAGTTTGAATAACGCCATCTGGATCAATGATGAATGTTCCGCGATCAGCAAGACCTTCTTCTTCGTTTAGTACTTCAAAGTTACGAGAGATTTTTTGTGAAGGGTCACCAATCATAATGTATTCAATTTTATTAATTGTTTCTGAATGGTCATGCCATGCTTTGTGTGTGAAGTGTGTATCTGTAGACACTGAATATACTTCTACGCCTAGTTCTTTTAATGCTGCGTATTGATCTTGTAGATCGCCTAATTCAGTTGGACATACGAAAGTGAAATCTGCTGGGTAGAAGCAAACTACGCTCCATTTACCTTTAAGGTTTTCTTCAGTAACCTCAAGGAATTCACCTTTTTGGTAAGCTTGTGCTACGAATGGTTTTACTTCAGTTCCGATTAATGACATATCGAAATTCCTCCTCAATAAATTATAATAATTCTAATTCAATACTCATTATTATATAAAACATGTTGTTTTGTCAAAGGAAATATGGTTAGTTTTTAAAAAAAGTTGTCTGATCGTCTGATTTCCTTTGAAAAACAAGGTTTTCTACAGTGTTTCTACATATATCTTATCACTCTTGTGTGTTTTTTATCTAATAATATGATTGTATAAACTGGAAATGTATAAGTAGCTTTTTTATCTAATGAAGGAAAGGAAATTTGAAAATAAAAGGTGGTGATTGAGAATAATTGAAGTTTATTGCATCTGCTTAATTTTATTAGTGGCTAAAAAGTATACAGTTTAATTCTTGGAAGGATAAAAATGGAGTTTTGTTTATATTCCAATTACATTTTTTAGGATTAAATACCCATTCAAAAAAACACCTTAAGAATAAAATGTATAAAAATTCATGAATTATAAATAGTAATTCTTATAAATAAACCATTATAAACCATAAAAACATTATTTTTCATATTTTTAAGAGGCGTAAGTATTGCTTCAGTATGATTGACGTAATATAAGCCATGTTATAGTCTATAAATGCTTTAGGAAAGGCTTTTCAGGTGGTTTAATAATATAGAAAAGGAGCCAATAAATGAGAAGCTTTCAAGTTCGGTTATTACTGCTTCTAGTCGTGCTTATTATCTTACCATACTTCCTATCGGTATTTGTTATTTATGGAAATACCAAAAGTAGCATTGAGAACAAAGAGTTGGAGAAAAGCCGCGAAGAGCTACGTGAAGCGGGGAATGATCTTGAGCAACATTTTGAAAAGATGATTATATTGCCTTATTCCGTTTATAACATGCCCGATATATTACAAGTTTTTGATGAGGGCTTGCCAAAAGAAGGTAGCAATGATTTTTTATCCTTTGAAAAAAGTATTGAAACATTTTCAGCGACAAGACCAGAATTGGTGCAGCTTCGCTTTTACTTTCACAAGGAAAATGAATCATTGATTGTTTATAAATCAAATTTAAGCGCACCAAAAACACAAGTTAACTATGTCAAGCATTCTCCATTTAAACAGCTTTATCAATCAGAGCAAGATTATGTGATTGAAGAGCCGCATAAACTCAAAAATTATAACAACGTTCCAATTATCCCTAAGACAGAAGATTCTATGGTATTAACAATGCACCATAAAATCAAAAACATTTTAAGCGAAGAGTTTCTTGGCTTTCTAACAATGGATATTGATATTAATTCATACGCTCCGTTAGTAAAACAGCTTGAGGGAGACGATGGTACGTCGGTTTTCTTGCTCAACGAAGATTATAAAGTAATGTATTCTAGTGACTCAAAGCAAATGGGACAAAAGATTAGTCAAAAGGAACTTACAGGATTGAGTGAGTCAAAAGAGCTTATACTTACCGAAAGCTTACAAGCACCGCTAAATAACTGGAAAATAGTGAAGGTTATCTCTAAAGATGCGCTGTTCCAAGATGCTAAAAAAGCAGCTTCTACTAACGTTTTGTTAGGTTTAGGCGTGGTAGTGCTGGGGGTGATTATGGTTTTTCTAATTTCACGAATTGTCACAAAACCCATAAGGGTTTTGAGTGATAAAGTACGGTCGATTGAAGGTGGAAATATGGATGTGACTCTTACAACTTCTCGTAAAGATGAAATTGGTCATTTGGAGAATCATATGCAAGAAATGTTATATCGTATTAACAATCATATTGATCGTGAGTATAAGTTGGAGATTGAAGTGAAGAAAAGTCAGCTAAGAGCGCTCAAGTCTCAGGTGAATCCGCATTTCTTGTTCAATGCTTTGCAGTCAATAGGAGCTGTTGCTTTAGATTGTGGGGCAAAAGGTGTTTATCGACTAATCATTTCTTTATCAAAGATGATGCGCTATTCACTTCAAGCAGATCAATTGGTAACGGTGAGACAAGAGTTGGACTATATTCATTCCTATCTAATACTTCAAAAAGAGCGCTTTGGTGAAGAGATTGATATTCAATTTTCTATAGGACATGGGGTGGATAATGCATTTATTCCAAGCATGCTTTTGCAACCTTTGGTTGAAAATTATTTTAAGCATAGCTATGAAAGCAATAATGATGAATCAAGATTAGAAATCATCGGTAAAAAAGAAGGGGAAGTTATTCAACTAAAGATAAAAAGCTACGGTCCATCCCTTCAAGAAGAGGAGCTCAGGTTACTTCGCCAGACTATTTATAGCAAGCATCACACGCAAAAAGGCATCGGATTAAAAAATATTTATGATCGGTTATTGCTACACTTTGGGACTGCTGCATCGTTTCACATTGATAATCTAACGGGAAAAGGTTTTGAAGTGGTTATTACAGTTCCTATAAATAAGTAGTATGTACGTTCTTTTTCGCTATTGACGTGACTGCTAAGGGAGGTAAATATAGTGAAAGCGTTGATTGTTGATGATGAAAAAAATGTTCGTAAAGTGTTACGCCAGTTGGGAGAATGGGAAAGTGTAGGAATCAATGAAGTATTAGAAGCTACTAACGGTATAGAAGCCTTAAAGATAATTGAAAAAGAAATCCCAGATTTGATTTTTACGGATATTAAAATGCCAAAGATGGGTGGTCTACAGCTGATTGAAAGGTTAAATCAGCAGTCATATACAGGAAAAGTTATACTTGTTACAGGGTATGATGATTATACATTTATGCGAAAAGCTATTCAATTAAATAGCTTTGATTACTTGTTGAAACCCATTGATCCAGAAGCCTTTCAACAGGTACTAACAAAAGCAGTAGACTCTTTCAAAACAGAACAAGAAGGGAACGAGGAACTACTAGCCGAAGCTAAAAAACTTCATCATAGTCAGCGAATGACTTCCTTATGCTTAAATGAAGGAACAGATACAGCATTTTTACATTCGATAATTCCAGAAGCAGAAGAAATAGATTTTACACTTCTATATTTTTATCAAGGGCATCAACCTGACCCTTGTATCAATAAGCTTTCAAATGAATTACAAGCGCGAAATATAGGAGCAACGTTTACGTTTCAGGGGGAGGAGAATCTTTATATTATCCTAACAGCAAAAAATCAATGGATTTATGTAGAGCAGTGGATAAGTGAAAATATTTCAATTCCAATTCGTTTGGTTCAAGATTCATTTTCTTCCTTTACTCAAATTCCAGAAGTGTTTCACAGGTTGTTGACAGCACTAAATAGCAATCGATATCGAGCGATTCGTCAAGTAGATGAGTTAGAAGCACTTAAACGTATGCAAGAAATAGTAGCATATGTAGAAGACTATTATATGGAAGATATTAGCCTAGAGAAACTATCAAAAATGTTTTTTTTAACAAGAGAACATATATCGAGAAAATTTAAAAAAGAAACCGGTATGACGTTATCTAAATATGTAACAAATCTAAGAATAAGACAAGCTAAACAGTGGTTATTGGAAACGGATGAAACCATTTATTCCATTTCGTTAATGCTTGGCTATCAGGATGAAAAGTATTTCTCAAAGTTGTTTAAGAAGGTAGTTGGATTAACCCCTTTTGAATATCGGACTTTATACACCCATGCAAGAGATAATAAAAAATCATCTATATAGTCTAAGAGAGGCAAGGGTGAACAAATGAAAGAAAAAATATGTTATCTGTTTTTTGTCTCTTTTTTACTAAGTGTGTTAACAAGCTGTGATTCTTCAAATGCTCAAACTGAAACGGAAAATAAAGAAACAGAACAGGTCGTCTTAACTATACGTAATCCTAAAGTAGAAATTGCAACACAGTTTGAACAAATGGTACGGGAGTATGAAAAACAGAATCCAGATGTCAAAATCTACGTCGAAACAGTGGGTGGAGCATCAGATGATTTTTCTGATATTATTGCCCAAATTGCTGCAGGTCAAGGGCCTGATATCTTTACGAATATCGGCTATGGTGCGACAAAAGAATGGATTAATTATTTAGAAGACTTGAGCAGCCAGCCTTGGGTTGAAAAAGCATATCCTGATACGCTAAAGCCAATTACGCTAGAAGCAAAGGTATATGGCATGCCGATGGACATTGAAGGTTTTGGAATTGTTTATAATCAAGAACTATTTCAAGAAGCAGGTATTCAATCCGTTCCTCGCACGTATTCAGAGTTAAAAGTGGCAGTAAAGAAGCTTGAAAAAATTGGTGTTACGCCTTTTGCAAACGGATATTATGAAGAGTGGAAGTTGGGTTATCACTTGACTAGCCTTGCCTTTGCAATTCAGCAAGATCCAATAAAATTTAATTATCAGCTGAAAAAAGGTGAAGAAAGCTTTGCGACAAACGTAATCGCAAAAGATTTACTATCATTCTTAGATTTAACTCTCCAATACGGAAATCAATCTGCGACAAAAACAGATTATTATAATGAAGTGGAGATGTTAGCAAATGAAGAAGCAGCGATGGTACTGCAGGGAAGCTGGATACAGCCTCTATTAGATGAGGAAGCTCCGGGTAAGTCGTTTGGTATTTTTCCGATTCCATTAAATGATAAAGCCAACAGCAAAATTTTAACAGGTGTTCCAAACTACTGGGTTGTAAATAAAAAATCATCTTCGATCAAAAAGCAAGAAGCCAAAAAATTCTTAAATTGGATGGTGTCATCAAGTGAAGGTCAGCGGTTTATGACTGAACGCTTTAGCTTTGCTCCAGCTTTTAAGCATATAAAAACAAATGATATAGGTCCCATTAGTAAAGAAGTACTGAATGTTTACCACACGAAAGAAACCTATAATTCCAATTGGTTTGCCTACTCATCATCCGCTAAGCGAGAAGCAGGTCGTACGCTAAAAAGATACTTGAATCGAGAGCTTTCACAAAGCGAAACGCTTAGACAGTTAGATGACGTTTTACGGGAAGCTAGCAAGCCATAATCATTAAAGCCCTTTCTCAATTTGAAAAAGGGCTTTTTTATCATTCTTTTGTCATGCATATCAATTTAAGACGAAAACTCAATCAATTTATGCCGTATTCAGCCAAAGCATTGTTTTTTATACTGAATCTATCAGGTATGGAACGAACGATCAATCAAGCCAAAACTAATTAAAGTCAAAGAAGTATCGTCCGTGTCTTGCCAAAGCATGAAAAACTATCTACTAGGAGGAAAACTTGATGAACTTTCGTAATTTTGCGTCAAAAGCAACGGTAGCATCCTTAAGTGCAGCAATTTTATTAGGAGGTAGCTTTACACCTGCTTCTGCTCAAGGTAAAGGTGTAGATGAAGCACAAGCAAAATCCTATAAAGAAACGTACGGTACTTCACAAATTACGCGTGAAGCAATGAAGAACATGGTAAACCAACATGGTGACAAGCGCTATACGGTACCAGGCTTTGATGAATCAACAATTAAAAATGTAGAATCAGCTGTTAAAACAGATAAAAATGGAAACAAAATTAAAATGGATGTATGGGATACGTGGCCATTGCAAAATGCTGACGGTACGGTAGCGGAATATAACGGTTATCACATTGTATTTGGTTTAGCTGGAGATCCTAAGAACCCTAACGATACATTTATCTACATGTTCTATAAAAAAGCAGGAGACAATTCCGTTGACGCTTGGAAAAACGCTGGTCGTGTATTTGACGATAATGACAAGTATGAAGCAAACGACAAATATTTAAAAGGGCAAATAGAGGAATGGTCAGGATCTGCACTATTCACAGATGACGGTGAAATTCGCTTATTCTATACAAACCGCGGTGATTTTAATGAAAGCCAAAAATTATTTGGTAAACAAACCCTTACAACAGCACAGGTGAATGTGTCTGAACAAAAAGAAAATACGCTGAAAGTTGACGGTGTTGAAGATCATAAATCAATTTACGAAGGTGGAGACAGCAAAACGTATGAGTCTGTAAACAAAGCTTTCGAAGACCGTAACTTCATGAACAATCATACGCTACGTGACCCTCACTATATTGAAGATAAAGGGCGCAAATATTTAGTGTTTGAAGCAAATACAGGTACTGAATACGGTTATTCTGGTGAAGAGTCTCTTTACAATCGCGCTTATTACGGTAACGGTATGAAATTCTTCCGAGATGAGTTTAAGAACCTTGAAAATAGTGATAAGAAAGATGAAGCAGAGCTTGCAAATGGTGCAATTGGCATTGTTGAAATTAACGATGACTACACGTTAAAAAATGAAATGAAGCCTCTAATTGTATCGAATACGGTCACAGATGAAATTGAACGTCCAAATATCTTCAAAAAAGATGGCAAGTTCTATCTATTCACAAGTACACGCGGTTCTAAAATGACGACTGATGGTGTCGATGATAAAGACATTTACATGCTTGGCTATGTATCTGATTCTTTAACAGGTCCATATAAACCGATGAATGAAACAGGTATCGTATTGCATCAAGATCTAGATCCAAATGATGTAACATGGACATACGCACACTACGTGATTCCACAAAAAGACTCTGACAAATTTGTTGTGACGAGCTATATGACAAACCGTGGATTCTTTGAAGATAAGAAATCAACGTTTGCACCTTCATTTTTACTTGATATGAAAGGTAACAAATCTTCGGTTGTTCAAAATGGCATTTTAGAACAAGGTCAAATCACGTATGATGAAAAGCAGTAATAATCTTTGATATGAAATGAAAAAGAAAATGTCATGAGCATGGCATTTTCTTTTTATGTATTGGGTAAAAACAGTGAGTAACACAATACTTTTAATAAAGCGTGGTGATAGTATGAGCAGGCTGAATTCAACACAGAGAAGGTGGACTATGCTAGTTATCATTTTAGTAATCATAATAGGCGCCAGCATTTATGTATGGATGAATCAAATGAATAAAGAAGACAAGAGCGAACAAAAGCCTTTGGAATCAACATCCTATCGCTCGTCTTATCATTTTACAGCACCCGATAAATGGAAAAATGATCCACAAAAACCGATTTTCTACAACGGGAAGTATCACTACTATTACCTTTACAATAAGGATTATCCTAATGGCAATGGAACCGAATGGCGACATGCAACTTCAGAAGACCTTGTTCATTGGAAAGATGAAGGAGTAGCCATTCCGAAGTACACGAATATAAATGGAGATCCATGGTCAGGTTCTGTTGTTGTTGATCGTACTAATACAGCTGGTTTTGGAGAAAACGCGTTTATTGCAGTTGTAACGCAACCTTCAAAAGATGGAGGCAAACAAGAGCAGTATTTATGGTATAGCACAGATGAAGGAAAAACGTTTCAAAGTGCTGGCGATGAACCTGTGTTATCCAATCCTGGGGTAGAAGATTTTCGCGATCCCAAAATTATATGGGACGATGAACGTGATAAATGGTTAATGCTACTTGCAGAAGGTTCTAAAGTTGGGTTTTATGAATCAACCAATCTGAAAGAATGGCAGTTTACTGGTGACTTTCAAACGGAGGATCTTGGCGTATTAGAGTGCCCAGATTTATTTCAAATGAGGGCTCCTGATGGCACCGTTAAGTGGGTACTTGGTGTGAGTGCAAATGGTGAAGCAGTCGATAAACCAAACAACTATGCTTATTGGATTGGTGACTTTAATGGAAAGAATTTTGAAAAAGAGCATGAAGAGCCTCAGTGGCTAGATTACGGTTTTGATTGGTATGGTGGCGTTACGTTTGAAGATGGCCCCGCTGAAGACAAGCTAAACAAACGTTATGGACTTGCATGGATGAACAAATGGTCGTATGCAGATAATACCCCTACTATGGAATTCGACGGATTTAATGGAACGGATTCAATTGTTCGAGAGATCAGGTTACAAGAAGATGAGCAGTACGGTTACGCATTAGCATCTCAGCCCGTGGCTGACTTAAACAAACTTGTACAATCGGAGAAGACATATAATGATATAACATTAACAAATGAATCCAACACGCTGGATGCGAAGCGAGAAACGTACCGAATAGAAGCGGATATCTCTTGGAAAGACAGTAAGAATGTTGGGTTGCGTTTACGAGAATCAAAGGATAAATCTAGACATATTGATGTAGGATTAGCTATTTCTGAGAACTATTCCTACGTAAACCGAGCGTTTGTCAACAATCCAGATGAAGAGAAAAAGTTTCAAGAAAGCCAAGCGCCTTTTGATGGTGATAACAAAAATGCGCGTCTGACGGTTCTTGTTGATAAAACAAGTATAGAAGTGTTTATAGATGACGGGAAAGTGGCACATTCCAATCTAGCATTTCCATTAGCTGACGACCAAGCTATTTCACTGTTTTCTTCCGGTGGTACAGCGACGTTTGAAAATGTGAAGGTTGAAGAGTTAGGAACAAGCCAAAACAGTGAATAAGCATATGAAAAAGCTTCGGCCATAAGTAGCCGAAGTTTTTTTATGTTTGTTCTCTCTCTCAAATCGTTTATACTAAAAAAAGCTTATAAAGTGAATTCTATATGTAACAAGAAACGTTAAATAATAAAAAAGTGAGGAACTATATGTCCAGTTCAATATTTACTGATTATGCAATCAGTGATTCAATTATAAAGGCGCTAGATGCCTTAGAATATAACCAACCAACACCGGTTCAAGCACGTGTTATCCCCAAGGTATTAAAAGGTCAAGACGTAATTGTGACCTCACAAACAGGTAGCGGAAAAACCGCGTCCTTTGCCATTCCATTGTGTGAAAAAGTAGATTGGCTTGAAAATAAACCGCAAGTATTAGTACTGACACCGACTCGTGAGCTAGCGGCACAAGTTAGTGATGAAATGAAGAACATTGGTCGCTATAAGCGTATTAATAGCGTGGCCATCTACGGTCGACAGTCTTTTATGAAGCAAAAGACTATGCTAAAACAAAAAACACATATCGTAGTAGGGACACCTGGTCGCGTCTTAGACCATATTGAAAAAGGTACGTTATCGATTGAGTGTTTAAAATATGTTGTATTAGACGAAGCGGATGAGATGTTAAATATGGGGTTTATTGATCAAGTATCAGCCATTCTAGATAAACTTCCACAAAGTCGTACTACGATGCTTTTCTCTGCAACCTTTCCAGCTGATATTGAAGGCTTAGCTAAAAAATATATGATCAATCCTGAACGTATCCAAATCGAAACAGTAGGAAAAGCCCCTCAGCTTATTACACATCATGTGATGGAAGTGGAGGAAAATAATAAGCTTTCCTTGTTAGCAGACGTCACCGTTGCTGAAAACCCGGATAGCTGCATCATTTTTTGCCGAACACAAGAACGAGTAAAAGAGGCTTTTCAGTACTTAGACGAACATGATTATTCTGCTGATTTACTGCACGGAGCGATGGTTCAAGAAGATCGCTTTGACGTAATGGATGATTTTAAGCGAGGCGAATTTCGCTACCTAGTAGCCACTGACGTTGCTGCTAGAGGAATTGACGTCGAAGAGATTACGCTTGTCATTAACTTTGATTTCCCACTTGAAAAAGAAAAGTACGTGCATCGTACGGGTAGAACAGGCCGTGCTGGTAAGTCAGGAAAAGCGATTACGTTTATGACGTCCTATGAACAAAAATTCTTAGAAGAAATTCGTGAATACAGCCAAGCCGATATTGAGTTAACGAATCCGCCATCTGCTGAACAAGTAAAAGCCAACAGAACGGCTTTTCAAGAGAAAATGGAAGCACCCGTAGTTCTAAGAGAAGAAAAGCGTGAAAAAGTTAACCAAGATATTATGAAGTTATATTTTAATGGCGGTAAGAAAAAGAAAATTCGTGCGGTTGATTTTGTGGGAACCATCGCTAAATTGCCTGGTATGTCTGCTCAAGATATTGGTATTATTACCATCCAAGATAACCATTCGTATGTTGAGATTTTAAACGGTAAAGGTTCAGCTGTATTGAAGGAATTAAAAAATAAAAGTATCAAAGGCAAGAAACTAAAAGTGCATGAAGCGAAAAAATGAAAAATGCTCATCTACACGCTGTAGATGAGCGTTTTCTATTGCTTAATCCAGACGGATACACTTTGACCATTAACCGTGAAAGAACCATAGCCATCCTCATCAATGATGACCTGATCATCTCGTTTTTCAAGCATATCAACCCAAGTACTACCGGCGTGCTCTTTTCCTACAAACATTTTCTTATATCCTTCATCTCCGTTTGAAAGAACGATAGCACAACCAGATCCTTCAATAGAGGGTTCTCCATGACGAACCCAACCAATTGTATTAGGGTGATCAAAATAGTCATCTTGGTCTCCATACGCTTTGTGATAGCGCACCGATAAAAGCTTTGTAAGCATTTCTTTTTTTGCGTCCATAGGGTTGTCCCCAGAAATGCCAAAGAAATCTCCATAAAATACGCATGGATACCCATCTTTTCTAAAAAGAATTAAGGCGTAGGCTAATTCTTTAAACCAGTCTTCTACCCATGACTCAAGGGACTCATTAGGCTGCGAATCATGATTATCCACAAAGGTAACGACATCTAATGGGTGCGTTTGGACTAGTGTATCATCAAATACTGTTTGTAAATCAAAATCTCTTCCTTTTTGTGAAGCTTCATATAATTTGTAGTGAAGGGGAACGTCGAAAATATCAATACCGTGTTCAACATGATCTAAAAAGTCTGCTGCTGTTCCTAAGTCAGGGTGCCAAAATTCCCCTATAAAATAAAAATTGTTTCCTTGCTGAGACGTAATTTCTGCTGTAAACTCTTTGATAAAGTTATAGTTGATATGCTTAATAGCATCTAGTCGATAGCCGTCACAATTTAATGTTTCTGCAAGCCACTTTCCCCAGGAAATCATTTCCCTTTTAACATCTGGATGGTCGTAATCAATGTTGGCATACATAAGGTAATCATAATTTCCAAACTCGTGGTCCACCTCTTCATTCCATTTTTTATTTTCACCAAGAATTTTAAAGACGCCTGTACGGTCTTCTTTAGCGTCATAGTCTGTCCCATTAAAATGTGCAAAATTCCATTGGAAATCGGAATATTGACTGTTTCGACCATTAAACGTAAATTTAGTCCATCCTTCAATATCAAAAGGTTCAGATATCTCGTTGTTTCGATTATCAGCATCTACTTCAATGACTTGAAAGGTCTCTGTTTCATCAGCTCCTGCTTTGTGGTTCATGACAATGTCAACATACACGCTGATTCCATGGTCATGACACGCTTGAATTGCTTCATGTAATTGCTCTTTTGTTCCATACTTTGTAGCGGTGCTTCCTTTTTGCTCAAATTCACCTAAGTCATAGACGTCATAGACACTATAACCATTGTCATCAGGTGAAGATGCTTTTGTAACCGGAGGAATCCAAACAGCATCAATGCCAGCTTCTTTTAACTCAGGTGCTATATCCCTTAAACGATTCCAATGTTTTTGATCAGCTGGCAAGTGCCATTCAAAAAATTGAATCATTGTGTGATTACGTTCCATTCATCTCATCCCTTCACACCCGTTTTCTAGTTATATTCCTACTATATGTGTTATCTAAACCATGTATAAAGGTAATAATTTCAAAAATAGAAAGTATCATGTAATGAAAAACCATAAGACTTTTCTCATGAAGTCTGCTATAATTTTTAAAAATTATAAGCTTTTGGAGGAATGAACAGCATGGGGTATCGAGATCAATTACATAGCTGTAAACGTATCGTAGTCAAAGTAGGAACATCAACTTTGACGTATGATAACGGAGAGATTCATTTAGCGCGCATCGAAAAACTAACACGTGTTTTGTCTGATTTAATGAATTCTGGAAAAGAAGTGATTTTGGTTACATCGGGTGCAGTGCAGGTGGGAGTGAAGAAATTAAAGTTAGCGAATCGACCAACGTCAATTCGTGACAAGCAAGCAGCAGCAGCTGTAGGACAGTCTGAATTAATGCATATTTATAGTAAGTTTTTCGGAGAATATAGTCATATTGTTGGGCAAGTGTTGCTAACCAAAGATGTTATTGAAGATGAACACGTTCGAAGCAACGTGGTCAATACATTTGAAAAGTTAATTGAAGATCGTGTCATTCCAATTGTTAATGAGAATGATACCGTAGCAATTGATGAAATCGAGAATATTGTACGCTTTGGAGATAACGATAATTTATCAGCTATTGTTTCAGTACTTATTCAAGCTGATTTGCTAGTTATCTTATCAGATATTGATGGTTTCTTTGACTCGGATCCAACTAAAAATGAAAATTCGATGCTGATTAAAGTTATTGAAAAAGTTACGCCAGAGCTAGAAGAGTTTGCGGGAGGGAGTGGGTCCTCCGTGGGAACAGGCGGCATGGTAACAAAGTTAACGGCTGCGAAACGTGCTACGTTAGAAGGAATCAATGTGATTTTAGCAAATGGAAAAGACCCTGCTATCCTACGCGATTTAATTAATGGTAAAGAGCTAGGAACGTTGTTTTTATCTCAAAAGCAAAAAGTCCGTTAAGAAAAAAGTGTGGGAAATCCACACTTTTTTTAATTAAGCATTGCGTATCATCCTTTATTTCTTATACACTGTATGCTGTAAGAAACAAACCAGACTTTAGACGTTTGGAGTGAGAAGATGAAAGAAAAGAAATTAGATAGATATGACATTATGGATGTATGCTTACTAGCAGGGAAAATCATGTTGGAAAGTGGAGCAGAAACGTATCGAGTGGAAGACACAATGATGAGGATTGCTGCTTCATTTGGCATTAAAACGTCACATAGTTATGTCACTCCAACGGGAATTATGTTTTCTTTGGAGACGAGTGAGCCAACCAAAACAAAGCTTATACGTATTTCAGAACGTACAACAGATCTAAAGAAAGTAACATTAGTTAACAGCGTTTCACGTCAAATCAGCCAAGGTCAATTGCAATTAGAAGAAGCATATGATGCTTTAGAAAATATCGCAGAATCAAACGTTGCGTTTCCTCTATGGGTCCAGCTTGCGGCAGCTTCTATTTCAAGCGGCTGTTTTTTAATCATGTTTCAAGGTCAGTGGTTAGATTTTATTCCAGCTATGTTAGCAGGAGGGCTTGGGTTTTTAACACTTGTTTATTTCCATAGGATTATTCCAATTAAATTCTTTGCTGAGTTTACGGCTTCACTAACCATCGGTACGCTCTCACTGCTATTTGTTACGATTGGTGTTGGAAGTGAACTTGATAAAATTATTATTGGTTCGGTTATGCCTCTGGTCCCAGGGCTGTTAATTACAAATGCTGTACGGGACTTAATGGCAGGACATTTGTTGTCAGGCTTATCTAAGGGAGCTGAGGCTTTTTTAACGGCTTTTGCAATTGGTGCTGGAATTGCAGTTGTATTTACATTGTTATAAGAAGGAGGGCTGCATGTGACAATTATCGAGCAAATTATTACAAGCTTCATCGCTTCTGCCGCATTCGGTATTATTTTTAATGTTCCACGTGAATCATTATTAAAATGTGGTTTTGTTGGAATGATTGGCTGGTTAATTTACTTTTTAATGACGATGTACAATATTGATGAAGTGCCAAGTACAGTAGCATCCGCATTTTTTATTGCAATTATTAGTCAAATCTATGCAAAGGTATATCGCATGCCTATTATTATTTTTACAGTTGCGGGTATCATCCCACTTGTACCTGGTGGCATTGCATATGACGCCATGCGAAATTTCGTGGAAAATGATTATAATACAGCAATCAGCTTAGCTGCAAAAGCATTTATGATTTCAGGATCAATTGCCATTGGAATTGTATTCTCGGAAGTAGTTAACCAAATTATTCGACAATCGAAATTAAATGTGAAAGCAAAATATCGTCCATAAAGAAAAAAGGTCCCCCAATCTCATTGAAACAAATCAATGGAGATCAGAGACCTTTTTTTATTTATACAGCAACTCTTTTCCATATTGCTTTCCAGATAACGTATCAAACTCTAGAAGCTGGTATTGCTTCATGAATTGAATAGCGTCTCGTTTTAAAGAAGAAGTCTCGTGAACAACTTCTCCTTCATCATTTACATAAATTTGCTTACGAAAAGCTGGAATATGTTCTTTCATTTTTGATAAATAGCTATAAAATAGCGTTGGCTGATAGTTTAATTCATCTACAATCATCGGTGCAAAATACATAGGACTAATCGTTCCTAATTCTTGCTCCATGTTTAAATCAAAGTTCGCCATGAATAAGAGTGGTGTTTCATAAAATTCTTTTGATTTTTGAAATTCGTCTGTGTTGCCAAAGCCGCCTTCTATATAGCCTTGAAGATTTTTACCTAGAGCAGGTAAATGATCTCCCCAAAATACAACTAGAGTGGGTTCATCAAGTTTTTGTATTTCAGTTTCTAATTTTTTCAGAGCTTCATCGGACTGCTTAATACCTTCAGCATAAATTTCAATTTCGCTTTTTATTTCAGGAGATAAGTTGTCTCCTTCAACAGATATCGTTTTTTCGCCACTATACTTTGTAGTCGGATACGGAAGGTGATTTCCAATCGTCACGGCGTGAATAAACGCTGGTTTATCTGATTTCTTTAACGTATCTAAAACTTGATTAACAACTGAGTCGTCTGAAACAAATCCCTCGTTATCCTTTTCTGTAAAGTCCATTTCATCAATAAATAAACTTTTTTCAAATCCTAGATTTGGATAGACGTTTTGGCGCATGTACATAATACCATTATTTGGATGCATTGCTTCCGTGTAGTAGCCTAATTGATTTAGATAAGAAGCAAACGAAGGATATTCTTTTTTGCTCAAAATGTGTTGAAATGGTAAACCTCCAGGGTTAAATGTATCCATTGAATAGCTTGTCAGTGCTTCAAATTCTACATTAGCTGTTTCCCCACCAAATGCAGGGCTGAGCATGGACCCAGAAGGATACTTCTTCATTAGCTCTTTTGTATGCTCTAATGGATCGTGTGAAAAAGAAAGGTTTAGCTTGGTAGGATCCCAAAAAGATTCATTCATGATAAAGACAATGTTTGGCTTTTTGTCTGCTTTAGAATCACCATTGAATGGCTTTACTTCTTTTTTCATATTCTCGATAACGGTTGTGACGCGTTTTTCAGAGTAATCCTCAGGCTCTTCTAGAATATTTGTCTTGATGTTAGAAATCATGCCAATAACAGGGCCGTTGTAGTAATAATTATTTTGCTGATTCCACGGCATGATGGCTGAATATTTTTCATAGTACTTTGCCGCAAATGTATCTTCAAAAAACAGAAATGATTTGGAGATAAAAACAATTGGAACAATAAGTATAATACGAATTCTCCAATCAATTTTGAGCTTAGGTGAACGGAACCATAGAACAAGCAAGGCTATTAAGCCAATTACCACGAGTATGGTAGTTGAGAGCGAGATGGAATCTCGAATCATTGGTATAACATCTTTTAGTTGCGTAATTTGAATAAAATCATTAGGGAAGACTGGTTCGTTTCTAAAAATCTTTTTATAGTAATTCGTCAAGGAAAGAATAAAAAACAATAAAATTGAAATTCCACTACCGATATAGACTTCCCCTGCTAAAACAATAACTCCAAAAGTTAATAGAGAAAGAATAAAGGAGCTTAATAAGTAGCGGTCTGTATATTCTTGAATCCACTCAATTGATTTACCAGGTTGATGTAAATCAATATGATAGATAAGAAACAGAAGGGCACCTACTAAACCAATAAAGATTGCAAGTAAAAATGCAGAAGCAAGGTGATAAAGTTTGGATTCGGCAAACTTTGTAACTAGCTCTTTTTTGGCTAGCCCCCAAAAAGTTAGATAGCTTAATATTAAAGAAATAAAGCTAACAAGTACGATAAAAGATGCTGTGTGGATTTGCGCCCAATCAAAAGCGAGATTAAAGTCGCCTGTAGATAAAGTTATTGTTATCCCATATAAAAATATGGTTAGGAATAGGTAAAAGATAAAGGTAGGTAAAAACTGAATGATGCGTTGATACATAAAGCATTCCCCCAAAAAAATAATAGCTTTACAATCTTAACATAAATTTAATACTTTTGAAGGGAAAATGTTTTGGAAGGATAGATCAAAGGTAAATAACAAAAGACGGTTTTACCTGTAAAGGTTATAAAAAGCCGTTAAAGGATGGAGACCTCTAACGGCTTTAATTTAATCTAATGTATTTGATTTATAAAAGTGTATACAAGCAAGGTATGCCGCTGTTACAGCAAAATAAATAGTTACAGCGGGTGCCGTAAAGACGTGACCAGCAACAAACGCAATACCTAGCGCCAGTACAACAGATGTGCTATACATCATAAATGACTCATTCCAAAGCTGTGAAGGTTCGCTAATGAATCGTTTTACTACGTATAGAGCAATAATTAGAAGAGGTAAAATCCACAGGATAAACCCGATAATACCAAGTGAGAAGAAAAGGTCATAAAAGTCCATTTCAATCATCTTTGGTGGTTGTTCTTCTGTGTAATTCCCTGCATATCCCATTCCTAAAAGCTTACGAGCGATAGGAGCCTCTTTATACTGTTCCTTATGGTGAGCTAAAAAGTCTTCACGACTACTTAAGATTAAGTTTTCAATATCGCTATTGTCTAACTTTTGTCGCTTTTTCTTTTTCTTGTCAGTAGTACTTTCATCTTCAGGCTGTTGTGGCTGCTGTTCTTTCTTTTTATTTTCTAGTAAATCGATATGCGCATATGTGTTTGTAAAAGCAGGAGAAATAGGAGTTGTTACTCCAACTACTATTAATAAAAGAATCGAGATAATTAAATTAGACTTCACTGCGCGTTGCTTTGTTGCAAATAGTTTCATTACTAATACAACAAATGCAACACCTAACGATAAAATGACAGCTCCTAGCCCTACTTTTGTTCCAATCATAATTGAAGATATGGCAAGCAAGATAAATGGAATCCAAAAGTAAAATTGCTTTAAGGACTGCGTTTTCTTTAATCCAAATAAAAGTGTTAAAGGTAACAGTAGCGCAACGATTGCTCCAAGTTCGTTAGCAGCATAAAACCAGCCTTTGAATCCGGTTTTATTATATTGATAACTCTCTAGGGCTGTTCCTGTAAGCATGGTTACAATGAACACAATGCTGATAATAAGAGAAGCAATCAATAAGTTTTTGTTGAGAGCTTTTGAAACATTTACAGATTGGCGATACATTGTAAAGACTACAATAGCACCTAAGAGCGTTACGTTCATATAAACAACTTTATTAAAGAACTTTATTTCCTGAGCTAAGTAATAAGGATCTTTCCATTGACTGTTAAAGTAAATGTTAACACCCAGGAATAATGCAAAAACAATTAAATAGAGAATTGAATATTTGGCCCACTTGGACTTTTTAAAAAATATCAGTAAAATGATCCCCACAAATACCATATATAAGAACCGGATGATTACACCGATTGAAAGAGGACTTTCTACATTTAAAATCATATATGTTGTTAGCATATCAATAATTGGCTGTATTGAAATAAAACCAACAAACAGAAAAAATAACCAGTATGCGTTCTTCATATAGTAATCTCCTGTTTTAGTAAATTTAACGTTTTCGTTTGCGTAAAACCATCATAATTCCATCTACTTTAAATATAAACGTCGATATTAAGTATACTAAACCTCCCACTAAGCATACAACCGTAAATCGAACCAGAACATGTAAATTGTTTACAAACTGTATATCTTTTAGGATGTACATAGCGATCATAACGGGGATGCTAGCTACTAAAATTTTTGTGGTTTCCGTTAGTAAATAGCGGAAGTGGAAACCATTTATAAGACGGTTTAGCATAATGAATACAATGGCAGTATAGAAAAAACCTACAACAGACATTGAAAGTGCAAGACCTTGGTAACCTAAAAATTGCGTAAATGTTAGGTTGAAAATGATATTCAGCAGGATTGATAGTAGCCCGATGCGCATAATAACATGACCTTTTCCTAATGAATAAAAACCTTTTGCTAAAATTGCTTGTAGTGAATAAAAGAATACGGATCCAAAGTAATAATAGGATGCATCAGTGGTTTTTAAAGTAGAATTAGCGTCAAATGCACCGCGTTCATAAGCAATTTGAACAATATCTTTCATATAAAAGCTCATAATGACAAGTGTTGGAACAAGTAACATCAACATAAATGTTAACCCTTTTTCGATACCTGTTTTGAAACGTTCTTCATTTTTATCGTTAAGAGCTTTTACAATCAGTGGGTAGATAATTGTCGCAACGGTAACACCAAAGATGGCTTGAGGAATACTAACAAGTCGAAACGCATAGTTCAAGTAAGAAATAACACCTTCTCCAAATGCCCCTGCAAAAAAGAAATTGACTGTTAAATTGATCTGTCCCACCATAATGGTAACCCCAACAGGTATAAAGACTTTATAGAAGATTTTAACTTCTTCTCTATCTATCTTCTGCTTCCATAGCAGCAAGTTTTTTGGTTTAAAGTACACAACTTTAATGAGAAACGAAGCAAAAGTCCCTAATAGATACCCTAATGCAATTGCGTATCCACCCATTACACCCTGAAGTAAAATGGTGCTTAAGATGGTAAACAACACAACAACTGTTTGAGAGAATACGGAGAAGGAATATTGACTGTTAGCATCAAATACACCTTCGTATACCGCGTTTACCCCTACCAAAGAAAGAGACAAAAAATATAAAATCGCGGTATAGATACCAATATCAATCGCTGCTTTAGAAAAGTTAGGGTAACTAGCAGGAAAGTAAAAGAATGCTGCTATTGATCCTATAATAGAAATGGCTAAGCAAATGAAAAACGTAGATTTTACGATGTTTGTAAGATGAGATTTCCCTTTTCCTTCTTTCTCATAGCTCAAGTAGCTGGGGATAAAAGCATCTTTCATTCCCGTAAGCATAAATAAAATAAATGCATTGGGAATAATCATCGCTGCGTTATATGCATCTACGATATAGCTTGTACCGAAGAAGTTAGCGATTACTAAATCTCGAATCATACTGGAAAACTTTAAAAATAATGTTGAAACAAGTAATAAAATACTTGCAATCTTTAAGCTTTTCATAAATTCAAACTCCTGCCTTTTTGCTGTTTAGCTATTAGCAATAATAAAACAACCAATAATGATAAGAGCACATCCAATCATTTGTTTGACAGTTACTTTTTCTTTTAACAAAAAGTAGCCAAATAATAGTGTCCATACATAAGTAATAGATGTTAACGGAAAAACAACCGAGTAGGGTAACAATGTTAAAACATATACGTTTAAAAGTGCTGATATTCCGTAGAACGAGCCTCCACCTATCAAATAGATAATAGCCATTTTCTTATTTTTAGCGCTCAAAGCTGTAGAAATCTGTTTGAAAAAGACAGCTCCAACGGAACCTAGAAGAGTCATAATGAGTAAAATCGGTATACTAATCATCGTGGCCACCTACCAATAGAACCCCAATAATAATAACTGCTGTACCAATCACTTTTATAAAGCTAACAGCTTCATTTAATAAAAAGAAGCCTAGTGCAATACTAATGACATATCCTAAGCTTAAGAAGGGATGAAGGAGCGAAACTCTTTCATATTTAAACGCTAAAATCATAAAAATAGCTCCACAACCGTAGAGTAAGAAGCCAATAATTAACATAATGTTGAATGAACCGTTGGACAACTTCCAAAGAAGCTGTCCAATGGCTGTAAACATTGAGGCAATAATAATTAAGAAAATGCCTAATTTTCTATTGTATTGTACGTTATTTGTCAAAGTTGACCCCTCTCTTCTTCACCTTTTCTAACAAAAGCTAATCCGACAAAGAAGAAGCTGACAAATACGCTTGCTAGTAAGTAGCGAAAGTCTTGTGCAGGTAACGCTGCTAGTACTGATAGCGTATTTAATAGCCATGGAAATAAAACAATGGAAGACGTGATTCCTTTTCTTGCAATGAAGAAAAGAGAAAACAGTAAGATAACGCAGTGATAAAAAGCAGGCTTCCATAAGAAAAATAAAGAAGGACTTTTAAAGACTTCCAAATATGCTTTTGCTGTGTTTGTAATCAACGGTGAAACTACGGTATTTTCAAGTCCAAATTTATTTCCGTAATATACGTTTGTTACATACGTGTCGGTATAGCCATCTTCAAAGGGTGTTGTTTGCCATACTAATGCCGTTTGTTTTAGAAATCCTTCCATTGCTAGATAAGGATTCTTCATAACAATACTGATGTAATTTTTGAAATATAAACCAAGGTCTTGAAAAATAAATTCCCGGTCGTAATATTCCCACGTGAATTTAATGGGATCACTTTTATATGGATTGTATTTTTCTTTCCAAAGTTCAATTGGGAGAACGTTGTTAAAGTATTCACGCTCAGCTTTAGACATCTCCCCATCATTAACAATAATATTAGCAATTTGTTGCGTCGGAATCGATAGCGCTTCGTTGGGATCCGAAGGTTTAACATCTAACCAGTTAAAGACAGGACCTGTGATAATTTTTTGTAAAATAAAAATGACTAAAAATAAAGGAACCAAACGCTTCCAGTATTTTCTGAACAATACGATTAAACATAAGAATGTAATGATAAAAACAGGAAATCCATTATGTCTAAAAAAGGCTACACCGAATGATGATAAAAGCAGCATAAAGATTCCATATTTAGACTGAATAAATGCTCCGTTTGATAAATACACTCTTGCGATATTTACCGTGAAAAATAGCAAAAACGCGCTGTATAGAATGTCTTTCCAGATAATAATGGAAAAGATTAAAAAGCTTGGTATTAATAATACAAGTAATGTTAGAATTCCTAAAACAATAGGTGGAACTTGCTTTTTAATGAGAAAGTGAAACGTGTATACATAAATACTAGACACGACTAGGATTTGAACAATCGTAATCATTCCAGGGTGATCCCATATTTGAGTTAGTATCATAATTAACCAAGTAATCATAATCGGATGCCAGTCATTAAATTCACGAGTGTGTGCTTGTTCCCACTGAGCCAGAGAATCAGGCGTCATTCCACCTGGGAAAAAGGCTAGCCAATAAAAGGCGCTCATACCTAAAATACAAATTCCGATAATCCATTTATATTTTTTTGAATAACTGACAGACGAATCTGGATTAAAATGTGCTTTAAAGGTTGTTACACAAGCAATTACAAATCCCAGTGCAATCACCCATCTTCCAAGAATATAAAGAATAAAGCTGAAGATAGTGGATGCTGTCATATGCAAGTTACTTAATAAAGAAAACTGTATGATAAAGCTAACTGCTACGATTAGGAGCCATTGTATTGATGTAAATGAAGCATAAGCTCTATTTTTATAAATAAAAATAGAGCTTATGCCTACTAATACTAACAACATGAAAACAGAGGGAAAACTTATTCCGTCAGGGGCTCCAATAAAAATACCTATCAGTGCAAAAGCAGTCGCTATTAAATAAAGAATAGGTTTTTTATTCACGGTGATTACTCCCTTATTTGTTCAATCTTCTTATTTAATTCTAGTTCATATTGCTTTCGGTTTAACGATGCAATTGTATCTAGGATAAGTCCAGAAACAAACGATAGTACACCAAGCAGGATTAAGCCCGTTGCTAGGATTGATGAAGGAACCTTTGTAATAAAGCCTGTTTTGAAAAATTCATAAATAACAGGTGTTCCTACCGCTAATCCAGCTACTAAGAATAGTAGAGTCCAAAGTGAGAAAAACTGTAACGGCTTGTACTCCTTGAATAGAGTAAAAATCATTTTAAGTACTTTGTATCCATCAGAGAAGGTGTTAAGCTTTGATTCACTACCTTCTGGACGGTCACGATAATCGATTGGAATTTCTTTTAAGCGGAAGCGCTTGTCCAGAGCATGTAAGCTCATTTCTGTCTCAATTTCAAAACCAGGACTCATAACAGGAATAGACTTCACAAACAGCTTGTCGTAAGCTCGGTAACCTGTCATGATATCCGTGATGTTGCTTTTATATAGATTATTAATCAGTGAGCGAACTAGGTTATTTCCAAAGTTATGGAATGGACGTTTATTTTCTTCAAAATACGTACCGTTTGAAAGGCGGTCACCAATCGTCATATTTGCTTCTTTGTTTCTGATAGGTTCAATGAGCTGATGAACAAACTCAGCTGGGTAAGTGTCATCACCATCAACCATTACATAACAATCAGCATCTATATCTTGGAACATCGATCGAACCACGTTCCCTTTTCCTTGCTTTAATTCTTTCTTAACAATAGCCCCGTGAGCAAGTGCAATTTCACTCGTTTTGTCTTTTGAATTGTTATCATAGACGTAAATATCAGCTTCGGGTAACTCTTTTTTAAAGTCATCAATTACTTTTCCAATTGTTACTTCTTCATTGTAACAAGGAATTAAAACTGCGATTTTCATCCTTACACCTCATTAAAGAAAATTGTTGGTAGTTGCTGAGAAATCTCATCTACACTGTATAATTTGGCTGTGTTCACAGCATGTAACGACATGTTTTCTTTCTGTTCTGCAGATGATTCCATGAACAGGCGCAATTTCTCCTTTAGCTCTCCTGCTTGACCAGGTTCAAAGAAAAGACCGTTTTTTCCATCTATAATGTAGTCTTTAAGTCCGCCGATACGGCTACCAATTACAGGAGCACCACAGGCCATTGCTTCTAAGCCAACTAGACCTAGGCTTTCTCCTTTCCGAATCGTCGGAAACACAAATGCATCAATGACATTATAAACATGGGCTAAAGAGGATTGTGGAAGCAAAGGAAAGTGAATAATTTTATCTTCTAAATTTAATTCTTGAACCATTTGCTTAAATTTTGGTTCATCCTTTCCACTACCAACATAAATGTATTTATAATCCGTAGGGTGTTCAGCTTCTAACTGGGCAATGGCTTGTAGATAAAATTCCCAACCTTTACCGACATCAATACGGCTTACACACCCAATATAACGTTGTTTTTCACTTAAATTTAACTCTTTATAAGCCTTTTCTTTAGTAGAAAATGAATAAAATAATTTAAAATTAACGCCTCCGCTAGGAAATACGTAAATAGGCGTTGTAACTCCATATTTCTCCTGAACTAATTCTTTGTAGTAAGGAGATGGAGTGATAATTTTATGCGAACGATGTAACAGCTCTTTAACCCTTGGCTGAAATTTTTCTTGTGAAGGCACTTCAGGAACGACGTCTGAACCGTGAACGTTTGTTACAATCTTCACACGTTTATTTAACTTTTTTAAAATAAGCAGGGGTAGAGCATTATGAGAAGCATAATGCACGTAAAGATAGTCATACTTCTTTGTTAGTCCACTTGCTATTATTTTTAAATAATGCGAAGCATATCCAACTAGCTTTCCAAATTTGCCTGTTCGCTTCGTCATGATAGCTTTGTCTACTGAAAAACCATTATCAAGTAATATTTGCTCAGTATTTTTGACAAACACACCATAGCTAGGGAAATCTTTAGATGGATACATATTAGAAATGAGCAAAATTTTCATTTTGATTCTGCACCTATCTTCTTTTGATTTTGTATTTTTACTACGTTGATACATGAATTAAATGTTAGATAAGTAAATAAAAGGAATATTAATTCTTGTATTAACAACAACACATTATAGCATATTTATATTTTTAAATGTCAAAGTATTATACAAACAGCAAAGATTTAATCAAGGTTCATGTTATTATCATGTGCATTAACCATAATTCCATGTGAAAAGCTGCTGAAGTCTAGACTCCAACAGCTTTTTTAACTTGACTATGTTAATATGACTTCTACGCCAAAGTGATCTGAAACAACAGGTTTATTGTTGCCATTAAAAATAACTTGAGATTGGGCTACTTTGAAAGGATCGCTCGTTAGGATTAAATCAATACGAAGCTTTTCTTTATTTTCATCCCAGCCTGCAATTTTACCTTCAACCGTAACACCTTCATCTTTTTTTAGAGCCAGGTCATAGGTATCATATAAAGGATGCTTTTTCATGTAATCGTATCCTTCGTTTCGAATAAAAGCATTATTGTTAAAGTCACCTAACAAGAAAAAGGGATGATCTTTTTTTACGGAAGTCCACAGAGAGTCAAACTGGTCTTTAAACGGTTCTTTATCATCTTCCCACCAGCCTAGATGACAGGAGTAAAATGATAGCAGTTCGTCTTTATAAGAAATTGTTGCTCCGACTACTCTTCTTGTTTTCCAATCATTCACATCAGATGTTTTTGAAATGAAGAAAGAATGTTCTTCAACAATAGGGTGTTTTGTCAAAATCGCTAAACCTTCTTCGTACACTTCGTATCCCATGTGAGCAATATCCCAAACAAGCTCATAATCATGAACACCTAATTTTTTTAATTCCTGCAATAGGACGTATCCATAATTATCCACTTTAATGTGATCGTCTACGTAAGCAGCTTCAATGTGCTGGCTAACTTCTTGTAGAGCAATTACATCATATTCTTTTTCTTTAATTACAGAAGCTAGACAAGAAATCTTGTCTAGCTGATTTTCTTCTTGCCAAGAATGGCAATTTAAAGTGAGTAGCTTCATGTTCACGCTCCTAATAAGTCTTGGATATCGGATTTAAGAACATCAGCTTTTGGACCATAAATGGCTTGCACCCCTTTGTCTTTTACGATTAAGCCTAGAGCGCCATTTTGTTTCCATTCTGCTTCAGTAGCTACAGAGCTAGTATCTTTTACCGTTACGCGAAGGCGAGTCATACAAGCATCAACATCTTCAATGTTTTGTTGACCACCTAATAATTCAATAATAACAGGTGCTAGAGAATCACTTTTTACGTTTGAAGTGCCGCTAGTTGAAGCTTCATCTTCAATGTAGTTTCCGTTACGTCCCGGAGTAGGGAAGTTGAAACGTTTAATCATAAAGTTTGCTACTGCAAAGTTTAATCCAAAGAATACAAGACATGCGATAATAAAGTTCACTAAATCTAACCATAATCCAGCTTTCACAATCATTGGCGTACGTGTAATCAATTCAATAACACCGAATGCGTGAACACGCACATCAATAATATCAACAATGGCAAATGCCATACCTGTCATGATTGCGTATACAACATAAAGAACTGGAGCAGCAAACATGAACATAAATTCGATTGGCTCTGTAACACCAGTTAAGAATACAGCTAGTGCAGCAGAGAAGAACATTGATTTATACTTTCTGCGTTTATCTGCATCAACGTTGCGGTACATTGCAAAAGCAATACCAATTAACGCAGCACAAGATAGAATCATTTGACCAACTTTAAAGCGAGCTGGCGTTACTTCATTTAATAATTGTTGATAGCTAGCTGTGTCACCAGCTGCTAGGAAGTTGTTTAAGTCAGCAATCCAAGCTAACCATAATGGATCTTGACCAGCTACTGTTGAGCCAGCGCCAGAACCTGTTAAAATTTGATACGTTCCACCAAGTTCAGTGTAGTTGATTGGAACCGTTAACATATGATGTAAACCAAAAGGTAATAAAAGACGTTCTAATGCACCAAAAACAAATGGAGCTAAGATTGGCGCTGTGTCACGAGATGTTGCGATCCACTGCCCAAAGCTGTTTAAAGCACCTTGGATGAATGGCCATACAATCGATAAGATAATTGCTGTAACAATTGATCCACCAATTACGACAAATGGTACAAAGCGTTTACCATTAAAGAATGATAAAGCTTCAGGTAACTTATCGTAGTTGTAATACTTGTTAAATAAGTTGGCTCCAAGGAAACCAGCGATAATACCAACAAATACTCCCATGTTTAAAGCAGGAGAACCTAAGATAGATGTAAAGTAATCTTTTACGATAAGTTCTTGTCCAAATAAAGAAGTAATTTTTGCTTCTGGGTCAGCTAACATATCTGCATTAACCCCAAAAATTGCACCAGTAATACGGTTAATTAATACAAAGGCAATCAGCGCAGCAAATGCTCCACCAGCACGTTCTTTTGCCCAAGATCCCCCGATAGCTACAGCGAACAAGATATGGAGGTTTGTGATAATACCCCAACCTATGTCTTCCATAACTCGGGCAATCGTTTGCACAAGTGCCATTTCTCCACCAGTCATACCAACTAGCTTTCCAAGTGAAATCATAATACCTGCAGCTGGCATAACAGCTACAACGACTAATAATGCTTTACCAAACTTCTGCCAAAAATCAAATGAAAAGAATTTCTTCATGACTATTTCCCCTCCCCATTGTATGGGCTTTCAGTATATTGTGTGCGTTTACAGTTATTTTATAGCTGAAACGAATATAAACAGTGCAACCGTTTGCATAAGCTTATTTTAATAAAAGGGCTTTCATAATGCAATACTTTTTTAAAAATAAAAGTAGGAAATTTATTTCAATAATCGATATGATAAAAAAATACATAGTTAAAAAGGGGAGATTTCATATGCAAGTACAGTTTGAAGCGCTTATTTTTGACTTAGATGGTGTAATTGTTGATACAATAAACTTCTACTACCAAGCAAATAAAATGATTGCTGATGAGGCAAATGTTTATTTTACACAAGAATGGAATCAACAAATGCAGGGAATTAGCCGCTATGAGACAGTTAAGCAAATTGTAAGACAAAGTGACAAGGTTTATTCGGAAGAAGAGATACATGCATTAGCAGAAAAGAAAAACCATCATTATCAAGCATTAATTGAAACGTTAGATGAAAAGGCAATCTTACCTGGCATTTTTCAGTTGATAAAAGAAGCAAAAGCAGCTGAAATCAAGCTTGCAATCGCATCTTCTAGTTCAAACGCGATGTATGTATTGGAAAAAATCGGATTGCGGTCTTATTTTGATAAGGTTGTAACCAGTAGAGACGTAAAGCGTGGGAAGCCAAATCCAGAAATTTTTTTAACAGCAGCAAAAGCAATCGGTATCCATTCTAGAAACTGTGTTGCGATTGAGGACGGAATTGCAGGCTTAACCGCCATTAAGCAAACTGATATGTTTTCCATAGGAGTAGGGTTACACGAAGGAATGGAACAAGCAGATTGGCAAGTGTCTTCTACTCATGAACTAACGTTTGAGAGTGTAAACAAGAAGTTTGTAAACCGTTAATTGATTGAATGTAACGTCATCTATACAAATACTTATTATATTGTTTACATAGAAGTCAAAGACTAGGTAATAAAACATGTTAACCTAAAAATAAAACACAGCAGGGGGAATCAGAATGATTAAATGTGTTGCCACTGATATGGATGGAACATTAGTAAATAGTGAACAACAAATTAGTATAGAGAACAGCGAAGCAATTAAAGCTGCACAGCGTGAAGGTGTGGAAGTTATCGTAGCAACTGGGCGTTCATATGAGGAAGCTTCTTATGTATTAAAAGAAGCTGGTATCGAGACGTTCCTTATTTGTACAAACGGGGCAGAGGTTAGAAATAAAAAAGGTGAGAAGCTAGAAGCTTTTGGAATGACCCTTGATAAAATTAAAGCTGTTGAAGCAATTTTTAACAAGCATGAGCTGTACTTTGAAGTTTATACAAGTGATGGCACATACTCCAATGACTATGATAAAGCACTTTCTGTTGTAATGGATATCTATATGAGTGCTAGCTTAAAAAATCAGTATGATGAATTGCTAAAAGCAGCAAAAAAACGATTTGAAGAAGGAAAAGTAAAATTAATTGATGCGTATGAACCACTATTTCAAGATTCAAGTATCTTAATTTATAAAATGTTGGCTTTTTCATTCGATGATGAGAAGTTAAAACGTGCACGTGAAGAACTAAAATCATTTCATGGCATTGCTGTAAGCTCTTCAGGTAAAGAAAACATTGAAGTGAATAGTGAAGAAGCTCAAAAGGGAATTGCATTAGAGAAATTTGTGAAAAGTCGAGGTATCTCTTTACAAGAGACAATGGCAATCGGGGATAACTATAATGATCTTTCGATGTTTCATAAAGTAGGAATGGCCGTTGCAATGGGCAATGCACCCGAAGAAATAAAGCGTCATGCTCATGTCGTGACAAAAACAAACGATGAACACGGTGTAGCTGAAGCAATTCAAAGCATATTCAAGCCCGTATAAAAAAAGCACGCTTACGCGTGCTTTTAATTTGTTATTAACTCGTTTTTACGGCGATAAGCGCCATGATTTGTTGGCCCTACGTATTGATTTAATGGGAAAGAGTGGCGAATTGCTTCGGTAATAAATTCTTTAGCTGTATAAATAGCTGATTTCACATCATTCCCTTTAGCTAATTCCGCCGTAATTGCTGCAGAATATGTGCAGCCAGCTCCATGAGTAAAAGTCGTTTGAATTAGTTCAGACTCTAACAGTTCGAACGTTTCACCGTCGTATAGAACATCTACAGCCTTATCATGATTTAATTTACTTCCACCTTTAACTAATACAAACTGTGCACCTAAACTATGGATTTCTTTCGCAGCTTTTTTCATTTCTTCAATTGTCTTAATTGATCCAATGCCGCTTAATTGTCCTGCCTCAAATAAGTTTGGAGTAACAACCGTTGCTCTTGGTACTAATACATCGCGTAGACTAACTGCTGTTTCTGGGTGTAGTACTTCATCTTCTCCTTTACAAACCATAACAGGATCAATTACTACATTTTTAAGAGCATGCTCATCAATAGTCTTTGCTGCTAGCTCAATAATTTCGACTGAGCCAAGCATACCTGTTTTAAGAGCTTGCACACCTACCCCTTTTACAATGGTATCTAACTGCTTCTCGACAGTTGATGTTTCCTGTGGAAAAACATTATGTGACCAGCCGTTTTCTGGATCCATCGTGACAATTGTAGTAAGAGCAGTCATGCCATAAACACCTAACTCTTGAAATGTTTTTAAATCCGCTTGGATGCCTGCACCACCACTAGTATCTGAACCAGCAATTGTAAGCACTTTATTCATACTCATGGAAAATCCTCCTTCGATCTAAGCTACTTATTTTCTTTTATTCTAGCGCTTTTATAGTAGAGATTCAATTTACAAAATTAAACTTTTTGAATCAAAAATAACTATTCAATGAAAGATAATAATGTTTTACTAATATATAATTTTTGAAAAAATAGCGAAGTGTGAGAGACGAGGGATGTTTTCTTTGAATAATTTGTTATAAACAACAAAGGTCTCTCTAGATAGAGAGACCTTAATTTATTAAATAGAAGTTAACTCTTTGTTTAAGGCAACTTCAACTGGTACATAATCATAGTCTAGGTCGCGTGCCACTGCTTCATATGTGATTGCGCCATTTGCTACGTTTACACCTAATTTAAGTGCAGGGTTTTCTTGAATTGCTTTATAAGCACCTTTGGATGCAATTTGTAAAGCGTATGGTACAGTTACATTTGTAAGAGCAATTGTAGATGTACGAGGTACTGCACCTGGCATATTAGCAACAGCATAGTGAACTACACCGTGCTTTTCGTACGTTGGTTGATCATGAGTGGTGATATGATCTACTGTTTCTACAATACCACCTTGGTCAATTGCTACGTCAACAATCACAGACCCTGGTTTCATTGTTTGTACCATTTCTTCTGTTACAAGTTTAGGTGCTTTTGCACCTGGAATTAACACAGCACCAATTAATAAGTCCGCTTGAGCAACAGCATCGGCGATGTTATAAGGGTTTGAAACCAGCGTATTGATTTGATTGCCGAAAATATCGTCTAATTGGCGAAGACGTTCAGGGCTTAGGTCAATGATTGTTACATCTGCACCAAGTCCGATTGCTAACTTAGCAGCATTTGTTCCAACAACACCGCCGCCGATAATCGTTACTTTGCCACGACTCACTCCAGGTACGCCAGCTAATAGAATACCTTTACCACCGTTTGATTTTTGTAGGAATTGAGCACCGATTTGAGAAGCCATGCGTCCTGCTACTTCACTCATTGGTGTTAATAACGGTAACGTTCTGTTTACTGCAACTGTTTCATATGCGATAGCTGTGACACCTTTATCTTTAAGCGCTTGTGCTAAAGCAGGCTCCGCAGCTAAGTGTAAATAAGTAAATAAAATTAAACCTGGGCGGAAATAATCATATTCGCTAGGTAGAGGCTCTTTTACTTTCATGACCATTTCAGCTTGAGCCCAAACGTCAGCAGCTAATTCAATGATTTCTGCTCCAGCTTTCATGTAGTCTTCATTCGTAAATCCACTTCCGATTCCTGCTTCAGCTTCTACTAAGACGCGATGACCTGTACCAACAAATGATGCTACTCCTGCAGGCGTAATCGCTACACGGTTTTCGTTGTTTTTAATCTCTTTTGGTACACCAATAATCATAATATGTTTCCTCCCTTAAAATAGACGAAATCTTATTTCTAGGTACAGTATATAAAAAACTTTTTTCTTTTTCTTTGTTAGGAAAAAAGAAATCAATCATATTATTTTGTAAAAATACACAAATGGAAGCGGTTACTATTTAGATTTTTCTGATTATTTGTTAGGTGTTCTGACATAGTTTGAGTCTTTTGGTCTATCTGAAGAAAAGAGCCATTCTTCAGGAAGAATGGCTCTGTTACTTAATTTGATGGAGGATTTTTATACTTTTGTAATTTAATATCTAAATAAAGCGTAATTTTTTGGTTTGTATCCTTTAAGTTAATATCACCAATCTCTGAAATGCGCTTTAAACGATAACTTAAAGTATTAATGTGAACATTTAATACTTTAGCAGCATCGTTAATGTTATTATCCGAATCTAAAAATACTTCGAGTGTTTCCACTAAGTTACTGTTGTGGCGCAAATCGTACTCGTTTAATTTAGCCAATGAGTAATTTTCAAAGCGATCTTGCGTTCTTTTTTCTAGCAGCACGTCTAAAAATTGATAGATACCTAATTCTTGATAGCCCGCGATATGAGCTGTTTCTTTTGGGAACTTTTTCTTAATGTCCAATACGTTTAGTGCTTCATTGTAGCTTTTGGCGATGTGGTCATAAGAAGAATACATGCTGCTAAAGCTAGATTCAATTTGCTCAATTGAGAATCGTTCCTCCATTGTATCTTTAAAGAATGTTACAAACTCATGCTGATCTTTTAATGGAGCTAAAATTGAATCTAAAGAAAGGAACAAAATTAGATCATTGCAGTCAATTGTATATAGAATAATTTTCAAACGGTGCATGGTTTTTAATAAATAAGAAATTTGACGTTCAGCTTCTGGTGTAATATCTTCCTGAAATCGAAATACTGCAATCGAAAAAGACGTAGGTGGAGTAATTTGCGCATCATAAAAAGCTTGCGTAATATCTTCTTTTGACTCCATGTGTCCTGTGAGTAGCTTCCAAAAAAACTCTTGTGAGCGTTCCTCACGCTTGTACTTGCGAATTTGAAGCTGAAGTAATTTATTGCGAAGTACCGTAGCGGCTTTCTTTAATAGAAGTAACTCTTCTTCATTTAAGGCCTTATCGACTTCTACAGCCCAAATAAAACCTAGCACCTCTTCGTTTTTCCAAATTGAAATAGCTACGCGATTTCCCAATCCAATTTCATTGATATTTTCGACGCGAATAGGGTCATCTGTTTTTAATAATTGAGGAATGATCCCTTCTTTCCACAAGTTATTAATTACTTTCTCTGGTACACGTCGGCCAATTATTGTTGCGATACGGGCTTGATCTGTCCGTTCGTCATGCGTACTATATGCCAAAAGACGGTGGTTAGAATCTTCAATAGTAATTGGGCATTGTAAAACTTCACTAATACGGTCTGCAAACTCTTCAAGCGTGTCAAAGTTTTCCTTAAATGGATCTCGAATCGGTTTGTTCATATTAAATCCCTCTTTAATAAAAATAATTACATATTGATTTATCATAAATCTTTTGATAATCTTTTGACTATTGATTAAAAACATTTTGTGAAAATAGACAAAAACAAATTAGTCTTTTTAATGATTTTAACAAAAAAACTTGTCTAAGAAAATGTTAAAATTATATCAGGGAATCATTTATTAGAGCTTATTTAGAATGTAAGCGCTAACAGATGGGGAGGAAACATCAATGGACATTCTAGATATTTTAGGGAAAATCAATGGAGTTCTTTGGGGAACACCTAGCTTAATTCTTTTATTTGGGACAGGCTTATTTTTAACCTTTGCATTAAGAGGCCTACAGTTCCGTAAGTTGATGTATGCGTTCAAATTAGGATTTACAAAAGAAAAGGAAGAAGATGCAAAGGCTGAAGGTGATGTAAGTAACTTTAAAGCTTTGATGACAGCTTTAGCTGCAACAATTGGTAACGGTAATATTGCTGGTGTAGCAACAGCCATCACGCTAGGTGGACCAGGGGCAATCTTCTGGATGTGGATTGTAGGGTTACTGGGAATGGCTACAAAGTATGCTGAAGCCTTATTAGCAATGAAATTCCGTGTGAAAAATGATAAAGGTGAATATTCAGGTGGTCCGATGTATTATGTCGAAAGAGGGTTAGGACCAAAGTTTAAAATTTTAGCTATCGCATTTGCTCTTTTTGGAGCCTTTGCCGCATTAGGTATCGGAAACAGCGTTCAGTCTAATACAATTGCAAGCGTTGTAGACGAAAGTTTTGGGATTAGTGGCATTATAACAGGGATTGTATTAGCTGTTTTAACAACTTTAATTATCTTTGGTGGTATTCAGCGTATTAGTACAGTGGCAGGGGTTTTTGTACCGCTGATGGCTTTACTATACATTGCTGGTTCACTATTAATTATTTTCTTAAATGTTGATAAAATTATTCCATCATTTGCATTGATTTTCGAATATGCATTTTCACCAGTAGCTGCAACAAGTGGATTTGTTGGGATTGCGGTTTCTGAAGCAATTCGTAGCGGAGTATCACGTGGAATCTTCTCAAATGAAGCAGGTTTAGGAACGGCTGCTTTAATTGCAGGGAATGCTCGTTCAGATCATCCGGTTAAACAAGCCCTTGTGGCGATGACAGGTACATTTATTGTTACTATCGTTGTTTGTACAATGACAGGTTTAGTACTAATTATTACAGGGTTCTGGGACCCAACAGGAGGAGCTATCTCTGGTGTGGCGCACAACGCTAACTTAGATGGAGGAGCCTTAACTTCAGCAGCCTTTGCCGCATCTTTAGGCAAAATTGGGGAATATATTGTTGCATTTTCTGTTATTTTCTTCGGATTCTCAACAATTGTAGGTTGGTATGTATACGGAGAAAAATGTTTTGAATATTTATTTGGCACAAAAGCAACAGGTCTTTATCGTGCAATTTATGTAGCGGCTTGTGGCCTTGGGGCAGTAGCAAACTTAACGGTTGTTTGGGCATTTGCAGATATGGCGAATGCACTGATGATGATTCCAAACTTAATTGCTCTTGTGTTGTTATATAAAGTTGTTGTTCATGAAACAAATGATTATTTTGAAAATCATTACAAAGTAGCAACAATGAAAAAAGCAAGCTGATATCAAAAAAGCGTCTGCATAAGCAGGCGCTTTCGTTTTTTTTTAAATAAAACCGTGGTACTATACAGATATGTATAATACATGATATGAAGGTTGCTGCTTCTAGCTTGAATGTTTTTGTGTGGTTCAGTTAAGATTAAAGTGACTAATTCATATTAAAAAACGAAGGGAAGAGAGAACATGACAAAGCAGCAAATTGGTGTTATTGGCTTAGCGGTTATGGGAAAAAACCTTGCGCTAAACATTGAAAGCAGAGGCTATTCAGTATCTGTTTACAACCGTTCACCGGAGAAAACAGAAGAGTTTTTAAAATCCGAGGCAGAAGGTAAAAACTTTGTTGGTACATACAGTGTCGAAGAGTTTGTTAATTCTCTTGAAAAACCACGTAAAATTTTATTAATGGTTAAAGCTGGTGCAGCAACAGATGCAACAATTGATTCGTTAAAACCATACCTTGAAAAAGGCGATATTTTAATTGACGGTGGTAACACATTCTTCCAAGATACAATTCGTCGAAATAAAGAATTAGAAGAGCTTGGTATTAACTTTGTTGGTACAGGCGTTTCAGGCGGAGAAGAAGGCGCATTAAAAGGTCCTTCAATCATGCCTGGTGGTCAAAAAGAAGCTTATAAGCTAGTAGAGCCAATCTTAAAGTCTATCTCTGCTAAAGTAGAAGGAGATGACTGCTGCACATACATCGGACCAAATGGTGCAGGGCACTATGTAAAAATGGTTCATAACGGAATTGAATATGGCGATATGCAGCTGATTTCTGAAGCGTACTTCATTATGAAAAACGTTTTAGGTTTAGAAGCAGATGAATTACACGAGGTATTTGCTGAGTGGAACAAAGGAGAATTAGATAGCTACCTTATCGAAATTACAGCTGATATCTTTACAAAGAAAGATGACGAGACAGGCAAGCCGCTTGTTGACGTGATCTTAGATACAGCAGGACAAAAAGGTACTGGTAAATGGACAAGCCAAAGCTCATTAGACTTAGGTGTGCCTCTACCAATTATCACAGAGTCTGTATTTGCCCGTTTTATTTCAGCAATGAAAGAAGAGCGTGTAAAAGCAAGCAAAGTATTAAGTGGTCCAGAAACAACTTCTTATGAAGGCGATAAAACAGAGCTAATCGAAGCAATTCGAAAAGCGCTATATATGAGTAAAATTTGTTCATACGCACAAGGATTCGCTCAAATGAAAGCTGCGTCTGAAGAGTATGATTGGAATCTACAATATGGCGATATTGCGATGATCTTCCGCGGTGGTTGCATCATTCGTGCACAATTCCTACAAAAGATTAAAGAAGCATACGATCGTGATGCAGACTTAACAAACTTATTGTTAGATCCGTATTTCAAAGATATCGTAGAAGGATATCAATCTGCGCTTCGTGAAGTGATTTCAATCGCAGTTAAACAAGGTATTCCAGTACCAAGTTTCTCAAGCGCGTTAGCTTACTATGACAGCTACCGTACAGAAACACTTCCAGCCAACCTTTTACAAGCACAACGCGACTACTTTGGAGCTCATACGTACCAACGTATTGACAAAGAAGGCGTATTCCACACAGAGTGGTTAAAATAAAAATAATGAATAAGAAAGCGGGTTGCTTTTGACAGCAACCCGCTTTTTCTATTCGACAAAGCATTTGTCGAATAAAAACGCAGCGAATATTTCGCTGCGTTTTTGCTTTCATTATTTATTGTTTGAGAAGTTGCCTTCCCCAACAGGCCACCACTGGAAGCCTTCTTCAGCAAGAAGAGCATCCGATGCTTTTGGTCCCATTGAACCTGATTCATAGTTCGGGAAGTCTGTTGCTTTATTTTGCTCCCAAGCTTCTGAGATAGTATCAACAAATTTCCATGATAGAGCAACTTCATCCCAGTGTGTAAAGTTTGTCGCATCTCCAAGCATGCAATCGTAAATTAAGCGTTCATAAGCTTCTGGCGTATTCATCTTATCTCCGCAGTTATTGCAGTAGTTAAGGTTAATTGGCGTAGAAGCTGTTGCTCCTGGTGTTTTACGCGCATTTAAATGAAGAGTAATCCCTTCTTCTGGTTGAATATGAATAACAAGTAGGTTAGGATGAATATCCTTACCACGATTGAAGTATAAGTTCATTGGTAAATCTTTAAACTGAACAACAATAGTTGTTGCTTTTTCTTTCATGCGTTTACCTGTACGAATATAAATTGGTACACCAGCCCATCTAAAGTTGTCAATCATTAGTTTACCTGAAACAAACGTTGCAGTATTAGACTCTTCATCCACAGAATTTTCTTCACGGTAGCCAATTACTTCGTTTTCTTCCACAATCCCTTTTCCGTACTGGCCGCGTACAAAGTATTGATCTACCTCATCCGTTGACATTGAACGAAGCGCACGTAATACTTTTACTTTTTCGCTACGAATTTCTTCTGGTGTAAGTTTAATTGGTGGCTCCATAGCTAATAGAGCAACCATTTGTAAAATATGGTTTTGAACCATGTCGCGTAGTGCACCTGAAGATTCATAATAGCGTCCACGATCTTCTACACCAAGCGTTTCACTTGATGTAATTTGGATGTTTGAAATATATTGGTTGTTCCAAAGAGGCTCAAATAGCGCATTTGCAAAGCGAATTACTTCAATGTTTTGAACCATTTCTTTTCCAAGGTAGTGGTCAATACGATAAATTTGATCTTCAGAGAAAGCGTGACGAATTTGCTCGTTAAGCTCTTTAGCAGATTCATAATCGTGACCAAATGGCTTTTCAATTACAAGGCGGCTCCAACCTTCAGTAGCTGTTAAACCTTCATTTTTTAAATTAGACGCAATTGTTCCAAAGAATTCTGGGGCCATTGCTAAATAGAAAATACGGTTTCCAGGAACATTGTATTGTGTATCAAGCTCTTCCGTTAATGTTTTTAACTCTTGATATGATTCTACGTTTGTAACATCAAATGGCTGGTAGTAGAAGTGTGAAGCAAACGTATCAATATCAGCGTCTTCTGTTTGCAGATTACCAACAGACTTTTTAACGTTTTCACGTAACTCTTCGTTTGTCCATGGTCTTCTGGCTACTCCAACAACTGCAAAATCTTCGGATAGTTTATTTTCTCTATATAAGCGGAAAATAGATGGAAATAGTTTACGTTTTGCTAAATCACCTGTAGCTCCAAAAATTACAATAATTGATTTTGGCTGTTCATTTGTCATTGCTTCTAGACCCTCTCTTTATCAAAATTACGTTTAGTTTAAGCTAATATATCTAATATAAAATTGTAACGATTTATAAATGGTAAAGCAAATCTATATGATTTGTAGTTATTATTCCATGTTTTGCATGAGTTTAAAAGTATTTTGTTTGGTAAATGAAAAAAGCTACGCCAATTAAACGGCAGTAGCAATGTTTTGAAAGCGCTATTTGTATTGATATAATGCACCTAATGATTTTTTACGATCTAAAAAAGAATGGGCAGAGTCAATATATAAAAAAATAGGACAATGTTCTAGCAGAGGATGCCTTTGAAAGAATGCTTTTTCAGAATGATATAGGGTATTTAAATAAAGCGGCAAAATTTCTAAAAGATGCATATAACGCTCTAGTGCTGTATCTTCTGAAATAGTATGGTCAATATAAAAATAAAGTGACAGTGAGTAGAATCCTTTATTGAATAAAAAAGAAGCCAAGCATTCGTTACGACTTTTACTAATATGATCATAGGCAAATTCTAAACCGACGTAAATGGACGGTATTGACGATTGATGAGATGGGAAAATGGTATATTTTCGAGGAATCATCGGTTCGGTAGGTGTAATTCCTAATCCGTATGTGACATCCACTTGGCGGGGACTAGCAATTATCATATAAACCCCTCCTTAATAGGAAAAGATGCACTCTTTATAGTGTATACAAAAGCAACTTGAACATGACTTTAACTGGAGAAATATGGTGATTATAATGTGTTATTCACTGAAAGCATGCAGTTTAGGTACAATAACAAAAGAATGAAGAATTACATAATGACTAAATATGAAAGGGATGAACGATATGTCTATTTTAAAAAATGATTGGAATGAGTTATTAAAGGCGGAATTCGAAAAGGAATATTATATTCAACTGAGGCAGTTTCTTGTGAATGAATATAATAGCGAAACTATATATCCTGACCGATATGATATTTTTAACGCTCTACATTATACTCCTTACAAGGATGTTAAAGTTTTATTATTGGGTCAAGACCCTTATCATGGACCTGGTCAAGCTCACGGGTTAAGCTTTTCCGTTCAGCCTGGAGTAAAAACTCCACCTTCACTTGTAAACATTTATAAAGAATTACATCAGGAGCTAGGATGTGAAATTCCTAATAATGGATACTTGACTAAATGGGCTAAGCAAGGGGTATTGCTTTTAAATACGGTATTAACTGTTCGACGCAGCCAGCCGAACTCCCATAAAGGACAAGGTTGGGAGATTTTCACAGACCGTATTATTGAACTGGTTGCTCAAAAAGAGGAGCCCGTGGTTTTTTTACTTTGGGGTAAGCATGCGCAAGCCAAGAAAAGCTTGATTACGGGAAAACATCATTTAATTTTAGAAAGTCCTCATCCAAGTCCATTTTCTGCAAATCGTGGATTCTTTGGTAATAATCATTTTCTCTTAACAAATAATTTTTTACAAGAAAATGATTGTACACCAATTGACTGGCAAATTGATAACATCAAATCGTGAACATTTAGCGAACTACAATTGAATCATCGCTCAACTTATGAATTTTTGATAAACTATAAACAGATTAGATTCGCAATAGGCAAAGTAAAAGAGGTGAAATGATGGAAATAAAGTTAGAACAGCTATTAGATAAAATGAGTGCGGAGTTAGCAAAAGCGAAACAAGAAGCGCATCATTCTGCTCGCGTGAGGGATCAATTAATCGCAATTAAAACATTATGTGAACTGGCATTAGCTGACGGAAATTCATCTTCTTCAGTCAAATCAACAGCTCCATCAAGCGTTGTCATGCCTTCACAAATTCAAGCTCAGCCTTCGATGCAACAACAAATCATTCAATCATCTAGGCAAAATTTTGAAGGGGAAAAGCTTGCTTCAGACGATGCTAACGGAGATAGCTTATTTGATTTTTAAAAAAGGGGTAGGAACATGAAAATCTTTGTTATTTTAGGTGCTATCAATGCAGCTTTAGCTGTTGCTTTAGGTGCATTCGGAGCTCATGGATTAGAAGGCAAGATATCGGAAAAATATTTAGAAGTATGGAAAACAGGTGTTCAATATCATATGTTCCATGCTATCGGCTTATTTGTAGTCGCTTTCTTACTTGCAAAGGCTCCTCAGTCAACGTTGTTGTCAACGTCAGGTTGGTTGATGATGGGTGGTATTGTATTATTTTCAGGTAGCTTATATGTTTTAAGTACGTCTGGAATCAAGGTATTAGGAGCTATCACACCTTTAGGCGGGGTAGCATTCATCACAGCTTGGGTATTAATTGTTATTGCAGCGTTGAAATGGTGAAAAAAGGCCTCTAGCTTAAAGCTAGAGGCCTTTTTTTAACGAGGTGAGTAATTGCTTAATGGTGGTCCGCCACCATTAAAGGGATAGGTATACTGAATTTCCTCATCGAACGTAATGTAATCTAAGTAAACCATTAATAGTAAGTAACGCTTCCCTGTTTGTGGGTCGCTTAAGATTAAGTGGTCACGCCCAGCAGCTTCAATGATACCTTTGAAGACTTTAGCATTCCATTGATTATTATTTTCAAATGTCATGTAAACCGTTGCAATTTTTCCGCGATTTAAACGCAAAATGTTTTCAATATATGACTCTTCTATTGGTAGCTGGCCAGGGTCTTGAGGAGCACCGGAACCTCCCGATGGAATTTGAGGCGGCATTTGTCCCGATGGACTTTGTTGCTGACCTCCACCACCTCCTTGTTGCTGTTGATAAGGCGTATAGTAAGGATAGTTATAGCTCATATATGGGTTTTGCATATAAGGCTGGGTCTGATTTTGGTTACCTTTTGGTTTTTTCATAGTACCCTCCTTTAATTCTACATGTATTTAGTAAACACTCGGACAATCCGCTTGAGTTGGTGCAAAAAAGCAATGAGACTTGAACCTTCCAGTGTTTGGTTGGTTATACCATGTAGCGGGACAGTTGCCACCTGGTTTAAAAAACCATAAAGAATTTGTAGCTGGTGAAAATCTTTCTCCTCTTAATACACGGCGAGCTAAATCAATATCTGCTTGCCGTGCACGCTGATAAAAATATCCTTTTTGCGTGGCTTCAAAACCTCCAGGGCTTTGGAAGACCATCTGTCTGATGGTTCGAATATCTTTAAAGTCTAAACAAGAAGCTCTTGCTCGGTTCACACCCACGTTACCTACAAGAAGCATTCCTTGTTTTCCTTCACCTTCAGCTTCAGCTCGCAGGAGTCTGGCTAGAAGCTTAACATCTTCTTCGGTGTGCGCGACAACCGCCATTTCCTCACCTCGCTTACCTGTGACGCTATTGTATGTATATGAATAAAAAGAGAGAATATGACCATTAAAAGGGCATAAAAAATGCTTCCCCTTATAAGAGAGGAAGCATAGGATTAGACTGAAAGAAAGTGATTGAATCGATCGACTTCAAGTAAGTTCCCAACGAAGAAACTACCAAACTCTCCATAGCGTGCACTTACTTCATCAAATCTCATTTCATATACGAGTTTTTTAAATTGTAATACGTCATCAGCGAATAACGTAACGCCCCATTCATAGTCATCAAAGCCAACAGAGCCTGTAATAATTTGCTTCACTTTACCTGCATATTGACGGCCAATCATACCGTGACTGCGCATTAAGCTACGGCGCTCTTCCATCGGCAACATGTACCAGTTGTCGTCACCTTGACGACGCTTATCCATTGGATAGAAGCAAACATACTTCGATTTTGGAAGAGTTGGGTATAAGCGTGCACGAATGTGCGGATTTTCATATGGATCTTCACCTGCTGGTAAGTAGTTACTTAACTCAACAACAGATACATATGAATAAGCTGGGACAGTGAATTCTGCTAGCTTTGTTTTATTGAATTCATTTTCAATTTCATTTAGTTCTTCCATCGTTGGACGTACAAGCATGATCATAAAATCTGCTTTTTGACCGACAATACTATATAGTGCATGACTTCCTTCAGCTGCATTTTCCGTACTTGTCCACTTTTCTGTTAAGGCTAAAAATTCATGAATAGCGGTTTCGCGTTCTTCGTTTGATAGCTGTTTCCATGCTGTCCAATTGATTGTTCGAAAATCATGAAGAGCGTACCATCCATCCAGTGTTTGAGCTGCTTCTGCCATATTCTTTCACTCCTAAACTACAGTATAATGACTTCTAGTTTTACTATATCATAGTTTATCCGAATGCTTGGATTGAAAAACTCATGAATTGTGATTAAAAAAGCACAATTTACGCTATGCTAAAAGGGAAGTTGAAAGTATATTTAATTGAATTTTAGAAATTTAAAGACTTTTTACTGTTATCAAATTGTTAAAGGACATGCCTTTGATTTTTTTTCGAAGTGGAGTATCCTATTACATGGAAACTGTTTTTTAACATATTGAGGAGGACTTAGTTTGAGCAATTTATTTACTGGTTTAAAAGAAAAGGTATCTGCAAGCAATGTATCAATCGTATTTCCAGAAGGTTTAGATGAGCGTATTCTTGGAGCGGTAGCTCGTTTAGCTGCAGATAAAGTTGTAACGCCAATCGTTATTGGAAACGAAGAAGAAGTACAGGCTAAAGCAAAAAGCTTGAACGTAATTTTAGATGGAGTGCAAATCTTTGATCCTCATAATTATGATGGATTTGATGAAATGGTAGCTGCATTTGTAGAGCGCCGTAAAGGAAAAGCGACTGAAGAAGCAGCGCGTAAAATTTTATTAGACGAAAATTACTTTGGCACAATGCTTGTTCATATGGGCAAAGCAGATGGCCTTGTAAGCGGAGCTGCACATTCAACAGCTGATACAGTGCGTCCAGCGCTACAAATTATTAAAACAAGAGAAGGCGTAACAAAAACATCAGGCGTATTCATCATGGTTCGTGGTGACGAGAAGTACGTATTTGCTGATTGTGCAATTAATATTGCTCCAAATAGCCAAGATTTAGCTGAAATTGCAATCGAAAGTGCACGCACAGCTAACATGTTTGACGTAGATCCACGTGTTGCAATGCTTAGTTTCTCAACAAAAGGATCAGCTAAATCACCAGAAACTGAAAAAGTAGCAGATGCTGTTAAAATTGCAAAAGAGATGGCACCAAACCTAACTTTAGACGGTGAATTCCAGTTTGACGCAGCATTTGTACCATCTGTTGCTGAAAAGAAAGCACCGGGTTCAGATATTAAAGGTGATGCAAATGTATTTGTATTCCCAAGTCTTGAAGCTGGTAATATTGGATACAAGATCGCTCAACGCTTAGGTAATTTCGAAGCAGTTGGCCCAATTCTTCAAGGTTTAAACAAGCCGGTTAACGACCTTTCACGTGGTTGTAACGAAGAGGATGTATACAAATTAGCTTTAATTACAGCTGCTCAAGCACTGTAAACGCATAAAAAAAACGCCATTTAACGGCGTTTTTTTTATGCATTTAGAAAAGCCCCTAACGCTTTTTCGTTTCGGTCATACATTCGTTGTAGCTGTGTGTCAAACAATTCAAGTTCTGCTGCTTGTAGGGGAACCATCTCTAAGGAAGCTCCGGTGGATTGTAATGTTTGAAACGTTAGCATCATTACATCGCTTACCGTTAGCTCAACGTTTAACAGCTGTGAAAGAGAGGCCATTGTCTCTGGAACAATCGTTGGATATGTAAACTTTGTCTCAGTATTTGCTAGGCCTCTTTGGTAAAATTCTTTAATAACACTAGCTCTTTTGGCTCCATCACCTGATACGCAGAGATAAATCTGTACAGCAACTCCACCTCGTACACGGCGCTGTGAGATACCTGCAAATTTTTGACCACCGATGCTTAAGTCGTAGCTTCCTGGACAGTATGAACCGACAATTTCTCTTGCTTCAATGTCAGTTGTATAGCCAGCAAACATTGCTTTAATTAAATCAAACATCGCATCATATCCTCGGTCTATATCAATGCCTTTTTCTGCATCCGGAAAGATAAGTGAAATATTTAGAACACCTTCATCAAGTACGACGGCTAGTCCTCCAGAATTACGAACAATTGGTTGATAGCCTTGTTCTTGCAAATAGCGAATACCTTCAGCTAAACGTGGAAGCTTTGTGTCTTGAATACCAAGAACAATTGTATCGTGATGCACCCAAGAGCGAACTGTCGCGGGAGACTCGTCCTTTCCAACACTTGTGCAAAGAGTATCATCTATCGCGAAAGATTGCTTTGCATCAAATTCTGGACCTAAGCTTGATTGATCAATGATGCGCCATGTTGGCTGTTGTAAAAGATTTGATTTATATATAGACATGTTCCATAACTCCTTTATGAAGTAAACGAACATATTATAGCATATTTAAGAATCAGAGTATGACAAGGCGTAAGTTATTTCCAATAAAAAAGGGGGCATAAGGATGCCACCTTTGGATGCATTATTCAGCTAACTTTTCTAAATTTCCGTTACGGTCCATTTTAAACGAAGTAGCTGATCGGTCTTCTTCGTCAAATAACACCAGCTTGCGGGCACGGTTCATGATTTGCATTAATGTTTCATAGTCTTCTTGAATAGTAGTAGCATTTGCTTCAAGCTGCGTTACTTGCTTTTCAAGATCTTGAATTTTGCGGTGTAAGTCATCGTTTTCTTTACGTAAACGAGAATTCTCATGTTGAATTGCCTGCATGTTTCCAGTTTGGCCTCTAAATGTTTCTAAATAGCGTATGACTAAGTCAATCGATAAACTATCATTACTGGCTGTTATAGTGGGAGCAGAGACTGGGATTGCCTCGTACACTTCCTCTGTAACGTGTTCTATAGTTGGTGTAGGTGGTGTATATAAAAGCTTTTTCTTGCCTTGTTCTTGTCCAAGGGCACGCATGCGTTGCTTACGCTGTTTTTTCGCGAGCTGGAGCGCTTTTTCATATTGATGTCTTACCACGGCATTCCAGCGAAATCCGCAAGCCGCAGACGTACGATTTAGTTCATCTCCAACTTCTTCAAACGCGTTTAATTGGGTACTTCCTTCTCTTACATGTCTTAAAACCGTTTCTGCTAAAAGTAAATCATTTTCTTCTGTCCACGCATCTTGTCTATCTTTCACGTATTTCACTCCTCATTTTTATATGATTGGTAGCTACCATGTTTTGTAGTATTTAGTATGTACGGATTAGCGTAGAGTTATACTATTTTTTCTAGAAGTATGATAGATTTTGGCACTTTTCGAAACTTGCACTCCTATGCAAATAACGGTAAAATACCCTTTAGGCAAAAAAGATATGTGTAAGCACTTTTGAAAGGATTGTGTCAGCATGACAAATGAATTTAGAATTTGTGATGATTGTCAGGCAACAAATGTGAAGACGTTGTTACCTCGACTTCAAAAAATAGATGCATGTGCAGATGTAAAAGTGGGCTGTCAATCATACTGTGGTCCAGGACGTAAAAAGTCATTCGCATTTGTAAATAACCGCCCTGTAGCTGCGCCAACAGAGGACGAGCTAATTGAAAAAATTGAGAAAAAACTAAACAAATAAAATAAAATCACCTTTGTCCTAAGCAAAAGGTGATTTTTTATTCTGACTAGGAATTTTTAAACACCTTGTCGAAGAAGACATACTAACAACGTCAAGATAGAGAGGTATGTAAATGGCATATCTAAATGAAAAACTTAGTGAAGAAAAAGTATTTAAAGACCCTGTTCACCGCTATATCCACGTACGAGACCGATTAATCTGGGAGCTCATCGGTACATCTGAATTTCAGCGTTTACGTCGAATTCGTCAGCTAGGAACAACCTATTTAACGTTTCACGGTGCTGAACATAGTCGTTTTAATCATTCTTTAGGTGTATATGAGATTGTGCGTCGAATCATTGATGACGTATTTCGAAACCGCCCAGAATGGGACGACGATGAAAGGCTTCTTTGCTTATGTGCGGCACTTTTACACGATTTAGGACATGGTCCATTCTCTCATTCTTTTGAAAAGGTATTTCACCTGGACCATGAAGAGTTTACTCAAGCAATTATTTTGGGAAATACAGAAGTAAATCGTGTATTGAAAAAAGCGGGAGCAGATTTTCCAAAAAAGGTAGCAGAAGTGATTGCGAAAACGTACAAAAATAAGTTGGTGGTGAGCTTGATTTCAAGCCAAATTGATGCCGACCGAATGGATTATTTACAGCGTGATGCTTATTATACAGGGGTAAGCTATGGACACTTTGATATGGAGCGTATTCTGCGCGTAATGCGGCCACAAGAAGAGCAAGCTGTCATTAAGCATAGCGGTATGCATGCAGTTGAGGATTACATCATGAGTCGTTATCAAATGTATTGGCAAATTTATTTTCATCCTGTAACGCGCAGTGCGGAAGTCATCTTAACTAAAATTCTACATCGTGCGAAAGAGCTTCATCAAAAATCCTATGAGTTTCGCCAGCCGCCTGTTCATTTTTATTCGATTTTTAAAGATGAAATATCACTAGAAGAGTACTTAAGGTTGGACGAGTCTGTTGTCATGTTTTATTTTCAGGCTTGGCAAGATGAAGAAGATAATATTTTAGCAGATTTATGTCGTAGATTTATGAACCGTAACCTTTTTAAATATATCGAGTTCAATCCAAACCTCCAAATGAAAATGTGGATGGAGCTAACAACATTATTTAAAAAAGCTGGAATTGATCCTGATTATTATTTAGTTGTTGATTCATCCAGTGACTTACCGTACGACTTTTATCGTCCAGGTGAAGAAGAGGAGCGCTTGCCAATCCATTTGTTAATGCCAAACGGTGAAGTAAGAGAGCTATCGCGACAGTCTGAAATTGTTGAGTCCATTTCAGGGAAGAAACGAACGGATCATAAACTTTATTTTCCACAAGATCTAATCGATCAGTTATCGTCAAAAAGAAAAGTGAAAGACCAAATTTTACAGCTATTAAAAAGTAATTAGAGTTAAATAGTATAGGAGTTGAAGGGCTGTGTTAAATGATCACGCAAAGATTATTAAAGTGTTCTCAGCAGCGGGAGAAATTGTAGGGAGAAAAAAGCTCCAAAAAATGATTTTTATTGGAAAAAAGCTAGAGTTTCCTTTTTATGAGCGCTATAATTTCCATTTTTTTGGTCCGTATTCAGAGGAACTTACCCTTCGAGTAGAAGAATTGTGTAATCTAGGCTTTTTGCAGGAATTAAAAGAAAATAAGGGGGGCTATATGCAGTACCGATACGCACTAACTCAGGCTGGAAATGAGTTTCTAAGCCATTATGAGCTAGAGTTACCCCATTTACAGGAAGTCATGACGGATATGAACAACCAGTCTTCAAAGTTTTTAGAGCTTGTCTCAACAATTTTATACTTTGATGGATTATCGAAAGAAGAAGTGAGTGAAAAAGTGTTTACGTTAAAGAGTAAACAGAACTATACAGAAGAAGACATTGAACAAGCATATGCATATATTGAAAATCTAAAAGCGGTTACGTTTGACCGTGTTCATTAATAAAAAGCCCTCTGCATCGGTTCAGAGGGCTTTGTTCAATGAATAAACGATATGTATCTTATTGATCGCTTAAGCGTTTACCGTTTACTGCATAGTGGTTTTTTGACATTTCTTCAATAAAAACCGCGATTTTCTCAGAAGGGGCACCTGTTGTTTCAGATACAGCAGCGGTTACTTTCTCAACAAGAGCTCTTTTTTGATCTTCAGTGCGACCTTCAAGCATTTTTACCGTTACATATGGCATAATAATTTCACTCCTTTTCTTCAGTGTCTTCTTCAGTGTAGTCCTTTTACATTGAAAAATACACCCTCATCTAATGATGAAATAATTAAATTATAGTATACTCGATGTATTATTGTAATTCAGAATGATTATAAAGGAGAGAGCGAGTGAATCAATTTTTAGCTTTTCCGCTTGAATATATTCCGTACGTTGCTATTACGCTAATTATCGCATTTACGCTACATGAATTTGCGCATGCTTTTGTTGCATACAAGTTTGGAGACGAGACGGCAAAGAAACAAGGGCGGTTGACGCTATCGCCTCTTTCCCATTTAGATCCGCTAGGAACAATTCTTCTACTTGTCGTGGGGTTTGGCTGGGCTAAACCTGTACCTGTTAATCGTTTTTTCTTCAAGAATCCGCGTCTAGCTGGTGTATTAGTTTCAATTGCAGGGCCGCTTAGTAACCTATTGCTTGCATTTTTAGGGGTTCTTGGTTGGTTTTTGGTGCTGCGCTTTGGCTTAGATACAGAGCCAATATATACATTTTTTAATCTGTTTATCACGATTAATCTTGTTTTATTTTTATTTAATCTGCTGCCATTTCCGCCGCTTGATGGCTATCGTATCATAGAAGATCTTGTTCCAAACACAGTGCGCGCAAAAATGACGCAGTATGAGTCGTGGGGAATCTTGTTATTTTTAGTGTTAATTATTACACCGCTTGACCGCTATATTATTGCCCCTATATATGACATTGGGATCCCATTTTTTGTTGAGCTGTTTCAGCAACTTCTGGGACCGTTATTAACTTAAGTAAGGAGCGTTTTAACAATGGATCAACCGAAAAAAAAGAAAAATATTGGATTTAATATTATTAAGAATGATTCAACAGATGGACATGGAGGTTTTGGGGTTGGAGCACTAAGCTTAGAGAACATTTCACCGGTTTTTGTGTGTCCATCAGACGAAGAAGCTTTTGTTGATATCGGTGCGATGCATGCAAGGAGCGTGGTTGAAAAAGGAATTAAGTTTTTACCAAACAAAGACGAAGTTCCTAACGGCAAGCTCTATTGGCTTGTTTGGGTGACAATTGATCGTAATCCAGCAGGCCCTTATTATGCTGGCGTAACGGCATGTGAAATGACGGTAGATCGTGAGATTCGTCGTGGATACAAGTCGCTTCCAGAGCATGTGAATAAAATGGATAAATCTATGAAGCGCCGTATTATGGTAGACGAAATGGATAATAAGTCAAAAACAATCTTAAAAGATTTTCTATCTGCTCATGATAAGGAAATTTGGGAACGTTCTAGTGACGAATTAAAAGAAGCTTTATCATGAGAAAAAGGCCCTTGGCATTATGCCAAGGGCCTTTTTTAAAACCAATCGCGCAGACGATGAAAAAACCCATCCGCTTCTTCCTTCTTCTTTGGTGCTTGTTTTTTCTCTTCAGAAGCGCCTTTATCTCGACAATACGTAGTCGGTTGAGTACCTGTTAAATAATATGCTTTGTATTTCTTCGAACAAGCTTTTGTTGCGATATCACCTGTCTCAGGGTTGATATTTACGCTAACTAACCCTTTAGGTGCTTTAAATCCTTGCTTCTTCTTTCCTTCAAGTGCATCTTCCATAAACAATGCCCACATTTTTTTTGCATAAGCTTTTTCCTCGACACGTTCAATTTGTTTGCCTTGGTCATAACCTACCCAAACGCCTGATACGAGCTGAGGGGTGTATCCAATCATCCAGCTATCCGTCGATGTAGTACCGGATTTACCAGCATAATCTCTTGACAAGTATTTTAAAATTGGCTTTCCTGTTACTGTTGTATATCCATTTAATTCCTTTTGGAACATACCTGTCATCAAATGCGTTGTTAAAAATGCTAATCGCTTGTCAACAATTCTCTTTTTTTCTTGAGGTGCTTCATACACCATGTCTCCATCAGCTGTTTCAATTCGCTTAATGAATGTTGGTGAAATTTCGTTACCACCGTTTGCAAAGATGCCATATGCATTAACCATATCAATCACGCGAACAGGGGATGTGCCAAGAGCTAGGGATGGTACCTGCTTCAGCGGAGTCGAAATGCCTAATGATTTAGCTGTTTCGACCAATCGGTGCTCCCCGATAAATAAATGTGTTTTAACAGCATAAATGTTGTCTGACAGCGCAATGGCCTGTGCTAGTGTAATCGGATTATTTGCATAATAGCTGTTATAGTTACTTGGTTTATATGTTGAAACTCCATCATCTAAGGTAAACGTTGTCTCTTCACTTTGCATGGCGGTAGATTCCGTAAAGCCGTCTGCTAAAGCAGCATAATATAAAAATGGCTTCATTGTAGAGCCAGGCTGGCGCACAGCTTGAGTTGCTCTGTTAAATGGGCTTTCCTTGTAATCTCTACCGCCAATTAGTGCCTTTATTTCACCTGTTTTTGGATCCATTGCCACAAATGCTGTTTGAATATCAGAAGCTTTATTCATAACGGTATTCATTGCTTCTTCCGCTTTCTTTTGTACGCTACTATCAAGCGTTGTGTAAATTCGCAAGCCGTTTGAATGGATCATCGCCTCTGTAATTCCTAGCTCGTTTGTTAACTGCGATAAAGCTGCACTCATGAAATAAGACGCATCTTGTTTCTTCACATTTGCTTCATCTTGTGTTTTTTTGGCATATACCAAAGGTGTTACGAATGCTTTATCCGCATCTTTTTGCGAAATTTTTCCTTGGTCAACAAGTAAGTTTAAAATGATGCGCTGACGCTCTTTTGCATTTTCTTCATGAAGAAGAGGAGAATAGTAAGTAGGCCCTTTTGGAATTCCGGCTAGCATACTAGCTTCACTTAGCGTTAATTCCTTTGCTTTTTTATTAAAATACGTTTTTGAAGCAGCCTCAACTCCATAGGCGCCGTGTCCATAGTAAATAGTATTTAAATAACCTTCAAAGATTTTATCCTTGTCATAGTTAAATTCCAGGCGAATAGTATAAAGCGCCTCTTGGAATTTCCTTGTCCATGTTTTATCATGTTCTAAAAAAAGATTTCGTGCATACTGCTGCGTAATTGTGCTAGCACCTTGTACTTTACTCATTGCTTTAATATCAGCAACAATTGCTCCACCGATCCGTTTAATATCAAAGCCATTATGATCATAAAACCGCTTGTCTTCAACTGCTAATGTGGCTTCTTTAATATTGTCAGATACGCTTTCTAGAGGTACCCAATAACGTTTTTCACCGTTATGTAATTCGTCTAATACTTTACCGTTGCTGGAATAGAAAATAGCGGTTTGCGGGACAGTGAGCGTAGGTGGACCGGCAATTTTGGCGTATAAAAATATACTGATATAGGCAATCCCGATACATACAGTACATAGAAGTGCAAGAACAAGTAGAATGCGAAAAAGGCGTCTAGCTTTCTTAAAGTGTTCAATTAATACAGTTTCCATTGTCATCACCTCATGAGTTAACTCCTTTGGTTTCTAAAAAAGTTACGTTTTAAAGGGTACCCAGATTGATATGTGCTTTTTATTAAAAAAGGGTTTTTGTGAGCTAAATCCATTTATTTAAGCCTTTTTAATGTGTAGATTTATACAGGTAATTCAGGTAAATACAGGCTTTTAAAATGAGGTTATAGCAATTTAAAGGAATATATAGTTTAGTATGAAAAAGAAAAAGCTCTTTTAAACCTAGAAGTCTAAAAAAAAACCTTTGCTTTTCACTTAAATTCATCTATACTTTTTTTCATGTTTGTATAAATTATGTTAGGGTAATCTATGCATAGGCTAAATTCTCAAAACAGAAGGGAAGAGTTTAAATGGAATTATGGTTTACTGAAAAACAAACGAAGAATTTCGGAATTACGGCGAAAATTAAGCGCACTTTACATACAGAACAAACTGAGTTTCAAAAGCTAGATATGATTGAAACAGAAGAGTTTGGTAACATGCTAGTTCTTGATGGAATGGTAATGACAACTCAAAAAGATGAGTTTGTTTATCACGAAATGGTGGCACACGTGCCTCTATTTACACATCCAAATCCTGAAAATGTTTTAGTAGTAGGCGGCGGAGACGGTGGCGTAATCCGTGAAGTATTAAAACATCCTAGCGTAAAGAAAGCGACGCTAGTTGAAATTGATGGAAAAGTGATTGAATACTCTAAGAAGTATTTACCGGAGATTGCTGGTGAATTAGAAAATGAACGCGTTGAAGTAAAAGTAGGCGACGGTTTCATGCATATCGCAGAAAGTGAAAACGAATACGATGTGATTATGGTTGATTCTACTGAGCCAGTAGGTCCAGCAGTAAATTTATTTACGAAAGGGTTCTACGCTGGAATTTCAAAAGCGTTAAAAGAAGATGGTATCTTTGTAGCTCAAACGGACAACCCTTGGTTTACTCCTGAGTTAATTACAAACGTACAGCGTGATGTAAAAGAAATTTTCCCAATCACTCGTCTTTACGTAGCAAACATCCCAACGTACCCAAGTGGTCTGTGGACGTTCACAATTGGTTCTAAGAAGCATGATCCACTAGAGGTTAGTGAAGATCGCTTTATTGATATCGAAACAAAGTATTATACGAAAGAGCTTCATAAAGCAGCATTTGCTTTACCGAAGTTTGTAGCAGATTTAGTAAAATAAGGTGAAGCTTCAATCATTGAGGAAGTTATTTCTCTCTGATTATTCGTTGAATCACTCGAGCTTTTACAGACAGTTTAGCTGGTGTAAAGCAGACACAATAGACAAGATGTCAGTCGAAAGGCTTGGCGTCTTGTTTTTATGACAAGGAGGCATTCTCATGCGTTTTGATGAGGCATATTCAGGTAATGTATTTATAAAAAGTCATCCTAGCTTTGAAGAAAGTGAAGCCGTACTATACGGTATGCCAATGGATTGGACAGTAAGCTACCGACCAGGATCTCGTTTTGGTCCAACACGCATTCGCGAAGTATCAATTGGATTAGAAGAGTATAGTGCATATTTAGATCGAGAGCTTGAGGAAGTAAAATATTTTGATGCTGGAGATATTCCGCTCCCTTTTGGAAACGCACAGCGAAGCATCGACATGATTGAGGGCTATATCGATGAGCTGCTAGCAGCCGATAAATTTCCGCTTGGGATGGGTGGAGAGCATTTAGTTTCATGGCCAGTTATGAAAGCAATGTATAAGAAGTATCCAGATCTTGCTATCATTCATATGGATGCGCATACGGATTTACGTGAAGAGTATGAAGGTGAACCTCTTTCTCATTCCACACCAATTCGTAAAATTGCCGAGCATATTGGACCAAGCAACGTTTATTCATTTGGTATTCGTTCAGGTATGAAAGAAGAGTTTGTATGGGCGAAAGAGAACGGCATGCACATTTCAAAATTCGAAGTATTAGAGCCGTTAAAAGAAATCTTACCTAAGCTAGCAGGACGTCCAGTTTATGTAACAATTGATATCGATGTGTTAGATCCAGCTCATGCCCCAGGTACAGGTACAGTAGATGCGGGAGGTATAACATCAAAAGAACTGTTAGCCTCTATTCATGAAATTGCTAAATCAGATATTCGCGTTGTAGGTGCAGACTTAGTAGAGGTTGCCCCAATTTATGATTCTTCTGAGCAAACGGCAAATACGGCTAGTAAGCTTATTCGTGAAATGATTTTGGGTTGGGTTCAAAAGCGCTAAACAAATGTATAGAAGAGTAGGTTGCATTGAGAGAAATGTGGCCTACTCTTTTTTTACAAGATGAGCGAAAACTTGAAGTATTATTGAATTCTTGTCTCGGAATGTTTATACTATTTAAGTTATAAAGTATTCGTAAAAATTAAGGAAGTGTCTTGAGATGAATAACGCTTCAACAATTAAAAAGCCAATCGCAATTAAGATTGTGACGGACATTCGAGACGGGCACATGAAGGAAACAACAGCGGTGGAAGCTCAAGGAACGTACTATAAAAAAGACGAAGTCGTTTATTTGACGTATACGGAGCATCAAGAAGAAGTAGGGGATATTAAAACGTTACTGAAGATTAAAGAGGATGAAGTAACGATTAACCGTACCGGTGCTGTGAAAATGAAGCAGTCTTTTCGTAAAAAAGTTAAGCTTGAAGGAACGTATATGAGTCCTTATGGCCGTATGGATATGATGACATATGCTCATAACATTGAATATAAAAAGCTCCAAAAAAGAGGTCATCTCTTTTTTACGTACGATTTGACTTTACAAGGTCAATCAGTAGGTAAGTACGCTGTAACGATAACATTCAAGGAGGAAGAACATGAACATTGTTGAGCAAGTGCAAAGTAAGTTAAAAGCTGAGATTCAAGATGCAGTTGTAAAAGCTGAGCTAGCAACAAAAGATCAGCTACCGGAAGTCGTGTTAGAAGTACCAAAAGATAAAGCACACGGTGATTATTCTACAAATATGGCAATGCAGCTTGCACGAATTGCAAAAAAAGCACCTCGCGCTATTGCAGAAGAACTAGTAGCACAGTTTGATAAATCAAAAGCTTCAATTGAAAAAATTGAAATTGCAGGTCCGGGATTTATTAACTTCTACATGAACAATTCATACTTAACAGAGTTAATTCCAACCATCTTAAAAGCTGGAGAAGCTTACGGTGAATCAAACGTTGGAAACGGTGAAAAAGTTCAGGTTGAGTTTGTATCAGCAAATCCAACAGGTGATTTACACTTAGGGCATGCTCGTGGTGCAGCTGTAGGGGACTCTTTATGTAACGTTCTTGCAAAAGCAGGTTATGACGTATCTCGTGAATACTACATTAATGATGCTGGTAATCAGATTAACAACTTAGCTTATTCAGTGGAAGCACGTTATATGCAGGCTTTAGGTATGGATAAGGAAATGCCGGCTGATGGCTACCACGGTGAAGATATTATCAAAATCGGTAAAGAGTTAGCTGAAAAATATGGTAATCAGTATGTACAAGCTGATGAAACAGAGCGTTTTGAGTTTTTCCGCCAGTACGGATTAGATTATGAGCTGGAAAAATTAAAGCGTGATTTAGAGCAATTCCGCGTGAAGTTCGATGTATGGTATTCTGAGACATCTCTATATAAAAACGATAAGATTCAAGTTGCACTTGATACGTTAAAGCAACAAGGTCACGTTTATGAAGAAGAAGGAGCAACGTGGTTCCGTTCGACAACATTTGGTGATGATAAAGATCGAGTATTAATTAAAAATGATGGTTCATTTACGTACTTAACACCAGATATCGCTTATCATCAAGACAAAATTCAGCGCGGCTTTGATAAGTTAATCAACATTTGGGGTGCTGACCACCATGGTTACATTCCACGTATGAAAGCTGCAATCCAAGCACTTGGTTATGGAAAAGATACGCTAGAAGTTGAAATTATTCAAATGGTTCAGCTATATCAAAACGGTGAAAAGATGAAGATGAGTAAGCGTACTGGTAAAGCTGTTACGATGCGTGATCTTGTAGAAGAGGTTGGGTTAGACGCAACGCGCTACTTCTTTGCAATGAGAAGTGGAGATACGCACTTAGACTTCGACTTAGATTTAGCAGTTTCTCAATCAAACGAAAACCCAGTGTACTATGCACAATATGCACATGCTCGTATTTGCAGTATCTTAAAGCAAGGTACTGAAGTTGAAGAATTAACAAAAGGAAACGTAGACTATACGCTAATTCAGTCTGAGAAAGAAATGGACTTATTAAAGAAAATTGGTGAGTTCCCGCAAGCTGTTTCTGAAGCAGCAACAAAACGTATTCCTCACCGTATTACAAACTATATCTTTGACTTAGCATCAACGTTCCATAGTTTCTATAACGCAGATAAAGTTATTGATACAGATAACATTGAAACAAGCAAAGCGCGCTTAGAGCTTATCAAAGCAGTGCAAGTTACTTTACAAAATGCATTAAAATTAATTGGTGTTTCGGCTCCTGAAAAGATGTAAAAAAATCCCCTTTGAAAGGGGATTTTTTTTTACATCTTTAGCGTAGCTCCACCAATTCTTTTTACACCGCGAATTTTGGATAAGTCCTCTACAAGTTTTAATAGTGCTTGGTCTTTTAGCTTTGCTTCAATCATCACATCAAAATCTTGATTCAGCTCTTTGGCTAGTTGAAAAAACGGCTTCACAAAATCAGCAGATACGTAATCAGCATGACTGCGAAATGCTTTGTCGGACTTTGGTGAAGAAATATGTACCTTAGGTCGAATGTTTACATGCTTCCAAGTTTCAAAAATCCGTGGCAATAAATCTTCAAGAGACTGTGTTCCCAAATTTGCTTGATGGTGGTGAAAGTCAAATACAAGCGGAATTTGTTCTTTTTCACAAACTGCTAGCGTTTCTTCGGTTGTGTAAGTTTTATCATCGTTTTCAAGTGTCATTTGCTCTTTAATATGCACTGGAAGTTTCTTTAAGTTCTGGTGAAAGCGTTCCAAGGCCTTAATCTTATCTCCGTACGCTCCTCCAACATGAATATTAATTAACGATCCCTCCACGACGTCCATTGCTTCTAGCATTTGATAGTGATAGTTCATATCTAAAACAGCATTATCAGTAATATGCGGCTTATCGCTTGTAAACAACGTGAACTGGTTAGGGTGAAAACTTACTCGTAGCTGATGAGACTTTATTAAGTGACCAAGTTCGTTCCACTCTTGTTGAAAAGGTGTTACAAAATCCCAGGCAACTTCAGGATGAGTCGCCAAAGGAACAAGGGAAGAAGAAAGACGGTAAAGCATGATTTCATGTGCAATGTTATAGTGTAGAGCTCGTTTGGTATGGTACAAGTTCTGCTGAGTAACATCATACAATTTCTTCATACGTTCATCTTTTGAGAGCTTACTCCAGCGTGCAAACGTTAATGTTTTTGCAGGTGAGCAATCCCATAAAGAGAGGGCATGAGAAACATAGCCGAATCTGACATTCATGTTTGTTAACTCCTTTTTCATAGCTATAAAAGCGGGGATATAAACGTAGCTACCCCCTGTTTAAATCTATCAAACCAATTGCGTTTTTTTATATCGGATAAAGAAAGAAGAGGACAATCGTGTAAACACATATGGAACGTTTCTTTTACATGCTTAATAAAAGCAGGGTCAAAGATAAAGCAATTGATTTCGCCATTTAAAAACAAACTTCTTTTATCAAAATTAGCGGTTCCTACATCACAAATTCGCTCATCAGCAATCATCACTTTTCCGTGATAGAAACCATAATAAAATTGATGAACCTGGCACCCCGCTTCGACTAAAGTTGGAAGGTAAGAGAATGCTGCATCGCGAACGAGTGGATGGTCTGCTCGCATCGGGATGAGAATATAAACCATAACCCCTCGTTTTCGTGCTTCTAAAATGGCTGTCATTAAGGCTTCTGTTGGGATAAAGTAAGGAGTTCCAATACAAAGTTCATCTTTTGCTTCGTTAATGATGTGCAAGAAATGATCCTCTAAGGAAACACCTTCCGTTGAGCGAAGCTGAACGGTTTGCATAGAGGGGTCTTTTATTTGCTTACTAATTCCCTCTTCCTCGTGTTCTTCATTGTTCGCAGATGAGCCCCAATCTGTTAAAAACTGCGTTTGCAAATCAGTGACGGCTTCTCCCGTTATTTTTAAATGATAATCTTTCCAAATGCCTAACTTCGGGTCTAAGCCCAAATATTCTTGACCAATATTAAACCCTCCAACATAACCGACGGACTCATCAATAATGGTTATTTTTCGATGATTTCTTGCGTTGATTGTGTAAAATAAGTAAGGGAATTTTATACGGCGGCTAAATGAAAACTTTACTCCGCAAGATTGAAGATGATTTCTCGTCTTTCGATTAAGTTTCATACTACCGATGCGGTCAACGAGTAGGCGAACGTCAACTTTCTGATTGGCTTTTTCGCAGAGAAGATCCACAAATTGTTGGCTAACCTGATCGTTCTTAACAATGTAAAAAGAAATGTGAATGGAATGCTGAGCTTGTTCAATTGACTTAAACAAGTCATTGTAAAGCTTTGTTCCATCTGTAAAAAGTTTGAGAGACGCTTGACGCATTGGAAATGTACGCTCTTTTTGCATGAGTTCCTTTTTGCCAACACCTAAATCAATAGCAAACCATGCCACAATCAAAATAACGATTAAAATAATTATAGTAGCCAACATTTCCTTTCCCTCCCTCCATCAAGCGAATAATTTACGATGATTATCTTATTTCTGTTCTTAGTTTCACCTCGTTTAAATAGAATATGAACAAAAAAGAAAGAAAACATGTTGACTGAATGTTCATTCATTATATAAAATGAAGAAAAGTTCATTATTTTCTAAATTTTCATCAGGGAGAGGGAGGGAATTATGTGTCAGCTTTATTGTGGGTCAATTTAATTTTGTTTCTAATTGTAACCGCTTACGCTGCGTCGCTGTTCATTTACTTAATTCGAACCAGGTTGATGTATATTCAATTGGGTAAGAAAGTTGAGTTTGATCAAAAGCTAAAAGAAAGGCTAAACAAAGTCTGGGTTAATGTCTTTGGTCAGAAAAAGTTACTAAAAGATAAGAAAAGTGGAATTATCCACGTTCTTTTTTTCTACGGTTTTATTCTAGTTCAGTTCGGTGCAATTGATTTTATTTTAAAAGGGCTAGTTCCTGGATCACATCTACCACTAGGTCCGCTATATCCAGGCTTTACATTCTTTCAAGAAATTGTAACTGTATTAATTTTAATTGCTGTTGTATGGGCTTTCCACCGTCGTTATGTTGAAAAGCTTGTTCGATTAAAAAGAGGATTTAAATCAGGATTGGTTCTCCTGTTTATCGGTAGTTTGATGCTTTCGGTACTAATTGGAAACGGAATGTCACTAATCTGGCATGATCATGATTTAGCTTGGACGGAGCCAATTGCGTCATCTGTTGCGTTTCTTTTAAATGGAATCGGTGAAACCGCGTCTATTGTCATTTTTTATGTAGCATGGTGGGTTCATTTACTGGTTTTATTAGCATTTTTAGTGTACGTACCTCAGTCGAAGCATGCACATTTAATTGCAGGTCCAGCGAATGTGTTTTTTAATCGTATTTCTAAGCCGGGGAAGTTAGAGAAAATTGACTTTGAAGACGAGTCTCAAGAAACATTTGGTGTGGGGAAAATTGAAGATTTTACACAGAATCAACTCATTGACTTGTATGCATGTGTAGAGTGTGGACGTTGTACGAATATGTGTCCAGCGACTGGGACAGGAAAAATGCTTTCACCTATGGATTTAATTTTGAAACTGCGCGACCATTTGACTGAAAAAGGAGCTGTCGTGACTTCTAGGGCGCCTTGGGTTCCTACGTATGCTTTTGCCAATACAAAAGGAAATCAGCTTGCTGTTATGGGGGCAAGCCAAAGCAGTAGCGAAGTAGCGGCTACTTTAGAATACAATCCTTCTTTAATTGGAGACGTAATCACAGAAGAAGAAATTTGGGCATGTACGACCTGTCGAAATTGTGAAGATCAATGTCCTGTAATGAACGAGCATGTGGATAAAATTATTGACCTTCGCCGCTTTTTAGTTTTAACAGAAGGAAAAATGGATCCAGATGCTCAAAGAGCGATGACAAATATCGAGCGTCAAGGAAATCCATGGGGGCTAAATCGTAAAGAAAAAGAAACATGGAGAGAGATGCGAGAAGATATTCATGTACCAACGGTTAAAGAAATGAAGAAAAGCGGAGAGGAATTTGAATATTTATTTTGGGTCGGTTCAATGGGGTCTTATGATAATCGAAGTCAAAAAATTGCGCTTTCCTTTGCCAAGTTGCTAAATGAAGCAGGAGTTAAGTTTGCCATCTTAGGAAACAAAGAAAAGAACTCTGGAGATACGCCTCGTCGACTAGGGAACGAGTTCTTATTTCAAGAGTTAGCTGCGAAGAATATTGAGGAATTTGAAAAGAATGACGTAAAGAAGATTGTCACGATTGATCCTCATGCATATAACATTTTCAAAAATGAGTATTCAGACTTTGGGTTAGAAGCAGAAGTTTATCATCATACAGAGCTTTTAGCACAGCTTGTAAAAGAAGGAAAGTTAAAGCCAAACTTTCCAATTGAAGAAACAGTTACGTTTCACGATTCCTGTTATTTAGGAAGATATAACGAAGTATATGATCCGCCACGTGAAATCTTAAAAGCAATTCCAGGAGTGAAAATAGTTGAGATGGTTCGAAATCGTGAAAGTGGAATGTGCTGTGGTGCAGGAGGAGGGCTCATGTGGGCAGAGGAAACTTCTGGTCAGCGAATTAACGTAGCGCGTACAGAACAAGCGCTAGAAGTAAACCCGGGTATTATTAGTTCTGGTTGCCCTTACTGTTTAACAATGATTAGCGATGGTACAAAAGCGAAAGAAGTTGAAGAAAAAGTAGGAACATATGATGTAGCTGAGCTTTTAGAAAAATCAATCTTTGGAACAAGCGAAGCAAAACAACCTGTTTGATAAGAGAGTTTATTACACAAGCATAAAGGTTTAGAAGCCCCCCAAATGCTACTAAAAGCACGGGGGCTACAACCTTGTAAGGGATAGAAAGTTTGCTTGCCATCAAGTTGAGCAAACGTTCAATCGAAAAAGGGGGAGTTATAGATGAAGAAGTCTGTCATTGTCAGTGCTGTGCGTACGCCTTTTGGTAAATTAGGGGGAGGGCTAAGCTCACTCACTGCCTCAGAGCTCGGTGGCCACGCTATAAAATCGGCGGTTCAGCGTGCTGGTGTAGAGGCAGAAAAGATTGATTCGGTTATTATGGGCTGTGTACTTCAAGGGGGACAAGGACAATTGCCATCTCGTCAAGCGCTGCATCATGCTGGTTTACCTTGGAGTGTGCAAACAGAAACCATTAACAAAGTATGTGCATCAGGGATGAGAAGTGTTATGTTAGCAGACCAGTATATACGTTTAGGTGAAGCTTCAACCATTGTGGCCGGAGGCATGGAGTCTATGAGCAACGCACCATACCTTTTACCAAAAGCAAGATGGGGTTTTCGAATGGGAGATGGCCAAACGAAAGATTTGATGATTCATGATGGTTTAACATGCAGCTTTACAGGAGTTCATATGGGAACTTACGGAAATAGATTAGCAAATGAACTGAATATTTCCCGAGAAAAGCAGGATGAGTGGGCTTTACGTAGTCATCAGTTGGCTGTTCAAGCAGAGAGAGAGGGAAAGTGGCAAGCTGAGCTTGTGGCCATCGATGTAAAAGGACGTAAAGGAACAGAAGTAGTGAAGCAAGATGAGGGGCCACGCCATGATACGTCATATGAAAGACTGAGTACGCTGCGACCAGTATTCAATCATGATGGAACAATTACGGCAGGCAACGCACCGGGTGTAAATGACGGCGCAGCAGCATTGCTTGTAATGGATGAAGAAGAAGCAAAGCAAAATGGTTATCAACCGATTGCAACGATTATAGGTCATGACTCATTAGCTGTTGAGCCACAAAAATTTCCTGTTACGCCAGGGTTAGTAATAGAGAGTGTGTTAAAGCGTTGTAATAAAACTGTTCAAGATATTGATTTATTTGAGATTAACGAAGCCTTTGCAGCTGTAGCGCTTATGAGCATGCAAGTAGCTAACTTACCTGCTGACAAAGTGAACGTAAACGGAGGAGCTATCGCACTTGGCCATCCAATTGGGGCAAGCGGAGCGAGGATTTTAGTTACCCTTATTCACGAACTAAAGCGCCGTGGGGGTGGCTTAGGAATTGCAGCAATTTGTAGTGGCGGTGGCCAAGGTGATGCTGTGATGGTAGAAGTACATTAAAAAGGGGAGAAGGCCATGGATATTAAGAACGTACTTGTAATTGGAGCAGGACAAATGGGGTTAGGGATTGCTCAAGTTTTTATGACGTCAAATTACCATGTTTCACTTTACGATATGTCAGAAGAACAGATTAAAAAAGGAATTGCATTTATCGATAAGCAGTTAAATCGCCAAGTAGAAAAAGCTGCTATGACAAAAGCGGAAAAGGATGAAGTGATGGAGAGATTAAGTCCAATTTCGTCTCTTTCTAAGGCAAAGCAAGTAGATTTAGTAGTGGAAGCCGTCGTGGAGAAAATGGAGGTTAAACAAATGCTCTTTAAAGAGTTAGATCAGCTTATGCCACCTCATACAATCTTGGCTACCAATACATCATCCCTACCCATTACCGAAATTGCAGCCGCTACTAATCGGCCTCAACAAGTCATTGGAATGCATTTTATGAACCCAGTGCCTGTGATGAAGTTAGTGGAAATTATTCGAGGGTTAGCTACAAGCGATGAAGTGTATAAAGTAATTCACGAAACGTCTGAGCGTTTAAATAAAGTTCCTGTAGAAGTAGAAGATTTTCCTGGGTTTGTATCAAACCGAATTTTAATGCCAATGATTAATGAAGCGATTTATACGTTATATGAAGGTGTTGCAAGGAAAGAGGATATTGATGCAGTGATGAAGCTTGGCATGCGTCATCCAATGGGGCCGCTGACGCTAGCTGATTTTATTGGCTTAGATACCTGTCTATTTATTATGGAAACACTCCACAAAGGGTTTGGAGATGATAAATATCGACCGTGTCCGTTGTTAAGGAAATATGTAAAAGCGGGTTGGTTAGGGAAGAAAGTAGGTCGTGGCTTTTTTATATATGACAAGTAAGGAGTGATGAAATGCTTGCTTTTACGGATAAACAGCTCAGCTTTCAACAGCTCATTCGTAAATTTGTGGCGGATGAAGTGATAAAAGTGGTGCCCAAAATGGAGAACGGAGAGTTTCCAAAAGAGGTGTTAAAAGTCATGGGGAATGCAGGCCTTCTTGGAATTCCTATTCCAAAGGTTTACGGTGGTCAAGAGCTCGATTTTATTTCATATACCATGGCCATCCATGAAATCTCCAAAGTAAGCCCTGCTTTAGGCGTTATTTTATCTGTTCATACGTCCGTTGGTACCAATCCAATTCTTCGCTTTGGAACAGATGAACAAAAGCAGAGGTATGTGACAAAACTATCCAAAGGAGCATATCTGGGCGCTTTTGCTTTAACTGAACCGAATGCAGGCTCTGATGCAGCTAGTTTAAAAACAACTGCTGAAAGAAAAGAAGACCACTATATTGTAAACGGTTCCAAAATTTTTATCACAAATGGTGGAGAAGCAAATACGTACATTATGTTTGCGAAAACTAACAGAAGCTTAGGTTCCAAAGGAATTACCGCGTTTATTGTAGAGAAAAATATGGTTGGGTTTCACGTTGGAAAAGATGAAAAAAAGATGGGGTTAAACGGTTCTCGTACTGTGCAGCTTCACTTTGAAAATATGAAAATACCAGTTGCTAATCGCCTTGGCAACGAAGGAGAGGGCTTTAAGATTGCGATGGCCAATTTAGATGCAGGGAGAATTGGCATTGCAGCGCAGTCCTTAGGGATTGCAGAAGGAGCTCTTTATGAAGCCAAGAAAAATATAGTATTTACTGAAGAAAAAGAGAACATTCTTCAGCAAGGAAAACTTGCTGACATGGAAACTCAAGTGGAAGCAGCTCGACTACTTGTTTATCGCGCGGCTCATTTATATCAACAAGGCATGAAATGTACAAAACAAGCTTCAATGGCAAAGCTTTTTGCTTCACAAGCTGCAATGAATATTACGACAGAAGCCATTCAGCTTATTGGACTTGGAGGAGCGACACAAGCCCATGCTGTAGAACGTTTATTCCGAGATGCAAAGGTATGTGAAATTTATGAAGGAACAAGTGAAATTCAGCGTATCGTAATCAGTAAATCTTTATAAATTGGGGGAGCTTAACATGTATTTTAAACTATCAGAAGAGCATGAAATGATTCGGAAAATGGTTCGAGATTTTGCTAAGAATGAGGTAGGGCCTACAGCTGAAGAGAGAGATGAAGAAGAGCGTTTTGATCGAGATATCTTTCGAAAGATGAGTGAGCTAGGATTAACTGGCATCCCGTGGCCAGAAGAGTATGGAGGAATTGGAAGCGACTATTTAGCTTATTGTATAGCCGTTGAAGAGCTGTCGCGCGTATGTGCATCAACAGGAGTGACACTGTCAGCCCATACCTCTCTTGCTGGGTGGCCAATCTTTAAGTTTGGTAGCGAAGAGCAAAAGCATAAGTACTTAAAACCGATGGCTCAAGGAGAAAAAATTGGTGCTTACGGACTTACTGAGTCGAGTGCAGGATCTGATGCGGGAGGCATGAAAACGACCGCTGTAAAAGAAGGCGATTTTTATGTATTAAACGGCTCGAAGATCTTCATTACAAACGGTGGAGAAGCGGATATTTATGTCGTGTTTGCCCGTACAAATCCAGCAGAAAAACAAAAAGGAACGAGCGCATTCATCGTGGAGAAGAATACGGAAGGATTCTCTGTTGGAAAGAAAGAAAAGAAGCTAGGTATTCGTTCATCACCCACAACGGAAATTATCTTTGAGAACTGTCGAGTGCCAAAAGAGAATCTACTGGGCAACGAAGGAGACGGCTTTAAGATTGCCATGATGACGCTGGATGGTGGACGAAACGGTATTGCTGCTCAAGCGGTAGGGATTGCTCAAGGAGCTCTAGACGCAGCGGTGGCGTATGCAAAAGAGCGTCACCAGTTTGGCAAGCCCATTATTGCGCAGCAGGGAATTGCGTTTAAGTTAGCTGATATGGCAACTAGCATTGAGGCAGCACGACTATTAACGTATCAGGCAGCTTGGTTAGAAGGAGAAGGGCTACCTTATGGGAAGGAATCCGCTATGTCAAAACTTTATGCAGGTGATACTGCTATGAAAGTCACGACAGAAGCTGTTCAAGTATTTGGTGGATACGGATATACGAAGGATTATCCTGTTGAGAGATATATGAGAGATGCAAAAATTACCCAAATTTATGAAGGGACTCAAGAGGTTCAGCGTTTGGTTATTTCTCGTTACCTTTCAAAATAAAGAGCGGAGAAGGTGGATGTTGATGAGTAAAAGAGAAGTGCTTACCTCTATTAAGGATGAGCGGTTAATTGAAGAAAGACGGACGCAGATGGTGAAAGGTGCAGTTAGTCTTTTTAAAGAAAAAGGTTTTCATCGAACGACCACGAGAGAAATCGCAAAATCATCAGGATTTAGTATCGGTACGCTTTATGAATACATCCAGTCAAAAGAAGATGTTCTTTATTTAGTTTGCGACAGCATTTATGAAGAAGTAAGAGAGCGCTTAGAAGAGGAAATGCACCTTGAAGGCTATACGGTTCAATGCTTAGAAAAGGCAATTACGCATTATTTTAAGGTGATTAATGAACTTCAAGATGAAGTTCTTGTTATGTACCAAGAAGCAAAATCATTATCAAAAGATGCTCTCCCCTATGTATTAAAAAAAGAGCTTGAGATGGTGGGCATGTTTGAGACATTAATTCGTGGTTGTATCCAAAGCGAGCAATTCCTTCTAGATGACAAAGAGGTAAAGTTGCTAGCCCATCATATTTTTGTCCAGGGGCAGATGTGGGCGTTTAGACGTTGGTGGCTGCAGCAACACTACACGCTGGAAGAATACACAAACATACAGCTGAAGTTTTTGCTAAAAGATTTTTCAGTCCAATCTGTTTAATGGGGAGGCGTCATTATAATGGAGCAAAAGAAAAGAGTACGTTTTGTAACGGCGGCTAGCTTATTTGATGGCCATGATGCGTCTATTAATATTATGCGACGCATTTTGCAATCGTTAGGAGTAGAAGTCATTCACTTAGGCCATAACCGGTCTGTTGAAGAGGTGGTGAATGCTGCTATACAGGAGGATGTTCAAGGAATTGCAATTTCTTCATACCAAGGAGGTCACGTCGAGTACTTTAAATATATGTATGATTTGCTAAAAGAGAAAGGGGCTTCCCACATTCGTATTTATGGAGGAGGTGGTGGAGTTATTATTCCAAGCGAAAGAGAGGAGCTTCACCACTACGGGATTGCTAAAATTTTCTCTCCAGAGGATGGGCGCTTAATGGGGCTGCAAGGCATGATTCAGTATATGGTGGACGAGTGTCAGATGGTGGCTGTGCCTGAAGTACCCCCGGTCAATCAGTTAGAAAAAACCAATCATCAAGTCATTGCTCAGTATATTACATTAGTTGAGAATGCGCTTTTAAATGGGGTTATGCAAGAACAAGCGGCAACTCTAGAAGCGATTAAAAGAGATTTAAAACCGGCATCATCTATTCCCATTTTAGGTATAACGGGAACAGGGGGGGCTGGTAAAAGCTCTTTAACAGATGAATTAATTCGGCGCTTTCTAGAAGAAAATGAATCTCTTCATATTGCTGTATTATCAATTGATCCAACTAAGCAAAAAACAGGTGGAGCGCTGTTAGGAGACCGAATTCGAATGAATAGCGTTTCATCTAATCGAGTTTATATGAGGAGTTTAGCAACACGTTCTTCTAAACATGAGCTATCAGCAGCTATTAAAGATGCAGTTGATATTGTAACGACAGCGGGCTTCGACATGATTATCGTCGAAACGAGTGGTATTGGGCAAGCGGATGCTGAAATTAAAGATTTAGCCAATCTATCCATGTATGTCATGACTAGTGAATTTGGTGCCCCATCGCAGCTTGAAAAGATTGAGATGCTTGATTATGCCGACTTTGTTGTTATTAATAAATTTGAGAAAAAAGGGTCTGAAGATGCGAAGCGCCAAGTTCAAAAGCAATATCAGCGTAACCATGAACGATTTGAGGACTCACCAGGCAATATGCCTGTATATGGAACCATTGCCAGTCAATTTAACGACCCGGGAACTAATTATTTATATAATGAGTTGATTCTCACTATTAATCAACAGTTCAATACTCAGCTTAAACCAACTCTATCTACAGATGAAAAACAATCACATACCATTATTCCTCCAGATAAACAGCAATATTTACAGGAAATTGTAAATACAGTGCGAGGCTATCATAGCTATGCAAAAGAGCAAGGGGACTTTGCGCATAAAGTCCATCAAGTAAAAAGCGTTATAAATGAGGTTAGACATAAAGAAAGTCAGCATGAGCTGAAGGAACTTTTGCAAAAATATGAAAACCAGTTATCTAAAGAATCAAAAGAGAAGTTAGAAAGGTGGGAAGAATTAAAGATTAACTATCGTCAACCTACGTTGACAACTTACGTGCGAGGAAAAGAAATCAAAACAGATTTACAAATTGAGACATTGTCAGGATTGAAAATTCCAAAGGTAGCGTTGCCTACATTACGAGATGATGGAGATGTTTTACAGTGGTTATATAGAGAAAACGTTCCAGGTGGATTTCCTTTTACAGCCGGAGTTTTCCCATTTAAGCGAAAAGGTGAAGACCCTAAACGACAGTTTGCTGGAGAAGGCACACCAGAAAGAACGAACCGTCGCTTTCATTATTTGTCAAAAGATGATAACGCGAAGCGTCTAAGCACAGCCTTTGATTCCGTGACGCTATATGGTGAAAATCCAGCGGAACGTCCTGATATTTTCGGGAAAATCGGTGAAAGTGGCGTTAGTATATGTACATTAGACGATATGAAAAAGTTATATGAAGGCTTTGATTTATGTGCACCTTCTACATCGGTTTCTATGACGATTAACGGACCAGCTCCTATTTTATTAGCTATGTTCATGAACGTAGCTATTGCTCAAAAGGTAGATAAAAAAGAAAAAGAGTTGAAACGTCAGCTGAGTCTAGAAGAATACGAAGTGGTAAAAAACGAAGCCTTAACCACGGTTAGAGGAACTGTCCAAGCAGATATTTTAAAAGAAGACCAAGGACAGAATACATGTATTTTCTCTACAGAGTTTGCTTTGAAGATGATGGGAGATATTCAAGAATACTTTACGCAGAATCAAGTTCGTAATTATTACTCTGTGTCAATTTCGGGCTATCATATTGCAGAGGCAGGAGCTAACCCCATTTCTCAGCTTGCTTTTACGCTTGCTAATGGATTTACGTATGTAGAGTATTACTTAAGTCGTGGTATGAATATCGATGACTTTGCACCAAACCTTTCCTTCTTTTTCAGTAATGGACTTGATCCCGAGTATACGGTAATTGGTCGCGTAGCTCGACGTATATGGGCCATTGTTATGCGTGATAAATATGGAGCAAACGAACGGAGTCAAAAGTTAAAGTACCATGTACAAACGTCTGGGCGTTCACTTCATGCTCAAGAAATTCAGTTTAACGACATTCGTACAACACTACAGGCATTAATGGCTCTTCATGATAACTGTAACTCTTTGCATACGAATGCGTATGATGAAGCTATCACAACACCTACGGAAGAATCAGTACGTCGTGCGATGGCTATTCAATTAATTATTACGAAAGAAAATGGGTTAACAAAGAATGAAAATCCGCTTCAAGGTTCTTATATTGTAGAAGAGTTAACAGATTTAGTGGAGGAAGCTGTTTTACAAGAATTTGAACGTATCAATACACGAGGTGGAGTATTAGGTGCTATGGAGCTACAGTACCAGCGCGGCAAAATTCAAGATGAATCAATGGAATATGAGATGAGAAAGCATAATGGTTCCTTACCAATCATTGGAGTAAATACGTATCGTAACCCCGATGAGCAAGGTGATATAAGCGTTAATGATATGCAGCTTGCTCGCGCATCTTGGGAAGAAAAGAATTATCAAATCGAGCAGCTTAAAGCGTTTCAAAAAAAACATATTGGTGATGCAAAGCCAGCGCTTGAAAGGTTAAAAAAGGTTGCCAACAATGGAGAGAATATCTTTGCTGAGCTTATGAATACCGTCCAAGTTGCCAGCCTGGGTGAAATTACACAGGCGCTTTACGAATGTGGTGGGCAGTATCGTCGAAATATGTAAATTGTTTTAGAAACAGAAACTATTAGCTATATAGAGCTAGTAGTTTCTGTTTCATTTTGCAATTTCCAAGAGATTTTTAGAATCGAGGCTAGCATAAATGTATTGAATTTGTTTATAATGAATGGTATGTATTTATTCGTGTCCATCATTTGAACTTATGATGAATTGATTTAATAGATTTTAGATATACATAGAAAGGGCGTGTCACCTTTGAGTTTAGAAAAATACTCAAAAGAAGAATTAAAAGAGATGTCAATGATCGAAATTGCGTATGCGCTGTTAAGTGAGAAAACAGACCGTCAAGCTATTTCATTTAAAGAAATTATTGATGAAATTGTAAAAGCAACAGAGATGTCAGATACAGAATTAAAATCAAGAATTGCTCAGTTCTATACAGATATTAATATCGATGGCCGTTTCCTAACAATTGGTGAAAACTATTGGGGTTTAAGAGGTTGGTATCCTTTTGATCAGGCAGAAGAAGATATTGTACCAGCAGCGAAGCCTAAGAAGAAGAAAGCGAAAAAAGCTGTTGTAGACGAGCTAGATGATTTTGATGATTTAGAAGAAGAAGATCTAGATTTCGATGATCTTGATGAACTAGCTGAAGAAGACGATGACGATGATTTTGACGATTTAGATGAAGAAGATGTTATTGAAGAAGACGAAGAAGAATTTGATGACTTAGATGAAGATCTAGATGAAGAAGATGATGAAGAAGACGAAGAAGATCTTGAATATGAGGATGAAAAATAATCTATCATAATGGTTCTTGACTTTTGTCATTGAAATATGTAGAATCTTTTTTGGGCTCTTTAAACGAGTATTTAAGAAGTTTAAACATATTATATAGAACATTGCTCCCAATCCTGTTATGGCATTGGGAGCAATTTTTTTTTAAAAACTTGGCAACTTGGAGTTAAAAACTATAAAGGCTCTTTGTGCTGTCGAGTTTTTGCTTTTTCGTACTGAACAGTTGAATTCTTATTCAAGCATTCTTAGTCATGCTTTCAATAATTTCATACATGATGAATGAATTGTGATTGTTTATGTAAAAACTTTTAGTATTGTACACTTTAACAAATTTAGAGGGGGAAGACCAAATGACAAAATATATTTTCGTAACAGGTGGCGTTGTATCTTCTTTGGGGAAAGGGATCACTGCTGCTTCTCTAGGTAGACTATTAAAAAATCGTGGATTAAATGTAACCATTCAAAAGTTTGATCCATACATTAACGTAGACCCAGGAACAATGAGCCCTTATCAGCATGGTGAAGTATTCGTTACAGATGATGGTGCAGAAACAGATTTAGACTTAGGGCACTATGAGCGCTTTATTGATATTAACTTAAATCGCTATAGTAACGTAACAACAGGGAAGGTTTACTCAACTGTATTGAAAAAAGAGCGCCGTGGTGACTACCTAGGTGGAACAGTTCAAGTAATTCCTCATATTACAAATGAAATCAAAGAAAAAGTATTCCGTGCAGGTAAAGAGACAAACGCAGACGTTGTTATTACTGAAATTGGTGGAACAGTAGGAGATATCGAATCTCTGCCATTCTTAGAAGCTATTCGTCAAATTAAAAGCGATATCGGTCGCGATAACGTAATGTACATTCATTGTACATTAGTGCCATATTTAAAGGCTGCAGGTGAGATGAAAACAAAGCCAACACAGCATAGTGTTAAAGAACTTCGTAGCTTAGGGATTCAACCAAACGTTATTGTTGTACGTACAGAAATGCCAATTTCTGAAGATATGAAAGAAAAGCTAGCTTTATTCTGCGATATCGATAAAAAAGCAGTTATTGAATGTGCAGATGCAGAAACGCTATACGAAATTCCATTATCTCTACAAGACCAACACTTAGACCAAATCACGTGCGATCACTTAAAGCTAGATTGTAAAGAAGCGGATATGACAGAGTGGAAAGAGCTTGTAGCTAAAGTAAAAGGCTTATCTAAAACAACAAAGATTGCTCTTGTTGGTAAATATGTAGAGCTTCAAGATGCTTACATTTCAGTTGTTGAAGCAATGCGACATGCTGGCTATGCGTTCGATGCAGATGTAAACATCCAATGGATTAACTCAGAGCACGTTACGCAAGAAAACGTAAGTGAACTATTAGGTGATGTTGATGGAATTCTAGTACCAGGTGGATTTGGTGACCGCGGTATTGAAGGTAAGATCGTAGCTACTCAATATGCTCGTGAGCAAAAAGTGCCATTCTTAGGTATTTGCTTAGGTATGCAACTTGCATCTGTAGAGTTTGCTCGCAACGTATTAGGTTTAGAAGGAGCACACTCTGCTGAAATTGCTCCAAGCACAAATTATCCAATCATCGACTTATTACCAGAACAAAAAGATGTTGAGGATTTAGGTGGAACACTTCGCTTAGGCTTGTATCCTTGTAAGCTAACAGAAGGAACATTAGCTCATCAAGCGTACCAAGATGAAGTTATTTATGAGCGTCATCGCCACCGTTACGAGTTCAATAACGAATATCGTCAAGAGATGGAGAAGAAAGGCTTTATCTTCTCTGGTACAAGTCCAGACGGTCGTTTAGTGGAAATTGTTGAGTTAAAAGACCACCCATGGTTCTTAGCAGCTCAATTCCACCCAGAATTTACTTCTCGTCCGAACCGTCCACAACCTCTATTTAGAGAGTTCATTCGCGCATCAATTGAATTAGGACAACAACAATAAAATGTGATAAAAAAGACGCTGTGTTACAGCGTCTTTTTGTTATTCGTTTTCATCTAGGATTTCTTTTAATGTAAACGATAAACCATAATAAGCATAAAGGGCCGTCATAAGAGCTGGAAAGCCAAAGCGTTCACCATTATCATCAGGTATAAGAGGTTGTAAAAGATAAGTATTAATGTGAACATCTGATAGGTCATGAATGCTATCACTTTGTACTTCTTTAGGAACGGCACCGATGCTAACAAATGGAATTCCTTCTTTAAGCAGCATATGTGCAACTTCAACTGCTTTTTCATCTGTGGAAAATCTTGTAACAATGAGGACTCGATCGACTGATGTTAAACTGCGAATGTCATCGAGAACTAAAGGTTTTGCATGAGTTAACGGTTCTGCACTCTGCGTCGCTTCGTACGTCACAGCTTGCATTTCATTTACTCCATAAATATAAATATTCCCTTGTCCAACGGCTGCTTGAGCTAAAATACGAGACCCATCTTCTAAGTTGAGTTCTTCTTTTTCGCCTATGCGTTTAAAATAGCTAGACAATTGTGTTGTGAAAATTTTAAGCATGATAAATTCACCTTTCTCTTTCTCAAGAGTGTTTGCTAATCATTATAGCGAAAAAATATATCCATATTCTAGTGTAAAACAAGTTATAATAAAAAGGTATTAAAAAACGAGGTAAGAATAATGACTGAAATTCCTGTATTTTGTAAGATTTTCTTAAATGAGCAGGGATTTGTCGCTTTATAACGAAATACATATGTTAGTTTTGTCTCAACAAGAGGCGGTATAGAAGGTGGGATTATGTTGACTGAAAAAATCTTAATTGTAGATGACCAGTACGGAATTCGTATTTTACTAACAGAAGTATTGCAAAAGGAAGGGTATCAAACTTTTCAAGCAGCGAATGGGTTTCAAGCGATTGACATTGCAAAAGAACAACAACTTGATCTTGTCTTACTTGACATGAAGATTCCAGGAATGGACGGAATTGAAATTCTAAAAAGATTAAAAGAGTATGACAAGACAATAAAAGTAATTATAATGACCGCTTATGGTGAATTAGATATGATTCAAGAAGCAAAAGATTTAGGTGCATTAACGCACTTTGCAAAACCGTTTGATATTGATGAAATTAGGCAGGTTGTTAGGGAATATATACCATTAAAGTCTAAGTAAGTGCTTACAAATAAGCGTGTTTCTAAGAAATTTTTAATATTAACCTAAAAATCTTGCTGTTTTGTTTTTAAGTTGGTATCCTAATTACTGTATTAATCATTCGACAACATATTGTGTGCAGATACACCGCATTTCTACATGGAATGTCAGATTCAAGAGCATACTACTTTAGGTAGGCTTTTGGTTAGTATCTAACTCACATAGATTATTAAGGAGGATTTCAACATGCCTTTAGTATCAATGAAAGACATGCTTATTAAAGCAAAAGAGGAAGGCTACGCAGTAGGCCAATTTAACCTAAACAACTTAGAGTTCACTCAAGCTATCTTAAAAGCAGCTCAAGAAGAAAACTCTCCAGTTATCCTAGGTGTATCTGAAGGTGCAGCACGTTACATGGGCGGTTTCAAAACTGTAGTATCAATGGTTAAAGGTTTAATCGAAGACTACAATGTAACAGTGCCAGTTGCAATTCACTTAGACCATGGTTCAAGCTTTGAATCATGTGCAAAAGCAATTCATGCAGGATTCACTTCTGTAATGATTGATGCTTCTCACCACCCATTCGAAGAAAACATTGCAACTACTGCTCGAGTAGTTGAATTAGCACACTTCCACGGTGTATCTGTAGAAGCTGAGTTAGGAACTGTTGGTGGACAAGAAGATGACGTAATCGCTGATGGCGTTATCTACGCTGATGCAAAAGAGTGTGAAGAGCTTGTTAAACGTACAGGTATCGACTGTCTTGCTCCAGCATTAGGTTCAGTTCACGGTCCTTACAAAGGTGAGCCAAACTTAGGTTTTGCTGAAATGGAAGAAATCGGTCAAATTACTGGTTTACCATTAGTATTACACGGTGGTACTGGTATCCCAACAAAAGATATTCAAAAAGCTGTTTCTTTAGGAACTGCTAAAATTAACGTAAATACAGAAAACCAAATTGCTTCAGCTAAAGCTGTACGCGAAGTACTAGCTGCACAACCTGAGCAATATGACCCACGTAAATACTTAGGACCAGCTCGCGATGCAATTCAAGCGACAGTTCAAGGGAAAATGCGTGAGTTTGGTTCTTCAAACAAAGCATAATTACCATTCCGCATTAAGTGATTAATGATGAGATGGTGCAAAGCCGCCTTGCTCAATAGTTGTAAGGCGGCTTTGTTTTAATTATAATTTTCATATAATTAAGAAAAAGGGGATGGGGACAGGTGAAATTTTTTATTGATACAGCTAACTTATCAGAAATAAAGGAAGCGCATTCATTAGGTGTGATTGCTGGTGTTACAACGAATCCAAGTTTGGTAGCAAAAGAGAATATTACATTTGAAGATCGTCTTCGAGAGATTACGGAGCTGGTTGAAGGGTCAGTAAGTGCCGAGGTCATTTCTTTAGATGCAGAAGGAATGATACGAGAAGGTAAAGAGTTGGCAGCCATTGCGCCAAATATTACGATTAAAGTGCCAATGACTCCAGATGGCCTAAAAGCAGTAAACGAATTCAATAGTCTTGGAATTAAAACCAACGTAACGCTTATTTTTTCTGCTAACCAAGCATTGTTAGCTGCAAGAGCTGGAGCTACATATGTTTCGCCATTTTTAGGACGCCTTGATGATATCGGATTTAATGGTATGAACTTAATTTCAGATATTGCAGAGATTTTTGCTACTCACGATATTCCAACTGAAATCATTGCTGCTTCCATTCGTCACCCAATGCATGTAACGGAAGCTGCTAAGCAAGGAGCTCATATTGCAACAATTCCTTACAAGGTTATTATGCAACTTTTTAAGCACCCTTTAACAGAAGCAGGAATCGAACAGTTTCTATCAGATTGGGAAAAACGACAAAAATAATGTAGATAAGATGATATGGCATTTACGAATAAACTGAGTAAATGCCATATTTTCTTTAAAATTGTCGAAATTATACATGATTTTTGGATTTTCGTGTACACTAGTAGATAAGAGGAAAAATACAAGTAGTCTACATAGTGGTAGTTCCAATTTTTTCCTTAACTACAGAGTGGAAAACTTTCTTTCGCTGGAAGGGAGCTATAAATGGAAAAGCTGAAAATACAAGGTGGCTTTACTCTAAGTGGAACAGTTCGTGTAAGCGGTGCTAAAAATAGCGCTGTGGCACTGATTCCAGCTACAATTTTAGCGGAGTCACCTGTTACAATAGAGGGGTTACCTCGTATATCAGATGTTGAATTGCTGAGTGATTTAATTGAAGAAATTGGTGGCAGTGTCACAAGTGATAATGAAGAATTAACGGTAAACCCGACTCATATGACGGCAATGCCTTTACCGAGTGGAAAGGTAAAAAAACTGCGCGCTTCTTATTATTTAATGGGAGCAATGTTAGGACGCTTTAAAAAAGCGGTTGTTGGTCTTCCTGGCGGTTGTTATTTAGGACCTCGCCCAATCGACCAGCATATCAAAGGTTTTGAGGCGCTAGGTGCGACTGTTACAAATGAACAAGGAGCTATTTATTTACGTGCTGAAGAACTAAAAGGAGCTCGAATTTATTTAGACGTAGTAAGTGTCGGTGCAACTATAAATATCATGCTAGCTGCTGTCAGAGCAAAGGGACGTACTGTTATTGAAAATGCAGCTAAAGAACCTGAGATTATTGATGTTGCAACACTATTAACAAGTATGGGAGCAAAAATTAAAGGTGCTGGAACAGACGTTATTAGGATCGATGGTGTAGATACTTTACACGGCTGCCGTCATTCAATTATTCCAGATCGTATTGAGGCCGGTACTTATATGGTAATGGGTGCTAGCATGGGAAAAGAAGTGATTGTGGATAATGTAATTCCGCAGCACTTGGAATCTTTGACTGCTAAAATGAGAGAAATGGGCATTCATATTGAAACAAGTTCGGACCAAATTTTGGTGGCTACAAGAGAATTATTAAAGCCTGTAGACATTAAAACATTAGTGTATCCAGGATTCCCAACAGATTTGCAACAACCGTTTACTACTTTATTGACAAAAGCATCTGGTACAAGCGTAGTAACAGATACAATTTATGGTGCTCGTTTTAAACACATTGATGAACTAAGACGCATGAATGCTTCCGTAAAAGTAGAAGGTCGCTCTGCAATTATTAATGGCCCTGTACAGTTGCAAGGTGCACGTGTTAAAGCTTCAGACTTACGCGCAGGAGCCGCTTTAGTGACAGCTGGTTTAATGGCTAAAGGAATTACTGAAGTTACTGGATTAGAGCATATTGATCGTGGATATAGTCACTTAGTGGACAAGTTATCAACTCTAGGTGCAATGATTTGGCGAGAAGAAATGACTGAGGAAGAAATTGAGCAATTTCAAAATTCTTAATCATAGTTTTTCTCATCAGGTCAGCTACTAGACATTATGCAAATTTGGTCTATAATAGAGTAAGTTGAAAATCAGTGAGGGGAATCCCTCACTGATTATTCGTTATAAATAATAAATTGGTGTGTGCAATGCATTTGTACCTATCATTTCTTATTTAATATGAATTGAAAAGGTTTTCAGTCGAAGCTAGTAAACTATAACGTGTTTTTTGGATTTGACCGTTATGCGTCAAAAAAAGATTGATTAAAAAGATAGAAAAAGGTTAGAATATAAGTTGCTACATCAAACAATTCGTGGTTTTGGCCACTTCGTTATGAAAGTAACCTGTTTTTTCTTCTAATAAGTGTATAATTATAATTGATTCTACTTATGTATACTTCTAGATTACCTTCTCCATCTTTAACACACTGTTCCGACCGTATCATTTTCTGCTAGATAGTAACTTAATATGGAAGGAAACTCAAAAATTATTCATTAAAAGCGTGGTGTCCTAATGAACTTAACATTATCCAGTTTAGAAAATATGAAATTAAAAGAGCTATATGAACATGCGAAAGCATATAAAGTTTCTTATTATAGCAAGCTAACGAAAAAAGAGCTTGTTTTTGCAATTTTAAAAGCACAGGCAGAACAAGACGGTCTGCTTTTCATGGAAGGTGTCCTTGAAATTATTCAATCGGAAGGGTTTGGTTTTTTAAGACCAATCAACTATTCTCCAAGTTCTGAGGATATCTATATTTCTGCCTCTCAGATTCGACGTTTTGATTTAAGAAACGGAGATAAAGTATCTGGTAAGGTTCGTCCCCCTAAAGAAAACGAGCGTTACTATGGCTTGTTACACGTAGAAGCAGTTAATGGCGAAGATCCAGAGACATCAAAAGAGCGCGTGCATTTCCCGGCCCTAACACCTATTTATCCAAATGAGCAAATGCGTCTAGAAACACAACCTAGAAGTTTCTCAACCCGAATTATTGATCTCATTTCACCAATTGGTTTTGGCCAAAGGGGATTAATTGTTGCGCCACCTAAGGCTGGTAAAACAATGCTTTTAAAAGAAATTGCCAACAGCATTACAACAAATCACCCAGAAGCAGAGCTTATTGTTCTCTTAATTGACGAGCGCCCTGAAGAAGTAACCGATATTGAACGATCTGTTGATGGAGATGTTGTCAGCTCAACGTTTGATGAGGTGCCAGAAAATCATATTAAAGTCGCAGAGCTTGTACTGGAACGTGCAATGAGACTAGTAGAGCATAAAAAAGACGTTGTCATCCTAATGGATAGTATTACTCGTCTAGCTCGTGCTTATAACCTCGTTATTCCGCCAAGTGGACGAACGTTGTCAGGTGGTATTGACCCAGCAGCTTTCCATCGTCCAAAACGATTCTTTGGTGCGGCTAGAAACATTGAAGATGGTGGAAGCTTGACCATTCTTGCAACAGCTTTAATTGATACAGGCTCTCGTATGGACGACGTAATTTACGAAGAGTTTAAAGGAACTGGAAATATGGAGCTTCACCTTGATCGCTCACTTGCTGAAAAACGTATTTTCCCAGCAATTGATATTCGTCGTTCAGGTACACGTAAAGAAGAGCTTCTTATTCCAAAAGAGCAGCTTGATCATCTATGGGCTATTCGTAAGTCGATGGCTGATGCACCTGATTTTGCTGAAAAGTTCTTAAAGCGTCTTCGTCAAACCAAGTCAAATGAAGAATTTTTTGCTTTATTGACTGAAGAGAAGAAAGCTTTATTAGCTAATAAAAGATAAAAGAAAACAGACCAAATTAATTTTATATAAGTTTTAAATGAAGTGTTAGTTGATGGAAAAAAGATGTTTTGAATAGGTGGTTGCAAAACGAAACAACCCTTGTTATAATTTCATCATGTGTGTTGATAAGATACACGATGTTGCAATTATGCTCATCATTTTTCTTATCAATAAACTCTGTTTCAGAATGATTCAGGGCGGAAGGAGATGAAAAGAATGAAAACAGGAATTCATCCAAAGTACAACAAAATCATGGTGAAATGCAGCTGTGGTAATGAGTTTGAAACTGGTTCTGTAAAAGAAGAGATGCGCGTTGAGACTTGTTCACAATGTCACCCATTCTATACGGGCCGTCAAAAATTCGCTGAAGCTGGTGGCCGTGTTGATCGTTTCAACAAAAAATACGGTCTTAAATAATCAAGATTGTCGAAGCAAACAGGCAAGTGGCTTATCTCTTGCCTGTTTTTTTACTTCTTAAAATAGGAAAAAAGTTAAAGATTTCCATTGTAGGTGGAGAAATCTTTTCTATATACATGTTCTACATAATTAAAGGTAGACTAGATAAAGTTAGTAGCGGTTCGCTCATAATGGAGTGATAGGAAGGGAGAGTCCCGCATGGTGTACGTAATGAAACAAAGCGGTTGGATTGAAGTAATTTGTGGAAGTATGTTCTCAGGGAAATCAGAAGAGTTAATTCGTCGTGTTCGTCGCACGCAGTTTGCTAAACAAAATGTGCAGGTATTTAAACCTGCAATTGATGATCGATACAGTGAAGAAGCAGTTGTGTCACATAATGGAACATCAGTTATTGCGCATCCAATATCCATCTCTACCGATATTTTAGATAAGGTTAGCGCAGAAACAGACGTAGTGGCAATCGATGAGATTCAATTCTTTGATAATCAAATTGTTGAAGTTGTACAAGCTCTTGCAGATAAAGGGTTTCGTGTCATTGTAGCAGGACTTGATCAAGACTTTCGTGGTGAGCCTTTTGGACATGTACCTCAGCTGATGGCAATAGCTGAATCAGTTACAAAATTGCAAGCTGTTTGTGCATCATGTGGATCTCCAGCAAGTCGTACTCAACGCTTAATTAATGGAGAGCCAGCTTCTTATGATGATCCCATTATATTAGTGGGTGCATCAGAATCTTACGAACCTCGCTGCCGTCATTGTCATGTGGTGAAAAGTTCAAAAACAGCAAGTAACTTTCAAGAGTTAACAAAGTAAAAAAGCAAGGCCAAACGGCCTTGCTTTTTTTATGGAATTGGATGAAAAGAGAGGAATGCGGAAAGCTAACAAGATAGGAGGGTGATAGTATGAAACACTTAATCATAATACTGTTTACAGCTTTTCTTGTAACCGCATGTAATCAAGGAAACAATTCTCAAGAAGCTCAATCAAAAAAAGAGCGGGCTGAGCTTGAAAATTATGAAGAATTTACGGATCAAAACCCTAATTTTTTAAATACAACGAATAAACAAACTGCAGTAAAAGATGATGCAGCTAAGATTGAGGAAATTATTAACGTTAAAACTCCCTATAAGCCTGGAAATATTGTTATCAGTGGAAAAGATGCTTGGGTGACGGTCTATGTTGGAAAAGAATATAACGTTCACGAGAAGAAAAAGATTATAAAAAATCTCAATGAGGCTTTCTATGAGGGTTTGCCTAGACTTCAATTTCATGTAAACGTCAAGCCATAATCCATGTTAAGACTCACTTTGTTTTGACTGAATCCATGAGCTATACTATAATTAGAACGTTATGGATAAAAAATGAGGTGAATGACGTGTTTGATCGTTTAGAAGCCGTGGAGGCACGCTATGAGAAGTTGAATGAGCTTCTTAGCGACCCTGAAATCGTAAATGACCCATCTAAATTAAGAGAGTATTCAAAAGAACAATCAGATATACAAGAGACTGTTACGTGTTACCGAGAGTATAAAGAAGTAAAAGAGCAGCTACAAGATGCAAAAGCGATGCTTGAAGAAAAACTTGATGCGGATATGCGTGAAATGGTTAAAGAAGAAATTCAAGAGCTAGAGCCACAGGCAGAAGAATTAGAAGATAAACTTCGCATTCTGTTAATCCCGAAAGATCCAAATGATGACAAAAACGTTATTATGGAGATTCGTGGTGCTGCAGGAGGCGATGAAGCAGCTTTATTTGCTGGTAACCTGTACCGCATGTACTCCCGTTTTGCCGAGACTCAAGGCTGGAAAATTGACGTAATGGAAGCTAACACAACAGGTGTTGGTGGATATAAAGAAATTATTTTCATGATTAACGGTAAAGGTGCATATTCAAAAATGAAGTTTGAAAACGGCGCACATCGCGTTCAACGTGTACCTGAAACGGAATCTGGTGGACGTATTCATACTTCAACAGCAACCGTTGCATGTTTACCGGAAGCAGAAGAGGTAGAAGTAGAGATTCATGAAAAAGATATTCGTGTTGATACGTTCGCATCTAGTGGACCAGGTGGACAAAGTGTAAATACAACTATGTCCGCTGTTCGTTTAACTCATTTACCAACAGGAACAGTTGTGTCGTGTCAAGATGAAAAGTCCCAAATTAAGAATAAAGAAAAAGCAATGAAAGTATTACGTGCGCGTGTTTATGATAAATTTCAGCAGGAAGCCCAAGCTGAATACGATGCAAATCGTAAGCAAGCAGTAGGTTCTGGGGATCGTTCAGAGCGTATTCGTACGTATAACTTCCCTCAAAACCGTGTAACGGATCACCGAATTGGTTTAACAATTCAAAAGCTTGATCAAATTCTAGAAGGTAAGCTAGATGAAGTCATTGATGCATTAATCATGGAAGATCAAGCGAGAAGAATGGAAGATTCGAACTAACAATGAAAGTTTTTGAAGCCCTAAAATGGGCTTCTTCTTGTTTAAAAGAAGCGAAACGAGATGAAAATGCGGGGGAAATGCTGTTGCGTCATCACCTTGGCATGACTCGAACTTACCTACTTGCTTCATTACAAGAAGAAGTTCCAGCAGTAACAATAAAAAAATTCCAATATGATGTTAACAAACATGTAGATGGTATCCCGGTACAATATCTCATTGGTTCGGAAGAGTTCTATGGAAGGACGTTTCAAGTAAATGAGGAAGTGCTAATACCGCGTCCCGAAACGGAAGAGCTTGTATTAGGTTTAATTGAACGTATGAAACAAAAGTTTGGGCATAATCCAATTCAAGCTGTTGATATTGGAACAGGTAGTGGTGCAATTGGTGTTACACTTGCTTTAGAAGTTCCAGCAATAGAAATGACGTGCACTGATATTGCAGAAGAATCTTTAGCGGTAGCAAAAAAAAATGCTAAATGCTTGGGTGCCAAGGTTCAATTTGTACATGGTGATTTATTAAAGCCTTTTATTGAGACAGCTCAACGGTTTGATGTTGTGGTATCTAATCCTCCTTATATTCCTGATAGTGATGAGTTATCAACCGTTGTAAAGGACTATGAGCCTAATCGAGCTCTTTTTGGTGGTCAAGATGGTTTGAATTTCTATCGACGCTTTATGGAAGAGCTCCCGCTTGTTATTAACAAACAAGGAATTATTGCATTTGAAGTAGGGGCTGGACAAGCTAATGTCGTAGCAGATATGTTAAAAAAGCAGTTTCACAGTGCGAAAGTTGAAGTTGTTTTTGATATCAATGGAAAAGATCGAATGGTATTTGCTTCTTTATAAAAATAATAGATTTTAATAAGTTGCTAGTTTAGGATAGAAAATGATTGTCCATACTGTCTTGTGAAGGGATGGTGGACATAATGAAAAAACAAGCAATCATTTATTTTCTTTTACTTATTATTGGAGCAAATATCCAAATTCTATATACAAACCAAAAGGTCGAAGCTAATGAGCCCATGGTAATTCCAGATGAAGCGATTCGTTTGCGTATTCTAGCAAACAGCGATAGTGAGAAAGATCAGCATGTAAAGCGATTGATTAGAGATGAAGTAAATGCACAAATCACTACGTGGGTACAAGAGCTTACGTCAGTGGATGATGCCAGAGATGTTATTAAAAGCAACTTGCCAGCATTAGAAGCAATTGCTAAGGAAGTTATGAAAGAACAAGGTATGAATGAGTCTATACACGTTGATTTTGGAAAGGTGAGCTTTCCAACAAAGCTATATGGCCAGTTTCTTTATCCTGCTGGTGAATATGAGGCAGTACTAATCACTTTAGGTGAAGGTGAAGGAGCAAACTGGTGGTGCGTACTATTTCCACCCATGTGCTTTTTGGATTTCTCAAATGGTGAAGCTATTCAATCACCAATGCCAGAGGAAGAACAACCTGTAGAAAAGAAAGAAGTGGTTGAATCGGTCGCTGAAGAAGTAGCGAAAGTAGATGCTAATCATATTGATCATTCAAACCTTGTTGCATCGACTTCAAATTTAGCACAAGAAGTAGCTGTAAAAGAAGCGAAAAAAGAAAAGCAGCAGAAGAAGTCTAGTAAAAAAGTACAGAAAAAAGAAGAAGAAGTAGAAGTGAAATTCTTTATTGTAGAACTAGCTTCATCTTTATTCAAATGATAGAAAGTAAAAGTATATAGTTCTATTTGTTTCTCATATTTCATAGTTTTGTTACTAGAAACTAAAATGAGGTGATGAGAAATGAAGGAACAATTAAAGTTAGCAGAAGTGAAAGATTGTGGGCGAATTCAATCTTTCTTAACAAAAGCAGGTATTAGTTCAGAAGGTGTAGCAGAAAGTATTCATCATTTTGTTATTATGGAAGATGAGAATGACGAGCTGTTAGCAACTGTTGGATTTGAAAAAGATGGAGAGCATGGGTTATTACGTTCTCTTGTTGTTTCGCCTTCCCTCATGAGATCGGACATTTTATTATTATTTAAAAGTATTGTACAACTAGCAAAAAAAAATGATGTGCATCAATTATATTTAGTGACCAATAAGGCTTCATCTGTACAGTTTTTTTCTATGATGAATTTTAAGCAAATCCACTACGAAGAATTGCCGGGTGGCTTGAAACATCACTCTTATCTACGAAATCTTCCAAGTTTAGAGCAAGTATATGTGATGGCTTATCAAGATTAACTTTTACACATGTGAATAAATGTCATCCACAAAGTTATTAACAAACAAACAAGCTTTATCCACATTTTGTGGATAAAGCTTGTTTGTTGCAATCGTCTATTGATAAAATAAGTTAAAATCTTGTATAAATAGTAGGTAATATAGATGGTTTTGCCTATATATAGTTGTGCTAATAGGAGTGAATGAAATGAATACAAAAATCTGGTCTGTGGATAAAGAAATGAAAGAACATGATAGTTATCCACAGATAGAAAAAGCAGCTTCTTTATTAAGAAATCAAGAAGTGGTTGCGTTTCCTACAGAAACAGTCTATGGATTAGGAGCGGATGCAACCTCTGAAGAGGCTGTGGATAAAATTTTTAAGGCAAAAGGGCGTCCAAGTGATAACCCACTTATTGTACACATTGGCGACATGAAACAGTTAGATAGGATTGTAAGCGAGGTTTCAGAAACGGCTCGAAAAATAATGAATGCTTTTTGGCCAGGACCAATTACGCTTATCTTTCCTAAAAAAGGATTTGTAGCGGAAAACGTAACCGCTGGATTAGATAGTGTTGCTGTTCGAATGCCTTCGCATCCCGTAGCTCTAGCTTTATTAAAAAAGGCAAATGTACCAGTAGCTGCACCAAGCGCAAATCTATCGGGAAAGCCCAGTCCAACAAGCGCTCAGCATGTTGTGAGCGATTTAGAAGGTAGAATTAGTGGAATTGTCGATGGGGGAGTGACAGGAGTGGGTCTAGAATCTACTGTTTTAGACTGTACAGAAGATATTCCAGTGATTTTACGACCTGGTGGCGTTACAAAAGAACAATTAGAAGCTTTAATTGGAGAAGTAAGGGTAGACCAAGCTCTTAAAGATGAGAAGGAAGCGCCGAAATCCCCTGGAATGAAGTATACCCACTATGCTCCTAACGCGCCGCTCATCATTGTAAAGGGTTCAAAGGAATTTTTGCAGAAGCAAGTTGAATATTTTCAAAAACAAGGAAAGAAAGTTGGAGTTTTAACAACGCATGAACATCAAGACTTTTATCATGCAAATCAGATTTTAACTTGCGGCTATCGAAGTAAGTTAGAGACGGTCGCAAGTGAACTCTATCATGTTTTACGTTCCTTTAATGACTATGACGTAGATATTATTTTAAGTGAGAGCTTCCCTGAACATGGAGTAGGTCAAGCTTTAATGAATCGGTTAGTAAAAGCGGCTGGTCATCAGTTTATTGTTCAATAATTTTAGATTCATCTTCTAAACCATTTCGTGCGTGCATAAGGTGAAATAGGCACGTCCGAGGAGGTTGAAGATGGATATTTCAGGATTGATTAGTGAACTGATTACATTAGTTATTATGGCATTTGCGTTAGGAATGGACGCCTTTTCGGTCGGACTCGGTATGGGTCTAGTCCGTTTACGCTTTCGCCAAATTTTCTACATTGGAGTAATAATAGGTCTTTTCCATATATGGATGCCCCTTTTGGGTATGTTTATTGGAAAGTTGTTGTCTGATAAGCTGGGAATGTTGGCTACATATGGTGGAGGCGTGTTATTACTCATATTAGGAATCCAAATGATTTACTCATCCTTCAAGCGTGACGAGGAACCGTTTATTAAACCAGTAGGATGGGGATTAATTATCTTTGCATTAAGTGTTAGCTTAGATAGCTTTTCCGTGGGCTTAAGCCTTGGAATCTTTGGAGCACGAACATTTTTAACAATTATGATTTTTGGCGTAGTAAGTATGCTTTTAACATGGTTAGGCCTTTTGCTTGGAAGGCGTGTTCAAGGCTGGCTAGGTTCATACAGTGAAGCGTTAGGTGGAAGCATCCTCCTTGCATTTGGAATCAAGCTTCTTTTTCAATTATAAATAGTTTACTAATTCAGTATCCTATAGAAGCAAGCTCAATTCACATAGAGCTTGCTTTTTTGTGCTTACATTTAATGAAAAGTATCATAGGTCATGGGTGTTGAACTCTTCTATATATTAAGGATAAAATAAAGGCAATGTAGAAAGGGTTTATTAGTAGTAAAATAAGGAGAGATTTTAGATTGAAAAAAGTCTTATTTGTTTGTACAGGAAACACATGTCGAAGCCCTATGGCAGCAGCTTGGTTAAGGAACCAAAAAAAGCATGAGATGGAAGTGAAATCAGCGGGTTTATTTGCAATGGACGGCCAACCGATTTCCACGCATGCAGCAGCTGTTTTAGCACAGCAAGGTATTGATGCATCACATACATCATCTAGTATCACAAGAGAGATGTTAGATTGGGCAACTCATATCTTTACCATGACGAGTAGTCATAAGCAGATGCTAGCAAGTCAAGCTCCTGATACGCTAGATAAACTGTTTACGCTAAAAGAATTTGTAGGTGAAAATGGAGACGTTGCCGATCCTTACGGAGGCAATTTATCTGTTTATCAAATGACATTTGAGGAAATACAGCAGCTTATTAATCGAGCAGTTAAAAAATTAGAAAATTAAAAATGGTAGTTTTAAAAAATACCTTTAACAGTCTATAGGGAGGATTCATTATGAAAGTAGCAATTGCATCAGATCATGGCGGTATAAATATTAGGAAAGAAATTATGCAATTAATGGAGGAACTAAACATTGAGTATATTGATTTCGGTTGTGAATGCAGCGATTCAGTAGACTATCCAGACTATGCAATTCCAGTTGCTGAAAAAGTAGCAGGCGGAGAAGTTGACAAAGGAATTCTAATTTGTGGAACAGGAATTGGAATGAGCATTGCTGCTAATAAAGTAAAAGGTGTTCGTTGTGCACTTGTCCACGATACGTTTAGTGCTAAAGCGACTAGAGAACATAATGATACAAATGTACTAGCTATGGGTGAACGGGTGATTGGCCCAGGTTTAGCTAGAGATATTGCTAAAATATGGTTGACGACGAGTTTTGAAGGTGGACGTCACGAAAATCGTGTAAACAAAATTAAAGCATATGAAGAGTAAATGATGTAAAGGAGGCGCTTTAGAATGTCTAATGCTCAAGATTGGGGCCAAGAACTAGAAGTGGTGCTAGCAGACTTTTCAAATCAGGTAAAACTTCCGCAAAATAGTTTATTTGTAGTTGGTTGCAGTACAAGTGAAGTAGTTGGAGAGCGAATCGGAACATCGGGAACCGAAGAAGCAGCAGAGGTAATCTATGGTAAGCTTGAAGAATTTGCAGAGAACAAAGGCATCTATTTAGCGTTTCAATGCTGTGAACATTTAAATCGAGCGCTAGTGGTAGAAAGAGAAGTAGCGTTGAAGCAAAGTTTAGACCTGGTAACCGTTGTACCTGTTCGAAAAGCAGGTGGAGCGATGGCCACTTATGCATATCATCATTTCAAGGATCCTGTTATTGTTGAATTCATTAAAGCTGATGCAGGCATTGATATTGGAGATACATTCATTGGTATGCACTTAAAGCATGTGGCTGTTCCTGTTAGGTGTTCTTTGAAGCAAATTGGTCAAGCGCACATGACTATTGCTTATACTCGACCAAAATTAATTGGTGGACCAAGAGCCATTTACGAACGATTGTAAATAAATATATTAATATAATGCACATTTTTTGTTTTTTATTCTAAATAAACCATGTTACAATGTAGATGAATTAATAAAAAACGAACATTGTTCATACGAAACGAAACGAGGAGAGGATTTCGATGGAGAAAAAGTTAGTGCAGCAAGATCCAGCAGTCTATAATGCAATTCAAGATGAATTAGGTCGTCAACGTACAAAAATTGAGTTAATTGCATCAGAGAACTTCGTAACAACGGCAGTAATGGAAGCTCAAGGTTCTGTACTTACAAATAAATATGCAGAAGGTTATCCAGCTAAGCGTTATTATGGTGGCTGTGAACACGTAGACGTAGTAGAAGATTTAGCTCGTGACCGTGCAAAAGAAATCTTTGGTGCAGAACATGTGAATGTTCAACCTCACTCAGGTGCTCAAGCAAACATGGCTGTGTACTTTACAATTTTAGAGACAGGAGATACAGTTCTTGGTATGAACTTATCTCACGGTGGACATTTAACGCATGGTAGTCCAGTAAACTTTAGCGGCGTGCAGTACAATTTCATTGAATATGGTGTAGACGCAGAAACACATCGTATTAACTATGAAGATGTATTGGAAAAAGCACGTACTCATAAGCCGAAGTTGATTGTTGCTGGTGCTAGTGCGTATCCTCGTGAAATTGACTTTAAAAAATTCCGTGAAATTGCAGATGAAGTGGGAGCATATTTAATGGTAGATATGGCTCATATCGCTGGACTTGTAGCAGCAGGCCTTCATCCGAATCCAGTTCCACATGCTCATTTCGTTACAACAACTACGCATAAAACATTACGCGGACCGCGTGGTGGAATGATTTTATGTAAAGAAGAATTTGCAAAAGCAATTGATAAATCAATCTTCCCTGGAATTCAAGGTGGGCCATTAATGCACGTTATTGCTGCTAAAGCCGTAGCATTTGGTGAAGCGTTACAAGAAGAATTTAAGCAATATGCACAAAACATCATTGATAATGCAAATCGCTTAGCTGAAGGCCTAACAAAAGAAGGTTTTACATTAGTTTCTGGTGGTACAGATAATCATCTTGTTTTAATCGATGTAAGCTCAATGGGACTAACAGGTAAAGTGGCTGAAAAAGCGTTAGATGAAGTTGGAATTACAACGAATAAAAACACAATTCCTTACGACCAACAAAGTCCATTTGTAACAAGTGGAATTCGTATTGGAACAGCTGCTGTGACGACTCGCGGATTCGGTGCTGAAGAAATGGATGAAATCGCTGCTATCATTGGCTTAACATTAAAAAACATTGATAATGAAGAAAAGTTAGCAGAAGCAACAGCTCGTGTAGAAGCATTAACAAGTAAATTTGAAATGTATGCATCTCTATAATCTATATAAGGTAAATAGTAAAATACAAAAAGAAAAGTTGGGAAGTTACCCAACTTTTCTTTTTGTATCAACGTTTAAAGTTGAATAATATGGTTACAAAATTGTTATAGAAAAATATCTATTTTTGGATTAAGCTTGAACTCAAAAATAATTTTCTGTAAAATAGATGCAATGCTTAAGTTATGTTAACGTTATCGTTTTTTTAAAGTAGGTACCATTCAAGGGCTTGAATGGTATTTAAATGTGGACATTTTTAAATTCAAAGGAGAGATTTTAATGGGCAAAGTATACGTATTCGATCATCCTCTTATTCAACACAAATTAACATACATACGTGATGTAAAGACGGGAACAAAAGAATTTCGTGAGCTAGTAGATGAAGTAGCGAGCTTAATGGCGTTCGAAGCAACTCGTGATCTACCTTTACAAGATGTAGAAATTGATACACCAGTATGTAGAACAACTTCTAAAGTAATTGCTGGTAAAAAGTTAGGAATTGTACCGATTTTACGTGCAGGTATCGGAATGGTTGACGGTTTCTTAAAACTAATGCCTGCAGCAAAAGTAGGGCATGTTGGCCTATACCGTGATCCAGAAACACTGCAACCAGTTGAATACTATGTAAAATTACCAAATGATGTAGAAGAGCGTGATTTTATTGTTGTAGACCCAATGCTTGCAACAGGTGGTTCAGCAGTTGAAGCAATCAATTCGTTGAAAAAGCGCGGTGCAAAAAACATTAAATTTATGTGCTTAATTGCTGCTCCAGAGGGAGTAGAAATTGTAAAAGAAGCGCACCCAGATGTTGATATTTATATCGCAGCTTTAGACGAAAAATTAAATGACCATGGTTACATTGTTCCAGGTTTAGGAGATGCGGGAGACCGTTTATTCGGCACAAAATAATTTCTCAGATACGGGTGATAAATAATGAAGCAACCAATTAAAGTAATGACGATATTTGGTACTAGACCGGAAGCTATTAAAATGGCACCACTTGTTCTTGAGCTAAAGAAACGTCCCGAGGAATTTGAAGCAATTGTGACTGTTACTGCTCAGCATCGTCAAATGCTTGATCAAGTGCTATCCATCTTTAATATTGAACCAGATTATGACTTAAACATTATGAAAGACCGTCAAACATTAATGGATGTAACAACTAGGGGATTAGAAGGTTTAAACGATGTAATGCAAAAAGTAAAGCCAGATATTGTGTTGGTTCATGGAGATACAACAACAACATTTATTGCGGGACTAGCAGCGTTTTATAACCAAATTCCTGTAGGGCATGTAGAAGCAGGTCTTCGTACATGGAATAAATATTCACCTTATCCTGAAGAGATGAATCGACAGTTGACGGGTGTACTAGCAGATTTACACTTTGCTCCAACAACGAAGTCTTCTGTTAATTTGAGAACAGAAAACAAGAATGAAGAAAATATTTTTGTGACAGGAAACACAGCTATTGATGCGCTGAAAACAACTGTAAAAGATTCGTATGAGCATGAAGTCTTACGTAACCTTGGTACTGATCGTCTTATCTTATTAACCGCTCATCGTCGTGAAAATTTAGGTGAGCCAATGAAAAATATGTTTAGAGCCGTAAAGCGCATTGTAACTGAACATGATGACGTACAAGTTGTTTATCCTGTGCACTTAAATCCTGTTGTACGTGAAACAGCCAATGAAATATTAGGCGATGATGATCGTATTCATCTTATTGAGCCATTGGATGTAATTGACTTCCATAACTTTGCGAATCGAGCACATCTTATTCTAACGGATTCCGGTGGCGTTCAGGAAGAAGCACCTTCTCTTGGTGTACCTGTGTTAGTATTACGTGATACAACGGAGCGTCCAGAGGGTATTGAAGCAGGAACGTTAAAGTTAGCTGGTACAGAAGAAGAAACGATTTACACCTTAGCGAAAGAGTTATTAATCGACACATCCGTTTATGAAACAATGTCGAAAGCATCTAATCCTTATGGAGATGGTCATGCTTCTGAACGTATTTGCGATGCGATTAGCTACTATTTTAAACATCGTGAAGAAAGACCTGAAGAATTTAAGCCGTTATAAAAATAAACCTAACACCTCTCACATGAATGCAGTCTATTTGTGACACGCTATGTTGAGAGGTGTTTTTATGTGGAAAATAACCATTTTATTATTATTAATATTTGGAGTAAACAGTACAATCACGTACAGTGAAGGCGTAGAGTTTCCAGATATTCAATCATTTGAAAAACAGGTGCAAAAAACATACATTCTCATACTGAACGAGCAGAATGTGGCAGTTGCAAAACAAGAAATAAAGAAAAAATATCCCAACGTAAGCATTAACCACGAATTTCGAGAAGTATTTACAGGTCTATCCGTATCGGGGACTTTATACGACTTACAAAGACTGCGAGAAGAATCTTATATTGATAGTTCACATGCTTCTGTTTCGTATCATGCAAAAAATGAAGGAAGCGCATCTTATATTGGCAGTGAAAAGGTAAGGGGCATGTTTGATAAAAAAAACCAACGTTTAACAGGTAGAGGGATAAAAGTTGGAGTGATTGATACAGGAATTGACTTTAATCATCCTGATTTAAAGTCAAATTATCGAGGTGGATATGACGTTGTCGACCAAGATTACTCTCCAATGGAAACAGTAAGTAAGCAAGGAGAGCCTACGCTTCATGGTACGCATGTGGCTGGTATTATCGGAGCAAACGGGAAGATGCGTGGAGTGGCACCTGAAGCTGAAATTTATGCTTATCGAGCATTAGGTCCAGGCGGTTCTGGTTCTTCTGAAAACGTTATTCTAGCTGTTGAAAAAGCCATTCAAGATGGAGTCGATGTTATTAACTTATCCCTAGGAAACGATATTAATGGGCCAGATTTACCGACTAGTTTAGCTCTGAATAAGGCCGTTGAAAAAGGAATCGTAACGGTAACGTCCAGCGGTAATTCAGGGCCAGGATTGTGGACTGTCGGATCTCCTGGAACAGCTCGAGAAGCAATTTCAGTTGGTGCATCCGTTTCTCCAACAAGCATTCCATTTATAAAAATGGAAAGTTTCCCACATGATATTTCTCTATCTCCATTACCCAATGCTGAGAAATGGGATATGGATCAGAAAATTGTATTAAAGGACGCGGGAAGCGGAAGGGAAATGATTGATGTTGGAAATAAGGTCGTCCTTATGCATACCGGGGAAATTCCTCTATCGAATAAAATAAACAAAGCTAAAAAAGCTGGAGCTAAAGCGGTAATTGTATACCATGCTATCAACGGAGTGGTAGATGAGACTGTAAGCGAATTGTTTTCAATTCCAGTAGTTATCGTTTCGAGTGATGTGGGGGAAGTCATAAAGAAAGAAATTCAAAAAGGAAACGTGTATGCATCTACTTTCTCCAAGACTATAGAGGATATTATTACCCCTTTTAGTTCAAGGGGCCCGGTTACGAGCACATGGGACATTAAGCCTGATGTAGTAGCGCCAGGCTATCAAATCATGAGTACGGTACCGAACGGGTATGAGCCTTTAAATGGAACGAGCATGGCAGCACCTCACGTAGCGGGAGCCTGTGCTTTACTTTTACAGGCTCACCCTGATTGGTCTCCTGAACAAGTAAAAGCTGCACTGATGAGTACGGCAAAGCCAATTAGGAATTTGAAGGGTGAATTATATCACGTATATGAGCAAGGCGCAGGAAGGATTCAAGTGGAACGTGCAGTAAAAGCAACAACGCTGTTATCACCTAGCACGTTACCTTTTGGAATTTTTGAAGGACAAAGTAGTAAAAGAATTAAAATGAGCATCTTTAATGAATCAAATTATAAAAACGTTTATCATGTTACGCCTCCAACAAAAAAGTCTGGTGAAACTTGGAGAGTACCGCTTTCTTTCACATTAAATCCTAAAGAAGCGAAGACTATTTCATTTGATCTTCAGGTAAACAGCCATCAAAAGAAAAAAGGCATATATGATGGACGGTTGGAAATTCGTGATTCACGTGAAACAATATCAATACCGTATTTGTATATGGTCGAAAAGCCAAATTACCCTCGAGTTATGGGACTGCAGGCTATGCAAGGAAGTGATGCTAATACTTATATATATGAAGCATTTTTACCTGAAGGAGCGGATGAATTTGGAATTGCTGTTTATGACACGGATACCCTTCGATTCGTCTCTTATTTAGATGTAGATAAGAAATTAGAAAGAGGAATGTTAAAGCGGAAAATTCAACTGCAGGAAGAGCTACCTAAAGGTGATTATAAAGTATTCGCATATGCTAAAAAAGATGGTAAAACAGAGGTAGTAAATGCGAGGCTGATGATTGAGTAAAAGGGCATCAAACCAAGGTTTGATGCCCTTTTACATTGTTCTTATTTAATTATGAAATATGTGTGGCAAAAATGTGAACATCCCTTTTTAGATTGTGAAGTTTTTAGCTTAAACACATTGACATTAAATATGTGCTATTGTATGCTAACAATGGATATAAATGATAAGGTTTTCAACACTTGAAAATCAAGGTTCGCTTGTGTTTTCGACTAACTGTTTTTAACTTTTTTGGTAATTTATACATAAGTTTGCATAGCTTTAGAGTATGTAGATTTTTTTGAAAAAAAAGAATTTACCAAAAAGGGGTTTTCTAAATGACTAAGCAAAAACGGCAGTCATTACAAGCGATTGCATTAATGTCCACCATTCTTTCTCAGTTAGCAGGTTCCGTATTAATCGGTCTATTTGGTGGCAAATGGATTGATGGAAAAGTTGGGACTGAGCCACTTTTTTTAGTTTTAGGCCTTCTTTTAGGGCTTGCAGTTGGCGTCTATGCCATGCTGCGCACAGTCCGACAATTTTTTTCAGGAGATTAATAATCCATGCAAGAATTGCAACATTTATTTCCAAGACTTCGATCCTACATATTTTATTTATTAGCAATATACGTTCTCGGATGGGGATTTACTCCTTATCAAACCGTGTTTTTAGGCCTGATTTTAGGTACAGCACTCAGTTTGTATAACCTTTGGGTTTTAGTAAGAAGGGCTAAACAGTTTGGACAAGCGCTGGATGAAGGAAAACGACCTCGTTCAGTAGGAACATTTGCAAGGTTTGCAACCGCTGCGCTAGCAGTTGTAATTACAATCTCTTATCCAAATACTTTTCATATTATTGGTGTAGTTATGGGATTAATGACATCCTATCTTGTCATTATCATAGATTTAGTTGTTCAAAATATACGCAGGAGATGGGAAGAGAGGTGAATATAGTTGGGTCATGAATCACCAACTCAAGATTTCTTTGGTCTTACGTTTAATCTCAGTAACATGTTGATGATTACCGTGGCGTCAGTCATTGTGTTTTTAATTGCAGTTTTATGTACTCGTACTTTAGCAATGAAGCCTACAGGTATGCAAAACTTCCTGGAGTGGGTATTAGACTTTGTAAAAGGCCTCATTAACAGCACAATGGATTGGAAGACAGGTGGACGCTTCTTAACACTAGGTGTAACGCTCTTAATGTATATCTTCGTTGCCAATATGTTAGGATTGCCATTTGCCGTTGTTGTCGATCACGAATTATGGTGGAAATCACCGACTGCTGATCCGACGATTACATTGACTCTAGCAGCAATGGTCGTTGTCTTATCACATTATTATGGTATTAAGATGAAGGGGTTCGCAGAATATGGTCGAGATTACTTCAAACCAATGCCTTTTCTATTCCCATTAAAGATTATTGAAGAGTTTGCAAATACGCTAACGCTTGGTCTACGTCTTTTCGGGAATATCTATGCAGGAGAAATTCTGTTAACTTTATTAGCAGGGCTTGCTACAAGTGGTACTGCTCTTGGATTATTTGGGGCGGTTGTGCCAACATTGGCATGGCAAGGCTTCAGTATTTTCGTAGGTGCAATTCAAGCATTTATCTTTACAATGTTAACAATGGTTTACCTGGCACACAAAGTGAGTCAAGACCATTAATTTATAAAACCTTCGCTCAAGCTTTACCCGTTTTGAGCGAGTTTAAAACATGTTGAAAAAATTCTATTTCACTAAGGGAGGACTTTATAAAATGGGTTTATTAGCAGCTGCAATTGCAATTGGTTTAGCGGCACTAGGTGCTGGTATCGGTAACGGTCTTATCGTATCAAAAACAGTAGAAGGTATCGCTCGCCAACCAGAAGCACGTGGTACATTAACAACAACAATGTTCATCGGGGTTGCATTAGTAGAGGCGATTCCTATCATCGCTGTAGTAATCGCGTTCATGGTTCAAGGTCAATAATTAGTAACTTAAAACGTTTAAAAGTGGCGAAGATCATTCGAAAAGAACCTTCGCCATTGCTTTATGTCTTTAATGAGCAAAATCATAGATGTTAAGTCTTTGAAGGGAGTGAAGCAGCCGTGTCAAATACGTTTGTATTAGGAGCATCAGGCTTTAACGGTGGAGATATTTTATTCCAATTAGTAATGTTCCTTATCTTGCTAGCATTGTTACGAAAGTTCGCGTTTGGTCCAGTAATGGGTATCATGAAACAGCGTGAAGAGCATATTGCAAGTGAAATTGATTCAGCTGAACAGCAGAATCAACAAGCACAAAAGCTTGTTGAAGAGCAACGCGAGCTGTTAAAACAGTCTCGTGAAGAGGTTCAAGTTTTAATGGAAAACGCAAGAAAATCCGCTGAAGAGAAAAAAGAAGAAATTGTTGCTGCTGCGCGTGAAGAGTCTGAGCGCTTAAAAGCATTAGCAAAACAAGAAATTCAGCAAGAAAAAGATCAAGCAGTTACTGCACTTCGTGAGCAAGTTGCATCATTATCTGTATTAATCGCGTCGAAAGTGATTGAAAAAGAATTGTCAGAGCAAGATCAAGAGAAGTTGATCAATGAGTACATTCAAGAAGTAGGGGATGTACGATGAGTCAGCCGGCAGTCGCGAAGCGTTATGCATTAGCTCTTTTTCAATTAGCTTCTGAAAAGCAATCTATCGATGCTTTACAAGAAGAATTAGACGTAGTGGAAGCAGTTTTCGCTCAAAACGATGATTTAATTGAAGTGTTAACGCATCCAAAGATTTCAAACAACCGAAAAAAAGACTTAGTTCGCCAAACGTTTTCAACGTTGACAGAAACGGTTCAAAATACGCTCCTTTTATTATTAGATCGTCATCGTATTCAAGTAGTAGGGGAGATCACTCGTGAGTATCGTGCTCTTGCAAATGAAGCACGAGGTGTGGCTGAAGCTACCGTTTACTCTGTAAAAGCATTATCTTCAGATGAAGAGCGTGCTATTTCTGAAACATTTGCACCAAAGGTAGGAAAGCATTCATTATATATTACAAATGTAATCGATAAGAGCCTAATCGGCGGCGTGAAGCTTCGCATCGGCAACCGTATTTATGACGGAAGTATTTCCGGGAAATTAGAATCGGTACATCGCGAACTTCTTGCACATAGATCGTAGATAGGGGTGAAATTCATGAGCATCAAAGCTGAAGAAATTAGTGCGCTGATAAAACAGCAAATTGAAAACTATCAGTCTGAGATTAAAGTGAGTGATGTAGGTACTGTTATCCAAGTAGGGGATGGTATCGCACGTGCTCATGGCCTCGACAATGTCATGGCTGGAGAGTTAGTTGAATTTTCAAACGGTGTCATGGGTATGGCACAAAACTTAGAGGAAAACAATGTCGGTATCATTATCTTAGGACCTTACACTGGAATTCGTGAAGGGGATGAGGTACGTCGTACGGGAAGAATCATGGAAGTTCCTGTAGGAGAACAATTAATTGGTCGTGTTGTAAACTCGTTAGGTCAACCTGTAGACGGTTTAGGCCCAATTGGAACAACAAAAACACGTCCAATTGAAAGTCAAGCTCCTGGTGTTATGGATCGTAAATCTGTACACGAGCCACTTCAAACAGGTATTAAAGCGATTGACGCGCTTGTACCAATTGGCCGTGGTCAACGTGAGCTTATCATTGGTGACCGCCAAACAGGTAAAACATCTGTGGCAATCGATACAATTTTAAATCAAAAAGACCAAGATATGGTTTGTATTTACGTAGCTATTGGTCAAAAAGAATCAACAGTACGTAACGTAGTAGAGACATTGCGTAAGCATGGAGCACTTGATTACACAATCGTTGTAACAGCATCTGCTTCTCAACCAGCACCAATGCTGTTCTTAGCACCTTATGCTGGTGTAACAATGGGTGAAGAGTTCATGTATAACGGCAAACACGTACTTGTTATCTATGATGATTTAACAAAACAAGCATCTGCATACCGTGAACTTTCATTATTACTTCGTCGTCCTCCAGGTCGTGAAGCATATCCAGGGGATGTATTCTACTTACACTCTCGTTTATTAGAGCGTGCTGCAAAATTATCAGATGCTAAAGGTGGAGGATCATTAACAGCTCTTCCATTTATTGAAACACAAGCAGGAGACGTATCTGCTTATATTCCAACAAACGTAATCTCGATTACGGATGGACAAATTTTCTTACAGTCTGACTTATTCTTCTCAGGTGTACGTCCAGCGATTAACGCAGGTCTTTCAGTATCACGTGTAGGTGGATCAGCTCAGGTTAAAGCGATGAAGAAAGTAGCTGGAACGCTACGCTTGGATTTAGCATCTTATCGCGAGCTTGAATCATTTGCTCAGTTTGGATCAGACCTTGACCAAGCTACACAAGCAAAGCTTAACCGTGGTGCGCGTACAGTAGAGGTATTAAAACAAGGCTTACACAAGCCGCTTCGCGTAGAAAAACAAGTAGCGATTTTATATGCGTTAACAAAAGGCTTCTTAGATGATGTACCAGTTGCTGATATCACTCGTTTCGAAGATGAGTACTTAGCATGGTTGGATTCAAATCGTAAAGAAGTTCTTGAAACAATTCGTACAACTGGTGGACTGCCTGAAGATGGTGCGTTTGAGTCTGCTCTTGAAGCGTTCAAGAAAACATTTGTAGCATCTGAGTAATCGTTAACTTTGTCAAAATGGTATGTTAAGACAAGCTTTTATTAAGGTAAAGGTGAACTTACGTTCACCTTTCATACCACGTGATCTTCTAAAACAAGGTGGTGAAACCTGTGGCATCATTACGTGATATACAAACGAGAATTACATCAACGAAAAAAACGAGTCAAATTACAAAAGCAATGGAAATGGTTTCAGCTGCAAAGTTAAACCGTGCCGAGCAAAACGCTAAGTCTTTCGTTCCTTATATGGAAAAGATTCAAGAAGTAGTTGCAAGCGTAGCAGGAGGCAGCAAAGGCGCTGCACATCCAATGCTAACGGCTCGTCCTGTAAAGAAAACAGGATACATTGTCATTACTTCAGATCGTGGCTTAGCAGGAGCTTATAATAGTAACGTTTTACGCGCTGTCTCACAAGCAATTGAAAAACGTCATGCATCTTCCGATGAATATGGTGTAATTGCAATTGGGAAAGTTGGGCGTGACTTCTTTATCAAGCGTGGTATTCCAGTGTTTTTAGAAATTACTGGTTTATCCGACCAACCATCTTTTGCTGATATTCAAGGAATTACTTCGCAAACGGTGCATATGTTTGCAGACGGTACATTTGATGAATTGTATTTATACTATAACCATTTTATTAATACAATCTCTCAAGAAGTAACGGAAAAGAAGCTGTTGCCGTTAGCTGATTTAGCTCCAACAGGGAAGCTTGTATCCTATGAGTTCGAGCCTTCTCAAGAGGAGATATTAGAAGTGCTATTGCCACAATATGCAGAAAGCCTTATTTATGGTGGCTTACTGGATGGAAAAGCAAGTGAGCACGCAGCGCGTATGACAGCGATGAAAAATGCAACGGATAATGCAAAAGACCTTATTAATAATCTTACCTTATCATATAACCGTGCTCGTCAAGCAGCAATCACGCAAGAAATTACGGAGATTGTTGGTGGAGCAGCGGCTTTAGAATAGAAATAAGACTTGAAAAGCAAGTTAGGAGGGAACACGATGGCAAAAGGACGCGTTACTCAAATCATGGGTCCAGTTGTAGACGTAAAGTTTGACAGCGGACACCTTCCAGCAATCTATAACGCCCTTAAAATTTCTCATAAACCTGTTAGTGAAAGTGAAGTAGCAATCGAATTAACATTAGAAGTTGCAATTCACTTAGGTGATAATACAGTTCGTGCAGTAGCAATGTCTTCAACTGATGGACTAGTTCGTGGACTAGAAGTAGAAGATACAGGCGCACCAATTTCTGTACCGGTTGGTGATGTAACGTTAGGTCGTGTGTTTAACGTATTAGGTGAGCATATCGATTTAGATGGACCAATCAGTGCGGGAGCTCGTCGTGATCCAATTCACCGCGAAGCACCAAAATTTGAAAACTTATCTACACAAGCTGAAATCCTAGAAACGGGAATTAAAGTAGTTGACCTTTTAGCTCCTTATATTAAAGGTGGTAAAATCGGTCTGTTCGGTGGAGCAGGTGTAGGTAAAACTGTACTTATTCAAGAACTAATCAATAACATCGCACAAGAACACGGCGGTATCTCAGTGTTCGCAGGTGTAGGTGAGCGTACTCGTGAGGGTAACGATCTATACCACGAAATGACAGATTCTGGTGTTATTAAAAAGACAGCGATGGTATTTGGTCAAATGAACGAGCCACCTGGAGCACGTCAACGTGTTGCATTAACTGGTTTAACAATGGCTGAATATTTCCGTGATGAGCAAGGACAAGACGTTCTGTTCTTTATCGATAACATCTTCCGTTTTACACAAGCTGGTTCAGAGGTATCAGCTCTACTTGGTCGTATGCCTTCAGCGGTAGGTTACCAGCCTACACTAGCAACGGAAATGGGTCAATTACAAGAGCGTATTACATCTACTAGCGTTGGTTCTGTAACATCAATCCAAGCGATTTATGTACCAGCCGATGACTATACGGATCCGGCTCCTGCAACAACATTTGCTCACTTAGATGCAACAACTAACTTAGAGCGTAAGCTATCTGAGATGGGTATTTACCCAGCGGTGGATCCGTTAGCTTCGACTTCGCGCGCGCTTTCTCCGGAAATCGTAGGTGAAGAGCACTATAACGTTGCACGTCAAGTTCAGCAAACGTTACAGCGCTATAAAGAATTACAAGATATTATTGCAATCTTAGGTATGGACGAGTTATCTGATGAAGATAAGCTTGTTGTACAACGTGCTCGTCGTGTTCAATTCTTCTTATCTCAAAACTTCCACGTTGCGGAGCAATTTACTGGTCAGAAAGGTTCATACGTACCAGTTAAAGAAACGGTTCAAGGATTTAAAGAAATTCTTGAAGGTAAATATGATCATTTACCAGAAGATGCTTTCCGTTTAGTAGGACGTATTGAAGAAGTAGTTGAAAAAGCGAAAAGCATGGGAGTAGAAGTATAATATAGGGACATAGGAGGTTTTTTGAATGAAGACAATCCATGTCAGTGTAGTCACTCCTGATGGCCCAGTTTACGATTCGGAAGTGGAAATGGTCAGTGCTAGAGCTCAAAGTGGTGAGCTTGGTATCTTACATGGACATATTCCGATGGTAGCTCCATTACAAATTGGAGCCGTCCGCTTGAAAAAAGGAAGCAGCAGTGATGAAGTTGTAGCTGTTAGTGGAGGCTTTCTTGAAGTAAGACCTGACAAAGTAACAATCTTAGCACAAGCAGCAGAGACGTCAGATATGATTGATGTTTCTCGTGCAGAAGAAGCAAAAAAGAGAGCAGAAACACGACTGCAAAGCAAACAAGATGACGTTGATCATAAACGTGCTGAGTTAGCTTTAAAGCGTGCTTTAAATCGCATAGAAGTTACTAAACAAAAAATGTAATAACTAAAGCCTCCTTAAGCTTTTAAGGAGGCTTTTTACATGTAAATAAAAAGATTATATTAAGTTAAAATATGTAAATTAAGTTATATAGAGGTAAATCTTTGCACATTGCGCTGGACTGTGATTAAATGAGATAGTGGCTTTTCTTTGTTTTTTATCATTATGTTAAGGAGGTGTGATCATGCTAATTGGTGGTATTGGTCCACAGGCGCTATTAGCGATGGTTTCTCACCTTATTTTTATTGTCATTACATGGTATGCGCTTCAAGGTTTTCAGATTGAGAAATTAATGAAGCCAAACCGGGTAGTACAAGCAAGAATCATGTTAATCTTGCTAACCATTACAATCGCTTCTACTGTTAGTAATTTCTTTTTGGATTACTTATTCTGGTCGCAGCGAATTCCTTCCTTATTTCAATAGAAAGTAGTGCTACCCTCTTAAAAGGCTGTCTAAAAATGACGACGAAACAGGTGTATTCATCTGGTTAATTTGGACAGGCTGATAGTAAGAAGAGGGAGTGAGGAAATGGGTAAAAAAATTAGTGTCTTTTTGGCTATTTTCATTGCAGGTATAATCGTATATTATGGAAGTTACGTGACCAATGCACAAGCTTCGAATTCAACGCTTGAAAAAATGGTTAACGTCTTAAATAAAGAAGCTGTAGAGATGAAAGAATGGTCATTGTATGCACGTGAAGAAGCTATGGACGTTACTAGTCTAGTAAACTTCCAAATGAAATCAAAACAGCTTCAAAGTAAATTTAGAGGTTTTAAATGGGACATTAAAAGGGAAAACGATGTATGGAAAGCTGAGGGTACAAGACAAACGGAATCTGTGAAAGAGTTGATTATGTTAACCTATACGGGAGATGAAAAAAGTAAGGGTGGATATATCTCATATGAGTTAATAGGACAAGGATTCACGACTCGGAATGTCAACGATGCCGAAGAGATTTTTAAAGACAATTATGAGCAACTTTTCCTAACAAATCCATTAATTTTCTCTTGTATAAAAGGTGAAATAAATGATAAGATGGAAAGTGTTTTGTCTTTACAAGTCAAGCAATTACTAACAGCATTCAATGCCCAGCAGATTGAATCGCTAATGGAAGAGTCATTTGTATCAGTATCAGCATATACTGGACTGTGGGAAGAAGCTCTTTCAAGTCAACAGCAGGAAATGAACTTACAAATTGCATTACGCAAGACAGGAATGGGCGGTCAAACAACCCTAGTTGTTGGCACACCTATTATTACGTCTGAATATTAATATATAGAAAATGGACGCGGAGGGGAATACCTTGGAAAAAATCATCGTCCGCGGTGGAAATAGATTAAACGGTACAGTAAAAGTAGAAGGTGCAAAGAATGCCGTTTTACCTATTATCACTGCAACATTATTAGCTAGTGATGGAAAAAGCATTTTAAATGATGTACCAGCTCTCTCCGATGTATTTACGATTGGCGAAGTTTTAAGACATCTGAATGCAGAAGTGGATTTTGAAACAAATCGTGTAGTTGTAGATGCATCAAGAGAATTAGAAACAGATGCACCTTTTGAGTATGTAAGAAAAATGCGAGCATCTGTATTAGTAATGGGTTCTTTATTAGCCCGTACTGGTAAAGCGCGTGTTGCGTTACCAGGTGGATGTGCAATTGGTTCTCGTCCAATTGATCAGCACCTTAAAGGTTTTGAAGCAATGGGAGCAAAAGTTACGGTTGGAAACGGCTTTATCTATGCTGAAGTTGAAGGAAGATTACAAGGTGCAAAGATTTATTTAGATTTCCCAAGTGTAGGTGCCACTGAAAATATCATGATGGCGGCAACGCTTGCTGAAGGTACAACAATTATTGAAAACGTAGCAAAAGAGCCTGAAATTGTGGATTTAGCAAACTTCTTAAATGCGATGGGTGCGAAAGTACGTGGAGCTGGAACTGGTACAATCCGAATTGAGGGTGTTAACAAATTATATGGTGCCGAACATTCAATTATTCCTGATCGCGTTGAAGCAGGTACGTTCATGGTAGCAGCAGCGATTACAGGTGGAGATGTGCTTGTACGTGGAGCTGTATCTGAACATTTGAGCTCGTTGGTAGCAAAAATGGAAGAGATGGGCGTGAAGATTATTGAAGAAGGCGACGGTTTGCGTGTTATTGGACCGGAGAAATTAAAGCCTGTTGATATTAAAACGATGCCACACCCTGGCTTCCCAACAGATATGCAATCTCAAATGATGGCATTATTGTTAGCAGCTGAAGGCACAAGTATGATTACAGAAACAGTTTTCGAAAATCGTTTTATGCATGTCGAAGAGTTTCGTCGTATGAATGCAGATATTAAAATTGAAGGTCGTTCTGTGATTATTAATGGTCCTTCAAAACTACAAGGCGCAGAAGTAGCAGCAACAGATTTACGTGCTGCAGCAGCATTAACGCTTGCTGGCTTAGTGGCTGATGGCTATACGCGCGTTACTGAATTAAAGCATTTAGATCGTGGCTATGTGAACTTCCACCAAAAGCTAGCGGGATTAGGTGCTGATATTGAACGTGTAAATGATAAAACACATCAAGTGGAAACATCACAACAAGTATCTGATGTAAATATGTAATAAAAAAGTATCTCGCTTTGTCGAGATACTTTTTTTTATGGACAAATTTAGAAAAGGTTTTGGATTGTCATAAAAGCTTGTCCCTATCCATAAATATGAATTATAAGGATTATTGAGTTCCTTGATAAATTCATAGATATGGAGGCTCTGTGTACATGAAGCAAATAAAGCCAATGATTATTCTAGCAGCGATCTTCTTTCTCGTCATTCTTTTAATTCCAACTTTATTGGTGATACCTTTTATTGAAAAGGAAAGCGATTCATTAATGAATAAAGAGAATAAAAAAGCGGAACAGTCTGAGGTAGAGGAAGCGCCTAGTTCACAGCTAGATGTTGATGTAGGCGTATATCGCTCTCAATCAGAGCAGGTAGAGACGTTGCCTCTTGAAGAATATCTAGTAGGAGTCGTAGCTGCTGAAATGCCTGCAGAGTTTGAATTGGAAGCATTGAAAGCCCAAAGCCTTGCAGCGCGCACTTATACTGTTCAAAAGCTTATGAATAGAGCAAATGCAGGCTTACCAGCCGGAGCAGACATTACAGATACTGTAAACGATCAAGTATATTTAAGTGAAAAAGAATTAAAAGAGCAATGGGGAAAAGAGTATGAGTGGAAAATCAAAAAAGTAAAAGATGCGGTTAAAAAAACAGAGGGACAAATCTTGACGTATAAAAATAAGCCCATTGATGCCACATTTTTTTCAACTAGCAATGGTTATACGGAAAATTCAGAGTCGGTGTGGTCAAATTCTATCCCTTATTTAAAGAGTGTCGAGAGTCATTGGGACACGAAATCACCTAAGTTTAAAAATCAAAAGATGGTATCTATTTCAGAGTTTGAACAGAAGCTAGACGTCAACATCTCACAATCTGGTGATGTAGGTAATATTATTTCAAAAACGCCTGGAAAACGAGTAGATTATGTGCAGGTTGGCAATAAAAAGATAGCTGGAACTGTGGTACGTAATAAGCTAAATCTTTCATCAGCTGATTTTACATGGAAGCGTGAGAATGACCATATTGTCATTGAAACTAAGGGATATGGGCATGGAATTGGTATGAGTCAATACGGTGCTAACGGTATGGCTATGGAGGGTAAATCTTATAAAGACATAGTGACTCATTATTATACAGGTGTAGCAATCGCCGGCTCAGACCAGTATGTTACACAGCTAACGGCTAAAAAGTAAATAAAAAAGCTTACTCTAGACATAGATCTAGAGTAAGCTTTTTTTGGGGAAATAAATAGCTTTATGTATATTTTTAAAACGTTTGTCGAAAAATAATCGAAAAAAACTTTTAGGTTGTGTATATATTCTTAAAATTGTGTTCAAACTGGTTGCTGAGGTGATGATACATGAGAGAGGAAGAAAAGAAACGTACTTCTCAACAATCAAAGGTTCACAAACTTTTTAGAAAGCGTTGGATTTTCCCGGCAATCTATCTGGCAAGCGCAGCAATTATCCTTACAGCCGTTCTTTGGTTTCAAGCGAATGGAAATAGTAACCTAAGCGAAGATGCTAAAGATCGTTATGGACAAGATGGGACTGCATATACAGAAGATGCAATGGAAGTAAATGCATCGCTTGAGAATTTAAAGATGCCACTTGTAAATGATAAGGATGCTGTTGTGAAGAAACCATTCTACGATGATCAAGCATCAAAGAAACAACAAGAAGCAGCACTCGTATTTTATAATAATACGTATCACCCAAACACAGGTATTGACTTAGCGGTAGAAGGTGATAAATCATTTGATGTAACAGCAGCTGCAAGTGGAACTGTTACAAAAGCCGAAAAAGACCCGTTGCTTGGATTTGTAATTGAAGTGGATCACAAAGATGGACTTGTTACGCAGTACCAATCGTTAGATGGAGCGACTGTTGAAGTAGGAGATGTTGTGAAACAAGGTCAAGTGCTTGCTAAAGCTGGAAAGAGCTTATATAACCAAGAAGCAAATAACCATGTTCACTTTGAAATTCGTAAAGATGGCGTTGCTATGAATCCTAGCGATTACTTTGGTAAATCAGTCTCTTCTATTAAAGAAGTGAAAGCTGCTGAAGTGACAGAACCGACTACAGCTGATGAGCCATCGAAAGGTGAAGAGCCATCAAAGGATAAAGAAGAGTCAAAGCAGGAAGATAAAACTGGTGACGAAGCACCTAAAGCTCCTGAAAAGAAAGAGCAATCTGCGGATGAATTAAAATCAAATGCATAATATAAACTAATAAAAGCCTACCTTCTCTTAAACTCAGTTTTGGGTTAAGAGAAGGAGGTTTTTCTCTATTTTTTGATAAAATAGATGAAATTTTTAAAAAAATAAAATAAATCACTTGTCCCTCTTGACTTTTATAGCATATATCTTCGTATAAGCTAATACACTGTTACAAACCTACAAAGAGAATGGTGGAAAAATATAGAATGTTTTTCATCATCTCACATCCAATTTAGGGAGGGCGAGTAGAGTGCACGATTACATCAAAGAGAGAACTATCAAGATTGGGAAGTATATCGTGGAAACCAAAAAGACCGTTCGTGTAATTGCGAAAGAGTTTGGTGTTTCTAAAAGTACTGTCCATAAAGATTTAACAGAAAGACTACCTGAAATAAACCCTGAACTAGCAAATGAAGTAAAAGAAATACTTGATTACCATAAATCAATTCGACATCTGCGTGGAGGGGAAGCAACAAAATTAAAATACAAAAAAGAAGAAGAAATTGTAAAGTAGTACGATTCCCCTTTACTATCGTAAGCAATAGGGTAGGAAAGGGGAATTTATATTGGTTAAAAAAGTAAAAAAATAAAAATTTTTATTAATAAATACATACATATACAATTTGTGATAAAATAGTAAATTAGGAAAAAAGAATGGTATGCATGCAATGATATGTAAACTGAAGGAGGATTTAAGGTATGTTAGCAAAAGACATCGGTATCGACCTTGGTACGGCTAACGTCTTAATTCATGTAAAAGGCAAAGGAATTGTATTAAATGAACCATCGGTTGTAGCAATCGATAAAAATACAAATAAAGTGTTAGCAGTTGGGGAAGAAGCACGTCAGATGGTTGGACGTACACCTAGTAATATTGTAGCAATTCGTCCTCTTAAAGATGGTGTAATCGCGGACTTTGATATTACAGAATCTATGTTGAAATACTTCATTAATAAGTTAAATGTAAAAGGTTTTTTATCGAAACCTCGCATTTTAATTTGCTGTCCTACGAATATTACATCCGTAGAACAAAAGGCAATACGTGAAGCAGCCGAAAAAAGTGGCGGCAAAACCATTTATTTAGAAGAAGAGCCAAAAGTAGCAGCTATTGGTGCGGGAATGGATATCTTTCAACCAAGCGGTAATATGGTAGTGGATATTGGTGGTGGAACAACAGATGTGGCTGTGTTATCAATGGGCGATATTGTAACAGCTTCATCTATTAAAATGGCTGGAGATCGTTTTGATGCTGAAATCTTACAGTATATAAAAAGCAAATATAAGCTGTTAATTGGTGAGAGAACAGCTGAAGAAATTAAGGTGAAAATTGGTACAGTTTTCCCTAACTCAAGAGAAGAAGAATTAGATATTAGAGGTCGAGATATGGTGTCAGGCCTTCCTCGTACAGTCACAGTAAAATCTCATGAGGTAGAGGAAGCGCTTAGAGAATCTGTTAGCGTCATTGTACAAGCATCAAAAAGTGTCTTAGAACGTACACCTCCAGAGCTTTCTGCCGATATTATAGATAGAGGTGTTATCTTAACAGGCGGAGGAGCTTTACTACACGGTATTGATCAGTTGCTAGCAGAAGAACTAAAAGTTCCCGTACTGATTGCTGAGAGTCCAATGGATTGTGTTGCAGTTGGTACAGGTATTATGCTAGACAATATCGATCGACTTTCTCGCCGAAGTATTATTTAATAATGAAATTCTTATCATACGCTTTTTGTAAAAGCGTAAATAAGATGATAACTCCTCTTTGTAAAGTATTACAAGAGGAGTTTTATTATTTCTAAAAGTGTGAGGTGGACAAGTTGTTTAAAGGTTTTTATACAGCGACAGCAGGAATGCTATCCCAACAGCGAAGAACAGATATGCTTACAAATAATATTGCTAATGCAAATACTCCAGGCTTTAAAGAGGATCAAGGAGTTATTAGAGCGTTTCCGGAGATGTTATTGCAGCGTATCGAAGAGCAGCAAAAAGGAAAAACTGTAACTCGTTCTCAAGAGAACATTGGAAGATTAAATACAGGAGTATACTTACAAGAAACGGTTCCTAATTTTGTGCAAGGAGATCTCCAGCAAACCGATTACCAAACAGATCTCGCACTGTTACAAACGAACTTACCAGACCAGAATGGTGGCTTATTTTTCGTAGTACAGAGTTCTGAGGATAACCTTTCTTATACACGAAATGGTAATTTTTCAGTAGACCCGGCAGGATTTTTAACCACTAATAATGGTGAATATGTGCTTAATATAAATAATGAACCTATCAATGTCGGAAGTGAAGAATTTAAAGTGGATAATCAAGGGAATGTAATGGTTAATGGTGAAGTAACGGGGCAATTAAATATTGCGTATGCTGATTCTATGGAAACAATCATTAAAACAGGAAACGGACTATACCAAACTGAAAATGGTGAGCTGTTGCCTTCAACTATTGAAAACGGTGACGCTTCTTACGAAATTAAACAGGGCTTTGTGGAGCGCTCTAATGTAAATATGTCACAAACTATGACTGAACTACTTACTGCTTATCGTACATTTGAAGCAAATCAAAAAGTGATGCAAGCTTACGATCGCAGCATGGAAAAAGCAGCCAATGAAATTGGTAAAGTAAGATAAGCATTGTATCAAATAATTGGAGGAATAATACGTGAATCGCTCGATGATTAATGCTACAAACACAATGACTCAATTGCAACAGCGCTTAGATTTAGTTGGAAGCAACTTGGCAAACGTAAATACAGTTGGTTACAAAAAGCGTGACGCGTCATTTAGTGATATGTTGTATCAACAAATCACTAATCAGTCGGATAAAGCAAGTGAACAAGGAAGAAAGACACCGCTTGGCATTCGTCAAGGAGCAGGAGCCTTTCTTTCTCAAACGAAACTTGTTACTACACAAGGTTCACTTCAAGAAACAGGGCGACAACTAGATGTTGCATTAACCAACCCAAACGTTTTCTTTCAGGTGCAGAGAGATAATAATGGTACAGTAGAAACGTACTATACAAAAAGCGGTTCCTTTTATCTTACCCCACTTGGAAACGGAGAAGTACAGTTAGTGAACGCAGATGGAAATGCAGTCTTAGATAGTGAAGGCAATATTATTTCCTTTAGCAAGGACTTTCGTGAGCTTCAAATTAATAAAGCTGGTGAATTAACTGTTGTTGGAAGTGAAGAAAATGAAGTTATTACGCTAGGTTTAACTCGAGTAAACCGTCCGCAGTCACTTGAGGCAGTTGGTTTATCTTTATTTAAGGTTCCTGATGCTCTAAATCAAGAAAATAGTATTCAAAGCTTACAGGGTGATGAACGTATGGAATCGGGGATTCAGCAAGGGGTCTTGGAACAATCGAACGTTGATATGAGCAAAGAAATAACGGATATGACATTGACGCAAAGAGCCTACCAGTTTAATTCGCAATCCATTTCAATTGCCGATCAAATGATGGGACTGGTAAACAGTATACGTTAATTATTCGCTTTGCTTTTTATAAAGTAGTAAATTATAACTAATTTTTTAATTTGTTCATAAACTATACCTTCACGTGGCATTCTAAGTACGTAGATTGAATTTATGTAAAAGGAGAGTTGCTACGATGAAGAAAAAAATACTTATGGGTTTAGGTTCAGCTGTGTTTGCACTTGCAACACTAGGGGCGTGTAACACGCAAGACCCACCGCCAGAAGAAGAGCAAATGGAAGAGCAAGAAAACATGGATGAGCAAAAAGAAGAAAATATGCAAGAACAAGAGATGCAAGACGAAAACGATATGAACAACATGGATGATAACCAGAATCAAAATGATGATGAAAACAATGAGAATGATCAAGAAGACCCAGTAGAAGATATGAATGATATGGAAGATAAAGATCGTAAAGATGAATAGAATGAGTATAAACAAACATGTCAGCTTAGGTTGTCATGTTTGTTTTTGTTTGAAAGCGTATACAATTGCCGGAATAAAGGGGTGATGGTATTTAATAGCTCTTTTTGAGGTACTTCTGGTAAAGAGTGCAGTTTTTGTAAAGCTTTTTTTAAATCAGGGTATTTTTGAAAGAGCATAAGTAGAGTGTGAACATCGTTGTCGGAAACATGATAAGTAGCAGATGAAGAGTTGAGTTTGTGGGGTTGTTGAAGGTGAGGTTCAGATTCTAAAAACTCATCTAGATTTATTTGGAAATGACTTTTAAGCAAAAGGCAGTCTGCTATATCGGGATATTGAATGGAAGTTTCCCATTTGGAAACTTTAGAGCGAGAAATATTAAGCAATTTTGCAAATTGATCTTGAGTCAAACCTGCATTAGCACGAAGCATTTTAATCTTAACAGCAATTTCTAACATAAGTACCACTTCTTTCTTCATATAGATTGTGTTCGGAATTAGGTCTAAAGTCATGTAAATGAGTAATATTCGAACTTAATTAAAAAAATACAGCAAAATGACAGAAAATTCAAGGTAATATTCGTTTATTTTTAAATTAAATAAAGTAAGATAGGGGTTTTTTAAAAAAAAGTGGTGAAAAAAATAAAGCTTAACTGATAAGTAAAAAAAGGTGAAGAAAAAGCTGTTGAATCATGGTAAAAAATATATTAATATACATAATACAAACAAGAAAGGAGTAGAGAAATGGCGAAATATTACTTGAAACGTAATCAAATAAAACATCGCAAAAGAAAGAATAGTCGAATGAATGATTTACCTTTATTTTTGGGGAAGCATAGAGAGTTTAAGCCTATTAATCCTTTACCCTCCAACCATAACCTTCACCGTATGACTCAACACCCTTTTAAGTAATATAAATTTTTAAATCTTCACGTGTTCTTTATATTTTCTCTTTCATTAGTAGGAAGAGTTTTGTTATTTCGTTTTTTATTATGAAGCTGATATTTAAACTGTGCTAATAATTCAGAACCTGTTAAACCTTGTTCAATCAAGTTAGCGAGAATCATTTCAGCAAAGTGTAGTTTTCTTTCAAGTAATGTACCTTTCATTAATACGCTTATCTGCTTATCGTTAATTGCTTTGACTGAAACAACCTGAACCGAAAACAAGGCAGGATCGTTGGTTGGTTTTGAGATAAGTGCCTCAATTTGTACAGGTTGATGATCTTTTAGTGGCAGCTCAAATAAGCGTGTAAACTGCTGATCAATAACAGCTTCGAGAATCCAATGGTTATCTGTATCTTCTTTATTAATAATTAACCCTTTATTTAATTCTAAATTATGTTTCTCTCCTTCATGATCAATTAGTTGTAGGCCGACTAATCGAAATGTTTTCATACAAAAGCTTCCTCCTTTAACAAATATGTTACTCGTATACCACTATTATAACATGAGGTATAAGAATATTCTTATTATTCAACCTTTTGATTGTGTAGAAATTGAATAAAGAGGTGATCAATTGATTAATGAAGTAGTGTTAGTAGGGCGTTTGACACGAGCTCCTGAACTAAAATATACTTCCGAAGGAATTCCTTTTTCTCACATTACAGTAGCTGTGAACAGAAATTTTCGTAACCAGGAAGGAGAAGTGGACGCAGATTTTGTATCAATAACGCTATGGCGGAAAAACGCTGAAAACATGACGAAATACTGTGATAAGGGGTCTATTATAGGAGTCGTAGGTCGTGTGCAAACACGTACGTTTGAAAACAACTTGCATCAACGCACTTATGTTACAGAAATTATCGCAGAATATGTTCGGTTTTTAAGCGGTAAGCCTTCCTCACCTGAAAATCAGCCATGATGCTTTTGAGCACTATAAGCTAAATGGAATTGCTTCATTATCTCTTTTATCCAAGATCAGAAAAACTTACTTTCCTCTCTTTATTATAATCCCCACTTTGCCATTGAACTCTCATCAATGGTTCTTTTTTGTGAAAAACTCCTCTAGCTGCAAGTAACAACTAGAGGAGTTTAGCTTTTATTTTGAGAAACGTTTCGCTCCTAGGTAGCGTTTGTTCCAATAGCTATTATCTAAGCTTGAAATAGTTACACCTGTTGAAGAGCCAGCATGAATAAACTGACGATTTCCTAGGTAAATTCCTAGATGTGAAGGTCCTGACGTATATGTAGTAAAGAACACCAAATCTCCAGGTTGTGGCTGACTTACCGACTTTGAAGCATTCCAAAAGCCCATTGTTGTATAACGAGGCATTGAAACTTGTTCTTTCATTACATAGTAAATAAATCCACTGCAATCAAAGCCAGATGGTGTTGTACCACCCCATTTATAAGGAACACCTATATATTTCTTTGCATCAGTAATCATTTTAGAAACATTTAGTTGTCCATTGGTTGGCGTTGTAGTTGAAGGAGTGCCAGTGCTTGGCGTAGATGGCGCTGCTCCAGATGTAGTTACTTTTAAGACCTGGTTGACATAAATAATATCAGATTTTAAGTTATTTGCTGTTTTAAGAGCAGAGACGCTCATTTTAAACTGAGCTGCAATTTTAGAAAGCGTATCACCCTGCTGAACTTTGTATGTACCATTTGTTGAAACCGACGGCGTTTGTGGTTCCGTTACTTCCGGCTTGGGGTTAGAAGATGTAGCTTGTCCATTTACTTTTAATGTTTGGTTGACATAAATAACATTTGATGAGAGTGAATTTACCCTTTTTAAATCTGAAACGCTCATTTTAAATTGAGCTGCAATCTTATATAGCGTATCGCCACTTTGTACTTTATAAGTAGAAGCAGTACTCGGTGTGGAAGGTGTTGGTTTTGCTGTCTCAACAGGTTTCGTAGCCTCTGATGGTTTTGATGCATTAGACGAAATCACGAGTGTTTGTCCTATATGGATAACATCAGACTTTAGGTTATTTTGAGTCTTTAAGTTTTGTACACTAGTTTGATATTTAGTAGCTATTGACCACAAAGTATCGCCTGACTTTACCTGAACAGAAGTAGAAGCAGCGTCAGCAGACGTTTGAAAAAGGGTAATTCCTCCTAATATCGATCCTATCGACAGGACAATTTGCTTTTTTTTCACTAGTAATCCTCCTTTTATATATGAATCTTTTAGACTATTTTCGACTCATTTTAATCATAATCTAAAAAAAAAGAAGAAGTAAAGGGTATTTTGTCACACAAAACACCTTTTTTCTTCTTTTGAAGCCGAATTTAATAAGGAGGTGGCTTTTTCTTTTCTTTTATTAATTGTATTGAAATAATTCTTGCAGTTCTTGCTGTGACAATTCTGTGATCCATTTGTCATTTTGAACTAACTGTTCACTTAGCGCGTATTTTTTCATCATCATATCATCAATCTTTTCTTCAATCGTCCCTAAGGAAATAAATTTATGAATATGGACAAATTTTTGTTGACCAATTCGATATACGCGATCCGTCGCTTGATTTTCGACTGCTGGATTCCACCAACGATCAAAATGAATTACGTGATTCGCGGTTGTTAGGTTCAAACCAACTCCACCTGATCGTAAGGATAAGATGAAAATGGAATGCTGACCAGATTGAAAAGATGCTACCATGTCATCACGCTCTGCTTTTGATAAACCTCCATGCAAGAATAATACATCTTCTTTTAAAGCTCTTTTCAAAGTACGTTTTAGCATGTTCCCTGTTTCAAGATATTGAGTGAAGATTAAGCAGCTTTCATTTTGTAGTTTAATTTGTTTTAGTAGCTCAACTGTCTTCTCAAGCTTAGGTGATCGAGTAATAGCTTGCTTATTAATTGGCTCTTTTAACAACAAAGCAGGGTGGTTACAAAGTAGTTTGAGCTTTGTTAGAAGTTGAAGAACCTGACCGCTTCGTTCAATTCCTTTTTGTTCTTTAAGATCGTTAAGAGTCGAATGAACAAGCTCTTCGTATAGCACTTTTTGTTCAGCTGTTAACTCAATATGCACTTTTTCTTCTTGTTTATCAGGTAGGTCTAAAGCAATTTTTTTATCTGATTTAGTACGTCTTAATAAAATGGGAGAAAGCAGTGCTTTTAACTGTTTCGATTTTTTTAGGTCTTGTTCTTTCTCAATTGGAATAACAAATTCTTTCTTAAACCTTTCTAAGCTATCTAGATAACCAGGATTTAGAAAATCAACAATAGACCATAGCTCGGTTAACCGATTTTCGATTGGTGTACCGGTCAGAGCAAATCGATGAGCTGTATTTAATTTTTTAACTGCTTTTGCCTGTTTAGTATGAGGATTTTTAATATGTTGAGCTTCGTCCAAACATACTGTATCCCAAACTTTCGCTTGAAAAAGTCCGGCTTCTTGAGCTACCAATTGATAAGTTGTAATGACTAGATCATAATCACTTATTTCATCTAGACTTGTTGTGTTTTCTGACGATAATCGGTTTTTACCATAGTGAGTATACACTTTGAGGTAAGGTGAAAATTTACTCAGCTCTTTCTCCCAATTCCCAATCAGTGAAGTTGGGCAAATAAGTAAAAAGGGCTTTTGTGCAGCGGCTAGTTCATTTGCTTTTGTAAAATAACTAATCAACTGAATCGTTTTACCAAGCCCCATGTCGTCTGCTAACAAGCCGCCTATCCCTATTTGACGTAGGTGGATTAACCAATTTAATCCTACCTGCTGATAATGGCGCAGGTTTCCTTTAAAAGCAGAAGAAAGTTGGGTAGGTGGAAGTGTATGAGCTTGCTTTAATTGATTAACAAGTGATTGAGAGTGTGAATTTAAGTGATATTTAATTGGCACGTTATTGCAATCATTATCAAATGAAAAAGGCTGTTTTAGATGCGAACGTAATACTTGATGGACGCTAACGCCTCGTTGCTTTGCTTCTTTTAGCAGCTTTTTCGCTTTTCTGATAAGCGTACTGTCTACATGAATCCATTGACCATCTAATTTTAGCAACTGTTTTTTCTTTTTAATCAAGTCGTTGAGCTCATCTTCCGTTAACCTATGTGAGTCTATAGAAACCGACCATTGAAAGTTTGTTAAAGCTTCTATTCCAAACGAAGACGCTTGGTTTTCTTCATGGACAGCGTGTACTTGAATTCGACCTTTTTTAATTCCTTTCCACCAGCTAGGTAGCTGCATGTGCACACCTTTTTGAATTAATTCATTGCTTTCCTGAGTCAGAAAGTTCCATAGCTCTTCATCGGATAACGTAGGTACCTTTCCTGACAAGGCATGTCGTAAGGTAGGTGATGAGTGCTTAATTCGTTCAACCTCATATAAAATAGCTTTTTCATTTTGATACTCATGAATCATGTCATCACGAATAAGAAAAGGGTCTTGATCGCTATCTGCAGGAATGGCTACTAGCTGAACTTCCCAAAAAGAACCTTCAAATAACGGTTCTTCAAATCGCACAGATACGGTATATTCACTTTGAGGATAAGGGATATTAGCCTCCTCGAGCAGCTGATAAGTATGATTGAGAAAAAGAAATTCAAGCACATTTTTTTCCCAAGTTGAATTGCTATTTCCCAATAAAGGCTGTGTTAATCCATCGACAGTTAATAGGTTCTCTTTTAGCTTTAAAGCTCTATTAAAGTAATCCTGAACTTCTTCTGAAAACGTTGGTTTTAATAAGTGTCCTTTTTCAATGGACAAAAAGAATGTGAAGCTATCCCATGCTGACAATAGAATACCACTCTTGCCGTCCAGCTCAAAAGGAGATAGAGTTGTACCGTAATAAGAAGAAGAATGCCATAAAAATAGGGAATTCTTCCATTTAGTTAGCTGTAGAAGCTGTTGGTTTCTGTCGGTGCAGTATAAAAACAACTTATCTTCGTATTTATCAATATGGAGCGTTAGTTCAAATAAATCAAACATCAGCATGAAGCCCTCTTTCTTTTAGTAGCTTTTGAAATAAGGATAGTGATTTTGTTTCACCATGTAAATAGTGTATATAACGATGAAACAACTTCGCTTTATTTGTTTTAATATAAATTTCTTGTAGTTTTAGTAAGTAATCACATGCAAGTGCATAGCTTGTTTTCTTACGCTCTGAAATAAAGTGACTAATAATTTGATGCAGGATTGGAATCGCATAATCTGCACGTTGTTGAATAACATATTCAGCTATTTCACTTGCTTGTTCGGCATCATCAAAGTCTAGCAGTACTTGAAGTTCCATCCATTCTTTTAAATATCCTTTGTTATGTAGATACTGGCTATATTCAATAAAGCTATACGGTAATAACAGCTGAAGGCACATGATATAAGGATCTTCTTTCTTTATTAGAAGTGCGTATTGTTTAAAAAGGTTCACTAAGATTGAAACCATATTTCGACTTCCTTGATAAGTGGAGGGAACAATCCTTACATACTCACCCATTTTATTTGAAAGATAGGTTATCCACACTGGCAAGCGCTCTGTTTCTTTTTGAGAAAGCAGTTCCTTTACCCAAGAGATATAGTAAGGAAGCTTTGATAAGTCATCTGGTTTTAGAGTTAGGATAGCTTCTTCATCTTTTCCATTTAAAAATAATAAATAGCTACGGGCAATAGTCGCGTGAATAGAGGTAAAAGGTTTAAGAATGGTTAATTCTTTGTTGATCCATTCCTCGTCATTTAATAAATTTGCCCATATAACCTCATATAACTTCATCAATTCATATTGTAATGAGTCACTTTCATCTAATAATAAGCGAATAAAAGATAAACTACTTTCAATAATGATTTTCTTATCATCTGGAATTGAACTTAGCTTATTAACTTTAGCTAATTCACTTACTTTATTAGTTAGCTTATAAAGGTGCACATATAAGAAGGACTCTTTTGTGTTAGCAGAGAGCTGAATCTGCTTTAACTCATTATTAAATTTTAAGACAGCGTATAGACCTCCATATAAAAGAAAAAGGTTTCGTAAGGTCGGTTCAGTTGGAGCTGTCTTAGTTAATAACATAAAAAACTCCTCATATAGATTTTGAAAAATAGAAAGGTTTTTGGTGGATTGTGCTTGCGAGAATTGATCGTATATTATATCAAACTGCTCGATCCACGCCTTAAAAGAAAGGTCATTGGAAAGAGAAGAAGGCTTTTTCGGTTGAATGAATAAGCTTTTTTTCCCTGCGCTTCGCCACTCTTGAAATAGTATTGTCAGCGGCTCATATTGGGCATAAAGAAAGAAAACCAAAGCGAATTGATGTTGGCAAAAATCACCATCATTGCACGTACACGAGCTTTTGAGTAAGTTGCTTGTATTAATTGTTGTGGTGAATCCATCTACGCGGTTAGAGATGGTGTCTGTGTCTTGCTTTATGCCAGTGTTTGAAATCTGCTTATATAATTGAAGCCCATCAGCAGCTTTTGCTTTATAAATTGGATTATTGTAGGGAAGAGTAGAAATAAATTTTGATTTTAATTTATAAATAAACTCGGTCATTTGACTCATCCTTTCAAAATGGAAGCGATGTAGAATTTCGTGACAGTTGTAATAAGGTTATTATAAAATACATTTATATGAATTGTAACAACCATGAATTTAATGGGAGGTAAATGAAATGACAGTACGTAAAGCAATCATACCAGCTGCAGGATTAGGAACACGATTTTTACCTGCAACGAAAGCGCAACCAAAAGAAATGTTACCGATTGTTGATAAACCAACGATTCAATATATTATTGAAGAGGCAGTAGCTTCTGGTATTGAAGATATTCTAATTATTAGCGGTCGCGGTAAGCGCGCGATTGAAGATCACTTTGATAAATCATATGAATTAGAAGAAACGTTAGCAGCTAAAGAAAAATGGGACATGCTTAAAGAAATCCAAGAAATTTCAAGCTTAGCCAATATTCATTACATTCGCCAAAAGGAACCAAAGGGGTTAGGGCATGCGATTAACTGTGCACAAAGCTTTATTGGTAATGAACCTTTTGCAGTTTTACTCGGTGATGATATTGTACAATCGGAAAAGCCTTGCTTAAAACAACTTATGGATGTTTATGAAGAACACCAATGTACGGTAGTAGGTGTTCAGGAAGTACCTCGTCAAGAAACGAATAAATATGGAATTATTGGAATTGAAGAGTCAATCCAAGATGATGTTTTTGAAGTAAATACGTTAGTAGAAAAGCCAAATCCGGCTGATGCACCTTCTACGTACGCAATTATGGGAAGATACATTTTAACACCTGAGATTTTTGATATTTTAAGTCAAGAGAAAATTGGTGCTGGGGGAGAAGTGCAGTTGACAGATGCAATTTTACAACTGAATGAATCTCAGCGCGTGTTAGCTCACTATTTCCAAGGTAATCGCTATGATGTAGGAGATAAGTTTGGTTTTATTAAGGCTACGGTAGATTTTGGTTTGCAAAGAGATGAACTGAAAGAAAAACTAATGGACTACTTTCAAACAATTGTAAAAGACAAATGATTATAGTAGATGAACTAGCGCACTGCAACTAGTGCGTTAGTTCTTTTGGTTTAGAAAAAGCTTAAAAAGATAAATCATTTGTTCGGTGATGAACAAAACAAAACTGATGCATAATATAAATAAGAAGACAATTTGAATAGTGTTTTTATATAAAAGCTATCATGATGCAAAAATTTTCGCTATAATATCATGTAGGTTTCATTTATAAAGTATGTCATATAAAGGAGATTTTCTGTAATGGCAAAAAAATTATGTGTAGTTGGCTTAGGGTATATTGGTTTACCGACAGCCGTTATGTTTGCAAATCATGGTTTACAGGTTCACGGCGTTGACGTAAACGAGCATGCAGTCAACTTAATTAAAAATAAACAGCTTCATATAGAAGAGAATGGACTACAAGAGCGCTTAGAAGAAGCAGTCGACAAAGGCTTATTCACGGTTAGTACAAAACCTGAAGAAGCAGATGTATTCATTATTGCAGTACCTTCGCCAATTAATAGTGATAAAACAGCTAATTTAAATTATGTAAGAGAAGCAACCAAATCAATCGTTCCTTATGTTCGTAAAGGGAATTTGGTTATTTTAGAGTCAACAGTTCCTCCTCGTACTGTAGAGGATGTTATGCTACCTGTTTTAAAAGAAACAGGACTAGCGTTTGGAACAGAATTATTTGTGTCTCATTCACCTGAGCGTGTTATTCCAGGTAAGGTATTTGAAGAACTGGTAAACAATGATCGCATTGTGGGTGGAATTAACGAAGAATCAAGTCGATTAACAGTGGAATTATATAAAGTATTCGTAAAAGGCAATATTCACGTAACAGATGCTACAACGGCTGAAATGGTCAAGGTTATTGAAAATACGTACCGCGATGTGAACATTGCTTTCGCGAATGAGTTAGCAAAAATTAGTGAAAAACTAGGTGTTAATGCTTGGGAAGCGATTAAGTTAGCGAACTATCATCCACGTGTAAACATTCATTTACCAGGGCCGGGTGTAGGGGGACACTGTATCGCAGTTGACCCATGGTTCTTAACAGAACTACAACCTGAGTTAGCGAAAATCATTTCTCTTTCTCGCCAAACAAATGATTCAATGCCAGAATATACCGCGCTAAAAGCAAAAAGCATTCTTGATGCAAAAGGCATTCAGCACGGTCGTGTTGCCGTATTAGGCCTAGCATTTAAAGGGAATATTGATGATATGCGTGAAAGTCCATCAACGGATGTATTGGCACATTTAGATAAGTTAAATGTTGATTACACGGCGTTCGACCCGCACATTAAAGAAAATAAAATTGAAAAGCAAACACAAGACTTAGAGGAAGCTGTAGCTCATGCAGACTTAATCTTAATTCTCACAGACCATAACGAATTTAAAGAAATGCTTCCGTCTGCAGTTGAAGATAAAATGCGTACCAAAGCTATCTTTGATACGAAAAATTGTATTCAGCGTGATGCATGGAAACAAGCAGGATTTGATGTTATTTTATTAGGTGATTCTAAAGTTTCTACAATGTAAGCATAATAAAGATAACAATGAAAGACGGGCTATAGCCTGTCTTTCATTACGAATAAACACAAAATTTTAGTATCTTTAAATAGGTGATTTGATGAAAGAGAATATCTTAGGTGTAGATGTATGTCACGACACATATGATGAGTTAGCAGTAAAGCTAATGGAAGATATTAATCAACGTAACACCTCGTTTATTGTAGCCATTAATCCAGAAAAGATCATGAAAGCCCAAGAAGATCGGGAGCTACGTACATTGCTAAATAAAGCAACGTATCAAATTCCAGACGGTATTGGTGTTATTTTGGCTTCTAAGCTTCGCAAAGGTAAAATCCGCGAACGAGTAACGGGAATTGATATGATGATGAAGCTTTGTGAAACAGCTGCTGTAGAAGGCAAGAAAATCTTCTTGTATGGTGCCAAGCCAGGCATAGCTGAAGAGGCGAAAGTCAAGCTAGAAGAGAAGTTTCCAGGTATTCAAATTGTGGGTGTACTTGATGGTTATGAAAAAGACGAGCATGTAATTGAAACAACTATTAATGAATCAAAAGCAGAGATCGTTTTTGTTGCATTAGGAAGCCCAGCACAAGAAAACTGGATTTTAGCAAACAAAGATCATTTATACCCTTCCGTTTACCAAGGGGTAGGAGGATCGTTTGATGTAATTTCTGGTCGCTTAAACCGTGCTCCAGAATTTTTTCAACGATTCGGGTTAGAATGGTTATATCGCTTAATAAAAGAGCCATGGCGTTTAAAAAGACAACTAGCACTACCAAAGTTCTTACTTAAAGCGCTAAAAGGATAATAAAAAAGAGAGCCTAGGCAAAAGGCTCTCTTTTTTATTACGCTTCTTTTTTATCTTTAATTTCTTCTGTTAGCTGATCTAAGCTGTGACGAACGTTTCCTTTTCCAGAAAAGTTTTCAATCAATTCTTTAACATCTAACCCAGATGAAGCTTTTAACGATTCTTGTAAAGTAGACATTAGGTTGGTAGCATAGCCAGTTACTTTATTGGCACCGCCATTTTCACCTGAGCTACCTGTATCAACGACTGTAATCTTATCAATATTAGATAAAGGTGCAGCAACTTGCTTCGCATATTCTGGTAGCATTTTGATAATCATATCCAATATAGCTGCTTGACCGAACTGTTCAAACGCTTCTGCGACTTTTTGTTTTGCTTCCGCTTCTGCAAGTCCTTTTAAACGAATAATTTCTGCTTCAGATTCACCCTGAGCACGCTCAGCATCCGCTTTTGCAAGACCATCAATACGAACGCGTTCAGCTTCTGCTTTAGCCATTGTTTCAACACGATACTTATTTGCATCCGCTTCTGCAAGTTGCTTCGCTTTTTCAGCAGCAGCAGCCTGCTCAACTGCGTAGCGATCCGCATCTGCTTTCTTTTTAACTTCAGAATCATATTGGCGTTCACGACGAAGAATTTCTTTTTCTTCTAACTCAATTTGTTTTTGACGCTCAATGATACGAATTTGCATTTCATGTTCTGTTACTTCCTGTTTTGCACGAGCTGTTTCTAAATCATATGCTTGGTCAGCACGAGCTTTTGCAATATCTTGTTCACGGCGGTATTCAGCCGTTTTTAATTGGTTTGCTTTTTCAGCTTCCGCAATTTCAGTATTTCGCTCTAGTTCCGCTTTTTGAGCATCTTTGTGTGCTTCTGCGCGCTTAATTCTCGTTTCTTTTTCAGCTTCAGCAGTAGCAATGTCAGCGTCACGTTTTACTTGGGCGATACGAGGTTTACCAAGGGATTCTAAGTATCCATTTTTATCACGTACATCCTTGATTGTAAATGAGACGATAACAAGCCCCATTTTTGCTAAGTCTTGAGAGGCTACGCGCTGTACTTCTTGTGAAAATTTCTCTCGGTTTTTATAAATTTCTTCCACAGTCATTGATCCTAAAATCGAACGTAAATGTCCTTCAAGAACTTCACGCGCTTCCGTTTCACGATCTTCTTTTGCTTTACCTAAGAACTGTTCAGCTGCAGTAGCAATTTCTGATATAGAACCGCCTATTTTAATAATAGATACACCATCGGCCATCACGGGTACACCTTGTTCTGTATATACTTCAGGTGTTGATACTTCTAATTTGCTTGATAATAAACTCAATGGTTCAGCTTGTTGAAATACGGGTAATACAAATGTACCTCCGCCTCGAACAATTTTGATTCTATTTCCAGATTCATCAACGTGAACATTCTTTGATCCTAAATAGCTACCTGTGACAATCAGTGCTTCATCAGGACCTGCAGTACGATATTTGGTAATAAATACTCCAATCAATACGATTAATAAAAAGACAACGATTCCAGCAATAATAAAAATGGACATAAATATCCTCCTCTTGATTATGAATTTGGTAGTGTGTAGTTGGTCGATTCGTAAGTAACAACAACCGCATTTCCATTTTTGATTTCAACAATCAATACTTTGGTACCTGACAAAATTTCTTGATTTTTTAAGCTAATAGCTGGTTTTGAAATAGTACCACTTACGTCTTTAACAACAACTTCACCGTATCCGTCAATAGGAATAGGAATGATGAGTTCGCCAATTCGGCCTTGAAGAGATGACTCTGTAAAAGCAATTGATTCTTCAGCAGATGATAAAGGAATAAGAACAAAAATATTAAGTAGTGTTACGAGTAATAGGGCAATAATTCCAGAGACAATCAGGTTTAAAATACTAGAAAATAGCTGTAATTGTTCTAAGATATAGCCGCTTGCACTGAAGATTGTAAAAAAGGAAAAAATGAGCGTAGGATTTAATCCAGGAATACCCTCAAATAATGCATCTAGTACGTCACCGAATAAAATGTATAAAAAGGTAAGGGTACCAAAACCAATTAGCGTGTAAAGGTAAATTGTCTGAATAGGTACCGAGAACAGTTCCAATTTGAAAACCTCCCTTCATTTAATTCTTATAAAAGGTAATACGCTCAAAAAATGGAAAAGTTTCATTTTTTATAAAAATAATAATTTTTTTTCAACTTTAAGGTTGAGATGATGCAGTAGATAAGCAATTGGTTCATTCATCCATTCGAATGTTCGTATATTTAAAAAGGCGGTTAAATACAATAGATAGGGTGTTGGTTAGCAAGAGAAAGATAGAAGAAAAATATAAGAGTGCAGGTGTGTATTAAATGATAGATACATAGAGAAAGTTAGTTTAAGCTTTATAAAGACAAATTCTTATTTAAGTAGTAAAATCAATATGGTATAATCCAGTTTAGGAGAAAACTAGTCAAAAAATTTTGTGCAATAGCTCGCTCATATGTAATATTATCCAAATCTAAATAACAGTAACATTTACTGCGATTTTGGTTAACATAAACCTGAGGAGGGTCTACATGTTATATTTGACCTTGTTTATTTGTTTTATTTCGTCTATTTTAGTCACTCCGCTTGTTAAAAAATTAGCATTTAAAATAGGTGCAACAGATAAGCCAAATCAACGAAAAGTTCACCAGAAAATTATGCCTCGTCTTGGAGGATTAGCAATATTTATTAGTTTTTTAATCGGTTATTTCCTTTTACAACCAACTAGCCCTTACGCTTTAGCAATTATCATCGGAAGTTTTATCATCATTATCACAGGTGTGTTGGATGATATGATGGAACTTTCAGCAAAAATTAAGCTAGGCGGTCAATTGCTTGCAGCATTAATCGTGGTGGTATATGGCGGTGTACAAGTTCAGTATATCAACCTTCCTTTTAACGGCAGTCTTGAGTTTGGCGTTTTGAGTATTCCTCTTACTATCATTTGGATTGTAGGGATTACCAATGCCATCAACTTAATTGACGGATTAGATGGTCTTGCAGCTGGAGTTTCTTCAATTGTATTAATTACAATTTCAGGAATGGCCATTATGATGAACGACGTGTTCGTAACGAGTATGGGCTTTATCCTGTTAGGCAGTACGCTTGGGTTCTTGTTTTATAATTTTCATCCTGCCAAAATCTTTATGGGAGATACAGGGGCACTGTTCTTAGGGTACATGATTTCGGTTTTATCTCTGTTAGGATTTAAAAATGTTACGTTAATTTCATTAATCGTACCGGTTATTATTCTCGGTGTACCGATTTCAGACACGTTCTTTGCAATTATTCGCCGTATCGTTAAAAATCAGCCGCTTTCGGCTCCTGACAAGTCGCACCTGCATCACTGCCTGTTGCGCTTAGGGTACAGCCATCGCCAAACAGTTTTAATTATTTACGGTATGAGTGCAATCTTTGGCTTAGCAGCGGTTATCTTTTCTCAGGTACAAACCATGTGGGGATCATTCCTCGTTCTCGCCATTTTAATTTTTGCAATTGAAATTATTGTGGAGAAAATTGGTCTGGTAGATAAAACATATCGACCACTACTCAATATGTTTCAAGCTCTGCGATATAAATAAAAAAAGCCTGTCGGCTCGGCCGACAGGCTTTTTTCTATTCTTTGCTTTCTTCGTCTAGACCTAAATGTTCGTGTAGCGTATCGCTTACTTCTTGAACAGCCATATCATCCAAGTCATAATAATAAACCCCATTAATCGTATCATCTGTCCCAGCAAGGTTTAATGTTTCAATCTCAATATTTTTTGAAGCGTAATCGTAGAACGAAAGCATCTCGCCAAACATTAAGTTTGTTTTCATGTTATCACCAACAGCTTCGATTAAGTTACCATATTTTGTCATAGACCCAATTGACGATGCTTCCTTAGCGATAGCTTGCATAAGCTGCTGCTGTCGCTTGCCTCGTTCAATGTCACTATCTTGTTTTCTTGTTCGAGCAATGGCTAGTGCTTCTTCACCGTTTAAGTGCTGTTTACCAGCTTTTAGTACGACCCCTTCATGATGGTCACTAGAGTCTTTTTCTTTTAAGTCGTAAGGTACATCAAATTCGATGCCTCCTAAAGAATCAACAATTTCAGTAAAAGCCTGAAAATTAAGCTTTACATAGTAGTCTACGGGAACATCGAATAGCTCTTCAACTGTTTCGACCGTTGCTTTCGGTCCACCATATGCATGAGCATGCGTAATCTTATCTTTTTTGCTGACTTCTGGAATATATACACGAGAGTCGCGAGGAATACTCACAAGCTTCACCGTTTTTTCTTTTTCGTTTAGCGTCGCTAAAATTAGTGCATCTGTACGAGCAGATTTCCCGAAATTTCGCGATTCGCTGTCATCAACCCCCATAAATAAAATGGAGATGTTGTCTTTCTTAGGGTCGATTTTTCGATCGCGCATCGGTGAAGAGTCACGATCTCCTAAGCTTTGAAATGAATCAGATGCAACGCTTTTTGCTTTAGCGAACAAATAAGAGCCGTACGCCGTAGCGGATAATCCAATGATTAAGATTGGCAAAAGAAAAAAAGAAAGCAATCTTCTTTTTCGCTTTTTTCGATTTACTCGTTTTTCAAAACGCCTATGCTGAGCCATATACGTTCTCCTTTAGTTTAGTAAGTTTTTACATAATTTTATTGTTTGTTGTTAGAATTCAATTTAAACAGTATGGTTTCAATATTACCTTATATTTTAGTAAGGAAAAGAACGACGCACTGTGACTCAGTGCGCTGTCTTTCATTTTACAATGTTTTTAATTCACAGTAAATAATTCATTATATCTCTTCTTCTAAATAGGTCACTTCGCCTGCTGAAATGTCTGCTTGGCCATTTGTAAGTTCCGTCATCCATGCTGTAAATGCATCTTTTTGACTCTCTTCGACAAATGTATCTACAATCACGTTATCTGCATAATGAATTTCTTTTAAGGCATAAGGTGAATTGCGTAATTCATTTTCTAGCTTGCCAAGCCACGTATAATCGACTTTTGTATGCATGATTTGCATAAGTGTACATTTTACGATGCCAATGTTTGTAAGGCCTTCAGATACTGAGTTGCTATATGCGCGAACGAGTCCTCCAGCCCCAAGCTTAATCCCGCCAAAATAACGCGTTACTACCACAACAGTATCTTTTAGCTCTTTTCGCTTCAGTACTTCAAGCATTGGTACACCGGCAGTACCACTAGGCTCACCGTCATCATTAGCTTTTTGAAACTGATCTCGCTCTCCGATTAAATAGGCAGAACAGTTGTGGTTTGCGCTCCAATGTTCTTTTTTTATCCCTTGAATAAAGTCTTGTGCTTCTTTTTCCGTTGTAGCACGCTTTGCATGGCAGATAAAGCGCGATTTTTGAATCACAATTTCATGTGCACCAGACTGTTTTACAGTATAATATTGAGGTAACAAGGTAGTAAAATGCCTCCTGTTTATATGATTTTATGTGTTTATTAAAGAAAAGTGGGTAATAGGTAATTAAAATTAAGAATAAAAGCAATTTTTTCTTATCTCACTTATTATAAAGCTTCAAAACTGATACATCAATTTGGAGCCTTGAATTGTTACAGTGTTGTAAAGTATTTATCAATGATAATGGACAAACTAACTAAACCAAAAGTTTTAAAAAAATAATCACATAAATGTTACGAATGACATGTAATTGTTAAACGAAACAGGATGTTTGTCCCTGTTAATGGTGAGATAGAAATGGTAGTCTTTTGGAGTAGAGTGTATATCATGCATGAAAAAAGTAGTGAGCAAAGATGTACACCAAAAGAACTTATTCTATTCTAATATAAGAAAAACAAGAAGGTATCTCATATGTTTTTCTATAGCCATGCTGTTTCTATAGATGCTGTCTTAATCATGTAAACTGGAGTCTATCCAGATTTCCTCGCAGTTCAAGTAAGTCGTACGAGAAAGCGTAATAACGTATTGGCATTTCTTCGAATGTGAGTGTAAGCTTGAGGTGAACAAATGTCAAAACATAAATTAACAAGTAAAATGTTAGATGAAATATTAGACAAAATCATTGGCACAGTTGGAAATAGTAAAGATGAAGTATATCGCTTATCTGAAAGTGCACGACAGGAATATGAAGAGATAAAAGAAGAACTAGAAGGTTTAAAAGCCAAAGTTTTGCATGTTATTGAACAAGGAGATCGCTTAGAGGCTCAGGCACGTTTAGCACGAAAGCGCTTAGCTGAGGTAAGTAAGCATTTTCAAATTTATTCTGAGCCAGAGGTGAAAGATGCCTACGAAAAGGCTCATGAACTGCAAACAAAGCTTTTGATGAATCAGCAGTCAGAACATCAGCTTAGAAGTAGGCGAGATGAACTTGAACGTCGATTGATGTCGTTGGAAGAAACCATTAAGCGTGCAGATCATCTGGTAGGGCAGATTTCAGTAGTGTTAAACTATTTAACCAGCGATTTGAAGCAAGTTGGAGAAATTGTTGAAGATGCTATTCAAAAAGAGTATTTTGGCTTTCGGATTATTGAAGCACAAGAGGAAGAGCGTAAAAGATTATCCCGTGAAATTCATGATGGTCCAGCACAAATGCTAGCTAACGTGATGATGAGGTCGGAATTAATTGAGCGTATTTACCGAGAGCGCAGTGCTCAGGAAGCTATGGATGAAATTCGAGATTTACGAAAAATGGTGCGTTCAGCACTTTATGAAGTGCGAAGAATTATTTACGACTTAAGACCAATGGCATTGGATGATCTCGGGTTAATTCCAACGCTTAGAAAATATTTAGATACGATTGAAGACTATAATGACGGTAAACCACGCATTACTTTCATTTCGATTGGACAAGAAAAACGTACTGCGTCAAAGCTGGAAGTAGCACTGTTTCGACTTGTACAAGAAGCTGTTACAAATGCGTTAAAGCATGCGGATGCCTCGGAAGTTCAAGTGAAAATTGAGTTTAATAACGAACAAGCAATTTTACTTGTAAAAGATGATGGATGTGGCTTTGATCAAAATCAAAAAAAAGAAAATTCCTTTGGTTTAATTGGAATGAAGGAAAGAGTAGATTTGTTGGGTGGAAGCATTGCTGTCCATTCAAAATTAAATCAAGGTACACTTGTTATGATTAAAGTACCGATTCTAAATAAATAATAAAAATAACAATAACATCAAATTAATATAGTAAATAACTATTCACTGTTAGATTTGGGGAGGAACCGAACATGCAAACAAGAATTGTCATCATTGATGACCATCAATTATTCCGCGAAGGAGTAAAACGTATTTTAGATTTTGAAAAAGATTTTGAAGTAGTAGCAGAAGGTGACGATGGTAACGAAGCGATTGGTCTTGTTGAAGAACATCAACCTGACGTTGTTATCATGGATATCAATATGCCAGCTGTAAATGGTGTTGAGGCAACAAAGCAGCTAGTAGAGATGAATCCAGATACGAAAGTTATCATTTTATCTATTCATGATGATGAAACATATGTGACTCATGCACTTCAAACAGGAGCAAGAGGCTACCTATTAAAAGAAATGGATGCAGATGCATTAATTGAAGCTGTTAAAGTGGTAGCAGAAGGTGGATCTTACCTACACCCGAAGGTAACGCATAGCCTAGTAAAAGAATATCGTCGACTGGCAGCTCAAGGTCAATCATCTTCATATCCACATGAGCCAATTGAAATCCGTCGTCCACTTCACTTATTAACTCGCCGTGAATGTGAAGTACTCCAGCTTTTAGCTGATGGAAAGAGCAACCGTGGAATTGGTGAAGCTCTATATATTAGTGAAAAAACAGTTAAAAATCATGTAAGTAATATCTTACAAAAGATGAACGTAAACGACCGTACGCAAGCCGTTGTTGTAGCAATTAAAAACGGTTGGGTAGAAGTACGATAAAAAAAAGCTCCGCATACATTTGTATGCGGAGCTTTTTTAGGTGAAAAGACATATGAAAAGCAAAAAAAAGTAGCCGATACATAACGTAGAGAACATATGTCGTAAAGCGACTTAATGGAGCGTGAATCTATGAAAATTCAGCAGTCATCCCATTCGTTGCATCACGCGATTGCGCCTTCGGCAACTACAGTTGCAACAGAAGATACGCTGCAAGGAATAGTTAAGGAAGTAATGAATGAAAAAGAAGTGCTTATGCAGGTAAAGGGACGTGAAGTACCCGTTTGGCTAGACCAGCCAGTACATGAAAATGATCATATTAAAATAAAAGTAACGCATATAAAAGAAGGTTATATAGAAGGACAAGTTTTATCGAAAACACCAACAGAGGTTTTTGAAGAACCGATTACAAGGCCAAATATGGCAGCTCCTTCAGAACAAGTACAAAAAGCTGCTCAAAGACTTAGAAATGCTGGATATCGAATAACAGAATCTTCGATAATAGCACTTGAACGTTTTTTTACTATAATAAATCGCTCCGCTTCACAAACAGATGAAACGATTTCTGCTCTTGTGAATAAAGAGTTAGAAGTGACGGTAACGCATCTTACTGCAATTGATGAAGCTCTTCATGGTGATGGATTAAAGGAGCTTTTTAAAGAAGCGGTTACCAATCGACCGAATTTGTCATTAGAGCTACAGATTAAGGTTGAAGAAGCTTTAGAAAGTGTAAAAGGAGCGACTCAATCGTCTTTTACCCAAGAGGAAATCAGCGTACTGCTTCAACGTCTAAAAACAAGTGATAACGTAGAGAGTATTCTTCAGCAATTAAAAAAGGTAGAAGAAATACCTAAGAATATCGTAGAGCAATTACAGCGTATTTTCCGAACGAGTCAAGAAGTCACAGCGAGCATTCTTAAAGAATTGAATCGAGACGACCTGCTGAAAAACATGCCCCTAACAAAACAAGAAATGCAGACTTTGCTTCTTGAATTAAAGAGTAGCGGTGTATCGCAAGAAGTTCAGCGAAAGCTACTAGAAGGCTTAAAGCTACAAGAACTTGTTCTTCAGCGCACCAGTGATTTGGTAACAGCGTTACAAACAAAACAAGCAGATATAAAAAACGTTCAAGAAGTACTTCATTTGGCGGTGCGTAAGTTTAGTCGTGAGCCGAATATAAAAGTTGCTCTTGAGCATCTTTCCAATCAAGTGTTACCAGTTTTAAAATCTCATCCGGAACACGCTAAAAAAGTAAGTGAAGCTCTTGTTGAGGCAAGTAAATTAGCAGATCAGCATAAAGAAATGGCTGCTAGAAAGCAAATAAATGAAGTTATATTGGCCACTAGCGAGAGTTCTGAGCAATCATCAGCAAAAGACCTACCTTTTCATGCTGCTACAAAAGATGTAGTTGTAACGGTTGTGACAGAAAAACTTGCGCATATCACAAAAGAATTTCAAAACATACAGCAGCAAGTAAATCGTCAGCTTCTCAATGTGTCGGATTTGCTTCAAGAATCAGCACCTTCAGCAAGAATGAAAGCTTCACAACTGTTAGAAGCAACCGTTAAGCAGCTAGATAAAGCGATTTTACAAAGTGATTTCATGTTATATGCTGATATGAAGTCTGAAAAAGAAATGTTGAAGGCTAGTCAGCTTCTTCAAGAAGCCAAACGTCTATTAGCACAAGGGGATCGCTCTCAAGCTCACGGCTTAGTTATGCAAATTAAAGAGATGATTAAAGGAATGGACTATAAGCCTTCTCACCAAAAGATGCTGCATTTTGTTCAAGACGATTTGTTTTCAAAAGCTGCTTTACCAGGAATTAGCATCGTTGATGAGTCAGAAATAGGAGCTAGAGATATCTATGAAACGGTAAAGAGGTTGGGGTTTCAGCGTGAAAAAGAGGCATTACATGTATTACAAGGACAACAGCAAGCATCCACAGCTGATGTTAAAAGTAGTCTGTTAAAAGGAGAATATGTGGGCGTGTCGGCTCAAACAACTGATTCAGCCCTTCAGCATATTACAGGACAGCAGCTCTTAAATAAGCAGGATTCCTCACCAGCGCAGCAGCTTTATATGCAGATACCTTTTACGTTAAAAGGTGAAATAGGAACCATGAAAGTATTTGTTCAGTCAAATAAGCAGCATGAAAAAATTGACTGGGAAAATACAAGCTTATACTTTCTATTTGAGACGAAGCAACTCGGTGAAATTGGCGTGATGTTAAAAGCAGCAGATCGTAGTTTGTCCATTTCATTTGAAACGAACAGTGACGTTTTTGTATCAAACGCTGATACGATTGTGGATGAATTAAAGGATAAAATTACAGCAATTGGTTACGCAATTACAGGGGTCTCCTATTCAGAGTTACGAAAAGGAAGCGAAGGAGAAGTGAAAGCACCAATTAAGAAACAAATCCCGCTGCTTTCAATGAAAGGATTTGATTATTCAATATGAACTATCAGTATATTAATACAGGGAATAGAAGGCAAAAGAGAGGACCTTCTGCAACAGTTATTCGCTATGAGCAAGGGGAAGGAGCACCAAAAGTCGTTGCGCAAGGTTCAGGTTTGACGGCAAATCGAATTCTTAGTCTTGCAAAGCAACATGATATTCCTCTGCAAGAAGACGAAACGCTTCTGACAAATTTGATGGATATTGAGCTAGGAGATCAAATCCCCCCACAGCTATACGGAGTTATTGCTGAAATTCTTTTATTTGTAAAAAAAGTCGAGGACATGAATGAAAATGGCTACTAGACGTGCCGATAAGTAAAAAAAGGACTACACAAGGGAGATATGATGAATTGGACTTTTTAACGGAAGAGCTTCTTTATCAAAAAACATCGCAGCAGCTCACGTCCATGCTGTATGAAAAAGCGATTTTAAATATCGAAGAAAGCATTGAACATATTCATAACAAAGATTTCTATACAGCGAATGAAAATTTAAAAAATACAAGTGATATTCTTCATCGCCTAGGCGTCGGTTTAAAGTATGAAGCAGGCGTTATCGCGGAGCAGCTGGATACGATTTATAACTACGTAGCAGAACGAGTGGTAGAAGGAAACATGAAGAAAGATATTACGATTTTACAAGACGCTCATCACGTTTTAAAGGAAATTTCAGTTGCTTGGAACAAGGCAATGAGTGAAGAGGTAGTCCAAAAGCGACCAAGCATTCGTAGAAAATTATCGTCTTATGAGAGCCAAATTAGTACAACGACATTATAAAGAGGAGCTTATTAAATGAGAATCAATCATAATATTCAAGCGTTAAATGCTTATAAAAACTTATCCACGAATCAAATGAATACGTCGAAAAGCTTAGAGAAACTATCATCTGGACTTCGTATTAACCGCGCAGCAGACGATGCAGCAGGATTAGCTATCTCAGAGAAAATGCGCTCTCAAATTCGCGCTTTAGATATGGCAGAGCGTAATGCGTTAGACGGAATTTCACTCATTCAAACAGCAGAAGGTGGCATGCAGGAAGTGCACAGTATGCTTCAGCGCATGCGCGAACTAGCCGTTCAATCTTCAAACGGCACATATCAAGATGCTGAAGACCGTGCGTATTTAGATGCTGAAGTGCAGCAGTTAAAGCAGGAAATCGACCGTATCGCACAAACAACACAATTTAACGGTACAAATTTATTAGATGGGAAAACAACGAATATTCAATTTCAAATTTCACCAGAGGCTCCGAGCTTAGCTCTAAAGTTAGCTAAAATTGGTGACGTTACGACGGCAACTTTAGGTCTTACGACAACTTCTATTACAACCGCAACAAATGCAACAATTGCTATTACTCAGCTTGATAAAGCGATTGCTGCCGTGTCAAAAGATCGCTCAACGCTTGGTGCTGCACAAAACCGCCTTGAGCATGCGATGAGCAATATCAGTACAATGAGTGAAAACTTAACGGCTTCTGAATCGCGCATTCGTGACGTGGATATGGCACAGGAGATGACGGAGTTTACGAAAAACAATATTTTAAACCAAGCTGCGCAAGCGATGCTTGCACAGGCTAACCAGCTTCCACAAGGAATTTTACAGTTGTTAAAATAATGGATTATGAAAAAGAGAGAAAAGCACGGTGCTTTTCTCTTTTTCCTGTATAATACAAGTAAAAATGAAAGAGGAATAGAAATGGATGTTCAGCGAATTAACGGACTGACAAATCAACTAAACGTTTCTAAAGCGAAAGAGGTTCAAGAATCAATTACGTTCACGGACGTTATGGCTAAAAAGCAGCGTGACCTCACCCATGAGCGTTTATCACAACTGGTGACAAAAATCGATGAACAAGGTCGTCACTTAGCCAAGAATCAGACGGTTGATGTGCTTCGAAAGTACAAAGCCCTGGTGAAAGAGTTTATGGATGATGCAGTTAAAAATGGCTTTGAACTGCATGGAGAGAGGGGCTTTAACAGAAGAGGAACGACAAAGGTATATAAGCTTGTAAAAGAAGTCGATCGTAAGCTTGTTGATTTAACAAACGACGTGCTAAATAAATCAACGAATGAGCTTCAGCTTTTAGCAAGAGTAGGTGAAATCCAAGGTTTATTGGTCAACATCTATACGTGAAAAGAGGGAAGGTTAAAAGGGCTTTCTTTGTTTTTGTAAACATGCATTTTAAATTGAAATGTTGTAAAATAGAGTGAACTTATTTTTAAATAATAAAAAAGGATGGACCCTTTCAAATGAAAACGGCAATTATTACTGATAGTACAGCGTATATATCAGAAGAAGTGCGCGCTCAACATGACATACATATGGTACCGCTTAGCGTTATTTTTGGTAGTGAAACTTATCGTGAAGAAATAGACGTAACGGCGGAAGAATATTTTCATAAAATTAAAGATGCCAAAACATTGCCAACAACCTCTCAGCCTCCAATTGGTGAGTTTGTTGAACTGTATGAGCAGCTACAGCGTGATGGTTATGAGTCAGCGGTCGTTGTAACGCTCTCAAGTGGGATTAGCGGAACCTATCAAGGGGCACTTTCAGCAAGCGAAATGGTTTCAGGTTTTGATGTACAAGTATATGATTCTGAAATTAGCTGCATGGTACAAGGCTTTTATGTTCTTGAAGGAGCTAAAATGGCGGAAGCTGGTCGTACGCCAGCAGAGATTGTGAATCGTTTTGATGAAATGAAAAAGTCTATACGTGCTTATTTTATGGCAGACGATCTTTCACATTTGCAGCGTGGAGGTCGCTTAAATGCAGCTCAAGCAATTATTGGAAGCTTGTTGCAAGTTAAGCCACTGCTTCACTTTGTTGATAAAAAAATTGTCCCTTATGAAAAAATCCGTACAAGAAAGCGCGCGTTAAAACGTATCGTAGAGTTACTGGATGAGGATGCACGTGAGCTTGCGCCAATGAAAGGCGTAGTGATTCATGCCAATCGCCCTTCAGAAGCAGCAGAATTTAAAGCAGAGCTGCAAGAAACGTACCCTCACATTGAGTGGACCCTGTCATACTTTGGACCAGTTATTGGTACTCATCTAGGAGAAGGTGCCATCGGTGTTGGTTGGTATAAAGAATAAAACCAAACTAACTTTTTGTTAGTTTGGTTTTTTTATTGCAGGAATTTAGTCAATGTATCTCGTACTAGTTAGGATGAAAGGAGCGATGTTTTTGCGTTTTATTCTACATGACAATCAGTTAGTACCAAATGCCTCACGGGAAGCGAAGGCGATCTCACAGCTTCCGGAGTGGTATACCCCCTCTGTTAACCCTGCATTTTTATTTAGTTCAAGTCTCCAACAATTCCTCGTTGGGAAGCAATTACTCCCTGATGAACTCACTTCATTTTCTTTTTCTACTCTTCATGAACATTACGAACAAGGCTATATTCGCTATCATAAGTCAATCATTAAAAAAGACGTGATGACCTGCATGCGCTGTGGAAATCAGCAGCAGCACCTATTTGCTTCGTTTCATTGTGGTCGCTGTTACAGCACGTGCACGTATTGTCGCGCTTGCATTGGGATGGGGCGTGTATCGGAATGTACGCCGCTTATCACATGGAAAGGTCCTCTTTTACGCAAGGTTTCGTCCCCAGCTCTTACATGGAAAGGCAAGCTTTCTCCTGCTCAGCAAACGGCTTCTAGCCAAATGGTAGAAGCCGTAAATTCAAATCAAGAGCTGCTCGTATGGGCCGTTTGTGGCGCTGGGAAAACGGAAGTTCTCTTTGAAGGTATTTCCAAAGCACTTGGTTTGGGTAAATCAGTATGCGTCGCCACGCCGAGAACGGACGTAGTTCTGGAGCTTCATCCAAGGCTTCAACAAGCATTTCAAGGATTGGAAGTAGTGGCGCTTTACGGTGGAAGTGCTGATAAAGGGAAGCACTCTTCCTTAATCCTCGCAACCACGCATCAGCTTTTGCGTTACCATGAAGCATTTGACGTCATGATCATTGACGAAGTAGACGCATTTCCTTATTCAGCAGAACCAATGTTGCAGTATGCTTCCAACAAAGCTCGTAAAGCAGAATCAACCCTTATTTACTTAACAGCAACTCCCAGTGAAAATCTTAAGCAACAGGTTAAAGAAAATAAGCTAGCAGCTGTCAAAATACCGGCTCGCTATCACCGGTATCCCATTCCGATACCTCGTTTTGTATGGTGTGGCAACTGGCAGAAGAGGCTTGTTAAAAAGAAGTTACCTTTCTCTATATCAAGCTGGATCAAGCAGCGAGTGTGTGATGATAAGCAGTGCTTTGTGTTTGTACCAAAGGTCAAATGGGTTCAGCCCGTTGTAGAACTCATTCAACAGCTAACGCCAAGCGTGGCTGGGGTGCATGCAGAAGATAAGGAGCGAAAAGAAAAAGTAAAAGCATTTCGTGAGCGGCAATATACCATTTTGGTTACAACAACCATTTTAGAACGAGGGGTGACTGTCCCTAATATTGATGTCGCTGTAGTAGGTGCTGAAAATGAAATTTTCACTGAAAGCGCACTTGTGCAAATTTCAGGCCGAGTTGGTAGAAGCGCAAACTTTCCAACAGGAGACGTGGTCTTCTTTCACTATGGGCAAACGGTTGAAATGAAAAAAGCGAAAAAGCATATGGTAGATATGAACGATATGGCAAAAAAACAAGGTCTAATTCAGATATGATATGGTGTTTACTGTGCCATACATCAATCGAACCCGCTCATAGCTTCTCGTCTCTGATTTCTCCACAGCAAAGAAAGTGGCTGTGTGAAACGTGCCAGTCATCTTTTAAAGGGCTTTCAGAGCCACTTTGTAGACGTTGTGGAAGAATGCTTAATGAGCTTCCTATAGCTTATTATGAGGGTGAATATTGCATCGACTGCGTTCAATGGAACAAGAAGAAATCACCTTTGATTCGCAACTGTTCATTATATAAATATAATAAATTCGCAAAAGAGGTAATGGCTTTGTTTAAATACCGGGGTGACTACGAACTTCATAAAATATTTACTGACGATTTCGCTCAGCTTTATAAGGTATATAGTCCCGAGAATCCCTTACTGGTTCCCATCCCTTTAAGCAAGGAACGAATGTATGAACGAGGGTTTAATCAAGCGGAAGCGTTGGCATCTTTACTCCCGGCAGAAGTAGCTTACCCTCTTACTCGTAAGCATACGGAGAAACAAGCGAAGAAAACGAGAGAAGAAAGGCTACAAAACCATAGGGTGTTTGAGCTTGTGGAGCCAGCGCTGGTTACAAAAAGAAACGTCATTTTAATTGATGATTTGTACACAACGGGCGTTACGTTACACGAAGCAGCGCTTTGTCTAAAAGATGTGGCGGCAGCAATCTATTCTTTTACAATTTACCGTTGAAAAAATAAGCGGTTCAGCCGATACAAAAGGAAATGAGAAGAGAAAGGGAAAAGGAGCATGTTAACGAATTGTTTACGTTGTGGAAGCTTATATGTTCAAAGTGGAGCACGCAACATTTGCCCAAGTTGTTATCAGGAAGAAGAAGACCAGTATGAGCGCGTGGTTACCTTTTTACGAAAGCGAGAAAATCGAACTGCAACCATGTATGAAGTCGTTAAAAAAACGAAAGTACCGGATCTGCGCATTCGGCAGTTTATTCAACAGGGGAGGCTACTAATAGCCAAATTTCCAAACCTAAGCTACCCTTGCCTAGAGTGTGGGCAAAGTATTAGAGAGGGAAAGCTTTGTCATAGTTGCGCTCAGCAGTTGAAAAATGATTTAGCGAAGCACGAAATAGAAACAAAACGTCAAAGTGAACGACAGGATCGATTATCAACTTATCGTTTGAAAGATAAATAATCTAGATAGAAAGAACTGGTTATCTTCTTTTAATAAAAATAATGGTTCTTAAGACCTTTTTGGTTTGGGTACAAAATCTCACTTATTTTGAAGGTTTTTAGCATGTTTGTGCATTTAGCCTCAACTTTGAGTCAGTTGCTAAATGTTTAATTCAAAGCTCCGATATAATGAGTAATAGATAGCGGATACAAACTTTAAAGAGGTGACGAAAAATGAAGATAAATTCAACTCATTCTAGCAGAATAAATCCATATCAAAAGGCAGCTGAAAAAATGGAAAAAGCTCAGCAAACAGGAAAACGAGATGGTGTTCAAATTTCAAAAGAAGCGAAAGAGCTTCAGCAAATGAGTACAAAAGCAACAGAGCATTCAGCAAAGATTGAACAGCTAAAGCAGCAGATTGAAAATGGAACATATAAAGTTAACGCAGAAGAAGTGGCGAAAGGGCTTATCAACTTTTATAAAAAGTAAAGGGAATGACAAAAATTGAATAGCGGCAAACTGAATGAAATTTTAACAAAGCAAATTGCATTGCATAAGAGCTTATTAGCTTTAACAGACCAGAAAACGGCAATTATTATTAGCCAAGATATCAAAGAGTTAATCCATGTGCTTAAAGATGAGCAAACGCATGTTGCGGCGATAGAAGCGTTGGAAAAACAGCGTATGTTGCTCATGGGAAATATCGAACAGATTGATCAAGCCATTGCCCTTCAACCACTTCAAAGCCAGCTCATTGAACTTATTGAAAGCATTCAGAAAAAAAATGAGTTAAATCAACAACTGCTAACACAATCTCTGCAGCTCATTAATCTTGAGCTTGACTTATTAACCTCATCTCAACAAGTAAATTCATATAATTATACAAAAGTAGAAAACGATGTACCACCACTTACACCAGCATCTACCTTTCAGTCAAAAGCGTAGAGAATGAAGGAGAGAATGTAATGATTTCAACTTTTCATGGGCTGCAGGTTGCAAAGCGAGGCATGAATGCGCAGCAGTCAGCGCTATACACAGTGGGGCAAAATATCGCCAATGCCAACACGCCAGGCTATACCCGTCAGCGCGTTACGTTTGAAGCGAGTACGCCTTACCCAACACCAGGAATGAACCGTCCAGGAGTGACCGGCCAACTTGGCACGGGGGTGGATGCCAAAACGATTGAGCGTGTGCGCGATCAGTTCCTTGATGTACAGTACAGAGGGGAAACGGTTAAGGTAGGTTATTGGAATGCTAAATCGGCAGCCATTGACAAAATGGAAGAAATTCTAAATGAGCCATCTGAAGACGGACTGTCGGCAACGTTTGATCAATTCTTCGAAGCGCTTCAAGACGTTGCCGCAAATCCATCAAATGCCGGTGCTCGATCTGTTGCACGTGAGAGGGCAAATGCGATTGCTGATACATTTACGTATCTGTCCACATCGCTGGAAGTTATTCAAGGTGATTTACAATCTGAAATTGACGTTACAGTCACGCAAATGAACTCGGTTCTTGAGCAAATCAATAACGTTAATAAACAAATTAATGACATTGAAGCGCACGGTTATTTGCCAAATGATTTATACGATGAGCGTGACCGTTTATTAGACGAGCTTTCACAGTTTGTAGAATTTGACGTACAGTACGATCAAACAAGCGGTAACAGTCTGCCCGTAGCTGAAGGAACCGTGACGGTTACGATGCAAACTGCAAATGGCCCTGTTACGTTAGTAAATGGTCAAACTCGTCAAGCTGCAGCGTTTACGATAAACGATAAGGACGGAATCGTAACGGATATTCGTGTAGGGGGCCAAACGCTTTCGCCAGCTAACCTTTCACAAGGTAAGCTTAAAGGATTGATTGAATCAGCAGGTTACGTAGATGAAAGTGGCCAAACTAAAGGCGTATATTCTGATATGCTAGCGTCTCTTGATAAAATGGCCTTTGAGTTTGTAAACTGGTTTAACGGCCAGCACGAAAAGGGCATAACGTTAGATGGCCAAACGGGTGTATCTTTCTTTAATCCAATTAACGAGGAAAAAGGCGCAGCGAAAAACATTACGCTATCAAATGAAATTATTCAAAGTACCAACAATATAGCGGCTGCTTCTCAGTCAGGAATAGATGGAGACCGTAAAGGAGACGGAAGCAATGCGCTAGAGCTGGCTAACTTCCGTGATAGTGCTCGTATTCAGCTTACTAACGATCAAACTGTATCCATGAAAGAATATTATCAGTCTCTTATTGGCCAAATGGCGGTTAACGGCCAGCAGGCAAACCGTTTAAAAGGAAACTCAGAAACGCTTCAACAAGCTGTGGAGCAGCGAAAGCAATCAACAAGCGCCGTTTCAATCGACGAAGAAATGAGCAACATGATTCAGTTTCAGCACGCATACAATGCGAGTGCTCGCATGGTGACAGTGATTGATGAAATGTTAGATCGTATTATTAACGGATTGGGAACGGGTGGTAGATAAAGATGCGAATTACACAAAGCATGTTGGCGGCCAACTCATTACGACATATTAACAGCAGCTACAATCAGCTCCAAACCTTGCAAAATCAGCTATCAACGGGTAAGAAAATTACGCGTCCGTCGGATGATCCCGTTGTCGCTACGAAGGGGATGGCATACAGGTCTAACCTATCTGAAATTGATCAATACAAGCGAAACTTAACCGAGGCTTATTCGTGGTTTGATAACTCTGAAGCAGGGCTCGAACAAGTTAACTCCATTTTTCAACGTGCTAAAGAGCTTATGGTTCAAGGGACAAACGGCACGAACGATGGACAAGATCGTCAAGCAATTGCCCGTGAAATTGAACAGCTGAAGCTTGATTTTATGCAGGTAGCAAATACGCAAGTAGCGGGCAGGTATATCTTTAACGGCGTGAACGTAGGAAACGCCCCCGTTACTCAAAATGCGGATGGCTCCATTGCATCTGAAATTAATGTCGATCCTTTTTCAGTTGAAGTATCAAAAGGCGTCAGCCTACGCGTCAACATTAATGCTGACCGTATCTTTTCGCAAGAAGCGTTTGATTTCATCAATAGTATTCAAGTTGGTTTTGAAAACAACGACGTTGAATCGCTTCAACAATTATCAACACAAGTGGATGACTATTTATCAACTCTATCAGCAGAGCGTTCAGAGCTTGGTGCAAGAAACAATCGCCTGGAGCTCATTGAAAATCGCATTGCTTCTCAAGAAATTATCGCTAGCCGTATGATTTCAGATAACGAAGATGCTGACATTGAGAAAGTCATTACGGACTTAACGATTCAAGAAAGCGTGCACCGTGCTTCCTTATCGGTTGGTGCTAAGCTCATTCAGCCAACGCTTCTTGACTTTTTACGCTAAACCAAAACTCCTTCTCTGAAGGGGTTTTTTTAGGAGGAATACTGATGCAAGTTAGTGCCACCCAGGCCTCTTACGCCATGCCATCCATCACTCAGCCCCAGCCAGTCGACGTTTCGACAGAAAAAATCCAGATTATTGTCGAAAAAACACCGTCCCGGCTTACTATTGATCAAACTAAGGCATGGGAAGAAATGAACCTGCAATCAATTTTAAAAAGAATGGCCGAAGAAGCAAATGAAGGAAAACAGGCGGTGATGGAATCTATCACAAAAGCAACCCAAGAAGGAAAAGAGTTAATGAAAATTGAACAGGAGGGTAATCCAATCGCTGATCAAGCCAAGCGCAACAGCGAAAAGCCCGTCTATCCAAGCAACATAACCTTTATTCCAAGTCCGTTTAGTGTCAAAATAAACTATGTACCTGAAACACTATCAATCTCAACAATTAAACAAGAGGTGTAGCTCATGCTTAAAACAGCTTATCACGGTGATGTTCAAATTGAACAACCCTCATTAACATTTGAAAAAGGTCTTCCCGGGTTTCCACACGAAACGCAATTTGTGGTTTTGCCGCTTCCAAACGCTGATATGTTCCACGTGTTACAGTCTACGAAAACGCAGGAAGTTGCTTTTGTGATGACCGAGCCGTTTCAATTCTTCCCAGACTATGACTTTAAATTAGATGAGACAACGGTCAAGCAGCTTCAGCTTGAAAGTGGCAGTGACGCTGCGGTATACGTCATTTTAACGATGCATGACGACGTGACTAAAATTACGGCAAACCTGCAGGCGCCAATCGTTCTTAACACAAAAAACAATCAAGCTAAGCAAGTTATCTTAAATAACGAAGCCTACCAAACAAAGCACGCGCTGTTTCAGCCCGTCAACAACTAAGGAGGGAACGACCATGCTAGTCCTAACGCGTAAAACGAACGAAACGATTAAAATCGCTGAAAACATTGAAGTGACCGTTCTCTCTATTAGCGGTGATCAAGTCAAACTCGGCATCAAGGCCCCGCGTGACGTTGAAGTCCATCGCCAAGAAATCTATGAAGAAATACAGCTGGAAAACCACCAGGCATCCAAGCCGGTAGCTAATATGATGGACATCTTAAAAATAATAAATGACACCAAACCAAGACTCTAAACCGTCTTGGTTTTTCTTTTGAAAAAAGTAAAGAAACCGCTAAACAATCTAAAAAAGAAGACGATATCATTCTTGTAAAGACAAACTGCCAGGCGGCCGATTGGCGGGGAGTCAAAATAAGCTCATACGGACGTGGGCGAAAACATATTCAAGGAGGAAATTATAATGAGAATTAATCATAATATTGCGGCTTTAAATACTTATCGTCAGTTCAATAATGCGAATAATGCACAATCTAGCTCAATGGAGAAATTGTCTTCAGGTCTTCGTATTAATAAGGCTGGGGATGATGCAGCAGGTCTTTCAATTTCTGAGAAAATGCGTGGTCAAATTCGTGGTTTAGATCAAGCCTCTAAAAATGCTCAAGATGGTATTTCTATGATACAAACTGCAGAAGGTGCATTAAGTGAAACTCATGACATTCTTCAACGTATGCGTGAGCTTTCTGTTCAAGCGTCAAATGATACAAACAATACTGATGACAGGGAAGCTATAGGTGAAGAGCTACTTCAGTTGAAAGATGAAATTGATCGTATCTCTAAGACTACAGAATTTAACGGTAAGAAACTACTCAATGGTGATTTATCAGCCACACAAAATGGTGGTACAGCAGCTGTAGGTACAGCGCTTAATACAACTGCAACAGCTAACATTTCTAAGATTGATGTTTCAGGTGCATTAGGTGGAGAAACTTATACTTTTACTGATGAAACAGGTGGAGATTTGACGTTAACACGTTCTGATGGTGTGTCTCAAACAATTTCATTAGATGCAACAATTGGTGCAGATGGTACAACGACTTTAAACTTTAATGAATTAGGTATCGAACTAGAAATCACTGGTGCATCAGCAAAAACAGCTGCTGATATTGCTGCGGATTTAGATGCATTAGACATTACAACGGGTGCAAACGCTTCTGCTAGCTTTGCGATTGGTTCTAATGGTACTAATGATGAAAAATTGGCAGTTTCTTTCTCAAAAATGGACTCTACAACTCTAGGAAGTGGAGCAGGTAGTCAAATATCTGATTTAGTAGCTGGTGCAGCTAGTGCTGTTGTAGATAATAAGACTAAAGCAGATGCACTTACAACAGTTCTTGATAATGCTATTAAAGACGTTTCAAAGCAACGTTCCACTCTTGGTGCAGCTCAAAACCGTCTAGATCACACAATCAATAACCTAAGCACATCTTCTGAAAACCTAACAGCTGCGGAATCTCGTATCCGTGACGTTGATATGGCGAAAGAAATGATGAATCAAACGAAAAACTCAATTCTTTCTCAAGCTGCTCAAGCAATGCTTGCTCAAGCTAACCAACAGCCACAAGGAGTTCTTCAACTTCTACGTTAATTTTAAGCTGAATAGAAAGACTCTAGTCTATGTACTAGAGTCTTTTTTTACTATGAAAAGGTATAAATGACAGCAATCCAGCCCATACTAATATCAAGGTATTCCCCTATCCCCTTTTTTATTGATCTTCTCCCGTGAGAAGGTCTTTTTTTATGAAAAAGGCTGAAACAGAAGTATTTCAGCCAATGGTAAGCTTGAACGATTGAGAGTTCGCAACTCTTAGTTGTCCAGGCTTTTTTGTGATTGGGCAAACCTAGTTTGGAGACGGAGTGGAATGGAGAGAAAGGCACTCGACTCCTCTGCGCGGAAAGCGAGTGGCCGTGGCGCAATGGAGCGAACGTGTTGAGCCAAACCATAGAGAGGGGAGCGGCTATTGTTTGGCTCTTAGAAGCAATCATTTTGTTATATTCCAAACTCTTGCTTATGTATAAATAGACGATAAAGCCGATTTGTCTTCGATTTGAGCGGGTTCTTGGGTAGAGATGTATTCAATCTTATAGCGGTTTAAGTAGTTTTTTTGAAGAATGGCACAGCCAATTTGCTTATCAGTTGTGGTGAACAAAATGATGCGCTTTTCTCCGTTGATCGTTTCGTCTTTTTGTATTTCTTGAATGGACAAGCTGGGTTCTTCTTTTTTCGCATAGATTTCAATTTTCGCTTGAATAGTAGAATACGAGTCGGTTTCTTTAATTGCTTTTTCGTTTGTATGAATAACGGCAAAGGCCGTGAGCATCCCGGCAAGTAGAAAAGGAATGATCGTTTTTTTCATGGCTGAGTAGCTCCTTTATAGAGGATCGTGACAATGTGGAATTTTAACAGCATTGTAGCACGAAAAGCCCCCAATAAAGGTCTAGATTTAAAGAAATAGGAAAATAAAACAGATTAATGGATAACAAAGGTAGCGCTCGTGACCTTCATCCCTGTCGAAAAAACAAGCCTTATCTCATGCGAAATCGTGTTTTTAAAGCGAAAAAGTACTGCGAACTACCTATAAACAATAAATAAATGCTTCCGATAACAATAGAAAAGAGTGCTTTTTAAGGGGTGGCTGTGATGGAGGGGACATCATTTTCAGCTAAAACGCTTCATTCAATTGCGTTAAGCTATGCCAATGTTCAGCAATCAAAAGAAACAAAACAGCTAGAAACAGAGTCAAAAGCGCTGGAAAGCAGCAATGAAGTAATCATTGCACAGCTTGAAAAAGCAGTGGAAGAGATTAATCGAAAGCTCGCGCCTACGTTTGTTTCGGTGCGTTTTCAGCTTCATGAAAAGTCTCATACGTATTTCGCTCAGGTTGTAAATGCAGAAACAAACGAAGTGATTCGTGAGATACCTCCCGAAAAGCTTTTAGATATGCATGCCGAGATGGAGCGGCTTGCAGGGTTAGTCATTGATCAAAAAATGTAATTGGCGGTGAAACAATGGTTCGTATTGGTGGATTAGCAAGTGGAATGGATATTGACCAAATCGTAAGTGACTTAATGAAAGCGGAACGTATGCCGCTGGATAAAATAAAGCAAAAAAAGCAAACAACAGAATGGCAGCGCGACCAGTATCGCGAAATGAACCGATTGCTAACGGAATTTCGTGATTCGGCTTTTAACATGACGCTCCAGTCAACATATATGGTGAAAAGCTCATCTTCAGCAGATGAATCGAAAGTTACGGCTACTGCGACAACTTCAGCAGGTAACGCGTCGTATACGTTATCAAACGTAACGATGGCGACGGCTGCCAAAAATATTAGCGGGGCAGTTTCAGGAACAACGAAAATTGATCCATCCAAAAGCTTATGGTCTCAGCAAAGTGCGTTTTCAGGTGGTCTAACGTGGCAGACTAAAACGATCAATCAAAGCGCGATTACGGTAGCGAGTGACACGACGAAGGTTTCGTTAGGAAAAGGAGCTATTTCTAATTTACCGACTTCTATTACGGTCAATGATGCGGACGGTGCTTCTACTAATTATACGGTTGTTAACAGCGCGGATAACCTAGGTGCAAACGATGTATTTATTGACGCGGCAACCGGTGAAATGACGTTTGGTACGCAACTTGCAAAAGATAGCGTGGTACAAGGGTTTGATTATGAACAAAACTACGTATCATTTGCCATTATAACCTATGATGAAAATGGAAAAGCGATTGAAGATGATCAAAAGAATGGGAAAATGAACTTTGAGTTTGATGGTACAAAATCTTTAAACGACGTTATTTCTACGATTAATAACTCCAAGGTTGGAATTTCTGCATTTTACGATTCAGGAACGGATAAAATCATGTTTACTCGTAAAGACACGGGTAAATTGACGAGCAGTACGGATGCGGCGGGTCCTCAAATGAAGCTTGAAGGTGATTTTCTGACCCAGACGCTAAAGCTCGATCAAACGAATGAACAAAGCGGAACTGACGCAACGTTTGAAATTAACGGCTTACAAACAACGCGAAAGTCCAATACGTTTACAGTAAGCGGCGTGAACTTTACCCTGCAAGATAACTTTACAGCCCCTGTGCGCGTAAATGTCAGCAATAACACGGATAAAGCTGTGGAATCAATTAAAAATTTTGTGACGAAATACAATGAGCTCATTGCCACCCTTAATGGTAAAATCACCGAAGAGCGCTACCGCGATTACGGTCCTTTAACTGATGCGCAGCGTGAAAGCTTAACGGACAAACAAGCGGAGCAGTGGGAAGAAAAAGCGAAAAGTGGATTATTAAAAAACGATTCAATTCTTTCAAGCGGCTTAAATCAAATGCGTTCCAACTGGTATTCAGCTGTTTCAGGACTTACGGGTGAATTTAAGCAGCTAACGGATATTGGAATTACGACAAGTACGAACTATATGGACCGTGGAAAGCTTGTTATTAACGAGACAAAGCTAAAGGAAGCACTTGAGAAAGATCCGCAGTCCGTTATGGATTTATTTTCAAAGAATGGTGAAACGACAAGCGAAAAAGGAATTGTCCGAAGACTTCGTGAATCCGTTGCGGATACGGTATCTAAAATTGAGCAGCGTGCAGGTCGCTCAACTTGGACGAATACGCAGTTTGTGCTCGGCCGTAATTTACGTGACATGGATGATCAAATTAGTCGATTTGAAAGTCGTCTTGTGCAGGTGGAAGACCGTTACTGGCGCCAATTTACGGCAATGGAAAAAGCCATTCAAAATTCAAACGCACAAAGCATGCAGCTATCGCAATATTTTGCTTAAACATAGCAACATACTAAAGAAAAAGTACGAGAAGGAGTGAAGGAAATGGCAGCAAATCCTTATCAAGCGTATCAGCAAGGGGCAGTTCAAACCGCTTCACCTGGTGAACTTACGCTGATGCTTTACAACGGATGTATTAAATTTATTAAAATGGCCCGTATGGGGTTTGAACAACATAATATCGAAGTGAAAAACGAAAACTTACTTAAAGCACAAAAAATTATTCAAGAGCTAATGGTTACGTTGGATACAAGTGCTACGGTTGGAAAAGAAATGATGGCGATGTATGACTATATGAATCAGCGTTTAATTGAAGCCAATGTTCAAAATCGCGTAGAAATCCTCGACGAAGTAGAGGAATATGCCGTTGAGTTTCGCGATACGTGGAAGCAGGTTATTCAAATGAATCGTAAGCAAACCCATGGTTCAGGTGGCCAAGTGTGACGTCTCTGGACTCCTTATATGACCTGACGGCTGAGCTCTATGGACTTGTACAACAGCCGCTTCTTGCAGAAGAACGTGAGGATATGATTACGAAAGTGGAATCTTTGCTTCAAGAGCGAAGTCAATATATTGACGAGCTTGTTCAGTCGAAAGAAAGCCAAAAAGATGCGAGAGGGAAAATCATCGTTAGCATGAATGCCATCATTGATTCAACATTGTTAAAATGGAAAAAAAGTGTTGAAGAGGACCTTCAAAAAACAAAGGCCAAAAAACAGCATGTTAATCGTTATGTTAACCCGTATGGAAATGAAACATTCGATGGAAGTTTTTACGATAAGCGAAACTGAATAGAAAGCATAAAAAATTGAAAAAATAAGGCCTTCTTCTCTTTGAAGAAGGTCTTTTTTTTGAGTTCCAACATACACTTTCTTAAATTTGAAAATTTATTCGCTGAATTTTCAAAAAAATATAGGTTTAAGAAGGGAAAGTGTCGGGTATTGTAGAAATATAGAGGTATAGCAATGATTAAAGGAGGAGTTCGAATATGATGTACAACATTCGTGGCGAAAACATTGAGGTAACTCCAGCAATCAGGGAATATGTAGAGAAAAAGCTCGGCAAGTTAGAGCGCTATTTCGATGGTACACCTAATGCTGATGTAAACGTAAACTTAAAAGTATACAACAACGACCAAAAAATAGAAGTTACAATTCCAATGACTGATCTTGTATTACGTGCTGAAGAGACGCATACAGATTTATATGCCGCAGTCGACCTTGTCCTTGATAAACTTGAGCGCCAAATTCGCAAGCATAAAACAAAAGTGAACCGTAAAATGCGTGAAAAAGGTGCTGAAAAATACCTATTCGCTGCGTTGGAAGGTGACTCAAGCGTTGCCGTTGCAGCTGAAACGGATGAAGAAGAGCTAGAGCTTGTCCGTACAAAACGATTTAACTTAAAACCAATGGATAGTGAAGAAGCAATTCTACAGATGAACATGCTTGGTCATAGCTTCTTTGTCTTCACAAATGCCGACACAAATACAACCAATGTCGTTTATCGCCGAAAAGATGGGCGATACGGACTGATTGAACCAAACTAAATACAGTAACTCCTAAGGCAGCGAGCTTTATTCGCTGTCTTTTTTAGCGCTGTCTAGTTTACTTTGCTTGTCCTGGTTCTTCTGGGCAATATTGAGTAAATGATCAATTCCGTAATATGAGTATAAGTTGCTACTTGTCTAGCCCCGATGTTACAATTTTATTCAGAATGTTTTATAATAAGGAAATAACAAGTACAAAATGTATTGATTATAAATAGAGGAGCGTTTAATATGCTTGGATTATTTAAAAAAGTGTTTGACGGAAATCAACGCCAAATCGGTCGTTTAGAACGAATGGCTGAACAGATTGATGCGTTGGGTCCTGATATTGCATCGCTGACAGATGATCAGCTTCGTGAGAAAACGGTAGACTTTAAAGAGCGTTATCAAAATGGTGAATCTGTAGACGATATGCTGACGGAAGCTTTTGCAGTTGTACGTGAAGCAGCAAAGCGTGTATTAGGCATGTATCCTTATAAAGTGCAGCTAATGGGTGGTATCTCCTTACATGAGGGGAATATCTCTGAGATGAAAACAGGGGAAGGTAAAACGTTAACTGCAACAATGCCTGTTTATTTAAATGCAATTACTGGAAAAGGCGTGCACGTTGTAACGGTCAATGAATACTTAGCAAGCCGTGACGCAACTGAAATGGGACGCCTTTATGAGTTTTTAGGCTTAACAGTTGGCTTAAATCTAAACAGCTTAACAAAAGATGAAAAGCAAGAAGCGTATGCTGCTGACATTACGTATACAACAAACAACGAGCTAGGATTTGATTATTTACGTGATAATATGGTGCTTTATAAAGAGCAAATGGTACAACGTCCGCTTCACTTCGCTGTAATCGATGAGGTTGACTCCATTTTAATTGACGAAGCGCGTACACCGTTGATTATCTCTGGAACTGCTCAAAAGTCGACGGCTCTTTACATTCAAGCTAACGCATTCGTTCGCACGCTTGATAAAGAAACGGATTATACGTTTGATGTGAAGACGAAGAGTGTTCAGTTAACTGAAGACGGAATGTCTAAAGCTGAAAAAGCGTTTGGTATCGAAAACCTTTTTGATATCTCGCACGTCGCTTTAAATCATCATATTAACCAAGCGTTAAAAGCACACGTAACGATGCAAAATGATGTTGATTATGTGGTAGAAGACGGGAAAGTCGTAATCGTCGACCAATTTACGGGTCGTTTAATGAAAGGTCGTCGCTTTAGCGATGGGCTTCACCAAGCAATCGAAGCAAAAGAAAATGTTGATATTCAAAACGAAAGTATGACGCTTGCAACAATCACGTTCCAGAATTACTTCCGTATGTATGAAAAGCTAGCGGGTATGACGGGAACAGCGAAGACGGAAGAGGAAGAGTTCCGAAACATCTACAACATGCAGGTAGTTGTAATCCCAACGAATAAAGACATTGCCCGTGATGACAAAGCAGACTTAATTTATAAAACAATGGAAGGCAAGTTTAAGGCCGTTGTGGAGGATATTGCTGAGCGCTATGCGAACGGACAGCCTGTGCTTGTTGGTACAGTAGCAATTGAAACGTCTGAGCTGTTGTCTTCATTATTAAAGAAAAAAGGCATTAAACACCACGTTTTAAATGCAAAGCAGCATGAGCGTGAAGCTGATATTATCGAAAATGCTGGTCAAAAAGGCGCGGTGACAATTGCAACAAACATGGCTGGACGTGGAACAGATATTAAATTAGGCGAAGGTGTTATTGAAGCAGGCGGCTTAGCTGTAATTGGTACAGAACGTCATGAATCTCGTCGTATTGATAACCAGCTGCGTGGTCGTGCTGGTCGTCAAGGAGACCCTGGGGTTTCTCAATTTTATCTTTCAATGGAAGATGAGCTAATGCGTCGCTTTGGCTCTGATAACATGATGTCCATGATGGATCGCCTTGGTATGGACGATTCACAGCCAATTCAAAGTAAAATCGTGACAAGAGCCGTTGAATCTGCACAAAAACGAGTAGAAGGTAACAACTTCGATGCGCGTAAACAATTGCTTCAATATGATGATGTATTACGTCAGCAGCGTGAAGTAATCTACAAGCAGCGTTTTGAAGTATTGGATTCAGAAAATCTGCGTGATATTGTAGAGCGTATGATCCAATCAACAGTTGAACGAGTTGTCGCTACGTATACACCAGGTGATGAGTTAGAAGAAGATTGGAATTTACAAGGTATCGTTGATTATGTAAATGCTAATATTCTAGATGAAGGGCAAATTACGGAAGAAATGTTACGCCGTAAAGAGCCTGAAGAAATTGTAGAAATGCTTGTTGATTATGCAAAAGCACGCTATAACGAAAAAGAAGATCAGCTTGAGCCAGAACAAATGCGTGAGTTTGAAAAAGTTGTTGTTCTTCGCGCAGTTGATTCAAAATGGATGGATCATATTGATGCGATGGATCAGCTGCGTCAAGGTATTCATCTTCGTGCATATGGTCAAACGGATCCACTTCGCGAGTATCAAATGGAAGGCTTTGCAATGTTTGAAAATATGATTGCCACAATTGAAGAAGAAGTGACGAAGTACATGATGAAAGCGGAGATTAACAACAACCTTGAGCGTCAAGAAGTAGCGAAAGGACAAGCTGCCGTGCACCCGAAAGAAGGGGATGCACCTGCGAAAAAAAAGCCAAAAGTTAACGCGGTTGATGTAGGTCGTAACGATACGTGCATTTGCGGAAGCGGTAAGAAGTATAAAAACTGCTGCGGAAAAGAAGCATAAAAGTACGGAAGCGTTATTGGTTTAGCGGCAAACTGTGTTACAATCACATACAGATAGTAACCCTCAGGAAGGAAATGGGCAGTCCCCATTTCCTTCCTGTGTGTCAAAAATATGATAGAGGTGTTTGAACGATGGATTTAGTAGAAATTAAGCAAGAGTTAGAGAAAACAGCTAAGCGATTAGCGGACTTTAGGGGGTCTCTTTGACCTCGATAACAAGCAAGCTCGTATCGATGAGCTAGATGAAAGAATGGCTGATCCAAGCTTTTGGGATGATCAGCAAGCAGCACAAACAGTCATCAATGAAGCAAATGGCTTAAAAGATGCTGTAAATCAATTTAATCACTTAGATGAAACATATGAAAATTTACAAGTATCGTATGAGCTTGTAAAAGAAGAATACGATGAAGATTTAGCTAGCGAGCTGGTTGACGAGTTAAAAGAGTTAACGTCAGGTATGAATGAATTTGAGCTGCAGCTTCTATTAAGTGAGCCTTACGATAAGAATAACGCCATTTTAGAGCTTCACCCTGGTGCAGGTGGAACGGAATCTCAAGACTGGGGCTCAATGCTACTGCGTATGTATACGCGCTGGGCAGAGAAAAAAGGCTTTAAGGTTGAGACGTTAGACTATCTTCCTGGAGATGAAGCTGGAATTAAAAGCGTTACGTTACTAATTAAGGGTCATAATGCATATGGCTATTTAAAAGCAGAAAAAGGCGTACACCGACTTGTCCGTATTTCACCGTTCGATTCATCTGGTCGTCGTCACACATCGTTCGTATCATGTGATGTCATGCCGGAGTTTAACGACGAAATCAATATTGATATTCGTACAGAGGATTTAAAAGTGGATACGTATCGTGCAAGTGGTGCGGGTGGTCAGCATATCAATACGACGGATTCGGCTGTTCGTATTACCCATCTACCAACTAACGTAGTTGTTTCTTGTCAAACAGAGCGTTCACAGATTAAAAACCGTGAGCAAGCAATGAAAATGTTAAAATCAAAGCTTTATCAGTTAGAGATTGAAAAGCAGCAAGAGCAGCTAGCTGAAATTCGTGGTGAGCAAAAGGATATCGGTTGGGGAAGTCAGATTCGTTCTTATGTATTCCATCCATATTCCCTTGTAAAAGACCACCGTACGAATACTGAGATCGGAAATACACAAAGCGTAATGGATGGAGATATTAATTTATTCATTGATGCGTACTTACGTTCACATATTTAAGAGTAGTATTATCCCCTGGATTTTCGCGCAAGCGCGGAACCAGGGGTTTTTTCTGACAGCATGAGTTGCTTAAAAGTTACATACGCTATGGTAAAAGTCGTTAACTGAGGTGACTATTATGAAAAGATCGCAAAGAGACGTATTTTCTGCATCTGACCGATTGCTGCAAATTGTCTATGTTATTGTTGGGGCAAGTATCGTGGCGGTAGCTTTTAATATATTTCTACTACCTAATCATATTGCATCGGGTGGTGTGAGCGGGATCAGTACGATTTTAAATGCTTTATTTGGGTGGTCTCCTGCTTATGTACAGTGGGCTTTTAACGTACCGCTTTTTCTTTTAGGAGCTTTGTTGGTTGGGTGGCAATTTGGAGCTAGAACCTTAGTTGGTACGGTTTTTTTACCATTTGTTGTCTTGTTAACAAGTGATATTCAACCAGCTACAACGGATCCTCTTCTTGGAGCGTTGTTTGGTGGCATTGGTGTGGGGGTTGGATTAGGACTTGTGTTTCGAGGGCATGCATCCACCGGAGGCACGGATTTAGCTGCACAAATTATTCACAAGTATACGTCGTTATCGCTCGGTATTTGTGTGGCTTTAATTGATGGGCTCATTGTGATTGCAGCTGCTTTGGTATTTGATTTAGAACGAGGACTATATGCACTAATCGGCCTTTATGTCACAAGTAAAACTATTGATCTTGTCCAAGTAGGCGTCGGGCGTTCGAAAATGGCACTTATTATTACGAATAAAGAGAAAGAAGTGCGACACGAAATTTTACATACAATTGATCGCGGAGTGACACGCTTGTCAGCCTATGGAGGATATACGGATGAAGAACGACCAATCTTAATGGTTGTTGTTGAACAAACAGAATTCACAAAATTGAAACAAACGGTTAAAGCAATTGACCCGTCTGCATTTGTCATTGTTGCAGACGCTTCAGAGGTACTGGGAGAGGGTTTTAAACGTTCGTAAGTAGGTTATAATAGAGTGAAAAACTTCACAAAAATGGTTAATTTTATTGTGGAATGAGGAGGGATAGCCATGAAGAAATTAGCATTAGCAATCATTGCAGGAGCATCTCTTACATTGGCAGCGTGCGGTGGAGGTAATGAGTCTTCTGAAACAGCTTCTGAAGCAAGTGGAGAAGAGCTTTATCAACAAAACTGTTCAGGTTGTCATGGGCAAAATCTTGAAGGTGCAAGAGGACCAAACCTTGAGAAGGCTGGCGCGAAATATTCACAAGAAGAAATTGAAGACATTATTAATAATGGTAAAGGAAGTATGCCAAAAGGCTTGGTAAATGAACAGGAAGCGAGTAAAATTGCGGAATGGTTAGCTGAAAAGAAATGATATAAAACGAGGAGCAAAGAGCTTCTCGTTTTATTTTTTTACAAAAGTTTAGGCGGAAATAGTCCCGCTATTTCTTTTAATTTCCTTGATAGAAGACGTCTTTTTAGGGAGATAAAACAGGTTATGTGAATCCGACTATTGTCATATTTGAAATGAAAATGTAATATTTTTAGGGCTTAAATTCTCGAAAAGTGATGTTATAATGAGAAAGCAACTGAAATGAGTCGTTTTTTTTGATTTTTTTTGTAGTTCTTTGTCGAAAGACGGGAATGAAAATAACACACTTGATTAGGTGATAACTGATGATTGAAATGCAAAATGTTTATAAAACGTATCCGAACGGTGTGAAAGCAATCAATGGGATTAGCATCAAGATTAATCAAGGTGAATTTGCTTATATCGTAGGACCAAGTGGAGCGGGTAAATCCACATTCATTAAAATGATGTACCGTGAGGAAAAACCTTCTACGGGCGACATCATTGTCAATGGCTCTAACGTAGCCAAAATTAAAAGTCACAAGGTACCAATCTTCCGTCGTAATATTGGGGTTGTTTTCCAAGACTTCAAACTTTTACCGAAGTTAACGGTATATGAAAATGTGGCGTTTGCTTTAGAAGTTATTGAGCAGCACCCAGAGGAAATTAAAAAGCGCGTAATGGAAGTGCTTGACCTTGTAAAGTTGAAAAATAAAATGCGTGCATTCCCAGATGAATTATCTGGTGGAGAGCAGCAGCGTGTGTCAATTGCGCGTTCTATTGTAAATAAACCAAAAGTGGTCATTGCAGATGAGCCGACAGGGAACTTAGATCCTGAAACGTCTTGGGAGATTATGGACATTTTTGAAGAAATTAATAAAAGCGGTACAACGATTTTAATGGCAACTCACAATCGTGAAATTGTAAATGCAATTCGTAAACGAGTAATTGCTATTGAAAATGGAAAAGTTGTGCGTGATGAAGTAAGAGGTGATTACGGATATGAAGGCTAGAACATTCGGTCGCCACTTACGAGAAGGAGCAAAAAGTCTTAGTCGAAACGGGTGGATGACTTTTGCATCAGCTAGTGCGGTAACAGTTACCTTACTACTAGTTGGTGTCTTTTTAACGCTTATGCTTAACCTAAATCATGTAGCCAATTTAATTGAAAACGACGTTGAGATTCGAGTACATGTCGATCCAGCAGCTACAGACGAAGAGCAGTCGGCTATTGAAGAGGAATTAAAAGCAATTAGCCGTGTTGATACGGTGTCTTTTTCTTCTAAAGACAAAGAGCTCAAAAGCTTAATTGATAGCATGGGTGAAGAAGGTAAAGCATTTGAACCTTTTGAACAACAAAACCCATTAAATGACGTATTTATTGTGAAAACAAAAACACCAAACGATGTGGCTAAGGTTGCTACAGAGATTGAAAAATACTCGAATGTTACAAATGTGCAATACGGACAAGGAGAAGTTGAAAAGCTGTTTAACGTCCTAGAAGTTGCCCGTAACATTGGAATTGCTTTAATTATCGGTTTGCTTTTCACAGCAATGTTCTTAATTTCTAATACAATTAAGATTACCATCGTTGCTCGTCGTGAAGAAATTGAGATTATGAGATTAGTAGGAGCAACAAACCTATTTATTCGCTGGCCATTCTTCATTGAAGGGTTGTTGCTTGGATTATTAGGTTCAATTGTACCAATTGGTGTCTTAATTGGTGTGTATACATTTGTATTCAATCAATCTGAGCCAAAATTCAACGGATATTTTGAGCTTTTACCAACGTTCCCATTCACGCTTCAAATTGCGCTATTACTTGCTGTAATCGGTGGATTTATCGGCGTTTGGGGAAGTATGCTATCAGTTCGAAAATTCTTAAAAAAATAAACTATATTATTCAGTACCACGACAAATCTAGCCTAAACGTTAGATTTGTCTTCTTACATATAAAGATGATAAGCACATAAAAAACATGTACAAATGAGGAGAACAGGCAAATGAAACGCAAAGTATTAACGGTTACAGCAGCGGCTTTTGTCGGGCTAAGTGGTGTATGGTTAAGTTCGGGGAATATCGCTTATGCAAACGGAGACATTGATAAAAAGATTAGCGACTTAAATGAAAAAAGTTCAAATGTAAACAAAAACATTAATGAAGGTAAAGAAGAAATAAAATCTTTACAAGAGCAACAGAAAAAAACAGAAGCCGAAATGAAGCGTTTAGATGCAAAAATTGGTGAGACAAATGAGAAAATTCGCAGTCGTGAGTCTGAAATATCAGAAACAAAGAAAGAAATTGAAAAATTAAAAAAAGAAATTGAAGAAGTAAAAGAACGCATTGAAAAGCGAAACGAACTGCTAAAAGATCGAGCTGTAGCACTACAGGAAAGCGGTGGCTCAGTAGATTACATGCAAGTTCTATTAGGTTCACAAAGCTTTGGTGACTTCATTAGCCGTGTTAGTGCAGTGTCTACGATTGTAGAAGCGGACCGTGAGCTATTAATTCAGCATGAGCAAGACAAAAAAGAGCTTCAAACAAAAGAAACCGCTGTTCAAACAAAGCTAGATTCACTTGAAAAAGCGTTAAAAGAACTTGAAACATTGTCGGCAGACCTTGAGAAGCAAGTCGCTGAAAAAGATAAATTAATTGCTACTTTACAATCCCAAGAACAATCAGCAAACGATGAAATTGTTGGTTTAGAAGAAGAAGCAGCTCTATTAGCTGACCAAAAGAAAGCGGCAGAAGGTGAAAAGGCAGCTTGGGAACAAGCGCAGCGTGAAAAAGCGAAAGCAGCAGAAGAAGCAAAGGCAAAAGCTGAAGCAGAAGCGAAAGCTAGTCAATCACAGCCAGCAGCAAAATCTGCACCAAGCGCAGCACCAGCTCAAAAAGCAGAAGAAGCTGCACCAGCAGTAACAAGTGGTTCGTTCATGCGCCCAGCTAACGGCCCAGTTACATCTCGATTTGGTTATCGTGAAACGTTTGGTCGCATGCACTACGGAATTGATATTGGAAAACGTGGCGGTAGCGTACCAATTGTCTCTGTAGCGGATGGAACAGTTATTCGAGCGTATTATTCATCATCTTTCGGAAATGTTGTATTTGTACGTCACAACGTCAACGGTCAAACTTGGGTATCAGTCTATGCGCACTTAGAAAGTTATAATGTGTCTAGCGGTCAGTCAATCGGAAAAGGCCAACAGTTAGGCTACATGGGTAATACAGGTCGTTCATTTGGTGCACATTTGCACTTTGAACTTCATAAAGGAGATTGGCAAGGAAGCAGCTCTGCTGTAAACCCTGAAAATTATATTAACTTCTAATTTTGTGCATATGTTGTACAAGCTTATCATAAAATCTTAACAAAAAGGCATCACACTTGATTTGTGTGGTGCCTTTTGCTACAAATAACACATGCATCCTTTTTATTACATAGTTTCAAGGCTATCTATTATAATAAAAAGAGATGGGTCAGGGTTGAGGAGGATGAAAGAGCTTGAATCGAAAAATAGTGGCATTATTAATGATACTCTCTCTTGTAGTTGGGGCAGCAGGTACTTATTTTGGATTACAATATGCAAGTGCTCAAAGCGCTGGTTTATCAAGTCTCTCGTCGGCTACAGGGACAAACAATGTAGATGTAAATGGTGAGTTTGAAAAGATTAAGCAAGCCTATGACCTTATATCATCCCAATATTATAAGGATGTAGATGAAAAAAAATTACTAGAAGGTGCTATTCAAGGAATGGTACAGACGCTTGATGACCCTCATTCATCCTATATGAATAAGGAAACAGCAAAGCAATTTGAACAATCGCTTGACTCATCCTTTGAAGGAATTGGTGCAGAAGTTAGCATGGTAGATGGCAAGGTTACAATCGTAGCACCATTTAAGGAATCACCGGCTGAAAAAGCTGGTTTAAAGCCAAATGACCAGATTTTAAAAATTGATGGTAAAAACATTGAAGGATTAGAGCTTTATGATGCTGTACTCAAAATCCGCGGTAAAAAAGGGTCAACCGTTAAATTAGACATTCAGCGTCCCGGTGTAAAAGATATAATGAAAGTTGATGTAGTCCGTGACGAAATTCCAATTGAAACTGTTTATTCATCTGTAAAGAAAGTAAATGGTAAATCAATTGGCTACATGGAGATTACTTCATTTTCTGAATCAACCCAGGATGAATTTAAAAAGCAGCTAAAAGAACTTGAAAAGAAAAACATTGAGGGACTTGTCCTTGATGTGCGTGGAAATCCAGGTGGCTATCTCCAAAGTGTAGAGAAAATGTTAGATGAGCTTGTAACAGGTAAAAAGCCGTATGTACAAATTGAAGAGCGTGATGGTGATCGCCAAACGGTTAAGTCTTCTTTAAAAGAACCAAAAGATTATCCAATTGTAGGACTAATCGATGGTGGTAGCGCATCTGCTTCAGAAATCTTAGCCGGTGCGTTAAAAGAAGCTGGTGGATATGACATCGTCGGTGAAAAGTCATATGGTAAAGGAACAGTTCAGCAAGCTGTGCCAATGGAAGATGGCAGTAACTTAAAGCTGACATTCTATAAATGGTTAACACCCGATGGCAACTGGATTAATGAAAAAGGAATTAAGCCAACTGTTGAAGTAAAGCAGCCTGACTATTACTACACAAATCCAATTCAAGTTACCAAAACACTGAAATTTGATATGACAGATGATCAAATTAAAAATGCACAGCAAATGTTAAAGGGATTAGGTTTTGAACCTGGCCGTACCGATGGATATTTCGGTAAGGAAACAGAAACAGCTGTAAAAGCGTTCCAAAAAACAAATGACCAAAAAGTGACGGGAGAAATTGACGAAGATACAGCAGCACTACTTCAGACGAAGCTGCTGGAAAAAATAAAGTCTAAAGAAGATGATCGTCAATTAGAAACGGCTCTAAAGCTTGCGAGCGAATAATGAATAACTACAAAAACCCCCTCTTTGCAGGCTTGTAAAGAGGGGGTTTTTGTAGAAATAGTGAGCATGTTTATTCCCTTTTTCTGTTACAATAAGTGAACAAGTTGTTTTTTCATCCATATTAATAAAGGAGGAGCTCACTAATATGGAAGAACAAAAAGAATTACAGCCAAAGGTAGAGAAGAGCTTTGAACTGATTGGTAAAAAATGGACAGGTTTAATCATTTACGTGCTGATGAGCGGTCCAAAGCGTTTTAGCGAGCTCAATGAGGCAATTCCAGCTTTAAGTAGAAGATTATTAACTGAGCGAGTTAAAGAATTAGAAGAGCATGATATTGTATTACGCACAGTTATACCGGAGCGTCCAATTCGAACAGAATATACTCTAACGCAAAAAGGAAAAGAGCTAGGGCAAATTTTAGGACCCATTACGCAATGGGCAGAAAGCTGGATTAAAGATTAACAAATACAGAAGTAGAAGACTAGCTATAGAAAGGAAGACCAAAGATGGCAAACGTTCTTTATATTACTGCGCACCCACTAAGTGAAGATGAATCATTAAGTATGGCGGTAGGTCAGCAATTTATTGAAGCCTACCAAAAAACAAACCCAAATGATGAAGTCGTTCATTTGGATTTATATACGGCTGACATACCATTTTTAGATAAGGACGTATTTAATGGATGGAAAAAGCTGCGCACAACGGGCTCTTTAGAAGAGCTATCATCAGATGAACGAATGAAAGTAGGACGACTGGCAGAATTAGGTGCACAATTTTTATTAGCAGATAAATATGTGTTTGTTACGCCGATGTGGAATTTTTCGGTACCTGCCATTATGAAAGCTTATATTGATGCAATTGCTGTATCAGGCAAGACGTTTACATATACAAAAGAAGGTGCGGAAGGTTTGTTAAAAGGAAAGAAAGCACTTCATATTCAAGCTCGAGGAGATGTGTATTCAGAAGGCCCAGAAGTAAACCGTGAAATGGGACATCGCTATCTAGAAGTAATGATGGACTTTTTTGGGATTGAATCCTTTGAGAGCATTATTATTGAAGGTCAGGTGAAGTTTCCAACTAAAGCAAAAGAACTCAAAGAAAAAGCAATAAATCAGGCGTTGAATATTGCTACTACTTTTTAAAAAGACTTTTACCAGTCTTTTTTTTATATTTAAAAGACATAATAAAAAACAGAGTAACCATTTAAACGCAAATAAAATAGTTGACTAAAAAGGTTACCTAAGTTACTATTAGTAACATAGTTATTAAAAAAAGTGACAGAAAGGTGCGAATTCAACATGGCAAAAGTATTATATATTACAGCACATCCGCATGACCATCAAACTTCATTCAGTATGGCTGCAGGAAAAGCATTTATCGACACATATAAAGAAGAAAATCCAAGCGACGAGGTTGTACACATTGACCTTTATAAAGAAGATATTCCACAATTAGATGCAGATATCTTTGGTGGATGGGGAAAATTAGGAGCAGGTGAAGCATTTGATAAGTTATCTGCTGACCAGCAGCGTAAAATCGCTCGCTTAAACGAATTAAGCGATCAATTTGCGAATGCTGATAAATATGTATTTGTAAATCCAATGTGGAACTTCTCATTCCCGCCGGTTATGAAAGCATACTTAGATTCTGTTGCTGTAGCAGGAAAAGCATTCCGTTATACAGAGCAGGGAGCAATTGGATTATTAACAGATAAAAAAGCATTCCATATTCAAGCAAACGGTGGTATCTATTCAGAGGGCCCAGCAGCAGATGTGGAGATGGGACATCGCTATATTGGCATTATGATGAATTTCTTTGGGGTTCCGTCATTTGAGGGATTATTTGTCGAAGGTCATAATGCAATGCCTGCCAAAGCAGAAGAAATTAAAGCAAGCGGCATTGAAAAAGCAAAAGAAGCAGCACGCAAATTTTAATAAAGAAGTAAGAAAAAGGGTATCTACACAGTAGATGCCCTTTTTTTGGGTAAATAGAATTGAACACATATGTGTAGAACAGACAGTTAACATACAAAAATGAATGATTTGTTCCTTTTCTCATAGTACTTGGAGGACTGTTTTTTAGAAAAAAACAACATTGGCGGTTGTTCTCATACTTTGTTAAAATGAAATTACTGGTTATACATATAAATCTGCGTTGATAAATAAAAATAAGAAGTTGAGGGAGTAGTAGGCGGTGGAAAGATGGAAGTCGTAATAGAGATTTTAAAAGGAGCGGGAAAGCTTTTTATACATCCGCTCACCTATTTATTTTTACTGGTTTCATTCTTTGTTGGTCTGGCACGCGTTAAGCGTGAACGAAAAAACTTTCACGTTCGAGTATTTGATTTTATTTTAGAAGCGAAGTATTTATTTTTTCCGGGTATTATTATTGGCTTAATCCTTTCAATTATCACTGTTTTAGTAGGGACATACGTAACTATTGGAACGCTTGTGTTTATTGCTTTAATCACGTTTCTTCTGAGTGGACCGTGGACATTCCGATGGTTATCGCCCGCTTATGTGTTAGGTGTAACCATTTTTGCTACGCTAGTTATTCCTAACGTAGGAATTGGAAGCGGGATTGTTCATACATGGTCACTTGAATTAAAGGATGCACATTTACCATCGCTAACGTTTTTGTTAGCGCTACTAGTAGTAGCAGAAGGGTATTTAATTTGGAAGTTTGGCGTAAAAGGAACCTCTCCTGCTATTATTAAGAGCAAACGAGGCCAAGAGATTGGTGCTCATTTCTCTCAAAAGCTTTGGGTTGTTCCGGTGTTTTTATTAGTTCCTGGTGATGCAATTACGTCCACTTTCAGCTGGTGGCCAGTACTTACGGTGGGGCAAACGTCGTTTAGCTTATTTTTTGTTCCATTTGCGATAGGATTTAGTCAACGAATTCAAAGCATGTTGCCAAGCGCATCAATTTCATTCACGGGAAAAAGAGTACTATTTTTAGGTGTTGGTTTAGTTTTAGTGGCATTTATAACATTGGTTGTTCCACTATTTTCACTTGTTGTGGCGGCTCTTGGTATCGTAGTTCGACAGTGGATTAGTACAAAACAACGTGTGGTAGATGAAAATTCAGCACCATTTTTCACAAAAAAATTAGAGGGTGTTATCATATTGGGAGTTATTCCAGGATCACCCGCTGAAAAAATGGGCTTACAAGTTGGAGAGTTAATTACAAAAGTAAACGGTGTGCCTGTATCAGAAGTTGCAAAATTTTACGAAGCGCTTCAAGTTAATAATCGCGCTTTCTGTAAATTAGAAGTGCTTGATTATTCGGGTGAGGTTCGCTTTGCTCAGCGCGCTTTGTACGATAATGAACATCATGAGCTAGGCATTTTATTTGTTCATAACTACAAGCAGCTAACATCGGAAGCTGTTTAAGTCAGAAACCCTATTTCTTTATGAAAAGAAGTAGGGTTTTTTTGTTTGAAAAAAGTATGGCAGATGTCTTAACAAACTTCTAGTATATTCCTATTATGTTAGATATAATCAAATTATCGATTGAACAAAAGTGTATATTTTATAAAAAATAAACAAATTTGTTCAAAAAATACACAGAAAGCGTTTACAAAATTGTAGAGAGGAGAGTATACTGAACATATAGTAAGTTAAGAATCTTTTAAATCTTAATGTGATGAAGGAGGCTTGGTATTGATGGAGGTTTTAATGAGAACGATGTTTCAATCGTTAGGCAAAAATCACTCAATGAATAAATTAGCAAAAAGGTATGGTCTACGGATGGGTGCAGCAAGATTTGTGGCAGGTGATTCAATTGAATCTGCTATTAATACTTGTAGAGAGCTTAACGCTGCAGGTAAGGTTGCAACGTTAGATCACCTTGGGGAATTTGTATATACCAAAGAGGAAGCAGCTGAATCTACTGATATGTGTGTGCAGACATTACATGCAATTGCGCACTCAAATGTTAATTCGAATTTATCACTGAAGATGACATCTCTTGGTTTAGATATTAGCGAAGAACTCTGCATGGACAATATGCGCAAAATTCTTGAGGTTGCCAAAATGCATGGAATTTTTGTTCGAATTGATATGGAAGATTATGCTCACTGTCAGCAGTCACTAGACATATATAAAGAGCTGCGAAAAGAGTATGATAACGTTGGAATTGTGATTCAAGCATATCTATATCGCACACAGCAAGATATTAAAGACCTAAATCAATATCAAGCAAACTTGCGCTTAGTAAAAGGGGCATATAAAGAGTCACCTGAAGTAGCATTTCCAGCAAAAAAAGATGTAGATGAAAACCTTAAAGAAATTATTAAAATGCACTTGGAAAACGGCAATTATACAGCCGTGGCAAGCCACGATGAAGCAATGATTGACTATACAAAAGAGTTAGTTAAAAAACTGAATATTCCAAATGACCAATTTGAATTTCAGATGCTATACGGTATTTGTGTTGAGTTACAAGATAAGCTTGTTAAAGAAGGTTATAAAGTGCGCGTATATGTACCGTACGGTGTAGATTGGTTTGGGTACTTCATGCGCCGATTAGCTGAGCGCCCAGCTAATGTATGGTTTGTATTAAAGAACTTTGTAAAATAATTTCACGTAAAGGGGTAGATGAATATGACAATTACAACAAAACCATCTGTATTTAAAAATGAGCCTTTCACTGATTTCACAGTTGAAGCAAATAAGGTAGCGATGGAAAAATCGTTGAAAAAAGTAAAGGGTGAGCTAGGGAGAACCTACCCAATTTCAATTGGTAACGAAACAATTGATACGGGAGATTATATTGTTTCAATTAACCCTGGGAGTAAAGATGACGTCATTGGTCGTGTGAGCAAAGGAACAACGGCTTTAGCAGAACAAGCAATGCAACAGGCGTTAACAACGTTTGAAACGTGGAAGAACGTTTCACCAGCTGAGCGTGCGGACTATTTATTTAAAGCAGCAGATTTAATGCGTCAGCGCAAGCATGAATTCTCTGCAATGCTTGTTTATGAAGTAGGGAAAAATTGGGCTGAAGCAGATGCAGATACAGCAGAAGCGATTGATTTTATGGAGTTTTATGCAAGAGAAATGCTTCGCCTTAGCGAGACGCACATTAATCAACCATTAACGCCTGTAGATGGCGAAAAGACGCAAATGACGTATATTCCACTTGGAGTAGGCGTAATCATCTCGCCATTTAACTTCCCACTTGCTATTATGGCGGGGACTACCGTAGCGGCAATTGTATCAGGGAACACTGTTATCTTAAAACCGGCTGATTCAGCTCCGGTTATTGCGGCTAAATTTGTAGAGCTTATGAAAGAAGTAGGTTTACCAGAAGGTGTCTTAAACTTTGTACCGGGAGACGGTATTGAAGTAGGCGAATACTTGGTTGAGCATCCAAAAACACGCTTTGTTTCTTTTACAGGTTCACGTGAAGTTGGTTGTCGTATTTACGAAAGAGCGTCTAAAGTACAGCCTGGACAGATTTGGTTAAAGCGTGTCATTGCTGAAATGGGCGGTAAAGATGGAATTGTGGTAGATGAAACAGCTGATTTAGATGCAGCTGCTGATGGAATTGTTGCAGCAGCATTTGGCTTCCAAGGACAAAAGTGCTCAGCAGGATCTCGAGCAATTATTGTGGAGTCTGTTTACGATGAAGTGGTAAACAAGGTTGTAGAACGCACGAAAAAGCTTAGTATTGGACTTCCGGAAGAAAATCATGCAGTCGGTCCAGTCATTGATCAAAAAGCATATAATAAAATTTTGTCGTATATCGAGATTGGAAAAGGTGAAGGAACGCTTCTAACAGGGGGTAGCCCTGCCGAAGGGAATGGCTTCTATATTGAACCAACTATATTTGGAGATGTGAGTCCGCAGGCACGTATTATGAAAGAAGAAATCTTTGGTCCAGTTCTTGCGATGGCAAAAGCAGCTGACTGGAAAGAAGCGATTGAAATTTATAACGATACAGATTACGGATTAACGGGTGGATTCTTCTCTCAGGATGAGAGTCGTATTTCAACTGCGCTAAATGAAATGCATTGCGGTAACTTGTACATCAACAAAAAATGTACGGGTGCGTTGGTAGGAGTACATCCTTTTGGTGGCTTCAATATGTCAGGAACGGATTCTAAAGCAGGTGGATATGACTACCTACTTCTATTTACACAAGGGAAAATGACAGCTAGAAAGATTTAATGAGATTTAATCAGAGGGGCCCTGGGCCCTTTCTGATTATTTTTTTATCATAAAATTTTTGATTACTTCTGAATTAAAATCTAGTATATTATTTCTATGCAAATTTGAGAGGAGAGATTTGATGGAGATTCAGCTGTTAAGTTCCATTGTGGTATACATGATCGGTATGTTATTAATTGGTTATTATGCTTACCGAAGGACTTCTAATCTATCAGACTATGTATTAGGAGGACGCTCGCTAGGCCCGGGCGTAACGGCTTTAAGTGCAGGAGCCTCTGATATGAGTGGATGGCTAATGATGGGATTACCTGGTGCTATGTTTGTTCAGGGGGTAAGTGCTTCGTGGATTGTAATTGGGCTTACGTTAGGTGCATATGCTAACTGGTTATTTGTTGCACCTCGTCTTCGTAAGTATACAGAAGTGGCTAATAATTCAATGACAATTCCAGCATTTTTAGAAAATCGCTTTAACGATGATTCCAAAATGTTACGCATGATATCAGCTATTGTTATTATTCTATTTTTTACTTTTTATGTTTCATCGGGAATTGTATCAGGAGGCGTTCTTTTTGAAACAACGCTGAATCTAGACTACGAGCTAGGCCTATGGGTTGTAGCTGGAGTAGTCGTAGCTTATACATTGTTTGGTGGCTTTTTAGCCGTTAGCTGGACCGATTTCGTTCAAGGAATTATTATGTTTGTTGCTTTAATCCTTGTGCCAGTTGTGGTTCTTACACAAATGGGTGGATTTGGCCCGGCAATGAGTGAGGTTCGAAACATTGATACGGACTTATTCAATATTTTTAGTGGCACAAGCTTCTTAGGTATCATCTCGCTGTTTGCCTGGGGCTTAGGTTATTTTGGCCAACCTCATATTATCGTTCGATTTATGGCTATCTCATCTGTAAAAGAAATCAAGCCTGCTCGCCGGATTGGAATGAGTTGGATGCTTGTTTCAGTGGTTGGAGCTATGCTGACGGGCTTTGTTGGTTTGGCTTATTACACAAAACAAGGGTTGGACATTGCCGATCCTGAAACGGTATTCATCGGATTAAGTACGATTTTATTTCATCCAATTATTACAGGTTTCTTATTAGCAGCTTTGCTAGCTGCCGTAATGAGTACCATTTCATCACAACTTCTTGTAACGTCAAGTTCATTGACAGAAGATTTGTACAAAACATTTTTCCGACGTTCAGCAAGTGATAAAGAACTAATGTTGGTTGGACGTGGATTTGTACTTCTTGTATCCATCATTGGTGTCATGATTGCATTTAATAAAAGCGGTACAATCCTATCCTTAGTCGGTTATGCGTGGGCAGGGTTTGGAGCTGCTTTTGGTCCTGTTATCTTATTGAGCCTTTATTGGAAACGAATGAATAAATGGGGAGCGTTAGCAGGTATGGTTCTTGGTGCCGTGACGGTTGTTGTATGGACAAAGATCCCTGGGCTATCGGATTTATTATACGAAATGATTCCAGGTTTTTTAATTAGCTTAGTTGGAATTGTAGTAGTAAGTCTATTAACACCTGCTCCGAACGAGAAAACGCAAAGCGAGTTTGAAGAATATAATCAATCAGCGTAACCAAAAAGACCTTTCTAATTTAGAAAGGTCTTTTTGGTTACAAGCCGTATTCTTTAATTTTGTTATACAATGTTCCTCTTGAAATTCCCAATAAATCAGCTGCGGCGCTCTTATTGCCATAGGTTCTTTTTAGCGTATCTTGAATAAGCTGCTTTTCAGAGGATGCTTCATTCAAAGGCTCATGAAGATTGATTTGACGTTTTAATTCAGCTGGTAAGTGTTGTGCCGTGATGGTTGGCAAATCGTTAAGTAAGATTAGTCGTTCTATAGTATTTCGAAGTTCTCGTACATTACCGGGCCACTCTTGATGACAAAGCGTTTCCACAATATCTTCATCAAGAATCGGTTTTGCCTTTTCGTACTTTATGCTAAATTCTTCAATAAATTGTGTAATGAGCGTTGGAATTTCATTCTGACGCTCTTTTAAAGGTGGAATATGAATATTGATGACCGTTAGCTGATAATAAAGGCCCTCATAAAATTCTCCTTGCTCGATTAAGCTCTCTAATAGGATAGATGTTGAAGCCATAATCCTTGTATTAACTTGAACTTGCTCATTACTTCCCGTCATGTAATAAGCAGCGTTTTCGAGATAGTCACACAGTTTAATTTGAACATCTAAAGGCATCTTATGAACATCTTGAATAAATAAGGTTCCGTTAGCTGCTAGCTCTAATTTTCCAGGCCTTTTATCGGTTGTAGGCTGTGAGAATACGCCTTGCTGATATCCGAAAAGCTCCATATCGATGAGGCCAGGAGGAATAGTTGCGCAGTTTAGCGTAATAAAGGGTTCGTTTCGTCTTGTACTATCGTAATGAATAGCCTGAGCAAGTAGTTCTTTTCCAGACCCTACCTCTCCGGTTAATAAAATAGGAATATTTGTAGACGAGACCTTTTTAGCCATTTCTATCTCTTCTTCAAGGGAAGAGTTCTCCCCAATAATAGAAGAAAATAAGCTCTTATCACCTACCAATGGGTCTTGTTCGACTTCTTCGTGCAGTCGAATAATATTGGTAATATCATGCTCGGTTGCCACTGCACCAATCACTTTATGACCTTTTACAATAGGTGAAGCATTTACTAACACATGCGTTTCTTTATTTGGCTTATGGTATGCGCCTCGGATTGGTCGACCTTCGTTTAAGATTTTATGTAGCACAATGGATTCATCATCGAAGTACGTATTAATAAACTCCCCAACAATTGCTTGTTTAGCGATTTTGTACGTATTTTCAGCCGCTGTATTCCACAGTACTACTTTTCCTTTATCATCAACAACCGTCACAGCATCGTTAATGGTTTCTCCCAGCGTTTCAAAATAAGAGAAAACATCTTCATTTTCAGCTTGTAGATAGTGAATCCAATCGGAAGGATGAAGTACACCGTGAATAGAATTAGTTTCGTATGCTTGGATAAGAACTGGACGCTCCCAGTTAACCTTTGATGTTTTGAGGTCAAGCCAAGTAGATATAGTAGAAGGAGACCAGTTGGTTTTATAAATCCAATCAATAATAGGCATGCTCATCGAAGCACTCTGGAGGGCGAACTGTTCTGTTGTATGAAAGATGTAATAATGTTTATCAAAAACGATAACATATTCAAAGTTAGAAAGTTCGGATTTTATCTGGGACATGGATGTAGATGGACTGGTTAAAATAAAGGAGTCGTTTATTTTAATTGAGCTCATTGGATTGTACTAAACCCCTTTCATATTCTTACTTTTCATTAAATGTATCATACTTTTTAAAAGGTCGCAAAGCGCTTCTTTTGATCTATTTTACAGCTAATTTGCAAAGGGATTATATATTTGCTCAGACTGGGTATACAAATGAGAGATGAAGAAACAAGGAAAATTTGAACAGTCAAATACTATTGAGTTCCATTATATAAAAAGAAGTGATAAAATACGAATATAAGTTCGTGTTTTAGGAGATTACGGTACTATAATTTTTAACACTAAGGGAATGGAGGTCTCTCTGTGGCAGATCAATTTAAGCTAGTATCCTCATATGAACCTCAAGGGGATCAGCCTAAGGCAATCGAAAAAATTGTCAAAGGTATTCAGGAAGGAAAACAGCAGCAGGTGTTATTAGGTGCAACAGGAACAGGTAAGACCTTTACGATTTCTAACGTAATTAAGGAAGTTAATAAGCCTACCTTAATTATTGCTCATAATAAAACGTTAGCTGGTCAGTTGTATAGCGAGTTTAAAGAGTTCTTTCCGGATAATGCAGTAGAATATTTTGTAAGCTATTACGACTATTATCAGCCGGAAGCCTATGTTCCACAAACCGATACGTTTATTGAAAAAGATGCAAGCATTAATGACGAAATCGATAAGCTGCGGCACTCTGCAACGTCTTCGTTGTTTGAGCGAAAAGACGTTATCATTATTGCCAGCGTTTCTTGTATTTATGGATTAGGTTCACCGGAAGAATATAAAGAAATGGTTGTCTCGCTTCGTGTCGGCATGGAAAAAGAGCGAAATCAACTACTTCGAGATCTTGTTGACGTACAGTATGAACGAAATGACATCGACTTTAAACGCGGGACGTTTCGCGTGCGTGGAGATGTAGTGGAAATTTTTCCAGCGTCAAGAGATGAGCGCTGCATTCGCGTTGAGTTTTTTGGTGATGAAATCGATCGGATTCGTGAAGTCGATGCTTTAACTGGAGAAGTACTTGGCGACAGAGAGCATGTTGCTATCTTCCCAGCGTCTCACTTCGTAACTCGTGAAGAAAAGATGAAAGTAGCCATTAAAAATATCGAGAAAGAGCTTCAAGAACAGCTTGAAAAGATGCGAGAAGCAGGCAAGTTACTAGAAGCTCAGCGCCTTGAACAGCGCACAAATTATGATTTAGAAATGATGAGAGAGATGGGGTTTTGTTCTGGAATTGAAAATTACTCTCGCCATTTAACACTACGTCCACCAGGATCAACACCATACACGCTGCTAGACTTCTTTCCAGAAGACTTTCTTCTTGTGGTAGATGAATCACACGTGACTATTCCACAAATTCGCGGAATGTATAACGGAGACCAAGCGCGTAAACAAGTGCTGGTTGACCACGGCTTTCGCCTTCCGTCCGCGCTTGATAACCGCCCGTTGAAATTCGATGAATTTGAAGATCATATTCATCAAATTGTTCATGTTTCAGCAACACCAGGGCCTTATGAGCTTGAGAAAGCGCCTGATGTCATTGAACAAATTATTCGACCAACAGGATTACTAGATCCGAATATTGAAGTGAGACCAATTGAAGGCCAGATTGATGATTTGATTGGTGAACTTCAAGATCGAATTGCGAAAAACGAGCGCGTTCTCATTACAACGTTAACGAAAAAAATGTCAGAGGACTTAACCAATTACTTAAAAGAAATAGGCATTAAAGTACAGTATTTGCATTCTGAAATTAAAACGCTTGAGCGAATTGAAATTATTCGAGATTTACGACTTGGTAAGTTTGATGTTTTAGTTGGAATCAACCTTCTAAGAGAAGGGCTCGACATTCCTGAAGTGTCACTTGTTACAATATTGGACGCAGATAAAGAAGGATTTCTACGATCAGAACGATCACTTATCCAAACGATTGGTCGAGCAGCGCGTAATGCCAATGGGCATGTTATTATGTACGCAGACCGTATTACTAACTCAATGGAAATTGCGATGAGTGAAACAAAGCGTCGTCGTAGCATCCAAGAAGAATATAACGAAAAACACGGCATTACGCCGCAGACGATTCAAAAAGAAGTTCGCGGTGCCATCCGAGCAACAATTGTAGCTGAGGATACTGAAAGTTACGATCAAGCACCTGCATTCGATAAAATGACTGGAAAAGAAAAACATAAAGTAATTCAAGAAATGGAAGAAGAGATGAAGGAAGCAGCTAAAGCTCTTAACTTTGAACGAGCCGCTGAGCTTCGTGACCTCATTTTAGAACTAAAAGCAGAAGGGTGATAGCAAGATGGCGATGGAGAAAATCGTAATAAAAGGCGCGCGCGCTCATAATTTAAAAAATATCGATATTGAAATTCCGCGTGATAAGCTGGTCGTACTAACCGGCTTATCAGGTTCTGGTAAATCATCGCTTGCTTTTGATACGATTTATGCAGAAGGTCAGAGACGGTACGTGGAGTCACTATCCGCATATGCTCGACAGTTCCTTGGTCAGATGGACAAGCCGGACGTGGATTCCATTGAAGGTTTGTCTCCGGCTATCTCAATTGATCAAAAAACAACGAGTCGTAACCCTCGTTCAACTGTAGGAACGGTTACAGAGATTTATGATTATTTACGTTTACTGTTTGCGCGTGTAGGGAGACCAACTTGTCCAAACCATGGAATTGAAATTACGTCTCAGACCATTGAACAGATGGTCGACCGTATTTTAGAGTATGAAGAGCGTACAAAATTACAAGTGCTTGCTCCCGTTGTATCTGGACGAAAAGGTGCACATGTAAAAGCTTTAGAAGACATTAAAAAGCAAGGCTATGTGCGCATACGTGTAGACGGAGAAATGCGTGAAGTAACAGAAGAAATTGAGTTAGATAAAAATAAAAAGCATTCGATTGAAGTAGTTATCGATCGAATCGTCGTAAAAGAAGGCGTACAATCTCGTTTATCTGACTCTTTAGAAACGGCTCTAAAACTTGGTGATGGAAAAGTTATTATCGATATTATCGGTGAAGAAGAGCTCTTATTTAGTGAGCATCATGCATGCCCGAAATGTGGTTTTTCCATTGGGGAGCTTGAACCTAGAATGTTTTCATTTAACAGTCCTTATGGCGCTTGTACAGCATGTGATGGATTAGGCATGAAGCTTAAAGTGGACGCTGAGCTGGTAATTCCGGATGATACATTAACATTACGAGAGAATGCTATTGCTCCTTGGGCTCCAACAAGCTCTCAGTACTATCCACAAATGCTAGAAGCAGTCTGTGCTCACTATGGCATTGATATGGATGTAGCGGTAAAAGACTTACCTAAGCATTTGTTAGATAAGATTTTGTATGGAAGCGATGGAGACAAAATATATTTCCGGTACGAAAATGACTTTGGACAAGTGCGTGAAAACGAAATTTTGTTCGAAGGTGTAATTCCAAACGTAGAGCGTCGTTATCACGAAACAAGTTCTGATTATATTCGTGAGCAAATGGAAAAATATATGGCTGAACAGCCTTGTTCAACATGTAAAGGCCACCGCTTAAAGAAAGAAGCACTTGCCGTTTTAATTGATTCGAAACATATTGGTAACGTGACTCGCTTTTCTGTTCAAGAAGCGTACAATTTCTTTAGCAGCCTGCAGCTTTCTGATAAAGAAATGAAAATCGCAGACATGATTTTAAGAGAAATTAAAGAACGACTCGGATTCTTAGTAAATGTTGGACTAGATTACCTCACGATTAATCGTTCAGCTGGAACATTGTCTGGTGGAGAAGCACAGCGTATTCGACTAGCAACGCAAATTGGCTCACGCTTAACAGGAGTCCTGTATATTCTAGATGAACCATCAATTGGTCTGCATCAGCGTGATAATGACCGCCTTATTCGAACAATGCAAGATATGAGAGACATTGGCAACACGCTAATTGTTGTTGAGCACGATGAAGATACGATGCTTGCTGCTGATTATTTAATTGATATTGGTCCCGGTGCCGGTGTCCATGGAGGAGCAGTTGTGTCACAGGGTACGCCAAAAGAAGTGATGGCAGATCCAAATTCATTAACGGGTCAGTATCTATCCGGAGACCGTTTTATTCCGTTGCCAACAGAGCGCCGCTCAGTTGACAAAAGTCGAATGATTGACATTGTAGGTGCAAAAGAAAATAATTTGAAAAATGTAAAGGCAAGTATTCCACTTGGAACGTTTACAGCAGTGACAGGCGTATCAGGGTCAGGGAAAAGTACGCTAGTAAATGATATTTTACACAAAACGCTTGCTCAAAAGCTTCATAAAGCAAAAAGTAAAGCTGGCGAACATAAAGAAATCAAAGGAATTGAGCACTTAGATAAAGTGATTGATATTGACCAGTCTCCAATTGGGCGTACACCTCGCTCTAATCCTGCTACGTATACGGGCGTCTTTGATGATATTCGTGACGTGTTTGCCCAAACAAACGAAGCAAAAGTGCGAGGTTATAAAAAAGGCCGCTTTAGTTTTAACGTAAAGGGAGGCCGCTGTGAAGCTTGCCGTGGAGACGGAATTATTAAAATTGAAATGCACTTTTTACCGGATGTATATGTACCGTGTGAAGTTTGTCATGGGAAGCGCTATAACCGTGAAACATTAGAGGTTAAGTATAAAGATCATAATATTTCAGACGTGCTGGATATGACGGTTGAGGATGCTTTGCATTTCTTTGAAAACATTCCGAAAATCAAGCGTAAGCTACAAACGATTTATGATGTAGGTCTTGGATATATTACGCTTGGGCAACCTGCTACAACGCTATCAGGGGGAGAAGCACAGCGCGTAAAACTAGCTTCAGAGCTTCATCGTCGATCAACGGGCCGAACGCTTTATATTTTAGATGAGCCAACAACTGGTCTCCATATTGACGACATTGCGCGACTTCTAAAAGTACTGCAACGCCTCGTTGAAAATGGTGACACAGTCCTTGTGATTGAACATAATCTGGATATTATTAAAGCAGCAGATTATTTAATTGATTTAGGACCTGAAGGTGGGGATAAAGGCGGTCAGATTGTTGGTACAGGTACACCAGAAGAAGTCGCGGAAGTGAAAGGGTCCTATACAGGCAAATATTTAAAACCGATTTTAGAACGGGATCGAAAGCGTATGGATGAGAAGATAAAAGAAGTTCAAACTGTTGGTAAAGCATAGAAGAAAGGAAAAGGCGCTAAAGGTAGCGCCTTTTTTCTATTTTATGTATATTGAAACTTTTTACAGCATAAACCGTATTACATAATAGTCTGCTTTTTCTTTAATAAAAAGGCAGTAAAAGTATGAAATAATGGGTTAAGATAGATGAATTTATAAACCAAAAGGGGAGAGTTGCATGCTAGAAAAGCGCAAGCAAATTTTACAAATGGTAGAAGAGGGAAAGTTGACCGTAGATGAAGCGTTAACGCTTTTAAATTCACTTGAAGCAAATCCTGAAGCAAATCCTGAACCAGCTGTGAACGTAAACACTTCATCACAACTGACGCCTTATGTTGGTAAATCGAGTAGCAGTTCTTCAACTTTTAAACCTTCGTCTGCATCTTTTAAAGAAAAGTTATTTAGCTTTGTGGATCAAACAGTCAAAAAAGTAAAGGATGTTGATCTAGACTTTAATTTTGGTCCATCGTTTAAAGTTCAGCATATTTTCCAACAAACAGAAGCTTATATTCAAGCAATCGATATTGATATTGCAAACGGAAGCGTGAAGGTAAAACCATGGGGAAGCCCTGACGTACGAATTGAGTGTGAATCAGATGTTTATAAGGTAGAGGGACAAGAGCAAGCACGGCAGGCTTTCTTAAAAGATGTCTTATTTTCAATTGAAAACGGTAAGCTGAAATTTAATGTGCAAAAAAAACATATGAAGGTAAAAGCAACGGTTTATATACCCGAAACCGAGTATGAGAGAGTGAATTTACGTGTGTTTAATGGTCCTATCGAAGGGGAAAGATTAAATGTAAGAGAATTAAAGGCTAAAACAGCCAACGGTTTAATTCGCTTTTATGAAGTGAATAGTGGACAGCTTGAAGCGGAAACATCCAATGGTCACATTGAGCTCTCACGTGTTTTCTCATCAAAATGTGAGATGGAGACAATTAATGGCTCTATAAAGTTTGATGGAGATTATAAAAAAATTGATGCGCAAACTTTTAATGGTGATATTGAAGGGTACCTAAAAGGAGAGCGCATTGAGTTAGCATTTTTAAAAACGACTACGGGACATATTGAGTTTTATACGCCGTCTCATCTTGGTATTGAAGGAGATTTAAAATCGAATTTAGGTAAATTCGTATGTAACTTACCTCAAATGGAGGTCATAGAAGAGAAAAAAGAGACGGTTATGAAACAGATGCGCTTCCGAGCATACCTTGAAGCAGCTAAATCGTATAAATTATTAGCGGAGTCCAAAGCTGGTTCAATCACAGTTAAGTAAAACGTTGGCATACACTAAAGCCTTTTGTAATCAGAATGATTAGGAAAAGGAGAAGATTGATAAATGAAAAAGTTATATAGATCACGCAAAAACAGAAAATTAGCCGGGATTATCGGCGGGATTTCAGAGTATACAGGGGTTAGTGCAACAATCCTTCGATTGATTTTTGCATTAAGCGTTCTATTCGTGATTGGAACACCACTTGTGGTTATCTATATCATTTTAATCTTTGTATTGCCAAATGAAGAAGGAGCCTATTAAGCATGTTTGTGAGAGGGATTATTAGCATTTTAATTAATGCACTTGTACTCATAGTAATTGCCGGTTATATCGATGCTTTTCAATTATCATCGCTTGGTGCCGCCATTATTGCCAGCATTATTTTATCCATTTTAAATATTATCGTGAAACCCATTTTAATTCTTTTGACGTTACCAGTGACATTTTTGACACTCGGACTGTTCTTATTCGTTATTAATGCAGCAACGTTAATGATTACGCAAGGTATTATGGGTGATTCGTTTATTATTGATGGATTCGGAACGGCTATTTTAGCAGCAATTATTATGTCTATTCTTAACTTATTAATCCAAAAGGTTATCATCGATCCTTTACGTTCTAAATAAAAGTAGCGCTAGCTTCATCGAAGCTAGCGCTACTTTGTTTTCTCTTCTCTTGCTTTTAGTGATAAAATAGAGAGAACCTTTAATGGTAAATACTATCATAGACAAAAAGCTATTGGGTACATGGTTTTAAACTAAAGGAGGATTTCAGGTGGTAACAGTTCGTACTAAAGATTTAGTTGAAAAGTTTAATTTAGAATTAATTAGTGGAGAAGAAGGAATTGACCGTCCAATTGCAACAAGTGATATTTCACGTCCGGGAATTGAAATGGCCGGCTATTTTACATATTATCCAGCAGAGCGCATACAGCTATTAGGGAAAACCGAACTATCATTCTTTGATCGCTTAGACGATGAAGAGAAGAAAATCCGAATGGAAAAAATGTGTACAGATATTACGCCAGCCATTATTATCTCTCGTGATATGTCTGTCCCAAAAGAATTGATTGAAGCTTCTGAACGCGAAGCAGTTCCTGTACTACGATCACCTTCTAAAACAACAAGACTATCAAGTCATTTAACGAACTTCTTAGAAAGCCGTTTAGCACCGTCTACTGCTCTTCATGGAGTGCTTGTGGATATTTATGGAATTGGTGTCTTAATCATGGGTAAAAGTGGCGTTGGTAAAAGTGAAACTGCGCTTGAGCTTGTAAAACGTGGCCATCGTCTAGTAGCAGATGACTGTGTAGAAATTCGTCAAGAAGACCAAGATACACTGGTAGGTAATGCTCCGGGATTGATTGAACACTTACTTGAAATTCGCGGTCTTGGTATTATCAACGTGATGACGCTGTTCGGTGCAGGTTCAGTACGTAGCTACAAGCGCATTTCATTAGTTATTCAGCTTGAAACATGGGATCAAAATAAGCACTATGATCGCTTAGGTCTTGAGGAAGATAAAATGAAGATTATTGACACAGACGTGACAAAAATCACGTTACCTGTTCGTCCAGGACGTAACTTAGCTGTTATTATTGAGGTGGCAGCAATGAACTTCCGTTTGAAACGAATGGGAATTAACGCAGCTGAACAATTCTCAAATCGTTTAACGGATGTTATTGAAGACGGTGACAGAGAAGACATTTAAGAAAGGGTGGTTCGATGGAAGCAAATATTCAGCCGCTTGATCGCGTGTTTTTAGAGCTTGGTCCACTGACAATTTATTGGTATGGGGTCATTATTGGAGCGGGTGTTCTACTTGCTCTTTATATTGCTACAAAAGAAAGCACGAAGCGCGGATTACCTAAAGACACGTTTATCGATTTAGTACTATTTGCAGTACCAATCGCCATTATTTGTGCGCGCATATACTATGTGGCGTTTGAGTGGGATTATTACTCACAGCATTTGAATGAGATACCTCAAATTTGGAACGGTGGAATTGCTATTCATGGTGGCTTAATTGGGGCCGTTTTAACTGGAATTGTTTTTTCACGCGTAAAAAAGATTTCATTTTGGAAGCTAGCGGACATTGCGGCACCAAGTATCATTCTTGGGCAGGCCATCGGACGCTGGGGGAATTTTATGAACCAGGAAGCGCATGGTGGTGAAGTATCACGCGCTTTTCTAGAAGGTTTACATTTGCCAGACTTTATCATTAATCAAATGTATATTAACGGTACATATTATCATCCTACGTTTTTATATGAATCGCTGTGGAACTTAGCTGGATTTGCGCTGTTAATTGCGCTGAGACGCGTAAACTTACGTAGAGGTGAACTGTTCTTAACGTACGTTATTTGGTATTCGATTGGACGATACTTTATTGAAGGAATGCGTACAGACAGCTTGATGTTGACGGATACGCTACGCATTGCACAAGTCATTTCACTTGTTTTAATTGCAGTAGCAGTCATTATTATCGCTATCCGTCGAAAAACAAATAAGGAAACGTATTTGGAAACAAGCAAAAAGAAACAGGGGTGAGGGAATGCTTAGGTCGATACAAAAGGGGATTATGGGAGGACTCAAAACAACGCTGACACTTGGGAAAGTTATTTTTCCAGTAACGCTAATTGTTTCACTCCTTCAATACACGCCGGTTCTGGATTGGTTTGCTACGTTAATTTCACCTTTGATGAAGTTATTTGGTCTATCAGGAGATGCAGCCATCCCGCTTGTGCTGGGGAACTTGTTAAATTTATATGCGGGAATTGCAGGGATTTTATCACTGGATTTAACGGTAAAAGAAGTATTTATTCTAGCTGTTATGTTGTCTTTCTCTCATAATTTATTAATTGAAACGAGCGTAGCTTTAAAAGTTGGTGTGAAGCTATGGGTTATTTTATCCGTTCGTATCGGGCTCGCTGTGATTTCAGCTATCGTCATCAACTTGGTATGGAATGGCGGAGGCGAACAGGCACAGTACGGATTTTTAGCAACAAAACATGAAGAGGTAAGCGGATGGGGAGCAATCATCTGGCAATCAATTGAAAAAGCGGGTTTTGGAATTCTACAGCTGGCTCTCATTGTAATTCCAGTCATGGTAGGAATTCAAATTCTTAAAGATATCGGGTGGCTAGATAAGCTTTCTTCAATGCTTGGTCCTTTTACACGCTTATTAGGCATGAAAGAAAATACGTCTACAACGCTTGTGACGGGTCTCTTACTAGGATTGGCATATGGAGCTGGCGTTATGATTCAAGCTGTACAAGAAGAAGGAGTTAGTAAACGTGATGCGACGCTTGCATTCATCTTTTTGGTCGCTTGTCATGCTGTAGTAGAAGATACGTTAATCTTTATTCCGCTAGGTATTCCTGTACTGCCGCTGCTTATTATTCGAGTAGTTGTTGCGCTCGTATTAACCATCGTTATTTCACGAATGTGGAAAGAGAATGAAGTAAGGCATAGAAAGGAAGTTTCATATGAGCATTAATACCGTTCTTTTTGATTTAGACGGAACGCTAATTGATACAAACGAATTAATTATTTCATCTTTTATGCACACATTAGACCATTATTATCCGAAGCAATACAAACGTGAAGATGTCTTGGCATTTATGGGCCCGCCTCTTTACGATACCTTTGTAAGGATGGATAAAGAACGAGTACATGAAATGATTGACACATACCGTACACATAACTTAAGTCATCATGATGAACTTGTAACAGAGTTTGAAGGCGTATTTGAAACGGTGAAATGGTTACATGAACAGAAGTACAAGTTGGCTATTGTTACCACAAAACAAATTAATACGGTTATGATGGGACTAAAGTTAACGAAGTTAGATCAATTTTTTGATGTGATTGTTGCAATTGATGATGTTCAGCATGCGAAACCTCATCCAGAGCCAGTTGAAAAAGCATTGGCACTTTTAAATGCACAGCCGGAAGAAGCTGTCATGGTAGGAGATAATCATCATGATATTCTATCTGGTAAAAATGCAGGTACGAAAACAGCCGGTGTGGCTTGGAGTGCAAAAGGAAGAGAGCATATTGCTTCGTATGAGCCGGATGTAATCTTAGAAGAGATGAAAGATCTGATTTCATGGCTAAGAGGAAAAGAGCAGTGAGAAAGACGAAACGGTTTCCTGTCGAAGGACCTAATTCGCTCTGGCACGTCTACAAAACCGTTCCATTTTGGAAGGTGATGCGTAATTTTATTGTGATTCAGCTCGCTCGCTATTCTCCTTTTTTATCATTTAAAAACTGGCTTTACCGCACGTTCTTACGGATGAAGGTAGGGCCTCAAACTTCTTTTGGACTGATGGTTATGCTTGATATTATGTTTCCAGAGAAGATAATGGTTGGAAGAAACTCAGTTATTGGATACAATACAACGATCCTCGCCCATGAATATTTAATTAAAGAATATCGACTTGGTGATGTGATCATTGGTGATGAGGTAATGGTTGGAGCTAATAGCACAATCTTACCTGGAGTAATAATCGGTAACGGAGCAATTGTTGCTGCTGGCACAGTTGTACATAGAAACGTAGAGCCTGGCTCTTTTGTTGGAGGAAATCCAATGAGGGTCATTTATACAAAAGAAGAAATGCAAAAGCGCACAGAAGAAAACAAATCAGCCACGACTTATCGCTAAGGAGTGGCTTTTTCTGTAAGAAAATAGCGCTATATGAGTTGACGATTACCTATAAGGGGTGTAAACTACTAATAACTTTAATTTATTATTTCGCTAATACATTAGTGTGGTAAAGTAAAAACCTTTTATGATTAAAAGTAGTGGTTTATATAGAGATAGATGCAACCAAGTTGAGAAAAGGAAGTGTCATAATGTCAAAGCTGTTTATGTTTGAAAAACCCTTAGGGATGAGAGATACATTACCATCTCTTTTTGAAAAGAAAAAGCAAGTTCGAAATCAGTTAGCAGAAGAAATTAGTAGCTGGGGCTATCAATATATGGCGACTCCTACTCTTGAATACTTTGAAACAGTTGGAAGCGCATCGGCCATTTTAGATCAACAATTATTTAAATTATTAGATAAAGAAGGTCATACGCTTGTTTTACGCCCTGATATGACGACGCCCTTTGCACGCGTGGCCGCTTCAAAACTTTTGAATAACTCACCGCTTCGCCTGGCGTATGAAGCAAATGTGTTTCGAGCTCAGCAGCGTGAAGGTGGTCGACCGGCAGAGTTTGAGCAAATCGGTGTTGAGTTAATTGGTGATGCAACAATGAGTAGCGATGCAGAAGTGATTGCGCTGATGATTAATGCATTGAAACGTGCTGGGCTAAAATCGTTTAAAGTAGCCATCGGCCACATTGGATTTGTGAACTCATTGTTCTTAGAAATTGTCGGGAATGAAGAACGTGCCAATGTTTTACGCCGCTTTTTATATGAGAAAAATTATGTTGGTTATCGTAACCATGTGAAGAGTTTAAACCTCTCTTCCATTGACAAGCAGCGCCTTTTACAACTTTTAAACTTACGTGGTGGAGAAGAAAAAATTAAAGAAGCCATTGAGCTTGTTGAAAATAAAGAAGGTAAAAAGCTTGCTGAGGATCTTCAGAGCCTTTGGAACATGCTGGCCGCTTATGGCGTAACGGAAGAAATTAAAATTGACTTCAACCTTGTAAGTCACATGAGCTATTATACTGGCATTCTATTTGAAGTGTTTGCTGAGCACGTAGGTTTTCATATCGGAAACGGTGGGCGTTATGATCAATTATTAGAACAATTTTCAACGAAAACACCCGCAACTGGATTTGGCATTCAGCTTGACCGTTTAATTGAAGCACTAGATGAAGAAGTATACGAAGAAGTACCTGTTTACGGTGTTTTATATAGTCAAGAACGGTTATCAGAAGCGTTAGCACTTGCGGCTGAACAAAGACGTGCAGGCAAACGCGTCGTTGTGCAAGACATTGTAGGCGTTGATGATGTCGATGTGTTTACAGCTGGTTTTGAAGAAGTATCGTTTCTTATTGGTAAACGTGGCAAGGGGGGACAATAATGACTGAATTACTAACAATTGCGATGCCAAAAGGAAGAATATTTGAAGAAGCTGCCCAGCTTTTGCGTCAAGCAGGTTTTCAACTTCCGCCAGAGTTTGATGACTCACGTAAATTAATTGTTGATATTCCAGAAGAGAACATGCGCTTTATTTTAGCAAAGCCAATGGACGTAACGACTTATGTAGAATACGGCGTAGCTGATTTAGGTATTGCAGGAAAAGACGTAATGCTTGAAGAAGAAAGAGATGTCTATGAACTCTTAGACTTACAAATTAGCAAATGTCATCTTGCTGTGGCTGGCTTACCCAATACGAAAAATTCAGAGATTGCTCAAAAAGTAGCGACAAAATATCCGAACGTTGCTTCCACTTACTTTCGAGAGCAAGGAGAGCAGGTTGAAATTATTAAGCTAAATGGATCAATTGAGTTAGCACCGCTTATCGGCTTAGCTGATCGTATTGTTGATATCGTTTCAACAGGAAGAACGCTACAGGAAAACGGCTTGGTTGAACTAGAGCATATCGGTGATATTACGTCTCGATTAATTGTAAACCCAGTTAGCTACCGGTTAAAAGATGAACGAATTGATGATTTAGTCAACCGACTATCAAAAGTTGTCGAAGCATCATGAATGAGGTGAATTTGATGAAGATTACACGCGTGACGGAAAGCGTTAGTTTAAAACGTACGATTGATCAGGGGACAGGAGCACAGCGTGAAGCCGTGCTTACCATTCTTAAAGACGTTAAAGATACAGGAGATCAAGCTCTGTTTTCATATACAGAAAAATTTGACGGTGTATCGTTAGAAGCGCTGAAAGTGTCGGATGCAGAGCGTAAGCATGCGTACGAAGCTATCGATAATGAAACCATTCAGATTATTAACGAGGCTGCGGCTAATATCCGTGACTACCATGAGCGCATGATTACGCAATCTTGGATGGTAACAAAAGAAGATGGCACGATCCTGGGGCAAAAGGTGACCCCTTTAGATGCCGTTGGTGTCTACGTTCCGGGCGGTTTAGCTGCGTATCCATCATCCGTGTTGATGAACGTTATTCCTGCTCAGGTAGCGGGTGTTAAGCGTATTGTCATGGTATCACCTGTGCAAAAAGACGGTTCATTACCGGCTGGTGTTCTTGTTGCTGCTACGGAACTAGGTGTAGAAGAAATTTATAAAGTTGGCGGAGCACAAGCCATCGGAGCATTGGCATATGGAACAGAAACAATTGAAGCGGTCGATAAAATTGTGGGCCCAGGAAACATTTATGTGGCTTTAGCCAAAAGAGAAGTATACGGATTAGTTGATATTGATTCGATTGCTGGACCGAGTGAAATTGTTGTATTAGCAGACGATACAGCAAGACCAAATGAAGTGGCAGCTGATTTGTTATCACAAGCAGAACATGATCAGTTGGCATCTAGCGTTTTGGTAACACCTTCTTTAAATCTAGCAGAAGCCGTAGCACAAGAGGTTCAAAAACAGCTTGAAACGCTACCTCGAAAAGCAATTGCTGAAGCATCTATTCAAGAGTATGGTGCAATTTATGTCACAGAAGAGCTTAATCAAGCGATTGATGTAGTTAATAAATTGGCTCCGGAACATCTTGAAATTATGACAGATGAACCGATGACGATACTCGGGAAAATTCGTCATGCTGGAGCTATCTTTCTAGGTAGATATAGCTCAGAGCCGGTAGGAGATTATTTTGCTGGCCCAAACCATGTACTACCAACGAACGGAACGGCTAAGTTTTCAAGTCCGCTATCCGTTGATTCATTTGTAAAAAAATCAAGCATCATTTCATATAGCGAGCAGGCGCTCAAACATAATAGTTCGAAAATTGCCGCTTTTGCAAGGTTAGAAGGATTAGAGGCACACGCTCGAGCAGTCGAAGAACGATTCAAAAAATAAAGCAAAGAGAGGGTTACATGATGAGAGAAGCTAGTATTAAACGCACAACAAATGAGACGGATATTTCACTGGCCATTGGCATTGATGGAGAAGGGAAAGCAGGAATTGATACGGGTGTTCCGTTTTTAAACCACATGCTGGATTTATTCACAAAGCATGGTCAGTTTAACTTAGATGTAAAAGCTGTAGGGGACATTGAAATTGATGATCACCACACAACAGAAGATATTGGCATCTGTTTAGGACATGCGTTTAAAGAAGCACTTGGTGATAAAAAAGGGATTAAGCGCTACGGAAATGCATTTGTTCCAATGGATGATGCGTTAGCACAAGTCGTAGTTGATTTAAGTAACCGACCTCATTTTGAATTTAAAGGCGATATTCCAGCATCACGCGTGGGTACCTTTGATACGGAACTGGTATATGAATTTTTATGGAAGTTTGCGCTTGAATCACGCATGAACCTGCACGTTATCGTTCACTATGGCCAAAATACACACCATATCATTGAAGCGGTATTCAAAGCATTGGCGAGAGCATTAGATGAAGCAACAACGGTTGATCCTCGCGTCAAAGGAGTACCATCAACGAAAGGAATGTTGTAAATGATTGGTATTATTGACTATGGGATGGGGAACTTGTATAGCGTAAGCAAAGCGCTTGAACGTTTAGACTATGACTACTTTATTTCATCTGAGCCAAGCGAATTGCGTAAAGCAAAAGGGTATATCTTGCCTGGTGTTGGATCATTTAAAGATGCAATGGAACAGCTGAATGAAACAAACCTTACAGCTTTTATAAAAGAAGAAGTGAAAAGCGGCAAGCCACTTTTAGGGATTTGTTTGGGAATGCAGCTTCTGTTTGAGGAAAGTGATGAAAATGGTAAGACGACGGGCCTTGGTTTCTTAAAAGGACGTGTTGAACTGCTGCCTGGAGTGACTCCAGAAGGTGAAGCTTATAAAGTCCCTCATATGGGATGGAATTCCTTACATATGCATGTAAACTCACCTTTGCTAGCAGGCATTGAGGAAGGCCACGTATATTTCGTGCATTCTTATTATGTAAAGACAGATGATCAAGACGTGCTTCTAGCAACAAGCTCATATGATGTTGACGTTCCAGCAGTTGTTGGAAAAGAAAACGTATTTGGCACGCAGTTTCACCCTGAGAAGAGCAGTGAAATTGGCATGGCGATTTTACAAAACTATGCAAACTTTGTAGAAGGAAGAGGTTGAACTCATGAATAACTTTTCAATTTATCCAGCAATCGATATGCGTGGCGGAAAATGCGTTCGTCTTTTGCAAGGAGATTATGATAAAGAAACGGTATACGGAGATTCACCAGTCGATATGGCAGCACAATTTGCTGGTGAAGGTGCGAAGTGGATTCACATGGTGGACTTAGACGGTGCCAAAGCAGCAAAACGAGTAAACAATGAGTTTGTTCTTGAGGTTAAGAAAAAGCTTGGAGTCAATGTACAGATTGGTGGCGGGATTCGTTCTGAAGAAGACGTAGCGTACTACTTGGAAAACGGAATTGACCGAGTGATTTTAGGAAGCGCAGCGATTTCTAATCCTGAGTTTGTTAAAAAGATGCTTCGTCAATACGGTGAAAAAATTGCAATTGGAATTGATGCTCGTGATGGCTATGTAGCAACCGAAGGCTGGCTTGAAACGTCAACCGTACAAGCAACGGAGCTTGGAAAAGAGCTTGCAGAAGCAGGTGCTGAAACGTTTATTTTCACGGATATTTCAACAGACGGTATGCTTTCAGGTCCAAACATTGAAGGTATTGTCAGCATGGCGAAAGCAACAGGTAAAAGCGTTATCGCATCAGGAGGCGTAAGTAAATTAGAAGATTTAAAAGCACTACAAGCGTATGAAAAAGACGGAGTGGTGGGTGCGATTGTTGGGAAAGCACTGTACACAAATCAATTTACGGTAAGCCAAGCGCTTGAAGAGGTGACATCATGATTACGAAGCGTATTATTCCTTGCTTAGACGTAAAGGAAGGGCGCGTAGTAAAGGGTGTTCAGTTTGTAGAGCTAAAAGATGCTGGTGATCCTGTAGAATTGGCAAAATTCTATGATGAAGAAGGCGCAGATGAGCTTGTTTTCTTAGATATTTCAGCATCTCACGAAGGGCGTAAAACCATGGTTCACGTAGTGGAAGAAGTAGCGGCACAGCTGGCCATTCCGTTTACAGTAGGTGGAGGGATTAATGCGGTTGAGGATATGAAGCGAATGCTGCGAGCAGGTGCAGATAAAGTATCGTTAAACACCGCTGCCGTCTTAAATCCAGACCTTATTACGGAAGGGTCAAACTTCTTTGGAGCACAGTGCATTGTAGTAGCTATTGATGCAAAATATGATGAAGAATTAGGCTCTTGGCGCGTGTATACGCACGGTGGACGCAACGCAACAGAATGGGAAGTGGTTGCTTGGGCGCAAGAAGTTGTCAAACGAGGTGCCGGTGAGATCTTGTTAACAAGTATGGACCAAGACGGTGCCAAGTCCGGCTTTAACTTAGCATTAACAAAAGCTGTAAGTGAAGCGGTAAGCATCCCTGTTATTGCTTCAGGAGGCGCAGGAAATGGTCAAGATTTCGTGGATGTATTTACGGAAGGGAAAGCGGATGCAGGCCTAGCAGCATCTATTTTTCACTATAAAGAAACGTCTGTTAAAGAGATTAAAACCTATGCAAAACAACAAGGAGTGAGCATTCGATGAAGGTGGAAAACGTTAAATTCAATGAAGATGGATTAGTCCCAGCAATTGTCCAGGACGCGGTTAGTAAAGAAGTGCTGACTCTAGCTTATATGAATGAAGAATCGCTAAAAAAATCTATTGAAACAAAAGAAACGTGGTTTTTCAGCCGCTCTCGCCAAGAACTTTGGCACAAGGGAGCAACATCTGGAAATACACAGCAAATCGTCGCGATGACATATGATTGTGATGCGGATTCGATTGTTGTAAAAGTAAATCCAAATGGACCTGCTTGTCATACAGGTGCGTACAGCTGCTTTAATGAAAACTTGTTAGAAGATGAAAGTGCGTCTCCTCAATCAGGGCGTTTTGATATTATTAATGAATTGGAATCAGTAATCGCGAAGCGCGAAGTGGAAATGCCAGAAGGTGCATACACAACTTATTTATTTGATAAAGGTGTCGATAAAATCTTAAAAAAAGTCGGTGAGGAAGCAGGCGAAGTAATTATTGCTGCCAAAAACCGTGATCATGAAGAATTAAAATGGGAAGTAGCGGACTTGTTCTATCACGTATTGGTACTTCTTCGTGAGCAAAAGCTTCCGCTTGATGATGTCTTAGCGGTATTAAAAGAAAGACATGCGAAGTAATAGGAAAGCTGACCTTTCAGGTCAGCTTTTTCATTAGCTAATATTTCTTTGGCTTTACTAAATACAGGTGTTACCGTAAGCTCCAAACTATGATATACTACCAACGTTGAAATCATGGACTTATCGGAGGACTTAATGAGAAAAAACTCAAAAGTGCACGAGAAGAAAGCAAAGGTAATTCCGTTTTTCAAAACGGGAGAAGAATATTTTGAAAAAGCACTTAAAGCATATCAATACAAAGATTTATATAAAGCAAAACGATACCTTCAACGAGCATCAGAGTTGGACCGAGATGAGCCGTTAATTTTATATCAGCTAGCCACTATTTTAAATGAGTTAGGTGACTATAAAGAATCAAATGAATTATTACTTCATATTATCAACGATTTGGATTCTACAATGGTCAATTGTTACTATGTAATTGCGAACAATTTTGCGCATCTTGGATTATTTCAAGAAGCCTATAAATACGTTCAATGTTATTTACAAGAAGATGAAACTGGGGAGCTCCTAGAGGAAGCGGAAGAGCTTGAAGACCTCCTTTCCATTGACTTAGAATCAGATGAAGAATATGAGGAAGATGCGCTTATTTTAAAACAGGAGCAGGCAAAACAGTTGCTGCAAGATGCTCAGTTTGAAAAAGCCATTCATCTACTAGAAGAAATTATTCGGGACTATCCTGAGTTTTGGTCAGCTTACAATAATTTAGCATTAGCTCATTTTTATCTTAATCAAACAAATAAAGCTATTAGCTTATTAGATGAAGTGTTAGAAAGAAATCCTGGAAATCTACATGCTTTGTGTAATCAATTGGTGTTTCATTATTACGGACATAATCAGGCCGCTGTGAATCATTTGATTAAACAATTAAGCTGCGTGTACCCTTTATCTCTTGAGCATCAATATAAACTAGGATCGACGTTTGCTCTTGTTGGAGAATACAAGTTGGCATATAGGTGGTTAAAGGGGCTATATAAAAAAGGGTTTCAAGCAGACTCTTCTTTTCACTATTGGCTTTCTTACGCTGCTTATCATGTAGGATTTGAACAGTTTGCTAAGGATATATGGAAAAATGTTGGAGATTCAGGTTCGACAGTAAAGTTGGAAGCTCCTTGGCAATTTAACGAGAAGAATAATCGTCGTTTTTATTCTGAAATCGATGTTGTTGCTCAAGAGAAATGTGAAAGTACACATATTCATGATCAGCTGTATAGCCTGTACATGGCCAAGAAACTTCCCGATAAAGAACGGCTGCTTCTATTAGAAAAAATTAAACCATACATACATACAAGTTCGTTACTTGATGAAGTATATACGTATGTATGGCAGAATAAGCAGCATGTCATGTTTGAAATTGCAGATTTAATCCAAGCTGAAATTGAATCCGAAGTAGAGGCAGCTGGTATCATTCAGTTTTGGTTTAACATATATGTAGAGTTGAACAATACAAAGGCTGCTAAATGGGACCATGTTAATGTAAATGGATGGGCATCTGCAGCGACTTATTGTTACCAAAAGCAAGAGCAACAAGCTGTTTCTCAGGCAAAGATAGCTCACCTATATAGTATTTCTTTATCAACGGTACGCAAATACGTTAAAATCGTAAATAACCTGCTGAGTTGAGCAAAAAAATAGACGGTAGTGTCGTTAGCGTATTAGGATAAAATTAATCAAAAAAATATGAATAGATTCCTAAAAGGAGTGTTACTCAATGACAGAAGAAAAAATCTATGATGTCATTATTATTGGAGCTGGTCCAGCAGGAATGACTGCTGCTGTATATACGTCTCGTGCGGATTTATCAACATTAATGATTGAACGAGGAATTCCTGGTGGTCAAATGGCAAATACAGAAGACGTAGAAAACTACCCTGGATATGACCATATTCTAGGTCCAGATCTTTCAAATAAAATGTTTGAACATGCGAAAAAATTCGGTGCTGAATATGCATATGGTGACATTAAAGAAATTATTGAAGGTGAAGAATATAAGACGGTTGTAGCTGGCAAAAAAGAATACAAAGCGCGCGCTATTATTATCGCAACAGGTGCAGAGTACAAAAAATTAGGTGCTCCTGGTGAAAAAGAATTAGGCGGACGCGGTGTTTCTTACTGTGCAGTATGTGACGGAGCTTTCTTTAAAGGAAAAGAGCTTGTCGTTGTTGGTGGAGGAGACTCTGCTGTTGAAGAGGGCGTTTATTTAACACGCTTTGCAACAAAAGTAACGATTGTTCACCGTCGCGAGGAGCTTCGTGCTCAAAAAATCTTACAACAGCGTGCATTTGATAATGAGAAAGTAGACTTTATCTGGAATCACACTGTAAAAGAAGTGAACGAAAAAGACGGTAAAGTAGGCAGCGTAACGCTTGTGAATACCCAAACTGGTGAAGAACAAGAATTTGGAGCTGACGGCGTATTCATTTATATTGGCATGGTTCCTTTAACAAAGCCGTTTGAAGGCTTAAACATCACAAATGCTGAAGGTTATATTGAAACGAACGAGCAAATGGAAACGCGTGTCCCAGGAATTTTTGCTGCTGGTGATGTTCGTGAAAAAGCACTTCGTCAAATCGTTACAGCAACAGGTGATGGAAGTATTGCTGCCCAAGCAGCTCAACACTATATTGAAGAACTGAAAGAAAAGTTAAAAGCCGTTAACTAATTTGTTACCTGCATCTTTACAAAAAGTTATTCTGTTTTAAAGTATTTGTAACGTACGTGCAATGTTTATGGGGTATTATATAAATAGTAATTGACCCCCTTTTATAAAAAAGTAAATTTGACGGGCGTAGGACTTGTTCCTAGGCCTTTTTTTTTGGACTATTTTTTGCACTATCGACATATATTTTCAGAAAATTTAGTATTAAATAAGTGTCTTCGTTGTGAGGGTTGTTTGTTTCGTAGTATAATGATAGACAGAAAAGTGAAGAGAAGAAGAGGTGGAAAGATGCAACGAGTTACGAATTGTGTATTAGTGAAAGATGGAAAAGTGCTATTACTTCAAAAGCCAAGGCGGAATTGGTGGGTAGCTCCCGGTGGAAAAATGGAACAAGGGGAATCTGTAAAGGATTCTGTTGTTCGAGAATTTCGTGAAGAAACAGGCATCTACCTGAAGAATCCAACTGTAAAAGGTATTTTTACATTTACAATGAAAGAAAATGATAAAATTGCATCCGAGTGGATGATGTTTACTTTTTTTGCTACCGACTTTGATGGGACAAATGTGCTAGAATCAGAAGAAGGAAAGCTAGGTTGGCATAATTTAAATGATGTTAGTGAATTACCAATGGCACCAGGAGATCACCATATTATTGATTACGTGGCAAAAGGGTCTGGTGTAATCTATGGTAATTTTACATACACGACTGATTTTGAATTATTGTCTTATCGAATCGATCCTTGCTAATGATTTATTTGGATAAACAATGAAAAATTTCGGTTTTAATAGGGGGTAAACAAATGAGTACTGGATCTGTAAGCGATATTCAATTAGTTATTATTACTGGAATGTCAGGTGCAGGAAAAACAGTGGCGATTCAAAGTTTTGAAGATTTAGGTTTTTTTTGCGTGGACAATCTTCCCCCAACGCTATTACCTAAGTTCCTTGAACTTATGAAAGAATCTGGAAATAAGATGAACAAAGTAGCGCTTGTTATGGATTTAAGAGGACGAGAATTCTTTGATAGCTTATTTGAAGCTCTAGATAATATGAGTGAAACAACATGGGTTATGCCTCAAATCCTCTTTTTAGATGCCAAAGACTCTGTTCTTGTAACAAGATACAAAGAAACAAGGCGTTCACATCCTCTTGCTCCTTCTGGATTACCGTTAGAAGGTATTAGTATGGAACGTGAGCTATTAGAGGAGCTAAAAGGACGTGCTCAGTTAATTTATGAAACCTCTGACTTAAAACCAAGAGAACTGCGAGAGAAAATTCTTACGCAGTTTGCTTCACATGCTTCACCTGTTTTTACAGTGAACGTTATGTCATTTGGATTTAAGTATGGAGTGCCAATCGATGCGGACCTTGTTTTTGATGTTCGCTTTCTGCCAAACCCGCACTATATTGATCATATGAGGCCAAAAACAGGACTTGAAGAAGAAGTTTCTTCTTATGTGTTGAAATGGAGCGAAACGCAGAAGTTTGTTGAAAAAGTGCTTGATCTTTTAACATTTATGCTACCGCAGTATAAACGTGAAGGGAAAAGTCAACTTGTCATCGCGATTGGCTGTACGGGTGGTCAACACCGCTCGGTTACTTTGGCTGAACATATCGGCCATCACTTTGAAAAAGACTATAAAACACATATTTCTCATCGAGACATCGAGAAGAGGAAGGAAAAATATAGATGAATAGTGAACAGCCTGCAAAAGTCGTTGTCATTGGAGGAGGAACAGGGTTGCCTGTATTATTAAGGGGATTGAAAGAATATCCTCTTGATATTACAGCAATTGTAACGGTTGCTGACGACGGCGGAAGTTCTGGGAGGCTTCGAGATGAGCTAGAGATTCCGGCTCCTGGTGATATTCGAAATGTGTTAGCGGCATTATCTGATGTTGAGCCGTTGGTAGAAGAGTTGTTTCAACATCGTTTTGAAACTGGAAATGAATTGATTGGTCACTCACTGGGGAATTTGCTTTTAGCTGCAATGACATCTATTACAGGTGATTTTGTGCATGCGATTCGTGAGATGAGCAAAGTGCTAAATGTTCGTGGTAAAGTATTACCTTCAGCTAATCGGAGCGTAGTGCTACATGCAGAAATGGAAGACGGAGTAATTGTCACAGGAGAATCTAAGATTCCGGAGTATGGAAAAAGAATTAAGCGCGTATTTTTATCTCCAGAAGATATCAAGCCTTCTGCTGAAGCGTTAAAAGCAATTCGTAAAGCTGACTTAATTATATTAGGTCCAGGTAGCTTATATACAAGCATCCTACCTAATTTACTTGTTCCAGATATTCGAGATGAGCTGTGTACGACAAAAGCGAGAAAAGTGTATGTGTGTAATGTGATGACGCAGCAAGGCGAAACATTAGGCTTTAAAGCAAGTGATCACGTAAAGGCTTTATATGATCATATGCCTTGTGCATTCTTAGACGCAATTATTGTCAATAATGCGCCAATTCCTGCGCCGTTAAAAAAGCGCTATGAAGTTGAACAGGCACAGCCTGTAGAGTATGACAGAGAAGTGCTGACTGAATTAGGGCTAGAAGTGTTGGAAGAACAAATTATTCAATACGATGGTAGCGTTATTCGTCATGATACGAAAAAAGTAGCACGTCTTATCTTTAATATGTTGCGTAACATCAATTGACCCAGCTTATTATGACAAAAGAACGGAGGTGAGAACGGTGTCGTTTGCTTCAGAAACAAAAAAAGAACTTACTAATTTAGAAGTGAAAGACTGCTGTGCAAAAGCAGAGCTTTCAGCTTTAATTCGAATGAATGGGTCTTTAGCATTTTCCAATCGTAACTTGACAGTGGATGTGCAAACCGAAAATGCAGCCATTGCTAGAAGAATTTATGTCCTTTTAAAAAAATCGTATAACGTAACAGTAGAGCTATTAGTTCGTAAAAAAATGAGGCTAAAAAAGAACAATGTTTATATTGTTCGCCTTGTAGAAAAAGCTCGGTTTCTATTGGAGGACTTAAAAATTCTAAATGAAGGCTTCACATTTACTCATAATATCTCAGAGGAGCTCGTCAAAAAGAAGTGTTGTAAGCGTTCATATTTAAGAGGAGCTTTCTTAGCGGGAGGATCGATTAATAATCCAGAGACATCCTCTTATCATTTAGAAATCTTTTCTCTTTATAAAGAGCATAACGAAGCGCTTTGTGAATTAATGAATACGTTTGGCTTAAACAGTAAAACACTTGAGCGGAAAAAAGGATATATTAATTATTTAAAAGAAGCAGAGAAAATCACAGAATTCTTAAGTATTGTTGGTGCACATAGCGCCTTGTTACGCTTTGAAGACGTTCGTATTGTACGAGATATGCGTAACTCTGTTAATCGACTCGTCAATTGTGAAACAGCGAACTTAAACAAAACCATTGGTGCTGCGATTCGGCAGGTAGAAAATATTCGTTATATTCAAGAGACGGTGGGGCTTGAAGTACTGCCTGAAAAGCTTCGAGAAATTGCGCGCTTACGAGTAGAATATCAAGATGTAACGTTAAAAGAGCTAGGGGAAATGGTATCTGGCGGGCAAATTAGCAAATCTGGAATTAATCATCGTCTACGCAAGATTGATGAAATTGCTGATAAACTGCGTGCTGGACAACCGGTTACGTAAAGCAAGGGACATGGGAGGGAAACGTAGTGGAAAAACAAGTAGAAATCAAATTGAGAACAGGCTTACAAGCAAGAGTGGCAGCCATGTTTGTTCAAGAGGCTAATCGTTTTACATCGGACGTATTTTTAAAGAAAGATGAAAAAGTAGTAAATGCTAAGAGTATTATGGGGTTGATGAGCTTAGCACTAAACCGTGGCACCGTTATTACGTTAATTGCTGAAGGTAGCGATGAAGAGGAAGCAGTTGAAGCTCTTTGTGCTTACGTAGAAAATGATGCATAAAAAAACCGTCCCTACTCGGGGACGGTTTTTCCTATTACTTCGGATCATTTGTTAAAATTTTATCAATTAATCCGTATTCAAGAGCACGTTCAGCAGTCATAAAGTTATCGCGATCTGTATCACGTTGAAGAACTTCTAATGGTTGACCAGTGCGCTCAGCTAAAATGTGATTTAATTTCTCACGTAAGAAAAGAATACGTTTAGCAGCAATTTCAATTTCTGTTGCTTGACCTTGCGCTCCACCTAAAGGTTGGTGAATCATTACTTCACTATTTGGTAATGCAAAACGTTTGCCTTTTTCACCTGCAGCAAGTAAGAAAGCACCCATTGAAGCAGCCATTCCGATACAAATTGTTGATACTTTTGGCTTGATAAATTGCATTGTATCGTAAATCGCCATACCTGCTGTAATTGATCCACCAGGACTGTTAATGTAAAGTGAAATATCTTTTTCTGGGTCTTCTGCTGCTAAGAATAGAAGCTGTGATACAATTGAGTTTGCAACGTTATCATCAATTGCACTTCCAAGCATAATGATACGGTCTTTTAACAGACGTGAATAAATGTCGTATGCACGCTCGCCGCGGTTTGTTTGTTCAATAACTGTAGGAATTAGATTCATATAAAATTCCTCCTTAACAAGAATAATTTGTTATGTACCTTATAATACATGTAAGGTCAATAAAGGTCAAACAAAAGAACTGTTCTTTACACATATTCGCTTTATCTCTTATGTATTCCTCTTCTGTACTCTATAAATTTTTCCCGATTGCCCTAAAAATAAACGTTGTATACTTGAAAAGATTGGTTTTCTTTCCTATAATAAAAGCAGTCATCATAGGAATAATGATTTATTTTATGCCCTCGTAGTGTAGTGGATAGCACAAGAGATTCCGGTTCTCTTAGGGTGGGTTCGAATCCTGTCGAGGGCGTCTTAAAGCGTTGCAAACTTGCAACGCTTTTTTATTTGTTCTGTAAAAACTGTATATTCTATATGTGGATAGACCTAATAATTCCTAAGTTAATTCGTTTGTCACGGTTGCCAATTTTGGCAGAATACTATAAAACAAGTATATAAGGAAAAGTAAAACTAAGGAGGAAAAATTGTGAAATCCCTTAACAAGTTTTTTATTGTCAGTGCATCTCTTGCGTTGTTGCTTTCCGCATGTGGTTCGAATGAAGAAGCATCAACACAAGAAAAGTCTCAGCAAGTTCAACAAGAAGATGAAGCATCAGTGTCAGAGGAGCAGTCTGACAGTAAAGATTCTCAGGCGAATAAAGAGCCAGAAGAGACTGAAAGTAATGACGTGGAGTCAAAAGGCGAATTAACACCAGATAAAGAAGAGCCAGTAGTCGAAGAGAAAACAAATGAGAATGTAAAAGAAAAGCCTTCCAACGAAAAGTCTTCAACCGAGTCACCTGAAGACAAGGAACAAACAGCAGTAACGAAAGAAGAGCAAGAAGCAAAGCCAGCAGAAGAACAAAAGCCAACAGAAGAACAAAAGGATGCTGCATCAAATGAAAAGCCAAAAGAAGAGCAACCGGTAGAAAATCCTGAAGTTCAAGACAAAGAATTAGTTCAAAGTGATAATCAAGAGTATGCAATTAAAGTACTTGAAGGCTACGAACTAGCTGCAGAAGAGCCTGGTCGTGATACGGTAATGTATAAAGAAGATGGCTCTCAATTTATGCGCATTGAACTTCTATCAGATATCTCCGAAAAACAAGCAGTAGAAGTAGTAAAGCAAACCGCAATGGCAGTTGACCCTAATGCTTCACAAAAAGCAAGCGTTCCAGCTGAAGGTAAGCTTGCGAATGCAGAGTGGTATGAAGCAAAGTCTAATGACGTGAATGTACAAGTTATTGTAACGAAAGGAACAAAGCCTGTTAAGATTACAATCTTTTCTAAATCAGCTGAGCAAACGGATAAATTTATTGAAATGGCAAATACGATTCAATAAACCGTTAGAAAAAGTCTGAAGGGTAAGCGTTTCAGCTAATTATACATCCGAACCATCAGCAGTAGTAGCTGTTGATAGTTGGGGTGTTTTTTGTTAGTTCGGAAAGCAAACAAAAAAATAACGGAGCGCAATGAAACGAACTTATTCTTACACCCTAACTACTGTAGAAAAGTCAGTATTTGTCTTTAGGGAAGAAACCATTTAGTAATTTTTCAGCCTCTCTTTGTTTCGATATATTTCTTCTTCTAACTCTTCTTGTAAGCGTTGCTAAGTGACAAAGTTCAAAGTAGAATAAACAGTGGGAGGGAGAAACAATGGAGGTAGGTTTATTTCAACAGCAGTCTTTAAAGCTTTCCATGTCGAAAGAGTTATCGCAGGCAATTTCTCTTTTACAATATTCATCGCTGGATATTGCATCATTTATACAAGAGCAAGCGATGCAAAACCCACTTATTGATTTTGGTGATGCCCCGTTATTTACAAGTAGACCTTCAGTTTATAAGCAAAGTGTTAATGATGATAAAGACTTACTAAACTCAATTGCTTCTAAGCAAGAAACATTAACTGAGCATTTGCTAAGTCAACTTGTTTTTTTGGAATTAACGATGAAGGAACAAGATATCATTTGCTATATGATTGAGAACTTGGATGAGCATGGGTACCTAAAGGAGGACTTAGTGCTTGTAGCACAAGCATGTAGTTGCACCTTGGAAGAAGTGGAAATAGTGTTAAATTCCCTTCAACAGCTAGATCCTATAGGGGTAGGAGCAAGAAATCTTCAGGAATGTTTACTGATACAGCTAGAGCAAAGCGGACAGCTTTCTGATGACTTAGAAATAATTTTGACAGAATATTTTCAAGAGTTTGCGTATAAAAAGTGGAATAAAATTTCAAAAGAGTGCGGCATATCGCTTGAGCAAGTTCAGAAATACCATGATCAAATTAAGCGTTTGAATCCTCGTCCAGGATTACTATATGCCACTCAAGCAGAGCGCTTTATCATTCCCGATTATATTATAAAGAAAGAGGGCGATGAGCTAGTCGCTTACGCCAATGAAGAGCTGGACTTCCGATTATCGGTTAATGATGCGTATAGACAAAGTTTAACGCTTCAAGATAATCATGCGGTTAAGCCATACTTGCAAGAAAAATACCGAGAGTTTCAATGGATTTTAAAAGGACTTCAGACCCGGAAACAGACGCTAAACGCAATTGTTCATGGACTACTAGAAAAGCAGCAAAGGTTTTTTCAACATGGCCCATCTTTTTTACAACCATTAACGATGAAGGAACTAGCAGACTATATTAACGTTCACGAGTCAACGGTGAGTCGAGCGACAACGCATAAGTATATTCAAACACCTTTTGGAACTTTTTCTATGAAGTCGTTTTTTACAGCGAGCTTAAAACAGGGTAACACTGAAGAAACCTCCGTCGTGACGGTAAAAGAGCTTATTAAACAGTTAGTAGAAAAAGAAGATAAAAAGAAGCCTTTATCTGATCAACAGCTCACGAATCAGTTATTAACACAGTATGATGTGAAAATATCAAGAAGAACGGTAGCTAAATACCGTGAACAGCTAAACATTGCTTCATCTAGTCAAAGAAAGGTTTATGTATAATCCGATTAAAAAGAAGGTGATGTCGATGCAGGTTGTTTTATATACAAGAAAAACATGTCCTTTATGTGAAGAAGCTAAAGAAATGTTAACTGCTTTACAGCATGACCTTGATTTTAGGGTGATTGAAAAGGATATTTACTTAGATGAACGTTTGCTAGAACAATTTCACCTTATGATTCCGGTTATAGAAATTGATGGTGAGGTTGTTATGTATGGCAAAATTCAAAGAGAAAATATAAGAAAGCGTTTACTTTTGAAAAAGGCCATCAGATGAGTTGAATAAAGGATTCACTCCTGTTAGAATAAAAAATGTAACAGGGTGAATTTTTTTTTGCGTAGGTGGGACAAAATATGTCTATGTGGGACTTTGATTGTCCAACGAGCTTACACCTTAAGGAGATTTAAACATGCGTTCATTAATAGAAGTACAACGAAAATTATTGCCTGAACTTCTATCTGTTATGCAAAAGCGATATCAAATCTTGCAGTACATACGTCTAATGCAACCAATCGGTAGACGCAACTTAGCTGTTAGTTTAGGATTAACAGAGCGTGTGTTACGCAGTGAGGTTACATTCTTGAAAGAGCAAGATTTAATCGATGTGCAGACAACTGGAATGACACTTACCACAGAAGGTGAGCTACTGCTACACGATTTAGAAATCGTAATGAAAGAAGTTTCAGGACTTCGATTATTGGAAACAACATTAAAAGAGACTTTTTCTTTAGCAGAAGTCGTTGTTGTTTCTGGAGATAGCGATTCTTCACTTTTTGTTAAAAACGAAATGGGTAGAGCTGCTGTGTCGTGCATCAAAGAGCGCCTTGTTGATTCCAAAAAGATTGTCGCTGTTACAGGTGGTACAACGCTTGCCGCTGTTGCTAATATGATGACACCCGATATTAAGCACCCTGATGTTCTATTTGTGCCAGCTCGTGGTGGGCTTGGTGAAAATGTTCAAAACCAAGCGAACACTATTTGCGCAAAAATGGCTGAAAAATCGATGGGTCAGTATCGTCTTCTTCATGTGCCAGACCAGCTAAGTGACGAAGCCTACAAGTCAATTGTAGGGGAACCTTCCATTCGGGAGATGATTCAATTAATTAAGTCAGCAAGTATGGTTGTTCATGGAATAGGAGACGCTATGACAATGGCGGAGCGTCGAAGGACATCTTCAGAAGACTTAGAAAAAGTCAAAAAAGGACATGCTGTTGGTGAAGCTTTTGGATACTACTTCAATCAAAAGGGAGAAGTTGTTCATAAAGTGAAAACAGTTGGCATACAACTCGATGATTTAAAGAACAATAAATGTGTCATCGCAGTAGCAGGTGGTTCTTCGAAGGCAAAGGCAATTCGAGCATTTATGCAACAAGCACATCATTCGATTCTCATTACAGATGAAGGTGCTGCAAAAGAGTTAGTAAGGGATTTTAATTAATCCCTGATTATAAAAAATACTTTTTACATTCAAGGAGGAAATACCCATGGTAGTAAAAATTGGTATTAACGGATTTGGTCGTATCGGCCGTAACGTATTCCGCGCAGCTTTAAAAAACGATAACGTTGAGGTAGTAGCAATTAACGACTTAACTGACGCTAACATGCTTGCTCATCTTTTAAAATATGATTCTGTACACGGTAAATTAGATGCAGAAGTAGTAGTAGATGGCAACAATTTAGTAGTAAATGGTAAAACAATCGAAATCTCTGCTGAGCGTGACCCAGCTCAATTATCTTGGGGTAAACAAGGCGTAGATATCGTTGTTGAATCTACTGGATTCTTCACTAAACGCGCTGACGCTGCTAAGCACTTAGAAGCAGGAGCTAAAAAAGTAATCATCTCTGCTCCAGCAAGCGATGAGGACATCACAATCGTAATGGGTGTTAACGAAGACAAATACGATGCAGCTAACCATAACGTAATTTCAAACGCTTCTTGTACAACTAACTGCTTAGCGCCATTCGCTAAAGTATTAAACGACAAGTTTGGTCTTAAACGTGGAATGATGACAACAGTTCACTCTTACACAAATGACCAACAAATCTTAGACTTACCACATAAAGATTACCGTCGTGCTCGTGCAGCAGCTGAGAACATCATCCCAACTTCAACTGGTGCTGCTAAAGCTGTATCTCTAGTGTTACCTGAATTAAAAGGTAAATTAAACGGTGGAGCTATGCGTGTTCCAACTCCAAACGTTTCTCTAGTAGACCTAGTTGCTGAACTTGACAAAGAAGTAACTGTTGAAGATGTAAACAACGCTCTTAAAGAAGCTGCTGAAGGCGATCTTAAAGGTATCCTTGGTTACAGCGAAGAGCCACTAGTATCTGGTGACTACAACGGTAACATCAACTCTTCTACAATCGACGCATTATCTACAATGGTAATGGAAGGTAACATGGTAAAAGTTATCTCTTGGTACGATAACGAGAGCGGATACTCTAACCGTGTAGTAGACTTAGCTCAATACATCGCTGCTAAAGGACTATAAGAAAAGCGAAAGCGACTCTTTAGTCATAGTTGGATAGATATCCCATAAGGTACTATTTTGTTTTTTATTGGATATCTTAAATGAGAAATACTATAATAAGACTTGCTAAGGAAGAGAGGGGAACCCCCCCTCTTCCTTGATTTATGTATCGGCTTCTAAAGCATAAACATCATCTTATTGCTAGTCGCGGAATTTTTCATATTGTAAGGCGCCAATGTATGAAAAATTACTGCAGCCAGCTATATTATGATTTACATAGAAGCCTACTTGCTTAGTACCCATAATACTTAAGGAGGCCTTTTGACGATGAACAAAAAAACGTTGAAAGACATCGATGTAAAAGGAAAGCGAGTATTTTGTCGCGTAGACTTTAACGTACCAATGAAAGACGGAAAAGTAACAGATGAAACTCGTATTCGTGCAGCTCTTCCTACTATTCAACACCTAGTAGAACAAGGTGCAAAAGTAATTTTAGCTAGCCATCTTGGACGTCCAAAAGGCGAAGTAGTTGAAGAATTACGTTTAACTGCTGTTGCAGAGCGTTTACAGGCTCTTTTAGGTAAAGACGTAGCAAAAGCTGACGAAGCTTTTGGCGAAAATGTACAAAAAACAATCGACGGCATGAACGAAGGCGATGTTTTAGTACTTGAAAACGTACGTTTCTACCCAGGTGAAGAGAAAAATGATGCTGAGTTAGCAAAAGCATTTGCTGAATTAGCAGACGTTTACGTAAATGATGCATTCGGTGCTGCTCACCGTGCACATGCTTCAACTGAAGGAATTGCTCACCATATCCCAGCAGTAGCAGGTTTCTTAATGGAAAAAGAACTTGATGTGCTTTCTAAAGCATTATCAAATCCAGACCGTCCATTCACTGCAATTGTTGGTGGAGCAAAAGTTAAAGACAAAATCGATGTAATTGATAATCTGCTTGATAAAGTAGATAACCTAATTATCGGTGGAGGACTTTCTTACACATTTATTAAGGCACTAGGCCATGAAGTAGGTAAATCTCTTCTTGAAGAAGATAAGATTGATCTTGCAAAATCGTTCATGGATAAAGCAAAGAAAAATGGTGTTAACTTCTACATGCCAGTAGACGTGGTAGTAGCAGATGACTTCTCAAATGATGCAAACACTCAAGTGGTATCAATTGAGAACATTCCAAGCGATTGGGAAGGTTTAGATGCGGGACCAAAAACGCGTGAAATCTATGCTGACGTAATCAAAAATTCTAAGCTAGTTATCTGGAATGGACCAATGGGTGTATTTGAACTAGATGCATTCGCTAATGGTACAAAAGCAGTAGCGGAAGCTTTAGCTGAAGCAACTGACACATATTCAGTAATCGGTGGAGGAGACTCTGCTGCAGCTGTTGAGAAATTTGGTTTAGCTGATAAAATGAGCCATATTTCTACAGGTGGCGGTGCGTCACTAGAGTTTATGGAAGGTAAAGAACTTCCAGGCGTAGTTGCTCTAAACGATAAGTAAGTTGAACGTAACAGTTGGATGGAGGACCGACCTGAAAACTGATGCTAAAAACGAACATCAAAAGAGTAACGAGTGGGAGATAAAAGAGATAAAAAGAGTGTGGACCGACCTCTTTTTAACAGCACCCTCTTTTTGATCCAACGTGAGTGAAGGGAAACCAACAATAAACAAAGGACGGTGTTACACATGCGTAAACCAATCATTGCAGGAAACTGGAAGATGAACAAAGTGCTTTCAGAAGCAACAAGCTTTGTAGAAGAAGTAAAAGGAGCAGTACCATCTCCTGAGAGCGTAGAATCAGTAGTATGTGCTCCAGCATTATTTTTAGATCGCTTAGTAGAAGCAACTAAAGGTACAGACTTAAAAATTGGTGCACAAAACATGCACTTTGAAGAAAGCGGAGCATTCACTGGAGAAGTAAGCCCAGTTGCACTAGCTGACTTAGGCGTGAACTATGTAATCTTAGGTCACTCTGAGCGTCGCGAAATGTTCGCTGAAACTGACGAAACAGTAAATCAAAAAACAATCGCTTCATTCAAACATGGTTTAACACCAATCGTTTGTTGCGGTGAAACAAATGAAGAGTATGAGCAAGATCAAACAAAAACAGTTGTAGCTAACCAAGTCCAAAAAGCGTTAGCTGGTTTAACTGACGAGCAAGCAAAACAAGTTGTTATTGCGTATGAGCCAATCTGGGCAATCGGTACAGGGAAATCTTCAACTGCAGAAGGGGCAAACGAAGTTTGTGCTTATATCCGCAGCGTAGTAGCAGAGCAATTCTCTCAAGACGTAGCAGATGCAGTTCGTATTCAATACGGCGGAAGCGTAAAGCCTGCTAATATTAAAGAATACATGTCTCAATCAGACATTGACGGTGCTTTAGTAGGTGGAGCAAGCTTAGAAGCTGCTTCATTCTTACAGCTTTTGGAGGCTGGTAAGTAATGAGCAAGAAACCAACAGCATTAATCATCTTAGATGGTTTTGCATTACGTGATGAAGAAAAGGGTAATGCAGTTAAACATGCAAAAAAACCAAACTTCGATCGTTACTGGAACGAGTTTCCACATGCGACGCTTCAAGCATCAGGTGAAGCTGTAGGTCTACCAGAAGGCCAAATGGGTAACTCGGAAGTAGGACACTTAAATATCGGTGCAGGTCGTATTGTTTATCAAAGCTTAACACGCGTGAATGTAGCAATTCGCGAAGGTGAGTTTGAGAAAAACGAAACGCTTGTAGCTGCGGTGAAGCACGCAAAAGAAAAAGGTACAAGCCTTCATCTTTTCGGACTTTTATCGGACGGTGGTGTTCACAGTCACATCGAGCATCTATATGCTCTTCTTCGCTTAGCGAAAAAAGAAGGTCTAGAGAAAGTGTATATCCACGGTTTCTTAGATGGTCGTGACGTAGCACCTCAATCTGCAGAGCAGTATTTAAAAGAATTAAATGAAAAAATTGAAGAGTACGGCGTTGGGGAAGTTGCAACACTTTCAGGACGTTACTACTCAATGGACCGTGACAAACGCTGGGAGCGCGTTGAAAAAGCTTATCGCGCAATGGTTTACGGTGAAGGTCCATCTTATACAAGCCCAGAAGAGTGCGTAAAAGACTCTTACGAAAACGGCGTATACGACGAATTCGTCTTACCTTCTGTTATTACAAAAGAAGACGGTTCACCTGTTGCGACAATCAAAGACGAAGATGCAGTTATTTTCTATAACTTCCGTCCTGATCGTGCGATTCAAATTTCAAATACGTTTGCAAACGAAGACTTCCGCTCGTTTGATCGCGGTGAAAAACATCCGAAAAACTTACATTTCGTATGCTTAACTCACTTTAGTGAAACAGTTAACGGATATGTAGCTTTCAAGCCTGTTAACTTGGATAATACGCTTGGTGAAGTATTATCTCAAAACAACTTAAAGCAGCTTCGTATTGCAGAAACAGAAAAATACCCACACGTAACGTTCTTTATGAGCGGTGGACGTGAAGCAGAGTTTCCTGGTGAAAAGCGAATCTTAATCGATTCACCAAAAGTAGCAACATACGATTTAAAACCTGAGATGAGTGCTTATGAGGTGACGGACGCGTTGCTTGCAGAAATCGAAGGGGACAAGCAAGATGCTATTATTTTAAACTTTGCAAACCCAGATATGGTTGGACACTCTGGTATGTTAGAGCCAACAGTTAAAGCAATTGAGACAGTCGATGAATGCCTAGGTAAAATTGTGGATGCGATTTTAGCTAAAGGTGGTACAGCAATCATCACAGCAGACCATGGTAACTCTGATGAAGTTGTAACGCTTGAAGGTAACCCAATGACGGCTCATACAACAAATCCAGTTCCAGTTATCGTAACAAAGCAAGGCGTAGAGCTTCGTGAAGATGGTATTCTAGGTGACTTAGCTCCTACAATGCTTAACCTTTTAGATGTAGCTCAGCCAAAAGAAATGACAGGTAAAACATTAATTAAATAATTGATTTTTAAAGGAGAGTTTTAAAATGCCAACAATTCTTGACATTTATGCACGCGAAGTATTAGATTCTCGCGGTAACCCAACAGTTGAAGTTGAAGTATACACTGAGTCAGGCGCTTTCGGACGCGCAATCGTACCAAGTGGTGCTTCTACTGGTGAACACGAAGCAGTAGAACTACGTGATGGTGACAAATCTCGTTACCTAGGTAAAGGTGTATTAAAAGCAGTTGAAAACGTAAACGAAATCATCGCTCCTGAATTAGTAGGTATGGACGCAACTGACCAAATCGGTATCGACCGCCTTATGATCGAGCTAGATGGTACTGAAAATAAAGGTAAACTAGGTGCTAACGCTATCCTTGGTGTATCTATGGCAGTAGCTCATGCAGCAGCTGACTTCGTAGGTCTTCCATTATACCGTTACCTTGGTGGATTCAACGCTAAGCAATTACCAACTCCAATGATGAACATCATCAACGGCGGTTCTCATGCTGATAACAACGTTGACTTCCAAGAATTCATGATCTTACCTGTAGGAGCTCCTACATTTAAAGAAGCAATCCGTATGGGTGCTGAAGTATTCCACGCGTTAAAAGCTGTATTATCTGCAAAAGGCTTAAACACAGCTGTAGGTGACGAAGGTGGATTCGCTCCAAACCTTGGTTCTAACCGTGAAGCATTAGAAGTAATCGTTGAAGCAATCGAAAAAGCTGGCTACAAAGCTGGTCAAGACATCCAATTAGGTATGGACGTTGCTTCTTCTGAATTCTTCAACAAAGAAACTGGTAAATACGATTTAGCTGGAGAAGGCCGCAACGGTTTAACTTCTGCTGAAATGGTAGACTTCTACGAAGAATTAGTTAACGAATTCCCAATCGTTTCAATCGAAGACGGTTTAGATGAAAATGACTGGGATGGTCACAAACTTTTAACTGATCGTATCGGTGGTAAAGTACAACTTGTTGGTGACGATTTATTCGTAACAAATACGAAGAAGCTTGCTCAAGGTATCGAACAAGGTGTAGGTAACTCTATCCTTATCAAAGTTAACCAAATCGGTACATTAACTGAAACATTTGAAGCAATTGAAATGGCTAAACGCGCTGGTTACACAGCTGTAGTTTCTCACCGTTCTGGTGAAACTGAAGATGCAACAATCGCTGATATCGCTGTTGCAACAAACGCTGGCCAAATCAAAACTGGTTCTATGTCTCGTACAGACCGTATTGCGAAATACAACCAATTACTACGTATTGAAGACGAGTTAGGTGCTCTAGCTGTATACGATGGTGCTAAATCTTTCTATAACTTAAAGAAATAAGTTATATGATTGATAAAAAAAGATGGATGAAAGCTTTCATCCATCTTTTTTTATTGTCCTGACTTGTACCAATAGTCATTTTATGATAAATTTACTTTAAAGTAGTCTGATTTTTAGCATATAAAAATATTTTGTATAGATAGCAACAATTTATTTTCCTTATCTACAGGAGGTAGCATATGCATCCATTTCTTATCACGCTGCTAGTTATTGTTTCAATTGCGCTAATCGTGGTTGTTGTTCTTCAAACAAGCAAATCCACTGGCTTATCTGGAGCAATTTCAGGTGGTGCTGAAACATTATTCGGTAAGCAAAAAGCGCGTGGACTTGATTTAGTACTGCACCGTTTAACGGTTGTATTATCCGTGCTGTTTTTCTTATTAACGCTTGCGGTATCATATTTTCAACTGTAAGTTCGTTTGTAAATACCACCTGATGTATACGAATTTGGTATGTGCCAAGTTGTATACATCAGGTGGTATTTTTCATAAGTGTTCAATTCTTTAACTTTAAATTCATGTAATGATATAATGGATGTTTAATGAAAAAGATTCCATTTTGCTTGAGCAAATGGCATTACATAGACAAGCACAATGATTAGGTCACGTTGTGTGAGACATATCACATAAAAAAATGACTGATTCCTTCCTAGTTGTAGACATTATAGAAAAAAGGAGTTAATTGAAATGAAAATTGCACAACCAAAACCATTTACTTTTGAAGGTGGAGAGAAAGCCGTATTGTTACTGCACGGCTTTACAGGTAATTCAGCAGATGTTCGTATGCTTGGACGTTTCTTGGAAAAGAAAGGATATACGTGCCATGCACCTCATTATAAAGGACATGGAGTAGCACCTGAAGAATTAGTACATACAGGCCCTGAAGATTGGTGGAAAGACGTAATGGATGGCTACCAGTTCTTAAAAGATCGTGGTCATGAAAGCATTGCAGCGGTTGGGTTATCACTTGGTGGCGTATTTTCGCTTAAATTAGGTTACACTGTACCTATAAAGGGTATTGTTCCAATGTGTGCGCCTATGTATATCAAAAGTGAAGAAATTATGTATGAAGGTGTTTTGGAGTACGCTCGCGAATATAAAAAGCGTGAAGGGAAATCTGAAGATCAAATCCAGCAAGAGATGGAAGAATTCAAGAAAACACCAATGAATACGTTAAACGCACTACAAGGACTAATTTCCGAAGTTAGGGACTCTGTTGATATGATTTATGCACCAACATTTGTTGTACAAGCGCGTAATGATCATATGATTAATACAGATAGTGCAAATATTATTTATAATAATGTTGAGTCACCTGTGAAAAATATTAAATGGTATGAAGAATCAGGTCATGCTATTACGTTAGATAAGGAAAGAGATCAGCTGCATGAAGATGTTTATCAATTCTTAGAAGCATTAGATTGGTAAAAGGCTAATTAAAAAATGAAGATGCATAAATGCTATTTTCAATAAACGGTGTTATTGATAAGCACAACGAAAAGGAGGGAAAGACATGGAACAAGAAATCCAACAGTACATTGACCGTTTGTTGACGTTCATGAAAGAAGAAACGTATAAACCTTTAACGGTCCAAGAATTAGAGAAAGAATTTGGGATTGAAGATTCGGCTGAGTTTAAAGATTTTGTAAAAGCTCTTGTGATTATGGAAGAACAAGGCCTTATAATTCGAGCAAGAAACAATCGATATGGTGTACCTGAAAGAATGAATTTCGTTAAAGGAAAAGTAACGGGGCATGCCAAAGGGTTTGCGTTTGTTGTTCCAGAAGAGCAAGGAGCAGATGATATTTTCATTCCACCCACGGAGACAAATAATGCAATGCATGGAGACATTGTATTAGCTCGCGTGCTGTCAGAGTCCTCTGGTAATCGCCGTGAAGGAACCATTGTTAAAATAATTGAACGTGGTACACAACAGATTGTTGGAACGTACACAGAAAGTAAAAACTTTGGGTTTGTTATTGCAGATGATAAAAAGGTTGCCGGAGATATCTTTATTCCTAAGGGTGCACGTAACGGAGCGGCAGAAGGACACAAAGTTGTGGTAGAGCTAACAAGCTACCCTGAGGGCCGCATGAATGCCGAAGGGAAAATTGTACAGATTTTAGGTCATAAAAATGATCCTGGTGTCGACATTATCTCAGTTATTCATAAATATGGTCTTCCACAAGAATTTCCTGGAGATGCTTTAGAACAAGCAATTAGTACACCTGAAACGATTTCAGAAGACGAAATAAAAGGTCGTCGAGATCTACGAGATCAAGTGATTGTTACGATTGATGGCGCAGATGCTAAAGACTTAGATGACGCCGTAACGGTGACAGAGCTTGAAAACGGCAACTATAAGTTAGGTGTTCACATTGCAGACGTTAGTCATTATGTAACAGAAGGTTCACCCATTGATGTAGAAGCAGCTGAACGTGGAACAAGTATCTACTTAGTGGACCGCGTAATTCCAATGATTCCACACCGATTATCAAACGGAATTTGTTCCTTGAATCCAAAAGTAAATCGGTTAACACTTTCCTGTGAAATGGAAATCACGCCAGCCGGAGAAGTTGTTAATCATGAAATTTTTGAAAGTGTAATCAAAACAACTGAGCGAATGACGTACTCCGATGTTAATAAAATTTTAACAGACAAAGATGAAGCTGTTTGTGCTCGCTATGAAGAACTGATTCCAATGTTTGAACGAATGAAAAAATTGGCAGAAATTCTTCGTAAAAAGCGTATGGACCGAGGGGCCATCGACTTTGACTTTAAAGAGGCAAAAGTATTAGTTGATGATGATGGTCACCCAACTGATGTGGTATTGCGTGAGCGCTCTGTATCAGAAAGATTGATTGAAGAGTTTATGCTAGCAGCAAATGAAACAGTGGCTGAGCATTTTCACTGGATGAACGTTCCATTTATGTATCGTATTCATGAAGATCCAAAAGAAGAAAAGCTTAATCGCTTTTTAGAATTTGTTACGAATTTTGGATATGCTGTAAAGGGAACTGGAAATGACATTCATCCTCGTGCGCTACAGGACATTTTAGAAGCCGTGGCGGGAACACCAGAAGAGATGGTCGTCTCTAAAGTAATGTTACGCTCGATGCAGCAAGCCAAATATCAAGCTGATAATCTTGGTCACTTTGGACTATCAGCCGAGTTCTACACGCATTTTACGTCTCCAATTCGTCGTTATCCAGATTTAATTGTTCATCGCTTAATTCGTACGTATTTAATCAACAATCAAGTCGATGAAGCAACGCAAGAAAAATGGAGCGAAAAGCTTCCTGAAATTGCGGATCATTCTTCAAGTATGGAAAGAAGATCAGTTGACGCAGAGCGTGAAACAGATGATATGAAAAAAGCCGAGTTTATGGCAGATAAAATTGGTGAAACGTTTGACGGAATTATCAGCTCAGTAACAAACTTTGGAATGTTTGTTGAGCTATCAAATACAATTGAAGGTCTTGTGCATGTTAGCGATTTAACGGATGACTATTACCGCTACGATGAACGTCATTATGCAATGATTGGTGAGAGAACAGGAAAAGTGTTCCGTATCGGGGACGAAATCGAAATTAAAGTTGCTGATGTGAATAAAGACGAGCGTGCCATTGACTTTGTTATTGTCGGCATGAAGACCAGTCAAAAGCGTTTGTCCAAAGACCGTCCAAAAGTGATTAACATGAAACAAAAATCACGCAAGGACGATAAAGGAGACCGTAGAGGTCGTCGTAAAGATAAAGCGGGCGATTCAAAAGGTGAATGGACAACGGAAAAGCCGAAAAAGAAGAAAAAGAAAAGATTCTTTGAAGGCGCACCAAATCTTAAAAAGAAAAAGAAGAAGCGTAAATAAGTGAATGGAAGCAGCCTTAACAGCTGCTTCTAAGCACGCGCAGAGTGATTAAAGGGGGAAGAAGTTAGGATGCCAAAAGGTGAAGGGAAAGTAGTTGCTCAAAATAAAAAAGCAAGGCATGACTATTTCATTGAAGAAACGTATGAAACAGGGATTGTCCTACAAGGAACGGAAATAAAATCGATTCGTAACGGACGCGTAAACTTAAAAGATTCGTTTGCACGCGTTCAAAATGGTGAGGTATTCTTACATAATATGCACGTTAGTCCATATGAACAAGGAAACCGTTACAATCACGAGCCATTGCGTACTCGTAAACTTTTACTTCACAAACGTGAAATCAATAAATTAATTGGCTATACCAAGGAAACAGGGTATTCACTCGTACCTTTAAAAATTTATTTAAAAAATGGCTTTGCTAAAGTTTTGCTAGGTCTTGGTAAGGGTAAAAAGAAATATGACAAGCGTGAAGATTTAAAGCGCAAAGAAGCAAAGCGCGATATAGAGCGAGCTTTCCGCGATCGTCAAAAAGAATAGTTACAGTATTTTACAATTGCAAAATACTTGTTTTGTGCTATAATAAAAATAGTTATTCGTTAGATGACTTTTTGCAAACACAAGTCGCTATCTGCTGTAAGTGAAAAACCTTACGCGTTCCGACTCCCTTTTCATAATGGGGACGTTACGGATTCGACAGGGATAGTTCGAGCTTAGGTTGCGAGTCGAGGAGATGGCCTCGTTAAAACATCAACGCCAATAATAACTGGCAAATCTAACAATAACTTCGCTTTAGCTGCCTAATAACAGCTTAGCGGTTCCTCCCTCCATCGCCCATGTGGTAGGGTAAGGGACTCACTTGAAGTGGGCTACGCCGGAGTTCGCCGTCTGAGGACGAAGGAAGAGATTAATCAGACTAGCTCTTTGGGCGCCTGTCAGCAGGCAGATAAATGAGCGAAATGCGAATATGCTGACTACACTCGTAGACGCTTAAGTGGCGATATTTCTGGACGTGGGTTCGACTCCCACCGTCTCCACCAAATACATAATTTTGGTGGCTAACCTTACTTATAACAAGAACCATAAAGCTGCACTTGCTGCAACTTTATGGTTCTTTTTTATTTTAGATTTAGTTAACTGGCTTCGTGTTACAAATTGAATTTTTTATAATTACGCTATTAGAAACGCATTTAATTTTTATTTAACAATGCAATATCTATATTAAGCGCAACATCATACAAGAAAAAAGTAAAAGTAAATGTTATTTTAAAACTTTCATTACATTATAGGAGGGTAGCTACATGTCAAATGAGATTCGGACTGCTTATCTTGATCCCGATTTAAATATTGAAGCCTATCAGTTTAAAGGAATTATGCAAAAGTTTCCGGCACACTTTCATGAGTATTATGTCATCGGCTTTATTGAAAAAGGACAGCGTCACCTGGAGTGTAAAGGGAATGAATATACCATTAATCCTGGAGACTTATTGTTATTCAATCCTTATGACACACATAGCTGCGAGCAAATAGATAACAAAACGTTGGACTATCGCTGTATTAATGTAAAGTCAGAAGTCATGAGCAAAGCAATGCTCGAGATTACTGGTAGCGAGCGTCTTCCAATCTTCAATCAAAGCGTTTTATTTCAAAGCGAGATTGTACACAGTTTAAAAGAGTTACACCTGAAGATTCTAGAGGGAGAAACGGAATTTAAAAAAGAAGAATTATTTCTCCATTTATTAGAAGAACTAATCCAAGCGTGTTCTGACCTTAAAGTTGTTGCACCTAACCATGAAATCTCTCATGAAATTAAAGATGTATGTGACTATTTAGAGGAAAATTATGCAAAGGCCATAACTCTTAATGATTTAAGTGCGTTAATAGGTTGGAGCAAATATCACTTACTAAGATCTTTCATTAAACAAAAGAAAATTTCTCCTTACAGATATCTAGAAACCATTCGAGTAAATGAAGCAAAGCACATGTTAGAACACGGCATTAAGCCCATTGAGACTGCTTTTTTAACTGGTTTTAGTGATCAGAGTCATTTAACAAAGTGTTTTAAAAAGCTAATTGGCCTTACGCCAAAGCAGTATATGAAAATCTTTAGAAGTAGAGGGGACAGGTAATGAGCCATTTTGAAAAAAAGTGTGTGCTTGTCATTGATGAGAATTTACCCTTAGGTTTAATTGCTAACACCGCAGCAATATTAGGGGTCACACTGGGAGCTAAAGTAGCAGATATGATAGGGGATAATGTGGTAGATGGCTCTGGTATTGAACATTTAGGTATTGTGAAGGCGCCTATCCCAATTTTAAAAGGAACTACAGAACTCCTCAGCAACCTAAAAGATAAGACAATAACAGAGCCATTCTTAGACTTAATAGTGGTAGATTTCTCAGATGCTGCGCAACGTTGTAAAACATATGAAGACTATGTTACTAAGCTACAAACGATGTCTAAAGTTGATTATCGCTATTTTGGTTTAGGTATATACGGAGATACAAAAAAGGTAAACAGCCTAACAGGGGATATTGCTCTACTAAGATAGTAAGCAATGAAGAAAAGTAAGGAGGAGTAAAATGGATAATTTAGTTGCTTATATCTTAATGGCGCTTGTTATGTCTATGATTCCAGGTGCAGATACAATTCTTATTATGAAAAATACGCTTAATCACGGAGCAAAAGCTGGACGCTATACAATATTAGGAATGGCAACAGGACTTACTTTCTGGACGACTGTTGCAGTTCTAGGTTTGTCAGTTGTTATTGCCCAATCCGTATTTCTCTTCAATGCAATTAAATATTTAGGAGCGGCATATTTATTTTATTTAGGCGTGAAGGCGTTTGTAGATAAAGATATTGTCTCACTAAAATCAATTCAGGTTGAAGATGATGCTCAAACTCATCATTCATTACGCCGTTATTATAGAGATTCCTATTTGCAAGGAGCACTTAGCAATATTCTTAATCCAAAGACGATCTTAGTCTATATAACATTTATGCCTCAGTTCATTAACATTAATGAAAATGTAAATCAGCAGCTAATAGTTTTAGGTCTAATTCTGACTGGAATAGCGGTGATTTGGTTTTTAGTTGTCGTTTATATCATAGAGTATGTGAAAAGGTGGTTAGAAAAACCACGAGTTCAAAAGGCATTTCAAAAATCTACAGGATTAATGCTGATTGGTGTAGGAATAAAAACGATTATATGATGTTCATAAACTACTGCTGTTTGAGCATATGAAAAAGAACCATAAACTTACTTTATGGTTCTTTTTCGATGCTTTCATATGCAACTAAATCATGCACCAGACCAAACATCTTGGTTATAGCGTCCGTTTACCTGTAAGTTACTCAGCCATTCTCTAGCATTTTGCTCGCTTACGTTATGAACGCTTTGATAAGCCTCGCAAAGCGTTTGTTCAACGTCAGGAGCCATCTTGCTTCCATCTCCACAAACGTAGAGGTAAGCACCTTGGTCAAGCAGTGAAATTAAGTAATCTCCATCTTTCTTGATAAGGTCCTGTACATATGTTTTCTTTTGATTCTCTAAGCGAGAAAATGCTGTATGGACCGATACAAGCTGTTCTTGTTCAGATTGTTCTAGCTCTTCTTGATAAAGATAGTCAAGCTCTGGATGACGGCATCCGAAGTAAAGGTGAGCTTCCCCAAGGTTCGTTCCTTGTTGTTTCAACATGCGACGTTGCTGTAAGAATCCTCTAAATGGTGCAATGCCAGTTCCAGGACCGACCATAATAACAGGCGTTTCTTTGTTTTCTGGCAGCTGGAAGTTCGATTGAGGTGTACGGATAAAGCATGTAATTTCTTTACCTTCTCTACATTCAGCTAAATAAGTTGAAGCAATACCTTTATAGTAGCCGTTACCACTCCAAGCAGGTGAATCAACAACACCAACCGTAATACTAAGCGTATCTTTTTTTACAAGTGGCGAACTTGAAATAGAGTAGTAGCGTGGTTTGAGCGCTGGGAGTTGTTCTAAAAAGCGTTCAAACGGCATTTCGCACGCTTCATACTTCTCTAAAAAGTCTAACATTGAAATGCGCTTTGCCAATACTTCTGTTTGATAGGTCCCTTCCTCAAGCAGAGCTTCAAGCTCATATTTATGCGGTGGACAAACAGTGAAAGAAGCAAGCTCACGAATTTGTGCACGAGTAGCGACGCTTTGGAGCTCAACACTATATTTAAGTAAATCCTCTAAGCATACGGGACGATCTACCGGTAAGTGAACTGCAGAGCGTCCGGTAGCTGTTAGCAATACTTGGTCACTTCCGTTTAGACGGAATCTTCTTAGTACACGATCTACGAGAGCTGGGCTGTTTTTTGGTAAGACCCCTAAATGATCACCTTCTTTATACGTCATTCCATCAGGTAACTGCACTTCAATAGCACGCGTGCTTCGATCACTAGCAGGCGCTTGAAGTTCACGATTTCCTATAACAGTTGCTTGGATTGCTTCGTATGAAGGTGCCAGCGGTGAAACATTTAGACCACTTACGAACTGTAAGCGAAGAGAATCCTGTTTTTTCTCTAATTTTTCCGTTACCTTTAATCCAAATGTGCTTATTGCTGACTTCCACATTGTGGATTTCCAAGTACTAAACTCTTCTTCAAAATCGCCGCTAACATCACCTTCTCCTCGTTCTGAAAAACGCGTTGCCCCTTTTTTTGCAAGCAGTTCGTCAATTGCTCTTGGAACTGCTTGATAAGTGCTGGCCCAGTTGCGGTCTCCGCAGCCAAATATAGCATATGTAACGCCTTCAAGTTCATTTGCTCCTGCTTCATCTAACCATTTCAAAAACTGAACTGCATTGCTAGGTGGTTGTCCGTTATAAGAAGCAGTGACAATTAAAACAGCCCCTTCTTTTGGTAAAAATCGAGAGCGGTCATTCAAACTTGCTGTCTCTACTTTCACACCGTGAATGCTTGCTTCTTCTGCAAGTTCTTCGGCTATACCTTTGGCTGTGCCCGTATCAGATCCGTAAAGCACAAGGAGAGGTAGTTTATTTGCTCCCATAATTTCTGTTTGTTTTTGCTCTTGCTTCTTTTCTTTTGTATCTTGTGCATGTAGTGTAGCCGGTTGTAAATTTACTCCTCGCTTTTGCACTCCAATTTTAAAATCATTAGGCTTTAGTGTTAATGATTGTTTGATGTCTAGCTGGTAATGATTATGGTCAATAAATGTAAATTTCTTTAATAGCATTCCAAGTACAAGTGCGGCTTCATGAAGCGCAAACTGCATACCAATACATGCTCGTTGCCCATTTCCAAAAGGTTTAAAGGCATGGTGTGGTACTTTTTCAGGATCTTCAAAGCGCTCTGGAATAAATTCTTCTACATCGTCTCCCCAAGCATCCTTATCGCGGTGCAAAGACGGAAGCAGCACCGTTATTCGCTCTCCTTCTTTTTGCACAGGGTACTTACCACCTATTAGAGTATCCTCTTTTGCAAACAGATTAAAAGCCGGAGCGGTTGGCCATAATCGAAGGGATTCATTTAACACCATTTTTATATATTTGAGTTTTACTACTTGCTCGTATGAAGGTACTTCATCTGTCAAAATAGCATCGACTTCTTTGTAAGCTTTCTCCAACTTATCAGGGTTGTTCATTAAGTAGTAAATCGCAAATGAAAGTAACCCACTTGTTGTTTCGTGACCTGCAATTAAAAACGTAATAATTTGATAGCGAATGTTTTCATCATCCAGTAGTTCACCTGTTTCTGGATCTTTAACAGTTAACATGCGAGCCAATAAGTCTTTGGCTGATTGACCATTTTGGTTTTTGCGTTCTGAGATGATATTATCAACCAATGAAAACATTTCTTGGATATCTTGTTGAAACTGTTTTTTCGTTCGTATCATTAGCTTATCTTGAATATCAAGTCTCTGCGTTTGATGCATTGACTCTTCTAATGCACGGACCATATTTGTTACAAACGGGTGATAATTCTCTCGATAGAAGCTGTTAAAACGATAGTTAAATCCACAAAGACCAATGGTATCTAATGTGAGCTTCGTCATATCCTCCGGAACGTCAACTTCGTCATTGGGGTTTAAACGTTCCCACTTTTGGACGAGCTGAACTGCAATATCAACCATCATAGAATGGTAATCTTTCATTGCACGTTGACTAAAGGTTGGAGCTAAAATATTGTGTGCTTTTTGCCAATTCGGTTCATGCGTCCAGCTCGTAAACAAACCGTCGCCCCCAAAAGCTCTCACTTTAGTTAAAGCACCTTCAGCACTTTTATCAAACCTGGACTGATCACACACTTCCTTTACAAGTTCATGCCCTGAAATAACAAGAGAAGAACCCGTCGGACCTTGCAGTCGAAAGATTGGGCCATACTCTTCGGCTAATTTCATTAGTGATAAGATGGGAGTATTCTTATCGAGCAAAGGTACATTGCCGAGTGGACCGTATGTTTTAGGCTGAGGTATTTCTGTTTTCATGAAAATCATCCTTCCTAAATGTAATAAATAGGGAAATATTCAGTTGTCAAAAAAGCATCTTTTTCAAAATGCTATAGATAAATAATATTATCACTTAATTATTTTTAATACCAATGATATCCTTTTTTGAAGTAGGAAATCAGGCGGCTTCTAGCTTAATATATGAGCTGATTCCTTATAGTAGTAGCTTTGATTTCTTACCATGTAAAGATGAATGATGATGGTGCTGAAAGAATTGCCGAATAAATTAATTGCGGTATAATAGAAGATGGCAGATTAATGTTTTAACATAGATATACATTCGAAAGAGAGTGAAAAATATGGGTCGTAAGTGGAATAATATTAAAGAAAAGAAAGCGTCAAAAGATGCTCAAACAAGTCGAATTTATGCTAAGTTTGGTCGTGAAATTTATGTAGTAGCAAAACAAGGTGAGCCAGATCCAGAAGCAAACCAAGCGCTAAAAGTTGTTTTAGAGCGAGCAAAAACATATAACGTACCAAAAGCTATCATTGACCGTGCAATTGAAAAAGCAAAAGGCGGCGGCGAAGAAAGTTATGATGAGCTTCGTTATGAAGGTTTTGGCCCGAACGGTTCAATGGTTATTGTTGATGCATTAACAAACAATGTAAACCGAACAGCTTCAGACGTTCGCGCTGCTTTTGGTAAAAACGGCGGTAATATGGGTGTTAGTGGATCTGTTTCTTATATGTTTGATGCAACTGCTGTTATTGGACTGGAAGGTAAATCATCCGACGAAGTTCTTGAGATTTTAATGGAAGCAGATGTTGACGCTCGCGATATTTTAGAAGAAGAAGATGCAGTGATTGTGTACGCTGAGCCAGATCAGTTCCACGCTGTACAAGCTGCTTTTAAACAAGCTGGTATTACAGAGTTTACAGTAGCAGAAATTGTGATGTTAGCTCAGAGCGACGTGACGTTGCCTGAAGATGCAAAAGCTCAGTTTGAAAAAATGATTGATGCACTTGAAGACCTAGATGACGTTCAACAGGTCTATCATAATGTTGACCTAAGCGAATAATAAAAAAAGACGTTCTCATGTAGAACGTCTTTTTTTATTAGGCTAATTCTTTTTGTTTTGTTTCAGATCCTAAGAAGATAACCGATGCAACTCCGATTAAGATTGCCCCTGCAAAAATGGCAAATATAACAGTCAGAGAAGTGCCTTGGGTTGTTAAATAACCAATAAGGAGTGGCCCTAGAATTCCCCCAATTCTACCAAAGGAAGCAGCCATTCCTGCGCCAGTACCACGAATAACGGTTGGATATTGTTCAGGCGTATATGCATATAAAGCTCCCCAAGCACCTAGGTTAAAGAAGGATAAAAGCATTCCCGATGCAAGTAATAACCCAAGAGACTCTGCAGTTCCGAAGAAATATGCACTTGCAGCTGTTCCGATAAGATAGGTGATTAATACAAATTTTCGTCCCATTCTTTCAATAAACCAAGCCGCCGTATAATAGCCCGGCAGTTGTGCAAGAGTCATAATGAGTACGTATTCGAAGCTTTTAATTAAGCTAAATCCTTTTATGACCATAACGCTTGGTAACCATAAGAACATACCGTAGTAGGAGAATACAACGCAAAACCAAAGAATCCATAGCATTATGGTTGGTTTACGATAGTCTTTGCTCCATACATGCTTAATATTATCTAAAACGGAGGGCTTATTCTCTGCAATTGATTGTGTAAACTTCGGAGAATCTGGAAGTTTGATACGCAAATAAAGTGCGTAAAAAGCAGGTAAAGCGGTAATTAATAGTGCAATTTGCCAACCGAAGTTCGGGATGACGAAGTATGAGATGAGTGCGGCAGCTAACCAGCCGTATGCCCAAAAGCTTTCTAGCAGTACAATAATTTTTCCTCGTCGTTCAGGAGCTACAGTTTCTGATACTAGTGTCGAAGCAACAGGAAGCTCCCCGCCTAGTCCCATTCCGATAATAAATCGTAAAATTAAAAATACCCATAATGTTGTCGATAAAGCAGACAAGCCGCTCGCAATCGAAAAGAGTAGCAGCGTAATAATAAAAACCCATTTTCGGCCAATTCGATCTGCAAGCAAGCCAAAAACAAGAGCTCCAACAGCCATACCGATGGAGTTAACACTGCCAATCCAGCTCATTTCATTAGGTGTAAGGTTCCATTCTGTATGTAGAGCTGCAATAATAAATGAAAGAATGCCTACGTCCATTGCATCAAATAGCCACCCGAGTCCGGCGATGTTTAATAGCTGGCGTTCAGACAAGTTGTTCTTACTCATAGGGTCCTCCTCTAACAGATGTCTTTACATTAGTCTTAAACAGTTTACAACTGTCTTTACATTTTGTCACTAGTAATTTTGAGCTTGGAAAAAGTAAGAGAGAAGGGAAAGGAAAAAAGACGCTAGCAAGCGTCTTTTTAGCATTAACGATTTGTATCTTCAACCGTACCTTCTTGGTAAGTATCGCTCATCTGTTCATGCGTTTCAGCGAAACCTTGAGATACTTCATCACTATTTTTATAGTCTTCAGACTTAAACTGGCGTCCTGCTAAATCATTTGTATTAACTGGTTTGATTTGCTTTTGGTTTTCATTTTTATTCATAGTGTATCTTCCTTTCCATAGTGAAATAAACTTCTTTCTCAGTTTGTGTGAGTAGGGAAGGATATATGCACACAAAAAAAGACAGCCTTTCTGTAAAGGCTGTCCTGTTGTTTATTTTTCACCTAAAAATACTTTTTCAATATCATCTAGCATTTCATTTGCAGCTAATACGCCACCTGCAGTGTTCCAAATCGCATCTTCTACTGGATATACGCTGTCTGTTTTAGATACGTTTAGGTTTTTAAATAACGGATCGTTTGTCCATTCTTTAGCTACTTTTGTTGCTTCTCCATCACCAGTTTCATATGAGAAGTAGAATAGCTTATCTCCGTCCATTGCAGGGATGCGCTCCTTTGTTGCGTTCATTTCTGCAAAGTCGCTCTTGTTCTGTGATTCAGGACGAGCAAAGCCAAGTTGATCTAGAATTACGCCAGAAAATGAATCTTTATGATAAATACGTACATCTCCAACTGTAAAGCGTACAATGGAAATTTCTTCTTTCTTTTGATCTCCAAGTTTTTCTTTTAAATCAGCTACTCGGTTATCAAAGTCAGCTAATACTTTTTTACCTTCATCTTCTTTGTTCACTGCTTTTGAGTAAAGCTTAAAGTTTTCTTTCCAGTCGCCTCGTAACTCTTCAGCAAAAACTGTTGGTGCAATTTGGCTTAATTGATCGTACACTTTTTCTTGACGCATTTTGTTACCAATAATTAAATCTGGCTTTAAAGACGCAATTGTTTCAAGACTAGGCTCAGTCTCAGTACCTACGCTTTTAACACCTTCCATTTTGTCTTTAATATGGTCATACCAAGGGTTTCCTAACCAAGACTCTACTGCTCCGACTGGCTTAACACCCATAGCTAATAGTGCTTCCGTACCTTCATTTGTTAAAATAACAACACGTTTAGGTGTTCCTTCAATCTCTGTTTCACCCATTGCGTGTTTAATTGTATAAGACTGATCCTTTGCTGCGCTATCTTTGTTTTCTTTTTCACCTTCAGATGATGAGTTACCGCAAGCTGCTAAGAAAACAAGAACCATTACAGCCATCAGTGAGAATAAATATTTCACTTTAGACGCTTTCATTTAATGAACCCCCTATGTATGATTGATAATGATTTTCAATTACAACTATGATAATATTTCAAAAAGTAAGGGCTGTCAATAAAAAGTTGAAAATGATTATCAAAGTCATTGACACTTATTTTAATGTTCCCTAAACTAAAAGAAAGTAATAGTGAAATAGGCTACCTTAGAGGAGCAATGAAGATGATTTTACAAAACAGAAAAATGAGAGTAACGGGTTTAATTTTAAGTATAGTCATTCTACTAATTTGTATCGGTTTAAGCATTATCTTAGGCTATACAGATACAAATATAAAAACAGCTATCAATGCGTTTCAGTCGTTCGATGGTTCAAACGAACACTTAGTTATACAAAATGTACGATTGCCACGTGCTCTAATAGGTGCAGTTGTGGGTGCATGTCTCGGAATTGCAGGTGCAATGATGCAAGCATTAACGAAAAATCCGCTTGCTTCTCCTGATATTCTTGGTGTGAATGCTGGAGCAGGTTTTTTCATCGTTGTTGCCATTATGATTTTTTCAGTAAATTCTCTACAAGCTTTTACGTGGATTGCATTTATTGGAGCGGCTTTAACTGTTGTAGCAGTGTATTTCTTAGGTTCGATTGGTAAAGAAGGGCTAACGCCTATAAAAATGACGCTAGCTGGGGCAGCTATCGCTGCATTTTTTTCTTCTTTAACACAGGGCTTACTCGTATTAGATGAAACTGCACTTGAGCAAGTACTATATTGGCTGGCAGGTTCAGTGCAAGGTCGTAAGTTAGAAGTCTTGTATAGCGTGCTACCTTATATTGCAGTCGCTGTTATCGCGTCATTTATTATGGCAGGAAAAATAAATATTTTAAATATGGGTGAGGATGTGGCAAGAAGTTTAGGGCAGCGAACCATTGCTGTCAAACTAACAGCAGGTATACTCATTGCCATCTTGGCAGGAGGAGCCGTTGCCATTGCAGGCCCTATTAGCTTTGTAGGTATTATTATTCCTCATATCGTAAGAGCATTTGTGGGCCACGACTATCGTTGGATTTTTCCTTATAGCGCAGTAGCAGGTGGGATTTTGCTATTAATTGCAGATATTGCAGCTCGCTATGTTATTATGCCAGAAGAAATTCCCGTTGGTGTTATGACTGCTTTTATTGGAACCCCATTCTTTATTTATTTAGCAAGGAAGGGGGCTAAAGCATGAAGAAGTACCAACCAATTCGTTTAAAAAACTTTTCTTTTTTACTTAATATAAAAGCTACAGCTATTATTTCAATCTGTACTTTGCTACTGTTTGTGCTCTTTTTATTAAGCGCTGGAATGGGTGAATTATTCATTGGTCCATTTAAAATTATAGGGATTTTATTTGGGCAGGGCCTTGAGTTTGAAAAGTTAGTGGTCACGTCATTTAGGCTACCTCGTATTCTTGTCGCTATCTGTGCAGGGATTTGCTTAGCAGCAGCGGGAGCTATTCTTCAAGGCCTTGTTCGTAACCCTTTGGCATCACCAGACCTCATTGGTTTAACAGGAGGAGCTTCTGTTGGAGTCGTTTTATTTTTAGCATTATTCAGCGACGAAAAAAACTCCCTAACAGTTAGCATTCATTGGTTACCGCTTAGCGCATTTTTAGGCGCTTTAATTGTAGCAATCTTGCTTTATATCTTTGCTTGGCGAAATGGTGTATCACCCATTACTTTAGTATTGATTGGTATCGGTTTAACCGCTTTGACCAAGGCGATGACAACATTATTTATGATTATGGGTCCAATCTATCAAGCCAGCCAAGCTAACATTTGGATTACTGGCAGTGTCTATGGATCAAACTGGGCAAATGTATATACGATTGCACCAATTACTGCTGTTTTAATGATTCTTGCATTAATTATGGTTCGTAATCTCAATATTCAAGAGCTAGGGGAAGAAGTTGCCACTAATGTAGGAAGTCACGTTCAAAAAAATCGCTTAATGCTGCTTGTAATGAGCACGGCACTAACGGGTACCGCCGTCGCGTTTGCTGGAGGTATTAGCTTTGTTGGGCTACTAGCTCCTCATATTGCTCGCCGTCTCGTTGGTTCGTCGTTTGGAGCGTTGCTTCCCTTATCGGCACTGATTGGTGCAATTTTAATTGTAGCTGCAGATTTAGTCGGAAGAACGTTCTTTTTACCACTTGAAATACCAGCAGGTGTTTTCACAGCAGCAATTGGAGCACCATATTTTATCTACTTATTATATAAGCAGCGGAACGTCTGAGCGTAATCTTTTCAAAAAGGAGTGAAAGTCATGCATTCATTAGAAACAAAGTCGTTAAGCTTATCATACGGAGAAACAATGATTATCAATGAATTAGATTTGAAGATTCCTAAAGGGGAGATTACGGTCTTTATTGGAAGTAATGGCTGTGGTAAGTCAACGCTTTTGCGTTCACTTGCTCGGCTTTTAAAGCCACAAACAGGCTCAGTTTTGTTAGAGGGATCTAAAATATCATCATTACCAACAAAAGAAATTGCTAAGCAGTTAGCTATTCTACCACAAGGACCGGTAGCACCTGAGGGTCTTACGGTTTTACAGCTTGTAAAGCAAGGGCGTTATCCTTACCAAAATTGGTTTCGCCAATGGTCGAAGGAAGACGAAGAAAAAGTTCAAAAAGCTCTAGAATCAACAGGACTAAGTGATTTAGCTGATCGTCAAGTAGATTCTTTATCTGGAGGACAAAGGCAACGTGCTTGGATTGCTATGACTCTTGCTCAAGATACGGATATTATCTTACTTGACGAACCCACAACGTATTTGGATATGACTCATCAAATTGAAATCTTAGATTTGCTGTTTGAACTAAATGAAAAAGAACAGCGAACAATTGTAATGGTTTTACATGATTTAAATTTAGCATGTCGCTATGCGCATCATATTGTAGCACTTCAGGACAAACAAATTTATGCGCAGGGAAAACCTGAAGAAGTGATTACGTGTCAGCTGGTTCGTAACGTGTTTAATATGAATTGTGAAGTAACGGTTGACCCGCTTTTTGGTACACCGCTTTGTATTCCGCACGGTAGAGGAAGATGTGTGGTTCAAAAGGTTGGGGCTGGACTACAGCATGCTTAACATAAAAGAACAGAAAGCGTTCGAAGAGAAGTTTAGAGCTACTTTTATACAAACATCAGCCTATGAGATGAAGCTGGCTGAGCTTACTGATAAGCGGAAGATTAAAAGTGCTCTCTCTTTTATTCAAAGCAAGATAGAAGCACCCAACTTCAGAGTGGTCGCTTCTATTTTTGCAAAAAGGCTCGGCTTTGTAGCCGCAGGCTGCTTATATGCTTTTACAGTATGCCAAAAAAGAGTAGACGTGCAGCACCTCTCTTTACAAGCAGAGTGTGAAGACGATGGGTTATGGTTACCTCAAGTCTATTATGCGAAACAAGCCATTACCCAAGTTGACGCAGCGAATCGAAACGAAGAACGAAAAGAAATAGTGACTGAACTCTTTTCTAGAGGGTTTGAGCCAATCTGGGATGCGCTTAATCAATATACAGGTATGTCAAAAAGAGTGCTGTGGGAAAACATTGCTGTTTATATTCTTTGGTTATATGATCAATTAAAAGAAGATAGCAGTGTCAATCAGCATCAGTTAGAAGCAGACTTCACTTACCTTTTCTATGAAGCAACGGGTGATCAATTTGGGCAATATGAAGTCAATCCGTTAAAGTGCTATGCGCGAAGAGAAAGTCGTCAAACGTGCTGTCTATCCTATCAGCTGGCCGGCAAGAAAAAGTATTGTAAAAGCTGTCCCATTTTATGTCGAGCAAAATTCAAGGAGGCGTCAATTTATGGATAAAGAGTTTAACGAGAAATTTGATGTGCTTCTAGAGAAATATACAGAGCTTATGGTGGGGGAAACGAATTCAGATTTAAAGGATAAGATTGAAAAGTGGGCTTTGTATACGTATATTTCAAAGTCAATGCCACCGTTAATCAAGCATTGGAATCATCAATATCCTGAAGCTAAGCAAGAGATGGTCGAATTAATTAAAGAAATAAAAAGTTTAAATGAACAGCTTCGTGAAAGCAAAAGCTAAAAGCTCATATTGTCATATATGAGCTTTTTGTCTAAATAAATTGCAGAACCGGACAAAAATTAGGTACATATACTAGTAAAGAAAGGCGACAAGTTACTGCTTGAATGTATCTCTATTTTCAAAAAAATGTTAAAGTGTATAATAACTGCTATATTACATGGTTCGGTAAGGAATTGCAGATTTAATATAAGGGAAGAAAAATCGGGGGAAATGCTATGGAACAATCAATGCGCAACTTTTTTTTGTTTTTATCTCAAAATAAAATGTTAACAAAGCTAGCGAAGCATTATGGCTTACGCTTTGGAGCCGCGCGTTTTGTAGCAGGTGAGACGATTGATGGAGCAGTGGACGTGGTGCGTGAATTAAATGAACAAGGGCTTGAAGTTACAGTTGATCATCTGGGTGAATTTGTTACAACGGAGGAAGAAGCTGCTTATATGACGGAACATTGTATCCAAGCAATCCGACGCATTCACGATGAGAAGCTTAGTTCTCAGCTTTCATTAAAGTTAACGTCAATGGGTTTAGATATTTCGACAGATTTAGTGATGAAAAATATGGAATATATTTTGAAGGAAGCAAAGCAATACAATGTATTCGTTACAATCGATATGGAAGATTACCAGCGTTGCGGAAAGACGATTACTATCTTTAAGGAGCTTAAAAAGCGTTATGACAATGTTGGCACGGTGCTTCAAGCGTACTTATATCGAACGGAACAAGATATCAAAAATTTAAGTGAATACGCTCCAAACTTAAGGTTAGTAAAAGGAGCATATAAGGAATCCACAGCGGTTGCCTTCCCAGATAAAATTGATGTAGATGATAGCTTTAAGAACATTATTAAAGTACATTTGCTTAATGGCCACTACACCGCCATTGCAACGCATGATGATCAGATTATTGAGTATGCAAAGAAGTTAGCAGTCATTCATGATATTCCGCGTGATCAATTTGAATTTCAAATGCTATTTGGCATTCGACCTGAGCGTCAAAAGCAGTTAAGGAAAGAAGGATATAAGATGCGTGTATATGTACCGTACGGAAAGGATTGGTACGGGTATTTTATGAGAAGGTTAGCTGAGCGCCCAGCGAATGTAGCTTTTATTTTAAAAGGCATTGTGAAAAAATAACCTTCATGAAAAGAATCGAACAAGACGGTATTTCCTTGTTCGATCTGTAGCTTAGTTATCCTGCATATTTTGTTTTCCGTATTGTTGATTCTGAGATGTTTTTTTACCGTGGTTATGAACTTCTTGTGTTGGGCCAGCATTTCCTTTAACGCTAGCTGCGCTTACACCTGCGGATGAAGGGTCTTTTTTTAAGCGTGACATGATATCACCTCCTGGCCTTAATATAACCAAAGAGATAAAAAATAGTTGCAAATAATGATGTTCGTATATTGCGAAAATTTAAAAAGTGTTTTATAGTAGTATCAGAGATTAAAAGTAGCTCTCTTTTTTTTAATTATAAAATGAATGACTATTCATTCAATGTATAGAGGGGGATATAAGAATGAGCTTTAAAATTAAGAAAGCCGCTGTAATTGGCTCAGGCGTAATGGGATCTGGAATTGCAGCACATTTAGCAAATGTGGGAATCGAAACCTTGCTATTGGATATCGTGCCTAGTGAATTAAATGCAGAAGAAACAAAAAATGGACTGACGCTAGAAAGTACACAGGTACGTAACCGAATGAGCTTAACTGCACTAAAAAATTTAGCTAAGCAAAAGCCAGCACCTTTAATGGCCAAATCACGTGTTTCTTTTATTAAGGCAGGAAATTTAGAAGATGATCTTGAAAAGTTAAGCCAATGTGACTGGATTATTGAAGTTATTGTGGAGCGATTAGATGTCAAAAAGCAGCTTTTTGAAAAACTTGATGCTGTAAGAAAGCCTGGTACTATTATCAGTTCAAATACTTCAGGTATTTCAGTTGAAGCGATGGCAAACGGCCGATCGGACGATTTTAAAGCACATTTTTTAGGCACACATTTCTTTAATCCGCCTCGTTATTTGAAATTATTAGAAGTTATTCCTACTAAAGATACAAAAGAAGAAGTCGTTCAATATATGAAAGGCTTTGGTGAAAACGTTCTTGGAAAAGGCGTTGTCCTTGCCAAAGATACCCCTAACTTTATCGCTAATCGAATTGGGACTTATGGTTTGCTAGTAACGGTTCAAGAAATGCTTAAAGGTGGTTATAGCGTCGGTGAAGTGGATTCGATTACGGGACCACTCATTGGAAGACCAAAAAGTGCTACGTTTCGAACGCTTGATGTTGTAGGGCTTGATACGTTTATTCACGTTGCTAATAACGTTTACGATAAAGTAGATGGAAAAGAAAAAGATGTTTTTACCATTCCTGCATTTATGAAAGTCATGCAGCAAAAAGGTTGGCTGGGAAGTAAATCTGGTCAAGGATTTTTCTTGAAAAAAGGTAAAGAGATTTTAGAATTAAACCCGGATACGTTACAGTATGAAGAACGTCAAAAGCTTAGAACTACTAGTGTGGAATTGAGTAAACAAGCAAAAGGGTTCTCCAATAAAATGAAAGCGCTTCTATATTCAGATGACCGCGCAGGTGCATTTTTATGGAAAATCATTAGCCCGGTACTGCTTTATTCAGCACAGTTAAAAGGAGAAATTGCTGATGATATCGTCGCTATTGACCAAGCGATGAAGTGGGGATTTGGCTGGGATTACGGACCGTTTGAAACATGGGATGCAATTGGATTTAATGCCGCTATTGAAAAAATGGAAGCTGAAGGATTAGAAATGCCGGGTTGGGTTCAGGAGATGAAAGAAAACGGATTTTCCGCATTTTATAAGGAGTTAGATGGGCAAAAAATTTATTATGATCACAATGAGTATAAGCCGGTTGTAGAGAACAAAAAAGTTGTCCACCTATCAGCTTTAAAAGCACAGGATAAAGTTATTAAAAAGAACAGTGGCGCAAGTCTAATTGATTTAGGAGACGACGTAGCATGCTTACAGTTTACATCACCAAATAATTCTATTGGCTTAGATATTGTTCAGCTCTTAAATGAATCGTTAGAGGAAGTGAATCGAAATTATAGAGGTTTAGTTATTGGAAACCAAGGTAAAAACTTCTGCGTTGGCGCGAATCTAGCTATGATTTTGATGGAAGCTCAAGACGATAATTTCTTTGAAATTGAATTTGTAATTCGTCAATTTCAACAGGCGATGATGAAAGTGAAATACAATGAAAAGCCTGTCGTTGCCGCACCATTTGCAATGACGCTTGGTGGAGGAACGGAGATTTGTTTACCAACTGCTAAAATTCAGGCATCTGCTGAAACATATATGGGGTTAGTTGAAGTTGGAGTTGGCTTAATTCCAGGTGGTGGTGGAAATAAAGAGCTTTATCTAAAGCAGTTACAAGGTCTTCCAAATGATGTGAACTTAGATTTGCAGCAGATTGCAAATAAAACGTTTGAAACTATTGCGACAGCTAAAGTCTCTAGTTCTGCTCTTCATGCAAGAGAGCTAAATTTCTTAAACCATCAGGACGGTATTACCTTAAACCAAGATCATTTGCTTGAAGAAGCAAAACAGTCTGTTCTGTCATTATCACAAGCTGGTTATGAGCCACCAGTTCGCCAAAAAGTGCCTGTAGTTGGTGAGACTGGCTATGCAACTTTATTGCTAGGTGCCCAATCAATGAAATATTCAGGATTTATTTCAGATCATGATTATGAGATTGCAAAGAAGCTAGCATTTGTAATTGCTGGTGGACGCGTACCTTACGGAACAAAAGTGGATGAAGATTATTTACTAGACTTAGAGAGAGAAGCATTCTTGAGCCTAGTGGGAGAGATGAAGTCTCAGCAACGTATGCAACACATGCTAGTAAAAGGGAAGCCATTGCGTAACTAAGGGGGAGAAGGAATGAGAGAAGCGGTAATTGTAGCTGGTGCAAGAACACCGGTTGGAAAAGCGAAAAAGGGGACGCTTGCTACGGTTCGTCCTGATGATTTAGGTGCAATTACGGTAAAGGAAACGCTAAGAAGAGCCGGGGGCTATGAAGGGCCAATTGACGATTTAATTATCGGATGTGCGATGCCAGAAGCTGAACAAGGTTTGAATATGGCGCGTAATATCGGAGCATTAGCCGGGCTCCCATACACGGTCCCTGCTATCACAATCAATCGTTATTGCTCTTCAGGCTTACAAAGTATTGCCTACGGAGCAGAGCGTATTATGTTAGGGCAGGCCAAAACTGTATTGGCTGGAGGAGCAGAATCGATGAGTATGGTTCCGATGTTTGGAAACGTTGCGCGTCCAAACATACAGCTAGTAGAAAATGCACCTGAATATTATATGGGAATGGGACATACAGCAGAGCAAGTTGCTTTAAAGTATGGAATTTCGCGAGAAGACCAAGATGCATTTGCTGTAAGAAGTCATCAAAAAGCAGCTCAAGCTCTTCAGGAAGGTAAGTTTAAAGATGAAATTGTTCCTGTTGAAGTGACAATGAGACGTTTAAACAGTAAAAATAAGCTGGAAGAAAACAAGGTTGTCTTTTCACAGGATGAAGGCGTACGTGAGGGAACAACAGCCGCAATCTTAAGTAAACTACGACCTGCATTTTCCGTAACGGGTTCAGTAACGGCAGGTAACTCGTCGCAAACAAGCGACGGAGCGGCAACCGTGATGCTGATGGATCGTGAACAGGCTGAAGCAGAAGGCCTTCGTCCGCTAGCGAAGTTTCGCTCGTTTGCAGTTGGTGGTGTTCCACCGGAAGTGATGGGAATTGGACCGATAGCCGCGATTCCAAAAGCATTAAAATTAGCGGGGCTTGAGCTTTCAGATATTGGGTTATTTGAGTTGAATGAAGCCTTTGCATCTCAAGCATTAGGTGTTATTCGTGAGTTAAACATCGATGAAGATCGCGTGAACGTTAACGGTGGAGCAATTGCTCTAGGTCACCCACTTGGCTGCACCGGTACAAAACTAACGCTCAGTTTATTACATGAAATGAAGAGAAGAAATGAACAGTTTGGCGTTGTAACGATGTGTATTGGTGGCGGGATGGGCGCTGCTGGTGTATTTGAACTATTAGCTTAATGAAATAAGGGGGATATGGAGATGGCAAATCAAACGGAACAAACAATTAAAGGTGGTAGCTTTTTAATTAATGATCTTTCCGCAGAGCGAGTATATACACCGGAGGATTTCACAAGCGAGCATAAAATGATTGCTAAAACAACGGATGAATACGTTGAGAACGAAGTAATACCACAAGTAGAATTTTTAGAAAAACATGAGTTTGATCGCTCAGTGAAACTATTAAAGCAAGCTGGGGACCTTGGATTACTAGGAGCTGATGTTCCAGAAGAGTATGGTGGTCTTGGATTGGATAAGGTTGCATCAGCATTAATTGCTGAAAAGATGTCACGTGCAGGAGGATTCTCTATCACACACGGTGCACATGTTGGAATCGGTTCTCTACCAATCGTGCTATTTGGAACGGAAGAGCAAAAGCAAAAATATCTACCAGATTTAGCAACTGGAGGTAAGATTGCAGCGTATGCGTTAACAGAACCAGGATCAGGTTCTGATGCATTAGGAGCGAAAACTGTTGCTCGTCTAAATGCAGAAGGAACTCACTACGTGTTGAATGGTGAAAAACAATGGATTACAAACGCTGGCTTTGCTGACGTATTTGTTGTGTATGCGAAAATAGACGGAGAGCAATTTTCCGCATTTATCGTCGAACGTGATTATGCAGGTGTGTCTGTTGGTCCTGAAGAAAAGAAAATGGGTATTAAGAGTTCCTCCACACGTACCTTGATTTTAGAAGATGCACATGTGCCAAAAGAAAACGTACTTGGAGAGATTGGAAAAGGGCACATTATTGCGTTTAATATCTTAAATATTGGCCGCTATAAGCTAGGTGTAGGTGCAGTAGGAGCTGGTAAGCGTGCCATGGAGTTAACTTCTGAATACGTGAATCAACGTCAACAGTTTAAGACTCCAATTGCAAAGTTTTCGTTAACACAAGAAAAAATTGCAACAATGGCAGCTAAATTATACGCTTCTGAAAGCTCTGTTTATCGTACAGTAGGTCTCTTTGAAGACAGAATGGGTCAGTTATCAGAAGAGCAACAAAAAGATGGGAAAGAAATTGCTGCTTCAATTGCAGAGTATGCCATCGAGTGTTCATTAAATAAGGTATTTGCGACGGAAGTGCTAGATTATTTGGTTGATGAAGGAGTTCAGCTTCACGGTGGTTACGGCTTTATGAGTGAATATGAGATTGAACGCTTATACCGTGATTCTAGAATCAACCGCATCTTTGAAGGGACAAACGAAATTAACCGTTTATTGGTGCCAGGAACGTACTTACGCAAAGCCTTAAAAGGTGAACTTCCGCTTCTTCAAAAAGCGCAGTCACTACAGGAAGAGCTCATGATGCTAATGCCCGAAGAGGCTGGAGAAGGCGCGTTAGATCAATCAAAACTATTAGTTCGTAATGGTAAAAAGATTGCGCTATTACTACTTGGTTTAGCAGCTCAAAAGTATGGCAAAAAGCTTGAGGGTGAACAAGAAGTTCTAGTTAATATCTCTGACATGATTAGCAACGTATATGCAATGGAATCAGCTGTATTACGTACAGAAAAAGCGATTTTGAAAAATGGAGAAGAAAAAAATCAGCTTAAAGTAAACTATACAAAAGTATTTTGTCAAGAAGCATTCAATAAAATCGAAGCGGATGCAAAAGAAACGCTTATTGCTGTAGAAGAGGGAGATACGCTACGCATGATGCTTTCGTCATTACGTAAGCTAACTCGTCACACGCCGGTCAACGTTATTGCTGTTAAACGAGAAATTGCAAAGGTTGTATTGGAAGAAGAACGCTTTATTGTGTAATTTTAAAGTATGGAATAAGTGCTGTGTAAAGAGGAGGGGTAGACACCTTCCTTTACACAGCTTTTCTTTGTTTAAGTGAGAACTAAAATAGGTAAATTAAAGTTGAATATGTTAAAATACGAAAAAGCAAAGAGAAAGGAGGAAAAATGATGAGCGTATTATTTTATTCGTACCCTAAATGTGGGACATGCCGAAAAGCAAAGCAGTGGCTAGATCAAAGTGGGGTGGCATATGAAGAAATTCATATTATTGAAAATCCCCCAACAAAAGATCAGCTGACTAGTTACTATAAAAATAGCGGGTTGCCATTAAAGAAGTTTTTTAACACAAGTGGTAAGAAATATCGTGAGTTAGGTTTAAAAGACAAAGTTGCAACAGCAAGTGATGAAGAATTACTTGAAATCCTTTCATCTGATGGGATGTTAATCAAGCGCCCTTTATTAACTGACGGTGATAAAGTAACGGTAGGATTTAAAGAAGAAGAATTTGAAACAACGTGGAAATAAATTTAAAATTCTGTGCGGATTCAAATAGAAAAAACCTCCTTTTTACGTTACACTGATAAGAGGTAGTCGTTGCTATTCGTTAGCGGCATACATAATTTATTGGAGGGATTAAGATGAGTACACCAAAAGAGTTGCGTTATTCAGAAGAGCATGAGTGGGTAAAAAACGAAGGAGAAGTTTTCCGAGTAGGAATTACACACTTTGCTCAATCTGAACTTGGTGACATTGTATTTGTTGAGCTTCCAGAAGTTGGCGATAAAGTTGAAGCAGATGAGCCGTTTGGTAGCGTAGAATCTGTAAAAACAGTATCAGAGCTATATGCACCAATTAGCGGTGAGGTTGTAGAAGTAAACGAAGAATTAAGTGACAATCCTGAGTTTGTAAACGAGTCTCCATATGAAAAAGCATGGATGGTTGTAATTAAGCCTGCTGATTCAGCAGATGTTGAGAAACTTATGACAGCTGAACAATACGATGAAATGATTAACGAAGGTTAATTGACTTCATCTTAAGACATTTCATTTGGTATATCCATAATTTGTCTTCATGTACCTATAACAAAAAGGGCACTCTATTTAGTAAACAAGCTAAAGGGGTGTCTTTTTATGTTTGAACGTAAAAAAGTTGACGTAACGGATCGAATTACAGCAAAATTTCATGAAAACGGTATGCAATTGTATGTCGATAAAGAATCGATTGGCCATGTGAATTACGGTGCAACGGGTAATGAATACAATTTAGAGTCAGGCTACACGCAGGAAAATAATAAGATTTATCAGTATGCTGACGTCCAAACTGGAACTACACAAAAGTATACGGACTGTGATTCAGAAGAGGGTTGGTGCTAAATTTAGCATGAAATCTCTGCGTGAAAGGGTGATGGCGCCAACCATATAAGGTTTGGCGCCATCAGTCTAAAATGACCGAAAATAGTCTATTCTTCAATAAAACAGTCCATATATGTTCTTTTTACAGCAAAATCTTTTAAAAAACAGGGGAACTGTGTTACATTAACGAATATTGTATAGCATAAAGGAATAACGTTACTATACAACTGATAATTATAGGTGATGACGATGCGTTTAATAGAAATTGAAAAAGTAATTATTGTAGAAGGTAAGTCTGACAAAAAGAGAATCGAGAGCATTATTAATGAACCTATTGAGATTATTTGTACAAATGGAACCATTAGCTTGTCAAAGCTAGATGAGATTATCGATTCCACATATGATAAAGATGTGTACATCTTAGTCGATTCAGATGATTCTGGCAATAAATTACGAAAACAGTTTAAAAAAGAACTCCCAGAAGCGGAGCACCTTTATATCGATAAAATGTATCGCGAGGTAGCGGCGGCACCAAGAAATCACATTGCTACGGTGCTCTTAAGTGCTAATATAGATGTTAACGCAGAATTTTTAATATAGAAGGATGAATAACATGGAAGAATGGACAGAAGAGCAGCTAGACGAAAAGCTAAATAAAGACGAGCGTACCGTCATTTTTTTTCATACCCCCCTTTGTGGAACGTGCCAATTAGCTAAAAAAATGTTAACAGTAGCGGAGGCGGTTATTCCAGAGTTAACAATTGGAATGAGTAATTTAAATTATATGCCTGCTAAAGCTTCTTTGCTTGAAATTGAAAGTGTTCCATGCTTAATTGAATTTAAAAATGGCGAAATGAAACAGAAGCTTTATGCTTTTCACTCCGTTGAACACGTAATAGAACGTCTTAGCTAAATAAGTATTTGTTTACAAGTGTGCATGGGATTATTATCCTATGCATATTTTTGTTGACACCCTTTCTGACACATGCTAGAATCACAAACATAAATGAATGAATATTTAATGAAAACAAAATAATTTTAATAATTTGTCGTTAACTCTTATCAAGAGAGGTGGAGGGACTGTGCCCTGTGAAACCCGGCAACCGTCAGACTAACTGAAATGGTGCCAATTCCTGCAAAGCATAAGCTTTGAAAGATGAGAGAAAGGATTTAATCATAAACCTTTCTGCTCATGTGTAGAAAGGTTTTTTTATTTTCAAAAAGCAAGGACACACTAAGCAGACAGAGCAAGTCAACAAAGAAGGTGAAGAAGATGATTACGTTACAAGATGTAACAAAAATATATGATGCTAAAAGTGGAAAAGTTACGGCTGTTGATCAAGTTAATTTGTCAGTAGCAAAAGGTGAAATCTTCGGTATCATTGGATACAGCGGGGCAGGGAAAAGCTCCCTTATTCGCTTATTAAATGGTTTAGAAACACCTACTTCTGGAACTGTCGAAGTAGCAGGGAACCAAATTGGAAAGGTTAAGGGTGCTAAGCTTAGACAAGCTAGACAGGAAATTAGTATGATTTTCCAACATTTTAATTTGCTTTGGTCTCGTACCGTTCAGGAAAATATTGCGTTTCCGCTTGAAATTGCAGGTGTTTCTAAAGGTAAACGAGCAGAACGTGTAAACGAGCTTATTAAATTAGTCGGATTGGAAGGAAGAGAAAACGCCTATCCATCTCAGCTAAGCGGTGGACAAAAGCAGCGTGTAGGGATTGCAAGAGCGCTAGCCAACAACCCAAAAGTTCTATTATGCGACGAAGCAACATCAGCACTTGATCCACAAACAACAGATTCAATTTTAGATTTGTTAGTTGATATTAATGAAAAGTTAGGTTTAACGATTGTTTTAATTACTCATGAAATGCACGTTATCCGTAAAATTTGTCATCGTGTAGCCGTGATGGAAAATGGGAAAGTAGTTGAACAGGGAGAAGTACTTGAAGTGTTCCGTAAACCACAGCAAAATATTACAAAACGATTTGTACAGCAAATCTCAGAGCCAGAAGAAACGTTTGAGACAGTTGAACAGGTGAAAGAACTTTATCCGAGCGGTCAAATTGTTCAGCTTACATTTGTAGGTGGAAAAGCAGAGCAACCGCTCATTACGAGTATTTTAAAAGCGTTCGATGTCACGATTAACATTTTACAAGGGAAGGTCTCTTATACACAAACAGGCTCTTACGGAACTTTGTTTATTCATTTAGACGGTGAAAAGGCAGAGGTTAATAAAGTAATCGAGTACATCCGTGAACAACAGGTAGAAATTGAGGTGATGACGGATGCTAACTGAATTATTTCCAAACGTAACGTATGATAAGTTCAGCGCAGCAACGATTGAAACACTGTATATGACAAGTATCTCAGTCGTTGCCACCTTTATATTAGGAATTATATTAGGCCTACTTCTATTTTTAACAGGCAAAGGACAGCTTTGGGAAAACCGCTTCGTTAATATTATTATAGGAGCGTTCGTAAATATTTTTCGATCCATTCCATTTATCATCTTACTGATTTTGCTCATTCCATTTACAAAAGCGATTGTAGGAACGATGCTTGGAGCAGAAGCAGCACTGCCAGCTCTTATTGTTGGAGCAGCACCGTTTTACGCGCGTATGGTTGAAATCGGCCTTCGTGAAATTGATAAAGGTGTTATTGAAGCAGCAAAGTCAATGGGAGCTACAACAAGCACAATTATTTTTAAAGTGCTGCTTCCAGAATCAATGCCTGCTTTGATTTCTGGTTTGACGGTTACAGCAATCGCACTCATTGGCTATACGGCAATGGCTGGAGCGGTTGGAGCTGGTGGTTTAGGAAACTTAGCATATTTAGAAGGCTTCCAGCGAAATAATAGTGATGTAACCCTTGTGGCGACAGTTTTAATTTTAGTAATTGTATTTATTATCCAGTTCATTGGTGATTTTATCACATCTAAAATTGATAAACGATAAGAGGAGGAAATATATTATGAAAAAATGGGTTTCAACATTTGCTTTATCATCTGCTTTAGTTTTAGGTTTAGCGGCTTGTGGTTCATCTGGAGGCAGTGGTTCAGATTCATCAGAAGACGAGAAGAAAATTGTGGTTGGAGCGTCAAATATTCCGCATGCTGAAATTTTAGAAGAAGCAAAACCATTGTTAGAGGAAAAAGGAATTGAGTTAGACATTAAACCATTCCAAGATTATATTTTACCTAATACAGCATTAGATGGAAAAGAAATTGATGCAAACTACTTCCAGCACATTCCTTATCTAGACTCTGTATTAGAAGAAAATCCTAATTATGATTTTGTAAGTGCAGGAGCGATTCATATCGAGCCAATTGGTATCTACTCTAAAAAATACAAGTCATTAAAAGACCTTCCGAAAAACGGTACGGTAATTATGCGTGATGCAGTAGCAGAACAAGGTCGTATTCTTTCAATTTTTGAAAAAGAAGGCGTAGTTAAGTTGAAGGAAGGCGTTAAAAAGCAAGATGCAACGCTTGATGATATTGTAGAAAACCCTAAAAACCTAACGTTTAAAGCAGACGTTGAAGGTGGTTTATTACCTCAGGTTTATAACAACAATGAAGGTGATGCTGTTGTCATTAATGCAAACTATGCTTTAGATGCTGGTTTAGATCCTGTTAAAGACCCAATCGCTGTAGAGTCAAAAGAAAACAATCCGTATGCAAACATCATCACGGTTCGTAAAGGTGATGAAAACAAAGAAGAAGTAAAAGCGTTAGTAGAAGTGCTTCATTCAAAAGAAATTCAAGATTTCATTGAAGAGAAGTATAAAGGCGCGGTGCTTCCTGTAAACGAGTAATATATTAAAGTCGACTAGTTTAGATCTGGTCGACTTTTTCTATTTTTATCGTCAAGTATAACTCCGATTTGTATCATCCATACTAATGAGGAAAACTATGACGAATGGAGTTGGCAAGAGAGATGCAACAAGAAACAAATCATTCAACGGAACAGGCACTTCATAACTATAAGGTAGGAATTGGAACATTCAGCGAAAAGCTTCCAAAGTTGACTGAAGCGTTCAACACTTTCACAGAGGCTTGTTTTGAAGAAGGGTCTATTTCTAAAAAAGACAAGCAGCTTATTGCATTAGGAATTAGCGTTGTAGCTCAAGATGAATATTGCATGATTTATCATACAAAAGGTTGCCTAGATAACGGAGCAACTGAGCAAGAGATTCTAGAAGCTTGTGGTGTTTCGGCAGCATTCGGTGGTGGAGCAGCGATGAGCCAATCGGTCACGTTAGTACAGGAATGCATGCAGGAGTTAAAACGTCAAACACACTAAATATAAATGATAAGCAGACGTTGCTTTAAAGGCTAGTTATGCCTATGAAAGCAACGTTTTTTGTACGTTTAAAATATGTATACATATAAGGGAAAAGCGTTTATCGCAAAAGGTTGCTATAAGTTTTCATTTGTTATAAGATTGTAATGAGAATAAAATGAGAATAATTAAAAAGATATAGGTATATCTGATTTTAGTATATACATCTATAACTGGAGGTTTTAGTATGGCAGGTTCAACTTTAATCATTAAAGATCTTCATGTGTCAATTGAAGGCAAAGAGATTTTAAAAGGTGTTAACTTAGAAGTTAAAGGCGGAGAGATTCATGCAATCATGGGTCCAAATGGTACAGGTAAATCGACTTTATCTTCAGCAATTATGGGACACCCTAAATATGAAGTAACACAAGGTAGCATTACACTTGATGGTGAAGACGTGCTTGAGATGGAAGTGGACGAGCGTGCGCGTGCAGGTCTATTCCTTGCAATGCAATACCCAAGTGAAATTAGCGGTGTAACAAACGCAGATTTCTTACGTTCATCAATTAATGCACGTCGTGAAGAAGGCGATGAAATTTCACTAATGAAATTTATCCGTCAACTAGACAAAAACATGGATTTCTTAGAAATGGATCAAGATATGGCACAACGTTATTTAAATGAAGGTTTCTCTGGTGGAGAGAAAAAGCGTAATGAAATCCTGCAATTAATGATGTTACAACCTGCTATTGCAATCCTTGATGAGATTGATTCAGGTTTAGATATCGATGCATTAAAAGTAGTATCAAAAGGAATCAACGAGCTACGTGGTAGCGACTTTGGTTGCTTAATGATCACTCACTACCAACGTCTATTAAACTACATCACACCAGACCATGTTCACGTTATGATGCAAGGTCGCGTGGTAAAATCAGGCGGTCCTGAATTAGCTCAGCGTTTAGAAGCAGAAGGCTATGACTGGATTAAGAAAGAATTAGGTATTGAAGACGAAACTGTAGGGCAAGAAGCATAAGCATTAGGAGGATTTCTATGACTATTGATACAAAATTACCATTTGATCAAGGGTACGTTCGCAGTTTTTCTGAAAAAGCTGATGAGCCGAAATGGTTGTTAGATCTTCGTTTACAAGCTCTTGCGAAAGCAGAAGATCTTCCACTACCAAAACCAGATAAAACAAATATTACAAAGTGGAACTTTACAGATTTCTCAAAGCATGATGCTGAAGCAAAAGCAATTTCTTCAATTGATGAGCTTCCTGAGTCTGTAAGAGCACTTATTGATACAGAAGCGGTTAAAAACTTATATGTTCAACGTGACCAAACAGCTGCATATGCAACGTTAACAGATGAGTTAAAAGAACAAGGGGTTATCTTTACTGATATCCAAACAGCTGCAAAAGAACATGAAGAGCTTGTACAAAAGTACTTCATGAAAGATGGTGTAAAAGTTGATGAGCATCGTTTAACAGCTCTTCACGCTGCACTGCTTAACGGTGGCGTATTTGTTTACGTACCAAAAAATGTTGAAGTAAAAGAGCCACTTCAAGCCGTTTTCGTACGTGAAGACGAAGAGGCAGCACTTTTCAACCACGTTATTGTGGTTGCAGAAGATAATAGCTCTGTTACGTATGTAGAAAACTACATTGCTACTTCTGAAGAATCAAACGGTGTAGTAAACGTTGTGACAGAAGTATTTGCAAATAATAATGCAAAAGTAACCTTTGGTGCCGTAGACTACCTTGCAAAAGGAACAACTAGCTACGTAAATCGCCGCGGTGTTGCTGGTAAAGACGGTCGCATTGAGTGGGCATTAGGCTTAATGAGTGAAGGAAACACAGTTTCTGAAAACATCACATACCTAATGGGCGATGGTTCATATGGTGATACGAAAACAGTTACAGTAGGTCGCGGTGAGCAAAAGCAAAACTTAACGACGAGCATTATTCACTTCGGTAAAAATTCTGAAGGTTACATCTTAAAGCATGGTGTAATGAAAGACAGCGCGTCTTCAATCTTTAACGGAATCGGTAAAATTGAACACGGTGCATCTAAATCAAATGCTGAGCAAGAGTCTCGCGTATTAATGCTAAGCGAAAAAGCTCGTGGAGATGCTAATCCAATCTTATTAATTGATGAAGATGATGTAACAGCAGGACACGCAGCTTCTGTAGGTCGCGTAGATCCATTACAGCTTTATTATTTAATGAGCCGTGGTATTCCACAAGTTGAAGCTGAACGCCTAGTTATTCATGGTTTCTTAGCTCCAGTTGTAAATGAGCTTCCGGTTGAAACGGTGAAAACACAGTTAACGGAGTTAATTGAAAGGAAAGTTCGATAATGAACGTTGCTGATATTCGCAAACAGTTTCCGATTTTAGACCAAGAAGTAAATGGACACCCGCTTGTTTACTTAGATAGCGCTGCTACTTCTCAAAAGCCAGTTCAAGTGATTGAAGCACTTGATAAGTACTATAGAGAATATAACTCAAACGTACACAGAGGTGTTCATACACTGGGTACGATGGCTACGGATGGTTACGAAGGTGCACGTGAAAAAGTAAGAAAGTTTATTAATGCGAAATCAACAGAAGAAATTATCTTTACGCGTGGAACAACTACAGCTTTAAATATTGTTGCTGCTAGCTATGGACGTGCCAATTTGCAACCTGGTGATGAAATTGTTATCACTTATATGGAGCATCACAGTAACATCATTCCATGGCAGCAAGTTGCAAAAGCAACAGGAGCAACATTAAAATATATTGATCTTACAGAAGACCATGCTCTTTCATTAGAAACGGTTAAAGAAACGATTACGTCAAATACAAAAATTGTTTCGGTTATGCATGTTTCTAACGTATTAGGCACAATTAATCCGGTAAAAGAAATTGCGGAAATTGCTCACCAACACGGGGCAATCATGGTTGTAGACGGTGCACAAAGTACGCCTCATATGAAGGTGGATGTACAGGACTTAGACTGCGACTTCTTTGCGTTTTCTGGTCACAAAATGTGCGGTCCAACAGGCATTGGCGTGCTGTATGGAAAAAAAGAGTTATTAGAAAAGATGGAGCCAGTTGAATTCGGAGGGGAAATGATTGATTTCGTTAACCTATACGATTCAACATGGAAAGAGCTTCCTTGGAAATTTGAAGGTGGAACGCCTATTATTGCAGGAGCAATTGGATTAGGTGCAGCTATTGATTTTCTAGAGGAAGTGGGCTTGGATAATATTCTTGCTCATGAGCATCGATTAGCCAATTACGCACTAGATCGTCTTTCAGAAGTAGAGGGTATTACCATTTACGGACCGAAAGAGCGTGCTGGCGTCGTTACGTTTAATCTTGATGATGTTCACCCACATGATGTAGCAACCGTTTTGGATGCTGAAGGAGTTGCTGTACGCGCAGGGCATCACTGTGCACAGCCGTTAATGAAATATTTAAATGTATCTTCAACTGCACGTGCAAGTTTCTACTTGTATAATACAGAAGAAGAAATCGATCAATTAGTGTCATCACTAATTAAAACGAAGGAGTATTTCACAAATGTCTTTTAACAATTTAGATACTCTTTATCGTCAAGTGATTATGGATCATTATAAAAACCCTCGAAATCGTGGGTCTTTAGAAGAAGATACGGTTCAAATTCAAATGAATAACCCAACGTGTGGTGACCGTATCGAATTATCACTTAAAGTAGAAGATGGCAAAGTAACAGATGCAAAGTTTGAAGGAGAAGGCTGTTCAATCTCTATGTCATCTGCTTCAATGATGACACAGGCAATTAAAGGGCAAGAGATTGAAACAGCTCTTGAACTTGCGAACATCTTCTCAGATATGATGCAAGGAAAAGAGTATGATGATAGTATAGATTTAGGAGACATTGAAGCACTTCAAGGTGTTTCAAAGTTTCCAGCACGTATTAAATGTGCAACATTAGCGTGGAAAGCGATGGAAAAAGGCCTAAAAGAACAGAATTAAGTCCTGTTAGGCCTTTGTTCATTCCCAATCCTATCAAGTAGGGGGTAATAACAAATGGCAAAAAAGATGCCGGAAATCGGCGATTATAAATACGGGTTCTCGGATAAGGACGTTTCTATTTTCCGTTCTGAACGAGGATTAACAAAAGAAATTGTAGAAGAAATTTCTCGCATGAAAGACGAGCCACAGTGGATGCTTGATTTCCGCTTAAAATCACTTGAGCATTTCTACAGCATGCCAATGCCACAGTGGGGCGGAGACATGTCTAGCCTGAACTTTGATGAAATTACGTACTACGTAAAGCCTTCAGAGAAGTCAGAGCGCTCTTGGGATGAGGTTCCTGAAGAAATTAAACAAACGTTTGATAAGCTTGGTATTCCTGAAGCAGAGCAAAAGTACCTAGCTGGTGTATCTGCTCAGTACGAATCTGAAGTTGTATATCACAACATGAAAGAAGACCTTGAAGCACAAGGAATCGTATTTAAAGATACAGATACTGCATTAAAGGAAAATGAAGAGATTTTCCGTGAGCACTGGGCGAAAGTAATTCCGCCAACGGATAACAAATTTGCTGCGTTAAACTCAGCTGTTTGGTCTGGTGGTTCGTTTATCTACGTACCAAAAGGGATCAAAGTAGATACGCCACTTCAAGCATACTTCCGTATTAACTCTGAGAACATGGGTCAATTCGAACGTACGCTAATCATCGTAGATGAAGGTGCACACGTACACTACGTAGAAGGCTGTACAGCGCCGGTTTATACAACTAACTCTCTACACAGTGCGGTTGTAGAAATCATCATTAAAAAAGACGCATACTGCCGTTATACAACGATTCAAAACTGGGCGAATAACGTATATAACCTAGTAACGAAGCGTGCTGTATGTGAAGCGAATGCAACAATGGAATGGGTTGATGGAAACATCGGTTCTAAATTAACAATGAAATACCCAGCTGTTATCTTAAAAGGTGAAGGCGCACGTGGTATGACATTATCAATTGCCTTAGCTGGTAAAGGCCAACACCAAGATGCGGGTGCGAAAATGATTCACTTAGCACCAAACACATCTTCTACAATTGTTTCGAAGTCTATTTCGAAGCAAGGTGGTAAAGTAACGTACCGTGGTATCGTTCACTTTGGTCGCAAAGCTGAAGGTGCTCGCTCAAACATTGAGTGTGATACGTTAATTATGGATAACCAATCAACATCTGATACAATTCCATACAACGAAATTTACAACGATAACATCTCTTTAGAGCACGAAGCGAAAGTTTCAAAAGTATCTGAAGAGCAGTTATTCTATCTAATGAGTCGCGGTATTTCTGAAGAAGAAGCAACAGAAATGATCGTAATGGGCTTCATTGAACCATTTACAAAAGAACTTCCAATGGAATATGCGGTAGAAATGAACCGTCTAATCAAGTTCGAAATGGAAGGGTCTATCGGTTAATAAATAATTTTTTAAACTCGCTTGTTTATACAAGCGAGTTTTTTTCATGAGTTTGTATTAAAATAATAGTACATAGCTTAATACATATTGGAGGGATTTTGTGATATACGTAGGCGTAACAGGGTGGGGAGATCATTCATCTTTGTATGAAATGGGCGTGCCTGCGCGAGATAAGTTAGCTGTATATGCAGGTCATTTTCCAACAGTTGAAGTAGACGCATCTTTTTATGCAATTCAACCTAAAACAACCATCGAAAAGTGGGTAGCAGATACCCCTGATTCGTTTCAATTCGTTGTAAAAGCTTATCAGGGTATGACAGGTCATATGCGAAATGAAATACCCTTTGATAGTAAAGACGAGATGTTTGATGCATTTATGGATTCAGTCAGTCCTTATGTAAAAGCTAATAAGCTTGCAATGATTCTGTTTCAAATGCCACCTTGGTTTAACTGTACGAAAGAAAACGTTAATTATTTGCGTTACAGCCGTGAAAAATTCGGTGATCTACCTGTTACTTTAGAGTTTCGTAATCAGTCTTGGTTTACGCCACAGTGGTATGATAAGACGCTTATGTTTATGGAGAAAGAGAAATGGATTCATGGCATTTGCGATGAGCCACAAGCGGGTGAAGGGTCTGTACCGACCGTTTTACATCCTACGAGTGCTGAGAAAACGCTGATTCGATTTCATGGTCGAAACGTTCATGGTTGGAATAAAAGTGGAGACCCTAACTGGCGTAAAATACGCTTTTTATATCGTTATAACCATCAAGAATTACTTGAGTGGAAGCAGCATATTGAAGCATTAAAGCGAAAAACAAAGGATATTTATATCGTTTTTAACAATAACTCCGGCGGAGACGCAGTTGATAACGCTAAGGAATTAATTAGTTTGCTTGATATCCAGTATACAGATTTAGCACCTAAACAGTTAAATTTATTTGATTGACTGGTAAAACAGATTGATAAGCGCATATCGTTTTTAACAATTAATCTAGACACAAAGTATGTAATTTCTTGTATAATTATAAAAAAGTAGTCTAAAGCTCACTCTTTTTGAAAATCATCATATTTTGATTAAGAAAGGAGTGGGAAATTTGATTACATTGGAACCTGTTGTTATTAATGGTCATACGTTTAATGCGGTTACCGTACTGCTTCCCAAAACAACGCTGCTAACTGTGTCTTCGGATAAGGGATATATTATGTGTGGGGCATTAGATGTTGGCCTTTTGAATGAAAAGCTAGTTAGTAGACAGATTATTGCAGGAAGAGCAGTTGGTGTACGTACAATTGACGATCTGTTAAATGCACCTTTAGAGTCAGTTACTGTGGAAGCAGAACATTTGGGCATTTATCCAGGTATGATAGGGCGCGAAGCTTTATTAAAAATGATTTAGTTGAGAGAAAATATCTTTATGCTCCATTTTTTGTCTGAAAGAATTTAAACGAGAGGTAGTAAAGGTTCTACCTCTTTTATAGCGATTATAAAATAATAGATAGTTAGGGAGTTACTATGAAATTAGTTGCAATTCAATCATTGAGCCCAGGTGTATGTTTGGCAAAACCAATATTAGATGAAGCCGGAAACACGCTAATTAATGCAGGCATACCTTTGACAGAGACTATTATTAATCGTTTAAAGCAACGAGGTGTTACCTTTGTATACATAGGTGATAAACGAACAAATGATATTGTTGTGAATTCTACTATTCCACTTTCGCTTCGGAAAAAAGCAATGAAATCAGTGGAGGATGTCTTTCAATCTCTTCAAAAAAAGCATGAAAAAACGCGTGTTGCGCTTTTAGAACAATCATTTCGCGAAGTACATAAAATTGGCAATCAATTAGTAGATGAGATGATGAATAATGATGACGTACTGTCATTGTTAACGGATGTATATATATACGATAATTATGTATTTTCTCATTCTGTGAACGTAACTCTTTATGCCCTTTCACTTGGAAAAGAAATAGGGTTAACTCAGCCTGCTCTAGAAAAGCTAGGTGCAGGAGCTATGCTACATGATGTAGGGAAAATGTTAATTCCGCAAGATATTTTAAACAAGCCTGGAAAGTTAACGGATGAAGAATTTAAGTTGATGAAAAAGCATACTACTTATGGGTACGAGTTATTACGAAGTACGCCTAATGTCTCTATGCTTTCCGCCACTTGCGCGTATCAGCATCATGAAAGGTTAGACGGATCAGGGTATCCACTAGGAATTAAAGAAGAGCGAATTCATCTATTTAGTAAAATTATCGCAATTGCGGATGTGTACGATGCCGTGACGTCAAATCGCGTGTATAGAAGCGCTCTCCTCCCTCACGAAGGGTTAGAAATTCTATATGCGGGGGCGGGAAGTCAGTTTGATAAAGACATGATAAGCGCTTTTAGACGAGCGATTGCAGTTTATCCTATTGGTCTTTTTGTAACGCTGAATGACCAAAGAAAAGGCGTAGTGAGCCAGCAGAACAAAGGTCTAAGTGATCGACCTTATATTCTTATTCAGGAGGAAGAAGATAGAATATTAGATAAACCTTATGAAATTGATTTAAAAGAAAGTCCGACATTAATGATTATCAGCAGTGATTTAAAACAAACATAGAAAACTTTTAGAAAATAGCGTTAGCCCTCCTTATTTATGCATACATATAGCTTGTAAGGAGGGATTTTTTTGATTAGGGTTCGCCGAAGAGTATTTAAAAAGGGACCTATACCATTTCGTTATGTCGTACTACTAACAATTGTTTTTTTTCTTTTTTCTACTGGAGCAGGAATATGGTTAATTAATAGAGGAATTGAACCAACTTTAATGAAATATGCAGAAGCTCAGACTAAAGAGATTGCAACGCTTGTTATTAATAAAGCTGTTAATAAACAAGTGGTGGACCAGCTCGATGTTAATGATATTATTAAGACAGAAAGTACGCCAGATGGGCAGGTAGCCAAGATTGATACAGCAGTCGTAAATCGTATTAGAGCTCAAACTACATCTTTAGTCCAGGCTAATTTACGAGAAGCTGAAAAAGGGAACTTAGAAGAATTAGAGATTCCAACTGATATTAATATTGAATCAGATGAAAAGCTCAGGCAGCGAGGGATTGTCTATCAAGTTCCATTGGGGCAAGCTACAAATAATGCTTTATTAGGAAATTTAGGACCATTAATCCCAGTTAAATTTCATGCAATCGGAGATGTGCAATCAGATGTCGTACGGAAAATAGAGGAGTACGGAATTAACGGTGCTTTTTTAGAGATTTCAATTGAAGTTCAGGTTAATGTTCAGGTAATTATTCCCTTTGCTACAAAGCAGACAACAGTTCAAGCGACAGTGCCTGTAGGAATGGCAATGATTCCAGGGAGCGTACCGGATTATTTTAACGGTGGCACTAATTCAGCCTCCCCATCTATTGAACTAAAGAAAAAATAGCCGGTTGATAACTTTATATTTTACCGATATAATGTACTAGATACAATTATATACCATCACCTTATCAGATCGATGAGGTAGAGGATGCAAAAAGTATGAGTATGCTATGTGAGGATGACAACTGTGATCATAGTAAAAAGGATTTTTTGCCGAAGGAAAGAAAAAGAGTCAGCTTTTCTTTTCTGGGGTTACCTTGAAAAAGGGTAACACTGTCATTATGAAAATACGTTTGTTTTCATGATGGAGGGCTACTGATCGTGATGGAGGATAACATAACATTACAAAGAGTAATGATAGTTATTTTCTATCATTGCTCTTTTTGCGTTTTTTTCTCTATAAGTAGTTCTCCCGTATGTAAGCAGGCTTATATTAGGAGGATCTCATGGAAGGAACTATTTTTTCGTTATTACCGCCATTTATCGCGATACTAATGGTTGTTTTAACACGTAAAGTACTACTTTCCCTAGGAGTGGGAATTTTAGCAGGTGGATTAGTATTAACCGAATTTTCGATAGGTGAAACCATTCAAAAAATTTGGGGAAGCTTTGCTACCATTTTCTATGCCGATGGTGCAATTAATACTTCAAATCTATTTATTTTGCTTTTTCTTTTAATTTTAGGTGTTATTACGGCTTTTATCTCAATCATTGGAGGAAGTCGTGCCTTTGGCGAGTGGGCTTTAAAGCGTATTAAAACACGTCGTGGAGCTCATCTATTAACAGCCGTGTTAGGGATTATTATTTTTATTGATGATTATTTCAATGCACTAGCTGTTGGTCAAGTGAGTCGTCCAGTAACAGATCGCCAGCGAATATCAAGAGCGAAGCTTGCTTACTTGATTGATTCAACGTCAGCTCCTGTATGTGTGATTGCACCGTTTTCAAGTTGGGGTGCCTATATCATTACAGTTGTAGGTTCAATTCTAGCTGCACATGGTATGAATAATGTGTCAGCATTTTCAGCATTTGTACAGATGATACCTATGAATTTTTATGTATTCACTGCATTGATTATGGTGTTTATTGTAAGTGTTTTTGATATTAACATTGGACCGATGAAAAAGCATGAAGAACATGCTATTCGTACTGGTGAAGTAACGGATCCAGAAAAAGGAGCAGTACCAGGAGAATTAAAAGAAGATTTGCCAGTTAGTAAAAATGGTCGTGTATTTGATTTGATTTTACCAATTATTGTATTGATGATTGGGACAATCGGTGCGATGCTATGGACAGGCTACCAAGCAACTGAAGGACAAGCTACAATCTTTACAATGTTTGAGAATACGAATGTTCCTAATTCATTGATGATTGGTGGTTTATCAGGTCTTGTTGTAACGCTATTGTTATTTATCGTACGCACTAGACAATCAAGTGAGTTATCTAATTCTGTGCTTGGTAAAGGTATAGTAGCGGGGATTAAATCAATGCTACCTGCTATTTATATTTTACTGCTTGCTTGGATGATTGGAGATTTAATCGGTCAGTTAAAGTCAGGAGAATTTTTAGCAGGGATTGTCGAAAGCTCTAATTTAAATATTGCCTTCTTACCAGTGGTACTATTCATTATTGCTGGCATCATGGCATTTTCAACAGGAACATCTTGGGGAACGTTTGGTATTATGCTTCCAATTGCAGGTGACATTGTAGGCAACATTGAACCAGAATTATTGTTACCAGCTCTTGCAGCTGTATTAGCTGGTTCAGTATTCGGAGATCATTGTTCACCAATTTCTGATACAACTATCTTGTCATCAACGGGAGCAGGAAGTCATCATATTGATCATGTAATGACACAGCTTCCTTATGCAATTATTTCAGCTGTGATCAGCATCATTGGTTATATTGTACTTGGTTTAACAGAAAGTACGTCTGCTGGGCTCGGAACAGTAATAGTTTTATTAGTGGTATTTGTCTTAGTGGCTCGTAAAAAAGGGAATATAACAGAAACGTCATTAGAAAAATAGAAGAATAAAAATAGAGCAGATACGCTTTATAACGTCTGCTCTATTTTTTATTGTTTAATTATCAAAATTTTCTATAAAAAATATTTTGACATACTATAGCATAATAGCTATAATTCTTCGTAAGATAGTTCTAAAGACAGACTATGCTAAATTATCAGAAAGTTTTAACAACTTCTCGGGTAATGACAGAGATAAAAGAAAAGAGAGAGTGTAAGGGGGAAACTATGATGGAAAATCGTCCTCAATGGGGTACGAGAGCAGGTTTTATCATGGCAGCAGCAGGTTCTGCAATTGGTTTAGGGAATATTTGGAGGTTCCCAGCAGTAGCATATGAGAATGGTGGAGGAGCTTTTTTCTTACCTTACCTATTTGCTTTGCTAACAGCAGGTATTCCAATTTTAATCATGGAATTCGCAATTGGACATAAGTATAGAGGTTCATCACCACTATCGCTAGCCAGACTAAATAAAAAAGCGGAATGGCTAGGCTGGTGGCAAGTTGGTATTTCCTTTATTATCTCGGTTTATTACGCAGCCATTATCGCGTGGGCAATGTCTTACTTCATCTTTTCACTAAAGCTAAGCTGGGGTCAAGATACGGAAGGATTCTTATTCGGAGATTATTTGAAAATTGCAGAAGTACCTGGTCAGACTGGAAGTATTGTACCGGGGGTTTTCTTACCGTTAATTTTAGTTTGGATTATTACGCTAGGTGTGTTATTAAAGGGTGTTAAAAAAGGTATTGAAGCAGCAAACAAAATTTTCTTACCGACATTAATCTTCTTATTCTTTATTATTGTGCTTCGTGCAATTACATTAGATGGTGCAATGGAAGGGTTAAATGCATTCTTCAAGCCGGATTGGAGCGCTATTGCAGACGGAAAGGTTTGGATTGCTGCTTACGGTCAAATTTTCTTTAGTTTATCTGTTGGTTTTGCCATTATGATTACTTATTCTAGCTATTTACCAAAGAAATCAGATTTAACTAATAATGCTTTTATCACTGGCTTTGGTAACTCAGCATTTGAATTACTAGCTGGTATTGGTGTATTTAGTGCTTTAGGATTTATGGCAATGCAGCAAGGCGTGAGCATTGATGAAGTAGTAGCAGGTGGAGTGGGATTAGCATTCGTTGTATTCCCTCAAATTATTAACGAGTTTCCGGCGTTTAATCAGCTGTTTGGATTACTTTTCTTTGGGTCGTTAACATTAGCTGGTTTAACATCACTTATCTCCATTATTGAAACATTTGTAGCTGGGGTACAGGATAAATTTAATGTATCTCGCACGAAATCTGTCTTAATGGGTGGCGGATTGGCTTCTGTTATTTCACTATTATTTGCAACTCAAGGAGGCTTATACTTCCTAGATGTAATGGATTATTTCATTAATAACTTTGGTGTTGCTTTAGCAGGTTTAGTTGAAATTATCTTAGTAGCGTGGGTTTTCCGCGAGTTAAACAATCTCCAAAAACATGCGAATAGCGTATCTGATATTATGCTTGGTGCTTGGTGGAAAATTTGCTTAAGTGTAATCACACCAGTCGTTCTTGGATATATGATGTTTGATAATATAAGAACAAATATTTCAGAAAATTATGAAGGTTATGCAACGAGCTTCATTGTTCCGTTTGGGTGGGGGGTTGCAGGTTTGGTCATTGTCGTTGGGATTTTATTATCATTTAAAGGTTGGAAGAAAGAATCATTATCTTCTGTGAAGGAGGATACAACGTATGGAAAGTAGTTCAATAATTATGATGGTTGCCGGGATAATTATCATCTGGGGCGGCTTAGCTGCAAGTATTACTCATGCCGTGAAGAAATCAAAGGAAAGTAAAGCATAAAAAAGAGTGCTTAGAACATTGTTCTAAGCACTCTTTTTATTAAATAAACGTTTGTTTAAATTGTACACTATTTTTTCTTTTGACGATCGATTCTTTCCCATGACCGAAGCTGCGGGTAAGGATCAAAAGACCATTCGTTTCGACCGTTATCCTTGTACATACCGTAATGTAAATGAGGAGGGAACTTTCCAGAGGTTCCTGGAGGTCCATAACCTGAACTACCCACTCCACCGATGACCATGCCAGGTTCTACAATTTGTCCCATTTTTAAATCTTTTGCAAATCCGCTTAAGTGTGCCAGGTAGTGATAGTTATTATTTAGGTCTCGAATTCCTATGCGCCAGCCACCATATTTATTCCAGCCTTTTAGTTCAATTATGCCATAGCAAGGAGACTTAACTGGAACGCCATAGTTAGCGAAGATATCAGTTCCTTCATGAATTCTTCTTCCACCCCATCCACGAGCGTCACCCCATGTACTACGATAGCTGTAATTTGAACGAATAGGAACGGGAAACGAAGTTCCTTTTAAGTCAATACGACCATAGGTTTTAAAGAGCTTAGCGTTTCCAAGGATAATATCAACCGCTTTAGCTCGATGATAATAACTCCATAGAGCAATTTTAATATAATCCTCGTTTGTTCCAAAAGTTTGGATGTAGTTAGCCATTGTGAAAAGCATGTCCTCATCATTTAGTTGATCAGCTTTCCCATCGCCGTTTCCATCTTTTCCTAAACCACCTAATAAAGAAATGGTTGAAGGATTTTGATCATTTAAATTGGGATTTAAAGAACCCGCCCATTTTTCTGGAGAGTAATAAATAGCGATTGCGCCTTTTTCTCTTGGAATATCCTTATGAGAGCGACGGATATTTCTTTCATATTGGTCAATTCCAGCAAAGTAATACCAAGGTATTGATGATACAGCTTCCATCTGTTGATATAATTCCATGCGCTTCTTATTTAAAGCTGCTTCATCATCGGCAGAAAGCGGTGCAGCCTGAGGTGAAATTGAACATGAAAAGCATAGTGAAAAGAATAACAGAAAAAGCACATATTTTTTCAATGAGCTTCCTCCTTCCTAATTAAGGTATAGTGTTAGTTTGTGAAACGATGAAAAATTTAATAAATAATAATTAATGGAAATAAAATGATGTTAAGGTTATATGAACAATAAGTGAAGCGTTATCATTAACGATTATCAAGGGATGAAGAGTAGAGATAAATAAGTGTAGAGCGCTTGTCGAATCACTCTTTTGTATGATAAAGTGACATGTAGTATATTTTTTATTTGACAATTTAAAAATCAGCATATAGGTTACAGACATTTTCTAGATTGATGGAGTTGATACTAATGGCAACAAAGGAAGAGTATGTCCGCAAACCCGAGTGGCTAAAAATTAAGCTAAACACAAACGAGAACTACACGGACTTAAAGAAAATGATGCGTGAAAAAAATCTGCATACGGTATGTGAAGAAGCAAAATGTCCTAATATTCATGAATGTTGGGCAGTTCGTCGTACGGCTACCTTTATGATTTTAGGGCAAGTTTGTACACGTGCGTGTCGCTTCTGTGCGGTGAAAACAGGCTTACCAACAGAGTTAGATTGGGAAGAGCCAGAGCGCGTAGCGGATTCAGTTCAACTGATGAACTTAAAGCATGCTGTTATTACAGTAGTGGCGCGTGATGATTTAAAAGATGGTGGAGCAGGTGTACTAGCGGAGACAATTCGCGCTATTCGCCGTAAAAATCCATTTACGACAATTGAAGTATTACCTTCAGACATGGGTGGAGTAGAAGAGAATTTACGTATGGTAATGGATGCTCGTCCTGATATTTTAAACCATAATATTGAAACAGTACGCGAATTAACGCCCCGCGTGCGTGCAAGAGCTACATACGAGCGTTCATTAGAATTCTTACGCCGTGCAAAAGAAATGCAACCAGATATTCCTACAAAATCGAGCATCATGATTGGACTTGGAGAAACAAAAGAGCAAATCATTGAAACGATGGATGATTTGCGAGCAAATAATGTAGATATCATGACAATTGGGCAATATTTACAGCCGACAAAGAAACATATTAAAGTTCAGAAGTACTATCACCCAAGTGAATTCGAAGAGCTTAGAGAAATTGCTTTAACTAAAGGATTTAGCCACGTTGAAGCTGGTCCGCTTGTACGTTCTTCTTATCATGCGGATGAACAAGTAAATGCTGCTTCAAAACAAAAGCAAAATAATGGGTAATGAAAAAGGCGATGTTTCCATCGCCTTTTTTATTTCATCTTTTCATCGGTTAGATGTTCATTCAATTCGTTTGTTCCTTCACCATTTGCATTTTCACCATCATTCATCTTACGGCCTTGAGGAGATTTAAGCATCTCTTTAATGGTTAAATGAACCGATTCTTCTACAGAACTGTCTTTTGTATTTGCTTCACTGAAACGTTCTATATCTTGAATGTGCTGTGGGTTATCCGATACGTATACGTGATAATAACGGGGCATAATAGACATTGCTGTTCGCTTTACTTGATCAGCGGTAGCATTTCGGTCTTTTGCATCTGTTTTATAAGCAATTAGCACATCTTCATCTGTTACAAGCGTAGCTACGTCATTAACATTAGGAATAGCTGAGCTAAGTTTGCTAATTGAATCGGCTGCTTCCTCACGATCAAGTGTAGCAATGTTTTGTGCTTTTTCTGTATCGTTAGCAACAGGTGATTTTTGATAACGTACGTATCCGTAATCAGTAGCATTATCTTTTCCTTTATTGTATAAATCGTTATGATCAGCTACGTTAATAGCATTTGGATTATTAGGTGATAGTGCTTCATTATCTGTTTCGCTGCCTGCTTGACAACCTGATAATGCAACCACTGTTAACATACCGCAATGAATTAAATATTTTTTCACTGTAAACGACCTCCCTATCTATAGGTTGCAGCGATTGATCAAAAAGTTGCCTGTTAATTGCTGGTTTTGATCTTTTTTAATCAAACGATTGTTTAGAAAAAAATTTCAAAATGTGGTATGGTAATTTTGAAGAGAAGAGGTGAAACAATGATTTGTGTTAATAATATTTGCTATGAAGTAATCAAAGAAGAAAGAGAAGGGTTTGATGAGGAAGCCTTTCGAAGTCGATACATTGATGTGCTTAGTCGCTATGACTATATATTAGGCGATTGGGGTTATAACCAACTGCGTTTAAAAGGTTTTTTTGATGATCGTAATCAAAAAGCTACATATGATACAAAAATAAGTACAATTCAAGATTATTTACACGAATATTGTAATTTTGGCTGTGCGTATTTTGTACTGAAAAAAGTAAATAAATAAAAAAGGTCAGCAGAAGGTTTACTTTCTTTCCGCTGCCTTTGTAATTAGATGACCTCGTATAAGAACTCTCTAAGTTCTTGACCATCTTCTTCTGAAAGCTTAAATACGTGCTCTAAATAATTTGGTTCCTCTAAATCATCTGAGCCAATAATAGCAAAGCGTCCTCCTTGAATATCTAAAACAAGATGCTTGCCATAATAGCGATCGGACTGAATGATAGCAAGGTCAAAACGTTGATTTTCACCCATAAAGCTAACAAATCGTGTTTTCGTATTTACTACATCATCATATAAATAAAAGCGTTCGCTCATTCTTTCGCTCCTTTCTTCTTTCCATGCTTTTATCATATCAAATGAAAAAAAAAGTGGGAAGAAGCGAGTTAGAAAGTTTATAAGCGAAGCGTTAGGAGGAAACATCATGTACTTTGTAGATCGTCAAAAGATTGAACACATACTACGTTTTTATGAGCAGCACTTAGTTGTTTTTTCTGAACAACTTAAGTGGGAAAGTACAATCGAGAAAAAAGCGTTAGAAAGAGTTGTTCACCTCTTAATTGAAAACGTTTTAGATGTCGGCAACGCAATGATTGATGGATTCATTATGAGAGACCCTGGAAGCTATGATGATATCATTGATATTCTTGTGGATGAGAAAGTAGTACAAACTTCGGAAGAACAGGGGTTAAAAGCAGTAGTTAATTTGAGAAAAGTCCTTGTACAAGATTATTTAGATGTCAAACATGATGAAGTGATACATGTTGTTCAAGAGAACAAGGAGGTCTTAAATCAATTCCCAACTCGTATTCGTACATACTTAGAGAATGAATTAGGTCCTGTTTCAGCTTTTCGTAATTAATATGAAAAATTTTTAAGGTGATTTGTGATTTTAGGGAAAATAAGCTATTATCGCATTGTAAACCCATCCGCTTTCTTATAGTAAAGAAGGCGTTTTTATTATCGAATGAATTAGTAGGAGGCAGTTATGAAGCAGTATAAAGGCTATTTAATTGATTTAGATGGAACGATGTATAAAGGGACAGAATTAATTGCAGAAGCGCGCGATTTTGTCATTGGATTAAAAGAAAAAGGTATTCCGTATTTATTTGTTACGAATAATTCAACGAAAAGGCCTGCTCAAGTAGCAGAAAAGCTTGAAAGTTTCGGAATACCTACAACAGAAGATCAAGTATTCACAACAAGCCAAGCGACAGCTAATTATTTATATGACCGTAAACCTAACGGTACAGTATACGTAATTGGTGCAGAAGGAATTCGTCATGCTCTTACTGAAAAAGGGTTCACAATTCAAGATGAAGATACAGACTTTGTAGTCGTTGGCTTAGATCAAGAAATCACATATGAAAAGTTAGTAAAAGCTTGTTTAAACGTCCGTAACGGTGCATTCTTCGTATCAACAAACGGCGATATTGCACTTCCAACAGAAAGAGGATTGCTTCCAGGGAACGGTTCTATCACGTCTGTTGTTTCTGTTTCTACTCAAACACAACCAGTATTTATTGGAAAGCCAGAGAGTATCATTATGGAACAGGCATTAGAAGTAATCGGTACACCGAAAGAAGATACTTTGATGGTAGGCGATTACTATGATACGGATATCTTAGCTGGAATGAATGCAGGGTTAGATACCTTGTTAGTTCATACTGGGGTAACAACAAAAGAGCTACTTAAGGGGTATGACAAGCAGCCAACTTATGCTGTTGATTCCTTAAAAGAGTGGATGGATAAAATATAATGAGCGAAAAGAGAGAGTGATTCCACTGGAATCACTCTCTCTTTTTTATTCAACATTTTCAGCTCTGTGTGCCAGACGACTGGAGGCAGCGGCGGCAATAGCACCAACAATATCATCAAGGAATGTGTGACATTTTCCAGATGATTTATCATTTAATTTTTCCAATATCCCCGGCTTTTGTTTATCGATATATCCATAGTTCGTAAAACCGATTGAACCATACACGTTTACGATGGATAGCGCTAAGATTTCATCTATGCCATACAAACCTTCGTCCTTTTCTAAAATAGATAAAAGCGGCTCTTCAACCTGTTTCTTTTCCGTTAAAATATCTAGTTGAATACCTGTAAGAATGGCATTCTGTACTTCGCGCTTTGAAATGACGCGCTCGACGTTGTACTCACATTCCTGAATGTTTAAATTTGGGTGGTATTTCTTTTGTAGATAAAAAACGAGATCAGCAATGTCTCTAACTGTGACACCACGTTTTGTTAGCCATTCTCTTGCTGTTTTCTCCATTTCACTTTGCTGATGCTTTTTCTCCAAGTATCATCACCTAATTTCTTTTTATTTTTTAATGCTTAAAGGGATACAGAAGCATATGTTTAGAAGTAAATCATCTACTTCACGATTTGGTGAGCATATCATTACATCTTCTAGTATGACTCACTCGGAGGAAATCATAATAAATTGTGTAATTCTAATCTATTCAATTGTGCATAAATATTATGACAAGTATTGAATTTCTTTATGGAAAAACTTCAATCAATGAAACGAGGGGATGTACGTGAAGCAAGCAATTTATGAAGGTTATGGTTTACATCCTGATGAATTATTAACTTTAGGCGCTTATCAAGCCTTTCAATATCGGGATATCTTGTATACGATTATTCATTTAAATCAAGTGGAAGAAGATGAATTGAACGAGTTGTATCAAATGAGTCAGTTTCTCATGAGTCAAGGTGACCGCTATATCTCTACATTTATGCCAAATCTAGAGGGAAATATGATTACGGAATCTAATGACCTTAAATTTATGATTTGTCGGTCGATAGCGGCACCGCGAAATGACCAATTTGTCATCGGTTCAGAGTTAGCAGAATTTCATCAGCGCGGTAGAATGTTTCCTTATGAAGTTGAGCATTCAAAGCGATTGGGTCAATGGAAATCATTGTGGGAAAAGCGAGTAGATCAAATGGAAGAGTTTTGGTATGGGCGCTTGAGAGCTTTACCGAATCAAGAAATTGAAAAGAAGTTCCTCGAAAGCTTTCCCTACTATCTAGGGTTAGCAGAGAATGCCATTCAATATTTGGTAGATACAGAAATTGATGATTTGCCAAGAGCAGTGGATTCTGCTACGATTTGTCATCATCGATTTGGAAAGACGACTTGGGGAAGTCAGTATATCTATAAACTCCCAGTGGATTGGGTCTTTGACCATCCAAGCAGAGACTTAGCAGAGTATATTCGTGAACAGTATTTATCATCCTACGAGCTAAATTCCCATCAGCTTCATCATTTTCTAAGCGAATACGAACGTATTAATCCACTCTCATCATTTTCGTGGCGCCTTCTCTATGCGAGGCTGTTGTTCCCTGTACATTATTTTGAAGTGGTAGAAGGATATTATAGTGTTCAAAGCGAAGAACAAAAACAAAGCTATTACAAGCAATTAGAAGCTGTGTTAGATCACTCATCTCATTATGAGCGATTTCTAAAGCAGTTTTATCAATCCGTTGGTATTTCTACTTCACGTTACCATATACCAGAGGTAGGATGGTTATCAAGCGGTGTTTAAGTGGTATAAGTATAATAAAAGCATATAAAGATAATGTGACGTGACGCCTATTGCGTTAAACAATAAAGCGTCACGTCATGTAATTAAAAATCAATGAGGTGATCGATAATGGACAAGCCGTTTATCTTTATTACAAGGATTATACCAGAAGAATTTGTAGAACCACTACGCGCAGTGGCTGAAGTGGAGATGTGGCACTCTGAAGAAGAGCCGGTCCCGTATGACTTGCTCACAGAAAAAGCAAAGAAAGCTCAGGGACTTTTAACCGTTTTATCCGATAGGATAGATGAAGAATTATTAAAGTCAGCGACTCATTTAAAAGTAATTGCGAACCTGGCTGTGGGATTTGATAACATCGATATCCAGGCAGCCACAAATCGTCAAATCTATGTTTGTAACACGCCTGATGTGCTTTCAGATACTACGGCAGATTTAGCTATGACGCTTCTTATGACTACGGCTAGAAATATTTTAGAGGCTTCAGCACATATTAAAGAAAACAAGTGGACAAGCTGGAGTCCATATTTGTTAGCTGGTCGCGATATTCACCATAAAACGCTTGGAATTGTTGGGATGGGAAAGATTGGTGAAGTGCTAGCAAAGAGGGCAGCAGGCTTTGATATGAATATTCTTTATCACAATCGTTCTCGAAATGAACAAGCTGAGAACAGTTTACCTGTTACATATGCCTCAATGGATGACTTATTAAAAAAGTCTGATTTTGTTGTGTGCTTAACACCTTTAACAAAGCAAACTAAAAACATGTTTAATGAGCAAGCATTTAAAAAGATGAAGAAGTCAGCGATGTTTATTAACGTTTCTCGAGGTGGTGTAGTGGATGAAGCTGCTTTATTAAAAGCGTTAAATGAAGAGGAAATTGCAGCAGCCGGCCTGGATGTTTTTGTGAATGAACCAATTGATAGTTCTCACCCGTTAGCTATACATCCAAAAGTAGTAGCATTACCTCACATTGGAAGTGCAACAGTGGAAACACGTACAAGCATGATTAAACTAGCAGTCCAAAACATAGAAGGTGTTTTAGCAGGTCATTTCCCATCTACCATTATTAATAGAGAGCTTGTTCCTAATAGCTAAAGAATAAAAGCATTTCTTTTATAGAAATGCTTTTTGTATGTTAAAAAACAGGAACATACATGTTATGATAAGGAAATGAAATATTTAAAAAATTTAAATTTATCTTTTTATTCAACAAATAACAAGATAAATTTAAAGTAAAGTATTGTAAAAAAGAAAAAAAGGGTCTATAATGTCCACTATAAGAAAACAAATGTATACGTGAAGAGAACATAGAGGTGAATAATATGACAAAAAGTATTTCAGTAGGATTATTAGGATTAGGAACGGTTGGTAGCGGAGTAGTTAAAATTATTGAAAATCACCAGGATAAGTTAAGCCATCAAGTTGGCTGTCCGGTAACGATTCAAAAAGTGGTAGTTAAAAATATTGATAAGGTGAGAGACGTAGAGATTAGTAGTGAAAAATTATCAACAAACGTAGAGGATGTCATTCATAATCCAGAAGTAGATGTTGTCATTGAGGTTATGGGGGGCGTTGAAGAAACTAGAGACTATATCTTAACAGCTCTTCGTAATAAAAAGCACGTTGTAACAGCAAATAAGGATTTGATGGCGGTTTACGGTTCTGAGTTATTAACAGTTGCATCAGAAAATGGTTGTGACTTATTTTATGAAGCAAGTGTTGCTGGGGGAATTCCAATTCTTCGTGGGCTTGCGGATGGATTGGCATCAGACCGTATTACAAAAATGATGGGAATTGTAAATGGTACAACAAACTTTATCTTAACAAAGATGACAAAAGAAGGAAGCGCATATGAAGAGGTGCTAAAAGAAGCACAAGAACTAGGTTATGCAGAAGCAGATCCTACTTCTGATGTTGGTGGCTTGGATGCAGCAAGAAAAATGGCAATTTTAGCTACGCTTGGTTTCTCAATGAAAATTGATCTTGATGATGTGCAGGTTCAAGGTATCACAGAAGTAACAGAAGAAGATTTACAATATAGTAAGCAATTAGGATACACAGTGAAATTAATTGGATATGCGCATCGAGATGGAGATAATGTTGAAGTGAGCGTTCAGCCAACCTTATTAGCAGATACACATCCATTGGCATCAGTTAGCGATGAGTATAATGCGGTTTATGTGTATGGAGAAGCAGTTGGGGAAACAATGTTTTATGGTCCTGGAGCAGGTAGTTTACCAACAGCAACTGCGGTTGTATCAGATCTTGTGGGCGTGATGAAAAACTTGAGACTGGGTGTAAATGGAAAGAGTGCCGTAACGCCTCAATTCCCAAAAAAGTTGAAAACACAAGACCAAAAGTTTTCGAAACATTTCTTACGTATTCACGTAAAAGACCAAGTAGGCGCATTTGCTAAATTAACAACACTATTTTCTGAACGCGGCGTAAGTTTTGAAAAAATTATTCAATTACCGGTTACAGGCAGCGAACTTGCAGAGATTGTTGTCGTAACGCATAAAACATCTCAAAAGGATTATGAAGAAATTTTACAACAATTAAGAGACTTACCAATTGTTGAAAACGTAAAAAGCAGCTATCGAGTAGAGGGAGTTGGCATCGTATAATGTGGAAAGGTTTATTAAACCAATATAAAGAGTTTTTGCCAGTAACAGAAGAAACGCCAATGTTAACACTTCATGAAGGAAATACGCCACTTATTCATCTTCCGTATTTATCAGAAGAACTTGGTATTAACTTGCATGTGAAAGTAGAAGGCCTAAACCCTACAGGTTCATTTAAAGATCGTGGTATGGTTATGGCTGTTGCAAAGGCAAAAGAAGAAGGCAGTAACACAGTCATTTGTGCATCTACTGGTAATACTTCTGCAGCGGCAGCGGCTTATGCATCACGTGCAGGCATGCGCTGTATCGTTGTTATTCCTAATGGGAAAATTGCGATGGGTAAGCTTGCTCAGGCTGTTATGTATGGAGCGGAAATCGTAGCTATTGAAGGAAACTTTGATCAAGCACTTTCAATGGTTCGAAAACTTAGCGAAACGGCACCTGTATCTCTTGTAAACTCTGTGAACCCCTACCGAATTGAAGGGCAAAAAACAGCAGCTTTTGAAATCTGTGAACAGTTAGGAAAGGCACCGGATGTTCTAGCCATTCCTGTTGGAAATGCCGGTAATATTACAGCCTATTGGAAAGGTTTTAAAGAGTATAATGAACGTAATCAGAGCGGTTTACCACTAATGCATGGGTTTGAAGCAGAAGGAGCAGCTGCAATCGTTCGAAATCAAGTAATTGAAAATCCAGAGACAATTGCAACAGCAATTCGTATTGGTAATCCAGCGAGCTGGGACTATGCGGTAAATGCAGCTAATGAATCAAAAGGAAAAATTGATGAAGTGACAGATGAGCAAATTTTAGACGCATATCGCTTAATTGCTAGACGAGAAGGTGTTTTTGCAGAGCCAGGTTCTTGTGCATCGATCGCTGGTGTAATAAAAGACGTCAAATCAGGAAAAATTGCTAAAGGTTCCACAGTAGTAGCAGTGCTAACTGGAAACGGATTAAAAGATCCGAACGTAGCAATTGACGCGCATGATGTTAAGCCAGTTGTATTGCCAAATGAAGAAGAGAAAGTGTTTGAATATATTGAAGGTGTTGTCGCTTCATGTTAACTTTTGACCGCTTTAAAATCACAGTGCCAGCGAGCTCTGCTAATTTAGGACCCGGGTTTGATTCTATTGGAATCGCTCTTGGGCGCTACTTAATTCTAACGGTAGAGCCAGCTGAACAGTGGCTGTTTGTTCCAGAGACAGATGATGTTAAAGGAATACCAACAGGCAAGGAAAACTTAATGTATCAGGTAGCTGAGGATGTAGCGAAGCAATATGAAGTAACTCTTCCAGCAGCAAAAGTATACGTATCAAGTGATATACCTTTAGCTAGAGGACTTGGAAGCAGTGCTTCTGCCATTGTTGCAGGTATTGAATTGGCTAATCAGCTTGCCCAGCTTAATTTATCACAAAAAGACAAGCTGCGTATCAGCAGCTTAATGGAAGGACACCCAGATAATGTAAGTCCTTCTATTTATGGGGGCGTCGTTATTGGATATCATCATGAAGAAGAAACGTATATCAATCATATTCCCGACTTACAAGCTGAAGTAATTACGATTATTCCGAGATACGAATTGAAAACAGCAGATGCCCGCAATGCTTTGCCGAAGGTAATTGATTATCGAACAGCAGTAGAAGCGGGAGCAATTGGTAATATGCTTGTATCTGCACTGATGAATCGTGATTTTAAAGCGGTAGGTACATTTATGGAAAAAGATTTATACCATGAGCCTTATCGAACAAAATTGGTACCAGAACTAGCTATAGCAAGAGCGGAAGCCAAAAAGCTAGGAGCTTATGGAACAGCGCTAAGCGGGGCAGGACCAAGTGTTTTGTGCTTAGCACCTGTTGGAAAAGGTAAAGATATTGCCAAGCATTTAGCCGCAAAGTTATCTCATTGTGAAGTAGAGATAGTAGATATTGATACAAAAGGTGTATATGTAGATGCTCAAGTCGTAGCAAACTAAAGCAAAAACCCTCAAGCATCGCTTGAGGGTTTGTTATATAAGGGATTATTAGAAAACTTGTTCAACTTCTACAACACCAGGTACTTCTTCTAAAAGAGCACGTTCAATACCTGCTTTTAGTGTGATTGTTGAACTTGGGCAACTGCCACAAGCGCCTAGAAGACGTAATTTTACAATGCCATCTTCAACGTCGACTAATTCACAATCTCCACCATCGCGAAGTAAAAATGGACGAAGCTTATCTAATACTTCTTGTACTTGTTCATGCATTTCCATTTCAGCCATGATTATCGACTCCTTTCCTTCTCTAGTTCTATTATAAACGCTCTTACATAAAAAATCTATTCAAGAATCTTTGATTACGTTCGTTCAATTTGAAAAACGATGTCCTTTAAATGATTTTTGTGTACAATAAAAGTAAGGAGGGTGGAAGCTTTCTTTATTGAAGGAGCCACGACAAGGGAATAGGGGGAACAAATGTGGAAAAAAACAGCGTTGAGATCTGTGTATATGGAGCAGAAATTATTTGTGCAAGCTGTGTGAATTTACCGTCTTCAAAAGACACACAGGAGTGGCTTGAGGCAGCGCTCAGTCGAAAATACCCAAATGAATCATTTAACATACGCTACATTGATATTTATAACCCGCCTGTAGATGAAAAAGAGAAGCAAGAGTTTTCACAAAGAGTAATTGATGAGGATTTATTTTATCCGGTTATTTTAATTAACAATGAAATAGTGGGAGAAGGGAATCCTAAGCTAAAGCGCATTTTTGAAGAATTAGAGAAATATGGATTTGTATCTGCATAAAAAAAACGCCCGTTAGGCGTTTTTTTTATTAACCATTATGGTACTTATACATCCACAAAATTCCTGACTTTAATAAGCGAGCAACTCGACCTGTAATGGCGCGGTCATTTACTAATCCAAATCCGTGCTTTTTACCTAAAGAACCTAATACGCCTTTAAGTTTAATAGTAGGTAGCTCAGCAGGTAACTCTTCATTTTTCCATCGTGCTGTTAACACTTGAACAATCTGCTCTGCTTGCCCCTCGGCTAATTGAGCACTAGGAGCATGTGGTAAGCTAGCACAGTCTCCCAATACATAGACATTCTCATTGTTAGGCAGATTATGATATTTGGTTAAAACTACGCGACCTTGAGGGTCTTTCTCAACATTTAAATCCCTAACAACTTTGTTTGGTTGAATGCCTGCTGTCCACACAATCGCATCACTTTTTATTGGCTCATCATGATTGTACAAGATATTCTGCTCTACTCTCGTGATATTAGCACTGTTTACAATTTCAATACCGTTAGACGTAAACCATTCTTGCACATAATTACTCAAACGTTCTGGGAATGAAGATAAAATTAATTTTCCTCTATCAAATAGCATGATATTTAAATCAGAACGACTTTCTTTTAGCTCACTAGCTAATTCAACACCGCTAAGGCCAGCTCCGACAATCGATACGGTTGCATTAGCAGGTAAATTGTTTAATGCTTGATATGTAGCGCGAGAAGCATCAATGGTTTGAATGCTATACGTATGTTCTGGTGCGCCAGGCACGCCGTGATATTTATCTTCACATCCTAGTCCAATAATTAAATCATCATAATGGAGAACTTCGTTATCTTCAAGGTGAACTTGGTTATTTTCAAGATCAATGTTTGTAATGAAGCCATAGCGAATAGATAAACGAGGATGCTCTGGGAAAGAAACGCGAACGTGCTGATCTGAAATTGTTCCAGCTGCTAACGCGTAGAATTCAGTCTTTAATGAGTGATAAGGTGCTTTATCAACCAGTGTTACATGTACATCCTCTGGTAGTTGATTTGGAAAAAGTCGCTGTAGGACACGCATGCCACCGTATCCTCCACCGAGTATCACAAGGTTCTTCATCTGGATTTCCCCTTTACGTTTAGACATTGTACTCTCTCTATACTAATTGAGTTACTTAAAACATATAGGCATACAAAACGAAACCGATACGTCAATCGCATTCGATTTTGCATAGCATATTTTACTTAAATAATAATTTAATATAACCTGTTTTGTTTGTATTCACATAAAAGTATAACTAAATTGAATAAAAACCACAATATGTTTCAACATAATTTCCTTATAAGCATGTAGTTTGAACATTTGACGTCCTTTTAAAAACAAGGTAGGATAAACAATTAGTAGAGAGGTGAGAATAGTGATTCAACCAATTATTGAATTTTGTATCAGCAATTTAGCTAGCGGTTCTCAGCTTGCTTTGGAAGAGTTAGAAAAAGATCCAAACTTAGATATTGTTGAGTATGGATGTCTGGGCTATTGTGGCAAATGTGCACAATCTCCTTTTGCTTTGGTGAATGGGGATGTTGTAGTTGCGGACACACCAGAAGAATTAGTAGCAGCTATCTACACACATTTGGAAGAGAACCCAATGTTTTAATATAGAATAAAAACGGAAGCGACAATGCTATTAGCATTGTCGCTTCCGTTTTACTATGAAATGCTACGAATCTCATGCCATCTTTCTTTAGTTCGCTCAAATGTTTTCCGATCGGGATGATTTTTGTGCTTATAGATAATTTCTGAAAAATAGAGGAGCGCCTGTTGTTGGAACCCAAGCCGATAGTTTAGTTCTCCTATAATATATAGCAATCGAACTTCGCTGCTGTTAGAAGGAAATGTTTCTTCTAAATATGCTGTGGTGTAGAACTTTAATGCATGTAAAGCGAAAGCTCTTTCTTGTTGTATGTCATCAAGCATTCGATATAGCCAGCTTAATCGTAGGGTAAGACTTGCAAGCACAGAAGACTTTTCTTTTTTTATGTTGGCACAATAAATAGCCAACTTGTAAGCATTTATAGCTTGTTGCAACGTTCGTTCTTGATCATAGGGCTGGTATTTCCAATTTTTCATGACCTTTTCCTTAACTTGATTTTCACTGCCTGGAGGAAAAAGTTTTGAGAACTGTTCAGTGCTGGCATATCCACACTTTGGACAGATTACGACATCATATACAATAGGGTGGAACTGTGGATTTTCATAATCAACGAAAAAGTCAGTATCGTATCTTTGAGGCTTTAAAAAGCGAGACCGAACTTTTTTAGAATAAAACCTGTGGCTACACAAAGCACAAGAATTTTTTTTATCATAAAGAGGATGTAAAGCTTTCAATGAACTTCCTCCTTTTAAAAATATATAAATCTTTTTAACTATATTATACACGGGTAAATTTATTTTATGGGTCTTTTGTAATGTTTTTTGGAGCTTTTTCTTTGTAAATAAAAAACTCCTTAACCAATTTGGCTAAGGAGTTGGGAAACGGGGGATGTTCTTATTGTTTCCTACATTCAATGCTTTTATACTAAGACCATACTAAAGAATGATGGGTGATTAAATGAAAAAATTTGCTTTTACAAAAATGCATGCGCTTGGAAATAATTATATCTACGTCAATCTATTTGAAGAACATATCGCGGAAGAAGATTTAGCTTCTGTCGCGATTAAAGTATCAAATGTTTACACAGGTATTGGGTCAGATGGAATGATTTTGATTTGTCCTTCTACTAGAGCGAATGTTAAAATGCGCGTATTTAATAACGATGGTTCAGAAGCAAAAAATTGCGGAAACGGCTTAAGATGTGTAGCTAAGTATGCATATGAGCATAATTTAGTAGAAACAGAAGAGTTTACAATCGAAACGTTATCAGGCCTTGTCCATGCAACTGTTCATTTGCAGGATAAAGAAGTAAATGAGGTAACAATTGACATGGGCACACCAAAGTTAAAGCCAGCTGAAGTTCCAATGCTTGGATTTGAAGGAAACAGCATTGTGTCAGAGAAAATGGAATTTGGTGATGAAGAGCTTATAGGTACGGCTGTATCAATGGGAAATCCTCACGTTGTATTTTACGTAGAAGATATTGAAAAAGCACCTCTTCATACATTAGGGCCAGTGGTTGAAAAAGATCCACGTTTTCCAGAAGGTGTAAATGTTGAATTTGTAGAGATTATGAATGAATCGGAAATGCATTTCCGCGTTTGGGAAAGGGGTTCAGGTGTAACGCAAGCTTGTGGAACCGGTGCTTGTGCAGCAGTTGTTTCTTCTGTTTTAAATAATCTTACGCAGAAAAATACTCCCACAATTGTTCATTTAGCAGGTGGAGACTTAACTATTACATGGAAAGAAAACAACCATGTACTAATGAAAGGTCCAGCAGTTGTGATTTGCGATGGAGTTTATTACTATTAAGAACTGAAAGCAGAGTAGTTGTTCATCATTTACTCACAGCGTATACTTATAGGAAAAAGGAGGTCATCTAATTATGAGTCAAGATATCCTAGAAATTACAGAAGCGGCTAGCTTTCAAATAAAAGATATGATGAAAGAACATGAAGAAGAGAATGCTTACCTTCGCGTAACGATTAATGGAGGAGGCTGTTCAGGTTTATCATACGGAATGGGCTTCGCACACGAAGTTAGTGAAAACGATATGCAGTTTGAACAACATGGCATTCAAATTCTTGTTGATAAAGAAAGTGCCCCAATTTTAAAAGGAGTTAAGATTGATTATAAGCAGTCTATGCTTGGTGGAGGATTTACAATTGATAATCCGAATGCCATTGCATCATGCGGCTGTGGATCTTCATTCCGCACGGCAGCGAACGCTGGTACACCGGAAGAGTGTTAAGCGATATATCAACGTTTTAAGCTACCGAGATAATATTTCGGCAAGCTAATCGGAAGCATGGACGATGGTTGTGTATTACGTTTGAAATATGCGAGAACTCAATCGCATACAAGCGTATTAACAACCCCAGTTTCCTATTCGAAGGATTGAAAATAACGACTTTCTTAACGGTGAAAAACACATCGTTAGGGAGGTCGTTTTTTTATGGCGTTAAAGAAGCGAAAGAGAAGAAGTCCAGTAAGAGAGCGCATTGGTTCGAAAGAGTACCCGCAATTAACGTTAGAGCAAGGACTCGATATGGTTATCGCCGGTAAGAAAATAGAAGGCGTTAGAGAAAGAACGCTAAGAGACTACATAAAGACTTGGCGATACTTTACCGATTGGCTCGCAGATAATTATCCGGAAGTAGCGCTGATGGAAGAAGTAACGGCGGAGATGATTCGCAACTACGTTAATTACCTTAAATACGAAGCTAAAAAATATGATGGCCATAAGTATATTGACTGCGATAAACAAGGAGTAGGATTAGCAGAAACGACGATTAACATTAGGTTGCGCGTATATCGAGCATTATTTAACTACTTAGAGCGTGAAGAATTAATCGAAGTCAATCCGATGGATAAAGTAAAGCTACTGCGCCATGACTTAGACCTAACGAATTGCTTTACGGAAGAAGAGATAAAAAAGATATTAATGCAGCCGAATCAAAAAGATTTTGTAGGATTTCGTGACTTCGTTGCTATGAACTTGCTACTCGATAGCGGATTGCGTATAGGAGAGCTTATTAATTTACGTATTTCTGATATCGACTTTCAGACTCGCTTTATAACGTTGATTGGCGAGAAGAATAAGAATCGAAAGCCTCGTTTGGTACCGATATCAGCTTATGTATCGAAGTTATTAATGCAATTAGTTACCGAAAACCAAACGCACTTTAAATTAGATCGTATATTCCTTTCGTGCTTTGGTGAGCCGATTAGTGAAAATCACTTTAATAAACGTTTGAAATATTACGCTGATAAAGCCGGAGTAGCAGGTAAGAAGGTTACAGCGCATGTTTATCGCCATACATGGGCCAAAAACATGATTTTAAACGGTTGTGACGCCTTTACATTACAGAAAATGGGCGGTTGGGCTGATATACGTACCATGCGCCGGTATATCCAAATGGATACGGAAGAGATGCGTAGGAGCCATGATGATTATTCACCGATTAATGGCATTCGCCAAAGACGTAACTGAACCGAAAAAAGACAAAAAAAAGAGGACACCTGCACAAAGCAGACGCCCATCTAATCGCTAATTAAATGGTATCGAAAAAAGCGTAAAAAGTCAACGCTTATTCAAATGCGTCCAAAAGTGCTTGTATGTGTCCCAAACGGGGGAATATATGATGTTAAATGCAGCTAATTATAGCGAAATGAAGCAATTGCAATCGTTCGCTAACGTAAATGAGATGAACGAAGCTATTCGCGGCTTTCTATATACATACAAGCACGAACTAACGCCGTCAGCTATTCGTATTCTTAAAACGTTATCTCGTTACGCATGTAAAATCGTTGGCGTAGCGTTCTTAAAGGTGGAAACTATCGCTAACTTAACGGAATGCAGTAAGCGTACGGTACAACGCGCATTAAAAGTGCTGGCATCTTACGGTGTCATAGAGCGTAAATCAACTATTCGAGCGAAAGGAGGATCAGGCCACAACGTATATGTAATACGAACTGTGGACGGCTGTGTCACTCCACCTGTCACTGCGGAAATGTCGCCCCGTGAAGATGTGCCAAAGCCTGCCGTATCAAGCGCTGAACAATCGAAAGTTGGCTCCGAAACTGAGATTTCTAAAACATTGCCTTCTAAGAGAATTAATAAACGAATTAACGTTAAAGAGGTCGAGTTAGACGAATCATTCACGCCTTCTAATGTACCGAAAGCTTTCGTAGACGCTACTGCGCCTTTTTATGGATCAGCCGATACTATTTATCGTTTATGGAATCGAGTATTAGTTGCGTATAAAAAGAGCGAAGTGACTCTGCCGTTAGAAGAGACGAAAGTGTTAGCAGACGTTATACAAGCGTTTAAAGAGACTATTTTCGCTAAGAAGTTGAGTAAGATACGTAATACATTCGAAGGTTATTTTTATCGCATAGTGGAGGCAAAGCTGGCGGTGTGGAAGCGCAGGGAAAATCCGTTGTTTAATTGGTTGGTATAAAAAGCCTACTGCACAGGGCCGTGTAGCAGACTTTTTAAGATTTAATCTTGTTTATTAAAGTATTCTTTAAGCATCGATATCATTTCTAAGTCCTTATGGAGCTCTTTAACTCTACGATCTATCTCTTCTTTGGAGAAGGGAGGAGAAGTACTTTTTAGTCCTTGTATGAAAACCATTTTATAATAATCATACTTTGTAAATAGTAGTTGCCCGTCTTGCCGCACAGGCGAAAAATACTTCGCGAAATTATGGCGCCTTCTACGTATAGTTGCCTCTGGTACGTTGCTTAATTTCGCGAGTTTGTTTTGTGAAAATCTTGCTTCTTGTTTCATAATGTGCCTCCTAAAATATTCTGCGGAGTTAAAATACCCCTGCCTGACGGGTACTTAGGTGCACTTTTACAAGGTTTTTCATAAAAATTTAATTTTAGTTTTACTAATAGTATCTTGTCAAATAAACGGAGTTACAAAAATATCGGAAGTGAGAGTTCGATAGAATTTAAGACGTACTTATTTTACGCATCATATAGAAGAAACTCGATCTATAACGTGATATTACGTCGAACTGAATCGGACGATATCTTCCGGTTTTATAGTACGTTTAACCAGCCGAGCCAGTGTTACGCGCGACCCTCGAAATGCTTTGACATTACGTTAAGCCTATACAGTCGTACATATAGAAGGAACGTGTATTTAGCGCTAGATGGTACGTTAGTTAGCGTAATGAATTATCAGCCTAACGTGCCTGGGACGGAAGAAGTCTTTGGAACTCAGGGGGTTTATGCAGTATTTTATTCATTACGAAGGACGATCGGTAACATTATACGGGTAAGAAACCGCGTCATATCAAGCGTGCATAAATAATGTATAGCGTATAGTTCTTTGGAAGTTAACAAACGTTGATGTACCAAGGGTTATTCTAAGTGCTAGTTTACATAAGATATGTTACAGGAACTGATAATGTATATCAAATACATTGATAATGAATGGGCGGGGTAGGCATAAATGGAAACCTTCCACCTAAGCTGCGACATTTTCTTACGAAATTTTAAAACTCAGGGCGTTAAGGTAGGGGGGCGGCTCTATAATCGTAATTATCCTTGCCTACCGTATCTTAAATGCGGATATCTAAAAAACACTTCGATCCTTCGATTCTATCACATTTTAAAATAGTCATCTGGCACGTCTTTACCAAGCGCCTTTAATCCTCTACGAAGCTTTGCAAGTGTTGAATGTTTAGGTTTGTACTTTTTATCGTTACATAACTTCGAAATCGTTCCGTGACTAAGCTGCGACTTTTCTTCTAATTCAATCTGCGAAATGCCTTCACGATCTAACCAACTACCGAATTCTGTTCGCTTCTTACCTAATCCAAATAAATTAAACATCCTTATCACCTCGTTAATAGGCTTGACCGAAATGTCATTTTTTAAACCGAATGCAAATTAATGACATAACGGACAAACGGGCGATAATACCATTCATTAAGCGAGTCAAAATACGTTTCACAATGCGCATAGAACAGCCCGTTTCTCTCTTCGTATGAAATTTCGCGGCTAGTATCTTAAAACGTCTCTAAAAATCCTTTTCTATCAACGTCTGAAGCCATTTTGAATCGTTCTACTTGCGAGAAACTATCTTATCAGATATTAAGATTCGGAGGTGGTGTTGTGATATTCGAAATAATATCGTCAATTGCAATGAGTAGCGTCTTAGCTTCAACCTACGTCTATCAACACGGAGGGGGTAATGATGCGAAGAGGATAGAGCGAATTGCAGCGAACGCAGGACTTGTTGCGAAGGATGGGCAAAGAATTAGAATTCACCGTAGAACTAGAGGCGGCGGTTATACGGAGTATGTCTATCAAATGCCGCAGGGAATGTCGGTAAATCAATTTAAAGAGAAGCTAGATCGTTTTCAAGACGGCTTAAATATCAAACGAAGATTAATAAATGTATCTTTCGAAGATATAAGGTCTGTCCAGTTGAACAAAGACCTTTTGACGCAGGTTCGTAGCTTATTTGAGAGAAAGCGAAGCGCGCAAAAGGAAATTGAGCTAACTTTCGACGGTATGCTACGATTCAAAGTCTATACTGAACCGTTAACCGATCATTTTCCTTATACGGGATCCTTATTACGTAAGTTGAACGGTTGGCAGATACCGGTTGGGATTAATCGCGCTGGAAAACTAATTAAACATGATTTCGAAGCAACGCCACATTTAGCGCTTGGAGGCGCCACACGCTACGGAAAGTCGAACTTTCTTAACGCTCTGATTAGCTCGTTGATATCTACGCAAACCAATAACGTCAGCTTTACGTTAATTGATCTAAAAGGCGGGGTTGAATTTGGCGGTTATGAAAATGTTAATCAAGTAAAGCGCATCGCATACGAACCTGAAGAAGCTCTAGTAGCGTTAGAACAGGCGTATAAAGATATGCGGACCATGCAGGAAACGTTGCGGAAATTGAATAAGCGTAAGGTCCAAGATACGCATATTACCGAACGACACTTTATTCTTATCGATGAGGTAGGAGAATTGAATCCGCAAGAGGCTGTAACGAAGGAAGAACGGCAGATCAAAGAACAATGTCAAAAGTACATGAGTCAGATTGCGAGGTTAGGCGCAGGTTTAGGCTTTAGACAGGTTTTGGCGACTCAGTATCCGACTGGCGATGTTATTCCACGACAATGTAAGCAGAATAGTGAAGCGAAATTGTGCTTTCGTGTAAGAAATGCGGTAGCAAGTCGTGTTGTGCTGGACGAAGAAGGAGCGGAGAAGTTGCCGTTAATCAAAGGAAGAGCAATATATCAAACGGACCAAACTAATATCGTGCAGACGCCATTTATTGACGATAACTTCATTCAAAATACTATTGGTCCGTATATTAACATTACATCGCGAAAGGAGCCGTATGCGAATGCAGAAAGCGATCAAGAAGGAACAACGTCAAATCGAGATATGCTTATCATTGAAGAGGTGTGATTATCTCAGTCGTTCACAGCTGCAGGCTATTCATAATTTAGGCAGTCCTCGAAATACATCGCGTGTGCTAAAGGACATGAGTCGATACGTAACTTATTTTCGCGACGGTGAAGCGATTTACTATTTAACGAAAGAGGGCCGAGAACTAGTTAACGCTAAGAAAGTCCGTAAAAAAACACTTCAGGCACGCCATTTTATCATGCGAAATAGCTTGTACATTGCGTATGGCTGTCCCGAGACATGGAAAAACGAAGTGAAACTTGAACTTCCTAACCGAGTAAAAGCCATTTGTGACGCTTTATTCTCACATGAGGGTCGTTATTACATTATAGAAGTAGATCACACTCAAACAATGTTGGCTAATAAAACGAAAATGAGTAAGTATCGCAAACTGATTGATCTCGGGGTATTCGATAGGGAACCAGCATTTATTTGGATTACAACGACAGAATATAGAAGTAGGAAGCTAGAAGAGCTATGCGAAGGCCTTGACGTAAAGGTATTTACAATATCGGATTTCATCTAATGAAGAGGGGAAGCGGTATAAATGTTTAATCGCAAAGTTGAAACAGTAGGGACCATCAGTGAATTCATACGTAAGAGGGACTCGGCTGGCATAGTGAAGCAAATTAAAAAGGGAACAAGAGCTTACCAAGTAAAGCATGCATTGATCGCGCTGGCAGGCGTAACGACCATAGGATTGTCAGGTGTAAGCTCTTCTAATCATGCATATGCCGCAGGACCAGGCGAGTATGTCAAAAACCATGCAAAAGAGCAGATCGTAGATGCGCTAATGCCTCTAGTCGACATAATTCAAGCGTTGTCTTACCCTATTGCGTTAGTAATGCTGTCGTCTGGTGGCTTAATGTTTATGATAAATCAAAAAGATAAGGGGATATCATTAATACAAAATGCATCTTTAGGTTATGTATTAGTTCAGTTAATGCCAACTTTTATGAAGATTATTGTAGGGGTCGGTAATAGTATTGGTTTGATAATACCACTAGCGATTATCTAATTAAGAAGGCGCCCAAAAGGCGCTTTTATTTTGTTTCAGAAGTATCTAGCTCGATTAGCTCACCGATGTTTTGAATTTCTAACGCTGTTGCAATGATTTCTAAGTATTTTCGATTGATTAAGTTCGTGCTCTTATTATTATACATATCTGATACTGTAGCTGCGCGAAGAGTTTCGCCTGTCTTTTCTTTTATTAAAGCTAACAACTCTTTTTGCGTGTGAATACCACGGCTTTCCATAGCTTCAGCTAATTTAACATGAATCTTGTACATGACTTCACCTCTTAAGTAAATTATAAACTAAAATTATTTTTGCGTAAATACGAAAAAGCGTATTGACGAATAAAAAAAGCTAGTCTATAATCAAATTAACGATATACGAAAAAGCGTATATTCGTAATATAATAAAAGGCGGATGGTTTGAATGGTGAAAAACGTAAAAATTAAATGGCAGTTAGAAGGAGAAACAACATATGAAGAGGTAAAAGTTTTGTTCATAGAAAACGACGTTATCTTGTATCCGGATGTTGACGGAGGGTTGTTACTGCAGCGAGTAGCAAAGAGTCTGGATGGATCCTATGTCTTCTTAGATGAACTAGCTCATTTAAATGATTACAACGAAGATAAAGGTGTCAGAAGTTTGAAGATGGAAGAAATCGAAGATCTTTCGGCAGTGGGGATGTTTAAACTTATAGCGAAATTAGCAGGCGATGCCCAATGAAACAGCGCTACTTGTACGTTTACGAAGATAGCACCGAGGTAATAAAGAGGGATGTAGTTCGATTAGGCAACGAGCTGTACTTGGCGAAAGGTTATGAAGGACTGAGCGTTCATAAGGTTTTGCGTAGAGAAGCGGACGGTACGGTAAAAGATTGGAAAACTGTAATCGAAACACATTTATTTGGGCCCGAGCTATTGGACGGAATGGACCTGATTTCTATAGCGGAAATGTCAGTGGCAGATTTTTTCGCTGAATTAGCGCATAAAAAAAGAACCAACGGAGGCAACCGTTAGTTCCAGACGAAATATTACTTAGCAATACATTAACATTTAATGGGATTTAGGTCAACGGAAATCGAAAAGCTGGCAGATATCGTATATATGTAATGACCAGGCGCACAACGGCAATTGTAGCGCTTTTTTTGCGTTCTTTTGTACAACGTAGCAAATAACGGTCTTATATCAATTATAACGTCCACTTTCGGTAGATGCTGCAGATAATGTGGTATAAGCGAAGAAAACTTTTGCTGGAAACGTCCACTTTTGCGACCTAACGCTTTATATAAAATACAGGCGAAATGTCCACTTTTCGAAGTTGATGCGTTGTATTCAAAGTAAGGCGAAAAAATCGCTGGCAATGCCGGCTTTATATAAAAACTACTAACGAAAAGGAGCTGCTAATTTATGAAGAAACCGTTCAGTAAGAAGAAAGACGCTTATCAACGAAATTTTATTAAGTTACCGTCTGATTTATCGCACTATATCAATCACAAAAAAGTTAAAGCGGAAATGTTTTATCTGTACGCCTTGATTATCGACTATTACAACGAAGATGAATTCGGATATGCCTTTCCTAACAAAGATACGTTGGCGTTAAAGTACGGAAAGACAACGCGGACAACAGGCGATCATTTAAGCATTCTACGCGATATAGGGTTAATCGAAATAATTGAAGGGACAATTCACGGAAACGCTTATGTACCGTATGAACCTTTAACTTCGGAAGAATTTTACGAAAGGTATCCTGACGCATGGGATAACTATTTAGAGTCATTACGGAAGTTAGAGGAGTCGCGAAAGCAGGCGAGTGCACGTATGGCGAGGTATCGAGATAAAGATTAGATATGTTACGGAAAATTAAAGCGTAACGTACGGAAGAAAACAGCATAATGTTATGCCGTTATTTATACGCTAACTAGATTTATATAACGAGATTTAATAACGAGATTTAAAATGATACTGCCTCCTTTAAAACCGTAAGGAGACAGAGTCATTAAAAGATACTGTATTCGTAAACTCATACAGCTCTTCGTAATTCTAACGAATTACTTGAGTATAGTACTTGTCGAAGAATTCTTTTATTAAAAGATAAAAGATTAAGAGCATAGGGAACCGGCCTCGCGCCACGCCCGAATTAGGAGGACACAAAATGAATCAATATAAATGTATTTTTTCACTACGAGTAGCAAGGCACTTGATTAAGAAAGGGTTTAACTTAGTGGGAATTGAACCTGCACGAAAACAAAGGAAAGGACTAGTTTTTGTCTTTGAAAACACGAATGAGCTGCAATCTGAACTTGAAGGGTTATTTGGAGCTGATAACGCGTGATTTAAGTCGAAAAACAGCCTTTCTAATAGGGGATTTAGAAATATAACTTCTCTTCCGAGTATCTTACTATTCGAAGTGATTCTAAGCATCTAAAACACCTATCTAATAGAGAGGGAGCTGCCAATGTTAAATAACACATATCGAGATCCAGGAAAAGGGGCAATTAGCTACGCGGATCAAATTTTCGTAGGAAAAACACGTGATGAAATTTCGGCTTTGTTACCAGCTTTTCTAAATGGAGACTTAAACGCACCAAATCAGAAGAGAATTAAGCGTTGTGACTACTGCAATTACTGGTTTTATGACGAAAGCTTACGAAATACGAAGCGGACTTGCTGTGACGACTGCAAAACATCATATAAAACGTTACAAACTGCAAAAAGGCGTGCGGAAAAAGCGCTGTTTAATCCAAAACCTAAAAAAGAAAGGCTACAAGATTTATATCTTTGGTGGTTGGATTACCCATTTTGGGCGAACGAGTATGCAATGTTGAAAATAGGTTGGAAGTTTGAAAGGCCAATGAGCTTGTCAAGATTAGATTATATCCACAACGGAAAAGACGGTTACGGTACAGGCAATAAGCGTAAAACAAAAAGGTTGCCGGACTACCATGGAGATAAACGAGATGAAATTTAAGTGGCGACAAAAAGGTATAGGTAGAGGGAGTTCTTAACCGGATTCCCTTATAAATAATAAAAATACCTATCTTAAATTTATCGCGTTGGCCAGGAGGTAGCAAACATTGAAAATTGGAGAAGTAATTGATGTTTATGAGCATTGGGGTAACAATTTCGAAACGATCCGACAAGCTATTCTTTACCCTGATGGAACAATTGAGTATCTACCGGAACCAGATTACGAAGAAGAAGAAGAAGAAATTATCGAACAGGAGGATTGGTATTGATGGCTTACTACGATAAAGACGAACAGGAAACGCTATTACTATACGATGCTGTGCAAAAACAATGGAAATTCCGTTGCACATCAAAGCAGCATATTGACCAATTAACGAAAGTTGGCGAGGTTACTAGGGCGTACACAGACGATGATGGAATGGTTATTGACATCGAAGGTTATTTAGCGCCAAGTCAGGTGCGATTGTACAACGTCCCATCCGAGAGACAGCAAGATCATTTAGCGAAAATGAGAGCACGTCGTTTGAACGATTAGATAGACTTTTTAAGGCGCTTTCGACGTTTGGAGACTAATAGTATTAAAGGCGATAATAGGGCACCAAATTCGCCTATCTAATAACCCTTTTTTACAAACTAAACCAAGAATAAGGAGAGAGTATTATGAACAAAAAAGTATTTTTAACAGAAGATTATAACGGAATGCCATCCCAGTCGATTCAACAAATGGACGTTACCGAAGCGATGCACCTAGAGGCATCCGGCAAAGCAGTTCCAGTAAGTTTATCGAACCTAGACGAAATCGAAAACAAAATTGAAAGGTTAGTCGCTGACTACCGTAAGAAATACGATGCAATGACTAAGAGTGAAGATCCCGTTTACAAAGTCGAAGGCGCTATCGATTATTATTCAAAGCAAATGAAAGCTGAGCTTGAAACGGAAGTAGCAGCGTTAAACAGCAAGTACGAAGCAATTGTCGCAAGCACTAAAGAGTCAGCTATGCGCGACTTAGCTAATAAGCGCAGATATATATCAGAAGATGAACGTAAGGCTGCTCGAGACGTTGTAACGGAAACAATAGCTTCGGTTAAGTTCGGTAATACAGGCGTCATCGATACGTTAATTGAGCAGGTTCCTTATATGACAGATAGCCGAAAGCTTGCTTTATTGCAGGAAGTGGGGCGAATCGCGGAAGCCACAAACGATTCAGCAGTCGTCAAGAAGGCTCGTAGCTTGTATATGGAGCTCGATGCGGTTAAGTCCGGCGAGCTACTGCCAGTTAAAATCGCGCAGGCACTACCGGACAGTGCGGACCTGCCATTAAAGTATCTACAAATAACGCATCCAACTTATAGAGGCATTAAATGATTAGATCTATAAACAAGTCAAGCTATAGTCGCACAGCAGGAATACGTATAAAAACGCTAGCTTTTGAGAGTGAGGAACCCTATATAGAATGGCTGAAGCGCGAGGATTTTAAAATGATTCACGATGTAGATAACGAGGACGGGGTAATTATTGTTCAATATACGGAATAGGAGTAATAAAATTGCTAATTATTCGGAGATCACCGGAAGAATTAATCAAAAAACAACAAACAATTGTTCAGAAAAGCAAAATGTTCAAAGACGACGAGTCATATGAAGCGTTTAAAGCAGAAAACGAAGATATACTGATCGTCAATGTCGGTCGAAATAGAGAAGGTCAAATTCACCTTCAATATGAGTATATAACGTAATTAGTGTCGTATTTGTTTAAGTAGGCGCCCTTAACCGGGCGTCTTTTTCGTATAAAGCCGCGCATCATCTCCTACAAAAAACAAACAAAGGAAGTGAAAGAAATGAATGAAAAGCGATTCAACGAGATAGAAAACATCGCAGTGAATTATTTAATGAACACAATCGGGGAAATCAGCTCGGGTTTACGGACCGTCAGACAGCCGTCAGACCTTGATGCATTCGTCCCGAACGCTATAGAACGCTTAAAAGAAGGCCTAAGAAAGCTGCACGAAACGAAGCTTACTAAGTTTGAAAACCGTTATTTTAATTCGCACAAGCTTGCGGAGGTCTTCCGTGTTTACATTAAGGCATTAACGGCACTTCAAATGAGCGATTACAACCGGTCTAGCGCCCTTTTGGACGAAGGCGGAAAGCAATTAGACGATTACAGAGCTTTATTACGTAGCGCAGGAAAGGGGCGATCGTAGTGGAAGGTATTTCTTTTACGATAAATGCAATCGATAATTTCTCCCGTACTATGGATAGCGTCACCTCCTCAGTCGACCGTATGACCGATAACTTTTCAAAGGCTAGCACGCATATAAATGATTTCGGCTCCAAGATGCGAGAAATCGGAGAACAGGGTGTCGATTATGGAGAAAACCTTGCGCAAAGTATGGCGTTACCAGTTGCAGCTCTAGGAGCTCTAGCAATCCAATCAGCGCTCACGACTTCGGAAGGGAAAGCGTTAGGTGAAAAATTCACTAGCGCCTTCAAGGAGGTACAAAAAGCGCTGGCTCCTGTCGGTGTTATCATTATGCAAATTGCGTCTGAGTACCTACCACCATTAGTTGCGAAGGTCCAGGAATTATCGAAGTGGTTTCAGAACCTTTCTCCAACAACGCAGAAAGTAATCGTAGCACTAGGAGCCTTTATGATAGCGATTGGACCTGTCGTAATGGTTGTGGCGGGACTTGTGATGGGACTTGGAGGTTTAGCAGGCGTCTTCGGGATTTTAGCGTCGCCTATCGCGTTGATAGTTGCGGCAGTTGCGGCGCTGGCGGCAGGATTAATCTACTTGTATAACGCTAACGAAACGTTCCATAACGCAGTTCTGACCGGCTGGCAAATGATAAAAGATAAGGCCGTTGAAGTGTTCGGTATGCTTATGACGATTATCTCACCGGCGTTTGAAGCTGTTAAAACGTTTGTAATGACGAAGTTGAACGAAATCAAGGCGTTCTGGGATCAGCACGGAGCGCAAATTATGATGGCTGTGCAAAACGCATTTACAGCGATTCAAACGATTGTTATGGGAGCCTTTGCAATCCTTACTCCGATTATACAAGCTGCGTGGGAAGTCATCAAAGTTGTATTCCAAACGGCTTGGGATTTAATTAAGGCGGTCGTTGACCTTGGTTTAAACGTTATTATGGGACTTGTGAAGGTGTTTACAGGTCTTCTAACTGGCGATTTTACGCTCATGTGGGATGGTATTAAACAGATAACATCTGCAGCCTGGAAGTTTCTTGAATCTATCGTGGATATTGGTATTAACTTCGTAAGTGGAATCGTTAAGACCGGCCTCAACCTTATCAAAACGACCTTCACAACGATTTGGGAAGCCGTCAAGACGAAGGTAAGCGAGGTCTGGGAATCGATTAAGACTAAGGTTAAAACAGCGGTTGATAACGTCAAGACTAGTGTAGAAAACGGCTTCGAGAAGCTTAAGAGCGCAGTTGATACGAAAATGAACGCGGCGAAAGATAAAATCGAGGATGTTTGGGCCAAAATTGAGGCATTCTTCGAAGGAATTGACCTTTTCCAAATCGGTAAAGACATCATTCAAGGCTTAATCGACGGTATAGGATCGATGGCAAGCGCGGCTATTACGAAAGCAAGTGAACTCGCGGGCGAAATCAAAGACACAATCGCAGGTGCCTTTAAAGTACACTCACCGTCACGTTGGATGCGCGATATGATCGGTAAAAACTTATTAATCGGTTTCCAAATCGGTCTAGACAAAGAACGCCGTAGCACGTTGAGCAAAGTCGCGGACATGACACGATGGATGACGCCTGCTATGCCAACGATTCCGCAAACGGATACTAGAACACCGTACGCAGCAACACGCGCTCCACAACAGCAGCAAGTAATCTATTTAACTGTTTCGAACAACTTTGACGGTGATGATGTTTGGAATGCGGTCGAGTCTAGAAATGCGGCAGCATATATCATGAATAACGCGTTACGAGGAAAGTAGGTGAAATATGGATAAGGTCTAAGTAAAAAGGTACAATGTATTGTTTATATTTGGTTTTTATAGTAAAATTTTTAAAAAACACGAATTTTAAAAAGGGGATTTCTAGTGTATAATGAATATAAATGGGGAAAAGGTTATTGTATACCACGGTACTACCAGTAACTTTGCTGAATCTATTATTCGTGAAGTAGATTTAACAATGGGTAGAAAGAAAACGGATTTTGGACAAGGGTTTTATGTTACACCAAAACTCAAACAAGCAAAAAGATGGGCAAGATCTAAAGCTAATGCTCATAATGGTAACAGAAAGAACATAAAATATAAAAATTTCGTTAATCCAGCCGTTTTATCTTTTGAGTATGATATGTTGCATCCTAACATTGAACAAAAATATTTTAGTGATGCGGACAATGAGTGGGCGATGTTTGTACTTGCTAGTAGAACACAACCAGGGTTACATGCGTATGATATAATAGGAGGTCCTGTAGCTGACGGGGATATGGCGGAGTTATTGTTAGACTTTGAAGAGGGCGACCTTAGCCCAGAAGAATTTTGCTCAGCTATAATGCCTATGGCACACTTTAAAAGTGATTATCAATTATCTTTTCACTCAAAGAAATCTTTAAATTATTTAAGATTTATCCAGGAGGTGGATCTTAATGGTCAAGTTGCAAGTGGTAAATCTGGAGAAAAAGGAGAAGTTATCAAATAAGCTAACAAAAGGTCTTGTTGGATTATTAACAAGAGATTATATGTTAAGTGAAGATGATGCTAAAACCTTAATTTACAATTCTAATTTTTACCGCCTTTTAAAAGATGATCCAAAATTAGTTATGCATTATTCTTTAGAGGATTGGGCGGAAGACATTCTTGATGAATCCGAAGCTTCAATGCTGCTAATGTAAAATCTAGTTAATCGAATTGCATCTTAACCCAAAGCGCCTTTCTGCATCCAGAGGTGCTTTTTTTAAGTTTGCATAATAATGTTAGAAGTATTTCTTGTTTATTCGCAATTATTTGGGTATTATTAAGTTAACGATATTCACCGTTAAGTAATGACGTTGAAATCAATCCGTTCGAATATAAACAGTCGTCCAAAACGGCTATAAACGTTGATATTATTGCGATTCAAGCTAACGTAAGCATGAACGCTAATTTACAATTGATAATCCGAATGCCATTGCATCATGCGGCTGTGGATCTTCATTCCGCACGGCAGCGAACGCTGGTACACCGGAAGAGTGTTAACAAGGTACTAAAAACAGCTCTATTCTAATGAATAGAGCTGTTTTTTATTTGGATATTTTGACTTTGCGTGAATAACGTCAGCTTAGCTATTTTAATTTTTTTGTTAGGAATTCTAATTCTGGTGAGTTGTATAAAGGTTATACGTATATCATGACGCATAGAGTGTAAAATAACGTGTGATGAAACATAACACATGATGTTATTTTAATTGACTTAATTATCAGAATTATTTATAATTTTATATAAGAAACCCAGTTTTATTTAGACTAGTTTTTGAGGAGGTGCAAAGTTTGGTAGAAGAAAATAATACACTACGAACAAATCCCTATAGTTACGGAAGCTTTTTTAGAAAAAATCGTTTAATAAAAATGATTCAACAACTAACTGCATGGTTTATTCCGATAAAATCTCAGAAGCAAGATAAAATTGAATCGATGCTTTTTATCCAACATATCCCCACACCATTGCCAATAAAAACTACACTCCTATTTTTGGATTCCAACAAACAGATATCAATTCTATATTTAAATACTCAAGAGCAAGAAGTAGCGCAGCTCATTTTTCAAAGTGTGGGATCGCCATTTAACCTGTTGCCGTACCACACTTATATAAGTGAGTTGAAGAATTATCAGGTATCGACTAACTTAATTCGTGAAGAAGAGCTTAAATATGAAGTCCAGTTACAGACGAACGATAAAAAAGGACTACATGCATTAGCTGAAGCCCTAAAAAAAAGCGAATAACCATTCAAATGGTCATTCGCTTTTTGATTACGAGAACATTGATGTACTATGCATTGGTTGTAGGCGAGCTTTTGGATCAATGTATGCTTTTGCATTGTTAACGGCTGTAGGACCTTCACCGAACCCTGCAACAATTAGCTTTACCTTTCCTTCATATGTACAAATGTCTCCAGCTGCATAAATTCCAGGGATATTTGTTTCTTGCTTAGAGTTAACCACAATCGTATTCTTTTCTAATTCTAACTCCCACTCTTTAATTGGACCTAACGATGATACAAAGCCAAAGTTTACAATAACATCATCAACGTCTACCACAATTTTTTCTTCACCTTTTGTATTTTCAAGAACGACTTGCGTAATGCGCTCTTCACCAATAAATTCTACTGGGATGTAAGGTGTTTTTATATCCACTTTGGAGTTTTTTAATTGTTCTACGCTGTGCTCGTGCGCGCGGAATTTATCACGTCTGTGTGTCAGCGTAACTTGCTCTGCAATTGGTTCAAGCATTAATGACCAATCTACTGCAGAATCACCGCCGCCGCATACTAATACCTTGCGTCCTTTAAAGGCATTCATATCATCAACAAAATAATGTAAGTTTGCTTTTTCAAATTGCTCTGCATTCTCTAGCTCGATTTTACGAGGCTTAAAAGCACCGTTTCCAGCTGTGATAATAATTGTTTTAGAATAATGAACTTCTGAATTAGTCGTTAATCGAAAAACACCGTCCGCTTGCTTTTCTACTTTTTCAACCGCTTGTTCTAGCGCAACAGTTGGGTTAAACTGCTTCATCTGTTCTTTTAAATTATTAACAAGCTCTTGTGCACGAATTTTGGGGAATCCAGCAACGTCATAAATATATTTTTCAGGGTATAAAGCCGAAAGTTGACCGCCTAATTGAGGTAAGCTTTCAATAATCTTCACACTTGCTTGGCGCATTCCACCGTAAAATGCAGTAAATAGCCCGGTAGGTCCACCACCAATAATGGTGATATCGTATACTTGTTTATCTTCTTTCATCATTTAGTCACCTCATTCGTTAATTTAGGTTAAAGAAGTCTACTGTTATGATAGCACAATTAAAAGATAAAAATTTATTATAAAGCACTGAAGGAGAAAGAAAACTTTTTAGCACTTCTATAAATATGGAAAAAAAAGAAGAATATAGCTCGCGAAATTCCATTCTTTAATGAAGAGATTGAAAATTAAAAAGCTTATAAATCAATCAATAGGTATTGAAAAATAACGTGAAAAAGCATAATATGTTTTTAGATATAATATCGTTTCAGTAAGGGTTCACTATGTCATCTTACGTGAAATGGTTCACAAACTATTGGGAATACTATGAGGTAAAACCGGGAAAAGAAATGGATAGCAATCACTTTTCTTGTTTACACTAACATAAAAAAGTAGACCTTATTTATAACTTTATGACTTTTAATCCAAATATTTGATAACTATAAACTAAAAAAAGGTGGATGACCATTCAATGAAAAAGCCGAAAATTGTTGTCTTAGGTGCTGGCTACGGTGGAATTATGACAACCGTTCATTTACAAAAGAAATTAGGTACAAACGATGCTGAGATTACGCTCGTTAACAAAAATGATTACCATTATGAAACAACATGGTTACATGAGGTTTCTGCAGGTACATTACATCACGATCGTTCAAGGTTCCCAGTTAAAAGTTTAATTAATACGGGAAAAGTCAACTTTGTAAAAGACACTGTAATGGATATTAATACTGCAGAAAAGCGTGTTATTTTAGAAAACAGTGAACTTGAATATGATTACTTAGTTGTGGGATTAGGGTATGAATCTGAAACCTTCGGAATTAAAGGGTTAAAAGAATATGCATTCTCAATTGCTAATATTAACGCTGCGCGTCAAATTCGTGAACATATTGATTACGTATTTGCAACGTACAATAATGAACCTGTAAAGCGTGATGAGTTATTAACAATCGTTGTTGGTGGTGCAGGATTTACTGGAATTGAGTTTGTTGGCGAGTTAGCAAACCGCGTCCCTCAGCTCTGCAAAGAGTTTGATATTCCGCGTGAAAAAGTACGTATTGTCTGTGTAGAGGCTGCACCAACAGCTTTACCAGGGTTCGATCCAGAATTGGTTGAATATGCAGTAACACAGCTTGAGAGAAAAGGTGTCGAATTTAAAATCGGTACAGCAATTAAAGAATGTACAGAAGAAGGCATCTTAGTTGAAAAAGATGACCAAGTTGAAGAAATTAAATCGGCAACTGTTGTATGGGCAGCTGGAGTACGAGGAAGTCATATTATTGAAAAAGCAGGATTCGAAAATAATCGTTGTCGTGTTAAGGTAAGCAACTCCCTCTTAGCACCAGGTCATGACGATGTATTTATCGTAGGAGATTGCTCATTTATGATTAATCCTGAAAATGATCGTCCATACCCTCCAACAGCTCAGGTAGCTATGCAGCAAGGTGAAACATGCGCTGAAAACATTTCACGCTTAATTCGTGGTGAAAAAGAGCTTAAAGACTTTAAAGCAGATTTAAAAGGTACGGTATGTTCTTTAGGTCATGATGATGCGATTGGCGTTGTATACGGCCGTAAGCTATTTGGTTCAAGCGCATCATTTATGAAAAAAGTTGTTGATAACCGCTCTTTATTCTTGCAAGGTGGAGCTGGTTTAGTTCTTAAAAAAGGGAAATTTAATTTCTTTTAAATAAATTATAGCAAGGAGATTCTATAAGAATCTCCTTTTTTTTGTGCAATAAACGAAAAATTCTGTTATTGACGCTATTTGTTGACTTAAGTACACTTAAAGAAAGAAGGACGGGGAGATGGATCAAAAATGGCAATGAGTGTACCAGAATTAATTATTTCGATGTTGTTATTCTTTGTGTTGTTTTTTGGAATCGGTTTCTTATTGAATATGCTCTTAAGAATGTCATGGATTATGGCGATTACGTATCCGGTTATTGTGATTTTGATTGTAGATGAAGTACGAGCAGTTAAGTATGTTCAAGAACCTTTAACATCAATTGCTCAGCTAGGTGAACGATTTCTTTCATTAGCTACCGCAGATATCGTTATTTTGCTATCTGGATTTTTAGGTGCTCTTATGGCAGGGATGGCAATCAAAATGCTTAGGGTAAGAGGATATCAAATGTTTTAAGTGGATAATATTGAAAGCACCCTTTCTCATGAGAAAGGGGTTTTTGCTCTTTCTACGCATAATTTAACTTTCCTTTGGAAACAAATAGATTCGTGGGAGGAGTTGGAAAGAGTCATATGATTAAAACATTAATAAAGCGTATTGGTATGTCTTTGCTTGTTGTAGGAGCATTGCTGACAACCTATGAAGCTGTCACAGGAGTACCCGTTACCGTCTTGTTTGAAAGTCTGCTAAGGGTTGATTCTACACCTGTTAATCATAGTCTTCGAGCGGATGCTTCTGAGAAGGAACCATTAGCAATTGAAGAGGCTTTTGATTGGTCAGCGTATCCAAGCCATACGGTGTTAGCCACAGGGTATACAGCAGGGTATGAGTCAACGGGTAAAAACCCTACAGATCCAAGTTACGGTATCACATATTCAGGTGTAAAAGTAAAACGAGATTTATACTCGACAATTGCTGCAGACTTATCAATATTCCCAATTGGTACAATTTTATTTATTCCTGGATACGGATACGGCGTCGTAGCGGATAAAGGTGGAGCAATTAAAGGTAATCATTTAGATTTATATTTTGAAACAGTAGCTGATGTCTATGAAATGTGGGGTAAAAAAGAACTTAGTGTATACGTAGTTGAAAAAGGTAAGGGAACCCTGTCTGAACAGCAGCTAACGGCTCTTAATGAAAACAAATCGATGCAGGTATTTAGGCAAAAAGTTAATTTAGTTCGCTAACACCCATATGCTATGGGTGTTTTATTTTGGTTGCTATAAATTAGACGTAAGTGAATATATTCGTTATTTATAATTGTTCATGAGACAATATTACATATAAAGAGCTCTATAGCTTTTAAAAGGTTTTACTATGAAAGGATGATTGTAGATGATTCAGTTACATACTAATTTAAATTTAGAGAGAGAAACAGAAGCACTAGTAGTAGGGATTTTTCATAGAAATGATTCATTTGAAGGCCCTTTAGAAAAGATTAATGCGACATTTGATGATTATCTTTCGCAGCTTGTAAAAGCGGGAGATATAAACGTCAATGAAAAACAAGTCTCCACCATTCCAACGTTTAATAAGATTGGGGCAAAGCGCCTAATTTTTATTGGTTTAGGGAGAAAAAGTGGACTTACTGAAGAAAGCCTAAAAGAAGCCTACGGCAATCTCTTTCAACAACTGAAGAAAGCTCAATTTAAAGAGATAACGATTGAACTTTCAACGTTTACCACGGATGCTATTAGTGAGGAAACGACGGCTCGTTTATTAGGTGAAATGAGTCAACTATCTACATACGAATTTGAACATTATAAAAAGCGTTCTAACGTGCCAACTGTTCAGTTGGAAAAAATCAATGTCATTGCTTCTGATAGCGTGGAAGATGCTTTTGAGCATGGCTATGTGTATGGTAAAGCTACCAACTCAGCACGTACGCTTGTTAATTTGCCAAGCAATATGTTAACAGCAACAGACTTAGCAGAATATGCTCAAAAGTTAGCTAATAAGTATGGATTTGAATGCGAAATTCTTGAAAAAGAAGAGATGGAAACGTTAGGGATGGGAGCTTTGCTAGCCGTTAATCAAGGGTCCATAGAACCCCCTAAGATGATTACATTAAAATATCAAGGGAAAAGTGAGTGGAAAGATGTTATTGGCTTGGTAGGGAAAGGTATTACCTTTGATACAGGTGGTTATTCAATCAAATCAAAATCCGGGATTGTTGGGATGAAAACGGATATGGGTGGAGCAGCATCAGTATTAGGGGCAATGGAAGTGATTGGTGAAACAAAACCAAAACAAAATGTTGTAATGGTCATTCCATCTACGGATAACGTAGTTAGCGCAACAGCATTTAAGCCAGATGATGTTATTACAGCTATGAGCGGAAAAACCATTGAAGTATTGAATACAGATGCAGAAGGAAGACTAGCACTAGCAGATGCTATTACGTATGCAAAACATCACGGGGCTTCCTATTTAGTAGATGTAGCAACATTAACAGGTGGTGTGATTGTAGCTTTAGGAACAGATACAACAGGGGCAATGACGAATGATTCTACCTTTTATGAGAAGCTACAGGCTGCAAGTCAGCATACAGGTGAGATGATTTGGCAACTTCCTATTACAGAAAAAGATAAAAAGAAAGTAAGAAGCAGTAAAGTAGCAGATTTAAATAATTCGCCAGGGCGCGAGGGACATGCTATTATGGCAGGAACCTTTTTGTTGGAATTTGCAGAAAATACACCTTGGATTCACTTAGATATTGCTGGAACAGCTACAACAAATGCTGGTGGTGCATATGGTCCTTCTGGTGCAACAGGTGTCATGGTTCGAACGTTAGCTCAATTAATTCGTGATTTCTAAACAGGATAATCGTGAATAAAAAGCGTGGATAGTTCATTCATCCACGCTTTTTGTATAGTAAAAGTAATTAATCAAACGTTTGTTTAGATTTTCCATTGACATTTGATTGTAAGGTATTATAATGAGTGTATTGTTTTAATTCTCTAATTGTTTAATACACTAAAGTGTGGAGGTTTCAAAATGAATGCAGTTTTAGTAGCTGTAGCTGTTATGCTTGTACTGAGTTTACTTCGTATTAACGTTGTTTTCTCTCTAGCTATCGGTGCTCTTATCGGAGGGCTTGTTGGAGGAATTAGCTTAACAGATACAGTCAACATATACACAGAAGGGCTAGGAAATAGCGCATCGGTAGCGTTAAGCTATGGATTGCTCGGAGCGTTTGCCGTTGTGATTTCAAGAACGGGTCTTCCAAATGCAGTAGTAGCAGTTGCGCTCAAGATCGTTGGGCGTGAAGGAGATACAAAAAGAAAAGCACTTTCTAAAGTACTTATTTTATTAATTATCTTAATTATTTCATGCTTTTCACAAAATGTAATTCCTGTACACATTGCGTTTATTCCATTGTTAATTCCACCGTTATTAACAGTATTTAACCAACTTGAAATTGATCGTCGTCTTGTTGCAACTGTCATCACATTTGGACTAGTAACACCATATATGTTTCTGCCAGCGGGGTTCGGGAAAATCTATCATGATATTCTCTCAACAAACATACAAGAGAACGGTTTAGCAGTACACAGCGGTGACATTGTTAAAGCAATGGCTCTGCCTGCCTTAGGAATGGTTATCGGTTTACTTGTAGCGGTCTTTATTTCATATCGTAAGCCTCGTATTTATAAAAATAGTAATCTCACGATGAACGAAGAAACTAGTAATACTGAACCTTCTTATACACGAAAAGGTATTATCGTTTCATTGATAGCTATTGTTGTTGCATTAGCTGTGCAAATTCCATTAAGCTCAATGATTTTCGGCTCACTTGCCGGCATTATAGTCGTATACCTAAGCGGCGTTGTGAAATGGAACGAAGCGGATACGGTTTTAACTGATGGTATGCGTATGATGGCATTTATTGGTTTTGTTATGCTGTCAGCTTCAGGTTTCGCTAAAGTGATTCAAGAAACGGGGGACGTGGAAACACTTGTTCAAGGTTCGGTTAATTTAATTGGCGGCAATCAAGTACTAGGAATATTATTAATGCTTGTAATTGGTTTATTGGTTACGATGGGAATTGGGTCATCCTTTTCAACCATTCCAATCATTGCTACAATTTTCGTGCCACTTTGTTTAGAATTAGGCCTTAGTCCTTTAGCAACTATTGCAATTATTGGAACAGCGGGTGCGTTGGGGGATGCTGGTTCTCCTGCTTCAGATAGCACGTTAGGACCAACTTCAGGTTTATCGGTAGACCGTCAGCACAATCACATTTGGGATACATGTGTGCCAACCTTTTTACATTATAACATTCCGTTAATTATTTTCGGATGGATTGCTGCACTTGTACTATAAAGAAAAAAGCGGTTGAGCTATGGCTCAACCGCTTTTTCTTTAAACTTGTGATAATGTTGAAGCCGTTGAGTCACATTGGCCTAAAGCAGTTTCAACAGCCTGTAAAGACTGCTCAATACGCTCACGATTTGAACCTTTTTCAACAGTTTGAAGAGCTTGCTCAAGGCTAGCCTTAGCAGCTGTTAATGATGTACATGAATCTTGTACAAATCCTCTAGCATTTTTTTGCATGATATGTACCTCCTTTGTAATTTAGAATCCTTATGTAGTATTTGCGAATATATGGGAAATATAAGCTTTATTTTTGCACATAAAAAAGGATTAACTTTCAATAGAGAAGTTAACCCTTTTAACCTAGTTGCTTAAATTGTTCTGACCCAAGAATTCGTTCCACATTCTGATCAAGCTCTTCAATTTTTTTAACAGCTAAAGCATAATCCATTTGACGATAGTGATGCTTTCCACCGGGTTCTTCATCCGCTTCATCTGCCAATTTGACCACTTTCTGTAGAGGACGTTGATGAATGGTTCCTTCTGGTAAGTAAGAATCAGTGTGAAGTAAAATAGCTAAAGCAATTTCTTTTGCTGCTTGAGGTTCTTCTCCAAGGCGTATTAATAACTTGTGGGCGCGCTCAGCTCCCTTAATTGCATGAATATCATTCTTTTTATATTTTTCATAGTCCCACTGACCATTTGTATACCATTCATAGTGACCAATATCGTGAAGTAGGGCCGCTTTAGTTGCTAAATCTGGATTGACGTTGTACTGAGTGGATAAACGAAAAGCATGATACGCCACAGAAACTGCGTGAGCAACTCCAGATCTTGTTAAATATTTTTTAGCAATTGGGTGTGTGAAGATGTCTAGCAAAGTAACATGTCTCATCATATAATCCCTCCTAAAAAAAGACAGTAAAAAATTATTTCTAACAACAATAGCATATTTGAATAGAAAAAACAACGATAATGTCAGGTGAATAAACATAGAAAACACGTTGTATATTAGTTTATTCATATCGTGAAAACATGTACGTAATATTTTATTAAAATAGAAAAATGGACAAGAGGGGTCATTTGAAAGGAAAGGGTTTTAAAGCTTTTATGAAGAAGATAACCATTGTAAAATAAAAAGTATGAAGGTGAAATGATATAGCGGAGGGATAAGATGAATACCGATAATACGTTATTAAGTACACTAGGCATTGAAATAATTTATGCTAGCAAAGATCAAGTAGAGGCGACAATGCCAGTAGATGAACGAACAAAGCAACCTTTTGGTTTACTACATGGTGGTGCATCGGTTGCATTAGCAGAGACAGTTGCGAGCTTGGGAGGGTTTCTAAGTATAGATCAAGAGAAGGAAATATGCGTGGGCTTAGAAATTAATGCAAATCATATTAAAGGAAAAAGAGATGGCCTAGTGACTGCTATTGGTAGACCTATACATAAAGGAAAAAAAACAGCTATCTGGGAAGTTAAGATTACGGACGAGAAAAATGAACTCATTTGTATTTCTCGCTGTACGTTAGCAATACTGCCCAAAAAATAGGAAAAGACAGTCTGTAGAAGTAAAAATAAATTGTAAAAGATATGGCGGATATCCTAATCATAGAGACATGCTTTGGAATATAGTAATAACAAAGCATTCTTTTTTTATTGTCCAAAAGAATATTCATAATATTATAAAATATCAATAGAAATAAACCTATCTTTTGCATAAGCGTGCTATAATTATAATAGCAGTCTCGTAGGCAGGTTTATCTAAAAAGGGGTGATAAAGATGAACAATTATGAACAATATGTCTTTATTGACTTTGAATTTACAATGCCCGAATACAAAGGGTATCCCAAAGGCTTTTTTCCTGAAATTATTGAAGTAGGGTTAGTTGCTGTAAGAAACCAAGAAATACAAGACCGCTTTTCTTCATATGTTAAACCCACTAGTTTTCCAAAGTTAACGGATCGCTGTAAAAGCTTTCTTCACATTCAGCAAAAACAAGTAGATGATGGAATTACATTTGAACAATTAATTCAGCAGCTAGCTCAGTATGAAAACAGTACAATTATCACTTGGGGAAATATGGATATGAAAGTACTCAAGCAAAACTGTCAAAAGCAAAGTTTGAAATTTCCTTTAAAAGGAAAAGAAGTAGATTTATCTATGGAATATAAGCGTTTCTTTGGCGACCAAAACCAAACAGGTTTATGGAAAGCTGTTCAGGAATATGGAAAAGAAGGAACAGGTAAGCATCACTGTGCGCTTGATGATGCTATGACTACTTTTAATATTTTTAAGTTAGTAGAAAAAGACAAACGTTATTTACAAAAGCCTGAACCTACTACAATTGGCGATCGGGTCGACTTCTCAAAGCTGTTAAACAAATTTGCATTATAAAAGCCAAGTCACCGTAATGTGAATTGGCTTTTTGTTTAAAGTACATAATCCTTTTGAAGTTGTTCGAGGCATTCAATGCTTCGTGTTGCGTAAGGATTATCTTTTAAAGAGAGCTCATTTATCAGTGATGTTAAAGCAGTCTTTAATGAATCTCTGTATGATGGAATTTCACTTGTATATGCTTTAACCATTGGTTTGGGAATATTAGCTTGCTCGTTAAAGGCTAGTGCACGACGTTCATGAAAGAATGGAACATCTACTTGTTGAGGGTTATGTAAATCTCCTTGTTGAGGATGTTTGATAACAGCTTTTACTCGCACTACGTAGTGCTGGTCACGTACTTGTGTAATTTCCCCAATGTATTTTCCAGTCTTGTATAAAGCAGTTACGGAATCACCGATTTCTAAACTCATATTTATCTCTCCTTTAAGTAATGTTCTACTCATTATTATAAGTCATTATAGTTTAAAGTTCATAGGGAAAGGATGAAATTGATGCAAGCATTAATCATGAATCTATATCTTTATTTTCCAGAAGATAAAACAGAATATATTCCAGCATTTATATGGATGTTGGTGTTTTTTATAGGAGCATTTCTGACATGGAGGTTTGTTATTAAAATTTCTAAAAAAGAAGAAGAGAAAATAAAAGAGCAAGAGCGAAAACATTCAGCAGAGTAACTGTTTGCTCGGATCAAAATGAAAGCGTTTAAAAATGAAAGTTGCTGGACAATCTATGGGAAGGTAACCATAAGGGAATCTGAGATTGGAGGGCAACATGAAGAAGTTACTACTAATTGGCTGCATACCATTAGTAATGTTAGTGGGATGTGGTGAAAAAGACATTTCGAATAAAGAAGTAAAAGTATATAACGCTGATGGAGATAGCTTAGGTAACATAAAGTTAAAAGAGGTATCTGACGGCGTAGAGATTACGTATAAATTAAAAGGATTACCTCCTGGTGAACACGGTGTACATATACATGAAAAAGGCGTGTGCAAAGCCCCTGCGTTTAAGACAGCAGGTAATCATTTAAATCCAGACGATAAAAAGCATGGATTACTTCATCCAGATGGTCCAGAGGCAGGTGACTTAAAGAACATTATCGTAAAAGATGATGGAACTTTTGATGGGACAGATATGGCGCCTGAAGTCACTTTAAAAGAGGGAAAAGGTTCCTTAATTAAAACGATGGACGGTTCTTCAATCATTATTACGGAGAACAAAGATGATGGTATGTCTCAACCATCTGGAGATTCTGGTACGCGAATTGCTTGCGGTGTCATTGCTAAGAAACAAGAAAAATAAACTGAAAGGACGCAATCAAGCGTCCTTTTTTAGGTTAAGATAGAGCAACCTGTAGTTTCTTTAAGCCTTCTTTTAGTTGTTCTCGAGGACAAGCAATATTTAACCGAATAAAGCCTTTCCCTTCAGCTTCACCGTATTTCATACCGCTTTCAACAGCAATTTTCCCTTTCGTTAATAATAGATTGTGCAGGTCTTCATCAGGTATATTTAATGTTCGACAATCAATCCATAATAAGTAAGTACCTTCAGGGTTAATTAACTTGAGCGCAGGTAGATTTTCTTTAATAAAGCTTCTAGTAAAGTCAATGTTCTCTTTTAAATATGCTAACAGTTCTTCTAGCCAACTTTCTCCATGTGTATAGGCAGCCTCTAGACCAATCGTACCGAATGTATTTAATGCGAAAAAGCCTTGTTTATGCTGCTGCTGTTGATATTTTTCACGTAATTCATTATTTGGAATAATAATAGCTGAAGCTTGTAAGCCAGGAACATTGAATGTTTTGCTTGGTGCTATGCACGTAATAGTACGATTTTTAGCATCTTCATTAAGAGAGCTAATTGGAATATGAACAGACGGTGTATACACTAAGTCCGAATGAATCTCATCAGATAAAATTAATACATCATACTTTTTGCAAAGATCAGCAATCTTCTCTAGTTCACCACGAGTCCATACCCGACCTACAGGGTTATGGGGACTGCACAAAATAAACATTTTCACTCCAGAAGCAAGCTGCTTTTCAAGAGCTGAAAAATCAATTGAGTAGCGATCTCCCTTTAAGAGCAGAGGACTTTCTATCAATTTACGTTCGTTTACTTTCACCATTTCAAAGAAAGGTGTGTATACGGGCGGTTGAATCAAAATGGAATCTCCTTTTTGTGTATAAGCCTGTATAGCCATACTAATTGCAAAGACAATTCCTGGACTGTATGTAATCCAATCTGTTTCAATGCTCCACTGATGGCGCTTTTGGACCCAAGAACGAATAGATTCATTTGTTGATTCAGTTGGCGTTGTATATCCAAAAACACCGTGCTCTACACGCTTAGCGATTTCGTTAACCACTTTTTCTGGAGCTGCAAAATCCATATCAGCTACCCAAAATGGTAATAGATCTTTTTTACCAAAGAGACTTTCCATCCGGTCCCACTTTACGGAGTTAGTGTTCATGCGGTTAATTCTATTGTTAAAGGAATAGTTCTTCATAATATAAGCCTCCATATAAACTGATTTTTAAATCTATAAGAGAGAATTTAATTACCTGTATGATATCTTTTATTTTGAACATTTTATCTTTAAAAAGTCAAAGATGTTGCTGTTTAAAGAGTAAGGGAAGAACAAAAATTATTATATTCCTTTTTATAAATGATAATAGTCCTGCCTCTTTGACAGGACTATAGTTTGTTGCAGAAAATTAGCTTGTTAAGAAATCCATCATATAATTTCGAATATCGTCCGGGCATTCTTCTGGTAACAGATGCCCAGTGTCTTTTAATGAAATAAAAGTAGAGCTTGGCAAATCTTGTTGAAGCTTTTTTCCTAAATGAAGAGGAACAACTCTGTCTTCTTCTCCCCATATTAATAAACTTGGCTTATCAATTGCTCTCAGGTCTTTTTCTGTTAGGTCTCCTTCACGATCACGAATCATCTTTGATAATGACATGAAGATACGATCATCTAAAAAAGGAGCAGTATAGCCTTCAATCATTTCTTCATCAATGAGATCGTGATTAAATACGACATTCTGAAGGTTAGCTTTAACACCTTTACGAGCTAGCCAAGTCTTGACCCACAGATAGAAAAAAGGTAAATGTGACGACATGACGAGGCCAGAATGCAATCGTCCTAGGTAAGCGGAGCTACAAAGTAAAACTAGCTTAGATACGTATTGGGGCTGCAACTTTGCGATATTCAGGCAAATTTGACCACCCATTGAGTGACCAGATAAAATGACTTGTTCTAACTTCAAATGTTCGATAACTTCTAAAACGGTTTTTGCTAAATTTTCATAAGAATAATGAAAGGTTAATGATTTTTCACTTCGTCCAAATGGTGGTAAGTCTATTGCAACAATTGAGAATTTCTGTTTCAATAATGGAATGAGTCTTCTAAAGCTAAAGCTAGATGATAGAAATCCGTGTATGAATACAATTGTTGGCTTTTTAGGATTAAAATGATGTAATTCATAATATACGTGTACATTGTTAAAAGAACGATAGTGTGCAGTCTCTATTTGAATCATTGGTTTCTTCACTCCAGCAATCTTTTTTAACAGTTTGCCCAGCTATCTTATTTAGTTACATGCAAAATATAGAAGATGAATATGAAATCTCAATGACTTATGAAATTTGTTATAATGTAAAAAGTGAGAATATTTGATCATTTTCAGGAGGTTATTTACATGTTTTTAGATGAAAAAGAATTAGAAATACTTGAGATCTTAGAAAAAAATAGTCGAATCTCAATAGATACAATTGCTAAGATGGTTGACTTACCCCTAGATGAAGCGACGCTTATTGTGAAAAAGTTAGAGCGTGAAAAAGTAATTGTTCAGTATTCTACTGATATCAACTGGCGTCGAGTGGATGGACATGAAGGCGTAACGGCTATGATTGACGTGAAGGTTGCTCCTAAAAGAGGTGTCGGATTTGATGAGATTGCTGAACGAATTTATCGATTTCAAGAAGTTAAATCTGTTTATTTGATGTCTGGAGCTTATGATTTATCTGTTATTATCGAAGGGAAATCAATGTCTGAAGTAGCATTCTTTGTTTCAGAAAAGCTGTCAACATTAGATTCCGTATTGTCCACAACGACGCATTTTATTTTGAAAAAGTACAAACATGACGGAACGATTTATGAACAAGGTGATGAAGACCGTAGAATCGTGGTGTCTCCGTAATGAAAGAACGCTTGTCTAATACAGTACAAGAATTACAACCATCAGGAATTAGACGTTTCTTTGATTTAGCAGCTAGTATGGATAACGTTATCTCCCTTGGTGTTGGAGAACCAGATTTTGTTACATCTTGGTCTGTGCGTGAAGCCAGTATCTTATCCCTTGAAAGAGGCTATACATCCTATACAGCGAACGCAGGCTTGCTTGAGCTTCGTCAAGAATTAATGAACTATATGAAGAAGCAGTTTGGTGTTTCTTATGATTATCAAAATGAGATATTAGTTACAGTTGGAGGTAGCCAAGCATTAGATGTGGCAATGCGTGCTATTATTAATCCTGGGGATGAGATTATTGTGGTAGAGCCAAACTTTGTCTCATATAGTCCGCTTATAACTTTAGCTGGAGGAGTTCCAGTTCCTGTTGAAACAACAGCCGACACGGAATTTAAACTACAGCCAGAACAAATTGAAGCAGTTATTACCAAGAAGACAAAAGCACTGTTGCTTTGTTCTCCCAATAATCCAACAGGTAGTTCATTAACAAAGAAAGAGCTTGAAGCAATTGCTGATATTGTCATAAAACATGATTTGCTGGTGATTACAGATGAAATCTATGCAGAGTTAACCTATGATGAACCATTTACATCGATTGCTTCAATTAGTGAAATGAGAGATAGAACAATTATTGTCTCGGGTTTTTCCAAAGGTTTTGCAATGACAGGTTGGAGATTGGGGTATATTTGTGCCCCGGTAGACTTGTTACAAGCCATGTTGAAAATTCATCAATACACTATGATGTGTGCACCAACAATGGCCCAATACGGGGCAATTGAAGCATTGAAAAACGGGTCACAAGATGTAGAAGAAATGAGAAAAAGTTACAGACGAAGACGAAATTATATGGTCAAATCATTAAATGAAATTCAGCTTTCGTGCCATACACCAGGGGGAGCTTTTTATGTGTTCCCATCCATTAAAAAAACAGGCTTAACTTCTGAACAATTTGCTGAACAGCTTCTCTTAGAAGAGAGGGTGGCAGTCGTGCCTGGTAGCGTTTTTGGATTAGGAGGAGAGGGGCACGTACGCTGTTCTTATGCTTCTTCTATGGAATCTTTAGAAGAAGCTATAAAACGTATTGGCCGTTTCATGCAAAATAAGTTATAATAGAAAGACCATGCTAATGAGCCATGTCAAAAGTTAGCATGGTTTATTTTTTGCGGATAGAATCAATTTTCTATTTATAATTTAAGGGAAATATGGGAAATAATAAAGTATAATAAATATAACTAGTTTTTGATTCAAAACGTGAACTGTGCTATAATTTTAAATTGGCTATAAAGATGAAAATAAAAGGTATTTAGGAGTGTTCATATGTCAAAATTTGAAATCGGTACTGTTACAAAAGGAAAAGTAACGGGCATTCAACCATACGGTGCATTTGTTGCATTAGATGAAGAAACACAAGGTCTAGTTCATATCTCAGAAGTTAAACATGGCTTCGTAAAAGATATCAACGAGCACCTATCAGTTGGAGACGAAGTAAACGTGAAAGTTTTATCAGTAGATGAAGCAACTGGCAAAATTGGTTTATCAATTCGTGCTACAGAGCCTGCTCCAGAAAAAACAGAAGCAGCGCCTAAAAAGCAAGTAGCTAAAAAGCGTCAAGCAACTGTACAACACACTGAGTCTACTCAAGGATTCAACACATTAAAAGAAAAATTAGAAGAGTGGATTGAGCAATCAAACCGCGAAGATCTAATTAAAAAATAATGTTTAAAAAGCGCACTGCATTCTGCAGTGCGCTTTTTTCTTAGTGAGTTGTTCTTGGTTCAGTACGCTCTACTTCCGCAGATGGTTTAAATAATAAGCCTAGGTTAATTAAACCAGCTATTCCTACTAATCCGTATACAATGCGAGAAAGGGCAGCTGATTGTCCACCGAAAATGGCAGCTACTAAATCGAATTGAAAAAATCCAATAAGTCCCCAGTTAATTGCCCCAATAATCGTTAATACTAACGCAAATCGTTGAACACCACTCATTTATTCTCCTCCTTTCTTTTTGTACTCACTCATTAGCTTTAGATGTTTAAGAAAAAATATTCGTGGAAAGAACCAAAGGTGAACATAGGAAAAAACGTCAGATAAATGAAGAGTGAAAAAAAGGGTTTTCGGAAATAATCTGTGAGAAGTCACTTTGCTTTACATCTTATATATCGTTGTTCATAATGATGATTGTCAGGAGGTTTTTTTATGAAAAATTTCACTTTTTACAACCCAACAAAATTAATTTTTGGTAAAGGTCAATTAGAACAATTAAAAACAGAAGCAGCTCGCTTCGGTAAAAAAATATTAGTCGTATACGGTGGCGGAAGCATTAAGCGAAACGGTTTATATGACCAAGTAATGAATGAATTAAAAGAAATTAATGCAGAAGTATATGAATTAGCAGGTGTTGAACCTAACCCTCGTTTAACAACTGTAAAACGCGGAATTTCACTTTGCAAAGAACATGATATCGAGTTTTTATTAGCAGTAGGCGGAGGAAGCGTAATCGATTGCACTAAAGCGATTGCGGCTGGAGCAAAATATGATGGCGATGTGTGGGATATTATTAATCGTGATGCTGTAGCAAAAGAGGCTCTTCCTTTTGGAACAGTTTTAACTCTAGCAGCAACAGGGTCAGAAATGAATGCCGGTTCTGTTATTACAAACTGGGAAACAAATGAAAAATACGGATGGGGCAGCCCTGCTACATACCCGCAGTTTTCTATTTTAGATCCTGTTAACACATTTACAGTACCACAAAATCAAACTGTTTACGGTATGGTTGATATGATGAGTCACGTGTTTGAACAGTATTTTCACGATGCAACAAATACACCGCTTCAAGATCGTATGTGTGAAGGGGTTCTACGCACTGTCATTGAAACAGGTCCAAAATTAATAAATGATCTTGAAAATTATGAACTTCGTGAAACCATTTTATATAACGGTACAATCGCTTTAAATGGCATGTTACAAATGGGGCACCAAGGTGACTGGGCAAGTCATAACATCGAGCATGCAGTATCGGCTGTATATGATATCCCTCATGCAGGTGGTTTGGCTATCTTATTTCCAAATTGGATGAAGCATGTGATGGATGAAAATGTAGAACGCTTTAAGCAAATGGCTGTACGCGTATTCGACGTTGATACAGAAGGTAAAACAGATAAAGAAGTCGCTCTAGAAGGTGTTGATAAGCTTCGTGAATTCTGGTCAAGCTTAGGTGCTCCAACGCGCTTAGCTGATTATGAAATCGGTGAAGATAAATTAGACCTTATGGCTGATCGTGCAATGGCGAAAGGTGAATTTGGTCGCTTTAAAAAGCTAAATCGCGATGATGTAATGGCAATCTTACGCGCTTCTTTATAATAGAAAATGCCCTGTGCTGACTAGCACAGGGCATTTTTTTATTCAGACATGCTTCGTTTTTTTTGCTTGTCTTTTAGGTCGTCTCGAACAGTACCTTTCCAAACTGGAGATCCACTGTAATAAGCAGCTCTTCCTAATAGATGTCCGGCAACTGGCGATGTAATAAATACAAACACAATACCTAATAATAGCTGTCCGTTAATAGAACCGTCCTTAATCCAGAAAAATAGTAAACACCCTACCAGGATAAGCAGTACACCAAGCGTAGCGCTTTTAGAAGCCGCGTGGCTTCGTGTATAGGTGTCAGGTAGCCTAATGAGGCCAATCATTGTAACAACAGTCAACAGAGCGCCCATTAGAATAATAATACCGATAATTAAATCACTGATCGCGGTCATATTCAATAATCGCTCCTTTTTCTAAAAACTTACCAAATGCAACAGTACCAACAAAAGCGATAATTCCGATTAAAAGAATTACTTCTACAAATGATGTTGTACGTAGCATAATAGATAAGATGGCCGTAACGGCTATAATGTTAATACCAATTGCATCTAAAGCCATAGCGCGGTCACCCGTTGTAGGGCCTTTAACGATGCGGTATACAAAACCAATCGTTGAAATTGAAATTAAAAGAAGCGATAGATTTAGCAACATTTCTAGCATATTAGCGGCTCACCTCCATAATAGCTTTTTCAAATGAATGTTGAATATCCTTAATTACCTCATCAATGTCATCCACGTTCATCGCATGAATATAGAGCGTGGAGTTATCGTCTGAAACATCAATTACTACTGTTCCAGGCGTTAAGGTAATCAGTAGTGAGAGAGTGGTAATCTCCCAATCTTTTTCAAGCTTCGTTGGCATGGCAAAGATTGCCGGCTTTATATTTAATTTCGGACGCAACACGTCTTGAATAACCGCAATATTTGCTTTAAATAGCTCGACGAGAAAGATAAGAAGCAGCTTAATAACCGCAAATATTTTCTCTAGATAAAACCTTTGCGGGAAAAATCTTCGAAGGACAAACAGCATAACTGCTCCCCAAAAGAAACCAATAAGGAAAGAAGGCCCTGTCCAAATACCTCTTAAAAACATCCATGTAACGGCAATTACTACGTTTAATAATAGTTGAAATGACATGCAGATCTACTCCTTTAACACCGATTCGATATAAATAGAAGGGTCCATGAGTGTTTCAGCTGCCATTGAAATATAAGGGAATACAACCTCCGCACCTAATCCTAAGAACACTGAGATCGCAAGTAGAATAGCTGCTGGATACAGCATTCCTTTTGTAGACCCTTTTTCTTGCTCCTCGGTTAATTTTGGTGCGCGCCAGAAGCAGTTCATAAAGATCTTCATCGCAGAATATAACACCATTAAGCTTGATACAAGCAATACCGTAACAAACGTATAGCTCTGTGATTCTAGTCCACCTTGGACAAGAAGAAATTTACCAACAAACCCACTTAGCGGAGGTATACCAGCTAGCGAAACGACAGCCACAAAAAACATCCATCCCAACTTAGGGTGCCGCTTAATTAATCCGCCCATCTCTTTTAGCTTAGCTGTCCCTGTAATAGCAACGATGGCTCCGCCTAATAAAAACAGTGCCGCTTTGATGACCATATCGTGAATCAAGTAATAGATTGCACCTTCGATTCCGGCCTGAGTTGTTAAAGTGATACCGTATACGATAACACCAACTGCAATGACAATATTATAGATTAAAATCTTATTCATATCGTTATAAGCAATAGCGCCCACTGTACCGATGACGATTGTTAGCAGCGCCGTATAGCCAATAAGTTGATGAGTGACCTCAGGCTGATGATAAAAGATTAGCGTGAATGTACGGAAGATAGAATAAATTCCAACCTTAGTTAATAGTGCACCAAAAAGGGCTGTGACAACGGGAGGTGGTGCATTGTAGGCACTAGGTAACCAAAAATACATTGGGAATAATGCGGCTTTTAGACCGAATACAATAAAGAATAAAATCCCAATTGTTGTCAAAATCCCAGGTTGATTAACTTCCGCAACCTTTTGTGATAAATCAGCCATATTGAGGGTACCTGTAACAGAATATAGATACGCTACAGCTATAACAAATAAAGCAGAAGAAATAACGTTAATGAGTATATACTTTAACGATTCTCTAAGTTGTGCTCGTGTACCTCCAATCACAATTAAAGCGTATGAAGACATTAACATTACTTCAAAGAAAACGAACAAGTTGAAGATATCTCCAGTTAAAAAGGCGCCAAATACTCCTACCATTAAGAAATGAACGAGTGGATAGAAATAGAATCGTTCTCGTTTTTCCCCGATTGAGCGAAAAGCAAATAGTGTACAGCAAAGTGCAACAATGCTTGCTGTTAATACAAGTAAAGCAGCTAACATATCAGCAACCAAAATAATTCCAAACGGAGGTTCCCAGTTCCCAAGTTTATGAGTTAGAACTCCATTTTTATATACAAGTTGTACTAAATACGCTGCAAATCCAGTTGTAGCAATTAATGATATCGTACTGATTATCCTTTGAAGTTTAATATTGTCTTTGAAAAATATAAGCACAACACCTACAACAAACGGGATAAGCAGCGGAATGATTACAAAATTATTCATCATTTTCATGTCCCCTTAACTTGTCCATATCGTCTGTTCCAAGTTCTTGATACGCACGATAAGCTAATACAAGAAAGAAGGATGTAACCCCAAAGCTAATAACAATTGCTGTTAAAATTAATGCTTGTGGTAGGGGGTCTGTGTAGGCAGGGGCATTTTCACCAAGTAAAGGAACTGTCCCTGCTTTCAATCCTCCCATTGTTAGTACTAGCAGATGCACGCCATGACTTAGTATTCCTGTCCCAATAATTATGCGCAATATACTGCGAGATAACATCAGGTAGACGGCTACTGTAAATAAAATCCCTGATACAATTGACATTAATATTTCCATTATTCACTCTCTCCAATCGTTTGAATAATGGTCATCGTAACACCTACAACTACTAGATAAACGCCGAGGTCAAATAAGACAACCGTCGCTAAAGCTGTTTTACCTAATATAGGAAGGTAAAAATAGTCAAATGTGTGAGTAAGGAAAGGAACTTTAAAGATAAAAGCTCCTAATCCTGTTAATATTGCTAAAAGCAACCCCGATGCTGCTACTTTTTTATGATCAAACGGAATTACTTTAGATACCGTTTTTATATCAAATGCTATTAGTAGCAAAACAAGAGCAGCTGCAGTCGTAAGACCTCCTATAAATCCTCCGCCTGGTGTGTAATGACCTGCAAAGAAAAGGTGAATAGCAAAAATGATAATGATAAACGTTACGACTTTAGTCGTTGTTTGCAAAATTAAATCATTTTTTTTCATTATCTATTTTCCTCCTTTGCTAAGCGTAATCGAATCATGCTGTAAATTCCAAGCGCGGCAATACATAGTACAGCAATTTCAAATAACGTATCAAAGCCACGGAAATCAACGAGAATAACGTTAACCATATTTTCTCCACCGGCTTCTTTGTAGCTATTGTTAATAAAGTATTGTGAAATTGAATCGAATAGCTTTGTGCTACTAGATGCAATTCCAACCAGCGTTACCGTGACTCCTACGAGTAAAGCGATAATCAAGTTTGGTAAATGGAATTTAACTCGTACTTTTTTCGGTTTAAATTCCGGTAGGTGATAGAAACACAGTAAAAACAATGCAACAGATACTGTTTCAATTACTAGCTGTGTTAATGCTAAATCAGGTGCTCTAAATAACACGAAGAACAGAGCAAGGGTGTAGCCAACAACACCTAATGAAATGATTGCTGTTAGACGTGACTTTGCAAAAACTGTTGTAATAGCTCCTAGAACCATAATTACAGCTAGGATTGCTTCATAAATACCGATATCCGCCATATTACTAGTGTCTACTTTAAATCCACCTTGTGTAAATAAAGTGATTAAAATAGCAGTACTAATAAAGGCGAAGATAACCAATAAATAGTCACGAATAAAGCCTGTCATCATGAATTTCATAATTCCATTTGATCCCTTTTCCATACCGGCTAATCCGTTATTATACGCATTGTTTAACGTAATAGACTCAGGGAACAAGTGATAGATTTTCGTCCATTTGTGTAAGGTTAAGAATAATAGTATACCTACAGCAATGACACCAATTGTCATAAAGAGTTCAGGCGTAAAGCCATGCCAAAATGTAATGTGAACATGGAACTGTTCACCAGCATCTAGCAAGCTTGGCGCAACTGAAGCCATGGTAGGTTCAATAATGCTAGACTCTAATATATTTGGAAATAATCCAAAAATAACGACCAGTGAAGCTAAAATAACAGGTGAAATTAACATACCTACAGGAGCTTCATGTGGTTTTTTCTCTAATTTTTCAGGTTGGTATTTACCGGTAAATGTTTTAAATACCAAAATCATGCTGTAAACAAACGTGAATATACTTGCAATCCAAGCAACAACAGGGAACAAAATTCCCCATGTTTCCATGTTGTAAATATCCATCTTTGTAACGTTAACCATTCCCGTAAAGAACATTTCTTTACTTAGGAATCCATTAAAAGGTGGAAGACCAGCCATTGCAAATCCACCAATTATTGCAATTGTGAATGTTACTGGCATAAGGGTCATTAGCCCGCCTAGCTTGCGAATATCACGTGTTCCCGTTTCATGATCTACAATCCCAACAACCATAAATAGACTACCTTTAAATGTAGCGTGGTTAATAAGGTGGAATACAGCTGCTGTGATTGCGACAACATAAATGTTATCGTCTAAGAATTCATAGTGTAAAGCTGCACTTCCTACACCAAGCAAAGACATAATCATTCCAAGCTGACTGATTGTTGAGAAAGCTAGGATTCCTTTTAAGTCTGTCTGCTTTACAGCCGAGAAAGAGCCCCAGAAAAGGGTTATAATCCCAACAGTTGATACGAGCGTAAACCACACTGCGTGATCTGCAAAAACCGGACTTAGTCGTGCAACTAGGTAAATACCAGCTTTAACCATTGTTGCAGAGTGTAGATAAGCACTAACAGGTGTTGGTGCTTCCATTGCATCTGGTAACCAGATGTGGAATGGGAATTGTGCAGATTTCGTAAAGGCACCAAGCAAAACAAGAATCATTGCGGGGATAAAGAGTGAACTTGACGTGACAACATCTAAGTTTGCGACAATTTCTCTAATACTAAATGTACCGCTTGGAATTGATAGTAATACGATTCCTGCTAATAAAGCCAAGCCACCAAAAACGGTAATAAGCATTGACTTTTGAGCTCCATAGCGTGACTTCTCTCGTTGATACCAATAGCCAATCAGTAGGAAGGACGAAAGACTTGTTAATTCCCAAAAGCTATAAAGAACAATTAGGTTATCAGACAAGACCACTCCAAGCATAGCTCCCATAAACATTAAGAGATATACATAAAAGGTATGAAGTGACTCTTTCGTTTTTGATAGATAGTAGATGGAATACAGGACAACTAGCGTTCCAATCCCTGTAATTAGCAAAGCAAATAATAAGCCCAGTCCATCAATATAAGCATCAAAATTAATCCCTAAGCTAGGTATCCATTTCAATGAATATAAATACGAATTTCCGTTTGCAACCCCGCTTATATACTTCGTAAAGTAAAGGAACAGCACAAGCGGTAATGGCAACACAAACCACCCTGTATGAATCTGTTTAAATGATTTATACAGAAGTGGAATAAGGAATGCTAATAAGAATGGTGAGATGATCACCAGATGTAACCAAGACAAAACACAAACCTCCTTGTGACATCCAATAGATTAGATTTTCTATGAATGATTATATAATACTTTAACAGTGCGTGCATCCTTGCTACTCAGTAGTATCAACGTTTTTTACCTGTCTTATTAAATAAATAGAAACTCGTCCACACAACCGTAAAAAAAAATTTTTTTTTTGAATAAAACTCGTCGATTTTTGTCACCCTAATAGTGAGGTGATAAATGTGTATCTCAGACAAATTATAGCGAGTGGCTCAATATTTGGAATTTTAGTCACTGGAGGGTATATGGTGAATAATCACCTAACGGTTCAAGAACAGCAAAAGTTCAACATGTCTCCGGTTCAATATGAACAAATGTCTACATCCGCTGATACGGCTATTATTGAAAGGCCGGTTGAGCTACCAACTTATAAGCCAAGAGAATATGTAAAGATTGGGGCAACCAATTATGTCATTTCTGAAGGGAAATCAATTCTTGAAGAAAATGAATAAATATTGAATAGGAAAGAATTGAAAACGGTTTTAAGAATACGCTCTTTAAACCGTTTTTTATTGTGATGAAAAATGGTATTATGAAAAGCAAAAATCTTCTATTAGAAGGTTGTTTTATGAAAGAAAAAAAGTGTATAGTGAAAAAAGAATTGTAAAAGACTGAGGTAACAACATTTTTATTGATGTCTTTTACTTGAATTCATGGCATCCTTTCGATAAAGTGGAGGGAAAGAACAATTTAATGGAGGAAAAGAATATGACACATGTTCGTTTTGATTATTCAAATGCTTTATCTTTCTTTGGTGAACACGAACTTACATACCTTCGCGATGCTGTTAAAGTAGCGCATCATTCAATTCATGAAAAAACAGGGGCAGGTAACGACTTTCTAGGATGGGTAGACCTACCAACTAACTATGACAAAGAAGAGTTTGCTCGCATTCAAAAAAGTGCTGAAAAAATTAAAAGTGATTCAGATGTTTTAATTGTAATTGGAATTGGTGGTTCTTATCTAGGAGCACGCGCTGCAATTGAAATGCTACAACACTCATTTTACAACACTCTATCAAAAGAACAGCGCAAAACTCCACAAGTAATTTTTGCTGGAAATAATATTAGCTCGACATACATGAAAGACTTAATGGATGTCTTACAAGATAAAGATTTTTCTATCAATGTTATTTCAAAATCAGGTACTACAACAGAACCTGCTATCGCTTTCCGTATTTTCCGTAAACTATTGGAAGAGAAATATGGTAAAGAAGAAGCACGTGGACGTATTTACGCTACAACAGATAAAGCACGTGGAGCATTAAAAACGCTAGCAGATGAAGAAGGATATGAAACATTTGTTATTCCTGATGATGTTGGGGGACGTTATTCTGTTTTAACAGCAGTAGGTCTTTTACCGATTGCAGCTGCTGGTTTAAATATTGAAGATATGATGAAAGGTGCAGCAGCAGCACAAAATGATTTTGCAGCTTCTGAACTTGAGCAAAACCCTGCATATCAATATGCAGTTGCTCGAAACGTTCTTTACAATAAAGGTAAAACAATTGAAATGCTAATTAACTATGAGCCAGCTCTTCAATACTTTGCAGAATGGTGGAAACAGTTATTTGGCGAAAGTGAAGGAAAAGACCAAAAAGGTATTTACCCTTCTTCAGCAAACTTCTCTACTGATCTTCACTCATTAGGTCAATATGTACAAGAAGGTCGCCGTGACTTATTCGAAACAATTGTACAAGTAGAAAAGTCGCGCCATGAGTTAACAATTGAGTCTGATGCAGCAGATTTAGACGGCTTAAACTACTTAGCTGGTGAAACAGTTGATTTCGTAAATAAAAAGGCGTTCCAAGGCACAATGCTTGCTCATACTGATGGTGGTGTACCAAACTTAGTTGTAAGCATTCCAGCTTTAGATGAGTATACGTTTGGCTATTTAGTATACTTCTTCGAGAAAGCTTGTGCGATAAGCGGCTACTTATTAGGTGTAAATCCATTTGATCAGCCTGGTGTAGAAGCATACAAGGTAAATATGTTTGCACTTCTTGGTAAACCAGGGTTTGAAGAGAAAAAAGCAGAGTTAGAAAAACGCTTAAAATAATGTAGCAAGTAAAAGTGCGGAATTCATTTCCGCACTTTTTTTGTGGATAATTTATAGTGAAAAGGAGATGTTAACAAATGAGGAGGCGAGGTAATGATTGAATTAGCTTCAAAATTAGAAGGCGAACTATTTAAACTATACGTGTTGGAACAAACATTAAAACCGTTAGGATACGTTATAGGAGGAAACTGGGATTACGATCACGGTTTTTTTGATTATAAGATAAATGATGAAGTTGGATATCAGTTTTTACGAATTCCCTTTCAAGCTATGGATGGTCAGCTAGATTCACAAGGGACAACAGTTCAAATTGGAAAGCCCTATTTGCTTTCACACAAATATCAAATTGGGCTAGATGATAATGTTCACGTAGGAAATGCTAATGCATCCTTTAACCAATTTGCAGAGCCTCAGGACCCAGATGCACAATTTCCTGAAGAATACATTTCGTTAGGAAAAGAACTGTTAAAAGAAGCAGAAGCAGCCTTACAAAGCTAAAAGAAGATAGCAGACTCTCATTACTCTTTTAGCTTTGTAACAAAAATATTCTCATGCATTAATTGGCTGATGATTTCATTCGTTTTAATAATTTCATTAACCCCAATTGTTTCTGCATTCCGGATATGCTTTTCAGTTAAAAGCTCAGCAATGAGATAGACGGAAGGATGAACGCCTTTAATTGCTACTAGTGTCACAATTGTTTGCATATCAGCTTGTTCTTCTGTTGTATGTTGGTCAGCAGTAATTAATACTTTTTTGGCGTTTGAAAGATTGGCTAAGGATAACGTATTAGAATCAGAAGCGCTGCCTTTAATGAAGTGTAATCTGTCACAAATCATTGGGTTTTTCTTTAGGCTACTATCAATTAAGACAATAACTTCTTCGTGAAAAGCCTTCTTATATTCTTCAATAACCAATCTAGCTCTTTCATTCCAGCCAATAATAATAAGGTGACCTTTACCTAAAAACTTTAAATTTCCTTCTAGGTAGGCGTTTTCCTTTGACACTGCGATTGTAGCTAGTGAGACAAAATAGGTAGTAATAAAACCTGTACCAATCAAAATTAAAAGCATAGCAATTAACTTACCAATAACCGTGTCAGGTACAAAATCTCCATAGCCAATTGTTGAAATGGTAATAACTACCCACCAAATCCCATCAAAAATTGTAAAAAAGGTTTGCGGTTCAGCTATATGCATAATAATTCCAAATAAAATAACTAAGCACGTAATAATAAATAGTAAACGTGTTATGACAGAACGGCGAAAAAAACGAAACAGAAGCCAATCGACCATAAAAAAACCTCCAAGCATAAGGGTCTAGTTACTAGTATGACCAACTTATGAAAGAGGTATAAGAACTTATCTTGTTTTTACTTCCATATATTCAATCCATTCACCGTCAGGCCCGTAAAAGAACAAATATTTTGCCCCGTTAGGCAACGTCACGATTTCTTCGTCTACAAAGGAAACGTTAAGTTTCTTTAAGCGTGAACGCTCTGCTTCAATATTATCTACTGTCAGTGCAAAGTGATGAACTTTCCCTTCTGCTGGTAGAGTAGAGTTATATCCTTCAATTAATTCCACAATGATGTTGTTGTCTATTCCTAAAAAAGCGAGCTTTAAAGACGGATCTGTATGTGGAAACGTGTCTAATAGTTCTAATCCAACAATTTCTGTATAAAATGTAATCGATTTTTGAATGTCTTTTACCTGAATACCTACGTGCTCAAACCCTAGAATTGCCATAAATTATCACCTTTTCTTATTAGTTTCTGTATGATAGTTTAAATTTTCTGTTAAATATAGTCAAATAAAAAAGCAGCATAATAGCTGCTTTTTTATTATTTATCGATTTCTCGAGAACGCTCCCAGAAATCTAAATTATCTAACCCTTTAACAGAATCTTTATAGAAAACCGGATCTTTTCCTGCTTTACGCTGAGATAGGTAATCGTTTAGGACGGCAATTGCCACCTTACTTAATAAAATAATTGCAATTAAGTTTGTAATTGCCATTAGGGCCATAAATAAGTCTGCAAGTCCCCAAACAACGCCCAAGCTTGCAACTGACCCGAATAACACCATTAAGATAACGCCGAATCTGTAAAGGTTTAACCAGACTTTATTTGATGTTAAAAATTCAATGTTTGTTTCTCCATAATAATAGTTAGCTACTAATGAGCTGAATGCAAACATAAATAAAATGATAGCAATAAATTGAACAGCCCATCCACCAATATGTGTACTTAATGCAACTTGAGTCAATTGAATTCCTTCAAGTCCAGGCGTTGCGTATGCACCAGATAATAACACGATGAATGCAGTACAACTACAAATGATTAGCGTATCGTTAAAGACAGCTAAGGCTTGAATGAAACCTTGTTTAGCCGGGTGACTAACAGATGCCGCTGCGGCCGCGTTAGGTGCACTACCCATACCAGCTTCGTTAGAGAATAATCCGCGCTTGATACCATTCATGATGGCAGCACCGATGGCACCGGCAAATGCTTCTTCAAGTCCAAAAGCGCTTTTTATAATTAATGCAATCATATGTGGAATTTCTGTAATATTAATAGCTAGAACAACTAATGCTAATCCAATATATACAACGGCCATTACTACTACAATTAACTCTGATGCTTTGGCTACTCGCTTAATACCACCAAAAATGAGAACGCCCACAATGGCTGTAACGACAATACCAACAATTAAGCGATTAACGCCAAAAGCTTCTTCGAATGCAAGTGAAATTGTGTTTGCTTGTACAGAGTTAAAAACTAATCCGAATGAAATGGTGATTAAGATAGAAAACAAAACGCCCATCCAACGTTTGTTTAAACCTTTTTCCATGTAATAAGCAGGACCACCACGAAATCCGTCTTTATCTTTTACTTTATAAACTTGAGCAAGTGTACTTTCAATAAAAGCTGATGCTGATCCAACTAAAGCAACAACCCACATCCAAAATACTGCTCCAGGTCCCCCGAGAGCAATTGCAGAAGCAACACCAGCAAGGTTTCCAGTACCTACACGAGCTGCTGTACTAATAGCAAAAGCTTGAAAGGATGTAATTCCTTTTTTATCGCTTCCGTCGGTCTTAGCGCCTTCACCTAACAAGCGAACCATTTCTTTGAACTGACTAAATTGAACGAATTTTGTACGAATTGTAAAATATAATCCAACTAATAAAAGAAGCGCAATCAATATGTAAGTCCATAAAAAATTATTGGCCTCATTCACAAAGTTGCTGAATAGAGTCGATATGGTTTCCATCCTAAAAGTTCTCTCCCTTAATTAATGATTAACCTTAGCTGTTCATAAAAAGAGTCATTTTAATAATGATTTTTCAAATGTGTAAGGTTTTCTGACATTAGTGATTATAGCGCGTTAGACGTATAAAAGGCAACCTGTAATAAGTTTTTTTTATCGTTTAATCTCTTTTTTTATAACTATAAGGTATGATGTCAGACAGGTGCATCCGCTTACAAATTATTTTTGCTGGAATGAATTGGATATAAACTTCCATCTAAAGCAAAAGAGATTCGACCGCTTTCTTCCGATACTACTAAGATAAGTGCGTCGCATTGTTCAGACATGCCAAGAGCGGCACGGTGACGTGTTCCAAGTTTTTTTTGCAGTACCTTTGTGGAGAGTGGTAATACATTAGCTGCTGAAATGATTTGATTCTTTCTAATTACAACGGCACCATCATGCAATGGATTTCCAGGATAAAAGATGGTTTCAACGAGCGTCGAGGTAACAGGAGCATGGATAGGAATTCCTTTTTGAATTAGATGCTCCACGGAGTCATCCCTCTCAATAACCATTAACGCTCCGTGATGTTTCTCAGATAAATTATGTATCGCGAGTGAAAGAGCTGCGTATTCGTGAGTATAAGGAGACAAGTAGTGTCTTAAATAATAAGATGCAGCTGTGGACTGGACGCTTTGAAATAATTTTCGTAAGTCTTCAAAATCACATAAAACACAGTGGTCACTGCTTTCTAGATGTTGCTGAATTTTCATTGCTTCCGCTGCTATTTGACTTAAATGATCTTGTAAACTTTGTTTGATTACATCATCTAATTGAAAAGAGTGACTTTCTATCATTGAACATAGCTCCAATCTAAAATAATCATTATGTTTTAATGTGTACGAAAGATATAAATCTATACTATAGGGATGTGAGTTAAGAGTGACGCCCAAAAAAACTGTGCATATAATAAAAAAATAATAGATATTTCTGTTAATTTAAAGTATAGTTTTCTTATCGGATAAATAATTTTTTGTTGTTGACAAATATTCTAAATATGCTAAAATTTTTAAAAAATACTTATCCAGAGTGGTGGAGGGAACTGGCCCTTTGAAACCCAGCAACCTGCACATTGTGCAAGGTGCTAACTCCAACAAAATGATTTTCATTTTGAAAGATAAGGTGAATTTGTTGCCTAATCAGTCTTTCAAGTGTGAAAGACTTTTTATTTTTTATGAAAAAACAGAAGCCTGTTGAATATATTGTTAACAAATAAGGAGGGACTGTGATGGCACAAAACTCTGACTTAAATTCTGTTTTTGCAAGTGTAGAAAAAATGCTAAGCGACATGAAGTTTGGTTCAATCACGCTTGTGGTTCAAGATGGGAAAGTAGTTCAACTTGAGAAAAATGAAAAAGTAAGAATTAAATAAATAGCTGACTAGACAAACTAGAGGCGGTTTTATCCTTCACCACTGGGATAAAACCGTCTTTTTTGATTGGATAACAAAGTATTGGAGTGAAAATCATGAGTGTATATACGTATGAGAAATGGCCAAATCAATTTCCAAATTTTGATGAGCAAGATGAAACAAAAGGAGCTTTAAAGGCTTTAGAGTGGGCATATAACCACTACGGTGATTCTCTTATTTATGCATCTAGCTTTGGAATTGAAGGAATTGTATTAATTGATTTAATTTCAAAAGTGAAAAAAGATGCGCATATTGTTTTTTTAGATACAGGTGTTCATTTTAAAGAAACGTACGAAGTCATTGAAGCAATTAAAGCGAAATTTCCAGACTTACGTATCCAAATGAAAAAACCTAACCTATCGCTACAAGAGCAAGCTGAAAAGCATGGTGATGAGCTTTGGAAAACTGAGCCTAACCTATGCTGTCAAATTAGAAAGATTATCCCCTTAAAAGAATCACTTGCGCCTTATGATGCTTGGATCTCAGGGTTAAGAAGAGAACAGTCTGAGTCAAGAAGTAAAACAGAATTCTTTAATAAGGATGAGAAATTTAAGAAGGTTAAAGTTTGTCCATTAATTCACTGGTCTTGGAAAGAAATTTGGCGATATGTATATAAGCATAACTTGCCTTATAACAAGCTTCACGATCAAGGATATCCAAGCATTGGGTGTGAGCCCTGTACGCTACCTGCCTATAACATGGATGATTTGCGATCTGGAAGATGGGCAGGTACTAAGAAAGTAGAATGTGGCTTACATGAATCTTAAATGAAAGAGCTGAAAATTTATGCTTGTTTACATTGCTTTTGCGATCGCTCTCTTTTTTGCAATGAATATTGGTGCAAGTGGTGCAGCAGCTGCTATGGGAGTTTCTTACGGTTCAGGTGCTATTAAGCATCGCAAAGTAGCACTAGCTATATGTGCATTAGGTATTTTACTAGGTGCTGTTATTGGCGGAGGAGAAGTTGTTAAAACAATTGGTTCTGGTATTATTCCAGAAAGCATCCTAACAGTTGAGCTAGTTATTATTATTTTAGCTTCTGCAACTCTATCATTATTCTTTGCTAATTTAATTGGAATACCTCTATCAACTAGTGAGGTAACAGTAGGGTCAGTTGTAGGTGTTGGAATTGCCTATCAATCTGTTTATATCCAAAAACTATTGGTTGTTATGAGCTTTTGGATTATTGTACCGATTGTTTCGTTTGTGATTGCCTTTGTATGTGGGTGGCTATTAAAAAAGAAAAAAAAGCCTACTCAACAAAAGTGGAAAAAACCACTTGCAGCTTTAGTAATAGCTACTGGTTTTTTTGAAGCTTTTTCAGCGGGTATGAACAACGTAGCAAATGCTGTAGGACCACTTGTTGGGGCTGGTATGATCAGTACATCAACTGGTGTTATAGCAGGGGGATTAGCCGTTGCAATAGGCGCCTTACTTTTAGGAGATCGAGTAATTGAGACAAATGGGAAGAAAATTACGGATTTCACAGTGGGTGAAGGGTGTATTATTTCTGGGACAGGAGCATCGTTGGTTACCGCAGCTTCCATATTTGGGCTTCCTGTTCCCCTAACACAGGTTACAACCTCTTCTATTATTGGCATAGGAGCAGCTAAATCTGGTTTTACTTCGGATCAAAGACGGGTTATTGTTCAGATGTTAAAAGTATGGGTTGTATCCCCAGTCTTTTCTCTTGTTATCTCTTACGGTTTAGTGAAATTAGTGGTTGAAACAGATTTTTATGCATTTGTGGTATTAATGAGCGGTTGTATTGCAACTTATGGCATTCTTAGTTTAATTAAAACAACAAAACAAAAACAAGAAAACCAAAAGATGACTGCTTAAATATAAATATTAGTTATTTATTGAGGAGGAATTTAGGATGAGTTCAATTCAAGCACATGGTGGAGAATTAGTTAATTTGTATCAACCTGACTATGATTATACAGGTGTTACTAAAGAGATTGAATTAGATAATATTGCATTAAGTGATTTAGAGTTAATTGGAATCGGCGGATATAGTCCTATTAAAGGCTTTTTAGGACAGCGTGATTATGAATCTGTTGTGGAAAGCATGAGATTAGCTGATGGTACAGTTTGGAGTATTCCAATTACTCTTCCAGTTACAGAAGAAAAAGCGCAGGAGCTACAAGTAGGAGATCAAGTCAAACTTGTGCAAAATGGTGTGGTTTATGGTGTCTTAACAGTATCTGAAACGTACAAACCAAATAAGGAAAAAGAAGCAGAACACGTTTATCGTACAGCAGAACTAGCTCATCCAGGCGTTCGCAAATTATTTGAACGTCCCAATGTATATGTAGCAGGTTCGATTATACTTGTAAATCGTACGCAAAAAGATAAGTTTGAAACGTATTATTTAGATCCAGTACAAACGAGAGCAATCTTCAAAGAGCGCAACTGGAAAAAAGTTGTAGGTTTTCAAACTCGTAATCCAGTTCATCGTGCTCATGAGTACATTCAAAAATCGGCTTTAGAAATTGTTGATGGACTGTTTTTAAACCCACTTGTAGGAGAAACAAAATCTGATGATATCCCAGCGGATATTCGTATGGAAAGCTATGAAGTATTGCTTAAAAACTACTATCCAAAAGATCGTGTATTTTTAGCTGTTTTCCCAGCAGCTATGAGATATGCTGGCCCTCGAGAAGCAATCTTCCATGCATTAGTGCGTAAGAACTTTGGATGTACACACTTTATTGTAGGTCGTGATCATGCTGGTGTAGGTGACTACTATGGAACATACGATGCGCAATTAATCTTTAATAACTTTACAGAAGATGAGCTTGGGATTACACCACTATTCTTTGAACACAGCTTTTACTGCAAGAAGTGTGAAGGGATGGCTTCAACTAAAACATGTCCACATGAAAAAGAAGACCATGTGATTTTATCAGGAACAAAAGTACGTGAAATGCTTCGAAATGGTGAAGTTCCACCAAGTACGTTTAGTCGGAAAGAAGTAATTGAAGTGTTAATAAAAGGATTACAGCAAACAGTAACTTCAAATTAAGGAGCGGTTGAATTGAGTAAATCAACAAATATTACATGGCACGAGTCAGGGATTGATAAAAAAGCAAGAAGGCAACAAAACGGACACTACAGCTTTGTACTATGGTTTACTGGCTTATCAGGTTCGGGTAAGTCAACCGTTGCAAATGCAGTAGCACAAGCATTGTTTGAAAAAAATATTCGCAATTATGTATTAGATGGAGATAACATTCGCTTTGGTTTAAATAAAAATTTAGGCTTTTCTGCTGAAGATCGTACTGAGAACATTCGTCGGATTGGAGAAGTTTCCAAGCTGTTCGTTGACAGTGGGCAAGTTGTATTAACAGCCTTTATCTCACCATTTAAAGAAGACCGTACACAGGTAAGAGAACTCTTAGAAGCAGATGAATTTGTAGAAGTGTACGTAGAGTGCCCACTGGAAGAGTGTGAAAAACGAGATCCTAAAGGCCTTTACAAAAAAGCTAGAAGTGGTGAAATTCGTGACTTTACAGGTATCGATTCACCTTATGAAGCTCCGGAAAATGCTGAGCTGGTTGTAAATACATTTAATCAAACAGTCGAAGAATGTGTTGAAACAGTTTTAGCTTATTTAACAAATAAAAAATTCATTTAAAAAGTAAGAAATAAAGGCCCTCACATCGCAAAAGCAAAGCTGTGCTTTGCATAGTGAGGGCCTTTGCTTTATTCGTTAATAAGAGTAGATTAACAGTATTGAGAGGGTGAATTGGAAGAATGGGGAAAGTGTATTTGGTTGGGGCAGGTCCGGGAGATCCAGAATTGGTTACGGTTAAAGCAATAAAAGCTATTCAAAAAGCAGACGTAATCTTATACGATCGCTTGGTGAATAAAGAGTTGTTAGAGTATGCTAAATCAGAAGTAAATATCATTTATTGTGGTAAATTACCTAATTATCACACGTTGAAGCAAGAAACAATTAATAGTTTTCTAGTGAAATTTGCTAAAAAAGGTAAAGTTGTCGTGCGTTTAAAAGGGGGAGACCCTTTTGTATTTGGACGAGGAGGAGAAGAAGCAGAGGCTTTGGTAGAGAATAATATTGATTTTGAAATTATTCCTGGTGTTACATCGGGAATTGCTGCAGCTTCGTATGCGGGAATACCTGTTACACATCGTGATTATAGTGCGAGCGTCGCTTTTATAACAGGACATCGCCAAGACGAGCCTTGTAAAGCTGTTAAGTGGGATCAGTTATCAACAGCTGTTGATACATTGGTGATCTATATGGGGGTTAAAAATCTTTCTTATATCTGTGAATCGCTTATTGAGCACGGGAAATCAAAAGATACGCCCATTGCACTTATTAATTGGGGAACGTACGGTGAGCAGCGTACAGTTAGTGGTAAACTAGATACAATTGTTGATATTGTAAAAAAAGAGAAGATAGGAAACCCAAGCATAATTGTTGTAGGCGAGGTTGTCCGCTTTCATGAAAAACTAAATTGGTTTGAACAGTTGGCTTCTACACAATATGCTTGTGTAGAAGAAGCTTAATAAAGAGGTGAATGATATGGATGCAGTATTGTATATTTGTCACGGTAGCCGAGTGAAAAAAGGCTGTGATCAAGCCATTGAATTTATTGAAAGAAGTAAATTGAAAGTTGATGTTCCAATTCAAGAAGTGTGTTTCCTGGAGTTAGCAAATCCTACAATTGAACAAGGTTTCAAGAAGTGTGTGGAGCAAGGAGCTACTAGAATTGCAATTGTCCCTGTCTTATTGTTAACAGCGGGTCACGCTAAAGTGGATATTCCAGAAGAAATACACAAAGTTTATCAACACTATCCACATGTCAAAGTCGCTTATGGTACCCCTTTTGGTGTTGATGATCAAATTGTGGATATCTTATTAGAGAGAATTAAGGAGACTGAAGTTCCCATTCAAAAAGACGCAATGGTTTTATTAGTAGGCCGTGGAAGCAGCGATCCTGAAGTCAAAAACGATTTCCGTGAAATTGCCAAACGCTTGGCATATAAAGGTGGATTTGAGCATGTAGATACTTGCTATTTAGCTGCCACAACACCCAAGCTTTTAGATGGCTTAAAACAAGCAAGTGAATCTGGATATTCACAAGTGTTTGTATTACCATACCTTTTATTTACAGGGATTTTGATGAACGAAATTCGAACAGAGTTAAAAAGATGGAATAAAGCTGACCAAGAATTTATCTTAGTAAATTATTTAGGTTATCATAATGCCTTAAGTAATATTTTACAAGATCGAGTGAATAGCTTATTAAACAGTAAGGGAAATGAATACGATGTTTACCGTTACTCTTAATCTAGAAGGGGAAACGGTCCTAATTGTTGGGGGAGGAAAGGTGGCAGTTAGGCGTGTTCGAAAGCTGCTGGAACAAAAAGCGAAGATTATTGTCGTATCGCCACATGTGGAAAAAGATATCTATGAATGGGAAGAACAAGGAAAAGTAAAGGTAAAAAATCGCTGTCTGCAAAAAGGAGATTTAGCCAACACATTTCTTATTATAGTGGCTACTCATCAAGTTGATGCTTTAGAGATAATAGAAAAAGAAAAGAGTGAGAATCAGCTTGTCAATGTGGCTAGTGCACATAAAAAAGGAAATGTTTATATTCCTGCAAATTTCTCTAGGGGAGAATTGTCTATCGCTGTATCCACAAATGGAGCAAGTCCGTTGTTAACAAAGAAGATTATTAGAGATTTGCAAGTTCAGTTTGACGATAGTTATACACAATACACATATTTTTTGAAGCAGTGCAGAGAAATTATTCACAGTATGGACTTGCCATATGTGGAGAAGTATGAGTTATTAACAGAAGCGACAGAAGATGAGTTTCGGTTATCTGAAAAGTCTCGAGAGCGGTTTTTAAAACATTTAAAAAATGTCTAAAAGGCATTGTGCCTTTTAGACATTTTCAATTTCGATGCTTCGAATACCTGAAATCTTCTGTATTTCGTAATAAACTTCAGTGGTAGGGCGCTTTTGGTGAACAGACACTTTCATTCGAATATATAGTTGCCCCGTATCTAAATCTTTAATACGTATATTCTTTATCGTAATATCTTTTTCTTTAATACTGGCTGTTGTCTCAACAATATTATGTTTGTTCGCCAGTTTCAATTGAAGGATGAGATCTTTTTCACGCAGCTGTTTTGGTCCGAAAACGGTAATTAAAAACGGGAGGAGCTCAACGCTAATAATGAGCAAAATAACCCCTACAAAGGCCTCCATATAAAAGCCTGCACCTACAGCAATACCAATACCGGCAGCTCCCCATATAATAGCAGCCGTTGTTAACCCTGAGATACTGTCATTTTCTTTGCGTAAAATAACTCCTGCACCAAGAAATCCAATACCAGACACAATTTGTGCTGCTAAACGCAATGGATCCATAGTAATGTTATCACCATCATTAAGGATATGGGAGGATTCGATTGAGACAATAGTTAACAAGCAGCTGATAATTGAAATAACAAGGGAAGTCTTTAAACCTACAGGCTTACGCTTTAATTCTCTCTCTAATCCGATAATAAGTCCTAATAGAGCAGATATGCCAAGCTTTAATAACATTTGATGATCCATTTTATTCACCTATTTCACTAAACTGTGTTGTTTATATCTGTATGATAAGGTTTGAACAGATATGTATAGTTAGTATAGTAAACTATTTTTAGTGTTTAGAGGCGAAAAATATCATTTTTTATGAAAAATTTTGAAGTTGTTCCCGTAATTTGTATTTTTGGATTTTTCCAGATGCCGTCATTGGAAATGTTTCTACGAAATAGATAGATTCAGGTATTTTAAAGTGTGAAAGTTTGTTTTTACAATATTCTTTGATTTCAGATGCTGTTGCTTCTATACCTGGCTTTAACTTAATGCAAGCCACAACTTTTTCTCCGTAATGTCTATCAGGGACACCAATCACTTGAATGTCTTCAATTTTTGGGTGAAGATATAAAAACTCTTCAATTTCACGTGGATAGATATTTTCTCCACCCCTAATAATCATATCTTTTAAGCGACCGGTAATTTTAATATAGCCTTCATTATCAATGACGGCTAAATCACCAGTATGAAGCCACCCGTCATCGTCAATGGTATTAGCCGTTTCCTCTGGCATTTTGTAATATCCCTTCATAATTAAGTAACCTTTGGCGCAAAGTTCCCCCTGTACACCTGTCGGTAACGCATGTCCATTTACTGGATCGATAATCTTTACTTGTACATAAGGGTGAGCTTTGCCTACAGTTGTTACCCGCCTTTCTAAGGAGTCGGTAGTAGTTGTTTGAGTAATAACAGGTGAGCTTTCAGTTTGTCCATAAGCAATGGTGATTTCATGAACTCCCATATCATTCATTACTCGTTTCATGACTTCAGTAGGGCAATTTGATCCAGCCATAATTCCTGTGCGTAAACTTGATAAATCGTAATTGTGGAAATTTGGAAGGTTTAATTCAGCGATAAACATAGTTGGTACACCATGTAAAGCGGTGCATTTTTCTTTTTCAATAGTTTCTAATACAGCGGTAGGATTAAACTCAACAATGGGCACCATGGTTGCTCCAACACATACTGATGCTAATAATCCCATAACGCAACCAAAACAATGAAAAAAAGGTACTGGGATGCAAAGTCTGTCTTGGTGAGATAACTTCATTGCGTTAGCTACTAAAAGAGCATTATTGACTATATTATTATGACTGAGCATAACACCTTTCGGAAATCCTGTAGTGCCAGAGGTATATTGCATATTAATTACTTCTTCAGGATAAACGTCTTGCTCAGCAAGAGCGAGTGCTTGATCTGAAATGTTCATGCTATATAGTAGAAATTGGTTCCAGTCCATTTGGTGTTTTTTATTATCAATGCTAATCAGATGTTGTAGTCTTGGAAGTTTATGAACAATAGATGAAATGATTGATGAATATGAAGTTGTTTTAAAGGAATCAATATAGAAAAGGGCAGTTGTATCAGAATGATGTAAAAGGTATTCTACTTCAGCTTCTTGATAACTTGTGTTTACCGTAACTAATACGACACCAATTCGAGCGGAAGCAAGTTGAAGTAAAATCCATTCCAAACGATTAGTAGACCATACTGCAATATGTTCTCCTTTCTTAATCCCTAATCCTAGGAGAGCTTTTGCAACTTTTGTTGTTTCGTTATACAATTCGTTATACGTATAGTGAATATTCTCTTGAGAGTAGATAACCGCTGAATGATCTTTAAATAAAGTACTGGTTTCTTTTAATAATTGGCCAATTGTTAAGTTTTTTAGCATCAGTATTGGTTCCCCCTAACTTAATGATTACGCTTACATTTAATATTGTACCAGCACTTTCTTTATGTTTCATAAAAAAACTTCGACAACCTGCCCGGGGAGGTTTGTCGAAGTGTAGAGAAATTTGTTAATAGAGTAACTGATAAAAATAAGAAGTTAAAAGAGTAAATACTAAGCTGAAGGATGAGAGAAAAACGAAAGGGATTCCTTTTACCTTTCCTTCAGAGTTCATTAAGCGCAAAGATTCAAAATACGCTTGAGAAATTAAAAAGATGGACATAATAAAGGATACGTAGAGAGCGATTGAAATCCATAGGTTCATTACATCAACTTCCTATCTATTCAATGTTATTACTAGAAGATATGTGAGAGTAAAACGTTCTATTCCTATAAAAGTTCAAGCATCTAGTAAAATGGTTTTTTTACTATAGTTAACTTTTTGAAAAAAATATTAAAAAAACAGTTGCTATATGAATAATATGATGATATATTATTAAATGTCGCTGAGATAACACAGCAGACGCGCTGAAAAAGCGAAAAAATTATTTTAAAAAAGTTATTGACTTTATGAAGATAACTTGGTAACATTAAAAAGTCGCTTAAGAGCGGCGGTTGAACTTTGAAAACTGAACAAAGCGACAAACGTCAACGTTAATTTTTTTAAACTTTTATGAGCAAGTCAAACATTTCTTCGGAGAGTTTGATCCTGGCTCAGGATGAACGCTGGCGGCGTGCCTAATACATGCAAGTCGAGCGAACTGATTAGAAGCTTGCTTCTATGACGTTAGCGGCGGACGGGTGAGTAACACGTGGGCAACCTGCCTGTAAGACTGGGATAACTCCGGGAAACCGGAGCTAATACCGGATAACATTTTTTCTTGCATAAGAGAAAATTGAAAGATGGTTTCGG
>NZ_SBIM01000023.1:0-505 GCF_004348885.1 Bacillus sp. CBEL-1 | reverse complement strand
GATAGTAATTTAAAATGGGTAATAGCTTATTAATGAGCCGGTTGGTAATTCATAAACCCAGCAACAAATCAGCAAGAACGCTCAAGTTAGGTTGAACTACTTGACTCACCAACAGACACAGACACAGACTGAGGTAGCACAGAGAAGAATGCGGGAATAAACCCACTTTAAAATTTAACGAATGTGCAATACCCCCAAATGTGCGTTGAGTAAAGAAGTAATAAAAAGGTAAAACTGTGTGGTGATAGATAAAAGACGAGTCTTGGTAATGATGCTGTTGTTGTTGTTGTTGATATGCTTGTCTATTTGATATTGACTACGGCATTGCCTATTGTATGTACTGAATTGAATGGGCACAAGATATAGCAAACCAATCTGTAACAGTGGAAGCCCAATCAATGAAGAGTTCTATGGGTGTGTGAGTGTATACTACTGGATATTAAGTCACACAAAGTTAGCAAGAAAATTTTTCTCTTTTCCATTTCCCGTTGCACACACACCAAAG